>NZ_KE386496.1:1601584-1778405 GCF_000427445.1 Methylocapsa acidiphila B2 | reverse complement strand
TGCAGGAAAGCCCGATCGCCAGATAAAGATTGGTCGTGTCCCTGGGGTCCCGCTGCTGCATGCCTCTGGCGTCCGCGCTCGTGCCGATCCGCCCCATCTCGGGGCATGTCCATAATAGGGGCCTGAAATCCAAAACCGCCAATGGGCCGTCCCGAAGAAATCAAGTCCGTTCCGCGCCAAGCCTCTGGCGCACCGTCTTACACGCGGGAGACGTATCAGGGAAACGTCTCCCGAGAAACGTCCGGGAGGGCAGGCGCTGCGTCGCTTCTTCAACCGATCAGATACAAGACCTCGCCGGCCGCGTCGAGGGCGGCGCGCCGGCCTTTGCGGCGGGCGTTTTCCGCGAGGCCTCCGCAACAGGGCTCTCATCGAGCCGGAATGGTCTCGCTCATCCCTTTAGGTCGAATGCGCGCTCGGAATCTTCGAGGTCAGGCGGGGTCGCTCCGATCGGACGCGGCTTTCGTCATTGGTTTTTCTTTTTGGGGCTTTCTGTTCACCGGCGGCTTGCCGCCCGCGCCCGACGGCGCGGGTTTGGCGCGCCGATGACGAAGGGCGCGGACGAGCTCTTCCTGCAGCGCCGAGAAATCCATGCGAAGCGCTTCGGGCCGGGCCAGGATTACATAATCATGCGCGGGGCGGGCGGGAAGCGGATCGATCCCGCGCAGGGCTTCCTTGAGGCGACGGCGGATCCGATTGCGCAGGGCCGCGCCGCCGAGCTTTTTGGTCACGGTGACGCCAAAGCGTGGAGCGGCGTCGTCCTGGCGCGGCTCTGGCTGCAAAGCGATCTGAAGGACAAAGCCCTGGGCGTGAAAGCGCCAGCCTTTGGCCGCCGCGACGAACTCGGCCCTGCGGGTGAGCCGTTGTGGCGCCCCCGCGCGCTTAGCGCCGCTTCCGTCCCCGCCGCAAGACGTCGACTCCGCCGAACCGAAGACGCCGCTCAGGCGGAAAGCCGCTTGCGCCCGCGCGCGCGGCGCGCCGCGATTACCTTGCGGCCGCCGACCGTCGCCATGCGCGCCCGAAACCCATGCCGCCGCTTGCGCACAAGCTTGCTCGGTTGATACGTCCGCTTCACCAAACTTCTCCGAAATCGGCGCGTTTAAGCGCCTAAACCCGCGTGCTAAAGAGCCTGCGCAAAACTTAGCCGGCTCGCTTTGACGTCCGCCAAAGAAAGCGCCGTGCGGGCAATTTACAAACCAAACCGAAAGATTCGGGATTTATAGGTGTTCAATAGGCCCTGAGTCAATTCGGGTTTGCTGGCGCGGCCTGCGGTTTGCTTCTCTGACATAACCGCGCCAGTGAAGGCCGCCGAGGCGGCGTCCGGATCGACGAGCCGAAGGCTGGCGGGGCAAAGGAGCGGCGCCTATATCCCGAGAAATAGGGGAATGAGTTCCATGGCTCGCAGCAAGGCAAATCAGAACGCCCGCTTTACCGAAACGGCCCTCCAGGACGGCATGCTCGCCTATCTCAGGCAGCATTCCGAAATGGAGATTGAAAAGCGGCTGGACCGCGAGCCTTTCGATCTCAGGGATCACGTGAAATCGCCCGGCCCGGCGCGTCGCAAGGCGGCCAAGGCTTAGCTTAGACGATTTCGGATGATCCAAATCGACAAGCGCAAGGACAATCGCTTTTGACATAGGAAACCGGCGGCGCCGGTTTCCAGTGGTCATTGGTCCTCTGTCTTGAACTTCGCCGACATGAGCGTCGCTAAGCTTCGATGCGCGGAATCGGCCGAGGCGAAAAGTCCCGCTATGACCCCGTCCCGGTCGGCGCGCGAGCGGTTCTGGCTGAGCTTCCATTTGCCCTCGATCCGATCAATCGGAATTTCGAGGCCTATGATCTGTTCGAGCATGGTTTCGATGAAATCCGGCGGCGCGTCGGCGACCGACCAGGGTTCAGCGCGGCCCTGCTCCATGCCATCGGTCAGCGCGTTGATCTGCGTGAGAAGCCAGGCGCGATCCTCGACCACCGCCATGTGGCCATAGGCGTGAACCGTCATATAGTTCCATGTTGGCACGACCTTCCCGGTCTCCCGCTTGGTTTCATAGCAGGATGGCGTGACATAGGCCTGTGGACCCTGGAAAATCACGAGAGCCGCGACGGCAGGATCATGCGCGCGCCAGAGCGGGTTGGCGCGCGCGACATGAGCCCGCAACGTTCCGCGCGGCCCGGCCGTTTCATCGAGAATAAAGGGAATAAGGTCGGCCGCGAGTCCGTCGGCTCCGAAAGTGACCAAGGTTCCGAGCGGAGAGCCGCGAATCAGCCCATGTTGAACGTCGAGACGTTCTTCGCGGTGATGCGCTGGCTGATACATGGACCGGCCCCCGCCGCCGTTTAATTATCGAGAAAGCTCCGCAGCTTGCGCGAGCGCGAAGGATGCTTCAGCTTGCGCAGGGCTTTTGCCTCGATCTGGCGAATGCGCTCGCGCGTGACCGAGAATTGCTGGCCGACCTCCTCGAGCGTATGGTCGGTGTTCATGCCGATTCCGAAGCGCATGCGCAGCACCCGCTCCTCGCGCGGCGTCAGCGACGCCAACACCCGCGTGGTCGTCTCGCGCAAATTCGACTGGATCGCGGCGTCGATCGGCAGGATCGCGTTCTTATCCTCGATGAAATCGCCGAGATGCGAATCTTCCTCGTCGCCGATGGGAGTTTCGAGCGAGATCGGCTCCTTGGCGATTTTCAAGACCTTGCGGACCTTCTCGAGCGGCATGGCGAGCTTTTCGGCAAGCTCCTCCGGCGTCGGTTCGCGGCCGATCTCATGCAGCATTTGGCGTGAGGTTCGCACGATCTTGTTGATCGTCTCGATCATATGGACGGGAATGCGGATCGTGCGCGCCTGATCGGCGATGCTGCGGGTAATCGCCTGCCGGATCCACCAGGTCGCATAGGTCGAGAATTTATAGCCGCGCCTATATTCGAACTTATCGACCGCCTTCATCAGGCCGATATTGCCTTCCTGGATCAAGTCGAGAAATTGCAGGCCGCGATTGGTGTATTTCTTGGCGATCGAAATGACGAGCCGAAGATTGGCTTCGACCATTTCCTTCTTGGCCTGGCGCGCCTCGCGCTCGCCCTTCTGGACGAGATGGACGATGCGGCGGAATTCCTGGATCTCGAGGCCGGTCTCGGTCGCGAGCCCATGGATCTCGCCCAATATGTCCTTGATCTGCTCCTTGGCCTGGGCGACGAAATCCTTCCAGCCGCGGCCGCCGAGCTTCGACACCCGCAGCAGCCATTTCGGATCGAGCTCGGAATTCTGGTAATTCTTGAGGAAGTCCTCGCGCGCGACGCCGTTTCCTTCGGCGAGGCGCAGGAGCCTAGTCTCGAGCCCGATCAGCCTTTTGTTGATGTCATAGAGTTGCTCGACCAGCGCCTCGATCCGATTGGGATTGAGCGCCAGCGACTTGACGTCGGCGACGATCTCCTTCTTGAGCGATTTGTATTTGCGCTCCTGCGAAGGCGTCAGAGTTTCGTTTTTGAGCTTGTTCTCGACATTTTGGTCCTGCAGACGGCGCAGCTTCTTATAGGCGTCGGCGACCCGGTCGAACGTGTCCAGAACCTTGGGCTTGAGCTCGGCCTCCATCGCAGAAAGCGATACGGCGTTCTCCATATCGTCTTCTTCGTCGAAGGCGTCCTCGGGAATTGGCGGCTCGAGACCCATGTCCTCGTCGGCCGGACGCAAGCGCGCAGGCGGATCGAGCGGCGCGGTGGCCGGCGCCTGTTGCGCGGCGAGGGCCTCGGCCGCGCCCGGCGCGGTCATGTCGATCTTGGGCGTGTTCTTCCCATCGGGGCCGGCATAGGTCGCCTCGAGGTCGATGATGTCGCGCAGCAGGACCTTGCTGTCGTTCAGCTCATCGCGCCAAATGATGATCGCCTGAAAGGTGAGAGGGCTTTCGCAAAGCCCGGCGATCATCGCCTCGCGGCCGGCCTCGATCCGCTTGGCGATGGCGATCTCGCCCTCGCGCGACAAGAGCTCCACCGAGCCCATCTCGCGCAGATACATGCGCACCGGATCGTCGGTGCGGTCGGCGGGCTCGGAGGATCGGACAGCTACAGCCTTCGACTGGACGGCCTCGACGAGGTCGCCGCCCTCGGCTTCCTCTTCCTCCGCCGCCTCCTCGGTCTCGCCCTCTTCCTGCTCCTCGTTCTCGGTGACGTTGATGCCCATTTCGTTGAGCATCGCCAAGACGTCCTCGATCTGCTCGGAATTCACCTCCTCGGAGGGAAGAACGGCGTTCAGCTCGGCATAGGTGACGAAGCCGCGCTTTTTAGCGAGCTTGATCATTCGCTTGACGGCGGCGTCGGATAGATCGAGCAAAGGGCTGTCCGCGGTCTCGACCGCGCCGCCTTCTGCTTCGGCCTTCTCGCTGTCCTTTTTCGCCATCAGTGGGTCTCCGCGGGTGCGCAAAAAACGATCAATTTGTCAGCAGGCTCGCAAGGCGGGGCGCAAGCAGCGCCGGCTTGGAGCAAATTTCGGGCGGCCTGATCATCCAAAAGCCGTCCGATCGACGCGATGCAGTCCAACTTCCGACGTCCGGCCTTTGCCTTTGGAAAAACGCAGCTGGAGCTTTCAAAGACAGTCGGCGGTCACGACGAATTTGGATTGGGGCGATCCAAGACCATGACCGAATCCAACGAGAGAGATTAGAGAGACGCGAAGACGAAAGCCGGCTTTCGTCCTTATTGGTCCGGCGATCGACCTCGGCTTTTTCGTCGCCCACGACGACGAGGCCCCACGATCTCCGGCGCGGCCGTTCCCGACGCCGGATTCCATTTCCGCTGGCGAGGCTTAAGCTCGCCAGGACTGCTTCGCCAGACGGTTGTCATCAGTCTTAACGGAGGCAATGGATTCCTACGACCATAATTGGGCGGACCGGCCCTTATGGGCTAGAGAGCGGCTCTTGTCGAGCCCGGACCATCGGGCTTGAAGCCGCGCCGCCCACCGGTTCGCGTTCGGACCAAGCATCAATCGAGCAAGCGCTGGAACATGGATCATACCGCCAAAAATTAGGATGAAGTCTCAGCGAAAGCGCTGCCGACGGCGGATATTGGGCGCAACCTCCAGACGCATGCGTTCACACGCCTCGACTCGGACGTCCGGGCAAAGCCCCGAAGCCGTCCACAGCCGCCTCAGTTCCGCCCAACGCCAGCAATTGCTCACGAATATCCGTCAGACGGCGCAAATTGGCCTCATTGGCCTCCATAACTAGGGCCAATTCCGCCGATTGCAACTCTCTATGTAGCGCTCTCGCCCTGTGATGCAAGGTCAGGGCTTGCTCGAGGACTTTCTCGGCGTCGGGCTCGGCGGCTTCAGCTTTGACGTACCAATGCGAGCCATGCGCGGCCAGGGCTTCGAGCTTTTGGAGCAATGGGGCGAAGCCTCCCGCTTCGGCCGCCGCTTTCAGGCTTTCGCGATCGAGCGCGGCGGCGCCGGCGAGATCGAGAAGCGCGTCGCGCAATCGGCTCGCCTCTTTGGCGGCGAATTCGAGATCGGCGATTGCTTCCGCCCATCGTTCAATCAGACCGGGATGATTTAAAAGCAGCAATAAAATCAAGGCCTCACGCGAGGACAGGCCAGCTACGCCAGGGCGTAGAAGAGGCGAGTTCGCGAGGCTTGGGCTAATGGCGGGCGCACCCTGCGCGGCGAAATCGCGTGCGCCGGCGGGGTTGGGCCAGCGGCGGCGCTGCGACGCGGCGGCCGATCCGCGCTCCGCCCGGCGCGGGCCGTAATTCGCTTGAGCTCCTCGGCCGAACAGCTTGAATAGCCGCTCCTTGAAATCCGCATTATAATAGCGGCGAAGCGTCTCGTCCTTGATCTCGAGGGCGACTTCAGCGAGCCGTCGCTCCAGCGCCGCCCGACGCTCAGGCGTCGTGAAGACGCCTGTTTCCGTCTCGCGGAGCCAAATGAGTTCGGCGAGAGGCGCGGCGCGGGACAGGATCGCCGCCATGGCCGCCGCGCCGCCGGAGCGCACGAGATCGTCGGGGTCCTGCCCATCGGGCAAGAGGGCGAAGCGCAAGGAGCGGCCGGGGCCGATGAAGGGGAGCGCCATGTCGATCGCGCGATAGGCGGCCTTGCGCCCTGCCTTGTCGCCGTCGAAACAGAGGATCGGCTCTTCAGCCATCTTCCACAAAAGCGCGCATTGATCGGGCGTCAGGGCCGTTCCGAGCGGCGCGACCGCGGCGGGAAAGCCGGCCTGCGCCAGCGCGATCACGTCGACATAACCCTCGACGACGACTAGAGTCGCGCTTTCATGCGCTGCCTTGCGGGCGTTATGATGATTGTAGAGCAGCGAGCCTTTGTGAAACAGGCTCGTCTCCGGCGAATTCAAATATTTGGCCGGCACGTCCTTGGCGAGCGCGCGGCCGCCGAAAGCGACGACGCGTCCTGAGCGGTCGCAGATCGGAAACATGATCCGATCGCGGAAACGGTCATAGGGAACGGCGATCTCCTCGCCATGGATCAAGAGCCCGGCCTCGATCATGGCGGCCGCGGGAACCCCCTTCGCGGCGAGATGATCGCGCAAGGCGTATTTTTCGCCCAAGGAATAGCCGAGGCGGAAACGGGCCTGCGTCTCGGGCGACAGGCCGCGCTCGGCCAGATAGGCGCGCGCCTTGGCGCCGGATCTGCCCGCGAGCTCCGCCTGGAAATAGGAGGCCGCTAGGTCCAGAACTTCGTAGAGCCCTAGGCGCGCTTTTTCCTCCGCCTCGGCCTCGTGGGAGCGCTGCGGCGCGGCGAGCCCCGCGTCGCGGGCGAGGCGCTCGACCGCCTCGGGAAAGGAAACCCCGTCGGTCTGCATCACGAAGTCGAAAATATTGCCGTTCTTGCCCGAGGAAAAATCGAACCAGGCCATTTTCTGGTCATTGACGAAGAAGGAAGGGGTTTTTTCCGTGTTGAACGGGGACAGGCCTTTCCACTCGCGGCCGGCCTTGGTGAGCTTGACGCGCCGGCGCACGACCTCCGAGACGGGAAGCCGCGCCTTAATGTCGTCGAGGAAGGAGGGCGGAAATCGCATAAGCGCAGAATAGCCTAAATCGAGACGTGTCCGCCGATTGAAATTAGGCCAGAGGAGCTTGTCCCGGATATGCACAGGTCGTGTGGGCGCGGGCCTCTAAATAGCTTTCCGACCGAATGGACTCATTTGGTCGATGAGAAATCGCTCCAGCGCATCCTTTGGCGATCGACGCGCCGCCCGGCGCCATAGAGCGCGTTCCGATCGGATGGAATCATCCAATCGATAAGAGGTCGATCCGCATCGACCAATTGATAATTGGAACAGGCTCCTGGTCCATTGGACAGTTGGCGGACGCCGAGAGCGGAAATTCAAACGAGCCCTTTAGCGCTTGTCGCCGGAGATTCGATCGGTGATCGCTAGAACGAGCGCCGAAAAGACGAAGACGAGATGGCATCCCGCATACCAGTAGAGCTCGCGGTCGGGCGTATTCTTCACGTCCATGAAGGCCCGCAGAAGCTGGATTGCCGAAATCGCGACGATCGACGACATGAGCTTCAGTTTGACGCCGGTGAAATCGATTTGCGCGAGCCATTCCGGCCAGCTTTGAGTCGCGCCGGGCGTGAGGCGCGAAATAAAGTTTGCGTAGCCTGAGAAAATGACGAGCACGATCAGCGAGCTTGCGAAGGTCAAATCGACGAGTCCGAGAACTTGAAGCAAAACATCTGCTTCCTGGGACTCCCAAAGGTGAGGCAAAAGCTCATAGATGAGCTGCCCCATTTTGACGAGGAGCGCGGCGAGGCCAAGCACTAATGTCAGGTAAAAAGGAAGCAGCAGCCAGCGGCTGGCGAATAGAAAGACCTCCAAGCCGCGCTTTAGCATCTTGCTTCCTTGTGATTTGACGGACCAGGCTCGTTTCCGGATCGTCCCAATGGCGCCCGCCGCTTCCGGCTCGAGCAGCCTCATCTCACAGCGGAGGCAAAGGCTCAAGCGCCGGCGGCATAGATCAAATAGACGATCACTTCGCCGAGTTGCTGGGATGCGCCGGCGACGTCGCCCGTATGACCGCCGATCTCGCGCTTGGCGAAGGCGGCGAAGGCGAGCGCGGCGACGAGGACGGCGACTACAGAGAGCAAGGGCCGCGCCAATCCTGCGCCGGCCGCGAGGGGCGCGAGCGCAAAGAGGACGGCCAGGGGCAGGGCGACTCGCAAGGCGTCGGCTCCGATCTTGCCCGCGGAAAATCCGAGGCCGGAGCTGCGCGCCGGCGAAAGCAGGCCCAGAGGCAGCAGCGCCGCCGCGCGGGAGAGGGCGGCCGCCGCGACAAGCGCCGCGCTCGCAAGGTGAAGGCTTTGTTCCGCGATGGCGGCGATGGCGGCGATCCGCAAATAGAGGGTGAGCGCCAAGGCCAGCGTCCCAAAGGCGCCGATGCGGCTGTCTCGCATGATCTCGAGCTTTTGCTGGCGCGTCACGCCGCCGCCGAATCCATCGGCGCAATCGGCGAGGCCGTCTTCGTGAAGCGCGCCGCTCACGAGGATGAGCAGCCCGACCGCCAGCGCCGCGGCGAGTTGTGGCGGCAGGCCGAGCGATGCGCCGGCCACGAGGACGCCGGCGGCTAGCCCGCCGATGAGGCCGCCGGCCGCCGGCAAAAGGCGCAAAGCGCGGGCGAGATCGGTCGGCCCATGCGGCCCCGCTTCGGCCGCTGGAGCCGGGATCGGAAGCCTTGTGGCGAATCTCGAGCAAATCAGGAAGTCGGCGAGAATCGATGAGCCGCAGCGCATGGCCTCTCATCCTACGGCGATCGGCGATTGTCGAGGTCCCGGATCCTCGTAGAGTGGGACGAGAGGATGCGAATCCCCCTTGTCCCACTCAAAATTTCTAGATCATCTTGCTGATCTAGCGCGCCGGAGCGTTTTCCTCGCGGACGCAGATCCAGCCGCGATAGAGGTTCTCCTGGTCGCCCCTGACGCCATTGTAGCAATAGACGCGGCGCGTATCGTCGGTCGACGACGTCCGCTCGGTCAGCTCGGATGCGGTCGCTTCTCCGAGATGCGGGCTGCGAAGAGGCCCGGCTGCGGCGGGAGCGGCGGCGGCGAAAAAGATCGCCATAGCGATCAAAGAAGCCCGGGTGTTCATAAGTTCGATCCTCCGTTCGGTGGCGTGGCCCTCGCGCGGTTCCTCCAAATTGATTTAAAGCCCAAATAGGTCTGTCGATGCTGCATTGCAATATCGCAAGTGCGGTAGAGCCTGAGGCGCATTGCCGCAATGCACAATAAAGGGATCGGCAGAATTTCCTTAACCATCGGAATTAAAGAGATAAAATTTCAGCCACATCGTATTTGTAGCTGTCCGAACGCGGAGCCTGGCTGGAGTTCACGTTAAGTTGGGGTCGGCTGTCGCCGGTTGATCTCAGAAAAAGCCGGTCGATTTTTGCGCCCCGTCATGCTCCTGGTGCGTGCTCAGCAAATCGTTCCGCCGTGAGCCCCCATGCCCGCTCCATCTTCGCCATTCGACCCGATCCGCGACCTCATCGCGGCCATGCCTCCAGCCTCGGCGGAGGCGTGCGCGGCGGTTCGCGCGCGCCAGGGGCAATTGACCAAGCCGGCCGGCTCACTCGGTCGGCTGGAAGAGATCGTCGAATTCCTGGCGTCCTGGCAGGCGACGCCCGAGCCGACGATCGATCGCCCGCTCGTCGCTGTTTTCGCGGCCAATCATGGGGTTGCGGCCAAGGGCGTCTCCGCCTATCCGTCCTCCGTCACGCGCGCCATGGTCGAGAATTTCTCCGGCGGCGGCGCGGCGATCAATCAGATCTGCGCGAGTTTCGGGATCGGGCTGAAGGTTTTTGACCTCGCGCTCGACATCCCGACCAAAGATATCACGGAAGAGCCGGCCATGGAGGCTGCGGCGGCGGCCGCGACCTTCGCCTATGGCATGGAGGCGATCGCCGGCGGCGTCGATCTTTTGTGCCTTGGCGAAATGGGGATCGGCAACACGACGATCGCCGCCGCCGTCTACCATGGCCTTTATGGAGGGGCGGCGGGGGATTGGGTCGGCCGGGGCGCGGGCGTCGACGATGGGGGAATGCTGCGCAAAATCGCTGCGGTAGAAACCGCGGTTGCGCTGCACAAGGATCATCTCGCCGACCCATTGGAAGTGATGCGACGCTTGGGGGGCCGCGAGATCGCCGCGATCGCGGGGGCCATAATGGCGGCGCGCATCGAGCGTGTGCCGGTCATACTCGACGGCTATGTCGTCTGGGCCGCAGCCGCCATTCTGCACGCGCTCGATCCGACCGCGCTCGACCATTGTCTCGCCGGCCATGTCTCGGCGGAAGGGGCGCATCGCGACGTTCTGAGGCGGCTCGGCAAAACGCCTATTCTCGATCTCGGCCTGCGGCTCGGCGAAGGCTCGGGCGCGGCCTTGGCGGTCGGCGTCGCTCAGGCCGCGCTCGCCTGCCATAAGGGCATGGCGACCTTCGTCGAAGCCAATGTCGCGGGAAAGCTCGAAGGGTAGGGCAGGGTGGAGACGTCATATGTCGACGGTCCGGCCGGGCCGTTTTGCCGTCGGCGCTTCGCTGGCGGAACGCGCCCCCGACGGGGGAGCTTTCCCGGCGGGATCACGATGATATGGAACTCGCCTCGACGCCAAATCATCGTGATCGTCTTAGAGCCTGCTCGCGTTTCTCCGCGGCCTGCTAGAATTTCCAGTTCAGGCTGCCTTTGGCCGACTGGTCTTGCGCCCGATTCGCGAGCTGAGCGGCGTAAGATACGCCGATCGTCGCCAGCGGCGCGATATGCAGCTCGATCCCGGCCTCGATCAATGCGGCGTCCCGCGCGAGCGGCGCGCCGGCTATGAGGAAGGCGGCGCCGGTATTTTGGAACGCGAGAGCGGCTGTCGGCGTCACATCGCCAAATGCGTGCTGCCAGGCGACGGAGACGTGCGGGGACAGGACCATGCTGTTCGGCATGAGATAGTTGGACGCCATCCGGGTCCCGAGCGTCGAATAGCCGACATCCTCGGTATTGCCTGCTCCGTAGAGGGCGGCGACGCCGCCCGATTCTCTGAAGCCGTCGGTGTTCAAATGGACCCAAGCGAGACCAGCGAACGGCTCGGCGGCGAGATCGCCCAACGCCACGCTATAGCCCAGCTCGCTAAAGAGTTGCGCCAGACGGGCGTTATAGTGGGCCGTCGTATAGTCGACAAATCCAGGAAACTGAATCGACCGGTTGGCGCCGACCATGTTCCATGCGAAGTCGCCGCCGGAACGCAGGCTCCAGGCGCCGTAAGTTCCTACCGCATAAGCGGCGGCATGCGCCGTGTCGATATTGGCGGAACTCGCCCGCGCGCTAATGGAGAGGCTCGAATTCACATAGCCGCTGGCGAGGCCCGCCCGCCAATTGTCGCCGAAGCGCTGATCCACGCCGGTGAAGAATCCGCGGAGGTCGCGGCTGATCTCGGCGGCGTTGCCGTCGCCTTCGATCCGCCCCCAGGCGCCGACGCCTTGCGCCCACCAAACGGTGTCGAACGCACGACTCGGGGCAGGCGCGCCGACAAACAGCCTGCCTGCGTCGACGTGGCCGTTGATCGGATTGCTGAGAGCGGGCGTCGTATCTGCATAGGCGAGAGTCGGCCCGGCGGTCGTGAGCGCCGTCATCGGCCCGCTTTGATCCTCGAACGACGCCTGGCGCATGCGCCCGAGCAGCGCTTGCCGTACATAGCGGCTGTCATCGATCATCGTTGTTTGCGCGCTGCCGTAAATCTCGCCGGAGAGCGCGGTGAAAGCTTGTTGCGCGCCGGCCGCGTTCTGGAACAAGACCGCCTGCACCAGCGCGCTTCCCAGAGAGCTGGCGTCAAGAGCCGCCGCGACGGCCCGCTGGTTCCGCGTCTGAGCGACGTTTGTGAAATAGGTCGTATTGCGGGACAAGGTCAAAAAGACGTCATTCGCGTCATAGCTCAGCTTTGGCGTCAAGAAGGCCAAATCGCTGACGACGCTCGCGAATTCGCCGGTCACTCCGCCCGCCGCGGTCAGGATCGTATATTTGGTCGTTGAGCCGTAATTTCCGTTCTCCGCAAGCACCTGCACGGCCCCTCCCGTGAGCGTCGCCGCGCCCGTCGCTGCGATCTTATCCGCTTGACCTGCCGCATTGGCCTCGACTTGGTAGGTCGAGCCGGAGAGAAACGCCACACCGGCGGCGTTGAGCGTTCCGATCGACGCATTGCCGGGCGCGACCGTGCCGCCGGCGACGACATTGAGGCCGCCGATGGTCCCGCTACCCATCAGCGATGCGCCATTTTCGACGGTCACAGTCGATGTCAGCGAGCCCTCGACGTCGAGGACGCCGCCATAAACGGTGGTCGCGCCCCTGTAAACGCTGGCGCCGGTCAAGGTCAGCACGCCGGTTCCGATCTTGCTCAGCTCTCCCAGCACGGGGCTGGAGATATTGCCGGAAAAAGTGGTGCTTGAGTTGTCGCCGCCCACCGTCAAAACGGCCGATCCGAGCGCGACATTGCCGCCGCCGGCGAGCGAGCCGATGGTCTGATTGAAGCTGTTGAGGTTCAGCGTCGCGCCCGAGGCGATGGTGAAGGCGCTGCTCGTGGAGAAAGCGTTCGCGGCGCCGGCCCGAAGCGTTCCGGCGCTGACGAGGGTCGCGCCCAGGTAAGTGTCAGAGCCGGAGAGCGTGAGGATTCCGGCTCCGATTTTGGTCAGCCCTCCCGCGCCGGAGACGCCGCCGGAGAGTGTCAGCGCAAAGTTTTGGGTATCGATCACGTTGGCGGCGCCTGCCAGAGCGAAATTATTGGCGACGGTGAGGCCATTGGCGCCGGCCTGGAACGCGCCGCCGTTGAGAGTCACCACGCCGGTTCCAACCGAGCTGTTATTGGTCGCCTGCAGCACTCCGTCGCCGATCGTTGTGCCTCCCGCATAGGTGTTTACGCCGGACAACACGAGCGTTCCGGCTCCGATCTTCGCCAGCGCGCCGCCGCCGGAAAGGACGCCGCTGAAGGTCGCGCCGAGGCCGTTGGTGTCGATCGTCGACGTGCTGCCCGCCGTCAGCGTGGCGTTGACATTGGTCGTGAGGGCGGAACCGATAACCTGGATCGATCCGCCGCCGAGATTGAAGTGATAGTCTCCCGCGCCATTGCCATAGCTAGCCTGCAGTCCGGCGTCGCCGACCTGAAGGGCTCCCCCGTTGAGGTTGTAGACGCCAGTGCTGGTATTGTAACCGGAGAGATAAAGCGTCGAACCGCTTTCAATGCGGAGTACGCCGCCGGTTTGCGTGATCGTGCCGCTCGATTGCGCGCTGAACGCGGAGATGTTGCCGTAGCCGATGATAAGACCGCCGCCGCCCCCGCTGTTGTTTGACAGATCGACGAGCCCGCCGCTGATGTTGAGCGCGCCTGTGCTGCCGGCGTGGTTTCCTGTGCTCCGTCCAATGGTATTGAGGGACGCGGTGAGATCGAGTTCGCCGCCGCTGATGTTATAGACGCCATTGCCGCCCTGGTTGCCGATATTGAGCGCCGCGCAGTGAGTGAGGTCGCCGCATTGGGCGACGACCTTAACGGTGCCGCCGGTCTGGGTGACGGTACCTGCGCCGCCGAAATCGCCGACTTGCAGTTGCGTTCCGAATGTGATCGTGCCGCCCGAGACGATAAGGGCGCCGACGTTCGGCGTGCCGCCGACCGCGCCTTCGCCCACCGCTAGGTAAGTGACGGCGGTGGTTCCGCTCGTCTGCGCCATGGCGCCTTGAACGATATAGGATTCCCCCAATTGAATTGTCGCGTTGTCAATAGTGAGCGTGCCTGCGCCCGTCTTGGTGAAGGTTCCATAGGGACTGGAGCCGTAACCCTGATTGGTCATGTTGATCGTGCCGGAGAATGCGGTGCTAGAACCGTCGCCTCCAACCGTCAGATTGTTGGTCCCGACATTCACGACGCCTCCGCCCGCGAGCGAACCGATGGTCTGGCTAAAACCATTGAGATCGAGCGTCGCGCCGGAGGCGACGGTGAAGGCGCTGGTCGAGGCGAAGGCGCCGGCGGAGCCGGCCCGCAGGGTTCCACCGTTGACGAGGGTCGCGCCCGTGTAAACGTTGGAGCCGGACAGCGTTAGGGTCCCGACCCCGGCCTTCGCGAGCGCGCCGGAGCCGGAAAGCACGCCGGTCCAAGTCGCTCCTAAGCCGTTGGTGTCGATTGTTGAAACGCCGCCGGTCAGAGTTGCGTTCAAATTGGCTACAAGCGCCGTCTCGATGACCTTGATCGTGCCGCCGCCGAGATTGAATTGATAATGCGGGTTGGCGTTATTGTAGCTGGCCTGAAGGCTGGAGCCGCCGATCTCGAGCGCGCCGCCGTTCAGGTTATAGACGCCGGTGCTTGAATTTAGCCCCGAAAGATTGAGCGTCGAACCCGTGTGGACGCGCAAGACGCCGCCGGTTTGCGTGATCACGCCTTGCGATTGTTGGGCCGTGCTGCCGCCATATCCGATAATGAGCCTATTGTTCGTCCCCGATACATCGATGACGCCGCCGCTAATGTTGAGCGTGCCTGTGCTGCCGGCATTGGCGCCTGTATTGCGTCCAATGGCGTTAAGATTTGCGACGCCGCCTGGATTCGTGAGGTCGAGTTCGCCGCCGCTGATGTTATATGTGCCAGTGCCGCCTTGATTGCCTAAGTTCATCGCCCTGTTCGTGAGCTTTATAGTGCCTCCTGTTTGGGTGACGGTCCCCACGCCGCCGTAGTCGCCGACCTGCAAATTGGAGAGGTCGCCGGCGATATTTAGCGCGCCGCCCGACACCAAAAGCGCGCCATTGGCGCCGGCGCCCGAGCCCACGGCGAGATAGAAGGCGGAGGTCGTTCCGCTCGTCTGCGCTAAAGAACCGTGAACAATATAGGATCCCGAGACTGCTCCCAAAGTTGCATTGTCGATGGTCAGAACGCCCGAGCCGAGCTTAGCAAATGATCCTGTCCCGCTGATCACTCCAGAAAATGCAGTGCTGTTGCCGTCGCCGCCGGCAATCAGAGTTTTTGTTCCCAGCGCGACCGTGCCTCCTCCGCTGAGCGAGCCGATTGTCTGATTATTGGCGTTGGCCAAGTTCAGGCTGGCGCCAGCGGCGACGGTCAGGTCTGTGGTCGGAGCGATCGTCTGGGCCGCCGACACCGCGAGATTCCCGGCCACGATATTGATGGGATTTAAATTCGCGGCGATGGCCGCGTCGAGCTCGCCTTGAGTCGAGACGTCGACTGCGCCGGCGCTCGAAATGCTCAGCATCAGCGCTCCCGCGGAAAGCGCCGTTGACGAAGTTAGCCGGAATCGAAGCGCTCTGGCTGAAGACGACGCTAAAGGTGTGGAAAAGATATATTTCCGGACCGCTTGTCTGCCCATGACGCAATTCCCCGTTCTCATCAAGTAAATATTCCAATAATGAGTTAGGGATAGTTTGTATCATTACGTAATGAAATGGCCGGACAGTAGTTGATCGATAATTCTGTTTAGCTGTATCAAAAATGTATCAATGTGACGTTTATTGGACAATTGGTTATGCGGGGGAGAAACATACTTTGAATAATTCTAATTACTACGTCTAAGTTCTAGTTTTCAGGATTTAACAATTGAAGCATGGCCATTAGGGCGCCGTGCGTCGACGTATCGCATTGGCTGGCCTGACGCACAGGGCGGGCTGGGAAATTGGCGCGCGTCAATTTATAAGGCGAAAATCAAACATGCGCGTTATGCGGCGCAAGCCGCAGGCGGCGGCTTGCGTTTTCATGAAGGACCTTTGATGACCGTCGCGCAATTGATCGAAAAGCTGCAGCAGATGCCGAGCGAAGCCGTGGTGCTGCTCGAAGGCGACGGAGCCTTCGCCCGCATCGCCGGCGTCAATCTCGAAAAGAGCGTTACGGCCGGCCTCCCCGACGAGGTGATTCTGTCCACCGACGCCGAGGAATAGGCGCCGGGTCTCTCGCTTATTTGCCCTCGATCAGCTTACGCGCTTCCTCGCGCAAGGCGGCGCGGGACTTGTCGTCGAAATAGAGCATGTGGCCGCCGCCATAGACCTTGAGCCGCAGCCGGTCGGGGTCGCCCATCGGCGGGACTTGGTCTATCAGGAGCTTGGAGGCGAAATAAGGGGTCACCTGATCGGTTAGCCCATGCGCGACCAAGACGCGCAGGCGCGGGTCGATCGCCAGCGCCTTCTTCAGATCGCCGAGCGCTTCGGGACGGCTCCGCCCGCCCTCCCAGTTCCATTGCCGATTGACGTTTTCATTGAGGATTTCATAGCGCGCCTCGATTGGCCAATTCAGGCGATTGGCGGTGACATCCGCCATCGCGCTGGCGAGCAGCGTCTTGTCCGCGTCGAGGACGGGGTCGGAATAGTCGCTCGAGGCCGCATGCGGCGCAGGATCGAAGCCCAAGACGCGGGCATCGTAATAGCTGCCGATCTTGCCGGCCGCGCGATTCTTTTCGCGCGCGAAGCTTGCCATGTCGATCCGTCCGCCGAGTTGACGCGCAAGCGCGGGGTCGACTCCCGTGAAGCCTGCGACTTTTTCGCTCACCCGAGCGAGAGCTTGCGGATCGCGCTCGCCGCGCAGGAGATCCGCGAGATAGGGGCCCGCGGCATAGGCCTCGACGTCGGCGAGGCCGGCGCGGCCGTCCGCGCCGTCAAGGCCGCGCGCGGCGGCGGTCTGGGAGGGCAGCCGCGTGACGAAGGTCAGCGGATTATTCGGGCCGTCGAACCAGGCAAAATCGAGAACCGGGGAGATCAGCACCAGCCCCTCGACGCCGATCCCTTCGTCGTCCTGGAGGCGGCGGACGAGCTTGGGTCCGCGAAAGCCGCCGTAGCTTTCCCCGACGATGAATTTCGGGCTCTCGAGCCTTTTATTGGCGGCGAGCCATTTGCGAATGACGACGGCGAGCGCCTCGATGTCTCCATTGACCGAATAAAAATGGCGACGCGCCTCGTCGCCCTTGGCCAGGAGTCGGCTATAGCCGGTTCCTGGTGGGTCTACGAAGACGAGATCGGTGAAATCGAGCCATGTTTCGGCGTTCTCGACGGCGATGGGCGGCGCCGAGGGCGATCGCGGCCCGCCGTTGAGCGGCAGGCGCCAAGGCCCGAGCGCGCCCAAATTGAGCCAGGCTGAGCCCGCGCCCGGACCGCCATTGACGACAAAGGTCACCGGCCGCTTGGCTGGATCGGCACCCTTCAGCAGGAAGGCGATTGTGGCGATGTCGGCTTCGGGCGCGCCGCTCTGCCCGTCGCTGAGCCTCGTGGGCCCTGCGATAGCTGTGAAGCTCAGGCTGCGCCCTGGAAGCGCGATCGTATGGGCGGTGGTCGCTGCCGGAGGCAAAGGGTTGGGCGGCGTGGTCGATTGCGCGTGATCGGGCGCGGTGGGCTTCGCCGCCGTCGGCTCGGCTTGCTCGGAGGCCGGCGGAGGCGTGATCGGCTCTTCCGCTCCTGCCGCCGTCGCGAGGGCGCATAAAATCGCCGCGAGCATCGATCGGGAAATGTCGCGCTTGAAAATTGCTGGCTGGGAGAACACTCCGGCGCATCTCCTTGTGCGGCGCGGCTTTCGGCCGGACCCGTTGAAACAGGCTTTTTGTCGAAGCGAGGCTGACAGCCGGAAGAACGCGGCCATAATCGAATCAGGCGACGCGCCGCGATTGTTGCACGAAATACGCAATTTCTGGAAGCGCCCCAGGCTCAACTTAAAGGGGGGCGGCCGCCGGAGGAGGCGGATGTGGCGCGCCCGGCTCTGGCGGGATTCGCCGTTGGGACACCGCTATGAGCAAGAGCGGATGTTCGAGGATATTTTCGTCATGCGGCCGCGGAGGTCTCCCGCCTCGCCCCTCGTCGCGGCTTCGAGGTCGGTGCCAGCGGCTCGGGCCTAGCCGCGGCCTCCATCACGCGGCCCGACGGAAAGATCACGGTCACTTCCGTGCCTTCGTGAAGCTTGGACTTCAACGTGAATGCGCCGCCGTGCAGTTCGACGAGTCCCTTTACGATCGGCAGGCCGAGCCCCGATCCTTCGTCAGCGTTTTTGTGGGCGAGCGCGCCGCGCCCGAACGAGGACATGATGACCGGAATCTCCTCTTCGGGGATGCCGGGGCCGCTGTCGCGCACCGAGAAATATTGGCCGCCGCTCGAGGTCCAGCCGACCTTGATCTTGATCGTTCCACCCGGAGGCGTAAATTTGACCGCATTGGACAGAAGGTTCAGGGCGACTTGGCGGACCGCGCGCTCGTCGGCCCAAATCCGCCGCAGGCTCGGCTCGATAGCTTCGTCAACGGCGACATTGCGCTTCTTCGCGCGCAGCGCCAGGAGATGCCGGCAATCCTCGACGACCTGAGCGAGATCGACGGCTTCCTCCTTCAGATCGAAGCGTCCGGCCTCGATCCGCGAGAGATCGAGAATCTCGTTGATCAGCATCAGGAGATGCTGGCCGCTCGCGTGAATGTCGCTCGAATATTCCTTGTAGGAGGCGACGATATGCGAGCCGAAGAGCTCTCCCTTCATGACCTCGGAAAAGCCGAGGATCGCATTGAGAGGCGTGCGCAGCTCATGGCTCATCGTGGCGAGAAAGCGTGATTTGGCGAGATTGGCTTCCTCCGCGCGTCTTCGGGCGAGATCGCTATTCGTCTTGGCCCGCTCGAGCTCGGCGATCAATTCGTCTTTTTCGGCTTGAAACGAGAGCGCTTCGAGCGAGGCGGCGTGAAGCTTCTTGGCGAGCAGCATGAAATAGAGCTGGGTCCCGAAAGCCAGGGCGATCAGCGGCACGGTCCCATCTGAAAAGCTTGTCGGGCGCAGGAAGATCGCGATTGTCAAAGCCATGGGCGTCAAGGCGCCGCAGACCGCGGCCGGAATCGACGCGGTGATCGTCGCATTTGCTGCGGCCACCAGCAGGAGCATGGCCAAGGCGGCCGTGCGCGCGGCTGGGGCGTCGGCCTGGCTAACCAGACAGACAATGACCGCCCAAATCAGGCCCTGCACGGTTTCCGTCACGATAAATTCGCGGCGTTGCCGACGGACGTCGATGTCGGCAGTCGGCGCGGCGAGGAACCGGACCGCGAGGCGGTGGGCGAGGCTCAGGGCGCCGATATTGACGCACATCCATGCGAGGACGACCGCGATCGAGATCCACGTCGCGGCGATGGCTGCGACGACCCCGCTGAGCGCCGCCATCGCCGGTCCGGAGGAACTGCGACCCTTGGCGAATAGACGCAAAAGCGCGATGTCGAAGTCGCGATGGCCGGCGACGGAAGAATCCGGCTTTGATTCGTGCAGCCGCTCTCCGGCGTCGCGGCGCGCCGACGCGGCGGCGAACGCTCGGCCGCCATGCTCAGGTCTTGTCGTTTCCGCCCCGACGTCTGTCATTCCTGCGGGAGGTCCGTTCGAGGTCCGCGATGAGATAGGGTCCGGCCGACGCTGCGGGAAAAAGATTAATGGCGACCTGATGGCGTCGGTAAAAGTCGATCGCATCCGAAGCCGGCGCGAGACTGGCGGCGCGCGCTTCGACCTCCCTCGCCCGGTTGCGGGGAGCAAGAATGTCGCGATTTGGAACAGTTTGGGGCGCGAATTGCGGAATCGCCGCGTCGCGGGGCGGAAAGCCCTAGCGCGCGCCTCGGAGAAGCCAGGCGCGTGGTCGAATGTGCGATCTCACACGCAACGAAAAATTGCGGAGCTCTATTTGATGTCCGGAATGGGTTGCAGCGGCCGGGCCTTCGTTCAGGGCGGCCTGCGAGCGGGCGAAGGAACCAATGAGGATCCATTGGAAGGCTTAGGAGGCGGCGGTTTTGGCGCGTGTATTGGAATGATTCTATTGAGAAAAATCTCCCTGCTATTTAAATATTTGGCCACGTGGGCCTCGGGTAGTGTAGGCGTTTTATGAAAATAACGATTGTCGGCTGCGGCGATGCTTTTGGGACTGGCGGCTTGGCGCACACTTGCTTTCGCGTCGATTCGAAAGGATCGAGCACGATCGTCGATTTTGGCGCGAGCTCGATCAGCTCCTGGAAAAGGCTCGGCTTCCGTTTCGACGATGTCGACGCGGTCGTGATCTCGCATCTGCATGGCGACCATTTCGGTGGATTGCCGTTTCTGCTGCTCGACTGTCAGTTCGTCGAGCGCAGGACCAAGCCTTTATTGCTGATCGGTCCCCCAGGCTTGGGGCAAAGACTCGACAGCGCTTTGCAATCGTCTTTTCCGGATGAAAGGCATTTAAGATGGGGATTTCCTTGGCGCGTGGAGGAAATTCCTGCCCGCAGAAAGGTGAAGCTCGGTGGATCGACGCTCGAGACTTTCGAGGTCGTCCATAAGTCCGGCGGCCTTTCGACGGGCGTGCGCCTCGACGATGGCGAGAAAATCTTCGCCTATTCCGGGGACACGGCCTGGACCGACGCCTTGCTCGATCTTTCCGCCATGGCGGATCTTTTCATGGTCGAGTGCTATTCCGGCGCGACTCCAGTGCCGAATCACATGGATTGGCCGACTCTGAAGTCCAATCTCTCGAGGTTCTCGCCAAAACGCATTGTCGCCACACATCTCAGCGCATCGGCGATGGCTTGTCGCGTCGAGATGGAGGAAGCTGGCCTGACGATCGCCCATGACGGACTCTCTTTCGACCTCTGAGCTCGCCGCTTTGACTGCGCGGATCCGGGCTTGCCGCATCTGCGTCGAGGCGCCGCGCAAGGCGACGCTGCCGCATGAGCCGCGCCCGGTCCTGCGCGCCTCCGCGACCGCGCGCTTGCTCGTCGCGAGCCAGGCGCCCGGCGTGCGCGTTCATGCGACCGGCCTGTCCTTCAATGACGCATCGGGCGATCGCCTCCGGCAATGGATGGGCGTTTCGCGCGAGACGTTCTACGATGAGGCCAAGATTGCAATCATCCCGATGGGATTTTGCTTTCCGGGCCATGATGCGAACAAGGGAGATTTGCCGCCGCGCCCCGAGTGCCGGGAGGCGTGGCACGATGCGTTATTCCAGCTCTTGCCGCGTCTTGAATGCGTGCTCGCCATAGGTCGCTATGCGCAGGCCTATCATTTCGAGCGGCTTGGGCGGCCGCAGCCGAAAGGCCTGCGTCTCGATGAGATCGTCCGGCGAGCTCCAGATTTCCGGGGCGCGGGGCCACGGATCATCGCTCTGCCGCATCCATCCTGGCGTAATGCGGGCTGGATCAAGCGGAACCCCTGGTTCGAGGCCGAGATTCTTCCCCTGGTTCGGGCCGAGGTGGCGCGCGCGATCGGCTGATGCGCGGAAGCCGCCGATCGGGAAGCCGGATCGTTCAGTCAATGTTCAGCCACAAAGGCTCCTTTTAACCGCCTGCTCAAATTGCGTCTTCGCGCCAAAGGGTCAACATGAACAGACTTCTGATCGACCGCCTCGCGATCGCCGGCCTGGCGCTTCTTTTGTCCCTTTCGAGCGCGCTTCGAGCTCAGGAGGTCCAACCTAGGCTCGCTCTAGTGATCGGCAACGCCGATTATCGCTCGGGCGCTCTGCCCACCGCCGCCAATGACGCCGGCCTCGTGGCCGAAACCTTGCGCGCGGAAGGCTTCGAAGTGATGGGTGCGGCCAATCTCGATCAGGACTCGCTGCGCCGCGCCTTTCGCGATTTCCTCGCCAAGGCGGCGCAGGCCGGGCCTGACGCCATCGCCTTCGTTTATCTGTCTGGCCGAGGCCTGCAATATGAGGGCGAGAATTATTTCGCCCCCATCGAGGCGGTTATCGCGCGGGACTCGGACGTTCCGCTCGAAGCGCTGCGCATCTCAGACTTCACCCGCGCGCTGGCGTCTTTGCCGCTGCGCGCGAGGATCGTCGTGCTCGACGCCGCGCGGGCGAACGCCTTCGCTCAGAATGGGCGGCCGCTGGCCGGCGGCTTGGCGCTCGTCGACGCCGAGCCCGGATCGCTTTACGCCTTCAACGCCGCGCCGGGCACGATCGCACCGGACGAAGCCGGCCCCTATGGCGCATACGCCTCCGCCCTGGCTGAGATGTTGCGGAGCGGCGGACTCCCTATCGACGAGGCCTTCGCCCGCGTGCGCCTCCGGGTCGATCAGGCGACGCGCGGCGCATTCCTGCCTTGGGACGCCTCCAAAATCGCCCCGCCGGTCGTCCTGCTTCCCCCCGACCCCAAGGCGCCGCCGCCCGTAGCGGCGCAAAGCTACGCCGTCTTGCAGGCAAGGCCGATCCGCGAGTTCCCGGTCGAGGAGGCCTATGCCGCCGCGATCGAGCGCGACACAATCGCCGGCTATCAGGATTTTATCGTCGCCTATCCGGACAGCCCGCTTACGCGCAGGATGCGGACTTTGCTCGCTGCGCGGCGCGAAGCCTTGACCTGGCGGCGCGCCCTCGAGGCGAACGCGCCCGACGCCTATTGGACCTATATTCATCGTTATCCGCGCGGTCCGCATGTTTGGGATGCGCGCCGCAGGCTTGCTATTCTGTCGGCGCCGCTGGAGCCGCCGCCACGTTTCGAGGTTTATGATTTCGGCGGGCTGCCGCCGCCGCCGCCGGTTGAATATGAAATCGTCGATCGTCCCGTGATCATGTTCGACCCGGGTGATTATCCGCCGCCTCCGCCGCCTCCTGTCTATTTCCTGCCGCCGCCTCCGGTGGCGTTCATCGAGCTCGCGCCTCCGCCACCGCCGCCGGGTCCCGGCTTCCTGCCGATTCCGACGCCGATTCCCCTCCCTTATGCTCGACCGAACGCGCCACAGGGCGTCGTCATTCAGCAGAATTTCGGTCAGCAGGGACCAGTCGGCGGCGCTCCTCCAAGCGGTCAAGGACCGGGTCCGCAGGGCGCGCCCGGCCGGGGGCCTTTGCCCGGCCAACCGCATTTGCCGCCGACGGCGCAGCCGCCGGGCGCTCTCCCGCCCGGCGCCTCGCCTGCGCCTGGAGGCAATAAGCCTTTGACGCCGCCAATCCCAGGCGCTCCAGCCCTCGCGCCCGGCGCGGCGCAGCCGCCGGGCCACGCCTTGCCGCAAGGCCATGAGTTGCCGCCCGTCGGAGCGCCGGCGCCGGGAGGAGCGCCTCAAACTGGCAAGCCTGGCGCGCCGGCTCAGCCGCCGGCCGCAGGATCCGTCGTCAAGCCGGCTTCTCCTACGATCCCTGGCGCGTCGGGAACCGTCCCCGGCGCAGCGCAACCCGGCCATGCCCTGCCGCAGGGTCATGAGCTGCCGCCTGCCGGCGCTCCGGCGTCGGGCGCCCCGCCTCAGGGAACGAAGCCGGGAACTGCGCCAAGCGTGTCTCCGGGGTCCGTCATTAAGCCCACTTCACCTACGGCTCCAGGCGCGCGAGGAGCCGTTCCCGGCGGCGCCGCACAGCCTGGCCACGCCTTGCCGCAGGGTCATGCGCCCGCCTCTGAGTCGACGCAGCCGGAGATTCGGTCAGCGCCGCAGCAGCCTCATCCTGCGCCAACGCCGGCTCCGGAGCTTCGGTCAGCACCGCAGCAGCCGCACCCCGCGCCGACGCCGGCTCCGGAGCTTCGGTCAGCGCCGCAGCAGCCTCGTCCCGCGCCAACGCCGGCTTCGGAGCTTCGGTCAGCGCCGCAGCAGCCTCATCCCGCGCCAACGCAGTCTCCGGAGATGAGGGCCGCGCCGCAGCAGCCACACCCTGCGCCGACGCCGGCTCCGGAGATGAAGGCGGCTCCAGGTCAACCGCATCAACAGGAGCCTCGGGCGGCGCCGCAGCAGCCTCATCCGGCTTCTCAGCAGCAGCAACAGCATCCGGGAGCCGCGCAGAAGCCTGGCGAGAAGCCGCCTCACCCGGAGCAGTGACCGCGTTCGAGCAAAAGCGAAAGGGCAGGGGCGGACCGTTTCGGCCTTGCCTTGCCGGGCCGCCGCGGAGCTTGGCGTTTAGTGCGGCCATTGATATGCTTCCCGAAGCTGCGGCGGAGTGACGCCCGCCCAAGGCTTCGGGAGCGGCTCAAGTGGGACCAAGCGAGAGCATCAGCGTTGAAGCCGCCGCGCTTCCGACTCCGTCTGGGCGCCTTGCGAGCGACGCTGAAATTGCCGAGGGCGCCGCTCGGCGTCGGGCGGCGGCGGCGAACGCTGATGGGGCCGCCGCGAGGACGATTGATCGCGCGCCGCACCGGCCTGGGCCAGACCATGTCTACGCCGCGCTTGATCTCGGCACGAATAATTGCCGGCTTCTGATCGCCAAGCCGGGACCCGAGCGGTCAGGGCGCCCCGATTTCCGCGTCGTCGATTCCTTTTCTCGCATCGTGCGGCTCGGCGAGGGCCTCTCGCAAAGCGGCGAACTGAGCGCGGCGGCGATCGAGCGCACCCTTGAAGCGCTCGAAGTCTGTCGCGACAAGATGCGGATGCGCGGTGTCACGCGGGCGCGTCTGATCGCCACCGAGGCCTGCCGTTCGGCGCAAAACGGCGCGGCCTTTCTCGCCAGGGTGCGCGAAGAGGTCGGCCTCGAGCTCGAGATCGTCGACCGTGAAACCGAGGCGCGCCTCGCCGCCGCCGGTTCCGCCTCGCTCGCGGATGCTGCGGCCGAAGGCGTGCTTCTCTTCGACATTGGCGGAGGCTCTTCGGAAATTGTCTGGCTCGGCCGCGCCGCGACGAACGCGGCCGTTGACCGATCGATCGACCTCGCCATTCGTGAGCGGATCAGATGCTGGGTCTCGCTGAAGCTCGGAGTGGTGACCCTGGCGGAAAAATTCGGCGGCCATGAGGTCTCCGACGCCGTTTTCGAGGCGATGATCGAACATGTCGCGCGCGAGTTGCAGGCCTTCGTCTTGATGGTCAGCCCGCAGCGCAGATGCGAGCATTTCCATTTGCTCGGCACGTCCGGCACCGTGACAACGATCGCCGGCGTTTTTCTCGGCCTCGGGCGCTACGATCGGCGGCGCGTCGACGGGCTATGGATGTCGAGCGCGGACGTGACCCGAGCGGTTGATTGCCTGCGGCGCATGACTTATGGCGAGCGCGCCGCCAACGGCTGCATCGGCCTCGGCCGAGCTGATCTCGTTCTCGCGGGCTGCGCCATTCTCGAGGCGATCCGCCGCGCCTTTCCGGCCGATCGCGTGCGCATCGCCGATCGCGGGCTGCGCGAGGGCATTCTGCTCCAACTTATGAGCGCAGACGGAATGTGAGCCGGCCTCGTGGCTAAACAATGCCGCTGTAAAAACGCCGTGAATTGACTTTCGGCAGTTGTGGAATCGTCGCAGCCGCTTTTATGCTCGCGGCGGTCGCGTCTGGCGCGATCGATGGGCTCGGCGGAATTTCAGACGCTGAGACGTCTTCTTACCAATCAAGCGCCGCGTCGATTTGGGGAGCGATGTTCATGACGGCAAGAAAATCCGACCGCGCCATATATTTCGGGGGCCGACTGAGCCATGCGGCCCTCGCCGTCGGATTGATCGCGGCGGGCGGCGCCTTCGCCCAAACGGCGAGCCACAAGCCTGACGCATCGCCCTCCGCGGCGGCCCATTCGGCGGCATCGCCCGCGGCCGCGCCTCCGGCGGCGAAGCCGACCGCAGTCCAGACAGCCGCCGCCGAGCGGGCCAAGGCGCTCGGCGCCTACGGCGAGGCCCTGGCGCTGACCGCCGCTTCTTGGGGCTCGCCGCTCGTCACAATGTACGCCTTGCGCTTCAATGACGCGCTTGGACCGCATCCCAAAGCGGCCGTCAACGCGATCTGGCGGATGGAGGACATCTCAACCCCGGAACTGTCGCAGGAGGCGGGCTATGTCACGCCGAATGTCAACACGCTTTATGGGTTCGGCTTTCTCGATCTTGCAGCGGAGCCGATCATTCTGACCGTCCCCGATTCCCACGGTCGATATTATATGGTCGAGATCGTGGATTTCTGGACCAACGCCTTCGCCTATGCTGGCGGCGTCGCCACAGGCTACAAGGGCGGCAAGTTCGCGATCGTCGGCCCCGGTTGGAAGGGCAAGCTGCCGCCCAGCGTCAAGCGGATTGACGCGCCGACCCGCTGGGTCCTGGTTCAGCCGCGGGTTCATGTCCTAAATCATGACGATCTGCCTGCGGCAAAGGCCGTGCTCGACGCCATCACTGTGCAAGGGCTTGCGGCGGCGACAGGCAAAAAGCCGCCGGCGACCTCGACTTATCAATACGCCGCGCCGGAATTTACAGACCCGAAGCTGCCGGTCAGCGCCTTGGCCTTCAAGGACCCGTTGCAATTTTGGGAGATTCTCGCCGAGGCTCTAATTGAGAACCCGCCGCCGGCCGATCAGGCGAGCGGGCTTCTACCCTTGTTCCGGCCGCTGGGCCTCGCCCCTGGCAAGCCTTGGGATCGCGCCAAGGTCGCCCCGACCATCTTGGAGGCGATGGGCCGGGTCGCCAAGCGGATCGGGCCGGATTTTGCCTTGCTTCCCAGTGGGAGCTTCCGCAATGGCTGGATCGTGCCGCCGCCGAGCACGGGCAATTTCGGAACCGATTTCTACAATCGGGCGGTGATCGCGCGCAATGGACTCACCGCCAACACGCCGCGCGAGGCGATCTATATCGGTGGGATCTCGGGCGCCGACGAGCACAGGCTTTCGGGCGCCAAGAAATATGCGGTGACCTTCAAATCACCGCCGCCCTTCATTCCGCCGGGCTTCTGGTCTTTGACCCTCTATGACCTCGCCAATAATTATACGGTTCCAAATCCGATCAACCGCTATTCGCTCGGCAGCGACGATAAGCTCAAGCAGGAGTCCGACGGCTCCGTGACCCTCTATCTGCAGAAGGACAGCCCGGGACCGGAGAAAGAGGCCAATTGGCTGCCCGCACCCGCTGGAGATTATTATCTGATCCTGCGCGCCTATGCGCCGGGCGAGGCGCTGATCAAGTCGCAGACCGACAAGGAGGCCTTCCCGCTGCCGCCGATCGCTGTTGTGGAATAGGGCGTAGGTCACGACGATTTTAGGAGAATTTAATGCCCAGTTTCGGTCGAGACCGTCGCGCGCTCCTCGTTGGCGGCGCAACAGGATTGCTGTTCGCCGCGGGCGCAGTCGCGGGGCCAAAAGGCCCTGACGACGAGAAGGAGGTCTCCGCCGTCGAAGACATGATGCGCGAGCATGGCGTCCTGCGCAGGGCGCTTCTGGTCTATGCGGAAACCGCTGCGCGGCTTCGCGCCGAGGCCGGCGCGATTGACCCTAAACTCCTGAATGAAACAGCACTTCTGTTTCAGGCCTTTGGCGAGAATTACCACGAAAGGGAGCTAGAGGAGCCCTATGTCTTCCCGGCGGTGCGCAAGGCGGGCGGCGCGGCGGCGGCGCTTCCCGATATTTTGACGGCGCAGCACAATCGGGGCCGCGAGATCACCGAATATGTCCTGCGCGTGACGGGAAAGGCCTCCATCTCCGCTGCCGACGCCGAGCCTTTGGCGCGCGCCCTCGAAGCTCAGGCGCTCATGTATCAAAACCATGCCGCGCGCGAGGACACAGTGGTTTTTCCAGCCTGGAAAAACGCGCTGTCCGAAAGCCAGCTCGACGAATTGGGGGAGAAATTCGAGGAGATCGAGCATAAGCAATTCGGCGCGGACGGATTTGAAGATGCGGTGCGCAAGATCGCCGCAATCGAGCAAGCGCTTGGCTATGCCGACCTTTCCCAATTCACCGCGCCGTCTCCGCCTCGGTGAGGCGCGTGGACTCGCGCGGTCATGCATCTCCGCCTGATGGCCCGCGCAGCCTATTGCCGAACCGAGCGATGCGGCGATCGGAGGGGCTGTTGCTCCTATGCGGCGTGTTTCCTGAAAGGAACAGGGCAAAGCGCATCGCCAAAGATTTGGACCAATAGCGTTCGATGCGTCAAAGGGCAGTCGCCCTTGATCTCTCTGGCTGAATTCGGCCATGCGGCCTCTGCGCGCCTGGTGCCGGACTTCGAGCAGGAGTCATAGGCAATTGCGATCGCGAACAGGAAAACACAGGCTATCAGCGCCCGACTCGGCGCCATGCTTCTATCAGCCATCGTCGACTCTCCTCATTTTCCAAGGATCATCGCCGACCAAAGGCGTTAGGCCTCCCACATCAATCGATTAGTTTATGATCCATGCTAGCGGTCAGGCGTATATATACTCGGCCTTTGAGACATTTATTAGGTTATGAGGGGAATAATTCGGCCGAGCGGCGGTAACATATTTTAATAATGCGCTTGTTGCGCTATCGCTCGGCTAAAACTACATTAAAATGTGATCAATGGACGATCCGTCTGATGCGGCGGTTGGGCGCCCGCGTTGATTCGGATATTCCTTGGCGTGGCCATTGCCGCCGCGCAAAATAAAGCTAGCTTTCCTCTGTTATGGTTTTGGAAGCGCAATGCTGGTGACAGGCAATCAATTGGCCGCGGCGCGCGCACTGGCGGGCGTCGGCCTCGCGACGCTGGCCAAGGCGGCGAATGTCTCGGAGATGACAATTCGCGACATGGAGGCCTGCGGGCCCGCCCGCCTTTCCGGTTCGGCTGACGATGTGCTTGCCGTGCAGAACGCTTTGGAAAAAATCGGCGTGGAATTTCTGAACCATGGCCGGCCCGGCGTGCGTCTCGGCGAGGCTTACGGCAAGGGCGCTCAGGCGGAGGCGATTGCGGTTGAGGATTTGAACGCGGAGAATGACGAATAGGGCGCGCGAGGGACGGCGATGCGCGCGCCGCCGTGGGAATGCAGACGAGAGGACGAAACAGCGAGACGAGGGCTGAGCGTATGAACTCGGAATTCGACGATACAAAAGCCGTGGCCCATTTGCCGAACCTCGACATTGAGATCCTACGCCGCCGCAGTTGGGGAGGCGACGAGGAGTTCTTGTCGATCACCTTGCGCGCGGCGCCGTCGTTCGACGTATTCTACCGCTATCTCGAAGCTACGAATCCCTTTTTCATGTGGATGCGCGCCTTTGAGAAGGCTTGGACTCCTTGGCTCAGGGCGACTGAACCTGGGCGCGCGCGCCGTTTGGAGTCAAAAGAATAGCGCGCCCGGAGCGGAGCGGAGCGGAGCGGAGCGGAGCGGCCGGCCCCAGATGCGCTCACGGAACCTCTGCGATCGGTCTCGCGGCGTTCCGCATTCTTTAGTGCAGTTGGACCGATTCGAACTCGTCGTCCGCGGTCCAGCGGCAAAGCTCGACGCCGTCGTCGTTCACGATCCTCACGGCTTCCGGATAGATCTTTTTGCGGGAGTTCTCCCGCCATAGCTCGCCGACATTCGGCGGGGCGGCGCGATAAAAGCTTTTGACCCCAGCCTCGGCCAGGCTCCGAAAATAATTGGCGTTGGGCTCTCCTGACCAGAAGGGGAATCTGTGCAGCACTTCGGGCGTCCCCTGCGCCGGCCGGATATATTCGATGAAGCAATTTCCCACGCGCGTGTGCATCGCTTCGGTCCTCATGGCGAAAACGGTCCACATTTAATTAGGCGGCCGCGCCAAGAGTTCAATCGGATTGCAGGGAGGCTCCGCCATGTGCCCGAAAGCACGCCGGGGAAACCCGTCACGGCGTAAGCATGTTCCCACTTCAGCACGTATCAATTTTTGGGAATGCCTGCGGGCGCGGCCTCCCAACCACGCGCCCGCAGTGCATTCCATTTCGCGGCGCCGCGGTGGATGCTGCGCCAACTGGCGCAAGACGAGTCCAGCTTGGCTCGGTAACTCGGCATTAACCCTATGCACGATAAAAATAAGCGGCGCTGATTTCCGCCGCCAAGCCGCTTCAAGCCATTCGCTCGCAGCGCAAGCGGCTCATCAAGCGCCGATCTATGAAATCCCCGTGGAGCTCACGCAGCTTTTCGACCACCTAAGTCCATGAGCCGCGGCTGCTTTTGCATCGGGCGCTCCAACGGGACGAGGGACGCACCGATGCTGAAGAGTTGCGGGATCATCAAAAACCGATTGGACGCCGCAACCATTCATTGGCGCGCGCGCCTCGACTCTTTTTGCGAGCGCGCGACTTCAAGGAGCTTCAACTATGGTCGTGAAAAAAACCGCCGCCGTCGCCAAGGCGGGCAAGGCCGTCAAGTCAGCCAAGGCGGCCGTCAAGGCGGAAAGCGCCACGGTCGCTAAGACGGCTGTGAAGGCCGCAACCGCTAAGTCGCCGGCGCCGCGCGCCGCCGCTCCGCAAGCGACGGTCACCCTCAAGCAGATCGGCGTCCAACTCGCTGAGTCGCATGAGCTGCCGAAGCGTCAGGTGGACGCCTTGCTCGACGATATGATCGCCGCCGTGACGAAACATATCAAGAAAGGTTCAAAGGTTCGGCTCAGCGGGCTCGGAATTCTTCAAGTCAAGAAGCGGGCGGCGCGCACCGGGCGCAATCCTGCGACGGGCGAGGCGATCAAGATCAAGGCGAGTAAAAAAGTCGCCTTCCGCGTCGCGCGCGACCTCAAGGCCGTCCTCTAAAGCCTCGCCGTCGGGCCTCCCCGACCCCGGCGAAACGGGTCAGTCTGGTTTTCGCCGCCGCGCGCCGACCTCTCCGTCATCGCGCTTCTTGAAGGGTAGAACCGCGCCGGGCGCGCGGCTGCGGGCGTTGATTCGGCTGCGGCCCGTGCCTGTCAGCACATAATGGCCGCGGCTATCGTCCCAGCGCATCAAATCGGCCTGGATAGCCCTTTGGCGGAGCACCATCGTGAGCGGGTCCTGAACATGGGCGGGCGCGACGTCTCCGAGCGCATCGACCTTGCGAAGGGCCTCGATCAATCGTTTTTCGTGAGAATCTGTCATTGCGATCCCAACATGATGCCGAGCGAGCCTGTCGGCAAGGGCTTTGACGCAAAGGGGCTCGGCGCGATTTGGCGCAGAGCTTATGTCGCGGGCGACGCGCCGGGTCGATCGATGTTTACCAGGGGGCCGCCGCGCTAAGCTTGCCCCGTCAGCTTCAGCCAATCCTCCTCGCTAATGGTCTCAATGCCGAGTTCGACAGCCTTGGCGAGCTTGGACCCTGCGCCTGGCCCGGCGATGACCAAATCCGTTTTTTTCGAGACTGAGGCCGCGACCTTCGCGCCGAGACGCTCGGCCGTCGCCTTGGCTTCGTCGCGTGTCATGCGTTCGAGCGAGCCGGTGAAGACGACGGTCTTGCCGGCGACCGGGCTCGAGGAGGCGATTTCCTCCATCGGTTGTGGCGTCACATGCTCAAGCAAGGCGTCGAGCACCGTCTCATTGTGCGGCTCGGCGAAGAAATCCCCCACGGCCTCCGCCACGACTTCGCCCAGCCCTTCGATATTATTGATTTCCGCGCGGGCCTCCGAACCTTCCAACGCCTCCCGGGCGACCGCACGGAGCGCTTCGAAAGAGCCGAAATGGCGGGCGAGGCGGCGGGCGTTGGTCTCGCCCACATGCCGGATGCCGAGCGCGAAGACGAAGCGATTGAGCGGCGGCTTGCGGCTCGCGTCGATCGCCGAGAAGAGATTTCTCGCCGAGGTCTCGCCATAGCCTTCGCGGTCCTTCAGCTTTTTGAGGCTCGCCCGGTCGCGCGCCTCCAGCGTGAAAATATCAGCCGGCGTACGGATCAGGCCTTCGCGGAAAAAAAGTTCGATCTGCTTGTCGCCGAGCCCCTCGATGTCGAGCGCGTTGCGCGAGGCGAAATGCTTCAAGCCTTCGATCGCCTGGGCCGGACAGACGAGTCGGCCGGTGCAGCGGCGAACCACGTCGGCGGTTCCGGTCTTGGCGTCGATTTCGCGGAGCGCAGCCGAGCCGCAGACCGGGCATGTCTGAGGGAAGGCGTAGGGCTGCGCGCCGTTCGGCCGCTTTTCGAGGATTGGGCCGAGGATTTGCGGAATGACGTCGCCGGCGCGCTGGACAGTCACCGTGTCGCCGATGCGGATGTCCTTGCGGGCGATCTCGTCCTCGTTATGCAGCGTCGCATTGGCGACGACCACGCCGCCGACCGTGACGGGATCGAGCCGCGCCACCGGCGTGAGCGCGCCTGTCCGGCCGACCTGGATCTCGATGTCGCGCAGCACGGTCGTCGCTTTTTCGGCGGGAAATTTATGCGCGGTCGCCCAGCGCGGCGAGCGCGAGACGAAACCGAGCCGTTGCTGTAGCGCGAGGCTGTCGACCTTATAAACAACCCCGTCAATGTCATAGCCGAGCGTGGCGCGCAGCGCCTCGATCCGCCGGTAATGGGAAAGAAGGTCCTCCGCCGAATGACAAAGAATCGTCAAAGGATTGACCGGGAAGCCGAAGCGCTTGAACGCGCTCACCATGCCCATTTGCGTGTCGGCGGGCAGGGCGCTGGCCTCGCCCCAGGCATAGGCGAAGAAATGCAGGGGCCGCTGCGCCGTGATCGCTGGGTCGAGCTGACGCAGCGATCCGGCGGCCGCATTGCGTGGATTGGCGAAAAGCGGTTTGCTCGCCGCCGCCTGGCGCGCGTTCAGCGCGGCGAAATCGGCGTGAGCCATATAGACTTCCCCACGCACTTCGAAAATTTCAGGGGGATCGTCCCGCAGGGCATGGGGAATTTCGTCGATCGTCCGCACATTGGCGGTCACGTCCTCGCCTTCGAATCCGTCGCCCCGCGTCGCCGCCTGGACGAGTGCGCCGCCTTCATAGCGCAGCGAGCACGAGAGCCCGTCGATCTTGGGCTCCGCCGTAATGGCGAGCGGCGCCTCTTCCGCGAGGCCGAGGAATCGGCGCACTCGAGCGACGAATTCCAGGACTTCGTCGTCGCTGAAAATATTGCCGAGCGAGAGCATCGGCGCCTTGTGGCGAACCTTGGCGAATTTTTCTGAAGGCGCGACGCCGACCTTCCTGGTCAGGGATTCCGAAGTGACGAGTTCCGGGAAGGCTGCTTCAAGCTCTTCGTAGCGCCGCCGCAGGGAATCATATTCGGCGTCCGAGACGGAGGGCGCGTCCTCGCCGTAATAGCGTTGGTCATGGGCGGCGATTTCGGCGCCGAGACGCTCATGCTCGCGGCGCGCTTGGGCCGCGCTGGGGTGAGTCGTCGGCGCTTGCTTCTTCATGAGCGGAATTTAACATGGGGCGAAAGGCGCGAGAAGTTCCGGGAGATCTCACGGAAACGTCGACGGAGGCTTCGCCGCGACATGGCGCCTATCGGTTGAGGAGCCAGACAAGCAAGGCCAGGACCGCGCTCGCTAGTAGGCTGGTCGTGATCGGTAAATAGAAGCTGAAATTCTGATTTTGCACGACGATGTCGCCCGGCAGACGTCCGAGCTTCAAAAAGCCGAGCCACCGCCAGGATAGGCCGATCGCCACGATGACGAGACCGATGATGACGAGCGTCCGCGACATTTTTTATTCCATTCGCGTGGGGACTTTCGCGAGGGCATCGTGTATAATGAATAAATAGTTAAGGTCGGCTCGGCGAATTTGCGAGCGCGCCTTTTCGACACCACATGTTCAATGAAATCGACCAACCTGTGATTTCAAGACCATGATCATCCACTCTCAAATCCCCTCCGACGAAAGACGTTTTCCGGAAGCGGAGATCATTCCGCCCGATCGGCACGACTACCGAAAGCGAAAGGCTGACGGATGGAGTCGCGTCGTCATCGAGCATAATGGCGCAGGGCGCGTTTATGTCGGCCGCATCGGGCCGCTCGGCTTGATCCCTTTCGCGCTGCTCGGCGGATTTATTTCCATCGGTCTGCTTGTATTCTTTCTGGGCGCTTTCTTAATTCTTGCGCCTTTGCTCGGCTTGATCGTCGCAGGGACGATCTTGTCGGGACGGATGCGCCCGTCGCGCCACTAGAGCCGCCTTATCTGGATTCAAGCCGGCGCAAGGCTGCTGCTTTCAGTGGCCATCCAGACGTCGAGATCCTCTGCCGCGCGCGCGCTGAGCGCCGCCTTTTTGGCCGCCGCTTTTTCGCCGCCCCGCAACCGTTTGCCCTCTGCTGACTTGACGGCCCCCGAAAGCGGGGGAAACAGGCCGAAATTGACGTTCATCGGCTGAAAGGATGGCGGCCCGGCGTCGATCGCCTCAATATGTCCGCCGGTGATGTGGTTGAGCAGGGCGCCGAGCGCCGTCGTCGGGGGAAGCGGGTGAAACTCTTCCCCTTTGCGTTCGGCGGCGGCCGCGCGGCCCGCGAACAGACCGACCGCGGCGCTTTCCACATAGCCCTCGCAACCGGTGATCTGGCCGGCGAAGCGCAACCGAGGATCGGCCTTCAGCCGGAGTTCGCCGTCGAGCAGCTTCGGCGCGTTCAGGAACGTGTTCCGGTGCAGTCCGCCCAAGCGGACGAAAACCGCGCCTTCGAGTCCCGGAATGGCGCGGAAAACTTCGGCCTGGGCGTGATGCTTCAGCTTGGTCTGGAACCCGACCATATTATAGAGCGTGCCCAGCGCATTATCCTGGCGCAATTGAACGACCGCATAAGGCTTGATGGTCGGCGCATGCGGATCGGTGAGCCCGAACGGCTTCATTGGCCCGTGCCGCAATGTCTCGCGGCCGCGTTCCGCCATGATCTCTATCGGTAGGCAACCGTTGAAATAGGGCGTGTCCTCGAACTCGCGGAACTCGATTTTTTCGGCCGCGAGCAGCGCGTCCACGAAGGCGTAATATTGGTCTTTCGAGAGTGGGCAATTGATGTAGTCGGCGCCGGTGCCGGCAGGGCCGGTTTTGTCATAGCGCGACTGCATCCAAGCCTTCCCCATGTCGATTGAATCGCGCTGCACCACCGGGGCGATCGCGTCGTAAAAGGCAAGATCGCGCTCGCCGGTCAAAGCGCCGATCGCAGCCGCGAGAGACGGCGAGGTCAAAGGTCCGGTCGCGACGATGACATTGTCCCATTCGCGCGGGGGCAGGCGATCGATCTCCTCGCGGATCACATCGATGAGAGGATGCGCGGCAATTTTGGCGCCGACGAATTCGGAAAATCCGGCCCGATCCACAGCCAAGGCGCCGCCGGCCGGAAGCTTATGGGCCTCGGCTGCGGCCATGATCAAAGAGTCCAGCCGCCGCATCTCCCGATGCAGGACGCCGATGGCGCTGGTTTGCGGATCGTCGGCTCGAAAAGAATTGGAGCAGACGAGCTCGGCGAGCTCCGCCGTGCGATGCGCCGGGGTTTGTCGGTCGGGGCGCATTTCATGAAGGATGACGGGAAGGCCCTGGCGCGCGATCTGCCAGGCGGCTTCGCTGCCGGCGAGACCGCCGCCGATGACATGGATCGGGGCGAGAGCGGAAAATCGAGTTTCGAACATGGCGCGAGCTTAAAGCATTTTTGACGGCGGCGCATGCGGGAGGCGGCCTCCGAGGGCGGCTGCAAAATGAATTGAAATTCAGCTAAGGTCCCGCATGTGTCGAGACAGCTCTCTTGGCGTCGCGCCGCTGCGGGACTCGCAGCCAAACGACGCGGGCTCATCAACGGATCGGAAGGGCGAATATGAACCGCATGAAATTTTGCCTCGCTTTTGCGATTGCCGCGGCCTCGCCGACCCTCGCCGATGACGTTCCCTTCGCCGCGCCGCCGCTCGTGAGCCCGGGCTTGCCCAGCGCTCCGTCCGCGACGCTTGGCGACATTATGGGAAAGCTGCAGTTGCGGCACATCAAGCTCTGGTTCGCCATCAAGTCGCGAAATTGGGATTTGACGGACTATGAGCTCGGGCAGATGCGGGACAGTTTCGAGAACGCCGTCATCCTCTACCGCAATATTCCCGTCGAGCTGATCGCTTCGGCCACCAATCCGCTCATAACTCTGCAGGCCGCGGCGAAGGCGAAAGACTTCGCGAAGGCGGAGCGAGGCTTCACTGAGCTGACGGTGGCTTGCAACGCCTGTCATAAGGCCGCTCAGATCGGGTTTATTACAATTCAGACGCCAACCTCCTCTCCGTTCGCGGATCAAGCGTTTTCGCCGCTGAAGAACTGATCTGTCGACGCTCATCTCATCATCCTAAAGACGTAGATTGCGCGGCGCCGCGAGCGGCCTCCGGCGGCGCCTGGCGACGCGCCCTGCAAATGACCTTCATCCTTTAGATGGATAGCGCCTAAGACTAAAGTCTTAGTAGACTTGGCGGCTGCAAAATATTAGATTGGCCTTTGTTAAGAAAAACTCTGATGCGTTCATGAGTTTTGTCAGATTTTCTTTATACTTAGAAGTATATATTATTTAATATTTAATAGAAAAGCTAATTCATTCGTCCGAGTGGAGCCAAACGTGCTGTTAGGACAAAAGCGAATTTTAGTTACCGGCGGAGCCGGATTCCTCGGAAGCCATCTGTGCCGACGTCTATTAAACCAAGGCCATGAGGTGCTTTGCGTCGACAATTTCTCGACCGGGACTCGCCGCAACATTGAGGAGCTGATCTCCGATCCCCGCTTTGAGCTGCTGCGTCACAATGTGACTTTTCCGCTCTTCGTCGAGGTCGACGAAATCTACAACCTCGCTTGTCCGGCCTCGCCGATTCACTATCAGTTCGATCCCGTCCAGACGACAAAGACGAGCGTCTCCGGCGCGATCAACATGCTGGGCCTCGCCAAGCGCTTGAAGGTTCGCATCCTCCAGGCCTCGACCTCCGAGGTCTATGGCGATCCCATCGTGCATCCGCAGACCGAAGATTATTGGGGCAATGTCAACCCGATCGGCAGCCGGTCTTGCTATGACGAGGGCAAGCGCTGCGCGGAGACCTTGTTCTTCGATTATCATCGTCAGCACAAGATGAGCATAAAGGTCGCGCGCATCTTCAATACCTATGGACCCAACATGCGCCCGGACGACGGCCGCGTGGTGTCAAACTTCATCTGCCAGGCGTTGCTTGGCGAGGACATCACGATCTTTGGCCGCGGCGAGCAAACGCGATCCTTTTGCTATGTGACGGATCTGATCGATGGGTTGGATCGACTCATGAACTCGCCCGAAGAGGTCACCGGTCCGATCAATATAGGCAATCCGGGCGAATTCACCATTCGCGAGCTCGCTGAGAAAGTCATCGCACTGACTGGGTCTCAGTCCAAGCTTGTCGAGCGGCCTTTGCCGGAGGACGATCCGAAGCAGCGCCAGCCCAACATCGAGGTCGCCGAAAAGCTTCTTGGCTGGCGGCCCACGATCAAGCTCGACGAGGGACTGGTCCGCACCATCGCCTATTTTGATGCGCTTCTCCGCGAGCATGGCAAAAAGATCACGAGTGAGACGCGTGTTCGAGCCGACGCTTTCGTCTGAGGCCTGACCAAAGCGCGCTTTCTCCGGTCCTGAGAGCGGGGTGGCGAAAGCGGCGGCAAATCCGAATATTGCGGCGAGACCCGCGGTTGATCCAAGGTCAGTTTGGTCGCCGCGGCTTTCGCGCGCTCTACGCCCATGCCGATCAGCGCGCGCTGGGCTGAGACCAGGCGCGGCGAAGCTGGTAGCCAAAATTCCGAAGGCTTGCTAAATCAGGTCCGCGGTCCGTCCAAGCCCGGATGGCCGCAGGAGCGCTTGCGCGAGCGCCAAGCCAGTCCCGAGCCAATTGACATGCGTAAAGGCGCCGTTTCAAGGCACACCAAGGAAACGCAAATCGAGGTCAATGTCGATCTCGACGGAGTCGGCGCGGCCGCGATTTCGACTGGCGTCGGCTTTTTCGACCACATGCTTGAGCAACTCGCTCGACATTCGCTGATCGACATTGAAATTCGCGCGAAAGGCGATCTCCATATCGATCAACATCATACGGTAGAGGATACAGGAATCGCTCTCGGGCAGGCGGTGCGGCGCGCTTTGGGCGATATGGCGGGGATCACGCGCTTCGCCGACGTGCTTCTACCGATGGATGAGACCTTGACGCGCGTCGCTGTCGATATATCCGGGCGCCCCTTTCTCATCTTCAGAACCCAATTCGCAAAGGCCAAGATCGGCGATTTCGACACCGAACTGGTGCGTGAGTTTTTCCAGGCCTTCACCATGCATGCCGGCATGAACATCCACGTCGAGACGCTCTATGGCGAGAATTCGCATCATATATCGGAATCGTCCTTCAAGGGCCTTGCGCGCGCGCTCCGCGCCGCCATCCAGCTGGACCCGCGCTTGAAGGGTGCGATCCCTTCGACGAAAGGAACCCTCTGAGGCCAGACCTTTCGTGGCCGGCTTTGGCGGCGATAGGCTTCGTCTCAGCTCTCGCTTAAGCTTTGTTGCGCCCGGCTGGGAGATGCTAAAGAGGAAGCTGGCTTTCTTCCCGCATCCCGCGCTATTGGATCGCAGATGATGGCGTCCGCTTGCGGTTTTTCTTTCGTGACGCAGGCGCGGCGGCGGCGTTCGAGGATGCTCAAAATTATGGCCGTCTATTCGGTTCATCTTCGCGGCGAAGGCGTGTCGTCTCTCGCGGACGCGGTATTTATTCGCGAGGGCTTCGCCCGGAGCGCGTTTCTGTTCGGGCCGGTTTGGCTCCTTCATCACGGGCTCTGGCTCACGGCCGGCCTGTGGGTCGCAGGCGCATTTTCGCTCCTGGCGATGGCTGGGCTCGGCGTCCTATCCGGCGCCGCAGCCTTAACCATTGCCTTGCTGCTCGAGGCCCTGCTCGGGCTGGAAGCCAATCGGCTCCTCGAGCGTAAGCTTCAGGCGAGAGGGCGGCGCCTCGCGGCGATTGTCGCTGCATCGGGCCTGGACGAGGCCGAGTCGGCGTTCTTTCGACGCGGCGATGCGCTGGAGAGCAGCGTCTCCACGACGGAGTCTCGCGAGGAAAGCGCGTGAACGTCGCCATCGTCGATTATGGATCGGGCAATCTCCATTCCGCGCATAAGGCCTTCGAGCGCGCGGCGCGGGAAGCCGGCCTGTCGGCCGACATCCGCGTCACGCGTGATCCCGACTTTGTCGGGCAGGCGGACCATGTGGTTCTGCCGGGCGTGGGCGCTTTCGCCGATTGCCGCGCTGGCCTTGAAGCCGTGCCCGGAATGATCGCCGCGATGACCTGCGCCGTCCAGGAAAGAGGCAGGCCCTTTCTCGGCATTTGCGTCGGCATGCAATTGATGGCGACGCGGGGACTGGAGCACCAAATCACAGCAGGGCTCGGGTGGATCGAAGGCGACGTTGAAGCGATCCCGGCCGCCCCCGGGCTGCGCATTCCGCATATGGGGTGGAACACGCTTGACGCGCGCCGGCCGCATGCTTTGCTCGCGAATATTCCGACAGGCGCGGATGGGCTCCACGCCTATTTCGTCCATTCCTATGCGTTTCGGCCGGCGAGCGAAGCGAATATCATCGCCGCGACAGATTACGGCGGTCCGGTGACCGCATTGATCGGGCGCGATAATCTGGCCGGCGCGCAATTCCATCCGGAGAAGAGCCAGGCGCTCGGCCTGGCGTTCATCGCCAATTTCCTCAGGTGGCGGCCATGATTCTCTTCCCGGCGATAGATCTCAAAGACGGCCGCTGCGTGCGCCTCGTCCAGGGCGACATGGCGAAGGCCACGGTCTTTAACGACGATCCGGCCGCGCAGGCCCAGGCGTTCGAGGCCCAGGGGTTCGAATATCTCCATATAGTCGATCTCGACGGAGCTTTCGCCGGCAAGCCGATGAATGCGCGGGCGGTCGAGTCCATTCTCGCGGAAATCCATATTCCTGCGCAGCTCGGCGGCGGCGTGCGCGATCTCGCGACCATCGACGGGTGGCTCGGCAAGGGCGTGTCGCGCATCGTCATCGGAACGGCGGCAGTCCGCGATCCAGAACTGGTGCGGCGAGCTGCGCGGCTGTTTCCCGGCCGCATCGCCGTCGGAATCGACGCCCGGGATGGGCTGGTCGCCGTCGAAGGCTGGGCGGAGGTTTCCACTCTTGCCGCCGTCGAGCTCGGCAAGCGTTTCGAGGATGCTGGCGTGGCGGCGGTGATTTATACGGACATCGCCCGCGATGGGCTTTTGCGGGGCTTGAACGTCGAGGCGACCCTGGCGCTCGCGGAGGCTCTGACGATCCCTGTCATCGCCTCGGGCGGTCTCGCCTCGCTTGCGGATGTCGAGCGCCTGCTGAAGCCAGACTGCGCCAAGCTCGAAGGCGCGATCACGGGGCGGGCTCTCTACGACGGAAGGCTCGATCCCGCGCAAGCCCTCGATCTCATACGGCTGGCGAAGGCGCCGGCGTGACAAATCGCTAAATTGTAAGGGCGAGCCCATGCTTAAATGCCGCGTCATCCCTTGTCTCGACGTCAAGGACAGCCGCGTGGTCAAGGGCGTGAATTTCGTCGATCTGCGCGACGCCGGCGATCCGGTCGAGTGCGCGATCGCCTATGATTCCGCCGGCGCCGACGAGCTTTGCTTTCTCGACATCACGGCGAGCCACGAAGATCGAGCGATCATTTTCGACGTCGTTCAGCGCACGGCGGAGGCCTGTTTCATGCCCCTCACGGTCGGAGGCGGCGTGCGCACGCTCGAGGATATTCGCAAGCTTTTGCTCGCGGGCGCGGATAAAGTCTCGATCATGACCGCCGCTGTGGCGAATCGTGATTTCGTGCGCGAGGCGGCGGAAAAGTTCGGCAGCCAATGCGTCGTCGTCGCTATTGACGCAAAGCAGACCGGCCCCGGCAAATGGGAAATCTTCACCCATGGCGGGCGGCGTCCAACCGGCCTCGACGTCATCGCCTATGCGCGCGAGGTCGTGGCCCTTGGCGCGGGGGAAATTCTGCTGACCTCGATGGACCGGGATGGGGCCCGGAGCGGATTTGACATCGCGCTCACCCGCGCCGTCACAGACGCGGTCGGCGTGCCGGTCATCGCCTCGGGCGGCGTCGGAACGCTCGACCATCTTGTCGAAGGCGTTCGCGACGGCGGCGCGACCGCGGTCCTCGCCGCCTCCATTTTTCATTTCGGGGAATTCACCATCGGCGAGGCCAAGCGCCATATGGCGAGCTACGGCCTACCGATGCGCCTCGACGCAAGTCCGTCCGCCTTGCGCCCGGCCGACACTTCTCTGCTTGCGGAGACAAGCCGATGACGACGTTTTGCTTGGAAGATCTCGCCGCGATCATCGCGGCGAGATCCAAGGCTGACGCTGCGGCGTCCTATACAAAATCGCTGCTCGAGGGCGGTCCTTCCCGCGCCGCGAAGAAATTGGGCGAGGAAGCCGTCGAGCTCGTCATTGCGGCCCTCGAGAAGGATCATAAGGCCGTCGTCAGCGAGAGCGCGGACTTGCTTTATCATTTGCTTGTCGTGCTGCATCAGAGCGGCGCATCCCTCGGGGAGGTTCTGGAGGAGCTCGAAAAGCGCACCGCCAAATCTGGCCATGAAGAAAAAGCTTCGCGGCGCAATATTTCGCCTTGACCGGGCGCGCGGTCCGGCCAAGACAATTGCATGCGACGCTTCGCAGCCGGCAAAAAGGATCTCGCATGGAAGAGCGGGCGACAGTCGCTGCCGCGACCCTCTCTCCTTATCACCGGTTCACCCGAAACGAGTGGGCTGCGCTGCGCGCCGATGCGCCGCTGACCCTGACTCTTGAGGATCTCGCTCGACTCAGATCTCTCAATGATCCGATTTCGCTCGACGAGGTCATTGCGATCTATCTTCCGCTTTCGCGGCTCCTGTCCCTTTACGTCGCCGCGACTCAAGGGCTCTACAAAGCGACTCAACGCTTTCTCGGCGACGAAGACGGCAAGACGCCCTATATTATCGGCGTTGCTGGATCTGTTTCAGTCGGCAAGTCGACTCTGTCGCGCATCATGCAGGCTTTGCTTTCGCGCTGGCCGAACACGCCGAAGGTCGAACTGGTCACGACCGACGGATTTCTGCATCCGAACGCCGAACTGCTGCGTGACGGCTTGATGCAGAAAAAGGGCTTTCCCGAAAGCTATGACGGGGCTGCTTTGCTTCGTTTTCTTTCCGACGTCAAAGCGGGCGAGCGCGTCGTACGTGCGCCGGTCTATTCCCATGTGACCTATGACGTCGTGCCGGGCGAGCATATTATCGTCGATCGGCCGGATATCCTCATCGTCGAGGGGCTGAACGTACTAATGCCTAATCGCGCGGGCAAAGACGGTCGCGCCATACCCTTCGTATCCGATTTCTTTGATTTTTCGGTCTATCTCCATGCGGAGGAGACGGAACTCGAAAAATGGTTCGTCGACCGCTTCATGCGGTTGCGTCAGACCTCGTTTCGCGATCCTTCGTCCTACTTCAAGAAATATGCGGACCTCGACGACGCCGCCGCGGAAGCTACTGCGCAGGATATTTGGACCCGGATCAACCTGAAAAATCTACGCGAAAACATATTGCCGACGAAGGCCCGCGCCAATTTGGTTCTTACTAAAGGGCCGAGCCATCGCGTCGAGGAAGTGGAGCTGCGCAAGTTGTAGGTCGAGCCCTTGGCGCCGCGCTACTCGTCCGCGCGGCCCTGGCTTTGCACGAAGCCAAAGTCTTGCGCAGAGCCCAAGTCTTCAGGGCGTAACAAATCCGACGATAATTGCGTCGCTTGACGAACCAATGTCGCTAAATCACGCGAAATATCCCAGAGCGAATAATGCATCGCGCCGTAATTCTCGATCCACAATCGTCCGAGAACGTCGAAATCCAGGCCACATTTCGCAAAAACGGCTTCCAGGCTCGCCTCATGAACGGCGGTCATTTGCGTCACCCCATTTTCAAGGCCGAAAAGGCACATCCCGACGATGAGTTCACAGGCCGGTAACGGCGCCCCATTTGGCTGAAGGCTGACATTATTTGAAAAGACGAATCGCGAGCACTCCCAAATCGTCGGCGCCCGAACTGCCAAGTTTGAGAAATCTGTCTTCAAAAGTCCTTCCGCCATTGTCGCGGTCATCGTGTTGAGAAAGCGGACGGATCCGGCAAGCGCGCCGTCTGGCAGGCGGCTACATAGGTAAACGGCGTCGTCTCGATCGAACGGGTCGATGTCGAGTTCATCATCGATGGGGTTCAAACCCATGTTTCCCGAGCCGACCGTAAAGTGCTTGCGGTGACGCAACATCTCATCGAAAAACTTTGGGCGAGCAAGCCGTTCGTAACCGTGGATTATATCTATCACCGGCAACCTCGAACGTCACGGGAAGGCTCCAAGGTGATGATTTTTGCGCATGAAGGAAATCCACCAAATGGATGAGTTTGCGTAATATTATTACATAAATTACGCATCAGTCGTGACTCGCGCGCACAGCATCCGACGAACAAGTTATGCAAAGCAACTCATAGCCATCATCCGTCTTGTAGTCAGGTCTCGCCTCATGTCGGCGCTATCACTCGAAAGGATCAACATGTGCTGAATGGCGTGTTGTTTCACCGTGTGAGCAGAGCCGTTGGGCCGCGGCGGTCGAGCGGCGGCGCCTTTAGGAGCAAGGCTTAAATGATCGGCTTCTGCGGAAACTCGGTCATGCGCCCGATCTTTCATGCAAATGCGCAAGGATTCGGCCTCCGCTCGTGTCGCTGAACCTCTGATCGTATTGTCAAGGCTGAGCCTCGGGTGCCAAAGCCTCGGAAAATAGGTATAGATTTCGTTCCGATCTTGCCGCGTAGGTTTCAAATGTCTCCTCTCGCCCCGGCCGACGCCGCCGAAGTCGCGGCCGCCGTCTCTTTGGCCGTCGCCTCGCGCACGCCGCTCAGCGTCTCCGGCCTCGGCTCCAAATCGGCGCTCGGCAGGCCGAGCGAGGCCGTGCGCCGGCTCGACCTCTCGGCTCTGTCGGGCGTGACGCTCTATGAGCCTGAGGAGCTTGTGCTTTCGGCGCTCGCGGCCACGCCGATCGAGACGATCGAGACGCTATTGTCCGATCAGGGCCAGGAACTTGCTTTTGAGCCCATGTCTTTCAGCCGGATCTACGGGACCGGAGCCGGCACGCTCGGCGGCTGCGTCATGGCCAATCTCTCCGGGCCCCGCCGGATCAAGGCGGGAGCAGCCCGTGATCACGTGCTCGGGGTCAAGGCAGTGTCCGGTCGCGGCGAGGCCTTCAAGGCCGGCGGTCGCGTCGTGAAGAATGTGACTGGCTACGATCTTCCTCGCGCGCTCGCCGGCTCTTTCGGAACATTGGCGGTCGCGACAGAAATCACAGTCAAGGTCTTGCCGGCGCCGGAGACTGTCGCGACGCTCGTTCTCTCCGGCCTCGATCCCGGCCGCGCGATCGCTGCGCTTTGCACTGCGATGGGCGCGCCGGTCGACGTCTCGGGCGCGGCTCATTTGCCGGCGGCGGCGGCGCAGCGCCAAGGATATTCGACCGCGCTCACGGTCTTGCGCGTTGAAGGATTCGCGCCGTCCGTAAAGGCGCGTTTCGAACGGCTGGCCGCCATTTTGAAACCGTTCGGCCCGTCAGATTCTCTTGACGCAGAAGCTTCCAAAATTCTCTGGTCGGCGATCCGTGACGTTGCTCCGCTTGCAACCTCGTCCGAGAGCCTCATTTGGAAATGTTCAGTCGCGCCGACCGCCGGACCGAGGGTCGCCGACGCATGTGCCGAGGCCTTGTCTTGCGAGGCGCTGTTCGACTGGTCTGGAGGGCTGGTCTGGCTCGCTGTGGAGCCATCGTCTGACCTTGCCGCAGACGCCGGCGCGGAGGTGATCAAGCGCGCGGTGGCGGCTCAAGGAGGTGGGCATGCCACGCTTGTTCGGGCTCCTGCAGAGCTTCGCGGTCGGATCGACGCGTTTGGGCCTCAGGACAGCGCGCTAGTGGCTTTGTCTCGTCGTTTGAAGGCTGCATTCGATCCGAACGGGATCTTAGAGCCGAGACGCCTTTTTTTCGAGTTTTGACATGCAAACCAATTTTTCCTTGGCGCAGCTTTCGGACGTAGGAACAGCGGAAGCCGACAAGATCCTGCGCAGTTGCGTCCATTGCGGATTTTGCACGGCGACCTGCCCGACCTTCATGCTTCTCGGCGACGAGCTCGACAGTCCGCGTGGACGCATTTACCTCATCAAAGAGATGTTCGAGGCCGATCGCGCCGCCGATGCAGAAACAGTTCGGCACATCGACCGCTGCCTCTCTTGTCTCGGCTGCATGACGACGTGTCCATCCGGCGTAAATTACATGCATCTCGTCGACGCTGCGCGGGCCAGGATCGAAAAGACTTACAGGAGGCCGTTCGCCGAGAGGCTGATGCGCGCATCGCTCGCTTTTATTCTCCCCCATCCAAGGCGTTTCGCGCTCGCGCTCCGCGCCGGCGTCCTCGCCAAGCCGTTGGCGCCTATGCTTGCGGGCTTCGGCAAAACAGGCCAGCGGCTTGCCGCGATGCTGCGGCTGGCGCCCAATCGTCTCGATCGCGCTTTGAGGCGCCGGAGCAAGACGGCTACAAAAACCAATACGCCGCAGATTGCGCGCGTCGCCTTGCTGAAGGGCTGCGCGCAGAGCGTTTTACGACCACAAACAAATGCTTCGGCGATCGATCTGCTGGAGCGTCTCGGGGTGGAAATTGCAGCTACGCCTGGCGAGGTCTGTTGCGGCGCGCTCGTCCATCACTTGGGTGACGAGGCGCAGGCGCTTTCCCAGGCGCGGCGAAATATAGACTTGTGGAGCGCGCAGATAGAGTCGCGTGGTCTAGACGCTATTCTCGTGACCGCGTCTGGTTGCGGAACGATGATTAAGGATTACGGTTTCCTCCTAAGGAACGAAGCGTCTTATGCCGCAAAGGCCGCGCGCATCTCGGCGCTTGCGAAAGACGCAACCGAGTTTCTTGCGACCCTCGATCTTGGCGCTCCGCGATCGCTGCCTGCGTTGACCGTCGCCTACCAGTCCGCCTGTTCCATGCAGCATGGGCAGAAAATCGATGCGCTGCCGAAGCGCCTTCTCGCCCAGGCCGGCTTTTTGGTGCGCGATCTCGCCGAGGCGCATCTATGTTGCGGTTCTGCCGGGACCTATAATATCCTTCAGCCAGAATTGGCCGCAGCGCTCCGCGATCGCAAGGTCGCGAATATTCTTGCAACTTCGCCCGACGTCGTCGCCACCGGCAATATCGGCTGCGTGACGCAGATCGCGAGCGCAATCGACATTCCGATGGTTCATACGATCGAACTCCTCGCCTTTGCCTATGGCGGGCCGCGGCCTCCGGGGCTGGACTAGGCGCCGGAATTATCCACGCGGACCAAGCGCGTCTAGAGCAACTCCGCGCTTCGCCCATCCGCCGATTGGTCAACAGGCTTGGCGACTCGGGTAAGATCGCGTCTGAGACGGCGCTGCGAAGCATTGACCTGCAACGAAAAGATATGGCTTTATGCGCGTGTGCAGCGCGCAAGTTTTGCGCCCTAGCGCTTAATCGAAACAGCTGATTGCGGTAAGAGAAGAGCATCTGTGTGCGCCTCGTAATCGGCTGTCGACGCGCTTCGCGCGCTCACGCCGTGAAAATTTAAACCGCTAGTAAATCCACAGCCTGAACGAATGGACGCATGTAAGGTTGTGTTATGTTGGTTTTGTCGACGCATTGACCTGCGATAAATTGCTATGGTTATATGCGCGTATGCAGCGGACAAACTCTACCACTGCAGACAAGTTGAACTGAATCACTTCCGTAAAATGCCACATATGAGCATATTGCATCAATGGCGCCGAGGTCCTCGCCATCGAGGCTTTGGTCGAGTCTGATTTTGCGATGACCCACAAAATGCGCGACTGTAACTTTGTATGATCGCGCAATCGAAATTACGCCGACGAATTGACCTTGGATGGTTTGCTATTGATATATGCGCGTATGCAGACGGCAATCCACGCGGCCTCAAACCAATTTGAAGGCCCGTGACGACAAACTCGCTACACGCATCCCGTATTAAAAGTAATTTTGAAGATCTGTGTGGTCTTGTTTTGGCAGCTCGCCATATCCACAATAAGGCGTCAAGGAGAATGCCATTCGTCGCTGAAAAGCGCGCGACGACTTATATTATAAACAGGATCCTGCATGGTTACATTCAGCCCAGGTCAAGAGACGGCTCGTCGTCTCCTGGAAGGGCCTCAACGTTACACTTGCCTCGCCGGAGGAACACGCTCCGGCAAAACATTTCTAATTGTAAGAGCTATTGTTGGTCGCGCGCTCGCATCCGGCTGTTCTCGTCACGCGATCCTGCGTCTTCATGCAAACGCAGCGCGAGCATCGATCGCGCTCGATACGCTTCCGCAGGTTATGCATCTTTGCTATCCGAACGTGCGTTTAAAAGAGCATCGGCAGGACGGCTATTTTGCGCTGCCGAACGGCGCCCGTATTTGGATCGGCGGCCTGGACGACAAGGAGCGTGTCGAAAAAATCTTGGGACTTGAATATTCGACCGTCTATTTAAACGAAGCGTCCCAAATTCCATATTCATCCGCTTTGATAGCTCTCACCCGCTTGGCCCAATTGGTTCCGGAGGTGCCTCAACGGGCCTTTTTTGACCTTAATCCTGTCGGCAAGACGCATTGGACCAACCTTCTGTTTGGCGAAAAACGAGATCCAATCAGCTTGCAACCGCTTAAATCCCCAAAAAACTATCAGCGCGAATTTCTAAATCCTCCTGACAATGCCGCGAATCTTTCGCCCGAATTCCTGGCGAGCCTTGCGGAGCTTCCTGAAAAGCAGCGTAAACGCTTTTTAGAGGGCGTTTATGTCGACGAGGTCGAAGGAGCTCTTTGGACTTACGAAGGGATTGACGCCAATCGTCGTCAACCTGAAGACATTCCAGAAGACCAGCGCATGGCGGTCGTCGTCGCCGTGGATCCCTCGGGCGCGGCCGGACGCGACGATCTCGGCGCCGATGAAATCGGCATCATAGTCGCGGCCCGCGGATCCGATGGGGACTGCTATATTCTCGCTGATCGATCGTGTCGAGAAGCTCCGGCGGTGTGGGGGAGACGGGCGGTCGTCGCTTTCCATGAATTTCGCGCGGATTGCATCGTCGCCGAATCGAATTTCGGCGGCGAGATGGTCCGCGCGACCATCAAGGCGGCGGATCCCAATGTGCCAGTTCGGTTGGTCGTTGCAAGCCGAGGAAAAGCTGTAAGAGCCGAGCCGATTTCCGTACGCTATTCGCAGGGGCAGGTTCATCATGTTAGCCGGTTTGCCAAGCTCGAAGACCAACTATGCGCGTTTTCATCGGCCGGATATGGCGGAGCCGGCAGTCCCGACCACGTAGACGCAGCGATTTGGGCGCTGACATATCTCTTCGCCACAGACGACGGGGCTGGAATCATCGAATTCTACCGGCGTCAAGCTGAAGGGGGCCGTCGGAGTTTATGATTGTGGCGGATCGGCACCGCTAACAAATGCAGCCAACATGGATCGCATCTACCTTAGAAAGGGACTTAGAAATGGCCGAGCGCGGAGTGGGGCAGAGAACATGGTCGCTCAGTCCGTATCAGGTCAATGTTAGCTTTGGAAGCGCGACAAAAGAAAGCGATGCGGCGAACTGGTTCGGCCCCCTGACGCCTATTTCTCCACTGGCGCCGACCGAAGTGACCGGCCGACAGTGGGACTTTCCGTCCGGCTACAATCTTTCAACAACATCCCGTCCGTATGAGCCTGTAACTTTCTCAACTTTGCGCGCGCTTGCAGACGGATATGACTTACTGCGCCTTGTCATAGAAACCCGCAAAGACCAGGCAACGCGCCAATGCTGGAGCATAAGCGCGCGATCCAAAACAGCGGTCACTCAAACCGACTTGGAGCGCATTGCGTCTGCGACATTATTTTTTCGGCGCCCGGACGGCATTCATTGTTTCGCCGATTGGTTGCGAATGATTCTCGAAGAAGTCCTGGTGACCGATGCGACTGCTCTATATGTAAGTCGCGACCGAAGTGGGCGCATCAATACGCTTCTACCTCTTGACGGTGCGACGGTCAAACCTGTCATCGATGCATGGGGCCGTACGCCCCAGCCATATCGGGATGGAGAACAAATTGTCTATCCCGTCGCCTATCAGCAAATCCTCAAAGGTTATCCTGCGATAGACTATTCTGTGCGCGATTTAATCTACAGACCGCGAAACATCCGCGTCAATCATGTCTATGGCTTTAGTCCGGTCGAGCAAATTGTCACGACGGTGAATATCGCCCTCCGCCGCCAAGCTTATCTGCTGGATTATTTCACCGAGGGAAACATCCCGGACAGTTTGATCGGCGTACCGGAAAGCTGGACCCCGGACCAAATCGCTTCCTACCAAAAATACTGGGATGCATATTTTGACGGGGAACTCAGTCGTCGGCGCCGCGCAAAATTCGTTCCTGGCGGCGTCGCAAAGACCTTTGTTCAAACAAAGGAACCAGAGCTAAAAGGTCCGTTTGATGAATGGTTAGCGCGCATCATATGCTTCGCTTTTTCAATTTCGCCGCAAGCGCTTACTCAGTCAATGAACCGAGCCACCGCAGAAACGCAAAAGGAGCTCGCGGAGGAGGAGGGACTCGCGCCAATTTTGGGCTGGTCGAAGTCGCTCTTCGACGACATTTTAGCGCGTGAATTCGATTCGCCGGATCTCGAATTTATTTGGGGCGCCGGTCAAGAGACGGATCCTTTGATTCAAGAGGCTATTCTCTCAAGTTACACATCAAAAGGCATTCTCACTATTAACGAAGCTCGCGCCACGCTCGGCCGCGAACCAGTTGACGAGGTGTCAGCAAATAAGCCGATGACATTGACTGCTGCTGGATATGTGGCATTGCCGGACTGAATTCAATCTAATGCTCCAATGCAAGCGGTGATACGCCGTTGGCGGACTCGCTTGCGTCAAAACAATAAACTTCGTCTACAGATAACGCGCCGGTCTTAGGGAACGGAACGTCACGTCTCATATGCTCAGACCACTGCGCTTAGATTACCGCTCTTGCAGCGCCGGTAGATTTAGTTGACTTGCTTATGTCTTATTCAAAAATGGGAGAACGGATGTCAGCGTTGCGTATGTTCATCCCGATCACAAAGGTCGATGCGGCGCAGCGCCTCGTCTACGGCCTCGCGACCGCGGAGAAGCAAGACCGAGCTGGGGAAATTTGCGATTACAATTCTACTAAGCCGCAATATGAAAAGTGGTCGAACGAAATCGCCAGGTCAACGCGAGGCCGATCGCTTGGCGTGCTGAGAGCGATGCACAAGCCCAACGCTGCCGGCAAGGTCACTGCGATAAACTTCAATGATTTGGATAGGCAGATCGAAATCTGCGTAAAGGTTGTTGACGATAGTGAATGGGAGAAGGTTGTAGAAGGCGTTTATACGGGCTTCTCGCAAGGTGGCGCCTATTTAAAGCGTTGGACAGACGCCGACGGCCTTACACGTTATACGGCCGCGCCAACAGAAATCTCGCTCGTCGACGTTCCATGCTTGGCGGAGTCGTCCTTTGAGCTGATCAAAATTGATGGGAGCCGAGAATTTCGTCAGTTTTCTGATAGCGTTCGCGCCGACAATCCAACTGACGCGATAATTCAAGAAATGGAGTCCTTACGAGATACAGCGAAGGAATCTGATGATCCCGGGCGTGAAATCTCGGATGTGTCATATAAATTTAGCGACATCATTGACCGCGCAATATCGATTCTGCGAACGGCGTCCGACGAAAGAAACATGAAAGAAGCTGACGGCGAACAATCTCAGGATTCGGCACCTTCGCGATCATCGGTGAAGTTTCTTGATAAAGCGAATAGCATCAAGCTGCGCGATCGGTCCGAAGAGAGCGATTGCCGGCGCCTATCTTGTCCGTCGCAACAGTTTGCATCGGGTGGGCTAGAAAAAAGCTTCGAAGTTTTGGCGAGAACCCTGGACGATGTACTCCAGAGAGTAATGCGCATCGAGGCGCAGCCGGTGCCGCTCCCTGTTGGCGGTAATAATAGAGCAATTTCTAAAGCCGAGGATGCCAGTGGAGGGCTCCGTTCTAGCGATGTCGTCGACCAGCTTCTATCCGATCCGGATGGACTTTCTCTGCTCGCTATAAAATTGGCACATCGTAGCGGGGGCAGGACCTCGCGGTAGACGGTATGCAAATCCAAAAATGCAAGGCAATGCTCCTAGCCCCAATTCGGTAATTTGTACCGACTAAGCCGACAAGCAATATATCGTAATATTGATCGGGCCTTTCGGCTGCCGCTTCGACCGGTGTGAAGCGCAATCCACGCCGATTCTCATTACCTCTATACATTTTCTCCTTAGGAGCAGCGTATGATATCGCAAACCGACGTCGAGGATGTGCTAGGCCGACTCAAGACGGCCCAGCAACGGCCTCTCGGTGATCCTCGGTTTAGAAGTCTACTGGGACTTGAAAAAGGAACGTTCTCGCAAAGTTCGTCACCGACCTCAGGACTCACATTTTACGATCTCGAGCTTGGCGCAAAATTCCTTTATCCTGTTCTCACTCCCCTACGTAACTCGATTCCTCGCGTTTCCGGGAAAGGCGGCATTCAGGCCGCGTGGCGGGCAATTACGGCAATTAACACAAATGGGCTACGTTTCGGCGTTTCTTCCGCTAATCGTGGCGGTGTGCTAGCGATTGCGACCCAGGATTACACAGCGACCTATAAAGGCATCGGCGTTGAGACCAGCGTCGACTTTGAGGCGCAATATGCCGGTCAGGAGTTCGATGACGTTCGCGCCGCGGCAGCGAAAACGGGCCTCGAGGCATTGATGCTGGGCGAAGAATCGATGATTCTTGGTGGATGCGCCTCAACGCCTCTCGGCGTAACGCCGACCCCTACGTTGACGTCATCTGGAATTGGAGGTTCTCTCGGGACACAGACCTATTCTGTCATTTGCGCGGCCCTCACGCATGATGGACTCGTCAATGGCTCTGTGGCGTCGGGTATCCAGGGACAAATCACACGTGTTAACGCGGACGGATCGACTGATACGTTTGGCGGTGGCGTTGGCGCTAAAAGCGCCAACGCCACCGTCGCAGTAGCGGGGCCAACTGGATCTATTAGCGCGAGCGTTTCGGCGGTACGCGGTGCGTTGGGATACGCTTGGTTCTGGGGTGCGCCCGGAGCTGAAGCGCTTGGTGCTATCACTACAATTAATTCAATTGTCATTACGGCGATTGCTGCCGGTGTGCAGACTGCTGCGTCGCTCGGAGTGAATGACAATTCTGCAAATGCGCTCGCATTCGATGGTTTGATTTATCAAGCAATCAAGCAGGGATCGGGTTCTTACATCTATACGATGACCACTGGGGCGGCAGGGACTGGCACACCTCTGACCTCCGATAGCGCAGGAGGAATTATCGAAATTGATGCAGTGCTCAAGTATATGTGGGACAATTTCCGACTCTCGCCGGACACGATTTGGGTGAATTCGCAAGAGGCTTTGAACATATCACGAAAAATCTTGTTGGGCTCCCAATCCGCCGCGCAGCGATTTGTATTCGAGTCCGCTCAGGAAATGGTTGGCGGTGGGATCATGGTTCGAACATATCTAAACCGCTTTCCAATGCAGGGTGGAGCGGTGCTAGATATTAAAGTGCATCCGAATATGCCCGCTGGAACAATATTGATGACCTCTAAGGCGCTTCCGTACCCGCTCGCTGGCGTCGGCAACGTGTTGCAAATCCGGACGCGACAAGATTATTATCAGATCGAGTGGCCGTTGCGGACGCGTAGATACGAGTACGGAGTCTATGCGGATGAAGTGCTTCAAAATTACTTTCCTCCGTCAATGGCGATGATCACCAACATCGGAAATGGCTAAAAGGGCCTCTGGCTACACTTCTATATGAAGGCAATGAGGATAAAGCCGATGAAATTGCGTGCTCCAATTGGCTGTGCCTCGGTATCGCATCGCGGCACTGCAGTTAACATAGGCGAAGATGGCTCAATCGAAGTCGATGACCAAGACTGGCTGACGTTCGCAAGCCATGGCTTTACGCATTGCAATGAAACTAATCTTAACTCGATAAACTGCAAAAGCGCATTGGACAATCCCGAATTGGTTATTCAGCCGAAATATTCGTCGTCGTCGAGCTCGGAAAAAGCGTCTGACGGGCTAAAATTTCATGTAGAAGAGCAAAATGTTGCGCCAGAAGGATCTGACGGATTCGGGCAGAGTGGCAGAATGACAATATGCGATGCCGAACGGATTGAAAAGCTCAACCGTAACGAGTTATTTGCATTTCTCAGAATGCAGCGCGTCGCGGTCTCGTTGCCGATTACAAATGACCAGTTGCGCCGACTGGCTCGCAACGCCGGCAAATGAGCCCGTGCCTGCAACGACTTGGGGTAATTGGACAGCGCATTTTTATGCGTAGGCAAAGGCGATCTTCAGAAATTGAAAAGTGGAACGCTTGAATTTCGATGGATTGCCGCGGACATCAGGTTCGGGCGTGACTTACGAGAATACGAAGAGACGTCTCTCGTGAAGGGATATGAATAAAATGCCTTCTCCGTTTGACTTTGCGAGTCTAGGAGATTTGAAGGGATGTTTGGATATCGCTGGGGACGACGACGATGTGTTCCTTGGTCATCTAATAAGTCAAATTAGTCGCGCTATTCTTGCATACATCAACCGTTCATCCATTCTTCCAATGCCATTTGAAGATGTATTTGATGGCGGCGGCGAGAGGTCGGTCACACTTCGCGAGTGGCCTGTTCTCGGAATCATAGCATGCAGGATCAATGACGTACTCATTCCCTCTTTCGTCCAAAACGCGGGAATATGGAGTGAAAGTGTTGGGTATATTATAGATCCTGCCGGGAGTTGGCCGCCTGGAGGTATGCAGCGCTTGTCGCTTCGAAATGGACGCTTCGTCTGCGGCATTCAGAATGTGATGATTTCCTATACCGCGGGATATCAAATCACTGACGAAAATGTGACCGGACCGAAGTCCGCTCCATTTTGTGTTGCTGCAGCAGCGCCGTTGGGCGACTGGCGCAGTGATTGCGGCGTAAGTTATATCGACGGTACGCAACTCACGCGTGTCGCTTCGAATCCTTTAGGTGGGCAATATTCTGTAGCGGACGGAACATATACATTTTCGCAGGCTGATGCTGGCGTCGAGATGCAAATATCCTACGGATATATGCCGGCTGAACTTGCTGCTTGTTGTATGGATTGGGCCGCAGAGCGATATACATATCGCTCGCGCATCGGGCAACAATCGAAGTCTCTCGGCGGACAAGAAACGATAGCGTTTATTGTTAAGGATATACCGGATTTTGTTCGAAGCGCTCTGGTCCCCTATCGAAGAATTGTGACCCCTTGACTAAATTGAATCGGCGCAATTTCAACATGTTTCCTTCAACAGTAGTAAATTTATGCGACGTCTTTGGAGATCGCATTTGACGAGTTCGGTGTGTCGAACGCGTTCGCGCGCCTTGGGCGCGCTTGGCATCGTCGATTTATGCGACGGTGAGCGACGATCAAGGGATTTTAGTATTGACGACAGAAAGTGACGGGTGTGTTTCTCGAAAAGTTAAACTAGCCGGTCGACGCGCAGCGACCGAATTGACATCGACGAAAGAGAAAGTTTTAGGGAGTTGCCTCATATGTCGGTCACGGGTCGTGGGCAGAGACTCTGTTGGCGAGCCGGACGCGTCAAGCACGATCGTATTTGGCGATGCAAATGCAAATATCCATGATGTTTTAATGGCGAGTTGGAAAGCTGCGTTGCTAAAGTCTTTGAATAAGGGCTGATAGTGCTTCGCTATTTGCGTAGATCTGCGCCGCAACTTATGATTTTTATGAGCAAACGCTATGTCTGCACGTGAGCTCGCAATTGCGGGACTTATTCAGCAAGTTGAAGGTACATATGCCTGGGCGATCGGACCGGCGCGTCGATTGAAATTATGGAGTGATGTCCCTACGATGAACCGTCCCGCCTGTTTTATCTATGAAGGGGGACATGACACATATGTTTGGACAGATATTGCGACGCCGAAGCGTATAGTTGAAGTTAAGTTATTTATTTACCTTAATGCGAAGGATCCAAAGTCTATTGGCGGCGCGCTCGTCAACGATGTGCTTGACGCGCTTGACGAGGCGTTCATGCCGACTGGCTATGATAAGGTCGCCGGACGCAACACTTTGAACGGCGTCGCGTATCAATGTCGAATCGACGGCAAGATTTTAAAAGACCCGGGTGACATCGATGGCGATGGACTCGTAATTGTTCCTATTAAGATCATTTTGCCCTAAGAGAGTAGAATTGTGAACGTTTCTCGCTATCCAACGAAAATTGATGACGTCGCCGAGATCGTGGACCTGTGGCGCTTCGAGATGCTTGCTGGATCGGTCGTAGCGCGTGACGTGATTGTCTGGAACACGGTCAGCGCTGCAATTGAAGACCTTAAGGAACGCATAAAAAAATTGGTTGGCGAACCTGAAAGCGCTACCTAAGGACCGGATATTGTAAGTTGTGCGTGAGTGCGACACTGGAATTGACGGCTGTTCGCAAGATTGATCGCATCCTAAGCTACATTAAGAAAATCAGTGTGGCAAATTACGAAACTTAGAAGTGAGGTTATAAATGTATAGTTTTGGTTCCGGCGTATTGCTTGGGACTCGTAATGACATATTGAATGGGACGCCAATTAATTTTGGATCGGTTCAAGAGGTAACAATTGAGGAAACTGCGACGATCAAAGAGCTATATGGCCAGTATCAGAGACCGATAGCTGCTGCTCGCGGGACGATTAAGACAACAGGAAAGGCTAAACTGGCGCGCATCTCCGGCTTAGCCTTCGCAAATTTATTTTATGGCGTTAATCCGGTCGCTGGCCAAGTGGCGACGTCATTTGCTGAAGTTGGGGCTGTCGGGTCAACAAGTCCATACACAAATACTGTAGCTAATTCCGGGTCGTTTGTCGGCGATGAAGGTGTCGTTTATGCGGCGACAGGCTTGCCACTGGTGAAGGTTGCGTCGACGCCGTCAGTAGGTCAATATTCGGTCGTTTCAGGTGTCTATACATTTAGTTCCGGCGATGCGGGAAAGACGGTCTTTACGAGCTATCTTTACACGGTCGGCAATTCGGGGACGAAGGTCAGCGTGGCAAACCAGCTATTGGGTACGACTCCGACCTTTCAGGCGGTTTTTTATACGTCTTATCAGGGGCAGGCAATTTCGTTGCAACTTAATAATTGCACGTCGACTAAGCTGAGTTTCCAGACGAAGCTCGAGGACTTTGTCATGCCGGAATTCGATTTTTCCTGCTTTGCCGATGCGGCTGGTAACGTCATGACTTGGTCCTTCGGCGAGGCGTCCTAAAATGCGTCCGCAGCCCGAGGTAATTCGTCTTGGCGAACATGAATGGTTGGTTCGTCCGCTAAATTTGTGTCAAGTTCAGGAGATTGAGCCATTTTTGATGAGTGCGGATGGAGGCGCGAGATGCAGCGTTCAGTCGGCTGTCGCCATTGTGGCTATCGGCTTGAGGCGCGACCATCCGGAAGCGGCGCGCGCGCTGGGTGAGATCGAGGCGACGGCGTCGGATATTGCGCTGGCGATGGGCGCTGTTCTTCGACTTGGCGGCTTTATTGAATCGGAGCAGGGAGACAAAGAAAGATCTGGGGGAATTGCGCCGGGGGGAGTGTAGGCGGGTGTGGTGGATCTGGTCCGTCCGCCCGCATCGATTTTAACTATATCTATGCCCGACTAATGACGGCATGTGGCTATGCGCCGTCGCAAATCGACGATATGACGCTTCATGATGTGCGGGTTCTATTCGATTACTGGAGAACTTCGCCGCCTGTCCATGAGATATTGAAATGTGTCTATCGGATCGAGGCGAAAGAGCCGACGTCATCAATCCGAAGCAAAGGTGATCCTAGCGGCGTTGGGGCGCTCGTGGCGGCTTTCCCTGAGGGATTTGTGCGGGCGCGTTGACAAAAAGGTGATCGGGTCCCGATTTTTTGTGCAGTGCATTGGTCATTGCGATGCCGCTGGCGCGACGTCGACGGTCGCGATGCTCACATAAGCGATTTGCTACGTATCAATCAACGCTTAAGGCGGTGCATCGGCGTCCGTTAGTTTGTTTGGTCTTATAGAAGGACGATGCTGAATGGCCGATGATGTAACAATCCGCTTTATCGCCGATATTTCAAATTTGCAGAAGGGAATGCAACAGGCGGCGGGTGCGGTAGATGCTACGGTCGGGACATTGCGCAGTGGCGCCTCACAGGCCCAAGCGTCGTTTGCATCGCTATCTCAGGCGGTTGCCGGGGGCGGTGTCCAGATGGCCTCGGATGATGAATCGAATAGTGAGGCGCTATTAGCTAACGCACGTAGAGTTCAGCAAGCACGCTATGAGAGCGCACTGGAGGGATTGCAGCAGCAGTCCGCGATCACGATCGAATCGGGCAGACTAGGGCAGATGTCGCGGCAAGCGGAACTGGCGGGTTTGCTAGCTCTTGATCAAGAAAAGGAAGATCTCGATCGACGCCGATTGGAGGCAGCGAGGTTTTCGGGGCAAGAAAAAGCAAACGAGTTTGCCGAAAATCAGCGCGCCATTGTGGATCTATCCAGCCGATCGGCGCTGAGCCAACTGGATATCATGCGCCGAGTCAACGGGGAGATTGCAGGAGACTATCGTCGGAGTTTTGAGCAAATTGGTGCGAGCGCGTCCACATCGATCATGGGAATGATCCAAGGGCAGCAGACGCTGGCCCAGGCGGCGCAAAAGGTGTGCTTGGCTATCATTCAGTCGTTTCTTCAAGCGAAGATAAAAATGGTGGGTGATTGGACGGCGGGAGCTGTCGCGCAATTGAGCGTCACGGCGTCTAGTGAGGCGAGTAAGACTGCGGCGGTCGCTGCCGGAACATCTGCACGAACAAGTCTTGAGGCGACCGCGTCGACAGCGTCTGCCGCGGAGACGATCTCGGCGGTATTGCGTAGCATTAGTGCGTCGGCGGCGGAAACGTTCGCTGGGATTTTTGGATTTTTGGCTCCGGTCATGGGACCAGGAGCGGCCGGGCCAGCTGCGGCGGGCGCAGCGACGGTAGCCAGTGCAGCCGGGGGGCTAGCATCCTTTGCCGTAGGCGCTTGGAGTCTTCCGAGCGATATGATTGCTGCAGTGCATCAAGGCGAGATGATTGTCCCGGCGGGCCCTGCCGCAGCGCTTCGTAGTGCATTGGAAGGCGGTGGCGGCGCGGCTGGCGCTGTGCATGTGCATAATTCCACAAATTTCAATATTCAAGCCGTAGACGCAATGGGCCTAAAGCAGTTCTTTAAAGATCACGGCAAAACAATATTGCGTTCAATCAATGAGAGCGTGCGAACTGGTTCACATCTTGGCCTAACCAAGCTCGGGACGGTGTGAAATATGGAGTTTGTCAATGGCGTGAATCTGCTCCCGTCGACTGGAGAGTTCACCTATGACACTATCTGTTACCGAGGCCATCGAGCGAATGCATCGGCCTTCGAGTTGATCAATGCTTATGGCGGCGAAGGGCCGGATAGAGGCGATATCGAACTTGCGCTTGATCAGCTTCAAGCCGCGTTCCCTAGCTGTATCACCGTTGCCATTGTAGTGTCGTGGTTTGGAAATTCGACCGATGTAGAGAATTGCAAGATTTTTCCGTCAACGACATATATAGGCGGTGGATTTGAGAAGTGGAGCGGGAACGACTGGGTCGGTGACGTATGGCGATGTTCTGAACTGACGCAACTATCGCAGGAAATAATTCCGCTTCCAATGAATGGAGAATCGTTTATCTACGGTGGAACGCCTTCGGACCAATCGATCGTACGCTGTATTCGGGCACTGAGATCGCGGGGCCTTCGGATCGTCTTCTATCCGTTCATATTGATGACCTGCCAGGGGTTGCCTTGGCGTGGAAGGATTGCCTATAGCGGCCCTGATATCTCGGAGTCTGCTGCCTCAGCCGTCGCCAAATTTCTGGGGATGGCGTCGCCATCAGAGTTTAGTCGCGACACAATGAATTTAACGGTCGGATATTCTGGACCGCCTTCTAATTATACATATAGGCGTATGATTTTGCATTACGCAAATCTGTGCGTCATTGCAGGTGGCGTTGACCTATTTCTTCTCGGTTCCGAACTCCGCGGGCTCGAGACGATTCGAGGCCCAGGATGGAGCGCTGCCGGGACGGTCGATGAGAACAGTCATGCGGCATGGGATTATCCGTTCGTTGGCGGCCTATCGCAATTGTCCGACGACGTCAGAGGAATTTTTGACGAGGCGGGTCTGACGAAGAACGTAGCTGGACTACACAACCTCATCAGCTACGCAGCTGATTGGTCGACTTGGATGGGATGTGACCATTCGTTGTCGAACCCAGCTTCGTCGGTTGGATTGTGGCCACATCTAGATTCGCTTTGGTCTAGTCCGAATATCGATCTCGTTTGTTTTGACAATTATCTACCGATGTCGGATTGGACGACGGGTTCTGGCGGTCTCGATGCGAGACTTTGGTGTGATTCCGCGCCGATAATTTGGCCTCCGGCCGATCCCCTTTCGATCGGACTCGGCCTTACTGGCGCTCCCACGCTCTACTCGAAGGAATATCTGAAAGCAAATATTGAGGGTGGCGAGCGGTTTAATTGGTTCTATGTCAACTCGCGCAACAAGGGAGTTGGTCTTGATCCATTTGGAACTGATCTTCGTGTTTCGTGCGTCGACGGAGATCGTCTGACGCAGGCGCGAAATCGCTATTATCCAAATCAGGAGATACTGGCCCAAAAGCAAGTTCGGTGGTGGTGGAGCAATTCTCATAGAGCGCTCTATGATAGCGGTGACGGCGCCGGAGAAAGCCCGAAAGGCCAGACAACTGCTTGGTTTGCCCATATGAAATCCGTAGCGTTCACAGAATACGGTTTCGCGAGTACAGACCGATCGACAAATCAGCCCAATGCCTTTTTCGATGCAAAATCATCGGAGAGCGCCACCGCTTATTGGTCTATCTGGGATTCCGCGGATGGGGCTGGCTATTTGCCGCGAACTGATTTAGTTCTTCAAAGCTTGGCGCTCCAGGCCTTCCACGAATATTGGTTCACCGATGTGCCGAGCAATAATCCCGTCGTAGATAGCATCCATATGATCCAGCCCGAATTTTGTTCGGTTTGGAATTGGGACGCTCGGCCTTTTCCGATCTTTCCCGTCAGATCTGATGTGTGGGCGGACGGGAGCAATTGGTCAGGCGGAAGTTGGCTCACTGGAAAGTCGCCACCAACAGAGATGCCAATCCCTGATCCGCCTCCGGAGCTTGGATCGTACTTTCAATTTCCTACTTTCGTTGGGCGCGGCTGGTGCGTGCGCTATCAACCGCAATTTTCATCCGCTATAACAAGACATGCGTCCGGAAGGCAGTGTCTTCTTAGTCGTATGTCGACGCCCATATTTAACATCGAAATCGGCTTTGATCTATTACGAATGGACCCGCCTTACGCTGAGCTGCAAGAAGTCATCGGTTTCGTCGCGATGCATTTTGGTCGACATCGTCCGTTTCTATTTCCGGCGCCAATCGAGCATGACGGCATAACGATGCTGACATGTCGCTTGGATGATGAGGGCGAAAGCTACGAAGAATTCATGGAACGCCTCGTAGCACTCGGCGCAATTAAATTTCGCAGCGTGAAGGGCGAGTAGGATTACATGGCTTGCCGAGCCTAGGCTTTATTGACAGAAAGGAGTCCCATTAGGACAAGTTTCTGATTTGATATCCGTTTCGGCGGGCAGCGGCCCTGGTTCGAGGATTGATGTCAGATGAGGAATGGGCCAATTTTGAGTCCTTCGTGACGGTTCGCGGCATACACTGCGGGCGACGCCCTAAAGATCATCGCCCTTTTCCGGATGGGATTGTCTGGATCGCCTGCACCATCTCGGCCGGCATGAACATTTTAGCAAGTGGTCGTCGTCCTATCGACAGTTCCGACGCTGGATGATCCGCGGATTGCGGGACCTTCTGCTTGAGCCTCTGAACGAGACTGAAGGCGTCGGCGAGAGAGTCCAGACGATCATGGCGCCATCGTCCGGGTGCATCACTGCGCCGTAGGCGCTAAAGGGACCTCGCGTCAGGTCTTGGGCGCTTGAGAGGCGACTTCACGCCTAAGAGTCACCTCCCTAGGAACGGCGAGGACTGCTGTTAGCCGCAGAGATCATTGCAGGCTAGGGCTTGGATTATTCGCGCTTTGACCCTTTGAGGGACGCGGTCGGGCCGTAGCCAAATATCAATCGCAGATGGCTGCAATAATTCCGATCGTATTCGCGAAACGCTAGAGGACAAGGGCGCCGCGACCGTCGTTACGCGCAGGAAGCGCAAAGCCAAATCTAGGTCGCTGGCTAGGACTATACCTCGCGCAACGACATCGAACGCTGCTTCACAAGGACAAGAACGCGCGTAGCCGGGCGATCCGATATGCCAAAGCCCCAGCCAATTATCTTGGTTTCTTCCAAATTATCGAGATCCGGCTATGGAGCCATTGGTCAACAGGACCTAGACGGAATGGATCGGTTACGCCCGAAATTATGTCGCCTTTGAAATCGGCGGTTCAAATCGTGCGTTGAGTTCGGGCGACGTCCCGTCGTGCTCCGGGCGAAGGATAACCTACTGAATGAGGCCTTTTTAACGGCGCCTATTTGAACGTATTCAGCTACACTTGTACGAGACATTCGGCACACTGGATTGATATTACAGGTTGTGGATCTATAAGTCTCTCACGCACAAGGAAGGCTCCGTGGTTAAGGAATCTATCGCGGTAATCTTGAGTGCCTTCGGGCAATATTCTTACGTCGATAAGAGCGACTACGGTGATGCGTTTGTTGCGAGTCGCTGCGCGATCGGGGATTGCTCAAATGCCGCGCCGGCGGTGCTTGATTGACTGCGCCGCCAAATTTCCCGATGTTGCCGGGTCAGGGATGGTCGATAACAAAGCGGCCAACATTTTCTACCAGAGTCGCTTCGCACGTCTCTGGTCGCGAAGCGCGCGTACCGTTCTACGCCTATCCCCTCTATGAATTTGAAATGACCTTCGATGCCCTCGATTCTGCGGGCAAATTTCCTGGCTTAGGCGCCAATTCTCTGCAGGCCCTTCTCGGGCTTTACCTGCAATGTCAAGGCCAATATGGTACGTTTCTCTACGTCGACCCGTCCGATCATCTTGCTGATAGGCAAATCATCGCAACTGGAGATAGAATATCGACAACATTTGTCTTAGTCCGGACCTACGGAGGGTTCACGGAGCCGGTAGGTTGGGTATTAAGCAATCCGCCGGCCACAATTTACGACAATGATACGGTGGTTGCTAACACAGATTACTCAATCTACGCGCCGCACGGTTCAAATAATATGATAGCGTTCTCAATCGCCCCGCAGGAAGGTCATATTGTTAGTGCAAGCTTCGCTTTTGCGTATTTGTGTAGATTTGCGGATGATCAAAGTGACTTTCAACAGATAATGGATGGGCTCTGGCAAGCCACCTCTGTGAAATTTCGAAGCGTGAGGCCATGAGAAGCGCGTCGCCAGATCTAGTCGAATTTCTCGGCGTACTACGTTCGAATTGTGATATAACTGCACTTGTCGGCGACTGCTTTACTTTGACGCTTCAAAACGGACTAATACTGACCGTTACAAACGCCGATGTGTCAATTGCGCTAAATGGCGCAATATATCAAGCGAATTCAATCCTCATTGACGGCTTGAGATTGAAGAGCAGCGTCGGGCTTGAGGTGGATCAACAGCAAATTACGATTTCTGCAAGGACCGTTGACACCCTGGGCGGCATCCCGTTTATGCAAGCTGTCCGCAACGGGATTTTTGACGGCGCGCTAATCCAGCGGGAGAGAGCGTTTCTGAAAACGTGGACTGAACCACCGATAGGTAGCGTTGTCCTATTTAAAGGACGGGTCGGAGCGGTGGATAACGTTGGGCGTACAACGGCACAATTGACCGTGAACTCGGATTTAGTGCTCCTCGACATCGAGATGCCGCGCAACATATATTCGCCAAGTTGTCAACATAAGCTTTATGATTCTGGCTGCACGCTCATTAAAAGTGCCTTTGGCGCTATGGGTCAGGTCGGTGCTGGCTCTACGCCGACGATAATCAATTGGTCGGCTGCCGCGGCAGAATACGCCCAAGGAACGATTGCGTTCACTTCCGGTCCAAATATAGGTGCGACGGCGAACATCAAGGCAGCGGTAGCTGGCTCTTTGACGCTAAGCAATAAGCTACCGCACCAACCTACTGTCGGAGACGCGTTTACAGTCTATCAAGGATGTGATCACACGCTATCTACGTGCCGGACCAAATTCAATAACCAGATCAATTTTCGTGGCTTTCCATTCATACCGCCACCGACATATGACCTGTAATTATCGAGTTAGCCATGGATACTAGATCAGTTATCGTACGAGAGGCTCGGAAGTGGATTGGAACCCCATATCATAATTGCGCCGATGTGCGGGGCGTCGGGGTTGATTGTGGGATGCTCCTCGTCCGCGTCTACGTCGACCTTGGACTGACGGCGCAATTTGATCCCAGGCCGTACAGTGCCGACTGGCACTTGCATCGATCTGACGAAAGATATCTAGGCTTCGTCGACGAGCGGGCCACTGAAGTCCCCCGACCCGAGTCAGGTGACATATGCGTATTTCGTTGGGGAAGGTGCTACTCACACGGCGGAATCGTTTCGAATGTGGAACCATTGACAATTATTCATGCTTTTCAGCCGTCTCGCGTTGTTGTCGAGGATCCTGTCTGGACTCATCCCGATCTGAGTAACTCCAAACGCCGCGTGCGCTTCTTTAGCGTTGTGCGAAAAGAAGATAATTAAAATGAGTTTCTTGCGCTCGGCGAATGCTGCTAAACAAGCATGGGTCTATGAATATTCTGGACTGCAGATACAGTCGGCAACGGCCGGAGTTCCAATTCCAATTGTCTATGGAACGAATAAGAGTGGCTATAATTTAATATGGCAAGGCGGCTTTTTTGGCGTGCCGCAATATTCGGCGAACACCGGTTCAGGCGGGAAGGGCGGGTCGTCAAATAAGCAGACGGTATCGGGTTACAGCTACTATGTTTCAGCTATTCTAGGTCTGTGCGAAGGTCCGATTGCAGGAATTGGAACAATTTGGTCCGGGTCGAGTTCCACGACATTGGCGTCCGCAGGTTGGACATTCTTCAGCGGCTCCACGCCACAACCGTATTGGTCGGTTCTTTCAACGCAGTTTCCCGACCAAACAATCGCTTATGGTGGTCTAGCATATGTATGTTCAGCAGCATTTTATTTGGGTTCGAGTGCAAATCTGCCGTCCGAAAATTTCGAAATACGTGGCGTGCTATCCTTCCCATCTACTTCTGCAGTCGTAAACGGCTTGGATGCGGATCCAGCACTTATTGTGCAGGACTTCCTGACGAATTCACAATATGGCGTCGGCTTTCCACCAGAAAGCATAAATGCATCGACTCTATTGGGCGCGTCAGGAGATGCATCCTATCAGACCTATTGTCGAGCAGCCGGTCTCGCGCTTTCCCCGACGTTAGTTAATCAAGAGACTGCCAACAGCATACTTGCGCGATGGTTGTTGCTTACAAATGCCGCTGTAGTATGGTCGGGCGGAGAATTGAAATTTATTCCCTATGGCGACTTGCAAATTACAAGGCAACTCCAAACCGGAAAGCTTTCAACTTATACTCCACAGATATCGCCAATTTACAACTTAACCGACGATGACTTTGTCGCCACGGGAGAAAATGATCCCGTGCAGGTGTCGCGCTCGGATCCATTTACAGCGAAAAATTGGCTGGCGTTGGAAATAGCGGAGAGAGAAGCGCAGTATAGCCCTTTACCGATTGAGGCTTGGGACCAAAATTCAATTGAAACATTCGGCCTGCGGAAAGGATCCAGCATTACCGCCCATGAGATTTGCGATCCGGAGGTCGGTCAGATTGCTGTTCAATTAATGCTGCAGCGCGGTCTTGCTGTACGGAACACTTATCAATTCAAATTAACATTTGAATATTGCCTGCTGGAGCCTATGGACATCGTTTCGCTGACCGATCCCGCGCTCGGCTTGGATTGCTATCCGGTTCGGATTACCGCAGTCGAGGAAGATGACATCGGCGTACTCGCCGTGAGCGCGGAGGATTTTGAGCTTGGGGCCGCAACCGCTTCTATTTATTCCGTTCAAAGTGGTCAAGGCGTTGCTTACAATAGTTCTATTGTTCCTGCTGCTGTAAACATTCCATTGATCCTCGAACCGCCCGCAGCATTGACGGGGGGCATCGCTCAGATTTGGGTTGCGCTTTCGGGAGGAACGAATGGGCGCGTTGACCCAAATTGGGGTGGCGCGAACATCTATGTTTCATTGGATGATACAAGCTATAGTTTAATTGGTGCAACGACCCATGGGCCTGCACGCCAAGGCAATCTTATCAATAGATTGCCCGCCATCGGCGGTCTAGACAACGCTGATGTGCTTTCGGTTTCACTTCTCGAGAGCGGAGGAATGTTGGCGCCGTCGACAGACCTAGACGCACGCAATGGCGCGACTCTATCCATTATAGACACTGAGTTCATTGCGTATGCAAATGCAGTGTTGACTAGCGCCAACACATACAGCCTTACCGGTCTTCAGCGTGGGCTTTTTGGATCGTCGCCGTCGGAGCATCTCGGTGGCGCGCCATTCGCTAGATTGGATAACGCAATTTTTAAGTATAATTTGATGAATAACTATATCGGGATTAAGCTCTATTTCAAATTTCAAAGCGTCAACATATTTGGGCAAGGCATTCAGGATCTAGCCGATTGTGCAACCTATAGTTACACGCCGACGGGCGCGGGAATGATTGGCGAAGTCACCGCGGCCCTTATTTCAGGATCTAGTCTGGATTTTGGGCTCGCAAGCCTCGCAGACAACTCTGTTGACGATTGGGGGCGGGCGTCCGATCCATATAGCATCGTAATCGATTTGGGGTTAGCGTCTGCATGAGCATTCAAGTCAAACGTAGGCGGGAGGCCGCAGGCTTCCTTGCGGGCTATGTCGGAGCGGCGGGAGAGCTTCTTGTCGATACAACAAATAATCGGGTTTTAGTTCAAGATGGCGTGACAGCAGGCGGCTTTGCAGCCGCTAAGTTGAGTGAGGTGCCATGCAGCCGCACGCCTCACGGGGCTGGCATTCAGTTTTGGGTCGTCGAAGAAGCCGTCACCTGCTCAGGCGCGTTGAGCTCGTCAGTCATGGAGATCCCAAGCCGATCCCTTGTTTTTTCGGTTTCAGTACGAGTATTGACGTCCATTTCCGGCGCCAATTCATTTAATGTCGATGCGACGACGGGGCCCGGAGGAGAACTCGGGTCTGTGAACGGTCGATTTGGCTCCGCTATTGGGACTTCGACTGGAGTGACCAACTCAGGGCTAATCGGCCCAACAGTGTGGTACTTCCCCTCGGCAATCAGTATCATCGCGATTGGCGGCGCGTTCACGGCGGGCGTGGTGAGAATCGCGATTCATTACGCGACATTCGATCCGCCGGCATCGTAATGTTTTCGAGGTCTTTAGCGTCCTCGCACGGCATTTCAGCCGTACGCACTTTTGCTTAGGATATCGTATGGCTGCAACGACGTTTTTATCGCTCGCGCAAGGTGTGTGGAGCTTGATTGGAGTTGGGCCGGTTATGCTTCAAGCGCGGTCCTCCCCGGTCTGGTATGTAATTTCTGATCTTCCGCCTGCCGATGGAGCGGTCGGGTTTAGCCTTCGACCAGATGAGCGAGTGAAGCTTTGGACCGCAAGTCAGATTTGGGCGTCGACGTCGGGGACGGAGGATAGCGTTGTAGTGTTCTATCCGCTGAGTTAGATCATAGATGAGAGTCCGATGGCGATCGAAACGAATGTGCTTTTCTTAACGCAGGGTGTTTGGAGCCTACTAGGGATTGGTTCGCTCCGAATTGAGGGCAGAGCGAATCCAATTGTCCTGCATTGGGGCGGCGAGGCGCCGAGACAAGACCAAATTGGGATTCTGTTCGCAGCAGGCGAGCAAGATGAGATATGGACTACGACGTCGGTCTATGCATCGACCCCTGTTAGATCTGCGGCGATTATTTTCGCTCCAATTGACGGAGCTTTGTTGTCATCGGTAAAGGGAAGCGAAGTTGGAGGGGGCGTCGCAGATTTCGGCAAGGCGACGAATTCGGCTTTGCTTGCCGCTGTTGCTGCTTAGGCTCGAGGGGTAATATCTATGGCATTGCCGACTTTAAATGTGACGCCAGGATCTGGCGCTGTGGTAAACACGCTTCCAAATGCGCCCGCAGTGACTGCAAATAGCGTGTCGGTCGCGTTAGCCACTGATCAAGCGCCCGTGCAGGTCGTTGGAAAGTGCGGCATCGATCAAACTACGCCGGGTGTGACAAATGCGATAGTAGTTACCGGCGGAGCCATTTCTTTAATTGATCGTTCCGGATATATTCGTGGCGGCGTTATCGGCGCTACGGTTCAGACAGCAGGTGGCGCCGCGGGGCATATTTATTCCCCTGGGGACACTTTGATTCTGCCGACTGGTGCGGGCGTCGTTGCTCCAGCGGCTTTAACCGTTGCTACGACGCAAGTCGTTGCTGCGACAGTTGCGGCTGGCGGGACCGGCGGCGCAAATGGTACGCAAACGGTCATCGGTACGACCGGGACGGGAATAAAATTTCAAGCGTCAGTCACTGTGGCCGGGGGGGCTATTACAGCAGTGCTGTCCATAGCCGCCGCAGGATCATATACAGTCAATCCAACCACGCCGGCCGCAGAACCGGTTAGCGGCGGAAGCTTGGCGGGCGCGCAGCTGAATTTGATTATGGGTGCGGCGACTTTGACTGTAAGCGCGCCAGGGATTTACGGCGCTCCGCAAACAAATCCGATCGTTCCGGTGTCGACGTCTGGATCGGGTTCGGGCGTCGCTGTCAACCTGATGTCCTTTTCTCCGCTGTCGACTCCGGTGTTTTCCAGCAATTCGGGTCGTCAATATTTTATGTTTCGAAACGAGAGCAGCTCACAAAACCTCGGGGCGTCTATTGGGGCGACTGCAGCTTTCGGCGCGGTCGGCACGACGACCTTTGGACCTAACGGCGACGGTTGGAGCGAGGCGGGGGGGCGGATTCCGAGCAATGCGATTGCGCTGATCGGCGGGACTGCATTTCAGCAATTTACAGCTTGGGAAGGCTAAAGCGGAGGGTCATTGAATGTCTCGCATTTTACCCTCAGGTTATGGTGCGTCGAAGGAGACGACCGGCGGCTGGCTGCGGCGTTCATATGTCGCTGCGCAAAGGAGCAATCCGCTGTTCTCGACGACAAGGTTGGTTGGTTCCGTACCATGGATCGCAGGCGGTTTATTTTCTGGCGGTCAGGTTGTGTCAAACGGTGGATTTGTCTATTACGCCGCGTCTGGCGGGACGGCAGGGACCACGCCGCCGACGCATATCACAGGCACTGTGAGCGACGGTGGGATTAACTGGACGTTTTGGGGAGTTCAGACCGCGCCGGTGGTGTCCCAATCTGCATCGCACAATGCAGCGTTGAGCCTAACTTTTACTCCGCCGGGTTCCAACCCGGATTTCCCTTCGGATCGCTCCAGTGTGTTTCGGGTCGTTGGCGGCACGCCTTTCTCGAACGGAAACCAGGCGGGCATTCCGGGTTTCCAAACGGACTTGATGTTGTCCACTGGAAACTTGGGTGGGAAGGGCGCGGGGGAGAGCGGCTATTGTTCCTGGCAGTCGTGCTATCAAGTGGATTTTGAAGGGGACATACTGGAATTTAAGGGCATTTTTTTTGGCGCAGGGCCGATCTTGATCCGCGTCAATGGGGTCCCGCTCGACTACGCTTTTACACCTGTCGCTGGTGGATTTCGCTACGTCACATTGGATTTCACGAATTGTACGTCGGCGCAGGCTTTTGGGACGACCATCGGCCGGTCGATTTATCAGATCGAAATCACCTTTGGCATGAATCAAAACACTGCGTCTCCGATTTGGGTCGTTAGTGCGTCATGCAAGCCTACGTCGAATCTCTCCTATCCTTCGGTCGCGGACAATCGGAGACTCTATCTCCTAGGCGACAGCCAAAGTGAGGGCTATGACCTCGCCGCATCGTGGAACGCCTATGCGTTGCAATTGCAGAATTTGCTCGGCGTTGAGATCGTAAACGACTCGATAGCGGGGACTGGCATTGTCGCGACTGCATCAAATACGGCGGCGAACTATCAAACGCGCGCATTGAAGAATCTGGCAGTCCATAATGGGCATAGACCTATCGCTGGAATTTTAATTCAGCCTTCGTCGAACGACACGAGCTATGCCAGCAATAGTGGAATTAATTCGGCGATGTCGACCTTGCTTCAGACTTTGCGCGGGGCCTTTCCCGGGGTGCCGATTATTTCCCTTGGAGCATTGACAGGCGGTTCGAATGCATCAGCGCAACAAGCGGCTCAGCTGGGCAACGAGAGTGCGGTTTTGGCTGCTGTAACGCAGCAGCAAGCGCGAGGCGATTTGAATACTTTTGGCATAACACTCGCCAGCGATCCGCTTGGTCCGGACATTACGGGTACTGGGCGGGTCGGCACTGTAACTGGCAACGGTGGCGCTGATTTCGACATTGATAGCGGCGGTCTTCATCGGACAGTTGCAGGTCATTGTGCGACCGCGCTTCGCCAAGCCCGCGCGCTTGGAGCAATCTGGAGCGCGATGCCGTGAGGTCGGGAAAGGCCGGACGGAATTATTAGGGTTCTCGGGTAGGCGCTTGGCGTTGGGGGGGGCGATTTGAGCCGGATGCTTTTGCCGCCGGACCAAATGTGAAATGCGCGAGCGACGGATTGATTGATATTTTGTTTTTCGGTTTTTCGGTCGGCTTGTGTGAAAGGATGCGCGTCGATTTGCGCGTCATACGTCATTTTTCCACGGTGGGATCACAAAGGAGGGTGTCATCTGCAAGGCGTTTGATTTCGTCAAAGGCGAATTCGTACTTCTTCAACAGAAGTTTCGCGTCTGTGTATGGGCAGGCTATTTCGATTTATGGCGGCGTTAGGTCGCCACAATGACCATCCGGCAACAGATCGCGGCAGGTCTTTTTATTGCGGAGGGTTATGATCCAACCGGTGCGGCGGCGGTTGTCGGGAATTTCAGTCAAGAGTCGGGGGGCGATCTTCATTCCGGTTATATCCCGACGTCTCGATCGGACCACGGAAGCCAGGGAATTGCGCAATGGAGGTTGGCCCGACTCGATGCGTTGGAAGAGTTTTGCTCAGGTCGAAGGCTCCATTCGGGGACACTGGCGGCGCAGATCAAATTTGCCGTCTTCGAACTCGGGAAGGCTTATCCGGAGCTGGATAAAGCGCTGCGCGCAGGTGGGGATCTCGACAAGCTGACGGCGCGCGTATGTTGGGAATATGAACGGCCAGCGAAGGCATCGGCCAATCTATCCAATCGCATCAGGCAGGCGCATAACGTTTTTCGCGATTATATCGGTGCGAATCCAGCGCATTCGCCAGCAGCGGAAGCGCAAGCGAAGATCATTTTGGCAAAGAAAGCCGGCGAGACGCATGACGCGCATGCGGGATTGGGCGTGATTGCCGGCGGATTGCTCGGGGTCTTCCGTGGGACCCTGGAAATTCCGGCGCCGATGCTATCCGCGATTGGCTGCGTTATAGGGTTCGCGGTCCTCTACTCCATTTTTCAATCGGAGAAAGCGAAGACCGTGGCGGCGGCGACTGTTGTTGATCTATCGCAGACGGCGGCGCGTATGGAGCGGGAGGCGCCTGCGATGCAGTGCGCCGTCCCGACTGGGGAGGCAGAATGGCTTTGGATCGAGAGCCTTGCGATTTGGGTCCGTGGCGCGCATGCGCCGCCGCCTCCACCTGTTGTACAGGCTTCCACCGATCCGGCATTGATCGCTCCTGCGGACATGGATGCTCTGGCTGAAAAGATCGTCACAAAATTACTTGCGCCAGTTGAGCGCAAATAGGAGATCTTCATGGCGTCTTTTTGGGACGCGGCCGGATGGCCGCTCGTCTTTATGCTCGCGACTTTGGTCGTCTACGTCGTCTATCTGCGACCTAAATTGCAGGAGACGGCGCTGGTGCTTGGCAAGCCCGGTAAGCTCGCCGATCCGTCCCTTTCGTTTTGGCGGAAGTGTTGGCTCAAAATTGACGGTTGGAAAACGCCGATTTTGCTCGCCATCGCGGCGATCTTCAAGGGCGGCGAGCAAATCCTGGAGAGTCTTGACGGGGACGCCCTCGTCGAGTTGAAGACGCTGCCCTGGGCGGAGTTCTTCGACGCAGCGACGGCGAATAAGATCGCCTCCGCTGCGACGATTCTCGCGTGGGTCGCACATGTCTACGGCGTCAATCAGGCGGCTAAGACGCCGCCCTTGGCGTAGCGGATGCTTGCGTCGATCGGCGCGCTGTTGACTTCATTGGTTGAGGGTGTCGCGGGGCCGCTTTTCGGCTGGCTGAATAAAAAGGCCGACGCGGATCTCGCTGCATTCACATCGGAGCGGGGCTTCGATCTACAAGGCTACCAAGCCTATCTCACCGCCCAGGCTCAGGTAAATCAACTCAAGGCTTCGACAAACACGTGGGGCGGGGCGCGCTTCATGGTGTTCGCCTTTGGGCTTCCCGCCGCGCTCCATTGGGGCGCGGTGTTCTTCGTCTCGACGATCCCGCAATTCGGCTGGGTCGTACCAGCGCTTCCCGCTGCCTACGCAAGCGCCGAGCAGACTATAGCGCTGAGCTTTTTCATTCTTGCGCCGACCATGCCAATTGCCTCGGCCTTCGCCTCATGGGTGCATCGCCAATGAGCAATGCGCTGCCACTGATCACCAGCATGATTTCGACGCTGCAATCGCTGTCGGCCGACCAGGCCGTGATCCTCGTCAACCAGGAGAAACAAATGGCCACGATCGCTGAGGTTCAAACCGCTCTCGACAGCCTCAAGACCTCCGTCGAGTCCGCGCTCGCGGAGCTCAAGACGGCGCTTTCCAAAGAGCAAGCCGCCGCTGCATCGAGCAATGCCGCAGATCTCGACAGTGTCGTAGGTGCGATCGGCGCGCTCGAAAGCGAGGTGACGAACGCCATTGGGTCTGTGTCCTCCGTGCCGGCCGCTTCCGCTTAGCCAGATGGCGACGATCCCCGTCAAGCTCCTAGACCGGTTGCGCGATTCCATTTCTGGACTGCGCCTCGCCGACGCCGAGATCGCTGCGCTCAGGCCGTCGATTGAGGCGGGGCTCGACGCGCCATTCCTCGTTTCGGCGAGGAAGCTCAAGGGCCTCAAGCATGAGGGCGTCGAGATTACGATCAAACTCCATCTATTCGACCTAGAAGAGGACGGACGCGCTTCATGATGGATGACCCGCTTTTTCTCTTGACGGCGATTATATCGCTTTGCGCCGTTCTCGCCGGAGGCTGGCTCGGCTCAATCAGGACGCCGAGAGTCATCCCACGAATGCATGAGGTCGAGGCGTGGGCCGGCGCCTTCGGTTCAATCGCCACCGGAGCATTCGTCGCATCGGCAGCTGTCTTTCTGACGTGAAAGCCATAGGCGCTAAAATTCAAAGGACCAAAAATGTCGCTGACCTATGCGGAGCCGGAGCAAGAAAGGCGGAGCTCGATGGCGGATGACGCAAATACGCGGCTCGTCAGGCTCGAGGATTTGATGATTGGCGTGAAGGAGGACGCCGCAGCCACCCGGACCCTGACCCGGACAATTCTCAATGAACTGCTAGGAACCGATTCGGCGCCCGGAATCGGGAAGCGCGTGAGCAATCTCGAGCTGTCCCATGCGGCGGCGGAGGCCGAGCGCAAAACCGAAAGGCGTGTTCTGGCGACCATATTTTTGGGGATTTTGTCCGCCATCGGCTATTTGCTGCATGCGGTCGGCGTGGATTTTCATTTCAAACCCTGAGCAACTTTGGCCGTTAATCGGCGGTCGACATTTCCCGGAAACTGCTCTAGCCGTGGGGCGTTGGTCCGGAACGTCCATGACTGAAAAAAGCAGCCTCACTTATGCCGACGCCGGCGTCGATATTGACGCTGGAAACGCCTTGGTCGAACGGATCAAGCCGCTCGTGCGGTCGACGCGGAGGCGCGGAGCAGACGCGGAAATCGGTGGCTTCGGCGGCCTTTTCGATCTCAAGGCCGCCGGCTTTGTCGACCCTATCCTCGTCGCGGCCAATGACGGCGTCGGCACGAAGGTCAAGATTGCGATCGAGACTGGCGTCCACGACACGATCGGGATCGATCTCGTCGCCATGTGCGTGAACGATCTTGTCGTGCAAGGCGCGGAGCCGTTGTTTTTCCTCGACTATTATGCGTCTGGCAGGCTCGATCCGAAGATCGCGGCCGATGTCGTCGCGGGCATAGCGCGGGGCTGCGTCGAGGCTGGAGCGGCCTTGATCGGCGGCGAGACCGCTGAAATGCCAGGCCTCTACGCAGGCGGGGATTTTGACCTCGCAGGATTTGCGGTCGGCGCCGTCGAGCGCGCCAAGCTCTTGCCCAGGACCGACATTGCGCCGGGAGACGTCCTCTTCGGCTTGAAGTCGTCCGGAGTCCATTCGAATGGTTTTTCGCTTGTCCGGAAGATCGTGGCGAACTTGGGGCTCGGCTGGGACGCGCCGGCGCCATTTGACGTTGAAAAGACGCTTGGGGAGGCCTTGCTCACACCAACCCGCATTTACGTCAAGGCGGCGCTGGCGGCGCTGGCGGAATGCGATGGCGTCAAGGCGCTCGCCCATATAACCGGGGGCGGTTTTCCAGACAATCTTCCGCGCGTGCTGCCGGGCGGCCTTGGAGCCCGGCTCGATCTCTCGGCAATTCAGGTTCCGCGTGTTTTCGCATGGCTCGCCGCATCAGGCGGCGTCGGTGAAGCCGAAATGCTGCGAACCTTTAATTGCGGAGTCGGCATGATCATAATCGCCAGTCGCGAAAGCGCCGCCGTTCTCGAGCGCGCGTTGCGCAACCAAGGCGAGGCGCCTATCGCCCTTGGCGAGGTCGTAGAAGCAGGCGACGGCGAGCGCGTGGTCTATTCTGGACGGCTCGGCCTGTGACGATCCGGCGTAAGCGCACGGCTATTTTGATCTCCGGGCGCGGATCAAACATGCGGGCCCTGGTCCAGAGAGCACGAAGTCCCTCCTATCCGGCCGAAATCGCCCTCGTTTTGTCGAATCGCCCCGACGCGCCTGGATTGGCCTTCGCTAAGGAAAACGGCATTGCGACCGCCGCTGTCGATCATAAGATTTACGCGGGACGCGAAGAGTTCGAGCGCTCGATGCAACTCCTCCTGGAGCTGCATCGCATCGAATATATTTGCCTTGCAGGCTTTTTGCGCATTTTGACGCCCTGGTTCGTCGGCCATTGGCGCGGCAGGCTCTTGAATATTCATCCTGCGCTTCTACCGGCCTATCGTGGCCTCGACACCCATGCGCGTGCGCTCGCCGACGGCGTGAAAATCCATGGCTGCACGGTGCATTTCGTCGTACCGGCCATGGACGAGGGACCGATCATCGCGCAGGCGGCTGTGCCTGTTCTCGACAGCGACACGACGGAAACGCTCGCGGCCCGCGTTCTCGAGCAAGAGCATATCATCTATCCGGCAGCCCTGGAGCGCGTCGCCGGCGAGAAATTGCGGGTGGAGGGCAATCGCGTATTTTGCGGCGACGACGCATTCCCCTCGGCGCCTCTACGGGTTCCTTCCGCTGAAGGGGATAGCGGCTGACAATCAGTGACCAATCGTCCAGTCGCCAAGAACACGCTCCAGACCAAAGTCGAAGCATGTTCTCATGAGGCATTGGATAGACCCGATGCCTAAATTTCGAAAAACTCGATCAATTTTTTCGGAACACGCTTTTAGGCGTAGGTCCTCTCCGATTCAGACTCGACGTAGCCGGCCTCGAGGAGCTTGATGAACTTTTCCTCTTTGCCGATCTCGATCCAACCTTTCTCGACTGCATATTGCTGCCCGGCGGCGAGATCGCTGGCTTGCCAACCATCCTGGCTGAACGGGAGTTGGAGATTATGCGCCAATAGGGTCGAACCGGTTCTGCATTTATGCCGCTTGAAAATTGTCAAGACATAGTGCGCGCTATCTTCAGCGCTGTGGGGCGCGGCCATCGTGATTCTCCTAAGATCTGTGAGACTTGTCGCTTTACCCTGATCTGATCGTCGGCTTCAGCCCGCGCGATGCGCCCCAAAGCCAAACGCTAGCCATCGGGGCGCGCGTCGGAACCGGTGATTTCAACGTCAGTTCTTATGCAGTATCGGCGCCGGCGGGGTGCGTCGCGGCCACCTCGCGCGTTTGAGACGATCACGATCGTCGGACGAGCGGATCAGCTCAAGGATTGATGATCTTCTCCGCATAGGCATCATATTCTTTGCGGGTCCGAAATATAGAAAAGGCGCGCCCTCCCTCTTTCGTGTCGATCGTTTCGACGACGATCAGGTTTTCCGCAGTCTTTTTATCGACGGCGCCTTCCGCGCGAACGATCTTGGTGCCAACGACGAAAGTAATCGGGGCTTGGATCAAGGCCATTGGATGTCTCCATGCATGAGGCAAAGCTTCACGCGCCGGCCCGTCGCCGTGCGTCGAAGCCGAGCTAAGGCGCTTGGGTCAAGTAGAAATGCCGGCTTGAGCCAGGTATTTCGATCGCGCCTTGGCCGTCAGCTCTTCGCATCCGATTTGCTGAACAAGAATGGCGCCACTTCGCTGACGCCTGGGGCGCGTCCCGTCGAGAAGGGCATCGGTCGGCAGACCGCCATGGCGGACAGCCCGACGCGGGCCGTCAAAAGCCCGTTCAAAACGCCTTCGCCGAGCCGCGCCGATAATTTCGCGGCGATCCCGTGGCCAACCAGTTGTTGAATGAGGCTATCCCCTGCGGCCATGCCTCCGGTAATCGCGATATGCGCTGCGATCGAACGCAACAATCTGAAAAAGCCGAGCAAGCCAGGCCGGCCTCCGTAAATCGTCGCGATGCGCCGGATCAAGCGGATCGCTTGCGCCAAAACGAAGACGACATCGATGATCGCCCGCGGCGCGAGAGCGGTCACCACGGATACGCGTTTTGCGGCGGCGGCGATTTCCCGCCTGACTTCGCTGTCCAGCGGCGAGACCAAGGTTCGTTCCGCAATATCGATGAGGTCGCTTCCATCGACAATGTCGCGGGAGAGTTGGCGCAGTTGTGTGCGCGCTTGAGCGGTTTCCGGGCGCCCGACGTAAAGCGCGGATAGCTCGCCGACGAGCTTCCGAGCCTCCTTGAAATCATCCGCCTCTCTCGCCCTTGCGAGCCCGATATGAAGCTCCGCGATATGGCGCTGTCGGACGACGCTCGAGATTTCTCGCGCCGCGAGAACGAACAGAGCGACTCCGGCGAGGCACGCCAATACGATGGCGATCGCGCCTAGCGCCGGCGCCTGCGCGAACAGCGCTTCGATCAGCTGGGCGATCTCGAGGCTGAAGCCGAGCGAGACCAAGCCTCCGAACGACGACCAGAAGACGCCAGTCCAAGAGAGTAGGGTGCGGGCGACGACGCCTTGCTTTTGCGCAACCTCGACAGCGGCTTCGTCAATGCTCGCGGCGGAGGCTGTGGACTCGAGTTCGGCTTCGAACGGGTCGATCGCGGGCTCGATCACTGTCGCGCCGCGCGGAATGCTGTCGCCGGCTCCGGCGCCGTTCAGGTTCAGCTCATCGAGGCGAAAGGCGCGCGGAGGGCGTCTTTTCTCAAGCGTCACGGCACAAACCTCTCAGGGCGCCCGTCGCGGGAGTCCCCTTGCTGTCGGGAAATTGAACTCGTCCGAGGCGCACGCCGGGCGGCTCCTTTGGTGACATTCATCTGTCTCGACGGACTCATATCAGCTTGTCTCCGAGGAGAAACTGAAGCGCGCGGTCGAGCCGAATATGGGGAGGAGGGAACGGCTTTCCATCCTTGCCGCGGACGGGCGTCGGCGGGCGAAACCGAACGAAGCGGTAATCGATCTCGTCAGACAGCATGGCCAGAGGCTCGCCGAGAAAGACCGCTTGCGGGTCCTTGGGTAATTCGCCCGGAAAGATCGCCGCCTCCGTTTTCCCGTCGAAGATTTCGTCGCCGATGCGCTCGCCGTCTAAAGGCGTGCCGATCACCGCTTCGAGGGCCGGACCGCCATGGCCATTGACCTTCGCCTCGCGCGTGGCGCGGACTGCGGCGAGCGCGATGACGTCGACCTCCGCGCCGACGTTTTCGACCCGCTCGATCGCGCGCGTGGTCAAGTGCCGCAGGATCGCCTCGAGCCGATCATGGCTCGTGTGGTGGAGATGATCGGCCTTGGTCGCGGCGAAAAGGATCTTGTCGATTTTTGGTCGGAACAGGTTCGTCAGGACATTGCCGCGCCCGGCTCTGAATGCGGTGAGGACGTCGGTCAGGGCGATCTCGAGGTCGCGCATCGCGGCGGGGCCCGCATTGAGCGCCGCCAGCGCGTCAACGAGAACGATCTGCCGGTCGAGGCGCGAAAAGTGGTCCCGGAAGAAGGGTTTGACCACATGGGCCTTATAGGCCTCGTAGCGGCGCTCCATCATCGCGGCGAGCGAATCGGGCGGATAGACCTCGCCCTCTTCGATCGCGAGCGGCACGAAGGTCAGCGCTGGCGACCCTTCGAGGTCGCCGGGCATCAGAAAGCGCCCAGGCGGCAGGCTTGAAAAGCTATATTCGTCGGCGCGGCAGGCCCGCAGATAAGCGGTGAAGAGTTCGGCCGCGCGGCGGGCGTCGTCTTCATTGGCTTTGGCGCGTGGATCGGCGTTGATGGCGAAGCCGCGCCAATGCGCCGCAAGCGCCGCTCGGCCCGCGCTCGCGGAGGCGATGAAGGTTTCGCGCGACCATTGGGCGAAAGACTTTGAGAGCAGGGGCAGATCCAAAAGCCATTCGCCGGGATAGTCCACAATGTCGATCGCGAGGGACTGACGGCCAGGGCGAAGGCCGGCCTTTTGCTCGAAATCGAGGCGAATGCGCAATTCGGACACGCGCCGAGTTGACTGCGGCCAATGCCGGGCTTCGACCTGGCGCTGGGGACCAGTCAGAGCTGCGATGTGATCCTCGTAGGCGAATCGCGGCACGGCGTCGTCGGGCTGAGGCTCGAGCCTTCCGCCGATGAGCCTTCCCTCGGCGTGGACCCGAAAGACGGGCAAGGTGCTCCGACGGCCGCGCAAAGAGGGGTCGGCGGCCTTGGTCAGATGCTCGATGAGCGAGGTTATGAAGACTGTCTTGCCGGCGCGCGAAAGTCCGGTCACGCCCAGGCGAATATGCGGACCGCTGGCGTATTCGGCGAGGCTCTGCGCGACGGCGCGAGCCTCGAACAAGAGATCCGAGATCAAGGGCAAAGCAGCAATTCCGGCCGATCTTTCAAGCTAAACCACGGCGATTTTCAATCGTTTCGATCCAAAATCGCCACGATCCATTCCCACCGGCGAGCGGGAAGCGGGCGGAAAAACGGGCTCCATTTTTTCGCGTCCCGCTCCAGCGTTACCGACACTTGGCCGAAAATGGTTAACAGAAACACGATCTGCGGCTTCTTTTTAGAAGCGGCGGACCCTGAAATCACGAGGATTTTCGGAATTTGATCTGGAATCGAGGACCGAATCGGATTGCCTCGGCTGTCCGACTGCATCTCATTTAGGCGCAAACGCATTTGCGTTCAATGCGCGTCTCCGGCGACCTTTCCCGCGACCCGACCCCTTTGCGCCGCGATCTCGATCGCCGCGGCGATCAAGTCGTCGCGCGCAGCCAGGGGGCCGATCTCGACCCGGGCCATGTTGCGCATCAGGCCAGCCAAATTTTCTCCTGGCGTTCCGTCAGGCGAAAAGAGCTTCAAGTCTTCGTCGGGGTTGGAGCCTATGCCCTGGATCGCGCGCAGAGCGTAATTGCGAATCCTAAGCGTCTCGCCGGGACAAGAAGCGCCGCTGACCGGCCCCGGCGGCGCTTCGGGCTGTAGCGCGGCGCTCGACACGAGGTCGAGCGCCGCCAGACGCACTGGAGCGCGCTCGACATTCGCTTCTCCCATGCCGACGGCTATTTGCGGTGCGCGCATGAGGGGAACCGGTCGATCGGCGACGACGGATCGACGGAGCGCGACGGCTTTGCCGGCGCCCGCTTGGCCGGGCCGATGCGCGGCGAGCCAGCGTGCGCGGAGCGTATTGCCGAGTCCGCGGATCGCGAGGGTCCCCGCGCTGATCTGGGCCGGCCGCGCGCGAGGTGCGCTCTTGTGCAAAGCGCTCGTGGCGGTCCCGCATTGGGCCGGCGCCCAGCGCGACAGGATCGCCAATGCTGAATGTCGATGATAATCGAGATAGTAGCGGCGCAACAGCACCGCAGCCACCGTCGCGCCCTCGATCGCCGAGGCGAAGGCGACATGCCCTTCGGAATCCGCCGCGATCTCGCCCGCCCATCCCGCCCGCTTGACGCACCAATAATTGTTAAGCTTGACGCAACGGGCGATCGAAGCTGGCGTCCGATCGGCGATCAATTTCGTAGCTGAGGCCGGAGAAAGATCAAGATTTGTCGTCGCTTCGAAGCGCCAATTCGTAACCGCGCGGTCAGCCGGCCGGAATTTTGCCCCGGAGAGTACGTCAGCGAAAAAAGGCGCGTTGGCGATCAGAGCCACCGCCTCTGGAAGCGCGTTGAGCTTTGCTTCCACGGGAGTCGTCTCGATGGCGCCGCCGGCGATCAGGGCCAAAAACGCGAAAGCTTCAGGAAACATGCGATGGCCCCGAGGTTGATGGGTCCACGCCCATCGCGCCGAACGCCCCTGGCCCGGAGTTTCGATCCTAGTTCCGGTGTTCGGCAGAACTAATGCTAAACGCATGCGCAGCGTCCTGGTCCTACGCTGTTGCAACAAATTTCCAGAGCGACCCTTTCGCCGAAAATCAGCCGATTCCAATGAGGTTCGGCTGGACGGCGATCAACCAGATAGGGTTGGGAGCGTGACGAAACGATCGAGCGCGCCCCGGCCAGCATAGGCCTCGCTCCAGTCGTCTACGCGGAAATCGATGACCGCGAGACAGGGCGCCGGGAATTGGCTGCGCATCGTCGTCAAGCTTGCGCTTTCTCCCTCGGAGGCAAGCACGTTGGCCAGTTCGGCTAGGCTTGGATTATGCCCGACAATTAGCAAGGTCCTGATGGCGGCGGGCGTTCTCATAAGCATGCCTTGGACAGCGCTCAGGCTGGCGCTAAAGAGCGACGGCTCGATGGCGCTCGAAAGCTTTTGCCCCATTTCGCTTTCGACGATCTCAAGAGTCTCAAGCGTCCGTCGCGCGGGCGAGACAAAAACCAGATCTGGGGCGAGACCGGATTTGCGGATATAAGCCCCGATCCGCGCGGCTCCGGTGCGTCCTGCGGTTGTAAGACGCCTTTCCATGTCCCCAGCTGCCGCATGGACGACGGCCTCGGCGTGACGAAGGAGAAGGAGCCGCAGCATGACTCGAGCCAGAGCTTCATTTTGCAGAAAACGTGCGCCTCATCGAGGCGAGAGACCGAAGCTTTTTCATGTTTCTGGGCAATAGGAAAGAGCCGACAACCGGCAAATGCGCGCAAAAATGAATACTCGCGGATTGAATCCGCAGGCGGCGGTTTCGCGCGGACGGAGATCGCTCATTTGTGGCCGCCCCGCCAGCGGAAAAATTGCGCTCTATCGCATGATTCGATATGCGCGAGGACCAAGACGCGATTGAGAAATTTTGTCGCAGCGCAGCAGTCAGTCCGCCCGCGGACAACGACCGAAGCGCGGGCGATCAAGTTCGTGCCGCCCTAACAAGAGAAGCGCGGCGAAACCGCGCTTCTGCGTCATCTCTCGTTTGGGCTTTGGAGGGAGACCTCAAGAGTCGCGGCCGGGTCCAGCTTCCTTGTGAATGGCTTCAGAGAAGCGCTCCACATTTGATGCTACAGCCTTTCGCGCCGCTTCGGTGGATTTCATCGCGGCGTCGACGGATTTGGCCCAGGCGTCTTGGTAGGTTTTCGTAAGCTCGAGCGGAAAAGCCGAGAACAGCTCGCTGAATTTGCGCGTATGTTGCGCGGCGTGCTCAAATGCTTCTTTGACGAAGCTCGTCTGGATCGCGAGGATGTCCTCGAGATTATGGGCGCCGCGCAGCTTTTCGACCGTCGCCGAAGCATGGTCGAAGGTTTCTTTCGACATTTGCGCGATTTCGCCCGCGAAAGCCTGCAGTCTCTTGGACGCATCCGCCATGCCGCCGACAGCGGCGTCGATGCCGCTCGCAGCGGGGTTCGCCTGCGGGTCCTGTTGGGCCATGTCACTCTCCTCAGCAATAGAAATCCCCAGGCGCTTGGGCGGGGATATATTTAAAACGGTCCTGGCGCGTTTGAGTTGCATGGCCAAGCTAAACTAGTTCCGGTCAGAGCCTCTTCCTTCCGCGCGCCGATCGTCTTCTATGCTGCGCGCGTGATTTCCCGCAGCGCGGCGCCGATCGCCGCCAAGGCGGAGTCGACCGAGCCGCCCTCGGGGCCGCCGGCTTGGGCCATGTCTCTTCTTCCGCCGCCGCCCTTGCCGCCGAGCTTCGCGGCGGCCGCGCGCGCCAATTGGACGGCGTCGAAGCGAGCGGTCAAATCGGCGGTGACCCCGACGACGACGCCAGCCTTGCCGTCGGGTCCCACTCCAGCGATTGCGACAATCCCCGAGCCGACGGTCTGCTTGGCTTCGTCGGCGAGCGATTTCAAATCCTTCATCTCGACCCCGGAAACGGCGCGTCTGAAGAATTTGATCCCGTCGATGTCTTCGATGGGCGGCGCAGTTCCTTCGCCGCCGCCCATCGCCAGCTTTTTGCGGGCCTCGGCCAGTTCGCGGTCGAGCTTGCGGCGATCGTCGATAAGGCTCGCCAAGCGCACGACGGACTCGTCTTCCGGCGTTTTCAACAGCGCCGAGATCTCGTGCAGACGTCGGGCCTGCGTATTGAGATGGCGGCGCGCCTCGGCGGCGGTCTTCGCTTCGATGCGGCGTACGCCGGCGGCGACCGCCCCTTCGGACAAAATTGTGACGAGGCCGATGTCGCCGGTGCGAGTGACATGGGTGCCGCCGCAAAGCTCCGTCGAAAAGGCGCGTTCAGAAGCGTCGAGGCCCGCTTCGTCCAAATGGGCGTAGCCCATCGAGACCACTCGGACTTCGTCGCCGTATTTCTCGCCGAACAGCGCGCGGGCGCCGGCGCCGATCGCCTCCTCGACCCCCATGAGGCGGGTGAGCACCGGCGCATTGTCCAATATGGCGCGATTGGCGATGTCCTCGATGCGCGCAAGTTCTTCCGCGCTGATCGGCTTCGGATGCGCGAAGTCGAACCGCAGGCGATCCGGAGCCACCAGAGATCCTTTTTGCGCTACATGGTCCCCGAGGACGAGCCGCAGCGCTTCGTGAAGGATATGAGTCGCGGAATGATTCGCCCGCACGGCCGCACGGCGCTCATGATCGACGAAGAGTTCGACGGCTAAACCCCGTTCGAGAACGCCTTCTTCTACGACGCCCTCGTGAACAAAGAGGTCGCCCGCCTTTTTTTGCGTGTTTGCGATGCGAAAGCGCGCGCCGCTCGCGAGCGCAATGCCGGTATCTCCGACCTGGCCGCCGGATTCGCCGTAAAACGGCGTTTGGTTGAGAATGACCGAGCCGGCTTCGCCGGCGCGCAGGCTCGAGACCTCCTTGCCGTCCTTGAGAAGGGCGGCGACGATCCCTTCCGCGCGCTCTGTATCGTAACCAAGGAAATCGGTCGCGCCGATCTTCTCCTTGAGGGCGAACCAGATGGCTTCGGTCGCCGCTTCGCCTGATCCGGCCCAGGCCTTGCGCGCCTCGGCGCGCTGGCGCTCCATCTCCTGGCTATAGACTTCGGTGTTGACCGTGTTCGACGTCGCTCTCAGCGCGTCCTGCGTGAGATCGAGCGGAAAGCCATAAGTGTCGTAGAGCTTGAAGGCGATCTTGCCGTCGAGCTCGTCCCCGGGCTTGAGCGACGCCCGCGCCTCGTCGAGGATTTCGAGCCCTTTCTTGAGGGTGATGCGAAAGCGCGTCTCTTCGAGACGAAGCGTTTCGACGATGAGCGCCTTGGCGCGCAAAAGCTCAGGATAGGCTTGCCCCATCTCGCGCGAAAGGGCCGGAACGAGCCGCCACATCAGCGGCTCCTGGGCGCCGAGCAATTGGGCGTGACGCATGGCGCGGCGCATGATTCGGCGCAGCACATAGCCGCGGCCTTCGTTCGAGGGCAGGACGCCGTCCGCCACCAGAAAAGCCGAGGCGCGCAAATGGTCGGCGATGACGCGGTGGCTCGCCATATGCGGTCCATCGGGGTCGACGCCCGTTGCGGCGGCGACGGCGAGGATCAAGCTCCGCATCAAATCGATGTCGTAATTCGACGAGACGCCTTGCAGGAGGGCCGCTATGCGCTCGAGCCCCATGCCGGTGTCGATTGACGGCCGCGGCAGAGGCAGCCGCTCGTCGGGCGCGACCTGCTCGAATTGCATGAAGACGAGATTCCAGAATTCGAGATAGCGGTCGCCGTCCTCATCGATGCTGCCGGGTGGGCCGCCGAAAAGCTTATCGCCTTGATCGTAGAAAATCTCGGAGCATGGACCGCAGGGGCCGGAGTCGCCCATCGACCAGAAATTGTCCGAGCTCGCGATGCGAATGATCTTAGAGTCCGGAAAGCCGGCGATCTTTCGCCATAAATCATAGGCCTCGTCGTCGTCATGATAGACGGTGACGAGAAGCCGGTCCTTCGGCAGGTCGAATACCCGCGTGATCAAGGTCCAGGCGAATTCGATCGCCTGCGCCTTGAAATAATCGCCGAATGAGAAATTGCCGAGCATCTCGAAGAATGTGTGATGGCGCGCGGTATAGCCGACATTGTCGAGGTCATTGTGCTTGCCGCCGGCGCGCACGCATTTTTGCGCGCTCGCGGCCCGCGTATATGGGCGCTTCTCGACGCCGGTGAATAGATTTTTGAATTGCACCATCCCCGCGTTGGTGAACATGAGCGTCGGGTCGTTGCGCGGCACGAGTGGGGAAGACGGCGCAATCTCGTGCCCGTTCTTTTTGAAAAAGTCGAGAAAGGCCGATCTGATCTCGTTGACGCCATTCATTTCTTTTAGACCTGCCTGCTCTTCTTGGCTCGACCCAGTTCCAAGCCGGCGCGATTGCGCCGGCCGGACCGGGATCAGGGGGCTCCGACCGGAAAGCTTTCGTTACTTTAGAGCATTTCCGAAGCGCCGGAAAATAGGCCTCTTGCGAGGCGCCGGAAAGCGCTTTCATCAGAGCATTGGCGAAACGCTCAAGGACCGCCGAGCCAGCGCCGAAACGATCGAGCCGCTTTCCGAAGCTTCACGCGTCGTCGTCGGCCTCGGCCTGGCCGAGAATGCGATCGGCGATCAGGCCGGAGTTTTCCCGGATCGCCTGTTCGATCCGATCCGCCACTTGCGGATTCGCCTTCAAGAAATTCTTGGCGTTCTCCCGGCCTTGGCCCAGCCTTTGGCTGTCATAGGAAAACCACGCGCCGGACTTCTCGACCACGCCCGCTTTCACGCCGAGATCCACAAGCTCGCCCATTTTCGAGACGCCTTCGCCATACATGATGTCGAACTCGACTTGCTTAAAGGGCGGCGCGACCTTGTTCTTCACGACCTTGACTCGGGTTTGGTTGCCGACGACCTCCTCATGGTCCTTGATCGAGCCGATGCGGCGAATGTCGAGCCTGACCGAGGCGTAGAATTTCAGCGCGTTGCCGCCCGTGGTCGTTTCCGGGCTGCCGTACATGACGCCGATCTTCATCCGGATTTGATTGATGAAGATGACCATGGTTTGGGATCGCGAGATCGAGGCGGTGAGCTTGCGCAGCGCCTGGCTCATGAGCCGCGCCTGAAGTCCCGGCTGGGCGTCGCCCATTTCGCCTTCGATCTCGGCGCGGGGCGTCAAGGCGGCGACTGAGTCGATGACGAGCACGTCGACGGCGCCGGAGCGCACCAGCGTGTCGGTAATCTCCAGGGCCTGTTCGCCCGTGTCCGGCTGCGAGATCAAGAGATCGTCGAGATGGACGCCGAGTTTCCTGGCGTAAATTGGATCAAGGGCGTGCTCAGCGTCGATGAAGGCGCAAACTCCGCCCTTTTTCTGGGCCTCGGCGATGACATGCAGGGTCAGCGTGGTTTTACCGGAGGATTCCGGGCCATAGATCTCGACCACCCGTCCTCGCGGCAGGCCGCCGACCCCCAGCGCGATGTCCAGCCCGAGAGAGCCGGTCGGCACGGTTTCGATCTCGATGGCCTTTTGATTCTTGCCGAGCCGCATGATCGAGCCCTTGCCGAATGAGCGCTCGATTTGCGAAAGGGCGGCGTCGAGCGCCTTGGTCTTGTCCACGGACGATCCTTCCACGAGGCGGAGATTGGCTTGGCTCACTGTAGTCATTCCTTCTGGCACGGGCTGGGCGCGGAGCGCAACGAAAGCTGCGATAGACTTAAAAGTACTCTGTTTGTTCTCACCCGCAAGCTCTTTTTGTTCTCATTTAGGGTTAATTGTAGGCTCTGGAAAACACCCTGGCGCACGCTTTGATTGAGACGGGCCGCGCCATGGCGAGATCGGTGATTCGCCGTCGATGCGCGAGGGTCTCGCGCTGTGGCGTGGTTGCTCCTGCGCGCCCTCCGACCCTCCGGCGATGAGCGGACGCAAACGAAAAAGCCCGGCGCAGCGGCCGGGCTCTTCAGTCTTCGGAGTTGTCAAACAGGTGCGCGGAGGCCGCCCTCAATATTTGGCGACGACCGGCGCCGGCGTCGAGCCGAACTTGTAGCTGAACCCGACCTGCACCCGGTTTTCGGTGAAATGGGTGTGCACGCCCTCCCACGAGCCGCTCGGATTATAGGCTGAATTGATCAGGTAATTGTCGAAATGGCCGAAGTCGGCATAGCGATATTCCGCGCGCACCGACCAATTGTCGGTGACGGCGTAATCGATGCCGCCGCCGACGGTCCAACCGGCGCGGGTTCTCGAAATGCTGTCGAACCCGTAGTAATCCGAATAGGTCGTCTTGACGCTGGCGAAAGCGGCGCCGCCCGTTGCGTAGAGCAGGGCGCGATCCCAGGCGAAGCCAGCGCGCAGCCGGATCGATCCCTGGATCGGGGAGGTTGTATGGACCGTCGCGCCGAAGCCTGGCGTGACGAACGCGGCGTCGATCGGCGGCGTGAAGAAGGTCGCCGCATTGACCGTCTTGCTGACGCTCGTTCCGTCAACGTCGCCCTCGAGGCCCAGCAGCCATTGACCGATCTGCAGATTGTAGCCGAGATGGACGCCGCCGATCACGCCTTGCGGATTAGAGTTGGACGGCGCATCCAGAAAGAATGCTCCCGAGGTGATGGTAGGAGCGGCATAGCCAATGGTGGAGCTGTTCAGATCGCCCCAGGCGTAGCCGATCTGGCCGCCGATATAGAGGCCGGACCAGCTGTAGGGCGCGGCGACAAAAACCGGCGCTGGCGCCGGGACGCGGGAGGGAAGGTCGGCCGCGACGGCCGATCCGGCGAGCGCGACGGCGCCAACCGTGGCCATAAGGAATTGACGTAACATCAGCGCTCTCCTTTTGAGGAAGTTGAAGCTGAGGCAAATTACCTTGATTTCGCGGCTCAACAACCGCCTAACCCACGAAATGCGCCTCGATCGGGCGTATTGCTGGCGAGTGTGGCTGGAATGCAACGTAAATGCGGAGCGCCTGCAATGTTGCGACGCAATAGGGCGAGGCGATTAGGAAATGATCCTGGCGCTCCACCCTTTGCCGAAGCTTGTCGGGGCGCCTGCAATACTTGTGGTCGGCGTAAGATCTAATGATCTTTTTTTCTTCTACGGAACTGGATCCTGTCTCCGCAACCCTGCAGAGTTCAGGCGCGCGGCGACGCCTCGAAACATCGAGCGACGGACAAATCACGTTTCGATGTAGGATCCGCTCTCGCATCTGAGAATGCGGCCAGGTATTTTGGACTGACTCTAACCCGCTAGCGCTTGGTCAAGATCGGCGATGATGTCGTTTGTATCTTCGATCCCGATCGAAAGCCGCACCAAGTCAGGCGGCTCGTCCGATTCGCCGTCATAGCTCGGCCGGCGCTCAGCGCTCGAGGCCGGATGCAAAGCCCGCGAGCGCGCATCCCCGAAATTTGAAAGAGCGGAAAATAGCTTCAACCTGGAGACGACCGCGGCGGCGGCGGGGTAGCCTCCGGTCAAGCCCAGCGTCAGCGCGGCGCCGGCGCCATTCGGGCAATATTTCTGCGCGAGCGCATTCGAGCGGTCGCCCGAAAGCCCCGGATAGCTCACCCATCGCACAGCCGGATGGCGGGCCAGATGCTCGGCGATCGTGCGCGCGTTCTCGCAGTGGCGCTGCATGCGCAGGGCCAAGGTCTCGACCCCGGCTAGAATCAGCAAGGCGTCGAGAGGCGCGAGTTCACAGCCGAAATGGCCAAGGCCGAGCGCGCGGGCCGCGACTGCGAAGCTGAAATTCCCAAATGTATTGGCGAGGATTGTTCCGTCGAATTCGGGCCGCGGCGCGCTCAGCATGGGGTAGCGCTCGTCCTGGAGCCAGTTGAAGCCGCCGCCGTCGATGATCAGCCCGCCGCGCTGGTCGCCGCGCCCGCTCAGAAGCGCGGCGGCCGAATGGACGACAATATCCGCGCCATGCTCGAAGGGCCGAACCAGATAAGGCGTGGCGGCCGTGTTGTCGACGATCAGGGGAATGCCGACCGATTTCGCGACCGACCCGATGGCCTCCAGATCGACGATCGCGCCGCCGGGACCCCACGTCGATTCGACGAAAATCGCCTTGGTGCGCGGACCGATCGCGGCCGTGAAGGTCGAGAGATCCATCGGATCCGCCCATTTGATCCGCATGCCGAAATCGCCGAAGCCGTGAGCGAGTTGATCCATCGCGCCGCCACGAGCCGCGCGCGCGGCGATAATGTCCTCGCCCGGCTTCATGAGAAGATGAAAGGTGGCGAGCAAGGCCCCGCGTCCCGAGGCGAAGGCCACCGCCGCGACGCCTTCCTCGAGCGCGGCGATTCGCTCCTCGAGGAGGGCCACGGCGCGGCTCTCGGCTTGCATCTGCACGCCGCATAAGCGGCTCGGTCTCAACGAGGGCGACGCGTTCGCGTCGCTATCGAAAACCATCGACCAAATGTCGCTATGAGCCGGCGCGCCTCCGCAGAGCGAATGGTCCCGCTCGGCGCCGGCATGAAGCGCTTTGGTCGCGAAGCGCGGCGCGGCGTCGTCCGTCATGTGGCGTTGATCCTTTCGAGCCGTTCGGGATGCGGCTTCTTCTCGGGACTTCTGCGTATTCAGGGACTTCACGGCATGGAGCGAAGGCTTCGCTCGTTAGGATCGCGATGCGAGCGCGAGCCGTTCATATTCGATTTTGGGACAGCGGTTCATGACGACCTCGACGCCGCGCGCTTGCGCCCGTCGGGCGGCCGCGTCGTTTCGGACGCCGAGCTGCATCCAGATCGCTCGCGGCGATGGAGAGAGGGCGAGCGCTTCATCGACGACTTGCCCGGCCGCCTCGGAATTTCGGAAAATATCAATCATATCGACGGGTTCCGAAATGTCGGCGAGGCGGCCGACGAAGGGCGCGCCCTGCACGAGCTTGCCGTCGAGTCCGGGGTTGACGCCGATCACGTGACAGCCGCGGGAGAGCAGAAACGCGAAAACGCCGAAGGACGGACGCATCGGATTGTCGGATGCGCCGACGACGGCAATCGTCTTTACGCTGGCGAGGAGATCGCGCAGGAAGGCGTCGGAATAGGTCAAGACGCTGGGTTCGTCGCTCATCGGGTCGTCGCCTTGGGGCGATCTTCGAGCAAGTCTAAACGTGATTCCTGGATAAGGCCAGAGGACGCAGGGCGCCGATGCGGCGGCGGAAAAGGAGCCTCGCGGCGTTTTCACGGAAATATGGTACTATCATACCGTATTTTGTAAACTATTGGTTCTCAACGAGCAAAGTGGCTTGACGCCTTCGATTGCTGCAAATATACGCTGGCTAGACAAAGATCGACGCCGATGCGGCTCCTCCGCCGCGGGCGCTCGATCGGCATGGAGCCGTTTTATGTTTGGCAAGACCTATTCCGCGAAGGCCGCGGATATCGCGAAGAAATGGGTGGTGATCGACGCCAGCGGGCTGGTCGTCGGCCGTCTCGCGTCGCTGATCGCCCTGCGGCTTCGCGGCAAGCACAAGCCGACCTTCACCCCGCATATGGACGATGGCGACAATGTCGTCGTCATCAATGCCGAGAAGGTTGTGCTGACCGGACGCAAGCGGGACCAGAAAGTCTACCATTACCACACCGGCTATCCGGGCGGCATCAAGGAACGCTCCGCCAAATTCATTCTCGAGGGGCGCTTTCCCGAGCGCGTCGTCGAGAAGGCGGTCGAACGCATGCTTCCGCGCGGCCCCCTCGGCCGCCAGCAGCTCGGCAATCTGCGCGTCTATAAGGGCTCAGAGCATCCGCATGCGGCGCAGCAGCCGGCGACGCTCGATGTCGCGAGCCTGAACCGCAAGAATGTGAGGCTTGGTTGAACATGGTCGAGACATTATCCTCCCTTCAGGACCTCAAGGCCGCGGCGACTCCGGCTCAGGAAGCGCCTTTCTACGTCCAGAAGCTGGACCCGCAGGGCCGCGCCTACGCCACCGGCAAGCGCAAGGACGCCGTCGCCCGGGTCTGGATCAAGCCTGGATCGGGCAAGGTCACCGTGAACGGCCGGGCGCTCGAGGTCTATTTCGCGCGTCCCGTGTTGCGGATGATCCTGCAACAGCCTCTCGGCGTCGCCAAGCGCGTCGATCAATATGATATGACCGTCAGCGTCGCGGGCGGCGGCCTGTCGGGCCAGGCGGGCGCGGTCCGCCATGGCCTCGCCAAGGCGCTGGTCAATTTCGAGCCGGAGCTCAGGGGCGCCCTCAAGAAAGAGGGCTTCCTGACCCGCGATTCGCGCGTCGTCGAGCGCAAGAAATACGGCAAGAAAAAAGCCCGCCGGAGCTTCCAATTCTCGAAACGCTAATCGGCGTATTCGCGAAGATGCGGGAAGGGAGGCGGCCTTGGGCCGCCTTTTTCTTGCGCGTCATCTCATCGTCGCCGCGGCGATCAAAAGTCGCGGGTCTCGCAATCTAAGCCTGGCTTTGCGGAAACGCCGCCTCGCCTCGCACCATCATCGAGCTTCAGCCGAGAGGCCGATAAGCCATGCCCGCGAAAATTTTCATTGACGGCGAAGCCGGAACGACAGGCCTCGGGATCGCGGCTCGCCTTGCAGGCGAGCCCGGCGTCGAGCGCGTGAGCCTCGCGCCGGAGCTGCGCAAGGATCCCGAGGCCAAGAAGGCTCTTCTTGCCGGCGTCGACGTCGTCGTTCTCTGCTTGCCGGACGACGCCGCCCGCGAGACCGTCGCCCTCGTCGATTCCCTCGGCGACCAAGGGCCGCGCATCCTCGACGCCTCGACCGCCCATCGGGTCGCCGAAGGTTGGACCTATGGCTTCCCGGAACTCGCGAAAGGGCAATCCGATGCGATCCGGACGGCGAGGCGCGTTTCCAATCCGGGTTGCTATGCGACCGGCGCGATCGCTCTCTTGCGGCCTTTGGTCGACGCCGGCCTGATCTCGCCCGATTTTTCGATCGCGATCCATGCCGTCTCTGGATATTCCGGCGGCGGCAAGGCGATGATCGCGGATTACGAGAGCGGCCATGCGCCGGCCTTCGAGGCCTATGCGCTCGGGCTCGAACATAAGCATGTGCCTGAGATTCAGCGCTATGCGCGTCTTGATCGCCGCCCTGTCTTTACCCCGTCGGTCGGGAATTTCGCGCAAGGCATGCTGGTCTGCGCGCCGCTCTTTCTCGACGAACTGCCCGGCTGGCCAAAGGCCGCCGATCTCAAAGCCGCGATCGCTGCGCATTATGCGGCGCGCCAATATGTCCGGCTGGTCGAGGCCGAGCCATCCGGTCGGATCGAGCCTGAGGCCCTGAATGGAACCAATGATTTGGAGCTTCGGGTCTTCGCCAATGAAGCCTACCGGCAGGTTGTTCTCGTCGCGAAGCTCGACAATTTGGGCAAGGGCGCGTCGGGCGCGGCACTCCAAAATCTGAAGTTGATGCTCGAAGGCGGGGCCGAAGATAAATAAAACGAATTGGCGCGGGGCCTCACGACAGACTTCTGGCTAGAAATATTGCGATTTGGCTCGCCCCGCCGAAAGGCGGGAGAGTTTTATTTCGTCGGATGCGGATGCGGCAATCCGTGCGACGTTTCAGTGAACAAATGGGTTGCGAAATTTTCTCCGATGTGGAATTCGACGCCGCAAGCTCACTTTGCGTCAAGCCAAGGGGCCGCTTGGCTTGGCTGCGCCGCTGAAAGCTCCAAAGACCGCGCAATCAGGTCAGGCTTCTTTCTCAGTCACCACGAGATCAAAGCATAGGAGGTTGCGCCATGGTACAAGTCAGCTCGTGCGGAGCGAAGATTTCCGCTCTACGCATCGAGCCGCGCGCGCGGTTCGCCGGGCTGCTGTCTAGCCGCCAGATTGGCGCGGCTGCGGCGGCTTTAATGATGTTCGGCGGATTGGGTTTGGCGAATGGCGCCTATGCGCAATCGACGAGTGCGGCTTCGCCCGACGCCTGCGTCGCCAAATGCACTCAGGACCACGAGAAGTGCATCAACGATCAAAGCTCCCCGGAGCTCTGCGCCTATGAGTTGAAGGGCTGCAAGGTCGAGTGCGAGAAGAAAAAGTAAGAAAAAGTAAGCATATGCCGTCCGATCAGACCGGTTCGATCCGATCGGACGGCGCGCTCAGCGATGGGCGGCCCAAATCGGGCTGCCTTTGGCGCTAAAGCAAGCAATAATTCGCCGATTGACGCCATTGGCCAAGCCTCGCCACATGGGGCCGCATTTTGTCGGACGTCGGCGATCACGGTCCCAACGACCCGAACCGAGCGTCAATAGCGCACGAGCACATATTCGCCGGGAGCGTCGCAGATGGGCGCGAGCGCGCCTTCCCCTGGCTGGCGAGCCGGAACTTTCTCAGGCGATTGCTGCGTCACCCAAGCGATCCAATCGAGCCACCAGCTCCCCTTATATTCTGTCGCGTTCTCGAGCCAATTCTCGAACTCGCCGGTCGGCGGCGCGCCGAGCCAATAGGGATATTTCGGCTTGCTCACCGGATTGATGACGCCGGCGATATGGCCGGACCCGGCGAGTACGAAGCGAACCTCGCCGCCGAAGAGTTTCGCGCCGATGAAGACGGATTTGGCCGGCGCGATATGATCTTCCCGCGTCGCCAGATGATAGATCGGCGCCGAGACCTTGCCGAGGTCGAGGGTCTTGCCGCCGAATTGGGCTTGTCCTTTGGCGAGACGGTTCTCGAGATAGCAATCGCGCAGATAGGCGAGATGATTGGCCGCTGTCATTCGCGTAGAGTCGGAATTCCACGCCAAAAGATCGAAGGCGAGCGGGGCCTTGCCCTTCATATAATTATTGATGACGAAGGACCAGATGAGGTCGTCGGGCCGCAGCATGTTGAAGGCGTTGGCCATGCCCGCCGCGTCGAGATAGCCGGTCGTCGCCATTTTTTCTTCCAGGGCGCGGAGCTGATCCTCATCGACGAAGACCTTGAGGTCGCCGGCCTGGCTGAAATCCGTCTGGGTCGTGAAAAATGAGGCGCTCTCGATCCGCTCGTCGCCCATCTCGGCCATATAGGCGAGCGTCATGGCGAGCAGGGTGCCGCCGATGCAATAGCCGATGGCGGTGACGTTTTTCTCGCCGGTCGCTTTCTCGATCGCGTCGAGCGCGGCGAATATGCCCTCCCGCATATAGTCTTCAAAGCCCTTGTCGCGGTGGCGCGAGTCCGGATTGACCCAGGAGATCACGAAAACGGTCAGGCCTTGCGACACGGCGAAGCGAATAAAGCTCTTCTCCGGCGTCAGGTCGAGAATATAGAATTTATTGATCCAGGGCGGGATGATCAGGAGAGGCCGCTTGTAGACGGATTCCGTCGTCGGCGCATATTGGATGAGCTCGATAATGTCGTTGCGGTAGACGACCTTGCCCGGCGTGGTCGCCAAATTCGCGCCGACCTCGAATTTGGAGGCGTCGTAGCGACGGATCTTCAGCGTGCCCTTGCCGGCCTCGATGTCCTCGGCGAGATAGGCCGCGCCGCGAACGAGGTTGTCGCCGCTCGTGGCCCAGGTCTCCTTGAGAAGCTCCGGATTGGTGGCGAGGAAATTCGACGGCGCGAGCGCGCTCGAAAGCTGCCGCAAATAGAATTTGGCCTTCTGCCGGACCTGCGGATCGAGCTCGTCGGAGCGATCGACGAGATCATTGGCCCAGCGCGACACCATGGTGTGGGCTTGCCGCAAGAAGTCGAACAGCGGGCTTTCCCGCCATTCCGGGGCGATGAATCGTTTGTCCGCCGGGTCGATCGGGACGATCGGATTTTCGGTTTCTCCGGACATGCGGCGCATCGTATGCGCCCAGAGCGCGATAAAATTGGCGGCTAGCGCCGATTGCGCCTCGACGGCGCGCGCCGGATCGCTGTACCAATGTTCCGCGACGCGGCCGAGCGAGCGAACGGCGTCGCCGAGCTCGGCTGAGAGATCTATTTTGACCTCGCCCGGATCGGCGGGCCTCAGCATGGAGGCCAAGGCCCTGCCGCCTTGTTCGACGAGCCGCGCCACATTGTAGGTCAGACGCTGATAATCCACCTTTGGCGGGGCTTCTGCTCCGTACGGCGGCGCTGCTGTCGCGACGGGCGCCGGCCCCCGCGTCTCGTTGGCTTCCGCGCGCGCCTGCGCCTTCTTGTCCGCCGCCTTGGCTCGAGACTGCTTCTTTTTATTGACGCCGCCAGCGGTTCGGCTCCGCTCCCGCCGCTCCTCGCTCGTTTCGCCGGGCCGCAGGTTCTTTTTTTTTGTCATTGCGTCTTCCATCGTCGGCGGGTGAGAAACGAACACCTCGCCCCTGCGGCGGCGCAGGGGGAACTCTTGGGAAGATGTTTGTTAACCGCATGATATATAGCCTATTCTCACAGTGTAAAAGGTCCCGGTCTCAAAGGGGCGCATGGTCCCCGTTCCGTCACAAAGCACGGATAATCTGAAGGTGGAGGGTCCCGCGACGGCGCTCGAACGGACGACAGGCAAATGAAACGAAATCGGATTTGGCGCCTCCGGCGCGCGGCGTTCGTCCTGGCGACGTTTGGCGGCGCGCTTTTGGCTGGGCCTCTCCACGCAGAGGACAAGAAGGCGACCGGTTCGCCCTTCGACACGATTGCGAAGACGAAAATCTTTGCGGACAGGCCTGAAGCCAAGGAATTTGTCCGCGCGTCGCGGCCTCCGAGCGAAGCGCTGGGCTATCTGCCGACGGCTAGAACCGATCCGGAGCGCCCGGCGCCCAGAACCGAGGCGGAGCTTAAGGCGCTGGAAGCAGAGCTTGAAAGGGGCGCGGCCCATAATCAAGCGAGCGCGGGCCGGCGCAGCGCGGCGAAAGCGGCGCCTTCCGCTCATGCGCAAGGGACCAAGGCCGATAAGACGCTGGCCGATTGAAGGCGCGGTCCACGAGCGCGCCCGGCCGCCCGGCCTGAGGCCGAAATTTGGCATCGCCCTTGCGTCTTGCGACGGCGTCGGCTAGCTCGGCGGCGAGCTGCGTCCACACGGCCGCAGCGCATCCGTCTTGCAAGCTGAACCGAACTCCTCGCCGCGCGGAGCCGCTCGGGCCGCCTGGTTTGGAACTCGAGCGAGGCCCCCGCCAGCAAGTCCCGCTCGTGCGGAACGATCGTCCCATTCAGTGAAAAATATAAGGAATCGCAATGCGAGTTCTGGTGATTGGCGACGGCGCGCGTGAGCACGCCTTGTGCTGGAAGCTGATCGAATCTCCTCTGGTCGATGAGCTTTATTGCGCGCCGGGCAGCGATGGCGTCGCCGTGGTCGCGGAATGCGTGCCGATCTCGGTTTCCGCGCTGCAGACCTTTCTCAGCTATTGCGATGAGAACGACATCGAATTCGTCGTCGTCGACGCTCTCCCAGCCATTGAGAGCGGCCTTGTCGATATGCTGAATCGCAACGGCTATCCGGCTTTCGGTCCCGACATGGGCGGCATCAAGCTGGAAATTTCGAATGTCTTTGCGAGGGAATTCTGCCGCCGCCAGAATATCCCGACGCCGCAATTCGCTTGTTTCGCGGATGTGGATGAGGCCCTGCGCTATCTAGATAAGGTCGGCGCGCCGGTCGTGGTGCGATCCGACCGCGCGGTCGACGGGCCCGACGCAGCCGCCTGCCACACGAAGGAGGAGGCCGAAGCGGCGATCCGAGCGCGCCTGTCCGGCTCCGATGGAGGCCAGATTATTGTCGAGGAACTCCTGTCTGGGGAGGAAATCGGCTATTCGGTGATCACCGACGGCAATATCGCTTTGCCGTTGACCTCGACGACGCCGCGTTGGGACGGCGCGGAGACGCCCTCGCGTCGCGGATGCCTTTCGCCGGCGCCCGCGGTGACGCCCGAAATCGAGCGTGAGATCGTCGCGCGTATTTTTAGTCCGGCTATCGAAGGCATGAAGGCGGAGCGGCGTATGTGCAAGGGCCTGCTCTCCGCCCGGATCATGTTGACGGCCGAGGGGCCGAAGGTTCTGGATTACAAGGTCAGGTTGTCCGACCCTGAGTTTCAGACGATCGTTTTGCGGATGGACGGCGATCTCATGCCCGCTCTGATCTCGTCTTACGACGAGATGTTGGTGCGCTTCGATCCGTTCCGCTGGCGCGACGAATCCGCTGCGGCGGTTATCGTCACGACCGATGGGACGCTCGATTCTGAAAGAGTCGCGGCTGCTGTCGACGCGGCGGAAATCGCCGATGGCGACATCGTCGTGTTTCAATCCTATCAGGATCGCGACCTCGGGGTGACGGCGGGCGGCAAGGATCTCGAAGATATGCGCAAGCGCCTGACCGCGGCCGCCGAGACTGTCGAGCGGGTTTTGCGAGCGCAGTGATTACTGCTTCAATGTGACGATGCCGCGCGTGGCCCCGGTTTCGGGCCAGCTATCCCTCTTCGCCCAAAGGCATGTCGGCTTAAACCACAATCGCCGCGATTGAGCGGGGCAAAACCTTCAAATCCACGCGCCGTGTTCTTCCGACGCCTCATGCGGGCCAAAGCCCGCATGAGTTCAGCCCGAAGCGCTATTCGTCGAAATCGGGGATCATCTTGTTCAGCGTCCGCATGATGCTCTGCGCGCCTTTGGTCATCGCCTCGTAGCAGCCGTTCGATTCTTCGCTGGTGTCGAAGCCGTCATGATCGAAGCGGACATGCGTGCCGCCGTCGGCGTTGGGAGCGATCGTCCAGGTCGCCATTGTGTCGATGTAGCGCCCGAAGGCCTTCAGCTCCGGATGCCCGCCTTTCCAGGCGAAAGAGATTTTCTGGTTTTCCTCGACCTCGAGGACCTGGCATTGGAATTCGCCGTCCCAGCGTTCGATCGGTCGGCTGCGCAAAGTGAACTTATGGCCGAACTCGGGAACGAGATCGTTCTTCATGAACCAAAGCGCGATACATTCGGAATCGGTGAGCGCCCGCCAAACTTTTTCGACCGGATAGGGCATGTCCGCTTCCACGACAACGGAGCGTTTTTCTGCTGTTTCCGTCACGCGTCCATCTCCTTAAAAATCGTCATTGCAACGCCCGATCCGGGCGCTGAACCGCGACGCGAATTGGCGGCCGGCGAGAGGGGAGTCTCGAGCCCGACAAAGACGGGCGCGCCGGGTTTCTGAGCGCAATTCAGGCAGGAATTGTGCCATCCAAGTCGAGCGGCGGAGGTCGTCCGCAGGTTCACAGCTGGGCGGCGATGCGCGCGAAGACTGCGTCATGCGCGTTCGCATCGCCGTCGTGCGACAAGGCGAGCAGAGGGCAGGAGACGAAATGGGCGAGGGTCGTCATTGTTGCGTCAAGTGGGACGGATGAGCGCTCCGTCTCGCTGACGACGACGGCGCGCAGCTCGAGTCCGCGATGAAGCAGGGCGTCGATCCCACACAAAATATGGTTGATGGCGCCGAGATAGGTTCCGCCGACGAAAATCAGCGGAAGCCCGAGCCCCGCCATCAGGTCGAGCGCCGTATTGCGATCGTCGAGGGGAACCATGACGCCGCCGACGCCTTCGATTAGCAGGACGCCGTCGCACGCCGCGCTCGCCGCGCGGCAGCACGCGAGCAGCTCTTCAAAATCGATCGCGCGGGCCTCGGCGCGCGCGGCCATGTCGGGCGAAAGCGGCGCGCGAAAGCGCCAGGGCGAGATCCGCGCGATCTCGGCGTCGTTGGCCTCGAGGCCGAGGGCTTCGAGGAGGATCGCGGGATCGCTTCGGGCGGGCGCGGCCGGGTCGAAGCCGCTGACGATGGGCTTCAACGCGTCGACCACGCGGCCTTGCCGGCGAAGATGGCGGATGAGGCCGGCGGTCACGAAGGTTTTGCCGACATCCGTGCCCGCGCCGGTGACGAAATAGGCCGGCATCTCATGAGGCCGATCGACGGAGCGTTCGCCCGTCTTGGGCCAAACCAGCGGGAAGGAGCGGACGCACGGTCTCAGCGAGCCGCGCGATCTCTTCGTCTGGATGGCCGGCGGTGAATGCGAAACGCAGGCGCGCGGTCCCCGCCGGAACGGTCGGCGGGCGGATCGCCGCGACGAGGAAGCCCGCCTCCGCCAATGTGCGCGAAGCGTCGAGCGCCTGTTCCGGCTCACCCAGGAGTACCGGAACGATCGGGCTCTGCGCCTCGGGCAGGCCGAGGTTCGCGGTAAAGAGGCGCGCCTTTTTGAGTGGCTTTCCGGTTAGTTCAGGCTCGGACTCGATCACGTCGAGCGCCGCGATCGCCGCCGCGGCCATGGCCGGCGGCAGGCCGGTCGAGTAGATGAGGGTGCGCGCCCTTGTCTTGATCAGGTCGATTGCCGGCTGCGACGCGCATAAATAGCCGCCATAACCGCCGATCGCCTTGGATAATGTGCCCATTTGCAAGGGGATGTCCGCCTTTTCGCCGGCGGCGAAAGCCGAGCCGCGCCCATCGCCGAGGACGCCGAGCCCATGCGCGTCGTCGCTCATCAGCCATGTGTCGTAAGCGCCGCAAAGGACGGAGAGCGCCGGCAGGGGCGCGAGATCGCCATCCATAGAGAACACGCCGTCGGTGACGAGAAGCGCGTGACGAAAATGGCCGCGCTCGCGCGCGAGCAACTCCTCGGCGTGGACGAGATCATTGTGCCGAAAGAGCAAGATCTTCGCCGATGACAATTGCGCGCCGGCCCAAAGGCAGGCATGGGCCAGTTCATCGATCAAGATCAGGTCCCGCGCGCCAGCGAGCGTCGGGATGATGCCGGCATTGGCGAGATAGCCGGAGCCGAATACGCAAGCCGCCTCCGCGCCCTTGAGCCTTGCGAGCCTTTGCTCCAGCTCCGCGAGCAGGGGATGATTGCCGGTCACGAGGCGCGACGCGCCCGCCCCCGCGCCATAAAGCTCGATCGCGCGGCAGGCGGCCGCCTTCACGGCCGGATGATGGGTGAGATTGAGATAGTCGTTGCAGGAGAAGGACAAGAGCCTGCGGCCTGCGCGGGTGACGTAAAGGCCGTCTTCCCGATAGCTCTCGACCAAGGTCCGGCGCAAATGCGCCGCCTCGAGTTCGGCAAGCTTTTGGGCGGAGAAATCATCGAGCGATCGCATCGGCCGGTCCTATGCTTCCCTGCTTGAATTTCGCCCACGAGAAATTAGTCGCGGGCCGCACCAGGTTTGACCCTCAAGGGAGAGCCGCCTATGGTGGCGCTTCCTTCACGATGTCGGAGTGTATGGACATGCACCCATCGTCGAGCGACATGTTTGTCCAAGTCGTGCCTTTTACACTTATCAGCATCATTTATGCTGTGATTGTTTTCATCGTGGCGCGAAAGCGTAGGATCAACCCTTGGGGTTGGACGATCGGGACCTTGATCCCGTTCATTGGTTTGTTCATATCGGCGATCTTCTTCCTCCTGACATTCCTTTCCATTCTTGATCGGTTGAACGCGCTCGAAGCGAATTCCGCGCGCCCGCCGAGTCAATAGGCTGAATGCCGGGCGCATAGATGTTCGGTCACGAGCCTTGCCGAGAGGATCGGGGTTCGGAAAGGCGGCCGGGGGCCGAGCCTTTCCAGCAGTTATGTTGACTTGGCGCTTGTGGGTCTCCAAAACGCCGCTATGAGCAGCGATCCGCCGGATTGGTTCACGCGCGGCCTCCCCCATATCTGGCGGCCTTACGCCCAGATGAAAACCGAGGCGCCGCCGCTTCCTGTCGTGAGAACCCATGGCTCGCGCATCATTCTCGCCGATGGGCGGGAGCTCATCGACGGGATCGCAAGCTGGTGGACCGCCTGCCATGGCTATAACCATCCGCATATTCGCGCGGCCGTCGCGAGGCAGCTCGACGAGATGCCGCATGTCATGTTCGGCGGCCTCGCCCATGAGCCGGCCCTGACCCTGGCGCGGCGGCTCGCGGCGCTTCTGCCCGAAGGCCTCGATCGGGTCTTCTTCTCCGACAGCGGCTCGGTCGCCGTCGAGGTCGCTATGAAAATGGCGGTCCAGTTCTGGCTCAATCGGGGCGTTAGCGGCCGGAGTAAATTCGTCGCCTTCAAGGGCGCTTATCATGGCGACACATTCGCGACCATGGCGGTCTGCGATCCCGAGGAGGGGATGCACAGCCTCTTCGCCGACGTGCTGCAAAAGCAAATCGTCGCGGAGCTGCCGGTCGACGCCGGGCGAGGGGAGGCGCTCGATTCGTTGCTCGATCGCCATTCGGCAGAACTCGCCGGAATCATCGTCGAGCCGCTCGTCCAGGGCGCGGGCGGCATGCTGTTTCACGACGCCGAAACGCTGCGCGCGCTGCGCGTCGCCGCCGATCGGCATGGTCTGCTTCTGATTTTCGATGAGATCTTCACTGGCTTCGGGCGCGCTGGGACCCTCTTCGCCTGCGAGGCGGCTGGCGTCGCGCCGGACATAATCACGCTTTCGAAGGCGCTAACCGGCGGGACCATGGCCCTCGCCGCGACAATCGCCACGAGCCGGGTGTTCGAGGGCTTTCTATCGGACGATCCGCAGCGCGCCTTGATGCATGGTCCGACCTTCATGGCCAATGCGCTCGCTTGCGCCGCAGCCAACGCCTCGCTCGACCTGTTCGAGTCCGAGCCGCGCCTGGAGCAGGTCGCAAGAATTTCGACGGCGCTCGCCCGCGATCTCGCGCCCGCGCGGGAAACTCCGGGCGTGCGCGACATTCGCGTCAAGGGCGCGATCGGGGTCGTCGAGCTTGATCGAATAGAGGATCTGAGGGATTTGAAGCGCCACTTCGTCGAGGCCGGCGTTTGGGTGCGGCCCTTCCGCAATATCGTCTATTTGACGCCGGCCTTCACCATCGACGAGGCGGATTTGAAACGCCTCACCGATGCGATCGTCTCTGTCTTGTGGGCGTTTTCGCGCGAGGCGCGATAGGGCGGGTCAGTCCTCGGCGCAGACCAGGCGGGTTTCGGTGCGGGTCACGCCATAGCCTTCGTCGAGCGCGAATTCGCGGTTCACGCAATTCTTGCCGGCGGCGCTCGCGGCCTCGGCCGTCTTCGTTTCGGCGCTGGAGGCTTCGGGCGTGCCCGAATAGGCCGAGAAAATCACTGCAAAGCTTATCGCCAAACCCAGAATCGACGCTGTTCTGTTCATATCCGCTCCCTACCAAAAGCCGCGCCCTAAAGGGCTCGAACTCCGCCGCGATAATGCTCAGCTATTCTCGAAGTTCCATCCGTGCGTCGCTACACGTCGCGGCGGCTTCAATGGGTCTCCATGTAGCCGGGCGCCCGAAGGCGAACTAGTGCGGCAAGGCCACAGCGGGCGTTTCCCGCGGCGGCGGGAACCCGGTCGAACGGCGGCGGATTTGTGGCTCGGGGAGTTTTTTCGCCAGCGGCGGTGTACGAACGAAAAGCGAACTTGCGCTGTGGCGGCGCCTCGGTTAGGCCATGCGTCATGGGAAAGAACGTTCAGCCTCCCGCGCCGCCCGCGACCGGCGGCGCCGAACCCGTCAATCTGCGCGACGCGCTGGAGGAGCGCTATCTCGCCTATGCGCTCTCGACCATCATGGGGCGGGCCTTGCCCGACGCCCGCGACGGGTTGAAGCCGGTGCATCGGCGCATCCTCTACGGCATGCAGATCCTAAGGCTCGATCCGGGAACCGCCTTCAAGAAATGCGCGAAAATCGTCGGCGACGTGATGGGCTCTTTCCATCCCCATGGCGATCAGGCGATCTATGACGCGCTCGTGCGGCTCGCGCAGGATTTCTCCTCGCGCTATCCGCTCGTCGACGGGCAAGGCAATTTCGGCAATATCGACGGCGACAGCGCCGCGGCCTATCGCTACACCGAGGCGCGCATGACCGATGTCGCGCGCCTCTTGCTTGAAGGCATAGACGAGGACGCGATCGATTTTCGCGAGAATTATTCGGGCGATCAGCAAGAGCCGGTGGTCCTTCCCGCCGCTCTGCCCAATCTTCTCGCCAATGGCGCGCAGGGCATCGCGGTCGGCATGGCGACCTCGATCCCGCCGCATAATCTCGCCGAGCTTTGCGACGCCGCGCTCTATCTGATCGCGCATGCCGACGCGTCCGTGGAGCAATTGCTGAATTTCGCGCCGGGGCCGGATTTTCCGACCGGCGGGATTATCGTCGAATCGAAAGAGTCGATCGTCGAGACCTATCGGACCGGGCGCGGCTCGTTCCGCCTGCGCGCGCGCTGGTCGAAGGAGGAAGGCGCGCGCGGCGCGTGGGTCGTGGTCGTCACCGAAATTCCCTACATGGTGCAGAAGTCTCGGCTGATCGAGAAGATCGCCGAGCTTTTGAACGACAAGAAACTGCCGCTCGTCGCCGACATTCGCGACGAATCGGCGGAGGACGTGCGCGTGGTGATTGAGCCGCGCTCCCGCACGATCGATCCGGCCCTTCTGATGGAGCAGCTCTTTAAGCTCAGCGAGCTCGAAACAAGATTTCCGATGAACATGAACGTGCTCGTCGACGGGGTCGTGCCCCGCGTCGTGTCGTTCAAGGAGGCCTTGCAACAATGGCTCGACCACCGCCGCGAGGTTCTTCTGCGGCGCTCGCGGCACCGGCAGGCGGAGATCGAGCGCCGGCTCGAAATGGTCGCCGGAATGCTCATCGTCTTCCTCAATCTCGATGCGGTGATCAAAATCATCCGCGAGGAGGACGAGCCAAAGGAAGCGCTGAAAGACGCCTTCGCGCTCTCGGATCTGCAGGCCAATTACATTCTCGACACACGCTTGCGCAGCCTGCGCCGGCTCGAGGAGATGCAGCTTCGCCGCGAGCATGACGATCTCGAGAAGGAGAAGCGCGAGATCGAGCGCCTGCTTGGCGACGAAGCGAAGCAGTGGAAGACGATCGCGTCGCAGATTCGCGAGCTGAAGAAGAAATATGGTCCCGAGACCAAGATCGGGAAGCGCCGCACCAGCTTTGGCGACGCGCCCGACATCGCCTCCGCCGAATTCGCCGAAGCCATGGTCGAGCGCGAGCCGGTCACGGTCGTCGTTTCGGAAAAAGGCTGGATCCGCGCGCTCAAGGGCCATGTGGCGGATCTGTCGAACCTTCAGTTCAAAGGCGACGACCAGCTCTTCGTCTCATTCTTCGCCGAGACGACGTCGAAAATTCTCGTGCTCGCGAGCGACGGGAAAGTCTTCACGCTCGACGCTGGCAAGCTGCCGGGCGGGCGCGGCCAGGGTGAGCCGATCCGGCTGATGGCCGATCTCGGCGAGGGCGAGGCCATCACGGCGGTCTTCCCCTATGCGCCGGGCGCGAAAATGCTGGTTGCGGCGAGCGACGGGCGCGGCTTCGTTGTCGCGCAGGACGAGATGGTCGGCGGCACGCGCAAGGGCAAGCTCGTCCTCAATATCGATGCGCCGGCCAAAGCGTCTCTCATAGTCTCGGCCGAGGGCGACCATGTCGCCGTCATTGGCGAGAACCGCAAGCTGCTCGTCCTTCCGCTGGAGCAGGTCCCGGAAATGGCGCGCGGCAAGGGCGTCCGCCTGCAGAAATACAAGGATGGCGGCATGGCCGACGCCAAGGTGTTCGCCCTCGCTCAGGGCTTGACTTGGAAGGACCCGGCGGGGCGGACCTTCACGGTCGCCGCGAATGAGCTTAACGATTGGATCGGCAATCGCGCCGAGGCCGGACGCCTGCCGCCGAGGGGATTTCCGAAGAATAATCGGTTCGGTTGACGCGAGGTTGGCGCGTTACCGGTCATGCCTATTGCAGCTTTTCGATCGGTAATTGTGCGCGCCGCCGGGCATCGTGAAGGCGGCTTCGAAAATTTACTCCGCCCGCTCCCAGCCGTTCATGCCGAGTCGCTCCTGCGGGAGGAAGCGCGACTTATAGGCCATTTTCTGCGACCCCTCGACCCAATAGCCGAGATAGACATGCGGCAGCCCGAGGCGGCGGGCGCGCTCGATATGATCGAGGATCATGTAAGTGCCGAGGGAGCGCTGGGGTTGGTCCGGCGCGTAGAAGGAATAGACCATCGAGAGCCCGTCGGCGAGGAGGTCGGTGAGGCAGGCGGCGATCAGCGGCTGGCCGGCTCGGGCGCGCGAGCCGCCGGACAGAGGGCGATATTCGATCAGCCTTGTCTCGACATGGCTGTCCTCGATCATCATGGAATAGTCGAGCACAGTCATGTCGGCCATGCCGCCCTCGCCGTGTCTGGCGTCGAGATAGCGGCGAAAAAGCGAATATTGCTCCGAAGTCGGCTCCGCGCGGCCTACGGTCCCGGCGAGGTCGCGGTTTTGCTCGATCACCCGGCGGAAATTGCGCGAGGGGCGGAATTCATCGACCTTGACCCGAACCGAGACGCAGGCGCGGCAATTCTCGCAGGCCGGGCGATAGGCGATCGTTTGGGAGCGGCGGAAGCCGGAGAGCGTGAGCTGATCGTTCAGGGCCACGGCGCGGCCGCCGATCAAATGGGTGAAGACCTTGCGCTCCTGCCGATCCGGGAGATAGGGGCAGACGGAGGGCGCCGTCAGATAGAACTGCGGCGCGTCGCGCGGTTCTCGCGTCAAGCTGGTGCGTCCCTATGTGCAAATTTCGGCGGCATTGGACGCAGGCTAGCGCGTTCCGCACGCGCTGCAAAGCACGATGACCGCCGGATTTACGAATATGGCCGCCGCGTGACGATCACGCCGGCGAGCATGTCATGCAGGCATCTTTTGCCTTCGGCGAATAGCGAGACGAGAAAAATCGGCATGAACATGGTGCTGACGTAAAACAGCACAGCATGCGCCGCCGCGTTCAGGAAGGGCGTCCTTTGGCCGTCGACGAGGCGCATTTCTAGGTCCATCGCCTGCATGCCGAGCGTCGCCATCCGCTGGCCGGAGATGGTTAGGCCGTTATAGAAAAAGGCGACCAGCGGAAAAAGCGGCGGCAGAAGCAGCGTCGTGAGGCCAAAGGTCAAGACCGCGAGGCCGAGCCAAAGCGCCAAGGATAGGAACGAGACGAGGATGAGATCCAGGAAAAGCGCGAGAACGCGTCGCGTGCGCACGCCGGCGAGAGCCTCCGGCGGCAGATAGGCCGGCAAAAACATTGGCGGCGCGGGCCGTCTGTCGTAGCTGCTCCAATCGCTCATGCGTCACCCCAGATCCCAAATCTCTTTCATTCAAATCCAGACGGGATAGAGCCGGTTCCCAACCGCGTCCGATCGGCGCGGCGTATATGGTTGCACGTCCGCGGCGGCGCAAGATGCGTTGTCTTTCCGCATGGAGCGGCTCGCTCAAGCTTGTCGATAGCGGCGATGGCAGCGCCGGCCGAGATGAACCAGGGCCTCCGCGCCGCGCATCCCCGCCTGCGCCGCGAAATCGTCGATCGTGATCGTCTTGCCGATTAACTCGACCGTCTCGCCGCGTTCGAGATAGCCGGCGTCGCTCACGTCGAGCGCCGCATGATCCATGGCGATCGGGCCGACGAAGGCGCAACGGCGTCCTTGCGCGAGCGCGACGCCGCCGGACCGCGCTTTATTGTCGGTCATGGCGATTGGAAGCCCGTCGGCGAAGCCAGCGGCGACGAGGGCGATTCGGCGCGGCCCTTTCGCCTTCCAGGCCAAATCCTCGCCGATGCGCATTCCCGGCTCCAGGATGCGCATCTGGATGATTTTCGCCTCGAGCGTGACGACGGGCCGCATGGGGTTCGGCCGTCCGGGCGTCGGGTTGCCGCCGTAAAGCGCATAACCCGGCCGAACGAGATCATAGAGTGGGATGGCGTCGAGGAAAATCGCGGAGGAATTCGCAAGCGAGGCGCGCCGCCCCGGAAATCGCGCGCGCATCGCGTCGAAGGCGTCGATCTGGGCCTCCGCCGGATCTTCCCCGTCGCGCCGGGCGATCTCGCCAAGGAGGAGAGTCACGTCGAACAGAGGCGCGAGATGGTCGGCGCGGTCGAGATCATAGGCGCTGAGGCCCAGTTGGCGCCGGCCGGCGTCGAGGCGCAAGGCCGCCTTGAGGCTCGAGCCGTCGGGCCAGCGCCGGCCGGAAGTGGCGCAAAACTGGCCAAAATCCTCCATTTCCGGAACGGAGCCGAGGACAGGACGAAGCGCGTGATCCGCATAGGCGGCGGCGGCGCCTGGCCGAAGCCCGTCGAGCACGTAAATATCGGCGTCCGGCGCAAGCGCGCGCAGGGTTCGGCCTTCGAACACATGGGCGACGAAGAAGGTCCGGCAGCCGGCATCATGCAGCGCCTTGGCGACGGGCTCGAGGCCGAGCCCATAGGCGTCGGCTTTCACCGCCGCGCCGCATTCCGCCTCGCCGCACACGGTTTGGAGCGTGCGCCAATTGGCGACGAGAGCGGAAAGGTCGACGGTCAGGACGCAGCCTGCCTCGAGCGGGGAAATCTCAACAGACGGCATTGTCGGGCGGGCCGATCAAAATAGGGCGAGCACGCCGGTATAGCCGTAGATGCGGTCTCCGGCGATCTCACCATTGGCGTAGAAGCCGACGAGCGGAACCTCGCCGAGAGCGGACCGGATCAGATCGACTTCCTCATCGGCGGAGTCGAACAGATTGGGGCCGCGCGCGCAGCACGATACATAAAGCGCGCCACGAGCCGCAGGCTTTCGCTTGCGGAGCCTATGCGCCATCGCTGAGAGATCCTTCGCGGCGGCTGTCCGGTCGCGCCGGCAGAAGAATAGTTTTTGCCCGGGCTCGACGTGTTCGGCGATTCCGATGCGGCCGCTTTCGGCGTCGATCCCGAGAATATTGCGCACGACATAGTCGCCGGTGTCGGAATTTGAGGCGGGCAGGCCGACATGCAGCGACAAAAGCAGCTTGCGGGCGTCGGTCTCTTGTGAATGGGAGAGGTCCTCGAGCAGGGCGTGCAGCGGCGTTTCCCCGTCGAGCTTGGCGATCAAACCGTTCTCCACGGATTCGATCGTGCGCACAGGCCCGAGCGCGCTGCATCCTTGCGAGACGCCGACCGCCGCCTCGATGCCGGGGCCGAGCAAGAGACCCGAGAGCCCGCCTTCGGCCACGCCGCCGGCGACCCGGTCGAAAGAGCGCGTGCGCGAGGCCGTCACGCCGCCGAGAAGATAGGCGCCGCTGCTCTCGGCGAGCCGGAGCAGGGAGTCCTCGTACGGCTGTCGGGGATCGACATGGACGATTGCGGTCGCCAGGCCGCCGGCGAAGCCTTGCGCATCCTCTCGGTCGAACAGCTTGAATTGATCTTCCGGCCATGTCGCGATCATCGCCGCGACGGCGGGTCGATCGAAAACGGCCTTTTCGCCGCCGATGACGCCGAAGCCGATCGTCCCGACCCAGCGGGCGACGCCGGTTCGCTGCGCAAGAGTCGCAATGACGGGCGCCAACCCGCCCTCCAGCCGGTCGGTTGCGTAAACAAAACCGATCGAACCGCCCTCGCCCTGAGCGGCGAGATCCTCGGCAAGGCGAGCGGCGGCCCGGGCAGGATCGTCGTCAACGGCGAGCGCGGCGCGAAAGCGATCGGTTGCCATGTGCGGAGCGCTTTCCATCGGGCCTTCGGAAGGCGAGGGCGTCAGCGCGGTCTTACGCGGACGCCGCGCGAAGCCTATCGCGCGCATCCGTTGCATGCAAGAAATGCCGCCGGCTTGTCGTGAGGCTCCGCGAGCGCGCTGAACGGCGCGCTCGACCTCACGCGATTTCGCTCCTTATTTGCGTCTCACCGCTTCAGGAACGACTCGAGCGCCTGATCCAGGCCCTTATAGGAAAATTGCACCTGCATCGGCTTGCCCGTCGCATCCTCGAAGGTGAGCTGGCCGGACGCCGGCGGCGAGCGAAACGCCTGGAGTTGCGCGGCGGAAAGCTCCGCCTCGCCAATGCAGGCGGCAGGCACGCAGGACTTATAGGCGAGATCGACGCCGGACTTGCCGGGCTCGAGGTCGATGCGGACGCCCTTATGGAAAGAGACGTTCACCGGCACCAGCGCAATGATTCGGAGGGGCTTGTCCTTCGCCTGCCGCGCGAAGGCGATTTTCGCGATCGGCGAGGGCTGGCCTCGCACGGTAAGGGTCGCGTCGACTTCGCAAATTTTCTCGCCGGTGCCGCTCGGATGGGAGCCGCACACCACCGCCCAATCGCCGAACGTGTCGGTCGTCGTGTCGGGAGCGCCCGGCTGGGCCTTTGGCGCTTCCGTGGGCTTCGGCTCGGCCGGGCGCGTTTGCGCCTGCACGGCTGCATTGGAAATAAGCGAAAAACCGATGGCCGCCATGAATATTTGTCGCATGTGCCCACGTTCTAAATTTAGCCTCGTCGCTTGCTAGCTATCTATGTGTAAAGCTTTTGGTCAAGGGCGTTCGCGTCTTGCGCACCGCTTTTGCGCGGGCGGCGCAACCATTGGATGCGCAGGAAGGATCTGCGCGTCGCGCTAACAGCCGAGACTTGGGAAAACTCCAAATAAGCCTTGGTGCGTGTTGGATCGGGTGCAGGAAACGCATTAAGATATCGCGTCGCGATGGCGCCGGGGCGCGCCGAGAGATCGGAGCGAGATATTGGCGCCCGAATTGATCGTCCAAAGCGGCGAGGCCGGAGAGCCTACGCGCGTTTTCGCTTCCGGCGCATGGACTGCGGCGCATGCCGCCTCGATCGAAGAGAAGCTTGGTGCGGTCGGATTGGACGTTTCGGATGCGCGCCGGCTCGAGATCGACGCGGCCGGCGTCGTCGAGCTCGACACGTTCGGCGCCTGGCTGCTCGAGCGCCTGGCGCGCTCTTTTTCGGCGCAAGGGCTCGAGACGCAGCTCGCCAATGTCCCGGAGCGGTTTTCCGACCTGCTCGACGAGATCAGAGCGTGCAACAAAATTAAGGTCGTCCCGGTCAGGCGAAACGCCATTCTCACCAAGCTCGAAGATCTCGGCGTCGCGACGACGGAATTCCTTCAAGATCTCGTCCGGTTGATCGACCTGGCGGGACGCCTCGGCTCCTCCATCGCGCTCATTCTCCGGCGCCCGCGCCGGTTTCGGCTCGCTTCGACTGTGCATCATCTCGATCGCGTCGGGTGGCAGGCCTTGCCGATCATTTTTCTGATGACGTTGCTCATTGGCGCGATCATTTCGCAGCAAGGCATTTTTCATTTCCGAAAGTTCGGCGCCGGCGATTACGCGGTCGATCTGGTCGGCGTCCTGGTCCTGCGCGAGATCGGCGTGTTGCTTGTCGCAATTATGGTGGCCGGCCGCTCGGGCAGTTCCTACACCGCCGAACTCGGCTCCATGAAGATGCGCGAGGAGATCGACGCGCTACGCACCATGGGCCTCGATCCGGTCGAGGCGCTGATGCTGCCGCGCATCGTCGCGCTGGTCATCGCCATGCCCATCCTCACCTTTTTTGGCTCGATGTGCGCGCTTTACGGCGGCGGCCTGGTCGCATGGTTTTATGGCGGCATGAGCCCGCCGATCTATATCGCCCGCCTCAAGGAGGTGATCACCGTCACGCATTTTCAGGTCGGCATGATCAAGGCGCCCTTCATGGCGCTGGTCATCGGCCTCGTCGCCTGCTCGGAGGGGCTGCAAGTCGCAGGCAGCGCCGAATCGCTTGGCCTCAAGACCACCGCCTCCGTCGTGAAGTCGATCTTTCTCGTGATCGTCATCGACGGCTTCTTCGCCATCTTCTTCGCCGCGATCGGGATGTGATCGATGGCGCCGTTGTCTGGTCAGCCGATCATCCGCGTGCGTGATCTCGTCGTCGGCTTCGGCGAACAGACCGTGCTCGACGGCGTCTCGCTCGACGTTCGGCGTGGCGAGATTCTCGGCGTCGTAGGGGCCTCGGGCGGCGGCAAATCGGTCCTGTTGCGGACGATCATCGGATTGATTCGTAAGAGGCGAGGCGTCATTTCGGTATTCGAAGAGGACCTCGACCGAATCTCATCGGAGGAGATGCAGGCCATCGAGCGGCGCTGGGGCATTCTATTCCAGCAGGGGGCGCTTTTTTCCTCCCTGACCGTGCAGGAGAACGTGCAGTTTCCCATGCGAGAGCATCTCCGCCTGTCGGAAACATTGCTGGAGGAGGTCGCGACGGCGAAACTCGAAATGGTCGGCATGAGCCCCGAGGACGGCCGGAAAATGCCGTCGGAGCTTTCGGGCGGCATGGTCAAGCGCGTCGCCCTCGCCCGGGCCCTCGCGCTCGACCCAGAGATCGTCTTTCTCGACGAGCCGACGTCGGGCCTCGATCCGATCGCGGCTGGCGATTTCGATTCGTTGATCGTCACCTTGCAGCAGACGCTCGGGCTGACGGTCTTCATGGTCACGCATGATCTCGACAGCTTGCATTCGGACTGCAATCGCATCGTCGCGCTCGCCGACCACAAAGTGGTCGCGGAGGGCTCGATCGCCGAGATGCTCGAAAGCGAGCATCCCTGGGTCAAAGACTATTTTCGCGGAAAGCGCTCCCGCGGCGTCGCCGGGACGCCGACTGTCGCGCAATGAGGCTGAGATGGAAACGCGCGCGCGATATATCCTAATTGGTCTTTTCGTCTTCGTCGCGAGCCTCGCCGGCTTCGGATTCGTATATTGGCTGCATGCGACCGGCGGCCTTGGCGAGCGCGCGATCTATCGCGTACGCTTCGAGAATACGGTCTCGGGATTGCGGCCCGGCGCGGGGGTGTCCTTCAATGGCATCAGGGTCGGCGAAGTCACCGATCTTCACCTGCGCGCCGACAACCCGTCCCAGGTGATCGTCACGATCGCCGTGGCGCTCGGCACGCCGATTCGCGCCGACACCGAGGCTCGGATCGAGGTGCAGGGCCTCATGGGCAGCCCCTCGATCGCGCTGAGCGGAGGCTCGCCGAATCTGCCGCCGATGACGGCGGCGCCGGGCGCGCCGCCTTTGCTAGTGGCTGCGCCCAACGCTGGGCAGGATCTCGCTCAGGCGGCGCGCGAGACGCTTGCGCGGATCGACAAGATTCTTGCCGAGAATTCAGATCCTCTTCACGAGACGATCGCCAATTTAGACACGTTCTCCGGCGCGCTCGCGCGCAATTCCAAGAGCGTCGACGGCATTCTCTCCGGCCTCGAAAAGACATTCGGCGGGGGCGCCGCCAAGGGCCCGCCGCCGACTTTCGACTTGACCGCTGCTCGCGTTACTGTTTCGGCGGCGAAAAAGCCGCCAAAGGAGCTCGTTGTGGCGGATCCGACGACCGTGGTCCGCAACGACACGCAGAGAATCATACTTGTGGCGAGCGATGGGCAAAGCTCCTTCCTGGAGAACGCCCAATGGGCGGATAGCGCGCCGAAGCTCATCCAGGCCAAAATCATTCAAAGCCTGGAAAACGCGAATTTCCTCGCCGGAGTCGGGCGCCCGTCCGATAATCTCACGGCGGATTATCAGCTATTGATTGATCTGCATGCGTTCCAGATCGCCGAGACGGCGCCGCCTGTGGCGAGCATCGAATTTATGGCGAAAATCGTCGATCAGAAGGGGCGGATCATCGATAGCCGCTTGTTTCGCGGCGAGGCTCCGGTCAAGGCGATGGACCCACCTGCGGCGACGGAGGCTCTCAATCAGGCTTTTTCGCAGGCGGCGACGGATCTCGTGCGATGGGTCGCGCAGAAGATCTGAGGCGCATGTCGATCTGAAGCGAGTTCGTGTCGATTGGATAAATTCGTCAGATCGGCACGTGATCGCTTCCAATATTTTTGAGCGGAATGCGGGCGGAAAACCGGTTTCCGCTTTTCTTTCTCCCGCTCTAGAATTTCTCGACCCATGGCCGAAGCTCAATCTCCCAAGTCCAGGCGCTGCGCGGCTGCATCAGAATGTCGAAATAGGTTTGGGCGATGGCTTCGGGATCGAGCTGACTGTCCGGTCGGCCGGGTGGATTGGGATAGGCTGGGTGCCTGATCGCGCCGTCTATCACGAAATGCGCGACATGAATCCCCTGCGGCGCAAGCTCCCGCGCGAGGCTTTGGGCGAGGCCGCGCAGCGCGAACTTCCCCATCGCGAAAGGCGCCGATTGCGGATAGCCTTTGACGCTCGCCGAGGCGCCGGTGAAGAAAATCGCGCCCCGCCGCCGGGGGATCATCCGCCGCGCCGCCTGTTGCGCCACCAGAAATCCTCCGAACGCGCCAATGCTCAGGCAACGCGCGACGTCTCTCGGATCGAGATCGAGCAGAGGACCTCGCACCCGCGCGGCGGCGTTATAGACGACGACCTCCGGCGGGCCGATCTCTTTCTCGACTGTCGAAAAAAGATCTGCGACCTTTGCCGGATCGGAGGCGTCGGCCTGATAGGTCCGCGCGCGGATTTCGGCTGCGAGCGGTGCGAGCTTGCCGATGTCGCGGGCCGCGAGCCCGACAGCAAGGCCGTGTCGCGTGAACAAGCGCGCCAGAGCCGCGCTCAGTCCACTGCCGGCCCCGACGATCAATGCCGTCTTGAATCCCTGATCTTCCATCGCCGTCTTTCTTCGCAACTTCTGCTCAATGGGAGAGCAGGGCGCAGCGGGGCGTCCGGGTTAGAAGGTCGCGGGTGACGCCTCCGAGAATCCATTCGCGGACCCGGCTATGGCCGTAGGCGCCGGCGACGATGAGATCCGCTTCCTCCTGGCGCGCGAGCGCATTCAACTCGTCGGAGGTTTTGGCGATCGCATTCTGAACGAGGCACGACGCCGTCACGCCGTGCCGGCCGAGCCAGGCGGCGACGTCCTCGACGCGCGCGCGCGCCGCGTCCGGCTCGCCGCTTTCATCGATTTCCGCGACGATCGCCTTCTCGCATTTCAAAAGAAGGGGCAGGGCGTCGAAGACCGCGCGGCGCGCCTCTCGCGCATCCTTCCAGGCGATCAGGACCCGCTTTGCAGCGAGCGTCTCGACATTCTGCGGAACGACGAGAACGGGTCTGCCGACGAATGTGACGACGTCGCTCGGGATGAGTTGCCGCAAAGAGTCGATCGGATCGCCGGACGCGCGCCCGCCGATGACGACGAGATCGGCGGCGCGGCTTTGCTCGGCGACGAAGGAGGTCGGCTGGGTGAGCGCCGATCGCCACTCGATCTGATTCACGCGTCCAGCGAGGCCGGCGCGGAATTGCTGCTCCGTCTCGCGCAGACGCTGCTCGAGATCAGAGCGATCTTGCACGACGAGTTCCTCGGCGACCATTCCATCGGTGAAATAGAGGGGCATTGTTTGCGCGCAAGCCGCGACGCCGATGACGCTCGCGTCGAAACGCTGGGCGAGGTCGGCGACGATTTTCAGCCGCGCCTCATTCGTTTGATCGAGATCGAGATGAACCAGAAAGGTTGCATAGGACAAGGGCTGGCCTCCACTGAGATCGGCGAGCGCAAAATCGCGCACAAGCTCTAACGACGCTTTCGCGAATGCTCATGACGGTTTATGGCGCATAGGAGCCGTCGCCTTGACCTTCCTCAAGTCGAAGCTAGCAAATTTGCATTCCGGGCAAAAGGAGGTTCCGCGCCGCGGCCGCTTCATGAGAGGAAGGCGCGCTGTACTCAATATATCGCGCAGGCCGATCGAATTTTTAGAACAGAGGCGAAGCCTATCAGAGATCGACAGCCTTGATCGCGTCGAACGTCTCGGCCATTTCCGCGAGGCTCACATCGGCGATGAGGGCCGAGGCGAACACGTCCTCGCCCGCAAGCCAGCGCGCTTCGCAGCTATTGTCGGCGAGAGCGATTTGCAGGCCTTGGTTCAGCTCATAATTGGCCCAGCTCAATCCCGCGTCGCGCAACGCCGACTGCATGGAGTTCTGCACCAGGCTGCGCACCGTCAGATGCAAGGCCGAGATCGGGACGTCGCCCGCGCGCCCCGCCATGGCTTCGGCGCAAGCGCGCTGATCGAACGAAGCATGCCCGCGACAGGCCATGGGCCGCACGGGATAGATGACGCATAAATCCTGCTCGATAAAAGGGCAAACGAGCCCTGCCAGCATGCGCTGTTGCGGATCGAGCCGCCTCGTCATGCGATCGGCGTCGATGATTTTGCCCTCGATCTCGAGGCGCTTCGGCAAGTCGTTGATCGTGCGCGCGATCAAAAGGATTTCCGGCGCGGTCGCCGCCACCCGGATCGCGCAGCAGGCGGCGCATCCGCCGTGGCACGCCACGGCGCCGCCGCAATCAGCGGGCTCCGCGACATTGCGCTCGAAGGCGTCGAAAGCCTGCTGGAGCAAGGCCTGGACCTGCTCCCATTGCACGGGCGCGGCGAGACGTGCGCCGAATCCGCGATGCAGCGCCTTGAAGAAGCCCAAGGGATTGGATTGATCGAGCAGAAAACTATCCTTCGCGTCGGTTGTGGCCTCGCCGTCCTGTGCAGGGGCGAGACGGGCGGCCAAAGCCGCCCGCTTCCACAGCGATCAAGCTTCCGCTTCGCGCCAGATCGTTTCGAAAGCGTCGACTTGGATGCGGAAAACGCCACGGCCGCCAGAAAAGGCCTGATAGCAGGAGGCCGCTGTGCGGCGGGCAAGCATGTCGAACCAATCCTGCGGATCGACGTTCGCCGGCCGATGGTTCACCATATTGACCCTGCCATTGGGATGGAAGCGGACATGAACGATCACTTCGCCGTGGGTTCCGGCGTCGCGGCCGACCGGCGCCGACGACTTGCTTTGGGCGTCAGAAGAAGTCTTTGTTTTAATGTCCAAAACCGCCGTCGCTTCAATATTGTCCGCCATCCAGAACTCTCCCTTTCTGCAGGTAAAACGCGCCGCTAGAGCGGCGCGCCATGGGTATGGCTGTCGCGTTTACGACAAGTCAACGACAAATTTTCGGCAGCGACGATCGGTCGCTGCCGCGCCTCGAGCAAGAGCGCATGAGAATCGGGCTTCAGTCAGCAGCTCGATAAGACGGGCGCGCGGACGGCCAAGAGGACCGAAATCCCGCCCGCGCGCCCGTCGCCGAGACGCGAGCGGCCGAGCCACCATTCGGGTGACGCTCCGCTGGCGGTTCGCCGCCGGCCTCTCGCGATGCGAAAACGCTTGCGCATCGTCATGTACTATAATTACATAATGAGTGGCGTGTCACGCTATTTGTTGGTCCGTTCGGACGAGCGGGAAGGAGCCGCCTTCTGGGCGGCTCCAATAGTCTCGCTAGCGGAGCTAGGCGCTTCGGCGCGCGGCTTTGGCGAAGCTCCGTAAGGCGCGATCACGAGTGGGAACCGGGAAACGGCGATGAATTGGCGAGAAGAATATAGCAGCTTGGGGTTCATCGTGGTCGAGGGCGCCCTTTCTCATGATCTTATAGACGGCCACCTAGCCGAGGTCGAGGCGCTGCTGCGCGAATACGGCGCCACGGACGCCGCGACATTCGCATCGCTCGCGCCGCAGGCCGATGATAGGCTTATGACGGCGATGCTCTATCTGCATCGTCGCGGCGACAGCGCCGGCAACCTCCTTCACGGCCCAATCATCCGCTCGATCCTGCGTCAGCTTTTCGGCGGAGAGCCCTCTCTCGGCTTCGCCCGCAGCGCGTTTTGGCAGCCGGAACGCGTGCGCGCCCATGTCGACACGATTTTCCGCTCGCCCGATCCGCCCTATTCGGTCTGTCGAACCTGGTGCGCCCTCGAAGACATTCATCCCGATAGCGGGCTATTCTATCTCGTTCCAGGCGCGCATCGCGCCCTCGCGCCGCGCCTTTGCGGAGAACTGCTGAGCGAGCGTCCCGATCTCGCTGCGCTCTTCGATCGTCTTGGAGAAGAGCCGGAATTATGGCGCCGCCTTCATAATCAGGCATGGCCATTTGTAAGCGCAAAGGTCGAATCGCGGGTCAAGCCGCATGAGAGATTCGCGCCGCAGCTGAAGAAAGGCGACGTCGTCTTTTTCAATCCCGCAATCGCTCATGGCGCATTTGCAAGCGCCGATCCCAGGCTCACGCGCAAGATGATGCTTGGCGAATGGACGGTCAAGCACCCGGCGGGAGCTGAGTATTTCGCGCCCCTGGCCGCACGGGCCGCTCGCGCGCGCCTGTCGCCGGCGAGGAAGGATAATCTCATCGACATCCGGCCGATTCTCGCTGCGCGTTCAGAGACGCGCTGAGCGCCGCTGGACGCTGGCGTGGTTCTTGCCGCAACGAGCTCGAGCCGTCGCAGGCTCTTCCTCCTACGGGGCCGATGATGCGAAAATGGGACGTGTTTTTCACCGCCACGAAAATTTCTAAAGGGCTCGAGCTCGATTTGTTCGAGAACCCGGAATCGAATGACGAGCCGCCGCGCCTTAGCGCATTCGACGTGCTGAGCTTCGAGGTCGTCTCGCGTCGGACGCGCTTCGAGGGGAGGGTGCTGGAGGTTCAAGACAGTGGCGAGGCCGTCATCGAGGCCCAGGGCGCGCGATGGCGGATTTCGCCGGCGACCGACGCCGATAAGGTGCATCCGGTCGCGCGATATGGACGCGCTTCGATCTTCATGGTGCGCGACCTCGTCGCGTGATCGAAGCGGTCCGCGCGTTGCGCGCGGACCAAAGCCGCGCGAGCACGTTTATTGGAGCTTGACGTCCTTGCAATTCTCCGTCGCCGGCCAGCTTGTCTGCGACGCGTTGGTCTTCGTCAGAACGACCTTCGGATCCGTTTGGCCTTCGACCGGTTCAGTATCATAGGAGAGCTTGTAGGCCGTTTGATTGGCCTCGGCCGCTCCGTTAGGGTCTTTGGTGCCCACCGCTACGAAGACGAAGCCGTTTGGAGAGGCCTTGCCATTAGCTGGGATCGACTTGGTCGAAACGACCGGCGCTCCGAGATCTTTCAAGAATTTTGTTTCCTCGGAAACAAACTGGCGTTTCCATCCGCCGATCCAGGTCGCCTTTTCCTTCTCTGACGACTGGTCCACGAAAAGGCGCGTCGGCAGGAACAAGAAATCAACATTGCCCTTGGCGTTGTCCACGGTTTCGATCTTGAAGATGACATAGGCTTCGTTGGGCCTGTTCGACGTCCCGCCAGTTCCATTGCATGCGCCGACCTGTTGATAGGCGATATCGGCGGTGCCGACGGGGGTGACGCCCGGAATGTAGCATCCAGACAGGGCGAAGCATGACGCCGTGACGAAGAGAAGCGACGAGACGTGCAGTCTTGGGGCCATTGATGCGATCCTTTTTTGATTTTGGTCGGGTGAGGCCGCCGAGACTCGCGACAACGCCAATTCGCGCGACGCCCTAATGACGGGGTCGACGCTGCTCGCGTTCGATTTCGAGATTCTTTCTCGGCGATTGGCCGGAGGGCCTGTGCAATGGACGCCGCGATCGCCGTAGTTCGGCCTCGCGTCGATTTTTCCTCCCGAAGGATCGTCTATAGCGTTTTCGATGGCTCAGAAAGCATAAACACACGCCAGAGCGACATCAATAAATTGTGTTGCGCCCGCCCATATGGGCGTCGGCGAGGCTTCTTCGCCGTCGCCGACGCTGTCGCGCGGCGTTCGACTCTTCGGCGAAGAAGCAGGCGTGGTTGTCTTCAGCCCTCCACCTCGGCCGGCGCTTCGACGGTATGCAGAGTTTCCAGCTTTGACGCCGCCAAGGCCGCAGTCTCGACTGCCGGCGCTTCGACCGTCGGCTGCTCGATCGCGGCCGCGACTAGCTTCGGCGGGGAATCCGGTCTTGCGCCGACCTTCGCCGCTTTCGGCTTTTCCGCGTTCAATCTCAAATTGACGCACATAGGCGTCGGAATCTCCACCTCGACTTCGAGCGTCGAAACAGCGTCGCCGCGCTCCATCTTGACCTTGATGCTTTCCCGCTCGACCGGAAAATGTTTCGCGACCACCGCGACGATCTCGTCCTGGAGAATTGCGATCAAATCCGACTTGCCGACGACGGCGCGCTCATGCGCAAGCAGGATTTGCAATCGCTCTCGGGCGACGGGGGCCGTGTTGCTCGGCCGTCTGAAGAAGCTGATCAGATTCATGCGGCCCTCCGTCCGAATAGTTTGCCAAAGAGGCTTTTCCGATCGCTTGGGATCGTCATGCTGAGCGTTTCGCCGTTCAGCCTTTTGGCCGCGTCGAAATAGGCGCGCGCCGGCGCGCTCATGGGATTGGCGAGCGTGACAGGCGAGCCGATATTGGAAGCCCTAAGAACTTCCTCGCTCTCGGGCACGATCCCCAGAAGCGGGATCGAGAGAATTTCCAGCACGTCCTCGATATTCAGCATTTCGCCGCGCTCTGCGCGCCCTGCGTCGTAGCGGGTGAGCAGCAGATGCTTTTCGACGCGCTCGCCTTTCTCGGCCTTTTCCGTCTTGGAATCGAGCAGGCCGATGATGCGGTCGGAGTCGCGGACCGAAGAGACTTCGGGATTGGTCACGACGATCGCGACGTCGGCGTAACGCATGGCGAGAGTCGCGCCGCGCTCGATGCCGGCGGGGCTGTCGCAGACGATCCAGTCGAACTTTTCCTTCAGCTCTTCGATGACCGCGGCCACGCCTTCGTCCGTCAACGCGTCCTTGTCGCGCGTCTGCGAGGCGGGCAACAGCGACAGGGTCGGGACGCGCTTGTCGCGAATAAGTGCCTGAACCAGCTTGGCGTCGCCGTTGACGACATTGATGAGGTCATAGACGACGCGTCGTTCGGCCCCCATCACGAGGTCGAGATTACGCAAGCCGACGTCGAAATCGATGAGGACGACGTTCTTGCCCTCCTGGGCGAGGGCCGCGCCGAGCGCGGCCGTGGATGTCGTCTTGCCGACGCCGCCTTTGCCGGATGTGACGACCAAAACCTTGGCCATTGCATGATCTCCCTGTTCGACTTCAGTCTTGAGCTGTCACCATCACCGTTTCGCCGTCGAGCCAGACTTGGACCGAGCGGCCGCGCAAATGCGGCTCCATATCGTCTGCGGTCATGTAGAGTCCGTCGATCGCGAGGAGCTCGGCTTCGAGCTTGCGGCAGAATATCCGGGCGCGCGGATCGTCCGCGCCGGCGATCGCGCGGCCCCGGAGCGCGCCATAAATGTGGATCGAGCCGCCGGCCACGATCTCTGCGCCGGAGGCGACTGAACCGACGACGATCACGTCGCCTGCGAGATGCTCGATATATTGGCCCGAGCGAACCGGACTATCGACCAGGAGCGAATGCGGGCGAGGGGGCGGAGCCTGCGGCGCGGGCTGATCGACGTCGAGCGCCGCCATCACGGAATCTTGCGCATTGTCGTTGCGTCCGCCGCTATTCAAGAGCGGCGGGAGCTCCGCGTCGCGCCACGCGCGATCGGCGCCCTCCAAGCCCAGCACCTCGATCTTTCGCTCGCGCAGATCCTTCGTCAATTGGATCGTCTCGGCCATGGTCGCTTCGCAGGCGGAAATGTCGAGCGCGATGGGCCGGCCGATGAAGAAATCAGGCGAGCGTTCGAGCCACCCGTCGAGCTCGGCGAGCCAATCGGACAGGGGCGTCTCCGGCGCGAGAGTCATCGCGTGGAACGAGCGGCTGTGAAAACGGATCGACTGGCGGGGGCGGGCTGCAACGGTCACGAGGAGGCCTCAAGAGTCTGCTGGGTTCATTTACGCAGCGTATGGTTAACGACCGGTTAAGCTAACCGTTGAAAAGCGCGCCGTTTTTCACGCCGCCGTCACCTTGCTTTAGGAGATTTTTCAAGTATCGATTGGGCCTTGCCAGCGTTAAGAATAAGTTAAGCGGGGCGCCGGAGAGCGGTGGAAATATGCGCATCGGCGTCGATTGGGGCGGCACCAAAATAGAGGCGATCGCGCTCGACGACGCAGGCGCGCTCCTGATGCGCCATCGCGCGCCGACCCCTTCGGGCGATTACGAAGGTACGCTGCGCGCCGTGGCGGCGCTCATCGCCTTTGTCGAGAAGGGGCTCGGGCGGCAAGGCTCGATCGGCGTCGGCGCGCCGGGCGCGGTCTCGACGCGGAGCGGTCTCGTCAAGAATTCAAACAGCACGGCGCTGAACGGCAAGCCGCTCGAGCGCGATCTTGCCGAGCTTCTCGGGCGGCCCATCCGGCTCGCGAATGACGCCAATTGCTTCGCGCTCTCGGAGGCTGTCGACGGGGCGGCCGCGGGGCGGCGCGTTGTATTCGGCGTGATCCTCGGCACGGGCGTCGGCGGCGGCCTCGTCGTCGATCGGGAGGTCGTCGCTGGACGCAATCGGATCGCCGGCGAATGGGGCCATAATCCGCTGCCCTGGGCGCGCGACGACGAGCGGCCGGGCGCGCCATGCTATTGCGGCAAATCCGGCTGCATCGAGACTTTCTTGTCTGGGGCAGGGCTCGCGCGGGATTGCCTCTCCCGCACGGGGCGACGGAAATCAGCGGAGGAGATCGCCGAGGCCGCCGCATTGGGCGACGCCGACGCCGAGGTCAGTCTCGCGATCTATCAGGACCGATTGGCGCGCGGCCTCGCCTCGGTGATCAATGTCGTCGATCCCGACGCGATCGTGCTCGGCGGGGGCCTGTCCAATATCGCGCGGCTCTACGCCGGCCTTCCCGAGCTTGTCTCGCGCTACGCCTTTTCGGATGGCGTCGAGACGCCGATTCTGCCTGCGCTGCATGGCGATTCGAGCGGCGTGCGCGGCGCGGCCTGGCTCTGGCCGAGCGTGTGACGAGGGGCGGTCGGCGGATTCGTCTTGACCAGAAAATTCGAGATGCGGCGATGCCAAGACGAAGCCGCCGCCGCTCGCGTCTTCCCGCTCATTGGACGACTTCGATTGCCGCCATCATCCCTTTGTCTTCATGCTCGAGAATGTGGCAGTGAAAGACGAAGCGGCCGAGCTTCGGTCCGTCGAAACGCAGGCGCAAGAGAACGCGGGCGTAGGGCGGCAGGGGATAATTATCTTGCAACGCGGGCGGGCCGTCGATGGGGCGGATGACTCTGCGGTCGCCGAGGCACCGGTCCTGCGAGCTACTCCCTCCATCGTGCGAAACGAAATCCGCGTCGACGACAGCGAATTTCGTCTGATGAATATGGAAGTTGTGGCACTCATCTGAATCATTGACGAGAAGCCAATATTCCTCCGCGCCATATTTCGCCGTGGCGTTGATTTTCGCCATGTCGAAGGGCGCGTAATATTGGTCGAAATCCTCGCCGAACAAATTGGATTCGGCTGACATATCGATCGCCGCCGACTGGCAGGGGTCCGCGAGGCCGACGCGGCCGATGAGAGTTCGCGCCGGGGCCGGCTTTTGCGGCGTCTTGGCTTCAGCGATCAGGGATTTCACGCTGATCGGGCTTCCCGCCGCTTCATCGACCATGGCGAAATTCTCGACATGGAGGCCGAAATGCTCATTCGGCAGGTCAGGGTTGTTCGGGTCGTTCGCGCCGAAGTCGATATTGTTGAAGCGCACGAGCCGCACGACATTCCCTTCGAGAGTCGAATCTATGGGGCCAGCCCGATATTTTCCGAAATTGCATTCAAGCGCCTTTGCGGCGCTCTTTTTTTGCGCCGCCGGGGACTCCTTCGCGGCGGCTTTTTCCGTTGGGCCCGCCGGGGATGCTGTAGTTTGTCGCGGCGCGCGATATCCGATGGTCTTGATCCGCATGCCCCCCTTTCGCGCCGAGCCAGAGGCGCCCTCAAAGGTGATCGACGCTAGGTCAATCGCCGGCCATTGATCGCCGGCGGATGCGTCCGCGCCAGTGGCCATGCCGATCGTGCGTAGGCGCCCGACAATGGGCGTTTCAGGCGCGAGGCAATGGAGCGAGCCGGCGGATTTTTCGGTTGGATCGCAGCGCCGCACGAGAATCTCGATGCGCGCGCTCGGCATCAGCACGATGTCTTCGTCGCCTGGCCCAGGCTTCGGGGCAGGCGCTCCGTCGGCGCCTGGTTCCGTGGTTCCAGTCGCCTCCGACGGCAGCGCGACGCCGTCGCGGGCGAGCACGGTCATTTTGATGCTGCCGCGGCTAGATCCTTCGGTCTCGAGCCGAAGCCGGTAAGTCACGTCGGCGCTCAAATTGGCGATGCGCCAGATCTCGGATTTCCCCGCCGCGAAGCTGATATGCGGATAGACTTGGCCGGACACGGTGAAGAGCCAGCGTGCGTCGGGGTTTTTCAACTTAGCTTTGGGATCGGCGATGTTCAACCCGCATTGTCCGAGCGTGGTCTGCGATTGTTTCGCCGAGACTTCGCCTGTCGCCTCATCGATCGTGAGATCGCCACAGAGATTCTTGCGCGCGTCGGCCGCGTCGCCGAAGGCTTGGAGCGCCTTGATTGTTTGCGCGTCAGTCTTTGGATCGAGAGGCCGATAAGGGCGCACGATCTCGGGCCGCGCAGGAAATTCTATCAAATGAAAGAACTTGTCGCCGGGCGCTCGAGCCGCCTGAATGTCTTTCAAGCCGAGATAGCGCATGCGCACTGCGCCCTTGTCGGCTTCCGCCTCGAGTTCTTTTTCAACCCTTTGTTCTTCCTGCGTCGCGCAGGGCCTTGGAAATGTCTCGTCGGGCGCGGCCGTGATGCGGCAATTGATATAGGCGTAATCCCACAGGCGGCCGATCGTCAGCATGCCTGATGCGCCATTGGCGAGTTGCGGCTCGGATTGTCCATGCGGATGCGGATGAAACCAATAAAGGCCGCTCGGATGGTCGGGCGCGATTGGATAGGAATAGCGGACCGAGCCTTTCTCGCTGGCGATGGAGGGAGCGCCGGGCGCGCAGGGATCTTGGCGCGTTGTATTTCCGTGAGCGTGTCCGCTCGGCCCGTCTTGATCGGCGCTTGTTGCAAGCACAAATACGCAATCGCCATAGATCGGCGTCCCGCCTGCGAAACCGACTCCAGTTGGAGCGACGGTCAGTCCGTGGGTATGGAGATTGGTCTCGGCGCCGAAGCGAATTCTCGGCGCCGTCGCGCTCGCCGCAGTCAGTTCGTTGCGCAAAAGAATTCTGAGAGTCGAATCGCGCTCGACGGCGATGATCGGCGGCAACAGGCGCGCGTGTATGTGCGGCGCGCGTCTCGATCCGATGTCGTAGATTGCGGCGTCTTTGACGAAGCCGAAACCCGGCAGATCGGCGTCGCCGCGCCGCGCCGTGACGATGAGGTCGCCTCCGCCGCGAGGGGGCGGCGTCACCGGAGGGTCGATGAATTCCGCGGCGGCCGCGCCCAAGGGACAAAGCGTCGAGGCCATCATCGCCGCGCGCGCAAGAACTCTCAAATGGGCGAAATTGCCGAACATGATCCCCCCTTCGCGCGGCCCCTGCCGCAAGCTCGAAATATGCTCCGAATTGTCGAGACGAATGGCTGTTGCGTCAACCAACTGACTTGTCTTGAGTCGGCGCGTCATATTGGGCGGGGGATCACGAAGGCGGTCGCCGGAATTTCTGGCTCTTGACCGCCGACCCGGGCGCATGTTTCCCCTCGCGCTCGAATTCGAGGAGTTCGCCTTGCCTCACGCCCACGCGGGCGCGCTTGCGAAACGCGCGCGTCTGATCATTCTTTCGGCCGGCGGGACGATCGCCATGGCCGCGGAGGCCGTCGGCGAGGCCGCGGGGCTGAAGCTCGGCGCCGCGAGCCTTGTCGCCGCCGTCCCTCAGATCGCGGACATCGCTGAGATCGACGCGCGCGATCTGCTGGCGAAGCCGAGCGCCAGCCTCTTGCTCGCTGACATAGCCGCGATTGCGCGCGCGGCGATGGAGGCCGCAGCGACGGTCGACGGCGTCGTGATCACCCATGGCACGGACACGCTCGAAGAAACCGGCTTCGCGCTGTCCCTGCTCGCCCAGGTCGAGACGCCGATCGTCCTGACCGCCGCCATGCGGCGGGCCGACCAACCGGGCGCCGATGGGTCCGCCAATCTCTTAGCCGCTTGTCGGGTCGCGGTCTCGCCGGAATCGCGCGGCAAGGGCGTGCTCATCGTGATCGACGATGAAATTCACGCCGCGCCTTTGATCCGCAAGGCGCATAGTTTCAGGCCGCACGCCTTTTCCTCGCTTCCCTTCGGCCCCCTCGGCTATGTGGCCGAGGACCGGGTTCGCTTCGCGCTCGCGCCGGCGCGCCGTCCGCCGCCCCTCGCCTATGGCGAAGGCGCTCCGGTCGTTCCGATCCTCGAAGCCGGGCCAGGGCTCGAGCCGCAGACGATTGAAATGCTGGCGCCCGGCGCGATTGACGGCCTCGTCTTGAGTCTACCGGGCGCGGGCCATGTCGCAGCCGAAGCCGCGCCTGCGCTCGAAAAGCTCTCTGCGCGCATGCCGGTCGTCTTTGCGAGCCGCACGGGCGCCGGGGAGACGCTCCGCGCCTCCTATGCCTATCCGGGCGGCGAGATTGATCTCATCCGCCGGGGGTTGATCCCGGCCAATGGGCTCGACGCCCGCAAGGCGCGGATCGCGCTCCAGTTGGCGTTGTCCAATCGCGCCGGCCGCGATGAGATCAGCGCGCTGTTCACGCGCTTCTGAGCCGCGGGAGCGTGCTCTATCGCGCTTTGAGGCTCAAAATATAGGCGATGACGTCTTCGGACTCGCGTTGCGTGAGCTGAAAGTTCGGCATGTTCTCATGGCTCGAATGAAGGAACACGTTCAGCGCCAAGCCGGTCGTCGAAGGCAGTTGCGCGACCTCCGCGAAGCTCGGAGCCTCGGTCAGAGGCCGATCGTCCTTGGCGTCGATCCTATGGCACGCGGCGCACCAGGCCTCGGCGATTCGGCGGCCGGCGGCGGCGTCGCCCGGCGTCTCCTGGGCGGAGGAAGGCGCGACGGCCGCGATGGATGAGCTGAGGACGAGCGCGGCGGAGAGGACAAGACGCATAGGACCTCGCTTTCATGTTCGGCGGGCGGTCCCGCCCTTTGGCGAGGGAACTGCCCACATTCGAGCAGAGCAGGCTCCGAGCCGGCAGACATTGCGCCAGATCAATGAGCCCTGGCCTTTGGGCGGGCATGGATCCGCCCGGAGCGCAATTCGATTTCGGATTGCGTCGAGGGAGCTGGCTCTAATGCGCCTGAAGGACAAGGTCGCGATCGTCACCGGGGCCGGGACGGGAATAGGCGAGGCCATCGCCCTGAAATTCGCGCAAGAGGGCGCCGCGCTCGTTCTGGCGGGGCTTCCGGGCGATCCGGTCGCTCAAGTCGCCGAGGCGATCGTCGCGCTCGGCGGACGTGCCGAAGCCCATCTCGGCGATTTGGCGGAGGAGGCCGAGGCGCGCGCCTGCGTCGAGCGCGCCGTTGGCGCCTTCGGCCGGCTCGACGTGCTGGTGAATAATGCAGGCATCTTCATCGCCTTCGCCGACGCCGAGGATTATCGGCTCGAGGATTTTGAACGAACGATCCGAGCCAATCTCCGCACAGCCTTCCTGATGACCAAATTCGCCGTGCCGCATTTGCAAAAGAGCCGCGGCAACGTCCTCTTCACCGGCTCTGAGGCTGGAATCAATGGATCGGCGTCCTTTGCGCCTTATGGCGGCTCGAAAGGCTTTCTCCATGCTTTCGCGAAGGGCGTCGCTCTGGAGCAGGCGCGTTATGGCGTGAGGGCCAATTGCGTTTGTCCCGGCGCGATCGACACGGCCTGGACCCGCGGTCCCGAGGGACCCATTCCGCTGGAGGCGCAAGAGGGGATCGACGCAGGCGTTCCGCTCGGCCGGCGGGGCTCGCCGGAAGAAATCGCCAATGTCTTCGCCTTCCTCGCCTCGGACGAGGCGAGCTATGTCACCGGCGCGCTCTGGCTCGTCGACGGCGGCGTCACGCCTGCCAAGGGCAATGTCGGGGATTGCGTTCCGGAGGCGCTGAGGGCGCCGCCGGTCGGCGCCCTGCCGCTGCGCCACTCGCACGAAGGGCTGCGCTGCAAGGAGGTCTACCGGGCCGCGAAGAAAAGGGATTGAGGGGCGTAGCCCGCCTTAGCTGTCGTCGCCATGCGCGGCCTCGTTGATCGTGATCGTCCGCATATTGGAAAAATCGATCGCGACGGGCGCTTTTTGCCGGATGGCCATGACCTGATAGGTCTTGATCACATGCTCCAGGCGGCGATAGGCTTCCTTGTATTCTTCGGTGGTTTTGGAGAGGTTGAGCGGCTTCAGGCAGAATTCGATAATTTCGCGTGGGCGGTCCAGCTTGTCCATCGTAGAGGCTCCCGTGGGTTCGATCGTCTATCTGGGCGAATGCGCCTTTGCTGGCCGGTTCATCCCATGTCGCGCCTTGACGTCGCGAGGCGCGGCTCGGTTCGCCCTTCGACGCTTTGAGGTCTAGGCGGGATCACGGCCCTTCCCGACATCTTTTGTCAAGCGCCGGGCGCGTAGATGATCGATCTTCGGTTGTGTAGATTAGAATCGTTGTCGCTGCGCCCATCCATTGCGCCGCGGCGAGCCGAGATCTGGTTTCGGCTTGCCATTTGACCTCGACGGCGCGAATGCCTAGACTTGTCGCTTCCGAAATTGCCGCCCCTTGGGCGGCAATTTGATTTTCTATGCCTCGCCGACCCGCCTCCACGGCCAAACTGGAGTGAAATGGTGACTTCGTCGTTGCTTCCGACTTATGCCCGCGCGGATCTTGCTTTCGAGCGGGGCGATGGAGCCTGGTTGACCTCGACGACGGGCGAACGATTTCTCGATTTCGGCGGCGGCATCGCTGTGGCCTCGCTCGGCTACAATCATCCGCATCTGGTCGCCGCGTTGAACGAGCAGGGCGGCAAGCTCTGGCACACGTCGAATCTGTTCCAGATCCCGCAGGCCGAGCGACTCGCCGCCCGTCTCGTCGAGGCGAGCTTCGCCGACTACGTTTTTTTCACCAATTCGGGCGCCGAGGCCGTCGAGGGCGCGATCAAGACGGCGCGCAAATATCAATCGGTCTGCGGGCGGCCTGAGAAATTTCACGCCGTCACCTTCGAGGGAGCCTTCCACGGACGCACGCTGGCGACGATCGCCGCCGGCGGCAACCCGAAATATATCGACGGGTTCGGACCCAAGGTCGAGGGTTTCGATCCGGTCCCCTTCGGCGATCTCGCGGCTGTCGAGGCCGCGATCGGGCCGCAGACAGGCATGATCCTCGTGGAGCCGATCCAGGGCGAGGGCGGAATCCGCGTCGCCTCGCCAGAATTTTTGCGCGGCCTGCGCCAGCTTTGCGACCGCCACGACCTTCTGTTGGTCTTCGACGAGGTCCAGAGCGGCGTCGGGCGCACGGGCAAGCTCTTTGCTTATGAACTCTATGGCGTCGCGCCCGACGTCATGGCCATCGCCAAGGGCATAGGGGGTGGATTTCCGCTCGGCGCCTTCCTGGCCACGCGCGAGGCCGGAAAAGGCATGACCGTTGGCTCGCATGGCACGACATACGGCGGCAATCCGCTGGCGACGAGCATTGGCGGCGCCGTGCTCGACGTGGTGCTCGCGCCCGGATTTATGGACCATGTCGCGTTGATGGGGTTAAAGCTCAAGCAGAGTCTGGCGGAACTGAAGGATCGCTACCCTGCGGTGATCGCGGAGATCCGTGGTGAGGGCCTTATGCGCGGCATCGCCCTGAAAGTTCCGGTCAATGAGTTCGCCGCGGCCGCGCGGGCGGAAAAGCTCCTCGTCATTCCTGCCGGCGACAATGTCGCGCGCCTTCTTCCGCCCTTGATCGTGGGGGAGGCGGAGATCTCCGAGGCGATCGCTCGGCTCGAGGCTGCCTGCGCGCGTGTCGAGCGGGAGAAAGAGCACGGGCGTTTGAGCGGCGCGCCGGCATGAGCGCGGCTCTTGTGCAAGCCGGACCTCCGGGGGCGCGGCATTTCCTCGATCTCTCGGAAATTCCCGCTGGCGATCTTCGCCGCATCCTCGATCAGGCGGCCGCGATCAAGGCCGGCCGGCGCAAGGGTCAGCCCGCGGCCGAAAAGCCGCTCGCCGGCAAGGTCCTCGCCATGATCTTCGACAAGCCGTCGACGCGCACGCGGGTCTCTTTCGATCTCGCCATGCGCGAGCTCGGCGGTGAGACGATCATGCTGACCGGTCAGGAAATGCAGCTTGGAAGAGGCGAGACGATCGCCGACACCGCCCGCGTCCTCTCGCGCTTCGTCGACGCCATCGTCATTCGCATTCTCGACCACAAGGAGATGATCGAGCTCGCGCGCCACGCCGACGTGCCGGTGATCAACGGCCTGACCAAGCGCTCGCATCCTTGCCAGGTCATGGCCGACGTTCTGACTTTCGAGGAGCATAGGGGGCCGATCAAGGGCCGCACGGTCGCCTGGACGGGCGATTGCAACAATGTGCTCGCAAGCTGGGTTCATGCGGCGCAAAGATTCGATTTCGCGCTCAATGTGGCGGCCCCTCGCGAGCTCGAGCTTCCGCCGGAGATCGTCGATTGGGCGCGCCGCACGCAGACCGCCTTGACCCTCACGCGCGACCCTTTCGAGGCCGTGCGCGGGGCCGACGCGGTAGTCTCGGACTGCTGGGTCTCGATGGGCGACGAGGACGAAGCCTTTCGCCATAATCTGCTCGCGCCATATCAGGTGAATGCGAAGCTGATGGCCGCCGCCGCGAAGGACGCGATTTTCATGCATTGCCTCCCGGCCCATCGCGGGGAGGAGGTCACCGACGAAGTGATCGACGGCCCGCAATCGGTCGTCTTCGACGAAGCCGAAAACCGGTTGCATGCGCAAAAGGGCATTCTCGCATGGTGCCTTGGAGCCGCAGAGGCATGAGCGACGGGACGCCGCCGGCGGGGCCGGCCTCGCGCCTCGTATCGGACCAGGGCCTCGACGACATGGTGCTGCCTTTCGCCGTCGAGCCGCTTGATCTTCGCGGCCGCGTGGTTCGGCTCGGCGCCAGCGTCGATCATATTCTCGTCCAGCATAATTATCCGCCGCCGGTTGCGCGGCTCGTCGGCGAGGCCATGGCGTTGACTGTTCTTCTCGGCTCGTCCTTGAAGATCGAAGGCCGGTTTCAGCTTCAGACGAGGAGCGACGGCGCGATCGACATGGTCGTCGTCGATTTCGACGCTCCGGACCGGCTGCGGGCGTTCGCCCGCTTCGACGCCGGCAAGGTTGAAGACGCGGCCCCGAGCGGCGAGCTGCTCGGCAAAGGGCATCTCGCTTTCACGATCGACCAGGGCAATGATTCGTCCCGCTATCAAGGCATCGTGGCCCTTGAGGGCCAGGGCCTTGAAGAGGCCGCGCATCAATATTTCCGCCAATCCGAGCAGATCCCGACCAAGGTGCGCCTCGCCGTCGCGCAAAGCGTGACCGGCGCAGGGGCCAGTTGGCGCGCCGGCGGCTTGATGGTGCAATTCCTGCCGAGCGCGCCGGAGCGGCTGCGGCACATCGATCTCGATCCGGGCGACGCGCCGAATGGAGTCGATTTCGCGCCGCCCGACGAGGATGACGCCTGGGCCGAGGCGAAGGCGCTGGCCGCGACGATCGAGGACCATGAGCTGGTCGATCCCACTTTATCGAGTGAGCGGTTGCTTTATCGGCTGTTTCACCAGCCGGGGGTCAGGGTTTTCGAGCCGCGCCCGGTGCGCGACGCCTGCCGCTGCTCGCAGGAGCGGATCGAGGCGATGCTGCGTCGCTTCACGCGCGCGGAACGCGCCGATATGGTCGGCGACAATGGTTTGATCGGCGTCACCTGCGAATTCTGCTCGGCCTATCGCGCGTTTGATCCGAAGGATTTCGACGAATAGCGATGCCTGCGGCGCCGGCCGATTGTCGGCGCGCTCTGCGTTCCTTCAGCTGAATCATCAGCTCAGGCGCGATCTTCCAATGTCGTGCAATCGATCTCCGCCTCGCACTCCTGGGCGAAGCTTTCGACGTTCGCCTGATAGCGATAGACTGTCCAGGATAACGTATCGCGCAAAATATATGTCACGCGCTTGTCCTGCATCAGCAGCACCTTGCGGAGCGCATTGTCGCTCGCGCGGAAGCATTGGCCTGGCGTTATTTTCTCGACGGGAACCGGCATGGCTATTTCTCCAGACTTGCATATCGATGGAGTCGAGTCGCGGCGATCGGCGCGGTTGCGCCTCGGCCCGCTATTGCACGATGCGCCGATCCAAATCCCATAGGATCTCGGGACATTGGCCAGCGCCCGCAGTCATCAAAGGGTCATGGTCATCGCAGGACCGCAAACCTCAATCGATCAAGCGAATCTTCTGCCAACAGGGCAAGTATTTCGCCTCGTGAATAAGGCGATAAGCTTGGCAAGGATCATGCTTGCAATGAGGTAAGCCGGTTCGACCGGGCGAGGGCCGAATTTCGGCGACGAAGCTTGTGGCTCTTCTTTCCGAATTGAGCATATCCCGATCAGACGGGAACCGACCTGAGGGGATTATACTCAAACTTTTGGAATCTGGGCGATTTCCGAAGCGAAAGCGCTCGATGGCCCGATGTTGGACGGGAAGGTTATGGCGAAGAGGAGAGAGCCATGGCGACCCTGCTCAAATCATGCATGAAAGGGCCCGACTGGCCCGAACTCGGCATTCCAGAATGGTTTCGCGAACGAGCCGAGGCGTTGATCGCAGCGCTTGGCGAGGATCACCCGGATTCCAAGGTTTTCCGCCAAATCCTGAGCGCCGGGATCATCGAGGAAAAAGCCGTCGATCATCTCGATTTCATCGCTGGCAAGACCCAAAACGAAGAAACGATCAAGCTCGCGATCGACGTCTCCCATCATTGCTTCGCGACGATCCACGTCATGTCGCAGATTCCCTTGCGATAGGCCGAGGTCCGCAAAGACGCGCTCGGCTGCCGGTTCGATATCTGTGTCCGCTTTGTCGTAAGATAGCCAAAACGTCCCCAAACGAGACAAGGCGGCGGCCCGGCCTCTCTGAAGGGATCGAGCAACCGATGGCCGGGCGCATGGCAGCCGGCGCTAAGAAAAGAATCCATGAGCAAGAAGCGGAATTATCGCGAACCAAACGACATTCTCGATTTTTGCATCGCGTTGACGGAAGCGGGGTCTCTCGAGACGCATCCCGCCGTGCTCGCGGCGATCAACGCCGTCGCGAGCGAGCGCCGCCCAGCGCTCGCGATCTGGACGAGTCCAACCGGCCAGGAATGCGACCATGTCGTGATGGCGCTCGAAGAGTATATCTATTTAGGCGATTTCGCTGCGACCGCGGACGGCGTTTACTCTTGGGGACAGGACGAAATCCGTATTTGATCGCCGCGCGGCCGCGAATGTTTGGACGCCCCGCGAGTCCTTAGGGTGAAAAATGACGCGGGCCGTCGCGAATGGCGCAGGCGTCAGGCTATGGCCGAAGGCGGCGGAGGCTGCAGCATCTGCGCATCCGGCTTCGCCGCGCGCCGTGTTTTCGTCTTTGGCGCGCTCGCCGGCCGGCGAGCCGCAGAAGGCCGTCTGCGTTGGGCAAGGCTCGGCGTCGCCGGCGGCGCCGTTTCGGTCGTCGTGGCGCTTTGCGCCGCGGCCAGTGCCGTTCTCAATTTTTCGAGTTGGTCCTCGCGCCGGTAAAACCAGTCGGTGCTCCAAATGCGATGGAAGCGCCAGCCGAGCCCTTCGAGCACCTCCTGCCGCAAGCGGTCGCGTTCTCGCGCCCAGGCGGCCGAATGATAGGTCGCGCCGTCGCATTCGACGGCGAACATATAGCGGCCGGCCTTGGCGGGGTCGCGCACCGCAAGGTCGATCCGAAAGCCGGCCGATCCGACTTGCGCATCGACCTTATACCCCAATTCCTCGATGGCCGCCGCCACGGCCGCCTCGAAGGGAGAGTCAAAACCTGCGCCCGTGGGCAGCCTCTCGTCGAGCACGCCGGTTTCGGCATATTGCAGGAAGCGCTTGAGAACCCGAGGGCCCTCTCCGGTCGCGCGTTCGAGATTGATCTCGCCGGAGCCGAAGGAAACGAAAATCTCGCAGCGCAAGCGCGCGCGGGTGAAGAGGACGTTCAGGCGACGTTCGCCGCCTTCCGTCGAGACGGGGCCGAACGCCATGCTCTCGAGCGGCTTGCCGGCTTCGCGAGGCCCGTAGCCGACGGAGATCATGATGACGTCGCGCTCGTCCCCCTGCACGTTTTCGAGATTCTTCACAAAGACGTTCTCTTCGGCGCCTTCGCGCAGAAAGGCGTCGAGGATCGGGTCGTCGCGCCGCTTGGTCTCAAGCTGGTCGCACACGAGATCTCGCTGCGCCGTGGAAAAAGTAACGATCCCCAGCGATAGCCGGCGCGCGCCTCGCGCGTGCGCCGCGACGGCCTCCGCGATGGCCTTGGCCTCGGCCGGATTCGTGCGCGCCCCGCCGCGGTCATAGGCCCCGTGAATGCGGCGACAGACGAGTCCCATATCCTTGCGCTCGGTCGTCGGCGCGGGCGGCATGATGAGCTGCTTGTAGAATTCCGCGTTAGAGACCTCGATCAGAGATGGATGGCGGGATCGATAATGCCAACGGAGCATCTGGGTCTCGACGCCGCGCGCTTCGCAGAGGGCGAGGATGCTTTCGAGATCGGCGATCGGAGCGGCGCCCTCAGCGCCGCGCGATCTATCTTCTTCCGCCGAGTCGAGATCGTCGCTCGTCACGCGATCGAAGAAGGCCGTGGGCGGGAGCTGCTTCTTGTCGCCGACGACCACCATTTGCCGGCACCGGGCGACGAGCCCCAAGGCCTCCTCGGGACGCACTTGGCTCGCTTCGTCGATCACGAGCAGATCGAACTGCAATGCTCCCGGAGGGAGGAACTGGGCCACGGAAATGGGGCTCATGAGAAATATGGGCTTGATTTTCTGAATCGCCTCGCCCGCTGTTTGCATCAGCTTGCGCAAAGGCAAATGATTGCGCTTACGCCCGATCTCGCCGCGGACGACGCCCATGGCGCCGAGCGCGCCCCGAGGCAGGCCCGACTGGTGCCGAGCGCGGATGATCTGCGCGACGGCGCGCCGTCGCCTCGTTTCGAGAGTGGCGAAGCGCTTCGCCAGATCCGAATGCCGCGCCCCGTCGAAGGCCGCGAGATCGGGCGCCGCCGCGATCGCCTTTTTCCAGCAGGCCTCGGCATAGGCTTTTTCAAGCTCCGTCCGCGCAAGGTCGGGCTCCAGCCTTCCGGAAGTAAGCCCGTCGGCGATGAGATCGAGACCCTCCGCCCGAACGTCCCGATCGGCCTTGGCGAGCCGCATCCATTCGTCGAAGCGCGCGTGGTTCGTCGTCCATTTTGCGGCGCGCTCGGCGAGCGCGTCCAGATTGATCGCGCCCGCTGAATTCACCCGAAAGGCGGATCCCACGTCGAGGTCGAGCCGCTCCATCACCCGGCTGAACGCGGCGAGCGTCGCGCCGAGGCCCTTTTCGAGACTTTCCGCATGGGCGAGAGCGACGCCGTTGCGGCCCATGTCGATGATGCGCGCGAGGTTCAGATGGGGATCATAGGCCGCGAGCTTTTCGGTTGTTTGCGCGATCGACTGAACCAATGCGAAATCCGTGTCCTCGCCACGCCAGGCGTCGCCGAGCGCGTCGGCGAGAAAATTCGCTTCGGCTGCGAATTTGGCGCGCAAATCTTGACCGGCGAGAAGGGCGTCGAGCAGAGCGAGCCGATCGGCCGGTCGTTTCGGCAGGGGGCCGCAAGCGAGGCTTTCGAGCGCGTGCGCAGCCTCGCGATAGGCCCGGCCGAAGCGGGCGGAAAGGGACGTCGCTCTCTTCGCCAAGGGAGCCCGGAGCGCCGCTGCGGGCGCTTTCCAGGCCGCGGGATGGAAGGCATGACGATAAGGCGCGCGCTGGTCGCGCCATTTTGCCCCGAGCGCCGCCAGCTCCGCAACTCGACGCAGCGACGGAGCTGCGGCGATTGCGGCGGCGATCGCGTCGCTGCCTCGCGGAAGGCCGGCGATCAACCGGAAGACATTGATCAAAGCCTTGATTCCCGCCAGGGTCGGCGCTTGCCGAAGGCCGAAGTGAGCGCCGATTTCGGCGGCGTGAGCAACAAGCGCCGAAGCTTGTTCAGCGAGTTCCCGCAGCTCCGTCGTGAGCCGGAGAAAATCGGTGGGCTGAAGGTCGTCGCGACGCATGCCGAAATAGACATGGCGCTCCAGCGGTCCGGCGCGCGAGGTCAAGTCGGCGAGCGACTCGACGCGCGTGAGTTTGCGGGTTAAATCCTCGTGGGTCCAAGATCCCGCCGCCGCGACGAGGCGCGCGTCGGGCGCGGACTCGGGCGCCGCGGCGGCAATCTGAACTGAAAGAGCTTCGTAGGGCGTCAAAACGCCCGCGCCGACCGGCGCATGCAACATGCGCGCAACATGGTTCAGGCCGTCTCGCGCGGCGGTCAGCTCCGCTAAGGGGTCGTCGGTTTCGCCGGCGCCGGGGGCCTGCAGCGTCTGATCGAGCGCACTGGCGACGAGACGCTTATTCGCGCCGCGGCTATGCAGCTCGAGGCAGATGTCCTCGAGGCCCGCCTGTCGCAAGCGCTCGTGGACCACGTCGAGCGCCGCCATTTTCTCTGCGACAAAGAGCACGGTCTTGCCGTCGTGGACGGCGGCAGCGATCATATTGGCGATTGTCTGCGATTTGCCTGTGCCGGGCGGCCCTTGCACGACGAGATTCCGGCCGGCGCGGACCGTCTCGAGCACGCGCGTTTGCGACGCGTCGGCGTCTAGGACTTGGATGAGGTCGACTGGATCGAAGATTTCGTCCAGCTTGGCGTCCGGCGGAAAGATCGGTGGTTCAGCGCCGAAGCCCTCCGCCAGCAAGCCGCGCACAAGCGGATGCGAGGCGAGCGCGTCATCGGGCCAGTTCGCAGGGTCGAGATCCCGCATCATCAAAAGCTTGGAGAAAGAATAAAATCCGAGCTCGAGTCCGTCTGCATCGATCGACCAGCGACGTTTCGGAGCTATTGCGCTCGCCACTTTGGCGAAATAGGCGCTGGGGCGCCAATCGTCCGTCTCTGGCACATCGGGAAGCGTGACGCCGAATTCGCCGCGCAGACGCTCCTGTAAGGCCTGGTTCGTCACAATATCTTCCTGGCGAAATTTCAAATCGAAACTCGAGCGCTCGTCGTCGCGAACGAGCGCCACAGGAAGCAGGAGGAGGGGGGCCTGCCGGAGGACGTCGGACTTTTCGTCCTCGTACCAGCGCAGGAATCCGAGCGCGAGAAAGAGAATATTGGCGCCGCGCTCCTCCTCGGCGGTCCGAGCGTCGCGTTGAATCGCATGCAGGCGCTTCAGGAGAAGCTCCGGCGAAAGTCCGGTCGATAGGCCGCCGCGGCTCTCGAAGGACCTCGCCGCGACGACGCGCGTTGACTTTGATGGGGGCGTGTCTTTATGCCCTTCACCAGCCTCTTCTGCGGCAAGAAACCGGAGCAGCCGTCCTTCGCGAACAAGGCTTTGAAAGACCAAATCCGAGTTCGCGGAGAGCGACAAGGAACGGGTGCGCTTGAGGCCGCGGGGCGTGTGGATCAGGCGATTGCGCGTTCCGGTCTCGACCAGCTTGAGCCTGGCGTCATCGAGAAGCTGTTCGACTCGGAGCTCGACGGCGCGCTTTATGCTTTTCTTCCGAGCCGCCTTGATGAAGGTGACTTCGCCCATCGTCCGTCCTTCCGTACCAGAATTTGCCTTACTTCAGCCATAAAATCGCCTTATTTACGCTTCGTAAGCTGTGCAGTGTGCTAGGTAAAGATAAATATCATTTATCACTTATATTATGCTGAACCTAGTGTTACGCGATCATCGATGAAATCGTTTAAATCTGTTAACCAAGTTGTCGGCGGCTGCAGCGCATTGTTCTTTTATCGGCTCTAAAAGTTAGAAATAAAAAGGCCCGTCCTATCGGGCGGGCCTCTCAGAATGTGTTAAATCCGACGTATTAATTAGAAAATATCTGGAACTCCGTAATATTCATTGATCTGGCGGCCGTCCGCTTGAGACCAATCATAAGCGGCCTCATGGGAAAAACGTGGCGCGCTGGCGAGCTTTTCTTCATCTATTTCGATTTCATAAGCGTCGATCTCTGATTTATAGTGAAGCTTCCGCCAAGGGATCGGAAAATGCTCCTCGCCGATTCCAAAGAAACCACCAAAGCTCATAACGGCGAAGGCGACCTGGCCGCTGCGCTTGTCGACCAGCAGCCCCTCGATTGCGCCGATCTTCTCGGCGTCTGGAAGGTAGACCTCGGACCCCACGATCTTGCCGATCGGGAGGGCTTCGGGAATTTCTTGCGGCGCGGATTGAGCCGTTGTCGCCATGATCGATGCTCCGATTTCTATCTGGCGTAAAACGCCGCGATCCAGCGTGGGTTCCGCCTCGGCTTCCAGTTCCGCTGCGGCTTCGCGTCGCCGACGACGATCGGATTGCCGATGCGCGACGCCGTCGACCAGCTTCGCGGATCCTTCATGCGGGTCCTTCATAATGCGTCCGCGCCTGACTTAATCGGCATTACGATTTGCGGGCTTGGCCCGGGCTTGCCTCTATCGCATCGGATCGCGCATGAAGTCGGTTGGCGCGCCGCTTGTTCGCATCCGCGGTTCGCGCTTCTGCAGCGGAGGCCCTTAATGAAATCCGTTCTGGTTCCGGTCGAGGAGCATGCCTTCATTGGCGCCGTCCTCGAAACCGCATTGCTGTTCGCGCGCAAGTTCGGGAGCTATGTCGAAGGCGTCGCGCTCGGCCCGGACATCGCCGAATTGGCGGCGGCCGATTTTTCCTTGAGCGGCGTCGTCATCGACGAGCGGACCCGTCGCGATTTTCTCGATCATGGCCGTAATTTCTTCGAGTCCTTCATGCAGGCGAACAATGTCGGGCGTCAAAGCGCTGTCGCCGCAGCTCCGACCTTCGGCTGGATCGGCGATGGCTTGCTGTCCGACAATGGCGTCGGCGAATATGGAAGGATCTTCGACCTGATCGTCGTCGGACGGCCGGGGCCGGGACCGCGCCAGCCGCGCAAATCCACTTTCGAGGCGGCCTTGTTCGAAAGCGGCAGGCCTGTTCTCATCGCTCCGCCGCGGTCGCTGGAGACGCTCGGAGAAACGATCGTCATCGTTTGGAACGGCAGCACCGACACGGCCCGCACGATCGCTTTTGCTATGCCGCTTCTGGCCCTCGCGAAGGATGTTGTCGTCTTGAACGTTCCCGGACCGCGCATGCCGGGGCCGACGGAAGAGCAACTCGCGAAGAGCTTGCGCCGCCACGATGTTCCGGCGCGGGTTGTGATGATCGGGGAGGCCGCAAAATCGGCGGGCGCAGCCCTTTTGGAGACCGCGGCCATGCTTGGGGCGGATCTCCTCGTCAAGGGAGGCTATACCAGAAGCCGGCTGCGCCAATTCATCTTCGGCAATGTGACCAGCGAGATTCTCGCGCATGCGGACGTGCCGGTCTTCATGGCTCACTGAAGGAGCGCCGCTTAGGGCGGCGCTCCTGTGCTCAACCTCGGTCAAAAGCTCATTTTCGCGGTCAAGACAGCGGATCGACCAGGCCCTGGGGTCGCGGAGCCGTAGCCAGAGATCGTCTCGAAATTCTTCGTGTCGGCGATATTATAGATATTCGCTTGCAGGGAGAAATTGGCGTCGATCTTATAGGTTCCAAGGAGATCGAAGCGCCAATAACCAGGAACGCGGCCTATGTCGGCGGCGGTGGTGTAGCGCGCGCCGACATAATATGCGCTGGCCCCGACGGTCAAGGCCGGCGTGATCGCATAGGTGTTGGTCAGCGCGAAAGTGTTGTGGGGGACGTTCGCGAGCTGGTTGCCCGGCTGGCTGATGAAGGCGCCGGTTGAATTGTTCACGGCGCTCGCGAGCACGCGGCCGTCCATATAGGTGTAGCCGCCGAAAATGCTCCAAGCGTCCGTCACCTTGCCGGCGATGCCGATTTCGCCGCCCTCGACGCGCGTCTTGCCGATCTGCGCATAGAGGCCCGCCGCCGAATTGATTGTCTCGATCGCATTGTTCTGGATGACTTCGAACAGCGCGCCGGTCAAGCTCAGCTTGCTGTCGAGCAGGTCGATCTTGGCGCCGAATTCGTAATTCTGGTTCGTCGTCGGCTCGAAATTCTGCTGGCCTCCGGCGAGCGTCAGGAACTCGCTCGAAGGATCGAACGATGTGCCATACACGAAATAGATGCTGGCGTTTTCGATCGGGTGAAACACGCCGCCGGAGCGCCAGCTCAGGAATTCGGTGTTGGAGCTCATGTTATAGGGCGTCGAGGAATTGATCTGGGACGCGTAAATTTTTGTTCCGGTGTACACGTTGCCGTAGTTTTGCCAGATCTTGAAAAGGTCATAGCGCAGACCGCCGAGAACCTCGAAATATTTGGTGATCTTGACCTGGTCGCTTGCGTAGACGCCGATGGTGCGCCCGAGATCATATTGGTCGGTGCTCAACGCCGGCAGCGAGCCTGGGTTGGCGGGATAGGGATCGGGATCGCCTACGTTGACGCGGTCGCCAGGGACCAAAGTCGTCCTGTATTGGTCGCGGGTCTCTTGCGACAGCTCGAGACCTGCGAGGAGCGTATGCTGCAGCAGTCCAGTGTCGAAATGACCAACTAGATCAGATTGGTTGGTCAGAAGAGAATTCTGCGTGTGATTTTGGAAATCATTCTTATTGGCGACCCATAAGTCGGCGACTGGATATTGATATGGAACCGGATTGAGCAAGGCGCCGCCGACCGGGGCGTTATAGATGTTCGGCGTGGAGCCGACCGACTGGTTGCCGATCTGAACGCCGCGAATTCTGACGAAGCGATCGATATTGGAATAGCGCGTCACATTCGTGGCTTGCCATTGCGCGTTGAAATCATGCTCGATTCGCGCGGTGACGATATGCGCGTTGACCTGCTCGGTGTCCGAGAAGCCACTCGTAAGCCGTCCGTAATAGGTATTTTTCGAAACCGGCGCCGGCTGGCCGTAGGACGTGCCGAAATAGGACCCGGGCAGGAGAGGGATGCCATAGTCGGGGATATTGTCGTCCTTTTGAAAAATATAGCTGAGCGTGCCCCGCGTATCGGGCGTCATGTGTATCGAGATCGACGGCGCGACGCCGACGCGCTTGGTGACGATGTTGTCGCGGTCGGCGACATTGGTGTCGTTGCCGAGAAGAATGATGCGGGCCGCGGTGTCTCCGAAGGTTCGATTGACGTCGGCGACAACGCGGCCCCCGGGGGCCGTGTAGCCGGACATTTCCAACGTGGTGAAATCGGCGAAGACCGGCAATTTGCTGGTCATGTTGACGACGCCGCCGGTCGAGCCCCGTCCGAACAGGAAGGACGACGGGCCCTTGAGCACTTCGATCTGCTGCACGCTGAACGTGTCTCGCGTGTACCAGCCGGGATCGCGCACGCCGTCGCGATAAAAGTCATTGCGGGCCGAATAGCCATGGATGGCGATATTGTCGCCCTGGGTGCCTCCTTCACCGCCGAAAAATGTGATGCCTGGCACGTTGTGAAGCGCTTCGACGACCGTTGAATCGTTCTGGTCCTGGATCAGCTTCTGCGGGACGACAGTGATGCTTTGCGGCGTGTCGAGAATAGGCGTCGGCAATCGCGTGAGTCCGAGCTTGCGCGGATTGAAATCGCTGCCTTGCTGGCCCCCGTCGGAACCGGCGACGTCGATTTGCTCGAGCGCGACCTCGCCGCTTTCCTGCGCCAATGCGGCGCCGCCGAGCATGACGGAAGCGAGGCCGATTGCAGCCCGCGTCAGCGGAGTCCGCGCCGTTGCGCGAATGAAATTCGAACTCGAATTGTTCGAATTATCGCGATGGTATCCAAATATGTCTCGGGTCAAGTCCTGCGACATAACGTAATCCCCCGTAATAATTTATACTTTAGACGCATTCTAAAGTATAATATCGTAATATGCTGTAGCATATATCTCGTACTAGTCACAATATACTGTGTATCTATTAAAATTGTAATAGTTCTAAACTAAATTATATTGCTTTTTTTGTGCTCCGTATATATGGAACGTCGACGGCGCATGTAGTCGTTGATTTTTTGGCAGTCGTGTATTGGGCAGATATGGACCCTCTCGCATCCCCCAACCGCCGGTCGCTCTGGCGCCGAATTCATCTCTGGATTGGGCTTGGCGCCGGCGCGTTGATCGTTCCGATTTGTTTTTCAGGCGTGTTGCTCGTGTTCGGCGAGGATATTGATCGCCTGCTCGACCCGGCGCGCTACGCGGTGAGCGGGCCGGCCATCGGGCAGGGGATCGACGTCTATCTCGCCAATGCGGAATTGGCGGCGCCCGGCGGGCGCGCCGCCACGCTGCGCTGGCCGGCGACGAGCGGGGCGCCAATCATTGTTTTCCTGCGGAGCGGCGAGGGCGAAAAGCGGACCGCGTCGGGGGCGTCCTTGCGCATGGCTTATCTCGATCCGCCGACCGGGCGCGCGCTCGGCGTCGTCGACGCGCGCGCCTCTTTCATCGGCCGCGCGCATTCGCTCCATGGGGATCTGATGCTGCCAAATCTTTCGGGTCGGCAGATCGTAGGCTTCATCGGCGTTGGGCTTCTGACGCTGGCTGTGACGGGTCTCAAGCTGTGGTGGCCGGCAAGCCGGCGATTCCTCCAGGCGCTATGGTGGCGGCGCGGCGCAAAAGTGAGCGTCAATCTCCATTATGTGCTGGGCGGTTGGATCGCTTTACCCTTGGGCTTGATGGCCTTGACCGGCGCTTATCTCGGATTTCCGCAGCAGGGGCGGGCTTTGATCGCGGCTTTCTCTGAACTATCTCCGCGTCCGATGCGCCAAGGCCCGGCGGCTGCGTTGCTGCGGCGACCGATTTTGGACCCGGACCGGGTCGTCGCCTTGGCGTTGCAAACAGGGTCCAGCTTGCGCCCGACGGCTTTGGTTTCGCCTACGGAGCAGGATGGGCTTTGGCGGGTTCAACTGAGCGACGCGGAGGATGCGTTGCGCGTCGTGACGGTCGACGACGCGACTTCGGCCGTGAAGGTCGAGCCGCCGCCGACGCGAGGAGACGGAGTCGCCGTCTGGCTGCGCCAGATCCATGAGGCGAGCCATCATGGGCCGATCTGGCGCGCAATAGGGGTCCTTTGCGGGTTGGCTCCAGCGATTTTTCTCGTCACCGGCGTCATGATGTGGCTGCGCCGCCGCTCTGCGAGAAGGTCGGCGGGCAGGCTCCGCGCGAGCGGACGTCCATTCCCGGCCGCGCCGGCGTCGCGCCGGAAGCGAGCAGAATTTTCCTTTTTTTGCGTTTCCGATGTCGTGCGGTCACGCGCTCATACGTTGAAATCCCAATGATGGTGCATATTCCAGAAGTTCTCGACCAAGATCAGCTCGCGCTATGCCGGGCCGCCATGCAGGCGGCCGCGTGGGTCGACGGGCGCGCCACGGCGGGCCATCAGTCGGCGCAGGTCAAAAACAATTTGCAATTGCCCGAGGGCGGCGCCGAGCATCGCGACCTCGGGAACATGGTGATCCGGGCGCTGCAACGCAGCCCGTTGTTCATCTCCGCGGTTCTGCCGCATACGATTTTTCCGCCTTTGTTCAATCGATATGATGAAGGGATGGCGTTCGGCGCGCATGTCGACAACGCGGTGCGTCAAACCATGGACGGCTCGATCCGCATTCGCACCGACGTGTCGGCTACGCTTTTCTTGAGCGGTCCCGAGGAGTATGACGGCGGCGAACTGACGGTCGAGGACACTTACGGCAGCCATAGCGTCAAGCTTCCGGCGGGGGATCTCGTGGTTTATCCGTCCGATAGCCTGCATTATGTGGCGCCGGTCACGCGCGGCGCGCGGCTCGCCTCTTTCTTCTGGGTGCAGAGCCTCGTCCGCGATCGCGCGCGCCGCGCGCTGCTCTTCGACCTCGACGCGGCGATCATTCGGCTGACCCGCGATGGTCCCGGCCATCCGACGTTGGTTTCGCTAACGTCCATCTATCACAATCTTCTGAGGCAATGGGTCGAAGCCTAAATTTCGTAGCCGCCGGCGTCCGGCAATCGCATGGAAGCCGCGCAAAAGCGTCGTGGAGACGCGAAGAGTTGGCGAATGTCGCAATCGAAAAGCTCGGGCGCCGGCCAGGGAACCAAACGAAAACGCGGCCGGAGAAGACTTGGGCGATGAACGAGCTGGATGGCGTCTTGGGCGCATATCCTCGCGCTTGGTTCGGGTCTGTTTTTATGATTTCATCCTCGGCATTGCTTTGGCCGAGGAAGGACCGCCGCATTTGCGCCGGGAGCATTGTTCGAATTGCGCGTAGAGAGGATTCCCGTATGAGTCGGTTGGAGAGCGTGTTCATGGACAAGGAAACTCGGCGGAGCAGTCCTTGCGCGGCTTGGATTTCGGGGGCGCAGAGCGTCGCCGCGGCGCTCGCCCTTTTATGTGTGACCCTCACGGTCTTCAGCGCCTCGGCTCAGGCGCAATCTCCGGCCTCGACTAGCGCCGAGCCTGCGGCCGTCTCCGAGCCGCATCCCGATGCAGAAGCGGCTCCGACTCGAGCGGCTGCGCCCGAAGCGGCTGCGCCCGAGGCGGCGTCGGGGGCGGTCAAGCCCGCGCTCAAGGCGGAGGCGTCGCTGCCGTCTTCGCTCCCGCGCGATTTGACGCCCTGGGGCATGTTCCGCGGCGCGGTTCCGGCCGTGAAAGCCGTCATGATCGGTCTCGCCCTTGCGTCGCTGGCGACATGGACGGTGTGGCTCGCTAAAACCATCGAGCTCTGGGCCGCGAAGCGAAAGGCGCGTAGCGGCCTTGAGACATTGGCGCATGCGGCGACCCTCAAGGAAGCCGAAAAGGAATTCGCCGAGACGCGCGGCCCTGTCGCGCGCTTGGTTTCCGCCGCCGTGGGCGAGCTTGACCGCTCCAAGGGACTTCCGCCGGATGGCGTCAAGGAGCGCGCGGTCGCGCTGCTCTCGCGCATCGAGGCGCGCGCCGGCCGAAGCATCACGCGCGGGACAGGCGTGCTCGCGACGATCGGCGCGACCGCTCCCTTCGTCGGCCTCTTCGGCACGGTCTGGGGCATTATGGACAGCTTCATCGGCATCTCGAAGACGAACACGACCAATCTCGCCGTCGTCGCGCCGGGCATCGCCGAGGCGCTCTTGGCCACGGCGATGGGATTGTTCGCCGCGATCCCGGCGGTCGTGATCTACAATGTCTTCGCCCGTGCGATCACCGGCTATCGGGCCCAGCTCGCCGACGCGTCGGCGGAAGTCCTTCGCCATCTGTCGCGCGACATTGACCGTGAGTCTCAGCCCCGGCGCAAGGAGGATTCGCCGGTGGTTCCGATACGCCAACCCGCGGAGTGACAGCGCATGGCCGTTCGCCTCGTCTCAGGTGACGATGATCTCGAGGAGACTCACGAGATCAATGTCACGCCCTTTATCGACGTCATCCTCGTCCTGCTCATCATTTTCATGGTCGCCGCGCCTTTGTCGACCGTCGACGTCAATGTCGATCTTCCGGCTTCCACGGCGCAGCCGGCGCCGCGGCCGGACAAGCCCCTTTTCCTCACCGTGAAATCAGACCTTGCCCTCGCCCTCGGCGAAGACCCGGTCGCGCGCGACGGTCTCGCCGCCGCGCTCGACGCCGCGACCGGGTTCGACCGGGAGCAGCGCGTTTTCGTTCGCGCCGACAAGGTCGTCTCCTACGGGGACATCATGGACACGATGAATCTCTTGCGCGCCGCCGGCTATTTGAAGATCGGCCTGGTCGGTCTGGAGGGGGCCGGAGGGACCGCGCCGTCGGGCTCGCCAAGTCAGGGATCTGGGCAGCCGCAGACCCAGAGCGCTCCAACGCCGGAAGCAAAGCCTTGAGGGGCCACGCAGCCGCGGTTCTTCATCATGGCGAAGACCGCTCCGTGCTGGCGTGGATCGGCGCGGCTTTTCTCATCCTCGTCCTGCACGCGAGTTTCGTCTTTTGGCTGACGCGTCGGCCGGCCGCCGACGATTCCGCGTCGACGGCTCCGGCCGTGATGATCGAGCTCGCTCCGCTGGAGGCGACCGCGCCGGCTGAGACCACCATGGACGTCGCTCCGGGTCCGCAAATGACCGAAGCGACGCCGGAAGAGGTCGAGCCGCCCGAGACGATCACGGTTCCCGATCTCGCTCCCGCGCCTAAGCCTGAGGCCGTTCTGGTGGCGGCTCCGAAACCCAAGCCGAAGCCGAAGCCTAAAAAAGTCGAGACCGTCACGCCAAAGCCTGTCGTGAAGCAGACGCATGAGCCGCCCGCGCCCCGCACGACTGCGCCGGTTCGTTCCGGCGCCACGCAGGCGGCGTCCGCGGCGCGGCAAGGCAACGCCGGCTCGAGCATGTCGAGCTCGCAATGGGGCAGCCAAGTTCGCGCCATATTGGTTCGGCACAAGCCGGGCGGAATGGGCGTAAGCGGGGTCGTCGGACTGTCGTTTTCAGTTAGCCCGTCGGGCGCACCTTACGGGGCGCGGATCTCCAGGAGTTCCGGCTCGGCGTCGCTCGATCAGGCGGCTCTGGGCATGGTTCGAAGCGCCGGCTCTTTTCCGCCTCCGCCGCCGCAGGGTCCAAACGGCGTGACCATCGCGATTAATTTCCACCCCTAGAACATGGCCGCTGCTCGGAAGCATCGGAATGCGCAGCGGCCAGTGTGGAAGACGTGACTTTTGGGGCTAAATGCGCGAGCATGTCGTCTGCTCGTTGCACATGATGCGCGAGCCGGCAGGGCTTTGCCCGTGATGCGGGAGCAAAATATCGTGATCGATCGCCGTTTCTTAGTCAGCAAAATCGGTTTCTGCGGAGTCCTGGCCGCGACAGTAGCTTTCTCGTCCGGCGCAAGCGCTGCCTTGGCCTCGAGCGCGATCGCCGCGTTGGACAAGGATCATGACGGCACGCTCGATCTTGCTGAGGTCAAGGTTGCAGCGGCCGATTATTTCGACAAGCTGAACAAGGACAGCGACGATACGCTCGATCCGAAGGAAGTCGGCGGGCGGTTGAGCAAAGGCGCCTTCAAGGCGGGCGATCCGGACAATGATGGAACCTTGTCCAAGGATGAATATCTCGCGATCGTCGAAAAGCTCTTCAAATCGGCAGATGTCGACAATGACGGCACGCTTGACGCAAAGGAGCTGCGCACCAAAGCCGGGCTGGCTCTGCTTCGCTTGATCCGGTAGCGCGCGGTTTGCCCGAGAAGGCCGATTGCCTCGCTCCTGACGGGGCGATTGGCCGCCGACTCTCGATCGCGGAAACAATGTCCCGGCCTATGCGTTGAATTGCAAAGCCAAATCGAACGTGGCTCTAGGCGTTTGCTTTCTATGGTGGGGGTGCGGAGAGATCTTCGTCCTCCCAGAGCCCGTCTTTATTTCAAGCGGATCCCGCCATGCTCTCCAAGCTTGACCAATTGAAAACCATGACGACGATCGTCGCCGATACCGGCGACATCGAATCGATTCGCGCTTTCTCGCCGGTCGATGCGACCACAAACCCCAGCCTGATCCTCAAGGCCGCCCAATTGCCGGCCTATGCGAGCCTGGTGGAAGAGGCGATCCTCTGGGGGCAGAGCCATAACCGCATGGCGAGCGAGATCGCCGACCGGCTGGTGATCAATTTCGGCGAGGAATTGACCAGGATCGTGCCCGGACGGGTCTCGACCGAGGTCGACGCCGATCTCTCCTTCGACGTTGAGGGCACGATCGCTAAGGCCCGCGCCATTATCGCGGCCTATGAAAAGCGCGGCGTCTGGCGTGACCGCATCCTCATCAAGATCGCGGCCACTTGGGAGGGCGCCAAGGCCGCGAAGATCCTGCAGGCCGAGGGAATCGACTGCAATATGACCTTGATCTTCTCGCTGGTCCAAGCCGTGGCCTGCGCGGACGCCGGGGCCTATCTGGTCTCGCCCTTTGTCGGACGAATTCTCGATTGGCACGTCAAGAATGAAGGCAAGACCTATACGGCGGAAACCGATCCGGGCGTGCTCTCGGTGCGGCAAATCTACAATTATTACAAAGCCTATGGCATGCAGACCGTGGTCATGGGCGCGTCCTTCCGCAACATTGGCGAAATCGAGGCGCTCGCGGGCTGCGATCGCTTGACCATCTCGCCGCAATTGCTCGACGAACTCGCTAAAAGCACCGGCGATCTGCCGCGCCGGCTTGATCCGCAGACTGCAGCCGCGCATCCGCCGGCGCGTCTGTCGCTCGACGAAAAGACCTTCCGCTTTATCCTCAACGAGGACGCGATGGCGACCGAGAAGCTGTCCGAGGGCATCCGGATTTTCGCCCGCGACCTCCAGGGGCTGCGAGAATTGGTGTCGAAAAGGCTGCTTGCCGCGGCGTGAGGCGGCGAGCCCGGCGGGCGATCGTCAGCCTCGCCGAGATAGGATTTTCGTATTTTTGCGGAGGGGAAGCAGATGACGATTGAACTTAAGCTTCTGGCTTGGACGGTGGCGCTCACATTCGCGCAGATGCTGTTAGCCGTCGCGGGCGCGACGAAGGAAGTCGGCCTGGACGAGCTCGTCGGCAACCGTGAATTCATGCCGAAGCTGACCGGATGGGCGGAAAGGGCGCGAAAGGCTCATCTGAACGCGCTTGAGAACCTCGCGCTGTTCGCGCCTTTGATCCTTGTCGCGCAAATCGCTGGCCGCACCAATGACACGACGGCGCTAGGCGCGGAGATCTTCTTTTTCGCGCGACTGGCCTATGCCTTGGTCTTTACGGCGGGCGTGCCTTATCTGCGCACTCTGGTCTGGACCATATCGATCGTCGGCTTGATCTTGATTTTCGGCCAGATTGTTTGACGAGGGGCAGGCGGCCAACAGAAAAAAGCCGACCAGATCGCTTCTGGCCGGCTTTTTTTTAAGTTTAGCGAGATCGTCCTTCGGCGCGGCCGAAGGACCAAGGCGCTTCAGGCCTCTTTCGTCTTTTGCGTGATCACCTGACGGCCGCGATACATGCCGGTCTTGAGATCAATGTGATGCGGACGGCGAAGCTCGCCGGAATCCTTGTCCTCGACATAGGTCGGCGCCGCGAGCGCATCCGCGGAACGGCGGAAGCCCCGCTTCATAGGAGACGTTTTGCGTTTCGGAACAGCCATTTTGCTCTCTTTGATCCCTCGTGGATGAATTCGGAAAAAGGCCGTCGGCCTCGCGCGCGTCTCATCCAATAAAACAAACAGACAAATACCCTAAGCGCCTGGGCGATCGGGTTTTGCTTGCGCGGACCCCAACACCTTTCCCGAAGAAGCCGTCTCGATCGCATCGATGGGGAAAAGGTTCAAGCATTTGAAGCTTGAGCTTTTTCTCTCCGACTGATCGACGCCGGGCGGTTGAAAGGCGCTCGAGCCCACTCTCGAAAAATCGAGTTCAGTCGGGCCTCTTACAACGAAACGCGGGCGCTGGCTATCTCGAAAAGCGTTTCATCGCACGCATTCGACGAGCGTTTCGGCCGTTTTCGCCCGCGCCATGATCCGGGCGGCGAGCCCCGCGTGCCGGCGCGTCGGCTTCGCCGGATCGCGTCGGCGCGGGTTCGGCAATGCGGTTGCGAGCAGGGCCGCTTCGGCGGCGTCGAGCCTGTCCGCGCTCTTGTGGAAATAGCGCCGCGCAGCGGCTTCGGCGCCGAAAACGCCGTCGCCCCATTCGGCGATGTTCAAATAGACTTCGAGCACGCGTCTCTTGGGCCAAGCCATGTTCAGAAGCAGCGCCGTCGGAATTTCGATTCCCTTGCGGATAAAGGATCGGGACGGCCACAGGAAAAGATTCTTGGCGGTCTGCATGGTGATGGTCGAGGCGCCGCGCGAAGGCCCCTCTTCGTCGGCCGCATCGACGACTTCCCGAAGCGCTCCCCAATCAACGCCGTCGTTGCGGCAAAACTGGGCGTCCTCCGAGACGATGACGGCGGTGCGCAGGGCGGGCGAGATCCGCTCGAGGGGAACATAGATGCGCTCCGCCGGCTCGCCCTCGGCCCAGCGCCCGAGCATCAGCGTGGAGATCGGGGGTACGAAACGATATGCGGCGATCAGGGCTATGACGCAGAGGCCGAGCGCCACTATGAGGCTCAAGACGATTTTGGCGAGCGTTCCGACGACGCCGGTTCGGCCGGATCTCGAGGACATAGGCGAGCCTAATCGAGGACATGGGCGAGCCTTGACCGATCTCGTCCGATCGGGCAAGCCCAGCCGCGACTTTATTGGCGGGCGGCGTCAGGCCGATCTGGGCGCTTCCGCGTCGACGCCACGCCAGTCGCGGGATTAATCGGAAGGATCGCAAAAAATGACGCATGGCGGAGCGACGGCCGAATTCGAGGCGCGATTGAACGCAGTCGCCGCCGCGATCGAAAGCCTGCTCGATCGGCTCCTCGGCGCATCGCCGCTTCCGGGCGAGACCACGCGGCCGGCGCGCTTCCTCGAGGCCATGCGTTATTCGAGCCTCGGCGGAGGCAAGAGGCTCCGGCCCTTCCTGCTGGTCGAGACCGCGCGGCTCTTTGGCGTGGAAGGCGAGGGGGTGTTGCGCGCCGCCGCGGCGCTCGAGATGATCCATTGCTATTCGCTCGTGCATGACGATCTGCCGGCGCTCGACAATGACGATCTGCGCCGCGGCCGGCCGACTACGCATAAGGCCTTCGACGAAGCGACCGCCATTCTTGTCGGCGACGGCCTCTTGACTTACGCCTTTGACGTGACGGCGGACCCCGCCACGCATGCCGATCCCACGATCCGCGCGGATCTTGTGCTGTCGCTGGCGCGGGCGGCCGGCCTCGGTGGCATGATCGGCGGCCAGGTGCTCGATCTCGAGGCGGAACACGCGCGGGAGCCACATCGGCCGGAGGCGGTGATCGAGCTTCAAGCCATGAAGACCGGGGCCTTGTTGCATTACGCCGTCATGGCCGGCGCGATCATCGCCGGGGCAAGCGCCGAGGCCAAGGCTGCGCTTTCTGAATATGGCCTTGCGCTCGGCGCCGCTTTCCAGGTCGCCGACGACATTCTCGACGTCGAGGCCGATGAGGCGGCGCTCGGCAAGCGGGCCGGCAAGGACGCCGAGCGCAATAAGGCGACCCTGGTCGCGGCCTTAGGCCTTGAGGCCGCGCGGGAGAGGCGCGACAGGCTCGCGGCGGCCGCGATCGCCGCCCTTGACGGTTTTCCGCAGGGGGCCGGCGCATCCATTTTGAAGGAGACGGCGCGTTTCGTCGCCGCCCGCAAAAACTGAGGTCGTGTCTCTGTGACGCCAAAGGAGCTGCGCATGCGTTTCCTCCGCCACTTGCGCATCGTGCGAGGCCATCCGCGCCTTTTTCTGGGCGTCGCGGCCGCCGCCGTCACCGGGTTCGTCCTGCCCCACGCCGTTCACCTCAGCACGCGTCTTTTGATCGCCTGGAATGTCGGCTCCTGGCTCTATTTCATCACGTCCTTTTGGCTTATGGCTCACGCCAACGAGGCGACGATGCGCCGCCGCGCGAAGGCGAGCGATGAGGGACGGTTCTTCATTCTGGTGCTGACCAGCCTCGCCGGATTCGCTTCCATCGGCGCCATCGTCGCCCAGCTCGCCTCGGTCAAGGAGATGTCCGGGCTCCTGAAGGGCCTCCATATCGCGCTTGCGGGAACGACGATCGTCAGCGCCTGGACCTTTATCCATCTGACCTACGCCTTTCACTATGCGCATGAATATTTTGATGAGCCAAAGCCCGATTCGGCCGAAGCGTCCAGATATGCCGGCGGCTTGAAGTTTCCTGGGACGCCCACGCCGGATTATTTCGACTTTCTCTATTTTTCCTACATTATCGGGGTCGCCTCGCAGACCGCCGACGTGGAAATTACCGCCAAGGAAATGCGTAGAGTTTCGCTGGTGCATTCCATTCTGGCGTTTTTCTTCAACAGCGCGATCCTGGCCCTGACGATCAATATCGCGGCGGGGCTGATTTGAGAGGGTGAGATCCGCTTGTGAAACGAAGCGGATACTGACCCTTGCTGACCTGCATGTCTCTGAAGAGCGGTTCCTAGACGTTCTGCTTCCCCGGGAGCAGGCAAGGCGACAGCAGACATTCGGCGCATAGCCCGTTGGCCGTATGCAATCCGGCAGCTTTCGATCGCACGCCTAGAGATAGCGGGCCATTGAACGCATCTGCCGACTCGCTCCCCCCGTTCCGTCGACACATTGCGCGATCAGCCGGTCGTCATGTCCCCGCCAACTCCAAATATTCAGGAAACCTGATTAGATTAACTTGACAGGTTACCTGTCTAAATATTAAACGGTCCGACATGGACGTCGCACCGAACACTCAACAGATCATAAGCGCCTCAGCCTTGGCGCAGGACCTCCGCGCCTTGCTCGGCAAGCTGAAGCGCCGGCTGCGCGAGCAGGCGCACGTAGGAGATCTGACGCCGTCCCAGGTGTCCGTGCTCTTGCGCCTGGAAAAGGAAGGCTCGGCGACAGCATCGGGCCTTGCCCGAGCGGAGGGCATGCGACCGCAGTCCATGGCTGCAGTCATCGCTGCGCTGGAAGGCGCTGGACTGGTCAGCGGGGCGCCCGACCCGAACGACGGCCGGCAAAGCCTTCTCTCGCTTACGGACGCCTGCCGCAAATGGGTTCGGGACGGGCGAGCGGCGCGGCAGGATTGGCTGTCCCGCACCATCCAGGCCCGCCTTTCCCTGCAGGAACAAGCTGAACTCGCAAAGGCCGTCGAGCTGCTCAAGCGGCTCGTCGATGACTGACGATTCGGCTTGTCGGCCGACCAGGGCATCGAAATTTTAATGGAAAATCCCAATGGCGCTGACCACGCTTGATTCGAACACCGCCCTGATCATCGTTGACCTGCAGAAGGGCGTCGTCGGTCTTTCGGCTATTCCCCTGATTGGCGACATCATCGAGCGGGCTCGGGCGTTGGCCGACGCTTTCCGCGAGCGCGACCTGCCGGTGGTGCTCGTTAACGTCGCCGGCGGTGCGCCGGGGCGAACGGAGCAGCCGCGTCAAACGGGTCCCCGTCCGGATGGGTGGACCGACCTCATTCCGGAGCTAAATCAACAACCCCAGGACATCGCGGTGACCAAGCGGACGTGGGGCGCCTTCGCCAGCACGGATCTCGAAGCATTGTTGAAAGCGCGGGACGTCACCCAAGTGGTGATCGCGGGCGTTGCGACGGGGACCGGCGTCGAGTCGACGGCGCGCCAAGCCTATGAGGCGGGTTTCAATGTCACCCTCGCCGTCGACGCCATGACCGACATGCGTCCCGAGGCTCACGTCTACAGCATCAGGAACGTCTTTCCGCGACTCGGTGAAACCGGCGTGACGCAGAAGATCATCGACCTCCTACCCACAAGGAGCGCATAAGATGCCGTGGCTTTCTCTCCTGTCCTATTTCTTTGGCGGCGCGTTCTTTGCGAACGCGGTCCCGCATTTCGTCAGCGGCATGATGGGAAGGTCGTTCCAGAGTCCGTTCGCCAAGCCGCCGGGACAGGGGCTCTCCTCGTCGACCGTCAACGTTCTTTGGGGCTTTTTCAATATTGTCATCGGCTATCTGCTCGTCTGTCGCGTCGGCGATTTTGGATTGAAGAACACAGGCGACGTCCTTGCCTGCGGCGCTGGCGCCCTCCTGATCGCGCTTTTTTCCGCCCGACACTTTGGCCGCTTCTACGGCGGCAACCTGCCGGAGCGTCTATGAAGGCCCCATTTTCGGGCGTCTTGCGGTCCCTCCGAGGTTTCAACTTTCGAATCTGGGCGGCCGGCGCCTTTATCTCCAACGTCGGCACCTGGATGCAGCGGACGGCCCAGAACTGGCTAGTGTTCACCCAGCTCACGCATCACGACGCTTCGGCCGTCGGCTTGGTCATGGCGCTGCAGTTCGGGCCGCAGCTTCTTCTCCTGCCTTGGACGGGCTTCGCCGCCGACCATTTCAACCAGCGTAAGCTTCTGGTCGCAACACAGGCGGCGATGGGCGGTCTCGCCCTGGCGCTGGGGGCGCTTACCATCGCCAACGTCGTCCAACTCTGGCACGTGTATATCTTCGCTTTCTTGTTCGGCAGCGCCGCGGCCTTCGATGCGCCCGTGCGCCAAACTTTCGTCGCGGAGTTAGTTGGGGACGAGGACTTGCACAATGCGGTGGCGCTCAACTCGACCTCGTTCAACGCCGCGCAGATGATCGGGCCGGCCGTCGCTGGGGTGGTCATCGCCGGGATCGGGACCGGCTGGGCCTTCCTCATCAATGGCGTCTCCTTCGCCGCCGTGCTGATCTCCCTCGCGTTCCTGCGCGTGGCCGAGCTTCATCCGAACGCAAGGGCGCCCCGCGCCAAGGGAAGCTTCACCGAAGGGTTCCGCTATGTGTGGGGGCGCCCAGACCTCAAGGCGATCCTGGTCATGCTATTCCTGATCGGGACCTTCGGCCTGAACTTTCCGATCTTCGTCTCGACGATGGCGGTCAGCGTGTTCCACGCCGACGCACGAGGATACGGCCTTTTGTCGTCGATCATGGCTATCGGCACGGTGGCGGGCGCGTTGTTGGGCGCCGGCCGCGATAGACCGCGGTTCGGCCTATTGCTGATCGGCGCCGGGGTCTTCGGGCTCGGCTGCACACTGGCCGCTCTTGCATCCGGCTATTGGTTCTTCGCCGGCGCGCTCGCCATCATTGGCGCGTCCGCCTTGACCTTCACGAACACCACGAACAGCCTGATGCAGCTCTCGACCGAGCCCGTCATGCGCGGAAGGGTGATGGCGCTGCGCGTCGGCATTGCGCTCGGGGGCACGCCAATCGGCGCGCCGCTCGTTGGTTGGGTCGCCGACGATTTTGGCCCCCGCTGGGCCCTCGGCGTCGGCGCGGCTTCAGGTTTCGCTGCGGCGATCGTGGCCATTTACGCCTTGGCTCGCCCGGGACCACGACCTTCGGTCTGATTGCCCTTGCCTCGGATCCTCCTTGCGAACGTCAACTATCGGATACGCGCAGTTGTTCAAGATCTGCGATCAGCCCAGGTCCAGTCGGTTCCCATCCGAGCTGTGTCCGCGTCTGCGCGCTGGAGGCGGGCATATCGAATGCGGTAAACATGCTGAGCCAGCCAAAAAAGGCCTTGGCCTCTTCCGCAGGGATAGATTTGACCGGCAGCTTCAGGCGCCGACCAATGGCTTCCGCAATATCGCGCATCGAGACGCCCTCTTCCGCGACGGCGTGGTATTTTGCGTTCGGCTCAGCCTTTTCGATCGCCAGCCTGTAGAGACGCGCGACGTCGAGAACATGCGCCGCCGGCCAGCGATTGCGTCCATCGCCGATATAGGCGCACACGCCCTTTTCGCGGTACATCTCGATCGCAGGGATGATGAGACCCTGCTTGACCGGGTCGTGGACTTGGGGAAGGCGCATGACCGAGGCGCGGACGCCCTTCAGCGATAGGGCCGTCTGTTCCGAAACACGGGGGAATGGGAAATCCGGCGATATCACGTCATCTTCGGTCGCAACCTGACCGGGCCCAGCTAATCCCGCCAACCCCCCTGTAACAATGAGGGGCCTGTCGGAACCTGCCAGAACGGAACCCAAGGCTTCAATGGTGCGGTGGTCGATCTCGCAATTCTCCGCGAATTTCGACCAGTCGTGGATGAAGGCCAGATGAATGACGGCATCAGAAGCGCTTGCCCCCTGACGCAAGCTGTCAAGGTCTTCAAGCGAACCGCGAAGAACATCCGCGCCGAGAGCCGCCAGGGATTTTTCCCCTTCCTCCGAACGGGCCATGCCGAGAACCATATGTCCGGCGGCGATCAGTTCCTTGACGGTGGGAATGCCTATGAATCCGGTTGCGCCGGTGACGAAAACACGCATGAGCAGATCTCCAGGGTTCGTTCGAGGCAAATATCGGCTCGCGTCGTATTCTGGTAAAGTAGTGAGCTTATCATAGTAAAATGGCTAACAGGATGAGCGAGAATCAGGCTACCGAGAACCTGTTCGGGACCTATTTGCGGGACCGCCGCGCCAAGCTCGATCCGGCCGCTCTCGGCTTTCCGTCGGAGCGTCGCCGCACCCTCGGCCTGCGCCGCGAGGAAGTGGCGCAGCGCGCCAACATCAGCCCAACCTGGTACACATGGCTCGAACAAGGCCGCGGCGGCGCGCCCTCGGCCGACGTGCTCGACCGCATCGCCCGCGCGCTGATGCTGACAGAGGTCGAGCGCGAACACCTCTTCCTGCTCGGCCTCGGGCGCCCGCCCGAGGCCCGCTACCGGGAGAACGAAGGCGTCACGCCGCGACTGCAGCGCGTCCTCGACGCGTTGGACCCGAGCCCCGCGCTCATTCGGACGGCGATCTGGAACGTGGTCGCCTGGAATCGGGCGGCTGCCGTTATGCTGGGCGACTATGGCTCGTTGCCGCCGCATCAGCGCAATGTCCTGCGCATCATCTTCCTCGACCCGCGCGCCCGAGCTATGCAACACGACTGGGAGAGCGTGGCGCGCCATGTGGTGGGCGCGTTCCGGGCGGAGGCGGCTCGTGCAGGCGCCTCGGCGGAGATTGAGCCTCTCGTTGATGAACTCCGCCAGCTCAGTCCCGAGTTCAGGGCGATGTGGCGCGACAACGACGTCCGCGGCGCCCATGGCGGAGCCGTCAAGCACATACGCCACCCGGTTCTCGGCCCGCTCGCCTTTGAATACTCGGCCTTTGCGGTCGACGGCCGGACGGATCTCAGCATGGTGGTCTATAATCCGGCGACGCCGGAGGACGCTGAGCGGATCAAGTCATTGCTTGCCTAAACCGCCATTGCAGCCGAGCCGGACGTGTGGGACTGCCGCCAATGCCGCTAAAGATTGTGCTAAGAAGCCGCCTGCCTTCGCGCCAATTGAAATCTCCGCGATTCTGCGTCATGTTGAGCGGGCGTCCGGTCCTGCGATCGGCGCCCATAGAGGATCGAAACGCTGATACCCACGATTCTTAGAGGGGCGGCGCCCAAGCCGCGCCGCGCGGTCCAAGCTCAGGCGGAGCTCGAGGCCGACTCACTCGTGCGGACCATCTTGACCTGTCTCGACGATTCCAAAGCCGAAGACATCGTCTCCATCGACCTGCACGGCAAGACAAGCTTGGCCGACACGATGATCGTCGCGACCGGCCGCTCCAACATTCATGTCGGGGCGATCGCCGACCGCGTCATCAAGGCGTTCAAGGAAAACAGCGCGACTGCGCCCCGCGTCGAAGGCCTGCAGAATTGCGACTGGGTTTTGGTCGATGGCGGCGACGTCATCGTCCATATCTTCAAGCCCGAGGTCCGGCAATTCTACAATCTCGAAAAAATGTGGGGCATGGACCGGCCGGGCGAGCGCCGCGCCGGGTGAGCTTCCACATTTGATAAGTGGTTTGGCCGATGCGTCTCATGCTGGCCTGCGTCGGCCGGGCCAAGGCGGGCCCTGAGCGTGAGCTCGCCCTGCGTTATGTGGAGCGGGCGGCGGCGGCGGGTCGCGCGATCGGCTTCACCGCGCTCGAAGTCCGCGAGATCGAGGAAAGTCGCGCCCGCCGCGCCGACGATCGCAAGGAGGAAGAGGCCAAGGCCTTGCGCGCCTTGCTCGCGCCTTGCGCCGCGGTGATCGCCTTCGACGAGGGCGGCAAGCTCGCCTCGAGCCGCGATTTCGCCGCCGATCTCGGCAGGCGGCGCGACGAGGGCGTCGCCGGCCTGGGGTTCGTCATCGGCGGGCCGGATGGGCTGGCGGAGAGCTTTCGCGCCTCGGCCGCGCTGGTTCTCTCTTTCGGACGGATGAGCTTTCCGCATCAGATCGCCCGCATTCTCGCCGCCGAGCAGATCTATCGCGCGGCGACCATCCTTTCCAATCACCCCTATCATCGCGATTGATCGGGCGCTGTGCGCCCGAATGCAGCGCTGCCTAACCTTCCGCACATTAAACAGGATCAATTAGGGCATAGCTGCACGCCGCCAAATTGGAGGAATCGGCCGCGGCGCCCCGTTGCGGCCATTTTCCGGATTCATTGTCGATTCGATGGCGAACCGAAACGAGTCACGTGCCGACAGGATTTGAGGTCGACTCCAGCCGAGCGACGACAGCGCCGAGCCGACGGCTCGCTCGCGCGGCCTCCTGGGCGCCTTGGGCTCTGGCGCCGCTCGCGGCCGCCTCATTCGCCGCGCCGCCGGCGCCGCAAAACGCCGTCGACAAAGCCTCTGAGCTCAGCAGCCATAAGGTCGAGCTTCGCGGCATGCAGGATTCGCTCGAAGCCTCTGAGGCGCAGCGGCGCGAGATCGAGGCCGAGATCGCGGCGATCCGCACCGATCGTGGAAAGCTCGAGGCGGCGCTGGTCGAGACCACCCGAAGCGTCGCGGGGACCGAGGCCAAGATCGGCGAGGCCGAGGCGCGGCTCGATGCGCTCGTGGGCGGCGAAGAGGCGATCAAACGCTCTCTCGCGAGCCGCCGATCGGTGATCGCCGAGGTTCTGGCGGCTTTGCAGCGCATGGGCCGCAAGCCGCCGCCGGCGCTTCTCGTGGCTCCGGACGATATGCTGCAGGCGGTGCGGACCTCTATGCTGCTCGGCGCTGTCTTGCCTGAGATGCGCGCCGAAACCGAGGCGCTTTCCGCCGATCTATCGGACCTGCTGCAGCTGCGGCAATCCATTGCAATCGAGAAGGATGGGCTCGCCGTCGATGCGGAGAAGCTTCGCGCCGATCGTCAACGCCTCGCGGCGCTGATCGGGGCGCGTCAGTCCGCGCTCACGGCCGCCGAGAAGGCCCTCGGCGCCGAGCGCGACCGCGCCATGGAACTCGCCAAGCAGGCGGCCACGCTGAAGGATCTCATCGCGCGGATGGAGAGCGAGGTCGCGGCCGCGGCGCGGGGCGCGGAGGCGGCCCGGCGCGCTGATGAAGCGCGGCTAGCCGCCGAGAGCGCGAAATCGCCCGAGGCGCGGCGGAAATTGGCGCTGGCGCCCTTCAAGGACCCCGCGAGGCTTGCGCCGGCGACATCTTTCGTCGAAACGAAAGGCCTGCTGCCGATGCCGGTCTCGGGAACGCTGCAGCGGGGTTTCGGCGCCCCAGACGGGTTCGGCGCGGCCGAGAAGGGGATGCTCGTCGCGACGAGGGCCGAGGCCATTGTCGCCTCGCCTTGCGACGGATGGGTTGCTTTCGCCGGGCCCTATCGAACTTATGGCCAACTTTTGATCGTCAACGCGGGGCAGGGCTACTATATAGTTCTTGCGGGGATGGACCGGATCAACGTAAACGTAGGGCAGTTCATCCTCGCCGGCGAGCCCGTTGCGGTCATGGGCGATGGATCGGCCAGAACAGCGGCGGCCGTCGCTCTTGGAGCCGCCCAACCCATCCTCTATATCGAATTTCGTAAAGACGGGGCGGCGATTGATCCGGGCCCATGGTGGGCGAAGCCGGAATTACAGAAGGTTCGCGGATAATGCGGAAAGTCTCTCTCGTAGTTCTCGGCGCGGCATTGGGCGCGTCCCTCGTTGCGTTCGAGACAAAGACGGCCTGGCTCTTTCCGGAGGGATCGGCCAAGGCGGCCGCCTCCGACACTTATCGCAATCTCAATCTCTTCGGCGACGTGTTCGAGAAAATCCGCTCGGATTATGTCGAGAAGCCCGATGAGCAGAAGCTTGTCGAGGCGGCGATCAACGGCATGCTGGGCTCGCTCGATCCGCATTCGAGCTATATGGACGCCAAGAGCTTCCGCGACATGCAAGTGCAGACCCGCGGCGAGTTCGGCGGGCTCGGCATCGAGGTGACGCAGGAAGACGGCTTGATCAAGGTCGTGACGCCGATCGACGACACGCCGGCCTCGCGCGCCGGAATCCAGTCTGGCGACATCATCACCGCCATCGACGAGGAAAACGTGCAGGGCCTGAGCCTGAACCAGGCCGTCGACAAGATGCGCGGCGCGCCGAACACCGCCGTGACCTTGAAGATACTTCGCGGCGCGAACAAGGACCCGCAGGACGTCAAGCTCACGCGCGCCGTGATCCAGATCAAATCTGTTCGCGAGCATCAGGAAGGCGACGACGTCGGCTATATCCGCATCACCCAGTTTAATGAGCAGACCTTCGAAGGCGTCCGCAACGCCATGCTGAAGTTCCAGTCGGAAATCCCGGCCGACAAGTTCAAGGGCTATATACTCGATCTGCGCAACAATCCGGGCGGCTTGCTCGATCAGTCGATCGCCGTGGCCAATTGCTTCCTCGACCGCGGCGAGATCGTCTCGACGCGCGGGCGCAACGCCGAGGAATCGATGCGCTATAACGCCCGTCCGGGCGATCTCTCCAAAGGCAAGCCTCTGGTGATCCTGATCAATGGCGGTTCGGCCTCGGCCTCGGAGATCGTCGCCGGCGCTTTGCAGGACCATAAGCGTGCGACCGTTCTCGGCACGCGTTCCTTCGGCAAGGGGTCTGTGCAGACGATCATCCCGCTTGGCCAGAACAATGGCGCGGTGCGGTTGACGACGGCGCGCTATTACACGCCTTCGGGCCGTTCGATCCAGGCCAAGGGCATCGATCCGGACGTGATCGTCCTGCAGGACGTGCCGGACGAGTTCAAGGGCAAGGATGACACAAAGGGCGAAGCGTCGCTCAAGGGCCATCTGAAGAACGGCGAAGATGAGAAGGGCGGATCGCAAGCCTATGTGCCGCCGAACGCCAAAGACGATAAGCAATTGGCCGCCGCGCTCGACATTTTGCGCAACGGCCCCAAGGCGTCGAATAAAGTCACCGCTGCCCCTGTCAATGAGCCTGTGAAGGCTCAGAACTGAGGCTCGAGCTCTTTCGCGCGCTCTGCGGACGCGCTTGCTGCTTTGGACGTCGGATCGTTGATCCGACGTCCTTTTAATTTTTTCCGCTTCGGTTCGTCGCGCCTTTGCTGTCTGCGGCTGGGTTTCGTGGGCGGCCATTTCTCCTTTCCGCCAGCAGACGCGAAATCGATCCAAAGCCTTGCGGGAATCGGCGATTCGGATCAATGATCGTCATGAGAGTAGATTTTGGAGGCGCTTTTCGTCCTGCAGTTGCAGCGCCGTCTTAGTTGGTGGACTGGCGAGATCGACGCGAGCGCGTCATATGCGAAGATGCTGCGCTGAAGGGTTGTTCCGGCGCGGCGCGATTTGTCGCACGGTGATTGCGGGCTCCACGCCTGAATCATCTCTATGTCAATGGAGGGCCGGTTCACTTTGAGGACGAGGCGCGAGGTCATCTGACGATGCAATTCGAGAATTATCGTCCCTGCGTCGGTATCATGCTGCTCAATCGCGACGGCTTGGTCTTCGTCGGCCGGCGGCGCAGCAAGCGGACGCCGCATCATCTGCGCCAGGGCCATGAATGGCAGATGCCGCAAGGTGGGATCGACTTTGGCGAGGAACCGTATCATGCGGCTTTGCGCGAACTACGGGAAGAAACGAATGTTCTTTCCGCGACGCTGCTCGCCGAGTCGCCCGAATGGTACACTTACGATCTCCCGCAGGAATATTTGCGGAAGTCCTGGAAAGGCCGGTTTCAGGGACAGCGCCAAAAATGGTTCGCCCTACGCTTCGAGGGGGAGGAAAGCGAGATCGACATCGAAACGCCTGCCGGAGGGCAGAAGCCGGAATTCGACGCTTGGCGATGGGAGCAAGCGAGCCGCCTCGTGGAGCTTATCATTCCCTTTAAGAGGCCAGTCTATGAAAAAGTGGTCGAGACGTTCGGCCATTTGTTCGGCTCGCAATCTTTGGAAGAACAGAAGCGCTGAAGCTGGCCGAGCCTGCGCCTTTCACTAGGACGCGCGGCGATTGATGATGAAAGCCCCGGCGATCGAGTCGTCCGAGGCCTTTAAGCAGGCGATTGGGCGTCGCCGTCGCTGCTTTGAGAAAGCAGGATCGCGCGTTGCGACGCTTGCCGTCTACGGAATGTTTCTGACTTCGATCTTGACGATATTCGAGACGAAACGGCCGCCTTGCTTGTCTCCTGGCGCGACGATGCGGGCAAAGCCATCGCTTCCCAGCGTTTGCCCGTTCACGCCATAGGCCACGATGATCTGATCGCCGCCAAAATTCGGCGCGATCTCGCCGCCGCCGAAAACGGAAACATAGCCATCGCTGCCGGTGACGATGACGATCTGGTGCAGAATGTCGTTCTTGATGGTCGAATCCAGCTTAATGCCGACATATTGCAGCAGGTCCCAAAGCAGAGATCCCGTGAAAGTTTGGCTAACGACGCCGCCGCCTGTGAAATAGGTCACGTTCTGGTTGACCGGCGCGAAGGTCTGAAGCTTCCTGATGTCAAAAGTGGTCGGGGTCGTCACGTTTCCGATGATTTGGAAGGTCGTAGAGGGGAGCGTAGCCGCTTGGACGATCGTGGACAGGCTGAGCGCCGCGAGCAGCATAAGCGCCGCGCCAAAGGCACGTATCTTCATTTAAGACCTCGGTTGTTTTGGTTGAGACGTCGCTGCGGCGTCAAACCTTGCTCTCGTCCCGCAATAACGGCGGCGTGACGCCGCCGTCCTGGAACGGCGCCTCGACGGAATTTCGTGGGGCCTCGGATTAAAAACCTGACATCGCGCCGGAGCGGATCGAAAGCAAAGGATTGGCGGCCACATTGGACGGCAGAAGCTTAAACCAAGCTTGCGCCTGGATCAATACGTCTCGTATTGTGCGTATATGACGTAATGTCGGGTATTTGATATTGACTATTTTCAAATGCGGCTGTCCGGCCGATCTTGTTCGCCCGGCCGGAGCGCTCCCCTTTTTCAGTATTTCGCGACGACCGGCGCCGGCTGAATCGGATCGAATTTGTAGCTAAATCCGACTTGCGCGCGGTTCTCGTTCAGAGTCCGATTCCAATGCGCGTTGACCTGCTCTCCGGCGTAGGCGGCTGGATAGGCGTTGACCAAGGCGCCGCCGAGTCCGCTATATTGGGTGAAACGATATTCGGCTCGGATCGACCAATGCGCATCGATCGCGTATTCGACTCCGCCCCCGGCGGTCCAGCCGACGCGCGTCTCGGAAAAGCTATCCTGGCCGGAGAATCTGACGCCGAACAGGCACGTTCTAGAAGAGCAGCCCGGATAATCGGTTCGGATCGATTGATCGAAGCCTCCGAAGGCGACGCCGCCAGTCCAATAGAGCAGCAGGCGGTCGAAGGCGTAGCCGACGCGGCCGCGGATCGAGCCCTGAACGCTGAGGCTCGAGTGGACCGTGGTGGGAACAAAATCCAGATAGTAGGAACTGTACGGCTGGCTGCTCGCTGTCTTGTTGAGGCTTGACCCGTCGACGTCGCCTTCGAGGCCGAGCACCCATTGATTGATCTGCAAATTATACCCGACATGCGCGCCGCCGATCACGCCGCCCGCGTTGGACTGTGGGTAAAAGGAATTATAATAGGCGTTGCCGAGATTATCATAGGCGACCGAGTCGATCGCGCTATGGCCGTTTGTCCAGGCGTAGCCGACCTGACCGCCGAGATAGACGCCGGTCCAGGTGAAGATCGGGGTCGGCGGCGCGAGACGGCAGATCGGCCGCGGCGGCGGGGCCGAGCAGAGCGGCGGCGTAGGCCGACGCAAGGATAATTCTGCGCAACATTGGCTTGTCCCTTTCGGAAAATTCTTGGCGCTCGGCGGGAGCGAAAGGCGGAACTGAGGCGCGGGACTTGGGTCAAGAGGAGGATCCTGTCCCGATCGATAGATAAAGAAATAACATGACGTATTTCGCCGCCCAACGCCTTCGCTGCGATTAAAGCGTGTGGAGCTTCGGGTTTTCGCCGACTGATGTAGAGGTGCAACAAAAGGATCCGAGCGCGGATCGTGCAGCAGCGCGGGAGGGGGCTGGGCCGAGCTTAGGAGAGAAAGGTAGGCTTCCGCTTTTCTCGCCTCGACCTAGGGAGACCAGCCGTGGCTCGCGGCGAATTCGATGAATTTCGTGACGCTTTCGCCTTCTCGCTCCGGCGTCCACATGAGGCCGAAGGTCCGGAAAGCCTCCAAATCCAAGACCGGCACCTGCCTCACGGAGGGCATCTCGAATCGAGCCGGAATAAAGGCCACGCCGATGCCCGAGGCGACGAGCGCCAGCGCTCTGTCGATCTGGTCGGTCTTATAGACGATCTTGATTTTCACGCCTCGGGAGACCAGCGCGTTGCTCGCGTCCTGGAATCGATCGCGCCCGGTGCGGACGATGAAGGGCTCGTCGGAAAGCTCCGCTAGCGTCACGCTTTCGCGTTGCGCGAAGCGATGGTCCTCCGACACGGCCAGGACATAAGGCTCCTTGAAGAGAATGCGGCTCGCGAATCTCGCGTCGGCGCCCTCGAGAATGGTGAATGTCGCATCGAGCTTCTGCTCGGCGAGACATTGCACGAGGTGGTCGGCGACCCCGTCCGTCACCTCGATCGCCACCTGAGGATTGGCGCTGCGGAAGGAACTCAGCATTTCGGAAACATGGCGGCTCGACAGCGATTGAAGAATTCCAATTCGCAGATGTTTCGGCGCGCCGAGCGTCTTGATCTCGGCCTTCACCAAATTGCATTCATGAAGAATGGTGAGGCCTGCTTCGAGCAGTCGCTCGCCAGCGGGCGTCAGGACCACCGGCGGACGTCGGCGATCGAAGAGATTGACGTCGAGTTCAGCTTCGAGCTTCGCTATGCTCGCGGAGATAGCCGGTTGAGAGACCGAGGCGCGTTGCGCGCCTTTCGTGAAACTGCCCGTTTCGACGATGGCGACAAAGTGCCTGATTTGATGGAGCTCCATCCATAACCAATATCTATTCGGGCGATCGGAACAAAGAATTTTGTTTTCAAGTTTAGGCGAGCTATCGGTTAAGTCGCCTGACGTCATCCTATGACTTGGTCGCGCTTTTTGTTGCGACGAGGGCTCGCTGGATGACTTTGGGCAAAAGTCACAATATTCAGGGAGTCATCGTTCATGTCCGTGTTGCCCGAGGTTCTGAAGGCCAACGAGTCTTACGCCGCAAGTTTCGGCGAGAAGGGCAAGCTCGCCCTGCCGCCGGCGCGGCGCTTCGCGATCCTGACTTGCATGGATGCGCGTCTCGATCCGGCCAAATATGCCGGTCTCGCGGAAGGCGACGCCCATGTGATCCGCAATGCGGGCGGTCGGGCGAGCGACGACGCCATCCGGTCCCTCGTGATTTCCTATAAGCTGCTCGGGACAAAGGAATGGTTCGTCATTCATCACTCGGACTGCGGGATGCAGCTTTTCGACGACGAGATCATGTCCAATCTGCTCGAAAAGAGCCTCGAGACCGCGACGATCGATGAAAAGGGTTGGCATGACCACGGCCATGGCCCCGGCAGCATCCATGGCCATTTCATCAAATGGCACACGTTCAAGGATCTAGAGGCGAGCGTCGTCGAGGACGTCAAGCGCATCCGCTCGTGCCGGGCAATATCCCGATTTACGGCTTCTATTATGACGTGAAGAACGGCCGCCTGGTCGAGGTCCCCGAGGCGACGGCGATCGGCCGCCCGACCGCCTAATCTTGTCCGGCGCGACAGCGCCAGCGAAGCTCGCGCCTATCTCGGCGCGAGCACCATCACCATTTGCCGACCTTCCATGGAGGGCTCGGCCTCGACCTTCGCGATGGTTCCGGTCTCGGACTTGACGCGCTCGAGCAGGCGAAAGCCGATGTCCTGATGCGCCATTTCGCGCCCGCGAAACCGCAAGGTGACCTTGACCTTGTCGCCTTCCTCGAAAAAGCGCCGAACCGCCTTCATCTTCGTATCGTAATCATGATCGTCGATGCCCGGCCGCAGCTTGATCTCCTTGATCTCGACGATCTTCTGCTTTTTCCGGGCTTCCGCCGATTTCTTCTGCTCGAGGAAGCGAAACTTCCCATAATCCAGGATCTTGCAAACCGGCGGCTCGGCGGTTGGGACGATCTCCACCAGATCAAGCCCGGCCTCCTCGGCCTTTTGCAGCGCGACTAAAGTATCGACAACCCCTTGGTTGCGGCTTTCGGCGTCGATCAACTGGATTTCGCGAGCGCGGATCTCACGATTGATGCGTGGCCCGTCCCTTTGGGGGACCGGAGGGGCTTTCATCGGACGGCGAATGGCTTTTTCTCCTTAGATAATGAATCGGACCCACCATTGTCGCGAATCGCTCAATTCGATCGCGACGGTCGGACCCATGGGGAAGATCGTGTCATTGTCTTGCGAAGTCAATAAACACTTGGCTCGAAACGTTCCGATTGGCGCGTCTATTCTGAGACGCCTTGCGCATCATTGCAGATCGGTCGCAGGCGTCGCCGCGCGACGCTTGTCCGGTCCAGAGGCAAGAGCGCGGAATGCGAATAGGGCGATCGACTTTCAGGCATTGGCTGGACAAGCAGCAAAACTCCGGGCGCGTTAAATTCGGCGCAAAAGCGACGCGCAAATTTCTCGCTTGGTATGGCGAGCAAGAACCGTGCGCAAAGCTGTCGGCGCGCGTACGGGGCAAGATGCTTTTGGATGAAGCGATCAAAAAGCGAAAAAGCGCGTGGGTCGCGGTTCAGAGCTCGCCATTCAGGCGAAGGCTCCGATAGGCCGCGAGCGTGTCCGCGCAAACCTGCTCTAGGGAAAAGCGGCGCTCCACATTTTCACGAGCGCGTAGCGCGAGCCGATCTCTGGCCGTCGCCCCGAGGCTCAACGCGGCTTTCAACGCGGCGGCGAGCGCCGCCGGATCGCCGGGCGAAACGACCCAGCCGGTGCGTTGCGTCTCCTCGACCTCGGGTGGCGCGAGGATGGTCTCCGCCACCGCGCCGAAATTGCCGACGATCGCGGGAGCGCCCATCGCCTGAGCCTCAATGGCGACGGCTTCGCCGCCAGGCTGGTTCACCGGCGCCGCCAGCACGGAAGCGGCGAGAAGGGCCGCCGGCAGATCGGCGCAGCGCCCGGTTCGGCGCATGACGTCCTGCAACTCGGCCTGGGCGATCGCGCGATCGATCTCAACGCCGAGGCCTCGGCGGGCCTCGCCGCCGGCGAGGATGAACTTGGGGCCGGCCAATCCCTGCGCGCGCAGAATGCGCGCGGCCTCGATTAACGCCTTTTGCCCGCAGGCGGCCGAGATCGTCGCGGCCATGAGCACCACCGGCTCATGGGCTTCCACTTTCCACTCCCGTCGGACCGCCTGAACGCGGGCGGGGGAAACGGCGGCCGGCGAGAAAACCTTGCAATCGACGCCGCGGCGCGCCACTGCGATCTTATTCGCTGCCGCTGGATAGAGCTCGGCGATCAGCTTGGCCGCCTCGGCGGAATCGGCGAGGACGACGTCGCCGCGCGCAAGGATGGAATTATAGCGGACTTCGAGCGCATTGCCTCCGGCGTAACGGCCGGGAAAGCTCGTCACGAGCGGCGTTTTCGTCAGCCTCGTCGCGCCGAAGGCGACCCAGGCCGCGGCGCGCGAGCGGACATGGACGAGATCTGCGCCTTCAGATTTTATGAGTCGCGCGAGGCGGCCAATGTTCAAAAGCATGGAGAGCGGGTTTTTCGCGTCCGCTGGAAAAGGGACGAAGACGCCCCCTTTAGCCTGCAATTCGCTGACGAGGCGGCCGCCGCGGCTCGCGACCAGGGCGTTTGCGCCGACGCGGCTCAAGGCGGCGGCGACGTCGATCGTCGCGCGCGCCAAAGGGCCTCCTTGCAAATCCGGAACGACTTGAAGGATCGTCGCGCCGGCGAGACCCTGCGCGTCGCCGTCTTTAAAAGGAAGGACGGAAGCTATCGACATGGCAGAGGCCCGCGCTCCATCCACGAGGCTGCAAGTCCGCCCGAAAAATGCAACTTAAAGCCTGATTCGTAAATGAATGTACAAGCTTAGAGCGAAACGTCCGGATGGGCAAATTGGGATCGTCTTGCGCGCCCGTCAGATTTTCCAAATGGGATTATCCGGCGGCGCGCGCGGGTTTCGCCGTTCGTCTTGTCGGTGATCTTGGAACCGTGCTAATTTGCCGCGCAATTCGAGCGGGGCGAACGTTCCGGCGTCCGCGGCGCGGAGGGGAGAGTTGGCTCGGCCAGCCGGCGCGCGCGCCACTGCAGTTTGTCGGAAGTCGGAGCGCTTTCAAGCTTCTGAGCTGAAAAAGAAAGCGTTCTCCATCGCCCATTAGATGCTATGAGGCAGCGATGAACGCGCAACCCAATCAACCGAAAAAAAACCTCGGCGCGACGCGCCGCGAAATCATCTTCGTCGTTCTCGGCGTCATCGCCGTGATCGCGATCTACGGCCTCGCCGCCAAGCAAACGATCCATGCCGCCCCGAAGGTGAACGTTCCGATCGTCGGCGAATGGATTTCGACGGACAAGCCCTGGCGCATCGTCTTTCGTCAGGACCGCAGCCTGGACATGGCCTTCGACACGTCGGCCGAGCCGAGCCAGCTCGTCGCAGGCTCCTTCCAATCGGATGCGACTGGCCGTGTGACGTTGAAGCTCGAGAACGGCAAGGGCTTCAAGACCGATCTGAAGGCGCAGAGTCCCAACCGCTTCGACCTCATCGATGTCTATTCGGAAGGCGTGACGACCTTCGAGCGGGCGCCCTAACGCTTCGCTGACCCAAGCCGTTTGGCGCCGGGGCTCCGGGCCGCGCGGCCCGGGGTCTCGAACGTGCGTCGGCGCTTCGTCGGCTCTCGACAAGAGGTCCCGCGTCGTGTAGAGGCAGGGTTCTCAACTGAAAACAAGCGTACCGAAACGCTCGCCGGATCAGTCCAGCGAAACGGCAGGATTTTTATCTATGAACATCATCGCCGAACTCGAGGCCGAGCAGGCCGCGAAACTTTCTGCCGGAAAGACGATCCCGGCGTTCCAGCCGGGTGACACGGTGATCGTGAACGTCAAGGTGAAGGAAGGCGAGCGCACCCGCGTGCAAGCCTATGAAGGCGTCTGCATCGCCCGCAACGGCGGCGGCCTCAATGAGAGCTTCACCGTGCGCAAGATCTCCTATGGCGAGGGCGTGGAGCGCGTCTTCCCGCTGTTCTCGCCGAATATCGATTCGATCAAGGTCGTGCGGCGCGGCAAGGTCCGTCGGGCGAAGCTCTATTATCTGCGCGATCGGCGCGGCAAGGCGGCGCGCATCGCCGAAAAGGCGGAATCGCCTGCCGCCAAGGCCGCCCGCGAAGCGGCGAAGAAAGAGGCCAAGGCGACGGCCAAAGCGAAAAAGGCCGCAGCCCCGGCCGCCGAATAGTCGCCTGCGGCGCGCGTCGTTTCGCGAAGGTCCGCCCATCGATGAATGACGATGAGGACGAACCCTCCGAAGGCCCCGGCTGGGACCCTGCGCTGGCGCGAAAGCTCGTCGGCAAATATGTGATCGCCGGATTCATTTATCTTGAGCCGGATGGCGCGACGGTGCGTGAGCGGGTGCAGGTCCATGGCGTCATCGTCGAGGCAGCCGCTCCATCAGGCTTCGTCCTGTCGCTGCGCGGCAAGCGCGCCGGCGAGACGATGACCCTTCCGCCGGACACGCGCGCTTTCGTCAAAGCCGGCCCCGGCAAATATCGACTTAAAGGCACAAACGAACTCGTCCGCGACCCTGATTATACGAGTCTCTGGACGATCACCGCGCCGATCTTGCATTAGAACGCGCTGCGAAAAAGTCGATCGGCTTTTTCGATTGGAACATTCTCCAACTTATTGATCTGAAGCGTGTTTTTATCGGACAGACTCGTCCAATTAACAAAAGCGCGCTCTGGCCGAGCTTTGAAAAGAATGGAGCAAGACCGCTGCGGGCGATCATGCTCCATCATGTATTTTGGCTCTATCGGGAAGATGTCCCGGCGCGCCGAGCTTACGGGATTTGGTCGGCCGCGGTGTAGAAATGCTTGACGATCGCGTCCCAGAGATTTTGCGTCTGGTTCTTGCGGCACTCCACGACGAGCTTGCCGATCGGATGCTTGAAGCTTTCGGCGGTGACGTCGGCCGTGTTCGATTTGGCGCTTCGGTTGAAGCCGTCGAGCCAATAGACGACATTCGCCTTGGAGTTTGCGGGGACTTTCAGGAAATCGCTGCAGGTCCAATCCTGAGGCGTTTTGGCGAGCGCCGGCGCACTTGCCGACAGAGCCGCGAAGGCGCAGGCGCCGGCGAGGGATAAAGCCGCGGACGTTTTTCCTATCATATTGATCCTCCCTGAAAATTTTGCCTAAAAAATTCGCCCGCCGGATGCAGCATGGTTCGATGCGCCGCCTCCGATGCAGGCTATTGGAAACAACCAAAGCCTTGGCTGGTTCCAGATCAAAAATCGGCGTTGCGGGCGCAAGGAAGCGACTACACTAAACGCCGTCGTTTTCATCATGGCCAACGAGCGAAATTCACGAAAGATGAAAAGCTTCTTTGACGGCGCGATCGACGCATTTGGCGATTTTGCCATAGCCGTTCGCGTTCGGATGGCCTTCGATATGGTAGTCTGAAGGATCAAGTCCGCAGGCCTCGAAGCCATTGACGAATTGGAACCCGTTTCGCGTAATGAATTCCACGGCTCTTTTACCCAAAGCCTCGGGACCTCCCTCCAATTCTTCCCTTTGCGGCAATTGGACGAGGAGAACATTGTCGCGCCCGAGTTTTGCGACGAGGGCGGCGATGGTCTCGGCGCTTTTTTCGAATTGCGGCCGTTCCTGATCCACCACAGCGTGATAGGCCGGCTGGAGCAATTGTTGGTAGATCGCGGAGGCGCGGATCAGGCCTTTTAGGTTTGTCGGAGAAAATAGGTGTTCGATCCGACCCTGGGCGATCGCGGCGATTCTCCGCCTGGCTTCGACTGGGTCCGAGGGGAGGCCGAAAACGGATTGCCGCCCTGGATCGCAAGCGCGGGAATCCTTCAGGCAGGCGAGATCCTGGTCCCTAAACTGCCAGACTGGTCGGCGCCAATCGTCCGAGATGAAGATGACGACGGCCTTTGTGATTTTCACCTGCGATGAGGTGTCGTCGTAAAGCCGCCCCCATGCCTCGACTCCGGTGCCCATGACGCCGCCATCGATGATTTGCTCGGCGGCCTCTTGGGGCCATGCCCTTTCGAGTTTATAAAACCAGGGCGACGCGCCTTCGCCCTCGGTGAAGCTGTCCCCGAGGAACAGAACGGCCGGACGGGCGGGATCCACGTCTGTCTGTTGAATCAGGCCAGAGGCGTTGGTGGCGACGCTATATTCATATTCCTTGTCGGGAAATGGGGCGTCGGGGTCGACGATGTAATAGGCCTGAGCCTGCATCTTGGACGCCGGCGCGTAGACAAATCCGCCCCATTCCTTGTTTTGAACGACGCGGCCCTCTGAATAGAAGAGGAGCCGCTTTTCCATGGCCAGGCTATCCAAGCGACTAGGGTTGGGCGAGAAATATCTTAAAGCGATCTCAAGTCCGATTATAAAGATTAGAATAGTAATAAGGCTCAGCATGAGGTTCACGAGCTGGTTGACGCTCGATTGTAGTTTCATGATATTCGCTCGGATATTTACTTATGACACAAGTGACCAACCGCGCCATTTCTCAGCGTAAGCAAGCGGATAGCGCATGGATCGCGCGGCCGCATTGGCCGCATCGACTATGGCTCTTGGATCTGAGACTTTTACGACGGATCAGACGATGGGCGCGTTCAAGATCCAGCGGTGGCCGAACGGATCGCGGAAGGTCGCCACCCGCGTGCCCCAAAAGGAGTTCATCGGATTGGTCTCGCCCTTGGCGCCGAGTCCTGTCGCCTTGGTGAAGATCGAGTCGACGTCCTTGGCGGTCTTGAATTCAAGGCTGACCGAGACCGTCGAAAGCTCGCCAGGAAGGGGAATTCGCGTGCTGCCAAATTCGGGAAAGGCGTCGGCGAGCATGATCGAGCCGCCGTTTATGGTGAGCTCGCAATGCATAATCCGCAGGCCGTCGAAGGCCGGCATGATCGCCTTCTGCTGCGCGCCGAAAACCGTGGTGTAATAGGCGATCGCCGCCAGGGCGGGGGAGACGGTCAGATAGGGCGCAACCGGCGGGCGCATAAACTCCTCCGCGACTCGATATGATCAAGGATCCGCGCCGAAGGTACTTCCCCGCGGCGGATCTTGCGAGTAAGAACTGCGCCCTTGGATGCGTTTCTTTGAGTGTGAGCGGGACGGGGACAGGCGAAAGGCGGTTTTTCGCCCTCATCCCGCGCCCGTTCATGAAAATCGATCGCATTCGTGGTTTTGGACCGTCTCGATCCAAAACCATCGTGATCGTGACTGCCCGAAAGCAATTCCCCAGCGAGCACGGGCGGCGTCGCGCGGGGAACAGGTTCACACGAAACACGCGCGGCTCGGATGACGCAGACTGCAGCCGTGTCCATAAACCCGGTAGGATTTCAAAATGGTCAAGCCTCGCACGCTTTACGACAAGATTTGGGACGACCATCTCGTCGAGGGCGGCCCCGACGGCGCGAGCCTCATCTATGTCGACCGCCATCTTGTCCATGAGGTCACGAGCCCGCAGGCATTCGAAGGGCTCAGAATGGCGGGCCGCAAGGTTCGCGCCCCGCAAAAGACCCTTGCGGTGGTCGATCACAATGTGCCGACCACGGATCGCTCCAAAGGCATCGACGATCCGGAAAGCCGCATCCAGGTCGAGCAGCTCGCGACGAACGCGCGCGAGTTCGGCATCGAATATTTCGACGCGCTCGACGAGCGCCAGGGCGTCGTTCACATCATCGGGCCGGAGCAGGGCTTCACCTTGCCCGGGACCACGATCGTTTGCGGCGACAGCCATACCTCGACCCACGGGGCTTTCGGCGCGCTCGCGCATGGGGTCGGCACCTCCGAGGTCGAGCATGTGCTGGCGACCCAGACCCTGATCCAGTCCAGGGCGAAGAATATGCGCGTCACCGTCGACGGCGTCCTGTCGGAGGGCGTGAGCGCCAAGGACATCGTGCTGGCGATCATCGGCGAGATCGGCACGGCGGGCGGCACCGGCCATGTCATCGAATTCGCCGGCGAAGCGATCCGCGCGCTCTCGATGGAGGGCCGCATGACCGTCTGCAACATGACCATTGAGGGCGGCGCTCGCGCCGGCATGATCGCGCCCGACGCCAAGACCTTCGCCTATCTCGAAGGCCGGCCGAAGGCGCCGAAGGGCGCGGCCTGGGACGCGGCGATGCGCTATTGGGAGGGGCTCCATTCGGACGCCGGCGCCGAGTTCGACAAGGAAGTTCGGCTCGACGTCTCGGCCCTGCCGCCGATCGTCACCTGGGGCACGAGCCCGGAAGACGTCGCGACGATCACCGGCGTTGTGCCGCATCCTGACGCCGCGGCGAGCGAGGCCAAGCGGGCGTCGATCGCCCGCGCGCTCGACTACATGGGCTTGCGCGGCGGCGAGAAGATCACCGACATTGCGATCGACCGTGTCTTCATCGGCTCCTGCACCAATGGCCGGATCGAGGATCTTCGCGCGGCGGCGAAGATCGCCGCCGGGAAGCATGTCGCGTCGAGCGTCAGCGCGATGGTGGTGCCGGGCTCCGGCCTCGTGAAGCGCCAGGCCGAGGCCGAGGGGCTCGACCTCATCTTCAAGGCGGCCGGTTTCGAATGGCGCGAGCCCGGCTGCTCGATGTGTCTCGCGATGAACCCGGATCGGCTGGCGCCGGGGGAGCGCTGCGCCTCCACTTCTAACCGCAATTTCGAAGGCCGCCAGGGTTATAAGGGGCGCACCCATCTGGTGTCGCCGGCCATGGCCGCGGCTGCGGCGATCGCCGGCCGTTTTGTCGACATTAGGGAATGGCGCTGATCAGCGACAGGCGGCGGGGCGAGCGGCGGCCCGCCCCAATTCAGCTTTGCCTCGCATGCGTTTTGCGCATGGCTCCGCGCGGCGACGGCGTTTCCGGGCGCCCGGTAAACCGCGGCCGCGAGATGGGATAAGGAACAGAATGGGCGACAGCGTTGATCGCAGATGGATCTTGAAGGCCGCCGCCGCGCTCGGACTGATCGGCGTCGACGCCGCGACGACCCATGCCGAGGCGGATTTGCTGAAGCTCGGCCCGACCCGGCCCTTCTCCTATGAAATCCTGAAATGGACGGCGAGGCGCATGGCCGCTGGGCCTTATGTCGGGCCGGCGCGGCCGGCGCCCGACATTGTCGCCAAAATCGATTACGAGGCCTGGGGCAAGATCGCCTTCGACATGGATCACGCCCTTTTCGCGCAGGAGCCCGGCCGCTTCCCGATAAGCTTCTTTCATCTCGGCATGTTTTTTCCGAAATCCGTCGAGATGAATGTCGTCGACTCGGGAAGCGCGCGCGAGATCGTCTATGATCCGAGCTATTTCCACATGCCGGCGGATTCGATCGCGCGACAGCTTCCGCAAGGGGCGGGCTTCGCCGGCCTTCGCATCCAGGAGCCGGTCGGCGGCGCGCTCGACTGGCGCAGAAACGATTGGGTCGCTTTTCTCGGGGCGGCCTATTTCCGCTCCATCGGCGAATTGCATCAATATGGCCTTTCGGCCCGCGCCGTCGCGCTCGATTGCGCGGTCGCCGGCTTCAGCGAGGAATTCCCAGACTTCACGAAATTCTACATCGAGCGCGCCGGCCCCGAGCATTCCCTGATAGTCTACGCCTTGTTGGAGGGGCCCTCCATCGTCGGCGCTTGCCGCTTTCTATTGACGCGCGGCGAGGGCGTGACGATGGACATCGAGCAGACCTTTTTTCTGCGCGGCGCCGTCCAGCGTTTCGGCCTTGCGCCTTTGACCTCCATGTATTGGTTCTCCGAGACCAAGAAGGCGACGGGGGTGGACTGGCGTCCCGAAGTTCACGATTCCGACGGGCTCGCCATCTGGACCGGGAGCGGCGAGAGACTCTGGCGCCCGCTCAATAATCCCCCGCGCATCATGGCCTCCTCCTTTCTCGACGAGAACCCGCGCGGATTCGGGCTTTTGCAGCGCGATCGAAATTTCGATCATTACGAGGACGGCGTCTTTTATGACCGTCGTCCTAGCCTGTGGGTCGAGCCCTTGGGCTCATGGGGCAAAGGCTCGGTGCAACTGGTCGAGATCCCGACCGACGACGAGATCCACGACAATATCGTCGCCATGTGGGTTTCGGAGAAGCCCGCTGCGGCGGGCTCCGAGGTCAAGCTCGCCTATCGCCTCCATTGGCGCGCCGACGAGCCTTTTCCGACCGATCTCGCCCGCTGCGTCGCGACGCGATTGGGCAATGGCGGCGTGCCGGGTCAGCCGCGTCCCAAGGGCGTGCGGAAATTCATGGTCGAGTTTCAAGGCCCGCCGCTCGAGGCGCTGCCCTTCGGGGTCAAGCCGGAGCCAGTGCTCTGGGCCTCGCGCGGGAGCTTCTCTTATGTGTTCACCGAGGCCGTGCCCGACGACGTTCCGGGCCATTGGCGCGCCCAGTTCGACTTCACGACGACAGGCGACGATCCGGTTGAAATGCGGCTCTTCCTGCGCTCGGGCGAAAAAATCTTGAGCGAGACCTGGCTCTTCCAATATCACCCATTTTGAGAGGCGATGAACGCAGGGCCGTTGCGGGAAGGGTAGGAACCATGGAAGACGTCCCTGAGCTGCCACCCGACGCGTTCCTCAAAGCGGACAGCTCTCCCGACGAGATTTTCTATGCGGCGCCGCGCTTCGTCACCCATATTGACGGCGCCGCCATCGCCGCCGTGAGCGCGCTCTATCGCGGCCTTTTTCCGACCGGGGGCGTCATTCTGGACCTCATGTCGAGCTGGATCAGCCATTTGCCGCGGGATGTCGTCTATGCCGAAGTGATCGGTCATGGCATGAACGCGGCGGAGCTCGCGGCCAATCGGCAGCTTTCCCGTTCTTTCGTTCAGGATCTCAACGTCGACCCGGTGCTGCCGCTCGCTGATGCGAGCGTGGACGCGGCGGCGATTTGCGTCTCCATTCAATATTTGCAAAATCCGATCGCCGTGCTGCGCGAGCTGGCGCGTATCTTGAAGCCCGGCGGGCCGGTCGCGATCAGCTTTTCGAACCGATGCTTTCCGACCAAGGCCGTCGCCATATGGCAGGCGCTCGACGACGAGGCGCATGCAAAGCTCGTCGAGCTCTATCTCGCCAGGGCCGGGTTCGCCTCGATCGAAGCGCAGAGGCTCATCCCGCCGGCGCGGGGCTATGATCCTTTGTGGGCGGTCATCGGCCGCGCGCAGCACTAGCGGCCATGCACAAGCTCGGCGCATTGTCGCATGGCGGTCGCTTTGCGCCCATAACGCAGGTTCATATCCGCTGGACGCGAAAATCCGGTCCGTAATTCTGCTTCGCGAGGCGCCATGCTTTGTTTCCATTCGACTGCCGGCAAGCCCTTCATCAAAGTCGAGCGCGACGCGGCGGCGATTCCGGCCGAAGTGAACTGGATCGACGCCTTTCGGCCCGAGCCTTGGGAAATCGACTTTTTGGAGCGAAACCTAGGCATTGAGGTGCCGACTCTGGCGCAGCTGTCCGAAATCGAGACCTCGAGTCGGCTCTATCGGGACAAGGATCATCTCTATCTGAGCTCTCCCGCATTTTACCGGATCGACGGCGGGGCGCCGCATACGACGCCGCTCGGCTTCGTCCTATCCAAGGACATTCTTTTGACGGTGCGGTTCAAGCGCCTCAAAGGCTTCGACCTCATCGAGGGCCACGCCCTTTCGCAGCATCGCGGCGCGGTGGGCGGGATTGGAGCCTTCGTCAATCTTCTGGGGATGATCATTGATCATACCGCCGACGAACTGGAGTGCGTTAGCGGCGAGCTCGACCGCGTGTCACAGGACATTTTCGGCACGGAGAAATTGTCGGATCAGCCCGTCCGGCCGATCGAGGAGGGGCCTCATATGCGCGGCGTCTTGCGCAAGCTCGGGCGACACGCCGATCTTACCGGCAAGATCAACGACGTGCTGCTCGGCATGGCGCGCATGATCCCCTATGTCGCGGCAAGCGGGGAGGACTATCTCGGCTCCGACTCGCGCGGGAAGCTGAAGAGCCTCCACCGCGACGTCGATTCTCTTAATGATTACGAGACGCGCCTCACCGACAAGATCCAGTTCCTTCTCGACGCGACCCTCGGCCTGACCAATGTCGAGCAGAACAATATCTTCCGGGTGCTGACCGTCGTCTCCGTGGTCGGCATTCCGCCGACTCTCGTCGCAAGCATGTATGGGATGAACTTCAAGAACATGCCCGAGCTGGAATGGACTTATGGCTACGCCTATGGGCTGGCTTTGATCGCGCTCAGCGCGCTTGTTCCTATCATCTGGTTCAAATGGCGCGGCTGGTGGTGAACCTCGAATTAGTTCCTGAGCCGACGTCTTTCCTGTCGGAGGCGGAGCTTCTCGCGCGGCTCCTCTACCGCGACGCGCTGATGCTCGTCGTCGACAAGCCCGCAGGGATTGCCGTTCACAGAGGTCCAAACGGCGGAGAGAATTTCGAGTCCTATTTCCCCATGCTGCGCTTCGGCCTTCCGCGCGCGCCGGCGCTCGCCCATAGGCTCGATCGCGACACCTCCGGCTGCCTAGTCCTCGGCCGTCACCACAAGGCGCTGGAGAAGCTCGGCCTTCTGTTCAAGCAGGGCAAGATCGAAAAGACCTATTGGGCCATCGTCGAGGGCGGGCCTGTGGAAGAGGAGGGCCTGATCGACCTCCCGCTCGGCCGTCTCGACGAGAGCCGCGGCTGGTGGATGAAGGTCGATCCGCGCGGCCAGCCGGCGCAAACCCGCTGGCTGGTTTTGGCGCGCTCGGAGAATCATGCATTTCTAGCGCTCGAGCCTTTGACCGGCAGAACGCATCAATTGCGCGTGCATTGCGCCGCTCTCGGCTGGCCGATCCTCGGCGACCCGATCTATGGACGCGGCGGTGGGCTGCAACTTCACGCCCGTGCGATCAAAATTCCTCTCTACAAGAACAAGCCGCCGATCCTCGTCGAAGCGCCGACGCCGAAAGCGATGAGCCGGGCGCTCGCCGAATGCGGGCTTGAGGATGCGAGCGAGGTCAGCGCGGCGGCCGCGCCGATCTAATGACCGACATATTGGCGCACGGCGGCTTGCACGGAGGATTTTTCCTGCGGCGACAGCTTGGCGAGCTCGCCGTCGAGCCAGGCGTCGCTGACGCCGGCGCCGCGAGCCAGGAGATGCCATTTCATCGCCTCGACCTTATCCTGCGCTAGGCCGCGGCCCGCCGCGAGAATCCGCGCGCTGCGATTTTGCGCGACCGGATTGTCGTGGGCCGCCGCCTTGAGAAAAAGCTTCGCGGCGGCCGTCTCGTCCTTCGCGACGCCGATCCCGTTGAAGATCATGATTGCATATTCGACCTCGGCGGGGACATTGTCCTCTTTGGCGGCGAGGCCGATCCATTGCGCGGCGCGCTGGTCGCTTTTTTCGACGCCGCTGCCGCTTCTGTAGAGCTGGCCCAAGGCGTAGGCGGCGTCGGAATCGCCGAGCTCGGCCCCCTTTTGGAACAGTTGCGCGGCCTTGGCGAAATCGGGAACGACGCCATTATTCTCCATCGCCAGAACGCCGAGATTGTAATAGGCGCTGGCATGGCCTTGGGCCGCCGCCTTTTCGAATAGGGCCGCGGCGGCCGCGCGGTCCTGCTTGACGCCTTCGCCCTTAAGCTTTGCGATCGCGAGCGCGAAGGTCGCCTGTCGATCGCCGCGATCGCTTCCCAAGCTGTACCAGCGCACGGCCTCCGTGGCGTTCCGCGGCACGCTGAGACCTTGCGAATAGAGCTCGCCGATCAGGGTCATGGCCGCGCCGTCGGACGGATCCGCATCAATGCGCTTGATCGCCTCGCGCATCGCGGTGGCGTAATGGCCGCGTTGATAGGCGGCGAAGGCGAGGTCCGGGACGGCGCCAGAGCGCACGAGCGCGGCCGGCGATTCTGCGGCCGCAGCCATCGCCGCGCCGGGAAGAGGGGCGCAACCCGCCAAGCAGCTCGCCAAGGCGCGGGCCATGCCGGCGAGTCCCACCGGGCGAAGTCGGAGGAACAAGCTCGCGTCGCTCACTGGGCCGGTTCGCTCACGCGCGCGAGGATCTCGCCAAACTCCCGCATGGCGGCCGGGGCGCCGCGCGGATCGGCGAAGACGGCGTCGCCCAGTGCGATGAAATCGGCGCCCGCGCGAACAAGATCACCGACGCAATCGAGGCCATGAGCATAGCCAATGCAGGGGACATTGAAGATCTCGGCCCACCAAGCGACCCGCTCGACGATATTGGCGTGCGACAAGGAGCCGTCGGGGCCGTCGGGACCACCGAACATGAGATAATCGACGCCCGCCTCGCCCGCCGTCATGGCGGAGTCGCGCGTCATCAATCCGCCGGCGCCGACGATCCGGTTCGGCTTCAGGCTCTTCAAGGCCGCTTTGAGCGGCTCTCCGTCCGACTCGATGTGAACGCCGTCGGCGTCGGTCTTGAGCGCCAGCTGGGGATCATCGGCGATAAGGCACGCGACGCCGTGCTTTTGCGTCAGCGGGGCCAAGGCGCGGATGATTTTTTTGCGGTCGATCTCGTCGCGCGCCGCCGTTCGCAGAAGAAGGCAGGCGGCGTCGCCGGCCGCCAGAGTTGCGGCGAGCGCCGGCGCGAAGTCCGCGCCATCGGCGATCGGCGGCGTGATCAGGTAGAGGCGGGGCAATTCCATCGACATAGCATAAACCAGCTTTTCGCCCCCTGAGGCATAAGTTTCTCACGCCGGGGCGCGCTAAAGCGGCGCGCGCTCGGACTTTTTCCGAATCGGCCGCCGTCCCGATGATTTAGATCGATGCGATCCGATATCATCCCGAGCGCGCGCATTTTAGCGCGAAACGAAGCGAGACTGGCGCGAAAAGCCGGCGACATTACGCCCGCGACGCTTCGTCCATGCCGCCAATCGATCCAAAGCGTCGAATTTTACGCTGAGATTTTGCCGCTCTTTCAGGCCCTTGGGGCAAAGATCCAAGCCTAGCTTCATATCGCTTAGGATCGAGGGATTCCCCATGAAAAGCAAACTGCTCACAGGCGCCGCCGTCCTGGCCTTGGCGCTAGCGATCGGCGCGTCGTCGACCGCAGACGCGTTTCGCGGCCGCGGCGGCTTCGGCCATGAGGGAGGCGGCGGAGGCGAGGGCGGATTCGAGCACGGCGGAGGAGGGGATTTCGGGCGCGGGGGCGGCGCGGCCGGCGGGGCCGGAGCCGAAGGCGGCGCATGGCATGGCGGTGCGGTTGGCGGGGCCGGGGCTGAGGGCGGCGCATGGCATGGCGGTGTGGCCGGCGGGGCCGGAGCCGAGGGCGGCGCTTGGCATGGCGGCGCGGTCGGCGGGGCCGGCGCAGGAGGCGGAGTCGCCGGAGCTGCGGGCGGCGACTGGCATGGCGACGGGATAGCCGCGGCTGCCGCAGCCGCGACGGCCGGCTCCTATTACGGGGGCGCCGCGGTTGGAGCCTATGGCGGAGGCGGCGCAGTCTATGGCGGCGGGACGGTT
>NZ_KE386496.1:0-1601484 GCF_000427445.1 Methylocapsa acidiphila B2 | reverse complement strand
ATCGGGCGGCAGCTGGAATATTGGCTCCGACGGCGTCGGCGGCGGTGGCGGCCGATTGGGCGGCGGCTGGGGCGTAGGCGCGGACGGCGCCGGGGCGCGCGCGGGCGAAGCGTCCTATGCCGGCGGCGCAGCTGGCGTCGAGGGCGGAGCCGGCCGGGCAGGGGGCTTCGCTGGCGGCGGCGAGGAAGGCGCCGGGCGCATGGGGGGCGCAGAAGAAGGCGGTGGGCGCATGGGCGGCGCGGGCGGCGGCCAGCGCGGCGGAGGCTTCGGCGGCGCCCGCGGGCGATAAGCGGATAAGGCGGCGCTCAGATCAAAAATAAAGAGTGCGAAAATCTCTGGGATTGGCTGCCGATGGGCGCGTCAGCGTCGGCTTGTCGGCTGCGCCCATCCGTGCTAACCGCAGCCACGGGAGATTTATAATGGCAAATGGAAATGGAAGCGGCGCTGCGCCGGATTCGGCGCCGGCGATCAATGCAATGGTCCAATATACGAAGGATTTCTCGTTTGAGAATCCGAATGCGCCGCGCTCTTTGGGCCCGCAGCAGAATCCGCCGAACATCGCCATTCAGGTCAATGTCAACGCGCGTCAGGTCGCTGACACGGATTTCGAGGTGAATATTCTGCTCGAGGGCTCCGCGACGGTCGACGCCGAAGTCTTGTTCAAGTTCGAGCTGGATTACGCCGGCCTGTTCCGTTTGCTCAATATTTCCCCCAATGACATGCATCCGGTCGTCATGATCGAATGTCCGCGCTTGCTGTTTCCCTTTGCGCGCCAAATCATCGCCGACGCCGTGCGCGGCGGCGGTTTCCCGCCGCTCTATGTCGATCCGATCGATTTCGCAGCGCTGTATCGCCGGCGCCTCGAAGAGGTCGCAGCTGCTCAGGGCGGGGCGCAGGCGGAAGCCACCTGAATTTCTTGGATCAGGCTGACGGCCTCGGACGGTCGCTGACCTAACCCGCGGAGGCCTTGCCTGGTCCAAAGCGCAGCAGGCTTGCGCCATTGGCTTTCAGCCAAGCCTCCGCCGCCTCGACCTCCGATGATAAGCTCTCAACGGCCGCCCAGAAGGCGGCCGAATGATTCATATACTTTAGATGCGCGACTTCATGCGCGGCGAGATAGTCTAGGACAAATTGCGGCGCCATGATCAGGCGCCAGGAAAAGCTGAGCGCGCCTGTCGACGAGCAGGAGCCCCATCGGCTGGCCGTATCGCGCAAGGTCATTTTTCTCGGCGCGACGCCGATGGCTTTGGAATGGCGGGCCACGGCGCCCTCGAGATCGCGCCGGGCCTCGCGAATCAGATAGTCCTGGACGCGCCGAGGAATGAAGGAGGCCTCCGCGTTCACGCAAATGAGGGGCAACGCGCCGCCTTGGCCCGCATCCTCGGCGCCCCGCGGCGCGGGTTCGATCCAGATCGTTCCCCGCCCCACGGCGCGATGGGCGATCTGATGCAGAACCCCACGCAGCGGAACGCAGTCCCCGGGCAGAAGGCCGATTTTCGCGGGGAGCCGGCGGAGGCGCGCGCCGATCCAGGCCGCATTGCGCCCAGCGAAGGACTTGGCCTCCGCGAGGCTGCCGCGCGTTGGCATCGTCAGAACGACTTCATGCGTTCCGGCGCGGACGCGCAAGGTGAAGCGGCGGGCGGCGGCTACGCGCTTGAGCTTGATCCGATAGGTCTCGCCAGCATGCGAAATATCGAAATAGGCGATTTCGCCGATTGAGGGGTCACGTCGCAAGAGTCGCAACATAACCGCAGCTTACCAACATGCGCCCCGGGTCGCCATCGAGCCGAGGCGGCTCGATCAAGTTTTCACCAGGAACGGGCTTCAGGTTGCTGGCGGCCGGGACCCGGTCCCGATTGGATGGCAAATGCGCTCCCGATCCCACGGTTTTTGATCGGAACAATCCTAATTCGACTGAACGAGGGTCAAGGTCGGCCCAAACGCCCGGGCCGGCGGCGCGATCGACTGGTGGAATTCGCGGATCCTTGGGGCGATCTCATTGCGGAACCGCGAGCCGTTGAACACGCCGTAATGACCGACCTTATTTTGGAGATGATCGGCCTTCATGGATTGCGGAATGTTGCGGCAAAGCTCATGCGCGGCGGCGGTTTGGCCGATGCCCGAAATGTCGTCGTTCTCGCCTTCGACGGTCAAAAGGCCGACGCGGTGGATGGCCGCAAGGTCGACTCTTTCACCCCGGTGCCTCATGTGGCCGTCGGGAAGTGCATGGCGGACGAAGACCGTGTCGACGGTCTGCAAGTAGAATTCCGCCGTGAGATCCATGACCGAAAGATATTCGTCATAGAAATCGCGGTGCTTTTCAGCCGAATCGCCGTCGCCTTCGACGAGATGGTTGAACAGGTCGACATGAGCATTCACATGGCGGTCGACGTTCATCGCCATGAAGCCGGCGAGTTGCAGAAAGCCCGGATAGACCTCCCGCCCGACGCCGCGATAGCCATAAGGCACCCGGCAGATGCAATGGCGGCGGAACCAGGCGCTGCCGCGCTCCTGCGCTAAAAGATTGACCTTGGTCGGGCTGCGCCGCGTGTCGATAGGTCCGCCCATCAAAGTCATCGACGCCGGCGCGTGCGGGCTCTCGGCCGCTTCCATGAGCGCGATTGCGGCTATAAGTGGGACCGAAGGCTGGCAGACGCCGAGCGTATGCAGGCTGACGCCGTCATGCGCCTTGCTGAGATAAGCGCAAATGGCGATCAGATAATCGATATAGTCGTCGAGGTCGAAGCCGTCTTGCGCGACCGGAATCGTCCGGGCGTCGATCCAATCGGTGATATAGACGTCATAATAGGGAAGAAAAGCCTCGACGGTGCCGCGCAGCAAGGTGGCGTGATGGCCGGACATAGGCGCGACGATCAGCAGCTTTTGCTGGGCCTCGCCGATCGGGCCGTCGAACTGCCGTTGAAAGTGGCGAAGCTGGCAGAATGGCCGCTCCCAGACGATCCTCTCGACGATCGGAACCGTTTTTCCCGCGACGATGGTCGAACTAAGGCCGAAGCCAGGCTTGTGGTAGCGCCGCGTCAGCCGCTCGAAAACTTCCGCGGAAGCCACGAGATTGCGGGCGAAGGGCGTATAGGACAAAGGATTGACTGGGCTTTTCCACCAACTATGCGCGACATGCGTCGCGATCCGGACCGGAGCCACGGCGAGATGCGCGATTTCGTGCAATTCATATGAAAATGGAGGCATTCCTGTTGTCCTCGCGCCTCTGGCCGCTTGCTGGAACGGCCATGCTGCGGACTTGTATTTGAATCTAACGCGCCTAGTTGAAGCGACCGTATCGAAAAAGATAACCTCGGCGCTCCCGTATTCATAGAACTTTCGTATTCCGCCCTCGTAAAATATCCGGCCGCCGATTCGAAACATATGGATAGAAAGTTTCCATGGTCGAATTAGGATCTATATCATGGACACATGGTCGCAGTCGTCTCTCTCCTTCGCATTTGCGAAAAACCATCTGCGGACAGCTAGGCCTACCCATAAATGCAGGCGCGGCTGAACAGAACATGACCAATTTCGGGGAGCGATCAATTTTCAGGGCTCGATCGGCTCCATCGCCACAGGCGGCGGCGACTGGCGGCGGTCTTCCGGCCCGCGGGCTACCTGCATGAGCATGGCTGATTTCATCGACATAGACCTCGGGCGGCGCTCGCGGCGGCTGCGCGTCGACACGCTCGTCAAATTGCGCTGGTTCGCGCTTTTCGGCCAAGCGATCGCCTTGGTCGTGACCCGTTTCGGGCTGGGCTTTTCTCTTCCTCTCGGTCCTTGCCTCCTCGTCGTCGCCCTGTCGGCTTGGCTGAATATCGGCTTGCGGTTGCGGTTTCGCCGCACCGATCGCCTCGAGAACCTGCCGGCCGCGGCGATGCTCGCCTATGACATTCTTCAGCTCACGGCTCTGCTTTATCTGACCGGCGGCATCGAGAATCCGTTTTCGATGCTCTATCTGGCTCCGATCATGATCTCGGCGGTCTCGCTCTCCGGTCGGATCACCTTGGTCTTGACCTTGCTGATGATCGCCGCCGCTTCGGCCTTGACCCTCCAGCATTACCCGCTGCCCTGGCGACCGGACGAGACTTTACAGCTTCCTTTTGTGTATAGCGCCGGCATGTGGACGGCTAATGTCGTCAGCGCCGCCTTTATCGCCGTTTACGCTTCCCGCGTCGCGGTGGAGGCGCGCAAGCTCGCCGACGCTCTGGCCGCGACGGAGCTGGTGATCGCCCGCGAGCAGCATTTGACCCAGCTCGACGGGCTCGCGGCGGCGGCGGCGCATGAGCTCGGCACGCCGCTCGCCACTATAACGCTGATCGTCAGGGATCTCGAAAAGCAGCTTCCTTCGCGGGGCGCTTTCGAGGAGGATCTGGCGCTGCTCGCGCAGGAAGTCGCCCGCTGCCGAACCATTCTCGGCAAGCTGACCTCTCTCGGCGACGACCGCGGCACCATTCTTGACGAAATGACGTTGAGCCTATTGCTGGAAGAAGTCGTCGGCCCACAGCGGGATTTCGGAGTCCTCATCACCATCGCCAAGGACGGCGAGGGCAAGGAGCCGATCTGCCGACGCAATCCTGGCATTCTCTACGGGCTCGGCAATCTGGTCGAGAACGCCATCGATTTCGCCGCCACGGAAGTGCGCATCTCGGCGCAATGGAACGGCGCCGTCGTCAGCGTGGTCGTGGAGGACGATGGTCCGGGATTTTCGCCGGACATCGTCGGCCGAGTCGGCGAGCCTTATGTGACGACGCGTTTCGACCGGCGCGCCAAATCCGAGGAAGGGTCTGGCTTGGGCCTTGGATTGTTCATCGCCAAGACCTTGCTCGAACGTTCGGGAGCGAAAGTGTCCACCGCCAATTTCGGCCCCCCGAAAAGCGGGGCACTGGTCACCATCTCATGGCCGAGAGAGGCGTTCGAACGGGGCGTCGGCGGCCACTTCAGGGAAGCGGCCATCGCGGCGAGCTGAGTCCGAGCCGGGACGGAAACGCGCGACAAGCGCGTTCAATGGCGCTAGATTGCTCGCAAAGATCACGTCTTCGGCTGCGAATCGGCCAACGACGCGCGTAAACGCACCAAATGAGATTTTGGCGATGGCGGACGACAGTTTCGATTCACCGAAGGCCGCGCAGGAGACGATTGAGAGCGACCTGTCCGCCATCGGGCCGGATCGTTCGCTCTTGATCGTCGACGACGACAAATCTTTCTTGACGCGCCTTGCGCGGAGCATGGAGACGCATGGATTTATCGTGACGACGGCGCAATCCGTGGCGGAAGGGCTTGCGGAGATCGCGCAGAGCCCGCCCGCTTACGCCGTGATCGACATGCGCCTCGCCGACGGCAACGGGCTCGACGTGATCAGCGAATTGAAGGCGAAACGTCCGGACGCCCGCGGCGTCATCTTGACCGGCTATGGCAATATCGTCACCGCCGTGACTGCGGTTAAGCTCGGCGCTTTCGACTATTTGGCGAAGCCCGCAGACGCCGATGAGATTTTTCACGCGCTCATGGCGACGAACCATGACAAGGCGGAGCTGCCGGAAAATCCGATGTCGGCCGACCGCGTGCGCTGGGAGCATATCCAGAGGATTTACGAGCTTTGCGGCCGCAACGTCTCGGAGACGGCGCGCCGCCTCAACATGCACCGCCGCACGCTCCAGCGCATACTAGCCAAGCGCGCGCCGCGCTGACGGCGGACTGAAGTGCTGGGCGACCGGACGGGGCACGCTTGACGCGGATGTGAAATGCGTGGCGCCGACCATTGCGTCGCGGCCTGAAACCGGTGTAATGCGCGCTTCCTCGGCTGTTTTGCCGCCTCGACGCGGCGCCGGGGCCGGTAGCTCAATGGTTAGAGCCGGCCGCTCATAACGGTCTGGTTGGGGGTTCGAGTCCCTCCCGGCCCACCAAATTTTTCCAGGCCGCGACCGACGCGCTCAGCACGCCTGTCCGCCCGCGGTTCGTGCAGGGTCAGCCCAACGACATCGCCGAGGCGCATGATCTCATCGCAAGCTTTGGGGCGAGCCTGAACTCTGTGCAATTCGGTCAATCAATGGCGATTTCGCGAACCTGCGTCGCGCGTTCCGGCATTTCAGCGTCGGTCTTTTCATAGCCGACGACGCGAAGGGTTCCGCGCGCCGGACTCATCGCGACGGCGAGACGCGTGCAGGGATTGAGGACAGGCGGCGCCACCCAATCGAAATCTGCACTTGACAGTCGGCCGGGCCATCCGGCGAGCGCGTCGCGGCGGGCGCGGCATCGAGCGGTCGCTTCGGCCGAAGATCGCGTGAGAAAGCTGGCGCCGCCGATGCGGGCCTCCCATTGCGGACGGTTCGGCTCCCAGTCATTCGCCGCGCTCGTGTCGGTTTCGCGTGTTTTGTAGCCGACGTCGGTCCGCTCGATCACGCATCTTTCCCCAGGTTCACAACCTATGAGCGTGTAGATCACTGGCCGCGCCACCGGAGTTTGCTCCAACATGCGCTTAGCGTCGTCGTAGGTCTCGCAGGTCTCAAATGTGAGGCGCAACAGCTGATCGGGCGGGATGTAGCGAATATTCGCCCAGGTATGGCGGGCGTTGGCGGCAAGATCATAAGCGCGCAGCCAAGTGTGACGCGAGCGGCGCCGCATCGGAGCTTGATTCACGCAGGCGGCGAAGCGCCCCGGCGCCATTGCCGTCAGTGCGCCGGCGTAGCCTGGCCAGGTGACGCTGAAATAGTCGCCGGCCGCGCCTCGGCCATGGACCAGATCGGCATGGCGTCCGAGCCCACGAAATGGCCAGTCAAGCGTGCGGACCAGCCAAGGGGCCCCATCTTCTTCGCGCGCCAGCGCCGTGCATCCCCAAAGATAAGAGGCGTTGAGCGTCCATACGCCGGGAAAGCCGAGCGAAGAGGCGATCTCCTCGATCTCCGATACATAAGGGGAGCACGATCGCGTGAGCCAACGCCGCGCCGCTCCATCCATCGCGGGCAGCAGCGGCGCGGCGGCGCGCGGGAAAAATGCGAAACAGGCGTCGCGCAGGGCGCGGGCCCTGGCCGGATTCTGCGCCGCGTGCCGCAGAGCGCCGCCTTCGCGAATGTCGATGAAGGGAATTTCTGGAAGCGCTTTCATGAACTAAGCTTTCGCGTCATCAGGGCGTTTGAACCGTTCCGCTCGGGACGGCAAGGGCGCCATCTGCCGCGGGCAAGCTTCTTCAAGCTGGTTCATGAGCTTGCGATGGAGCTACCCGTCTCTAAGATCGAGCCTCCTGTCAAACTTTTCAATGCCGTGCCTCGGCTGCTTCGAATTTCGTAGGCGAAGAATCTCCCATCGACGAACCGCGCATTAGGCGTCCCTCGGGGACTGCGGAGATGATCTAAGCGAATTGCGCCTTGCCTACCGAAGACGGTCCGAAGTGAGTTTCGCCCCACGAGCGCTTCGATTCGGTCAGTTATGGAAACTGCATGATAGAGCAAACCAGGACAAGGCGGCGTCCTTTTCGGGAGGTAGGCGACGCTTGCAGTGGGGCAGCCGAGATTGCCCGGAAGTCTATCGACAACATGTAGTAAAAAAGTAATTATGACAATTCAGATTGATCGAGGCCAACAACAACGGATATTGGGCCAGGTTAACTTTAAGCTGGCCCATTCCCGGCCTCGAACTGGGCCGTTGGTGCGCTCCAACAGTTTGCTCTGCTCCGCCTTTTTGGAGCCGAGCAGAGCCTCGGCTCGTTGATGCAGACGCCTGCCTCGCCTCCGATGGCCGAAAGACAGGCCAAGGCCAAAGATTATGGTTTAAGGCCGTGTTTCTCCATGCATTCGGCATAAAGGAAATAAGCGCCTTTAGCCAGAGCGCTAGTGTTGACATCGCTGCCGCTGTCGGTCGGATATTCTTTATGAGCCACCGCCCAGCACGCTTGGACCGTTGCGTCGCGATCCGCGCTCTCAGACCAGGCCGCGCCGACTATGAAAACGGAAGTCATGCCGGCCAGGACCATAACCTTGAACGAATTCCCCATTATCCCCTCCCTTTAGCTTAGCGCCGAGCAATTGTCGGCTGCTACAATACTTAAGAAATTCAGATGCAATGGGCAACCCAAATGAACGAAAATGAGTTGGTTGTTTCCGCTTCGATAGAGCAATCAGCGCCGATTCTCAGCCGGCTTTACGGCGCGATCGCAATGTGGGCAGCGCCGTTATGCTAACGCAATACGAAGCCTACAACAGGTTGCGTGTAGCTAAATTTGCGCGCCCTTTGACGCGCGGTCTCATAAGCTTTTGCAAACACCTTGAGCCGCGATGATTTGCTTGGCTTAAGCTCCCGCAGTGCAGTGACCGGTTCGGGCGGGACGACGGCGCTAAAGCGGGTCGCGAACATTCGAGATGGCCCGCGCCTACCGATTTTTCTGCTCAAATCGCTAACGGGCGGCGGGCATAGATCAGATGAACCTGTCGCGTACGGGCTTCGCCGCGCTCGCTAATCCACTTCACGCTTGCGATCTATTCCTTGTCGATCATAGCGTGCATATGCTAGGCGGGTCTTTCAAGGCTTCTCGAAGGACGCCGTCTTGCTCAATTTGTCTCCTTCCGTCCTGGCTGATTTATCGCCCGCCGAATGGACCGCGATTTGGCTATCCCTGCGCATCGCCGTCGTCGCGACTCTCATCAGCCTCCCGTTCGGGATTTTCACGGCCTATGCGCTCGCGCGCTGGCATTTTCCCGGCAAGACGCTCGTGAACGGAATCGTGCATCTGCCCTTGGTCTTGCCGCCGGTGGTCACCGGCTTCATGTTGCTGATCATGCTCGGCCGCAGAGGAGTCTTCGGCCCCTTTCTCGCCAGCATCGGCATTGTGCTTTCGTTTCGCTGGACGGGCGCCGCCGTGGCTTGCGCGGTCATGGGGTTTCCGCTCATGGTTCGCGCCATGCGCCTATCCTTCGAGGCGATCGACCGGCGGCTCGAGTTGGCGTCGGGCACATTGGGCGCGAGCCGCCTGTGGACCTTCTTTCTCGTCACTTTGCCGCTCGCGCTTCCCGGCATCATCGTCGGCGCCATTCTCGCCTTCGCCAAGGCTTTGGGGGAGTTTGGCGCGACGATCACTTTCGTCTCGAACATTCCCGGAGAGACGCAGACGATTTCCGCGGCGATTTACACCTTCACCCAGGTCCCGGGCGGCGATGAAGGCGCGCTGCGCCTGACCGTCGTGGCGATCATCATCGCGCTCGTCGCGCTCATCGCTTCTGAGATCATTCAGTGGCAGGCCGAAAAGCGTCTTGCGAGCATCGAATGATCGAGGTCAATGTCAAACTCAAAGTCGGGACCTTCTCGCTCGAAGTCGCCTTCGCGAATGGGGCCGGGGTCACCGCGCTCTTTGGCCAGTCGGGCTCCGGCAAATCCCTGACGCTCAATCTGATCGCCGGACTGATGCGCCCGGATGAAGGATATGTCCGGGTCGGCGGCAAGACTCTCGTCGATACGGAGAAGCGGATTTTCCTGCCGACGCACCGCCGCCGCATCGGGCTCGTCTTCCAGGATTCGAATCTTTTCCCGCATATGAGCGTCAAGCAGAATCTCCTCTATGGTCGCTGGTTCGCGCCGCGCCGCGAGCGCGAGATCGATTTCGACGCGGTGGTCGAGACTTTGGGAATCGGCAAATTGCTCGGCCGCCCTCCCGCCCGCTTATCCGGCGGCGAAAGGCAACGGGTGGCGATTGGGCGCGCGCTTCTGTCCTGCCCAAAGCTCCTCTTGTTCGATGAACCGCTCGCCGCGCTCGACATGCGCCGTAAGCTCGAGATTATGCCCTTGATCGAGCGGGTGCGCGACGAATTCAAGGTGCCGATCGTCTATGTCTCGCATGCGGTCGAGGAGGTCGTGCGGCTCGCCGCCTGTGTCGTCATGATCGACGCGGGCAGGGTGAAGGCGATCGGCGATCCCGCCGAAGTTTTCGGCACGATGGAAAGCCAGACGTCCGAAGCGCGGTTCGATCGATCCTCGGTTTTGACCGGCGTCGTGCGCGGCGAAAGCCCGTTGGTCGGGTTGACGGAACTGGAGCATCCATCGGGAACGGTCTGGCTTGCGGGGCCGGCTGGGCCGGTTGGAAGCACAGCGCGGATTGTCGTCAAAGCGACCGATGTGGTGCTTTCGCTGTCGCAGCCGCGCGACATCAGCGCCCGAAGCGTGCTGTCGGGCGCGGTCGAGGAGATTCAGTTCGATGGACCGCTTGCGACTGTCGAGATTGCGCTCGACGGCGACGGCCGCTTGTTCGCCACGGCGACGAAAGGCGCGATAGACCAGCTGGAGCTGGCGCCGGGCGCCCGTGTTTTCGCTCTATTCAAGACGACCGCTCTCGACGAGCGAAACGTCGCGATGGCGCCGCAAGCGGCGTCTTGAACGTCGCGCGGCCGTAATCCGCGCGCGGCCCTCCGCCGGCGCCCAAGCGATGCGGCTTCTGACACGCCGATGCGGAAGGAGGCCAGATGAGCCTTGCAAAAATGGTCTTGGTCGCGGCGGCGCTCGCGCTCGCGCCGGCTCTGGCGTCAGGGGCGGGCAAGCCGCCGCAGGCGTCGACATTCGTCGACGCTGCGGGACGCAAGGTCGAACCGCCGACTGACGTCGCGCGCGTCATTCCGGCGGGGCCGCCCGCGGTCGCGCTCATCGCCGCGCTTGCGCCGGAAAAACTCGCGGGACTCCTGGAGCCTTGGCCTGATGCGCGCCGCCCTTTCGCACCCGACGCCTATCGGAGCCTTCCAATCCTTCCCCGCCTCACCCGGTCGATAAGCGAGGCGGATTTAGACGCCCTGCGCCGCGTGCAAGCCGATCTCATCGTTGATTATGGCGATGTCGGCGGCGCCTATGCTCTCGCGGCCGATCGGGCGCAGGCGGCGCTCGGCATTCCTTGCATTTTGCTCGACGGCCGAATGGCCGAGATCCCTGGCGTCCTACACCGCCTCGGCGTCATGCTCGGACGCCGCGATCGTGGCGACGAACTGGCTGCGCTCGCCGAACAAATCATCGAGCGATTGCATCCGGCGGCGAGCGTCGAGCCGGAGAAACGCGTCTCCGTCTATTTAGGGCGCGGCGCGGACGGTCTCCTCGGCGTGCGGCCCGGTGGGCTCGCGGGCGAGGCGATCGAGGAAGCCGGCGGCGCCAATGTGACTCCGCCCGGCGCCGGCGCCTTCACCAAATTGAGCCTCCTTGACGTCGTAGCCCTCCGTCCGGCCGTGGCGATCTTCGAGGATCCGGCGGCGGCCGCTGGTCCGCTGGCGAAAACGCTCGACCCCAAAACGATCATCCTGGTCGATCGCGGTGGACCCTTCGGCGCTATGGAGGCGCCCCCTTCAGTCAATAGGCTTGTCGGCGCATTGGCCTTGGCCACGATTCTCCATCCGGATCTCGCGCCAGCCGACGCCCGCTTGATGCGCGAATTGCGGGAGCGCTTCTTCGGTCCGTTGCCAGAAGGGGCGGCGATTATTCCCCTTGAAAGGGTGCGCTGAGATCGACCTCCGAATCCATCGGAGCTCGGCGCCGATGGACAGGGGCCAATCACAAGGGCCGGCTGCGATCAAGAAGGGGGGCGGGTCCTGCTAGCGTCGAGAAGCCGCCGGACAGCGAGCGTTCACGCGCAATGCGCTTTGATGGCGTCGAAGGTCGCGGCCATCTCCTCACGGCTCACATCGGCGATCAATGCGGAGGCGAAGACGTCCTCGCCCTTGAGCCAGGCCGTCTCGCAATCGTCGTCGCTCAGGGCGATGTGCAAGGCCTGATTGAGCTCATAGGTCGCCCAGGCGCGGCCGGAGTCGCGCAATGCCGACTGCATGGCGTTTTGCACCAGGCTGCGAACCGTCAAATGCAGCGACGAGATCGGCGTCTCGCAGGCGCGGCCGGCCAAGGCGTCGATGCAAGCCTGCACGTCGTAGGAGGCGTGGCCGCGGCACGCTAGCGGGCGCGCCGAGTAGACGACGCAGAGATCGCGATCGATGAAAGGGCAGGGGAAGCCATGCTCCATTCGCTGGGCTTCGCTCAGCAATTTTGTCGCTTCATAGGCCTTTTCGATCCGCCGTTTCAGCTCGAACTCCATTGTTTTCGGAGCGGCGCGGATCATGCGCGCGATCAATAGAATTTCTGGCGCGGTCGCGACCACTCGAATCGTGCAGCAGCTGGCGCAGCCGCCATGGCAAGCGACCCGATAAGGATTTTCGGCGGATTGCGCGACGCCGTGCTCGAAATTCTCGAAAGCCACGTCCAACAAAGGCTCGAGCGGGTCTCGGTTCGCCTGTTGGCCTCCAAGACTCCGTTCGAATGCGCGATGCAGGGAATTGAAATAGGCGAGCGGCTCGGCTTGAGGATCGAGGACTTCGAGAACGGACATGGATGCGCTCGCTGAGAGCGTCACGGCGGAAGGTCAAAGAACGTCTTTATGGCCGCGACATGGGGAAACCGGGAAGCGGAGAGCATTGCGCGCGTTGATTTGAAGGTTCGACGCCGCCATCGCCGCCGCGTTGCCTTTTTGGGCCTGGCGGGGCTTCGGTCCGGGGCCTGTCGCGCGGCGCGAGGTCTTTGTCAGCCCTCCGCGTAAGTTTCCCAGATGAGAGCGAAAAGATCGTTTGGAATGCGGAAAGCGCCGCGCCCTCCTGAGAGCGGTTGGTATGTGTCCGGCGCGGCGTGGCACAGCCGATCGAACCATTCCTGCGGGCTGAGAGGCTCTGGCCGGTGGTTGATCGTGTTGATGAGCCCGTTCGGATGAAACCGGGCGTGAATGATGACCTCGTTTGGCCCGGCGCCGCGCGAGCGCGCGGCCTTTGGGGAAGCCATTGGCTCGCTGGCGGCTTGTGGTTCGAGTTGCGCCGACGCGGCGTCAAATCCCTCGGTCATAAAACCCTCCATCGTCTGTCATAAAATACCGCCTAACCGGCTCTAAAAAGCATTATGTAATAAAACTATATAACAAGCAATCAGGAATCAGGAGGCCGCGCGCCTGTCAGGCGACGTCCGCCGTCGCGGGCCAAATCTCATGGGCGAACGAGGAGAGGTCGGCCTTCCATTTGTCTAGATCGGGACTAATCGGCGCGAGAATGAGGCTCGTGGGCGCGGCTCTCTGCTTGATGTGGCGAAGCTTCGCGCGGATTTCGTCGCCCGTGCCGATCAATTGGTCGCCGATCATTTGGCCGAGCTTGAACCAGGGGACCCAAGGCGATCGCGCGTCAAAATGGTCGCGGCTCTCCCTCTCGAACAATGGCATGAGTAGATAGGCGGCCTCTTCAATCGCCTGATCATGCGTTGCGGCGAGATGGAAAAAGCGGATCGCGACGAAGTCGCCGCCGCGGATTGGCCGAAGCTCGCTAAAATTGCGAACGATCTCGCTTAATTCGTCGAGAAAGGCCGAGGGCTCGGCGATCACGCAGCTTTTCTGCTCCATCGCAAATTGCGCAGGATCGCGTCCGCTTGCGTCTAGGCGCGCTTGCGACAATTTATCGGCGAGGCAGGGATGCTCGGGCTTGATCCAATTCGGCGCAGGCGCGGTTCGGTTCGCGTCGCCCGAGCGGGCGCCAAAGCACAAGGCCGTCCATGATCCGGCGTTGGGGATCTGCTTTTGGAGGCGCCGGGTCCGTTCCCCGGACTGAAGGCATTCTGGATTTCGGCCTTGGTCGGCCGCGGTGCATTTGGCGAATTCCGTCGCCACGCCCAAATCGAACCGACCGCCGGAGCGCGCGTCGAGCAGGGCGAGTTCGTCGGCGAACCTGGCCAGTTCTTGCGAAGAGAGGCTAATCGACGCCCGAAGCTTGATCTGGCTGGTGCGCGCCGCGGCTTCTGAGAGAATCGAAAAACAGAGCCGCGCCGCCCGATCCGTTGTCGAATGGGAATCCGTGACCCATGCCTCGCCGAAGCCGAGTTCCTCGGCATATTGAATCAACGCCGCCTGCTCGAGGAAATTGGCGTCTAGGCCGATCCTTTGATCTCCGCAAATCGATAAAAGACCTGTCCGCATGGACACCGCCGACGGGAAATGGAAGTGGGCGCGCGGGTGGGATCGAGGAGGAAACCGAGCCCGCGCGCCGCCCCCGGGCGGACGCTCCCTTATCCGCGGCGCCCCAGACCGCGGCGAGGAGGAGCGCCTCCGACATGCCGTGCTGTGATTTTGCTCGCAGCACTATATATAAATATTACATAACAGTCCGGGCTGCGCTACTTTTATTTTGGATCCAAAGGCGCCGTAGCGCGAATCGCGCTGTCAGGCAGCGATCCGAAGCGAAGGCTGAATCTCCGCCGCGAAAAGCTCAAGATCGGCGCGCCGCTTGGCGAGGCTCGGACTCAATGGTTTGAGGATCAAGCTTCGCGGCGCCAAATCATGTTGAATCCGCAGGACCTTGTCGTGAATCTCCGAGGCCGAGCCGATCAGAGAATCGTCAATCATACGTTCTAGCTTGAGCCACGACGTCCAATCCGGCTGCATGCACGCCGTGGTCGCCTGCAGCCGCTCGACGAAAGACTGAAGGAATGTCGCGGCCTCCGCGCGCGCCTGCTCTCCGGTCGCGGCCACATGATAAAAGCGGATGAGCACGAGCTTGGCGTCGCCTTGCGGCGCCGTCTCGCGATAGATGTTGAGACTGGCGCGTAGGTTGACGAAGGGAAAGGGCGGGCCGCCCATGAGTCCATAGCCATGGCGAGCCGCGCGCGCGACGGCCTCCGCGCTAGACGTCGCGAAGAAAATCGGCACCGGCGATTGTAACGGCTTGGGCGAGAGGCTTATCCCCTCCGCTTTGAAATATTGCCCGGCGAAATTCACTTCGTCCTCGGAAAGGAGCCTCTCGATAAGGCTCAGGGCCTCGATCGCCATCCCTCGGCTGGTTTCGGCGGCGACGCCGAAATGCTTGTTCTGGATAGGAAAGGGACCGCCCTTCGCGGCGCCGAAATCAAACCTCCCGCGCGAAAGAATATCGAGCGTCGCGACGTCTTCGGCGACGAGGATCGGATTGCGGAAAGGAAGAAGAACCGCCGCAGAGCCAAGCCTGATCCGCGAAGTGAGCGCAGCGAGATGGCTGAGGATCGACAGGCAAGACGGGCTCGCCGCATTCGGATTGAAATGATGCTCGGCCACCCACGCGTCGTCGAACCCGAGCTGCTCAACGAGCTGAACGAGCTGAGCCTGGTCCGCATAGGCAGAGCCATAGTCAGACTGGGGATTTTCGTAGGTGCAGAAGAGCCCCGTCCTCATGCCTTTGTCCAAGGGGTCAGCCAAGCGTATCTCGGCGCGCGCAAGGGTCAATCGCAGTCCCCAGGACTGGGAGCCGCTTCAGATGCGCACCTGAGCAGTATAGTATTATATATAAGATGGCAATCGACGCGGTGGATCATCCGATCGTCTCGACGGCGCGCCTGCCGCCTCCGAGCCCGGTTGGCCGCCTCGAGGCGACAATGACTTTGGAACGACCAAAGTCATTGTCGTCAATGTTCCGAGCAGGGGTCGGTTGCGGGCGGAATATTGCCGCGCGCCTTTGTCCCGCTTCGGGCCGCGCCTACGGCTATCGAATGATGTCGAAGCTGTAGTCGCTTTTCGCAGGAACGTTCGAGTTGCTGTCGATATAGGCGAAGATCGCGTCGAGCAGCGTTCTGAGGACGTTGAGGCCGCCCTGATATCCCCAAAGCGGAAAGCGATGATGGTGGTGCCGATCGAAGATGGGAAAGCCGATCCGGATCAGCGGCGTTCCGGTGTCGCGTTCGAGGTATTTTCCATAGGTGTTGCCGATCAGAAAGTCGACCGGCTCCGTGAATAGGAGCGAGCGCATGTGCCAAAGGTCGCGGTTCGGATAGGCATGGCAATTTGCGCCGAAGGGTGAGCTTGCCAACAAAGCCTCGACCTTGTCCGCCCAATCCTTGCCGCCATTGGTGGAGAGGACATGCGTAGGCTCGGCGCCGAGCTCGAGCAGGAATCCTGTGAGGCCGAGGCAAAGATCGGGATCGCCATAGATGGCGAATTTCTTGCCGTGAATGTGAGCATGGGAATCGGCGATCGCGTCGAGAAGCCTGCCGCGCTCGATGCGCAAGCTGTCCGGGACGGGCTTGCCTGTGTGGCGCGCGATTTCCAGAATGAGGCGGTCCGTCGCCTGCACGCCGAGCGGATGGTTGAAGGCTATGACCTCCTGCCCATGCGCCGCGATGAAGGGGAGGGTCTTTTGGGTGGAGAATTCCTGCAACGAGATCGTCGCCTTTGAATTCACCGCCTCGGCGGTTTCTGCTGTCGTTGTGCCGCCGTCGAACATACGGAAGGTTCCGTCGGTCGGCGTGTCCCACACGTCGCTATTGTCGGAAATGATCGTATATTCCGCGCCCATTAGATCCAATATGCGCTTCAGCTCGCGCAGATTGCCGACTGTGTAGGGATCGAATCCGCCGATGAAGTTCAGCCTCTCGTTCGGGACGCGGACAAGCTTTTCGGCCATGCCGGCCTTGCCGTCCCAGAAATATTCGAGAACGCCTTTCAGCATATTGTCATAGCCGGTCACATGGCTGCCGACGAAGGCGGGCGTATGCGAGAAGGGGACGTCATAGTCCATGGGCACGGAGCCCTTTTCCCGCGCGTTCTTGATGAAGGCGTTGAGGTCGTCTCCGATGACTTCCGCCATGCATGTGGTCGAGACCGAGATCATGGTCGGCTTGTAGAGATTATAGGTGTTGGCGAGCCCGTCGACCATATTGGTCATCCCGCCGAACACCGCGGCGTCCTCGGTCATTGAGGAGGAGACGCAGGAGCAGGGCTCCTTGAAATGACGAGAGAGATGGCTGCGGTAATAGGCGACGCAGCCTTGCGAGCCATGGACAAAGGCGATGCTGCCGGCGAAGCCGCTCGAGCAAAACACGGCGCCCAAGGGCTGGCAGGCCTTGGAGGGATTCACCACAAGCGCCTCGCGGCCGAAATTCAACTCGCGATATTCCGGCGTCGTGAGCCATTCGCGGATGCGCTGAACCTCGACGTCGTCCACCGCGTTCTCGAAGGACATTCTCTTTTTCTCGAACATCTCGCGATATTCGGGCTGACGAAAAAGATCGAAATGGTCGAGAACCGAGTTGGCATTTTGCGGCATGTTCTGGGTCCCTGTTGGATTTCGCGGAGGCCGAAGTAGGAGGCGGGCATGGCTCGTCAGTCCGAGCATTGGAGACCGACGGCCGGGCTCGCTCCGAAGCGGCGCCGAAGCTCTATGGCGGCAATTATGTTATGTAAACGTAATACATAATGCACGGCGCCGCCGCGCAGTCAAGCTGACGGAGAGGTCCGCCTGCTCGCCCGGGTCAGATCGGGCGAGCAGGCGGACACTCAAATCAGCGTGCAGGCGCGTGCGCGCCTGTGGAGCATTCGCGCTCGAAGCAAGCCGGGAAGGAGGCGGTGCGCTCTTGCTGGCCATGGACCGCTCCTGGCGCGGCGTGAGGTCGTTCCGTTCTCGCCGGGCTCGCGGCGGCGCGATCCGGCGCAAAGGAAAATTCGCGGGCGCCGCGCTAAATGCTGCGCAGGATTTCTTTCGTTGCCGGCGGCGGGGAGCCTCTCCGCATTGCGACTTAAATGCAACAAGCCGCGAGATCGACTTCCTATGGGTCGACAGAGGTCTGGCGCACCTAGCCCAGTTCAGGCTACGATATAACTATCAAATATATAACGTGAGAAGGCCGCCCGTACAGAGCGTCCTTCGAAATACTCCATGTCCTTCGAAGGCGTCCTGCAGCCGTCGAACGATCTCCTGTACAGTTCGAACATATTTAAGGTGCGAAAATGCGTCGACCCATAGCAATTCTTCGAAACGCGTGGCTAGTCCGCGCAGCGGCCCTACTCTCGGCTTTGGCGTCGCAATGCGCCGCTTACGCCAGCGATGACGGGACGCCGCCGGCGCTTCACATGGGCGGATCGGGCGACCCCTTCGCGCCACACGGCGTGCTGAGCACGGCGCATGGCGTGGACCAGGGAGAGGCGAGCGGCGGTCACGCCGCGATCCCCGCGGGAGTATTCGGCGCCCATATGGTCACGGGCGGCGCCGCGATGATCACCTATACGCCCATGGTCATGTCGATGCAGCAAAACTATGTAGGCTCGTCGACCATCTCTCCAACGGCCGTCGTGACGACGGTTCCCTATGTCCCGCTGGGCGTCTCCACCATGAAGCCTCCAACCTTGCGCATCGCGCCGACATCGATGACCGTAGAGATGAATATGTTCCACGCGATGTACGGCGTGACGGATTGGTTGAATGTCATGGCCATGGGCGCATTGGTCGATAAGAGCATGACCATGGTGACCTATGCCGGCATGAAAGGCGCGACGCAGCTTGGCGTCACCACCGCCTCGACCCGTGGTTGGAGCGACACCGCGGTCACGGGCCTTGTCCGGCTCTATCAAGACCAAGTTCACCATGTGCATTTGAATCTCGGGATGAGCTTGCCGACCGGCTCCAACGATGAACAGATCACGATGTTGAGCCCGATGAACAAATATATGACCAAGCGAGCCAATTACGGCATGCAGATCGGCACCGGGACCTATGATGGCCTCTACGGCGTCACCTATACAGGCAAGTCGAACGTTTGGTCTTGGGGCGCCGTCTATCGCGGACGGGCCGCATTCGGCGACAATGGCGAAGGCTATCATTGGGGGCCTTCCAACGAAGTCAGCGTCTGGGGCGGCTATGAATTGGCGGACGGCCTGAACATTACTGGGCGCGCCGCGGCCGCCGCATGGGATCGCATTCACGGATTTGATCCGCTGATCTCCGGACCGATGCAGGGCAACAATCCATATTTTTATGGCGGCGAGCGCATCAAGCTTCTGGGCGGCGTCGAATATATCGCGAGGTCTTGGGGCCTGCCGCCAATCCGGGTCGCCGTTGAGGCGGGTGCGCCGGTTTACCAACGCCTCAACGGCCCTCAAATGGGCGAGAGTTGGCAATTCAACGCCGCGCTCGGGATGCGCTTTTGACACAGGCTGGGTGAAGAATCGTTCGAAAAGTTGAAGCGCGTCAGGTGGTTTTTCCTTGCGACGCTTCGGCGATCTTCAACGCGGATTCGGTGGGGCGCTCAGGGCCCGTTGAAATGCACCGCGCCGAGCTCTGTAATGTCGTAGCCGCCGAGTTCATGCGCGCGCCGCCGGAACGATTCGCTGGCGCAAAAGCGGATGAGCTTTTGAAAGGGCGGATCGAAATAGGGCTTGCGCCAAATCAGAAGATCGAAACGCTCCACCACGAGCGCCGAGAATTCGAGCTGAAATTGACGGGCGCTGGCTTCGACGCCGAGTCCGACGTCGGCTCTCCCCGCGGCGATCGCCATGGCGAGATCCGTCTCGGAACGCTCAATAGCGTCCACGCAGCGCAGGTCCTTTTTTTGAAGCCCTTCCCGTTGGAGCAGTCCGGCGAGCGCCAATTCGCTGCCGGACTCCGGCTGACGCGGTTGAAAGCGCAGGTCGCGGACATCCGCCAGGGACTTGATCGACCGGCCGAGGTCGCTCCTATACATGAGCCCGCGCGTGCGTTTAGCCCATTCGATCAGCACGACAGGCTTGTCGCCGAAGAGTTTCGCGACCGTCGCCACATTCCATGAATTCAATCCGCTTTCGGGGATGTGAAGCCCGGCGGCGATGCAACCTTCGCCGGCGCCGCGGCGCAGCCCATCGAGCGCGCCATCGAACAAGGCGGCGATTTCCGATCGCGACTCGCGCAACGCCCATTCGAGGAGAGGGTCATGGCCGCCAGCGATGACGACCGGCAGAGCGGTGGGGGACTCCGCAAGCTCTCGCGGCGCGGCCTTATCGAGCCCGCCGCTCGAGACAATCCATTCGTTGATCTCGTCACGTGGGAACAAAAGCTTGCCGGTGACGCGCCGCACCGGGAGCAGGCCCTTGCCGGCCAGGTCGTAAACCTTGCGCTCCTTGACGCGGAGCATCGCGGCGAGTTCTCGAGTCGTCAGGAATTCCGACATGTGTTTTTTCCCGCCATGATTCGGAAAAAATACACAAATTCACATAGGAGCAAAAGGGCCAGGATAGGTTCCGGGCCTTGGAATGGCGCGGAAACTGTTTGAAAAAAGCTGGAGGAGATGCCAAAAACAAGCGCGCGCAAAAGAGCCGTGCGCCAATCACGCCGGGACGCGCCGCTGCGAAAGGTTCAAAATTCAAAGTGCGGTGAAGCGTCCGTCGCGCACGCTAATGCGCTGAGCGCATTTGGGACATGCGAACCCGAGCGCAGCCTTCTTATTGGCGCCGACGGAGATCTGCGAATCGCAGAGTGGGCAAGCCCCTTGCCATGCGCCGGGCGTCCATTTGTCGAGGGCGATGGGGATCAGCCCCAGCAGGGCGATGGCGATCGCCGGCCAAATTCCAAAATACGCAAAGGCCGCGGCAGCCGCGCAGAACCCGCCGATCGCCAAAAGCGCCTTCCCGGAAAAAACCCAAAGATAAGCCCAAAGAGAACGGGTCTCGTTCGGTCGCGCGGAATTTATGAAAAGATGGCGAGAATAGACGGCGGGAGTCGCGGGGCGATCGGAACTGGCCGCGGCTGCGATCTTGCGATCCGTCAAGCCCACTCGCGGATCCGGCAGCTGGGCGCTGTCGAGGTTTGCGCCGGATTTTGCCTCGGCGCTGTTGCTTTCCGCCTCGACTCTCGGAGTGGCCGCGCGTTCGTCCTTCATCCCGGGAAGATCGGCGTTTAACTGGCTAAGAAGCGCCATGGACTGGCGCAATATTCCAAATCGAAGAAGTCCAGGGTCATTGCGGATAAGGCGCATGTAGCGCGTCTCGTCATAGGCCTCGTCCGCCATTCCAGAGAGTGCGAGCAACAATTGCGCGCGATCAGCAAGCGGCGCGATCAACTCCGCCAGATTGGTGTTGATGGAGCGCAGGTCATGTGCGAAGGCCTCGCGAACGCGCCGCACGCTTTTCAAAAAGCGGACATATTGCGCCGGCCGTTGCGTAAGTTCGATCAGGCGAAGCACCGATCCTCGGCCGTGGAAGTCGATGTCGTCGAGGAACGCGGAAATGCTTTCCTCGCCGGCGCCACGGCTTTGGGGCCTGTTCAACGCGCGGGCCATAAGGTCGCGGCAGGCGGTCTCATGGAGGGCGTCGACCTTAATGAAAAACGCCCAATCCGACGTCTCCGTGTAGGTTTCGAGAATGATGTCTTCGGCGACGTCGAATTGGCGGCAAAAGCGTTCCGCCTCGTCGAGAAGCAGGGTCAACCTTTCGTCTTCGGAAAAGGAATATTCTTCCTTTCCGAGAATTTCGGCCCGATCCAGGCTTGATGGAGATGCAACTATATTCATGCTTAAATAAAGGTCTCGAAGCGCTTTGGTTCCGCGCAGGACGCATTATTCTTTCGACGAGCCGGCCGTCGTTCCGAAGGCAGGCCTTCTCGGGTTGCAAGCGCCGGCGCCGCAGGCGGCGCGCCGACTGATCGGCCGTCGGGTTTTCCGAAAATTATTTCGCCCGAGATTGAGATCTTTGCGCTTGGTCCAACTGAATGCCGCAGGGGACGAAAAAACACGAAGCGCAGCATTGGCGCAGGCTGACCGGAAAAATTGTACTCGCGGCATTATTCAGGAATATTGTTGATATTGTTGCCGATTATATGATATTTACTCGCTTCGACTTTCTACCTCGGTCTCGTTGGGTTCGCGATGTGAGCCTAAGATAATACATTTTGTATATGACAATCCGATCACGTCGAATTGCAACGCACAAATATATTATTCGACTTATCGCATTATGGAAGTGCATGTCAGGAGTGGAGCTGATATATTGTCACGATAGTGTCGTGAGAATATTCTTTCTGTTCAGAATGGATCTCTTGCGCAATAATCGAACCATGCTGGAACATTCTGCTCATCCTCCTGTGGTCAAGCGCGATGGATCGATCTGGGTCGGACGTATGCTCGCGGCCGATCTTGCAGCGGTTCAGCTCATTTCTCGATCGGCGCAGTCGACCGTCGGCAGAGCTTCGGCAGTCATCATCAGCAAGCTTGGCAATGGCTGGCTCTATCCGATTTTGGGATTGATTATTTTCGGATATTTGGGCACCGCCGCGCTTCGGGTCGCCCTGCTCGGCGGCGTGAACGCCGTGCTGCTGCACTGCCTTTACCCTTATATCAAACGCCGCATCGGCAGGCCGAGGCCGTTTCGGGCCGACCCGCGTCTACGCTCCCTTCTGAGCGTCCTGGACGAGCATTCATTTCCAAGCGGCCATGTGATGACTTTGTCCGGCGTGCTCGTGCCGATCGTTCTCGCTTGGCCCGCCGCCGTGATCTCGGCTGCGGCGCTTTTGCTTGTCATGGCTTGGTCGCGCATCGCCACCGCCCATCACTATCCAAGCGACATTCTCGGTGGGGCCTTTCTCGGCATCGCGCTCGCCAGTCCGTTCTCGGTTTACTTTCTTGATTTGTGGTGACGGCCGGCTAGGCCCCACGCCCTTCGGCGTGTCGCGGGGCCTGTTGCAAATGTCTGCCTTATGCTTGGGCTCGGAGTTCAGCGCCTCACGCCGCGTAGCTTTTCAAAAGAGCCCTCATGGCGTGATGAAGCTCACTGAACTCGGCTCTTCGTTGAGATCAGATTTCTAAAATCGTTCAAAATTGGCCAGGACTGCCTTTGAAAGGCTGTCTCGCACCGCCACGCTTTCGGGACCTAGCTTCGTGGTAGGGTCGTCTGACGCCTCGCAAGGGCGTCGCCTCAATGCTTGCCGTAATCCAGAGCGAAGCCTTTGCGTTGCGCCAGAATATAGGCCTCGAGCGCCTTCAGGCGGGGATCGTCGTCCGCGAAGGGCTTGCCGCGCACCGGATTCTCGATGCACCAATTGATCATGTCGCGAAGCAGCGCGACGCGGCCGAGCTGGACTTGGAATTTCGGATAGGTTTCCGGATGCGTATTGGAGCCGTCCGGATGGCACATGTCGCATGAGATCGCGACCGTGCCGCCGAGCGCTTTGGCGTCGTGAAAGATGCGCTTGCCCTCGGCCACGAGCTTGTCCGTCGACTCCTGCCAGATCTGCCGGTCTCGGTCCGTGAAGGCGCCATAGGTCTGAAACTGATCCTTCGTCGCGGGAGCCGGCCCCGGATTGGCGGGGTTGCCAGCGGTGTCGGCCGCGGCGACCCGCCAGGCCCCGTCAGGATGCTTGCGCCGCCATTCCTGCATGAGAGCGTCGGCGATTTTTTGCGCCTGATCGCCGGACACCGGATCGCCGGGCTTGACGCCCGCGACCTCGATCGAAGTCTCGCCGTCGCAAAGGCCGATCACCAAATCTCCGTTCGAGGATGGCGGCAAGACATGGCGCGGAAGATCTTCGCTGGCCGAAGCGGCGCCGACCGAGCCTAATCCCAGCGCAAGCGCGACAGTGCAATATAAGCGCATACCCGTGTCTCCCTTGGACCGCCTCGGCGCGTCGGCATGGCGCTGAAGCCTTTTTGGTCAAGAAGCCGTTTCGCCTTCCGCGGTCCTATTCGTGATCGCGGTCATTCCGGACATGCCGAAATCAGAGCGAGTAGTCTGAAATTCGAGAGCGCAAAAGTCGCGGCTCCGCTTCAATAACTGGCGAGCGCAGTCGCGGGCGGGCGGTGCTTTTCGCCCCCAGAGACCAGGTAGCTCGAGCGGATGGTGACCGGATTGCGGTTCCACAGGTTGTAGACCTTGTCGACCATTCCCGATGTGAGCACATCCATGCGGCCGTCGCCGCAACCGTCGAAGGCGTTGAACGGGTCGGCGCGATTCATCTGGACCGTCAGCTTGGGCAGGCCTTCGGGCGCGTAGGGCCAAGGCCAAGCCGTCGAAAGCAATCCGTAGAAATTGATGTTGCCGATGCGATTGAGCAACATCTGGTGGGTGTGACCGTGGATTACGGTCACGGTATCGAAACCGGAAAGGAGGGCTTGCACTTCTTCGGCGTCGTCGGTCCAGAAGTTCCAATTGCGGTAATATTTGTAGAGCGGCGAATGCGAGAAGACGACGATCGGCGTCTTCTTGTCGATCTTCGCCAAATCGTTCTTCAGCCAGGCGCGGCCCTCGGAGCCGACCTCAAAGCGCGACTGCAGGCCATTGTCGAGCCCCGCGACTGTTTGCATCCGTTCCGCCGGCGACATGCCATGGGCGGTCCAGAAGTCCTTTTCCTGAACGCTCATCAGCGTGACGAAATGCACGCCCTTGTGGTCGAAGGAATATTGCGGCGCGCCGAACAAGGTCCGCCAATGCTCGCCCATGTCGAGAAACCAATCGTGCTCGCCGACCATGATCTTCAGAGGCGCCTTGAGGCCTTTCAAGATTTGGAGGCCGAGATCGAGCTCCTCTTTCTTGCCGAGCTGAGCGAGGTCGCCGCCGAAGAGGACGAAATCGGGCTGCGGATCGAGCGCGTTGACGTCCTCGACGGCCTTCACGGCCGATCTAATGAAACGATCATTCACATCGCGCGTGTAGAGATGGCTGTCTGATATATAGGCGAAGGTGAAGCTCGGAGCGCCTGTCTCCTGCGCCTGGGCCACCTCGACGAGTTGAAAGCTCTGCGGCGTAATTAGGCCTTTCGCTGCGGCTATTCCCGCCGAGGCGCCGGCGACCTTCATAAAGCCGCGACGGGAAAGGGCGCCGAGCCGGGCGAGATCGCCGAAGAAGGAGGCCCGCTCCTCGCAATGCTTGGTCTCGATGCTTTTATGCGAGCCCGTCATGGCTTTGCTCCTAAAAGGCGCCGATCGTCGCCGGGTTCCGCAAATCGGGATTGGTTCCGATGTCGCCGAGGTCTCCCTTCCGCCCCTCCGCGATGTCGGTCTCGCGCTGCGGCCGGGTGGTTTTCAGGCCTGTCTGCCGCGCGATCTCGGCCTTGTTGAATTCCGCGTAGCGGTCGTCCGTGAGGCTGAAGAGAAAGGCGACGACGTCGTCGATCTCCGCTTCGCTAAGGCCGAGCCGCTGCATGCCGCCGTCGAGATAGGGGTTCGGAACGCCGCCCTTGTTGTAATGGTCCATCACATCCCACAAGGTCGCGAGAGAGCCGTCGTGCATATAGGGCGCGGTGACGCCGATATTGCGCAGGGTCTCGCTCTTGAAGGCGCCTATGTCGGCCTCATTCTTCGTCACGAGGAAGCGGCCGAGCTCCGAATAGGATGTCTGCAAGGCGAGTTCGTCGAGTTGCTTCTCATCTCCGCTCCGCAAGATCGCGGCGGCCTTGCCGGCGAGCTCCGCGAAATTCTGCTTATGCGCGGCGATCCCGATGTTGTGGAACTTCTGATCCGAGAAAAGCGACGAGACAGAGTTGAAGGCGTGGCAGGCGCTGCAGCGTCCCTTGCCTTGGAATAAGGCCCAGCCGCGTTTCGCCGCATCGCTTAGAGCCTGTTGATCTCCCGCGAGAAAGTGGTCGAACGGAGAATTGCCGGAATATTGCGTCCGCTCGAAGGCGGCGATCGCGGCGGCGATGCCGTCATAGGTGACGTCGCCGCCATTGATCGCGTTGAAGGCCAGCACATATTCGGGGATTTTGCGCACTTTAGCGACGACGTCCGCGGGATCTTTTTGTCCCATCTCGACAGGATTGAGGATCGGAAGCTTGGCCTGGTCCTCAAGCGTCGCCGCGCGGCCGTCCCAGAATTGCGAGGCTTGGAACATTGCGTTCAGGACGGTCGGGGCGTTGCGCTGTCCGTGTTGACCCTTCACCCCGGCCGAGGTCGCGCTATCGCCGCGATGGTCCGAGAATCCTTTGGCCGGATCATGGCAGGTCTCGCATGCGACCGAGTCGTCGATGGAAAGGCGCTTGTCCTTGAACAGCTTTTCGCCGAGGGCGATCAGGTCGGGCGTGGGTTCGCGGCCACGCGGCACGGCGATCGCGTAGAGTTGCGTCGATATGCCGGCGGGCAGGTTCGGCTTTTCGGCGGCCTGCCTCAGAGCGACAGGCTGGGCGGCCTGCGGCGTTGGAGGACGGGAGCCGTCGGGGATGTTGATTGACACCGCGAGAACGCCGATGAGCGCGGCCACAACCGCGAAGGCGACGATCAACATTCCGCGCGAAGTCAGCATCGCCGCCATCCTTGCTTAATGCGTCACTTTGTTCGTCGATATTCCAGTCTTTCGCTGGACTTTTGCGGTCATTCAACGTGAAGCGATCTCTCGTTTCAGGTTGGCGCCGAACTCGAAATTATTAAAGCTGATTTTTCGATCTCGCGCTAGGAGCAATCTCGCGCATCGCGAGACTCCGGGGCCGCCACGCGCCTTCGTCTATGCGAAGGCGATGCGTGCTGATAAAGTATAGCGCTTCGGCCTTCAGGGGGCGTCTAGATTGCCTGCTTCTGCGTCCCGACCGCCGTTCTTCGCGGCGATAGCGCAGGACGGCGGCGTAAACGCGAAACAGCTTCTTGTCGCGGCCGAGCCTCGAATATAGGGGAATAAAGCGTCGCCCATGTCGAAGGATCGCGCGCATCAAAAATACGACGCTCTGATTTTCCTTTGTCATGGATTGGCGCCGGTTCGCACCGCGGTCGCGCATCCTTGCGACGAATCCTCGCTCCGGGGGGCCTGCGAGGCCGCGAAGGCGCGCATCATCCATCCGATATTGGTCGGTCCCAAGTCGAAAATCCAATCGCTCGCCGCGTCGCTCGGCCTCGACATTTCGAATTTCAAATTAATTGATGCGCCGCACAGCCATGCAGCGGCGGCCAGGGCGGTCGAGCTCGTTCGCGCGGGCGAGGCCGACGCGCTCATGAAGGGGAGCCTACATACCGACGAGTTGATGGCCGAGGTTGTGCGCAAGGATACCGGAATCAGGACGGATCGGCGCATTAGCCATGTGTTCATCATGGACGTGCCAACCTATCACAAACCTTTGTTCGTCACCGACGCCGCGGTTAATATTTTCCCGACGCTCGACGACAAGGCCGATATTGTTCAAAACGCCATCGATCTCGCCAACGCATTGCAGATAGAGAATCCCAAAGTCGCCATTCTTTCCGCTGCGGAAACGGTCAGCGCGAAGATTCCTTCGACCATCGACGCGGCGGCGCTCTGTAAAATGGCCGATCGCGGCCAGATTGCCGGCGGCATACTCGACGGCCCGCTCGCCTTCGACAATGCGATCAGCGCTTCCGCCGCCGCGACCAAGGGCATAAAATCGGCCGTCGCGGGCGACGCGGACATTCTGGTCGTTCCTGATCTCGAAGCCGGCAATATGCTCGCCAAGGTTCTCATCTTTCTGGCGAATGCCGATGCGGCCGGCATTGTGCTGGGGGCGCGCGCGCCGATCATCTTGACGAGCCGCGCGGATAGCCTGCGCGCGCGCATGGCGAGCTGCGCCGTGGCTGCGCTCTACGCGCACGCCATCCGGGCGGCGGCTGCGCGCTCAGCCAAGCTCGCGCTCGTCCCTCAACCGTGATAGAGGCCGCGACTGGGAGGACTTGGAACGGCTTCGGCGTGGTTCAATGCCGCGATGGAACCAAATTGCTTGAAGCCTGTTTCGCTTGGTTGAAGTCCCGCCTTTCCGCCGAGCGCGCGCCAGATAGAAACGTGAAGGCGAGCACAAGCATGCCTCGAGGAGAAAACGCCCAAGGAGGACAATAATGGTCGATAAGATTCTTGCCGACATCGCCCATCAGATCGCCATCCGGCCGCATTACGACAATTACATCGGTGGGAAATGGACGCCCGCGGTCAATGGGCGCACCTTTGAGAATATTTCGCCGATCGACGGCAATGTCATTTGCACGGTCGCCCGTTCGAGCGCCGAGGATGTCGAGCTTGCGCTCGATGCGGCTCATGCCGCGCGGGCCGCGTGGGGACGCACCTCGCCGGCGGAGCGCTCGCTGGCCTTGCTGCGGATCGCCGATCGGATCGAGCAGAAGCTCGACACTCTGGCCCTTGTCGAGACGATCGACAACGGCAAGCCGATCCGCGAGACAAAGGCCGCCGACCTCCCTCTCGCGGTTGACCATTTCCGCTATTTCGCAGGCTGCCTGCGCGCGCAGGAAGGCGGCCTCAGCGAGATCGACCATGACACGGTGGCCTATCATTTCCACGAGCCGCTCGGCGTCGTGGCGCAGATCATCCCGTGGAACTTTCCGCTTCTGATGGCGGTGTGGAAGCTCGCGCCGGCGCTGGCCGCGGGCAATTGCGTCATCTTGAAGCCTGCCGAGCAGACCCCGATGAGCATCATGGTCCTGGTCGACATGATCGGAGACCTCCTGCCGCCGGGCGTGCTCAACGTCATCAATGGCTTCGGCGTCGAAGCCGGCAAGCCTTTGGCGCAGAGCAAGCGGATCGCTAAGGTCGCCTTCACGGGCGAGACGACGACCGGCCGGCTCATCATGCAATATGCGTCCGACAACATCATTCCGGTGACGCTGGAGCTCGGCGGCAAATCGCCCAATATTTTCTTCGAGGATGTCGCGGCGCAAGACGACGAGTTTTTCGACAAGGCGCTCGAAGGCTTCGCGATGTTCGCGCTGAACCAGGGCGAGGTTTGCACTTGTCCCTCGCGCGCCTTGGTGCATGAGAAAATTTACGATCGTTTCATCGAGCGCGCCGTCGCGCGGGTGAAGGCGATCAAGCAAGGCAATCCGCTTGACCCTGCGACCATGGTCGGCGCGCAGGCCTCGAACGATCAGCTCGAGAAAATCCTATCCTATATGGACATTGGCCGGCAGGAGGGGGCGAAGGTCCTGACCGGCGGCGCGCGGGCGGATCTCGGGCAAGATCTCTCCGGCGGCTATTATGTTCAGCCAACGATCCTCGAAGGCCACAACAGGATGCGGATCTTCCAGGAGGAGATATTCGGGCCGGTCCTTTCCGTGACCAAATTCAAGGACGACGAAGAGGCGCTTTCGATCGCCAATGACACGCTGTATGGGCTCGGCGCGGGCGTCTGGACGCGCGACGGGACGCGCGCCTATCGCTTCGGCCGCGCGATCCAAGCTGGCCGCGTCTGGGTCAATTGCTATCACCTTTATCCCGCCCATGCGGCCTTTGGAGGCTATAAGCAGTCCGGCATCGGCCGCGAGAACCACAAGATGATGCTCGACCATTATCAGCAGACCAAGAACATGCTGGTGAGCTACAGCCCGAAGGCGCTGGGCTTCTTCTGAGCGCCGGCCGGGAGGCGATTGATGGTGGAGCGCGTCGGCGCCACGGAGGAGGCATTGCGGCTCATCGAGCGGCTCAAGGCGGCGCATGGGCCTTTGCTGTTCCATCAGTCCGGAGGCTGTTGCGACGGCAGCTCGCCCATGTGCTTTCCGCAGGGCGAGTTTCGCACTGGACCGAGCGATGTTTTGCTCGGGGAGATCGACGGTTGCCCCGTCTATATCGGCGCCGCGCAATTCGAGCTTTGGTCGCACACCCAGCTCATCCTCGACGTGGTCGCTGGGCGCGGTGCCGGCTTTTCCATCGAGGCGCCGGAAGGGGTCCGCTTCCTGACGCGTAGTCGCGTGTTCAGCGAATCCGAGCGCTCCGCTCTGGCGCCGGGGGAGGGTTCGCAAGTTTCCTGACCCCGCGTGCCGCTTTGGGCGCGCAGGCAAGGGGACAACAGCCAATCGAAGGCCATAGGCTTATCGCGCGTCGTGTTTGGCCTGCATGTTTTTTGTGTGTTGGCTGATTTCGCCGATTTTCGCCGGATTGCGCAGCGAGCGGCCCGCGGGCTCGCCTTTCGGTTGGAACCCCTCATTGGGCGTGCGGCCCGCCGAGGGCCTCGTCGCCTTGGCGGCGTTGGCGCGGCGCAGCGTGAGCGCGCGCTTGGCGCTGTCGATCAAGGCTTCGCGGGCGGCTTTCGATTCGCGTCGGGCGGCCTCTTTGTTCAGCCTCCGCACAGCTGCGGCGAGCAAATCCCGTTTCATGCGCATGCCGGAATCGTCGGAGGCGGCATGCGCTCCCCTGGGATCGGCCTTGCCGCGCAATTCGCGGCGCTGCCTTGCGGCAAGCTGCGTGGCGCGCTCGCGCCGCTCGCGCACGCGCTTGCGGAGCTCGGCAAGATCGGCGTCGGATAGCGACGCTAAAATCGGGTGATGCGTGTTTTCGACGAGAGAGGCTTCTTCGACGTTGAGCACGCGACGTTCGTGGCGGAGGCTGCGGGCCATGGCGTGATGACTTTCTTGTTCAAACAAGCATTTGGCAGGGCTTCGAGTATCAAGCTCTTTGGTTCCGCCGGCAAGCGCGGCGCAGGCGGAACCGGCAATCGCGCGGTTTTGGCGTTAGGAGTTTGGAAAGAGCCGCGCAGTAGTTGTATTTTTTACATATAACACGAAATACGCGCATGCTCCAGCTTCGCACTTCTCTCGGCCGCCTTGCCCTAGGCATAGGGCTTCTCCTCGCTTCGCTCGCCGGTGGCCTCGCCGATCCGGCGCCGATCATTCACTATGCGCCGGCGGAGAATTTGGAGCGCATAGACGTCGCATTGATCAATCAGGCGCAAAGCAGCATTGATCTCGCGGCCTATGTTCTGACCGATTGGCCGGTGATGGAGGCGCTCGCGCGCGCCGCCGACCGCGGCGTCCGCGTCCGTATCTATATGGACGGCGGGCGGATCGGAGAGCGCGACCCTACGGTTCCCTTTGCGGATTTGATGGCCGATCCGGGGGTCGAAATCCGCTATAAGCGGCCAGGCGCGCCCTTGATGCATTTGAAAAGCTATCAGATTGACGGGCGATTGGTGCGGTCTGGCGCCGCCAATTTCTCCGCTTCCGGCCTGAAGCGGCAGGACAATGACCTCATCGTCATCGAGAGCCGGGCGGCCGCCGCGGCCTTCGAGCGGCGCTTCGAGACGATCTATGCGCAAAACGCCGCTTCGAGCCAGGCCTTGGCGCAAGCGCGGCGCTGAGCGAAGCGGCGCGCATCCAGGGAAGACGCGCGCCTGCGGGCGGTTATCGCGACCGATAGGTTTTCTGCGTCTGGATGCGATGCAGCGCCGTGACCAGCGCGTCTATGTCCTCATGGGTGTTGTAGAGGGCGAGCGACGGACGCACTGTGGTCTCGAGCCCGAATCGGCGCAGGATCGGCTGGGCGCAATGATGACCGGAGCGCACGGCGATGCCCTCCCGATCGAGGGCCGCGCCGACGTCCTCGCTGCGGCAGCCGTCGAGGACGAAGGAAATCACGCCCGCCTTTTCCTTCGCTGTGCCGATGATCGTGAGGCCTGGCACGCCGAGAAGTCCGTCCGTCGCATAGGCGAGCAGTTCATGCTCGTAAGCGGCGATATTGGCCATCCCGATTCGCTCGACGTAATCGATCGCGGCGCCGAGTCCGACCGCGTCGCCGATATTGCCGGTTCCCGCTTCGAATCGGCCTGGCGGCGGCTGGTAGATCGTCTTCTCGAACGTGACGTCGGCGATCATATTGCCGCCGCCCTGCCAGGGCGGCATGGCCTCCAGAACCTCGGGCTTCCCATAAAGAACGCCGATCCCGGTCGGGCCGAAAACCTTATGGCCGGAAAAGACATAGAAGTCGCAGTCGAGCGCCTGCACGTCGACCGGCATGTGCGACACGGCCTGAGCGCCGTCGACGAGGACGCAAGCGCCGTGGCGATGGGCGATCGCGACCATTTCCTGCGCTGGCGTCACCGTGCCGAGCGCATTCGAGACTTGGGTTAGAGAGACGAGCCGCGTCTTCGGTCCGAGCAGCTTGGCGTATTCGTCGAGCAGGATCTGGCCGCTGTCGTCGACGGGGGCGACGCGCAGGACCGCGCCCGTCTCGGCGCAGAGCATCTGCCAAGGCACGATATTGGCGTGATGCTCGAGCCAGGTGACGACGATCTCGTCGCCTTCCCGGACATTGCGGCGGCCCCAGGCCTTGGCGACGAGATTGATCGCCTCGGTCGCGCCGCGCGCGAACACGATGTCGTTCGGCGAGCCGGCGCCAAGGAAGCGCCGAACCTTTTCGCGCGCGGCCTCATAGGCGTCGGTGGCGCGCGCCGCGAGAGCATGCGCGGCCCGGTGAATGTTGGAATTCTCAGTCTCATAAAAAGTGGCGAGTCGGTCGATCACCGCCTGCGGCTTTTGTGTCGTCGCGGCATTATCCAGCCAGATCAGCGGCTTGCCATGAACATGCTGGCGCAGGATCGGAAAATCCTGCTTGAACGACGGAGCGTTGAACGCGCGTGTGCCGGACAGAACGCCGGGCTCCAGCAGAGGCGAAAGTTCCGGCGCGACGGCGGCGGAAGGGGCGGGCGTGGCGGCTGGGCTGCTTATGGCGGGTCCCGCCGCAGCTGCGGATTGCGCCTCGTTGAGGAAATAGAGGGATTCGCCGGCGCCGGCGGGCGTGGCCAGCGGCGTCGAGGCGTGCGAAAATCCTTCCGGCGCGAGAGCCGGTCCTAAAGCGCCGGATTCGCTCAGGCCCTGCGGGCGGAGTTCCCTTTCGGAGGGGAAATTTGCGGGAAAACTCGGACTCTGCTCGATCGAGAGCGGCGCGGCGGCCGGCGCGCCGAAGGCAAGGCTTTGGCTCGGCGGCTCGGGAATGAACCAGTTTCCAAGTCCGATCGCCGGCGCCGGCGCGGCGGAGCCGGGCTGCGCTGCGGCGGCTTCGCTCAGAAAATAGAGAGAGTCCGTTTGAGCGGCGGGAGAAAGCCCGAGGCCGGACGGTCCGCCGTGCGAGAGGCTTGCAGGCGAAACCGCGGAAGGAGAGCTCGTCGGCGCGTTCGAGACCAGGGGCCCGAGGCTCTGCGGCAGGGCGCGAAGATCCGCTTCGCTCAGGAAGCCGCGCGGCGCGCTCTGACCTTTTTCTGGCGCTGGGCTCGTGAATCCCTCGACCGGAGGAGGGGAGGATGCGGCGCCTGCGGGAAAGCCGGTCACGCCGGTGACGAGCGCGGCCGCAGGAATGTGTTGGGCAGGGGCCCGAGCGGCTTGCGTCGGCCGGCTCGGTAATTCGGTGACGAAGGGAACCGATTGAACTCCGGGAAGACTGGTTCCCGGCGCGGCGGCGGCGGCGCCGACGGCGCCTGGGCCCGAGGTCGGCGGCGTCGGAGGCCGTTCGAGGGCGGCGGCGAAATTCGCCAAGGCCTGCGGATCGACGGTCTCTCCGGGCGTCGCATTGAGAAAGGCGTTCGCCAGATGCGCGATCATCCCGGGATCGATGACGCTGGGCGCTTGGCCCCCCCATTGGGGGGCCGGCGGAGTTGCGACCGGCGCGGTGGCCGCCGCGTGGCGGGGATCAGGAATATTCATGATAGTGGCCAACCTCGACATTCTCGAGCACGCCGACGGCATCCTCGCAAAGGATCGCCGAGGAGCAGTAGAGCGAGATCAGGTAAGAGGCGATCGCCTTGCGGTTGATCCCCATGAAGCGAACCGAAAGGCTCGGCGTCACTTCGCCGGGAACGCCGGGCTGGAACAGGCCGACGACGCCCTGCTTCTTTTCGCCCGTGCGGAGGAGGAGGATGGAAGTCTTGCCGGTTCCACTGCCGGAATCCGTGATCTTCAGCTTGTCGCTGGGAACCAGCGGAATGCCGCGCCAGGTGAGGAAGGGCGTGCCGAAGAGATTGATGGTTGGCGGGGGAACGCCGCGACGGGTGCATTCGCGGCCGAAGGCGGCGATCGCGCGTGGGTGCGCGAGGAAAAACGCCGGCTCTTTCCAGACGCGCGCGATCAATTCGTCGAGATCGTCGGGCGTAGGCGGACCGCGCCGCGTGCTGATCTGCATTGACGGCGCGGTATTGGTGAGAATGCCGTAATTGGCGTTGTAGATGAGCTCGCTTTCCTGACGCTCCTTGACCTTTTCGATGAGCAGGCGGAGCTGCTCCTGAATCTGGTCATAGGGCTGATTGTAGAGGTCGGAAACGCGAGTCTGGACGTCGAGAACGGTGGTCACCGCATTGAGGAAATATTCGCGCGGCTCGGTGTCATAGTCGACGAAGGTTTCTGGCAGGTCGGCGTCCCGCTCCCAGCTCGGGCTACATTCGACGTCGCCGAGGCCTTCCCTCTCTTTGACCCTGTTCAAGCGGTAAATGCCGGCTTCGACCGGAACCCAGGGCAGAAACGAGATCAGCCAGCGCGGCGTGATCGTCAGCATTTGCGCGCGGGTTTTCGTCGCATTTGCGAGTTGGCGCGCGGCCGGCTCGCCTAATGTATTACGGACCTCGACTTCATCTGCCATTCCAAAGCCTCCATGCCTCGACTTGCGCGGCAACCAATCCGCGACGTGACGCTGAAGGCGCTGTAGCATCGTTTAAGGAGAATATTTTTCTTTTTTGAATTTATTTATGGATATACTTTGTAATTCTATAAAAAATATCGAATACCTAACGGCTTCATGTATACAGCGTAATACATATATTTTATGGTCTTAATCTATTTGACGACGAAATCGGCCCGCGAGATAAGATTCGACGCGCTTCCTGTCTCGAGCGAGGTGATCTCCGCGAGATTGAGGACGGTTGGGTTGCGGGCGCGCTTGGGCCTGCTCGATCGCGAGGTTGCGACGAGTTGATCGAGCCGATCCCTGCAATTTTATCGTGGTTCGACTGGCGGCGATCGCGCTTCAGCACACGCATTCGCGGCGGCCGTTCGGCTCAAGCGGTCGAGACCGCTTGAGCGATTGATTTAGAGTTGAATTCCTGCCGGCCGATCGAGACCACTTCAGCAATGAAGGCGGGCGAACTCTATTGAAAGGCGACGTTCAAGATTTCATAGCTTTTGCCGCCGCCAGGCGTGTTGACCTCGACAGAATCGCCGATCTTCTTGCCGATCAGGGCGCGCGCCGTCGGCGAGGTGATCGAGACCCGTCCGGCCTTCACGTCCGCCTCGGTCTCGCCGACGATCTGATAGGTCTTCTTCTCCTCGGTGTCTTCGTCGACGAGCGTCACCGTGGCGCCGAACATGATGGTGGTGCCGGAGAGCTTGGACACGTCGATGACTTCGGCGCGGGAGAGCTTGTCCTCGAGTTCGGCGATGCGGCCTTCGTTCAGGGATTGGGCTTCTTTGGCGGCGTGATATTCGGCGTTCTCGGACAAGTCGCCATGGGAGCGGGCCTCGGCGATCGCCTGGATGATCCGTGGCCGCTCGACTTGCTGTCGCCGCTTCAACTCTTCTTCGAGAGCGCTATGGCCGGCCGCCGTCATGGGGAACTTGTCCATGCTGATTCTCTTTCACGTCTTCGTTCGTCTTGACTAGTGAATAAGCCGAGGCGCCCGGCGCCGCTTTTCGGTCCTTCCGGGCTTCTCGACTTCGCTTGGCCTATCTCGTTGCGTCGGTTCCGGTTCCGAACGGCCTGCCGACAAGGAAAGCGCCCAAAGCCGGCTCCGGGGTAAGTAGAAGACACCTTCATGAAACCGACTGCAAGTGCCTCTGGTTTCACAAAGGCGAGCCCTCGGCGCCGATCCGACGCGTCCGCAGCCTCGAGCGGTTGGATTGGGCCTTAGGCGAAATAGTCCTGCAAAGCGCGGACTTCTAGATCGCCCGCCAAATAGGCCTTGATTCCCTCGCAGGCGGCGATCGCGCCGGCCAGCGTCGTATAATAGGGCACTTTGTGCAAGAGCGCCGCCCGGCGCAAGGATCGCGAATCGGCCAAAGCTTGCGCCCCTTCGGTCGTATTCAGGACGAGCTGGATTCCGCCGTTCTTGATCGCGTCGACGACATGCGGCCGTCCCTCGGAAACCTTGTTGATCCTTTGCGCTGGAACCCCCTCGCTTTCGAGGTAGCGCGAGGTGCCCCCGGTCGCGCGAATCATGAAGCCGAGGCCGGCGAGCAGTTTGACCGTTTCCAGCATGCGCGGCTTGTCGGCGTCGCGGACCGAGACGAAGACCGCCCCTTTGGTCGGAACCTTGGTGCCGCCGCCGAGCTGGCTCTTGGCGAAGGCGACCGCGAAGGAGCGGTCGAGGCCCATGACCTCGCCGGTCGAACGCATTTCCGGGCCGAGCACGGTGTCGACGCCTGGAAAGCGGGCGAAGGGAAAGACGGATTCCTTGACCCCGACATGATCGCCGGACGCCGGCGTCAAAGAAAAATCGCGCAATTTTTCGCCGGCCATGATCCGCGCCGCGATCTTGGCGATCGGCGCGCCGATGACCTTGGCGACGAAGGGTACGGTCCGCGCGGCGCGGGGATTGACTTCGAGGACGTAGATCTCGCCGTCCTTGAGGGCGTATTGGACATTCATCAGCCCGCCGACGCCGAGCGCGAGGGCGAGTTCCCGCGTCTGGCGCTCGAGCGCGGCGATCTTTTCCGGCGACAGGGAGCGCGGCGGCAGCGAGCAGGCGCTGTCGCCCGAATGAATGCCGGCTTCCTCGATATGCTCCATGATCCCGCAAATGAACACGTCCGCTCCGTCGCAAAGGGCGTCGACGTCGATCTCGACCGCATCGGTCAGATAGCGGTCGAAAAGCAGAGGGTTCTTGCCGAGCACGGTGTTGATCTGGCCCGTCTTGTCGTTCGGGTAGCGGGCCTTCACCTCGGAGGGCACGAGGCCGGGCAAGGTGCCGAGCAAATAATCGTCGAAGGCCGCGGCGTCGCGAATGATCGCCATGGCGCGCCCGCCGAGCACATAGGAGGGGCGGACGACGAGCGGCAGGCCGAGTTCGCCCGCGACGATGCGCGATTGCTCGACTGAATAGGCGATTCCGTTCAAGGGTTGCTTCAGGCCGATCCGGTCGAGCAGGCGCTTGAACCGGTCGCGGTCCTCGGCGAGGTCGATCGAATCGACCGACGTGCCTAGGATCGGAATCCCCGCCCGCTCGAGGGCATGGGCGAGTTTCAATGGCGTTTGGCCGCCGAATTGGACGATCGCGCCCTTCAGCCGCCCGGCGGCGTTCTCGACGGCCAGGATCTCAAGCACATCTTCCGTGGTCAGCGGCTCAAAATAGAGGCGGTCCGAGGTGTCGTAATCGGTCGACACCGTCTCTGGGTTGCAGTTGACCATGATCGTTTCGAAGCCGGCCTCTCGCAAGGCGAAGCTCGCATGGCAGCAGCAATAGTCGAATTCGATCCCTTGCCCGATCCGGTTCGGGCCGCCGCCCAGAATCACGATTTTCTCGCGCGCCGAAGGCCGGGCCTCGCAAGATGGCTCTTCGCCGAAAGGCGGGGCATAGGTCGAGTACATATAGGCGGTAGGCGAGGCGAACTCCGCCGCGCAAGTGTCGATTCGCTTGAACGCCGGATGCACGCCCTGCCTTTTGCGCAAGGCCGCCACATCGGAGCGCTTCACATGCGCGAGCGAAGCCAGGCGGGCGTCGGAGAAGCCAGCGGCCTTCAGCATGCGGAGATTGTCGGGATCGTTCGGCAGGCCATGGGCGCGAACTTTTCCCTCGAGATCGAGAATTTCCCGCAGCCGCGCGATGAACCAAGGGTCGACGCTGCAGGCTTCGTGAATTTCTTCAGGCGTCATGCCATGCCGAAGCGCTTGGGCGATAACGAGCAGGCGGTCGGGCGTCGGGCGCCCCAGGGCCGCGCGCAGCACGTTCTTGTCGTCGCCGAGGCCGAGCCCTTCGATCTCGACTTCGTCGAGCCCGTCGAGGCCGGTGTCGAGCGAGCGCAGCGCCTTTTGCAGACTTTCCGCGAATGTGCGTCCAATCGCCATCGTTTCGCCGACCGACTTCATCGCGGTGGTGAGGATCTGGTCGGCGCCGGGGAATTTCTCGAAGGCGAAGCGCGGAATTTTAGTGACGACATAGTCGATTGTCGGCTCGAACGACGCCGGCGTCGCGCCTCCGGTGATGTCGTTGGCGATCTCGTCCAGCGTGTAGCCGACCGCGAGTTTGGCGGCGACCTTCGCGATCGGAAAGCCCGTCGCCTTGGAAGCCAGGGCCGAGGAGCGGGAGACCCGAGGATTCATCTCGATCACGATCATCCGCCCGTCGGCGGGATTGACCGCAAATTGCACGTTGGAGCCGCCGGTCTCGACTCCGATCTCGCGCAGCACCGCCAAAGAGGCGTCGCGCATGATCTGATATTCCTTGTCGGTCAAGGTCAGGGCCGGCGCCACAGTGATCGAATCGCCGGTGTGGACGCCCATCGGATCGATGTTCTCGATCGAGCAGACGATGATGCAATTGTCCGCCTTGTCGCGGACGACCTCCATCTCGAATTCCTTCCAGCCGAGCACGCTCTCCTCGACGAGGACCTCGCTCGTCGGCGAGGCGTCGATTCCGCGCTCGATGATGTCGATGAACTCGGCCTTGTTATAGGCGATGCCGCCGCCGGTTCCTCCCATGGTGAACGAGGGACGAATGATAGCGGGCAGGCCGATGTCTTCGAGCGCCGACAAGGCCTGGCTCAAGGTCTTGATCTGTTGCGAGCGCGGCGTCGAAAGGCCGATGCGCGTCATGGCTTCGCGGAACAGCTCGCGATCCTCGGCCTTGTCGATCGCCTCGGCGCTTGCCCCGATCAGTTCGACGTCGAATTTTTCCAGCACGCCCATGCGCTTGAGGGAGAGGGCGCAATTCAGGGCGGTCTGGCCGCCCATCGTCGGCAGCAGTGCGAAGCCGCCGGGCCGGGCGTAGCGCTCCTTGGCGATGATCTTGGCGACGATTTCCGACGTGATCGGCTCGACATAAGTCCGGTCGGCCATATCCGGATCCGTCATGATCGTCGCCGGATTGGAATTGACGAGAACGATCCGATAGCCTTCCGCGCGCAGCGCCTTGCAGGCCTGGGTTCCAGAATAATCGAATTCGCAGGCTTGGCCGATGATGATCGGGCCGGCGCCAATGATGAGGATCGTCTCTATGTCGGTCCGCTTGGGCATTTCGTCCTTTTCCCGGTCGCGGCAGGCGTGGAGCGGCTGTGGCGCGCAAAAATAGGCCGCGCCAGCGGAAGCCGGAGCGCGTCCATGCGTTTAAAGGGTCCGAAACAGTCGTTTCGCGTTCGAGGCGGCCCCCTCGAGCGTCTTCCGGTCTTCCGGTCGGCGCCCTCGGCTTCGGCTTTGCTTTTGCTTCGCCGGCCGTTCTGGCGCCGAGCCGAGGGTGGTTTCATGGAAGTCGCGAATGCTCTAGACGAGAATCATGCGGTTGTGAACCCGGCTCGGGTCTCCATGGGATCGCCGCCGAGACCGGGCGGCGGCCGAGCAGTTTCGTTAAGGGTCGCTTTCGCCTATTCGTTCGAGAGTGCAGCGGTCAAGGCCTGGGCCAAGCGAAATCATCCGCCCGTCCGGGGGGAGGACCGCCCGTGCTTTCCTGCGGAGTTTGGTCCGTCCGCAAGCGCGCTTTATCGGCGGGCGGTCGCTGCGCGTCCATTTTGGTCGCGAGCGCCGCGCCCGGCGCCAGCGCCGGTCCCGTCAACGGCAGGATCGGCCCGGCGATGGGCTTCGGAGGGGGCGGGGCCGGCGGGACGGGCTCGACAGCGGCCTCGCCTTGCGTTTCGGCTGGGGGCTCGCTCGCCGGCGCTTCGGCGTCGCTCGGCGCCGGCGCATTGGTGATTTCGGGGGGCGCGGGGGGCGAGACCTCGTCGAGGTTTCGGCGAATGTCCGGCTCGATGAAATGGGCGAGCTTGCGCGCGCCCGCTCTGGTGAAATGAATGCCGTCTGACGCGCGCAAGCGCACAATCTGGCCATTGATGTCCGGACCATTGGCGTTGTATTGGCCGGAATCGTCGGCGAAGGCCTCCCACACGTCGACAAAGGTCGCGCCGGCCTTGGCTGCGTTTTCGCGATAGAGCTCGTTGAAGGCGGAGGCGTCGGCGGACAGCCGCTCGCTTTTCAGCACGGGGAGCCCAACCCATATGAGCGGGATCTTCTTATCGCGAAACATCGCGGCGATGGTTTCGATCCGGCGCGCGTAAGCATCTTCCCATTGCGGCGATCGCGGCTCATAGGCGCCATTGGCGTCGCGCAAGGTCTGCCGATCATTGCTGCCGATCAGCATGACGGCGAAGTCGATTTTTTCGCCGCTCGCGAGCAGGTCTTGCGCAGCCTTCGTCCAATCGTAGAAATCGTCGCGCACCAGGCCGCTGTTTTCTTTCGCCTTATGCAGGATCGCGACCTCGGGGCGGTCGGCGAAAGCTTCGGTCAAGCCTTGCGCCAGCATTTGCGCAAGGCTGTCGCCGAGAACGGCGACGAAATAGGTCGGCGCGACCGCCGCTTTCTCGCTCGGCTTGGCCGCGGTCTTGTCGTCGGCTTTCTCGATCGCCTTCTCGCCGGAGCGGGAGCTCGGCTTCGGCCGCGCCGAATAATGCTTAGGCGCCGCGCGATGAATTTCCGACCTCGGCCGGATCGGCTTCATTACATGGCTCGGAGGCGGGTTGGGCTGGAACAAATGGGTGAACCAAGCGAATGGATCGGCTTGCGCCAGCGCCGAAGTTCCCCCGACGAGGCTCAGCAAAATCGCAAGCGCGATCGGGCGCGCCGTAGACCCCGACCTTAGGCCGCGCCAAAGGGACCAGCGCCGCCGAGGCTGACCGGGATGTCTCGGTTTGATCTTCATGTTCATGTACGCCAATATAGACGCGCCCGATGCCGGACGCATCCCCGACTTATCGCAAAGCCGCCGCTACGTTTTTCGAACTAGATCGATTGGTCGATAGACATCGGCTCGAGGCCGGCGCGCCGCGCCTAAACGATTTTGGGGAAAAAATCTCGACGAATATCGTAAGAATGAAGTCTATCCCGAGAATGTCGAGTAGAGAGTTTGTGCGGGATCGATCGCATCCCTTCTTTGGTTCCATGGCGGCGATGTTGCTGATGCTTGCTCCCCCTTGGGCGCATGCTGAGGCCGCGGCGCAGCCCGCGCTCTGTCAGGCGCGATCAAAGCCCATGGCAAGATTGGAGCTGCTTTTTGGCTCTGGCGCGGGCGGCGCCAAGGTTCCGCCGCGGGCCTTTGCGCGTTTTGTCGCGCGGGAGATCACGCCGAGATTTCCCGACGGGTTGAGCGTGCTCGAAGCTTTTGGCCAATGGCGCGACGGGTCAGGGGCCTTGCTGCGTGAGCCGTCGCGCCTGGTTCTCATATTGTATGAGCAAGATCCCGCGGCGGATGCCAAGATAGAAGCGATCCGCTCGGCTTATAAGGTGAAATTCAAGCAGCAATCGGTGATGCGCGTCGACGGAACGTCATGCGTTTCATTTTGAGTCGGCCCCGCCGCCGCGGCCGCGTTCTTGGCGGCGATCCTTGACACAAATTCTCCCCATGCCTATATCGCCAGCGCCTCTGCGCGTCCTTCGCGTCATGCGGGGCGGAGTAGCTCAGCCGGCTAGAGCAGAGGAATCATAATCCTTGTGTCGGGGGTTCGAGTCCCTCCTCCGCTACCATCTTTCCCCACACTCTTTTGACCCGATTGGGGTAGGCGTGTTCGCCGAGAAGTGTGAATAAGCATGGAATAAGGACGCCAGTTTTGGGGTGATTTGCGTCCAATCGGGGCCCCGGAGCTGAGGGTCCACACTGGCCTCCTGGATTTTGGGAGGCCGAGATTGGAATGCTTGTTGTGGAGACGATCGCCAAAATTCGTCGGGCGTATTTTGTTCAGAAGAAGCCGATCAAGGAGATCTGCCGGGAGCTGCATGTGTCCCGCAAGGTCGTTCGGAAGGTCATTCGTTCTGAAGCGACCGAGTTCCATTACGAGCGCTCGATGCAGCCGATTCCCAAGATCGGGCCGTGGCGCGAGCGGCTGGATGCCCTGCTGCTGGAGAACGAAGCGAAACCGGCGCGCGAGCGATTGACGCTTGTTCGGCTGTTCGAAGACCTGCGCGGCTTTGGTTATGACGGCAGCTATGACGCGGTTCGGCGCTACGCGATAAGCTGGCGCAAGGAGCGCGGCGCGGCGTTGGCGCAAGCCTATGTGCCGCTCGCCTTTGCTCCTGGCGAGGCCTACCAGTTTGACTGGGGCCACGAAATCGTCGTGCTGAACGGCGTGACGACGACCGTGAAAGTCGCGCACATGCGGCTCTGCCACAGCCGCATGCTGTTTGCGCGCGCCTATTCGATGCTGTTTGACAAACAGAGGAAACGTGGCGCACGCCAAATGGGCCGCGCAAGGGACCAACTGCTGTGGGCCGGAAAAGAAGGCATCAAATTCCGTGGGAAGGGCGATTGATTTCGAGCGGAAGAAAAAGCACGATGCCGCGCCATGGATGGTGATGCCGCTGCCGAGGGCGCAACCAGGCGCCTGTAACTCTGTGCTGGTCGGCAGGTTCGCGTCATGAGCAGGTGTCCGAGCGGCGCCACGAAAAGACTGGAATTGGGCCGGAAGGAGAAGGTCCGGTTCCGGGTCCGAGAACGAAGTTTTGGACATTCGCGTCGCGAGTCTCGTGCGTTTGGAGAAGAGCGATCCTTACTATTCCCAACCTCGGCCGCCTTGCGCCGATGAGGGATAATCGCTTCTGGGAAGACAATCGTTTTGCTTCGGTCGAAATGGATCAACTTCCGATATTGAGACATGCCAGAATGTCGCCAAGACGGGCATTCTGTTCCGCATCATGGATCAGCCCGTCGGAGGATTGGGCGTTGGCCAACGCCTGTTCGTAAAAGCCCCTGACCCAACCGAGGACGAATTCCTGCTGAAATTCCGCGGGTCTCGCGCCAAATCCGGCGGCGTCGAAAGCGGTCTCACGTGGCGCCGCAGCCGTTCCCAGCGACATGACGAAACGGTTGATGTGGCGCTCGGCGACAATGGTCGCCTTGGCGGCGGCCTTGTCGGTGGTTTCGATATGGGTCACCTCCGCGATCGCCTCCTTGATCTCCGCCTCCAGCGCCCGGCGGCGCGCGGTGGCGATCAATTCGCTGGCGGTCTCCTTCAACGATTCCCGTGAAATGCCCACAGCATCGGCGAAGGCTGGATCATCGCAGTTCTCGTGCAGGATTTTCGACCAGAGCTGCAATGCGGCGCGGGCATAGCCGAGGTTGCGGCCATGACGCGATCGGGCGCTCGCGGTTGTCAAGCCCACGCCCGCCTGCGGCTTGGCGCCCGTCTTGATCACGTCGAGCAGTCCGCCGCGCCGCGCCGGCACCGCCGGCTTGGCCTCCTCCGGCTTGGCCTCGCCGTTTTCGCCTTTGAGCCGCGCCTCATAGAAAACTTCGGTCAATTGGCCGCGGTCGACGCACAGTCCGCGCAGGAAGGAGCCAAACATCTGCCGGCCGAGACATTCCTCGAAATCAGCGATCACCGCTTCCGCGACTCGGGTGCGCTCGGCGACGCGCTGATCCAGGTTGGTTGGGACATAATGCGGCGTCAAGGCCTCGAGGATTCGCTGTTTGAGGTCGTTGAGCCTGTTGCGCGCCTGCGCCTCCTTCATGCCCGGCCGGCATACCTTCTCCAAAGTGACGGCGAGATAGGAAACGCCGCCGTCGTTGAGGCGCATCACTTCGTCGAAGGCGCGGGCCGGTTCGCGGAAATGGGCGAGCACTTCTGGCGCGCGATTATGCGCCTCGCGCAATTGCGCGATGCGCTCGACCTTTTGCGGCAGGATGGCGATTTCGACATCCCCTTCATATTGGATCACCCCCTCGGATTTGTAATTTGGATTGCGAATCCAGAAACAATTCTGGAAGGGCACGCCGGGGGTCCATTGCAGCGGCCAGGCGTTGCCGACTTTGGCGAAGGGTTTGAGCAGCGAGGCGTCGAGCCGCGCCTGAAAGCGCACCACGGGATCGACGCCAGGGTCGGTAACCTTTTCCGACAAATGCTGATCGAACATGGTGAGGACGAAGAACAGCAATTGCGGTCGGCCGCGCCGCGCCTCGGGAGTCGCGCCATGGGTGGCGGCGACCCAATCCTCGATGGCGACGCGAAGGGTCGGCACTTCGAGATTGCTGGGCTTGATGCAGAGCAGCATGCTGGTCAACTCCTGCTCCGCCGTATAGCGCTGGAACAGATAATCGACCTTGCCGCGCAGGAACAATTCCTTCAGCGCCCCGCCCTTGGCCTGTTCGAGAAATTTGGCGAGATTTTGCGGGTCGCGCGAGCGATAGCCGGGGAAGTCGAGCAGATCGGTGTGTTGGAAGAAGGGCCACGGCGCCTCCTTCATGGTCATGCGCAATTCCGCCGCAAGCGCTGTGATCACCGGGCGTGGCAATTTCGCGGTCTTGGAACAGGTCGAAACCTCCAGCGTTTCCCCGCCGCTCTGGTCGAGCCCGGCCAGGGTTTCGACATTGAGAATGCCGGTGGCGGCGGGAACGAGCGCAGCTAGCGGGCAGAACGCCTCCTCGGCGAAATCGATTTGCTCCAGGCTGCGCAGCAGATCGAGGAACAAAGCCGTCAGCGGCTTGTGCCGGCTCCACAGAATGGAAAAAAGCTCGGCGCGATCCTCCAACGACAGGCATGGCGCAAGAGCGGCGAAACGCGGCCAGAAGGGCGCGAAAACGCGCGCCTCGGCTCGACGCAGCTGACGCTGGAAATAATCCTCGACGTCCCAGATGTCCTCCTCGCGCAGCACGTCGACGTAGGTCGCAGTCCGGCGCGCATCAAACTGGGCGATATGGCGCTCGATATCCTCGGCCGCGACGGCCGGCTCCATGCTCAGATCGCCGTCGAAGAAATAGGAATTGCAAAGTATTTTGAGGACGTCCGTCTGGGTGAGCAGTCGCAGCGCAACGGGAAACCCTGGCGGCGTCTTGGGCCGCTCGATGGAGAAGCGGGTGACGAGACCGGTCGCCTCCTTTTCGCCATAGGGATTTATCTCTCTGATGAAATCCACTTCCGGCCGCGCCGGATCGTCAAACAGAACGATCAGCGTATTCCCTTTGCGGCCGAGCACGGACACCAGATAGGATTTGCCCGCCTGGCTGGGGCCGAACACGCCGACGCACATCGGCCGGTTCAGCGAGCGAGCGAGACGGCCGAGCCGATAGGCCTCGTTGCGCAAGGTATGTTCGAGAAAGGCGCGCTCCTGGCGCAGGATCGGATCGTTCTTCGGTTCGGCGATCCAGGCGAGCGCGTCCTTGGCGGCCACAATGGCGCCATCGCAAGCGTTGACGAGTTCCGTATCAACCATGTTGGGTCAACTCCCCAAATCCTTGCCGAAGCTTCGTCCCGCCAGCGTCAGGCCAGCGCCAAAATGCCCGTGTCGAGCCAATAGCCTTGCTCATTGCCCAAAGTGTCGAAGGTCAGCGTGAATGAGCGCGTGACCAGGGCGCCATCGCGGGCAGTGGCGTCGGCGATGCGCAACTCCTCCTTCTGCGCCTCCTTGGAAGAGAATTCGCGGCTTTCGTAGTCAGCCAGTTCCTCCGGCAGTTCGCGCTCCAGCGTCACCGTCACCGGGCGCTGGATGGCGCGCCCGCCGGCGCCCGCGGTGAGCTTCACCCGATAGAGCGGCGAGGCCACCCAGCGCTCGATCGGCAATTGCCGCGCGCCGAGTAGCGTCGGCGCATACCAGACCACTTCGCCGCTCTGCGGCCCAAGCGCGCCGCCGCGCGCCAGATCTGGCGCGGAGAAGAACACGTTTTCCGCGCGGATTTTGCCGTCGCGCTCCATCATGCCGATGTAGTTGGCCGTGGAGCGCATGGCGAGGCGATGGGTGTAGAGAGTGAAATTGGTGATCTGGCTTTCCGCCAAGGCGCACAGCATGCAGCCGACCACAGTGGCGGTCTTCGGGTCCTCGATGCGGAAGCGGGAGCGCCCGCCGAACGGATACCAATTGCCGGCGGAATAACTGCTGAGCGGCAGAATGCGGTCGGGCGACAAGGCCAGCTTGTTGACCAGCAGATCGACCGTCGCTGGCAAACACGACGGTCGGCCTGAAAGCAGCACGACATCGCAATCAAAATGATGCAGGGCTTCGGCAATGTTGTCGAAAATTGCGCCGAGCGTGGTCTCCACCGCGTTTTTCAGCCGCGCGAAATCGATCGGCACGGAGACGTCCACCAGGCGGAACTCCTTGGCGCCCCAGGCCGCGGCGGCCGCGTCGAAATAGGCGAGCGCGGCGCCGGCGGGCGTTCCCGAACGCGGATTGGCGCGCGCCACCAATTCGCCGATCGTTGCGCTTTCCTTGGAGATCGCCCAGGCGGTCGGCGCGTTTTCATAAGCCGAGAGCATAGCCAGCGCCGCCCGCTTCATCACCCGAGCCACCAGTTGGCCACGCAAATGCTTCTCCGGCTCGGTCATATTGGCGCGATCGGCGCCGAAACGATCAATCAGCAGTTCGCGCGCCTGAGCCAGGCCGCGCGCCTTGAGATCGGCCTCGATCGCCGGCAACAGCGCCTGCAGAATGGTCTCGTGCAGAATATCTTCGCCGGCGATGCGGAAGCCCTCGCGAAAAGTTTGCACGGGGACGATAGCGCGATTGTCCTCGACGTAATAGGTTGTGATCATCAGATCTGTGGTGCCGCCGCCGATGTCGAGGCTGGCGACGCGGATCGACGGCTGCGGCGGAGGCGGCGTCGCGGGCGGATTTTCCGGCTCGACAAAAGGCCGGGGCCGACCGGCGAGCTTCATAAAATCGCCGATGGCCCCGCCGAATTTTTGCGCGATTTCGCTGTAGAAATAGACGAATTGCACGCAGCTCGCCTCATCCCAAGCGGCATGGACTTCGGGGATCAGCAAGCCGGGCGGCGGCGACTCGGTCCAGCCCATCATGTCGAAGACCAGCTTCACCGCGGCGCTGGCCCGGCTGCGCAGCAATCGTTGTTCGCGCACCGGCATGGCGGTCGGCAGCGTCAGGATCATGCGGCGCAGCCGGCGCGGCGTATCCTTCTCGCCGCGTGTGGCGCGCAATTGCGGATTATTGATCAGCGACAGGGTCTGGATGAGAATTTCCGCGACCAGGAAGGTGAAGAAGGACGAGCGCGAGAAGGACAACCGCCCAGCGGGCTTGGCCAGTTCGGCGCGGTCGGGCACATGGGAGAGTCGTTCGTAGAACCGTTGCTCGTCGGCGACCTGGCGCAGCACGTCGCCCCGATAATTGACGAAGCGCCGGACTTTCAGGTCGATGGTCGGCGGCTCGCGATTGGCGCCGTAATCGCCGGGCTGGAAGCGCCATTCCTGATTGACCGGATCGACGTCGCAAAGATAGCGCTTGGGGCTCGACATGCCGCTTGCGCCTTCCGTGCCTTCGGCGTTCTGGCGGTAGCGCGCCGCCTCGGGTCCGACGCGCACCAGGCTCGGCCAGAAAAAAGCGCGGGTGCGGGTGGAGAAGCGCGACAGATATTCCTTGCCGAACTGGGCTTGGGCGAGTTGCACGTCGCTGTCGAAAGGCTCGGCATAGACCTGCCAGGGCTGCTCCAGATCGCGCAATTGCAGGATAAAGGAATTGCCGAACTCGACCTTTTCCTGGTTCGGAAAACTCTCGATCAACATGCCGCAGGTCCGGCTGTTGCCGATGTCGAGCACCAGATCGACGTCGACCGGCCGCACCAAGGGCTCCGCGGACAAGGTGTCGATCAACTTTATGCGCGGCGGCGGCAGCGCCTCGGCGAGAAACTGCAGGAACGCGACATAGCGGGCCGCATGTTCGAGCGGCTGGCGGTCCTCCGGCCGCGGCGCCCGTCCGCGTTGCGCCGTCTTGAATTCGACGAAGGCCTCGTCGATCCACCGACTCACCCATTCCTGACCGCCATGGGCGCCGGCGCCGGAGTCGGAAATAAAAGCGGCAATGTCGCGGAACAGGCTGGCGAAGACGAATTCATGCTCGCCACGCGCGTCCGAAGGGCTGGGCGCGACATAGGCGCGGCCGGGGCTGCGCTCCATTAATTCGGTGTCGAAGGCAAGGATGACGCGGTGGCTGACTCCCGCCACGGCGTCGGGCTCGGCGGCGATCATGACCCGCGCCCAATTGCTCGGCCCAGTTTGCAACAATTCCCGCCCATATTGGTCGCGCGCCGCCTGAACCGCGAGATAGGGAACCGGCGTCCAGCGGCCGAGGAAAGGCTCCAGCGCCTTTTGCTTGGAAATTTCGTAAACCTCGTCGTTTCCTTGCGGCGGAAAAGGCGGATCGAGTTCCGGATCGTCGTCGTTCCAGTTTGGCCGCAATTCGATCGGCGTCACGCCATCGGCGGCGCGCAAGTCCATCCGCCTGTGTTCGATGAACGAGCGCGAAAAACGGCCGGTCTTGTCCAGATCAAACGCATAGACGAGAAACTGCACGCCGGAATGCGGCGCCAGTTTTAGAGATTCATTGCCGCTCTGGCCGTTGGAAATCCGCGACATCGACCTCGTTTCCTTTCAACTCCGCGTCGCGTCTCACCGCGTCAGTTGGACGACTTCCACTTCCTGACCATAGGCGCGCGCTACTCCGTTGTACGTCTTTTCCTCTGCGCTGCTTTTCACTACCACGGTGAAGGCGACGGGACGAACCGGTTGACCGTGATCATAATAATTGACAGCAATGCGATAGACGCCCGTCGGGGGATCCTGTTCCCAGATCGCATGTTCGAGCGGATGATCCTCGGCTGCGTCCGGCGTGCGGTTGGCGTCATGATCGAGCGCGCCGCCACAGGCGGCAGTCGCGCCATGATAGAGCTTGCCGCCGGGGCAATAAATGTAGAGGTCGAGGTCCTGCCGGCCTTCCCACGCGAGCGTCACCTCGAATTTGCCTTGGCGCAGGCGAGCGTCCTCCGCGCGGCGGCGGGTTTCATCGGTCGTCGGCGCCGGGGCGGTAGGCGGCCCCGCGCAAAGCTCAGCTATGCGCTTTTCCGCATCGAGCAGTTGATCGCGCAATTGAACGTTGCGGCTCAGCAATTCGTCCAGCGCCGCATTGGATTCCACCGAGCAAAAATTGACCCTGCGCGCGAGCGGAAGATCGATGGCGCAGGCTGGCAGCAGGCGATAGAAAATGGCGGCGACCAACAGACAGAAAGGCAACCACATCAGCCAGCTAAGGCGCAGGCGCGCCAACCGGCTTTGCGGCGAGGCGCCGGATTGCCCAAGGCGCTCGGCGCCGCCCCGCATCCAGGTGAGGCCGGGAATGAAGCCCTTGCCGCGCGGCGCGGCGTCTTGGCGCCTCGCCGGCCTCATGTCATCGATGATTCCGGTCGGCGCGGCGGTTTCGCGGGCGCGGCGGCGGCCCCATCCGGTGAGCAAGGGCGCGCCGCTTCTGGACCACAGCTGCGCGACGCCAGCGTCGAGATCGAGCGCGGCGCGCAGGCCCTGGGCGAGGCGCAGATTGCTCTCGCCGCCCGCCGCCGTCAGCCTTTCGGCATAGGCGCGAATTTGGCCCTGCAGCGCCTGGAACCGCGCCAGCAGCTTTTCCCGATCCGCGGACGACAGGGCGTGCAGCGCCTGGGGGTCTTCCAGAGCGACAATATGCCAATGGGTGAGGCCGCGCGCCGGGTCGGCGACCGGTTCGGCGAGCAGCGCCGCAGCCTCCGGCGAGACCTCGATGCGCAGCACGTCGCAAAGCCGGTCCCAGCTCAGGCCGGGCCAGTCTTCCGCGGGCGGCGCTTCGCGGTCGTCGGTGGTCGCGACGCGGATCGAGTACATCGCCGCTCCATCACTTCGGGCTAGGCGACGGAGCCGGCGGCGTTGGCGTTTCTGGCCGCGCCTCCGTCGTCGTCGGGCCGCACGACGTATCGTCGGCGGTGAAAGAAATGTGCAGATCGGTCAAGAATTTGCGCAATGCGACCACGCTGAGCGCGACATTGCCGACCTGATGTTCGTCGGCAAGAAACGCAGTGTTGACCCCGCCGAGGCGACCGCAGCCGTCGATCAGCGGGCCGCCGGAATTGCCATGGGCGACCTGCATGTCATGGACGATGATCGGCGTCTCATGCAGACCGCTGCTCATGACATTGTTGATGCGGCCATAGCGCAGATCGACGCTCGGCACATTGAAGCGGCGCGCCGCCAATTGCTCGTCGGTTTCGCCGCGTTGCAAGGCCTCCTTCAGACCTTCGATGAATTTGATGCGGTCGGAATCGGCGTGCACCAGGAAACCTGGATAGCCGGCGATGTAGGCGGTGGAGAGCTTTGGCGGCGCCGGCCCGAGTTTCAGCGCCTCGACATCGGCCGGTTTGGCCAGCTCCAAGACGGCGAAATCAGACTGTGGTCCGACGTCCTCCTGGCGCGGCGGCGTCTTGGCGACGACGCGAGCGAGCCTGGCGCCGTTCAGCGCCTTGCTGCCGATGAAAATGAATTGGTCGTCGAGCGCATCCTCCACGACATGGCGATTGGTGATCAGCTGCGTCGGCGAGATGAAAAAGCCGGTGCCGGTGCTGGCCTTATCGCCCTTCTCGAGCACGAACACATAGACGACGGATTTTTCTAGCAATTGCGCGATGGTCGCGGCCTGGGCCGGCTCTCCCGGCTTGGCGGGGAGCGCCGCCTTGTCCGGTGGCTTCGGCAAAAGCTCCATGTTGGGAGCCGGCTTCGAGGGATCGCCCATTTCCGGCACCGGCGCGCTGTTGTCGGCGCGACAGACCCCCGTCTCATCGGCCTTCCGCAGCGCCTTGAGCTGCGCCTCCAGCGATTCGTTGGAGGCGCGCAATCGCTGGGCCTCGAATTCGTCGCGCGCGGCCTGGTCGCCGAAATGCGGATAAGCCAGCACGCCCGGCAGCAGCAAAACCAGTAACAAGACCGCCGCTATGGCGGCCGCGACCAGAGGCGCGCGCCCGGCTGGCGCGGTTTCGAGCTGGTTAAATTCGATCGGCGCCGGCGTCGTCGCCTTGCGCGCGAGAAGCGGCGCGGCTGGCGTCTCAGCCTGAGGCGCCGTCGAGGCCGTAGCCGGCGGCTGCGGCGCGGCCTCAGGCGCGGCTTCAGACGAGGAAACTCCAAGGCCGGCCGCCGCCAGCGGGATCAGCTTGGGCGCAAAACGCCCCAAGGTGCGGCTGAAATGCTCCAGCCGGCGGGCGGGATCGTCGGCGATGTCCTGCGGCAAATATCCCCAGTTCACCAGAATAGGTTCGCCGCCGACGGCAACGACGTCGCGGCTCGATGCGACATTGAGACAGGCGAGGATCAACGGCTCCAATTGAGCGTCGGCGAAAGCCGAGGCCAGCGCCTCAAGTCGGCGGCTCAGCATATCGGCGACAGGCTTGCGCGCCACAGCGTCGATGCTGTCAATTTCCACCGGGCGGCCCTCTAACGGCCCGTACCAGGAAATGGCGGCGGAGCCGGGGGAGCCGCGCGGCAGCATGGGTTCAGCGAAAAGCTCGGCCGCGTCGCGCCCGCAAACCGCCTCGAGCCGCGCAATGAAATCGCCATATTGGGCGGCGGCCGCGCGGCCGCCATGAGTCACGGCGACGCAGCCCGTCAAATCCGAACTGAGAAGGAAGAACCGATTTTCGCGCGCCATGAGCCGCCGGCGCTACGGGACGCCGCCCTGATAGAGGTCCGGGACCATGGCGCAGCAAATCGCGGCGCTCCGGTCTCCGTCCCAGGATTATACAGACCTTTGGGTTATGAAAGTATCGTGACAAATAAAATGCTTCGCACAAGCGGCATGAACAGAATAAAACATGGCGAAATCGTGATGGTCGCCTCGGCGGCGCACCGTGGCGGCCTGTCGCAGGGAGTTTAAGTCTTGCGTGTTTTCGAGGGCGGTCAACCCGGCTATGCGATTCTTGTGTTCGACCGGGAGATGGAAAGCCCGTCCCTAAGTCTGGCCGTGCGTTCGATGCAGGTGGCGCAGGGCGCCTATCTCGGGCCGAGCGGCGCGTTCGAGCGCGAGCCGCATTATTTCAATGCCGTGCGGGTCGCCGCGCCCAAAGGCGGTTTCGGCTATCAGGTCGGACCGGACGTCGTCAATCATCTCATGGAGGACGATCAGATCGAGGTCAGCGCGGAGGACGTCGGGCTGGTCGAAACCGGCTATTGGGCCAACGCCACGCCGCTGATGACCAGCGGGCGGGCTGCGACTTTGACCCTATTGGCCGGCGCGCGGTCGCCGCCCCTGGTCTCGCAACCGGCCGCGCGCGGGGCGGACGAGACGCCGAAGCCAGAGCCAAAGCCGCCGACCGGTCAGGCCGCGCCTCAGAAGGCGGACGAGATCAAAATCGACGATCAGACCCTCGAGAGAGAGGCTGAGGCGAAGGCGGAGCAAAAGGACGGAAGGGAAGCCGCGCCGCGCGAGCGTTGGCGCTGGTATGCGGCCGGAGGCTTGGCGCTGATCCTGGCGGCGGCGGCCGGCGGATTAACGCTGTCGCGCGATTTGCGCTGCTCCATTCTGGTGCGCGACTGTCCGCCGCCGGCAATTCCGAAGCTCGATCCCGCCCACCAGCCGGTCGAGCCGGAGGACAAGGAGGCGGCGCGCCAGGCGCAGGAATGCGATTCCAGTGAGACCGCCGCCGGTCTGGTCTGCGATGAGGACATGGCCTGTTTCGAGCCCTACCGGCGCCGTTTCCCCCAGGGGCCGGCGCGGGCGGAGCTCGAGGGGCTGGCAAACAAGGCAGCCGCCGCCTGCGCCGCCGAGAGCCAAGCCTTTCTTCGCGCGCGGCAATGCGCCGCCGCGGCGGCGGCGTGCGTCGCCCCGACCTGCTATGTCGACTACACTCAGAAATTCGCAAATGGGGTCCATGCGCAACAGGCGCGCGACGATCTCAACCAGGCCAGGATTCGGTGCGAAAATCTCACGCCCTCACCGGATTCCGACCATCTGCGCCGCTCCGGGCCGCCGCCCCTGAAGGATGGCGAATATCTCGCAATAGCGTCGGAATCGGCGGCTTGCGGCATGACGCGGCAGAGGGCGATCCATGTCTCTGTCTGCTCCGGACGCATCCGCTGGGTGCATGAGGGCCGGCTATCGGCCGGCATGCCCCCGGTCACGATGCAATGGGAAGGCGCCATGGACGGCGCCGGCACGGTAGTGGCTTCGGTCGGCGGCAATGCGCAATTGGTCGCCAATGGCCGCGTCACCGAGACCGAGCGCGCGATTCAGATGCAATATCCGGGCTGCGGCGAAGCTATTTCGCTGACTATCACCCGCGAGTTGTCGTCGGGATGCGCCGGCCGCTAGCGGCCCGATTAGACTGAACCCGCTCCATCAAACGCCAATCCAAAACACCGAAGGCATGACGTCAATTTCCGCAATGATCTTGCTCGACGCGCCGATATTGCTCCGTCGTCACCGACCGGGTCTGGCCATGGCCATAGGTGGTGCATGTGGCGCCGTTCGGATCGTCGCCGTTTTCACAGGTGATGTCGGCCGGCACCAAGCCCCAGTCCTTGCCAACGAACAGGCAGCTAAATTTCGGATAGGCCATGCGCAATTTGTCGCTGTCCAGCCGCGCCATGATCGGCGCCCGGCATTTCACGCCGTTGGTGTAGAGCAATTTGATGATGCCGCGGCCATTGCCGCCAAAACAATAGCACTCGCGGACTTTGCCGATCGGCCGTTGTTCGGCGTCATCGGAGACGATCGAGATGTCGCCGCGCACGGATTCCCAACAGCCGCGCAATTCGGAGAGTTTCTTCGGCACTTTCAGTTTCTCCGGGTCCAGCGGGTGCGGTTGGGGTTGGGGCAGGGGCAGGGGCAGGGGCTGAGGCTGCGCGCATTTCGGTTTTTGCGCTAAGGTCAATTCCGCCTGGCGCAATTCCGCCTGCATGGCCGCATTGCGTGAACGTTCCGCCGCAAGGGCCTCGGAGCGCGGAGCAGCGCAATATCTATGCCCGTAAAGAGGGAAAATCTCGAGATCGCAGGCTCGCAACAATACGAAGCCGACGGCTAAGAGTAGAACGGCGGCAAGCGCCCAAATGAACCGTCTGGAGGCGACGGATGGCACGGCCTGGCTCCCCCTCTCGCGATCGACGTCCTCGGCTCTGCGGCGGTCGCAAACGGCTTGGCCGGGGGACAAATCAAGCCACCGCGCCACGCTCGGCCGCCGCCCCGGCTCTCCCCTATAGATACGCTATTGCGGACCCCTTGAGTAGTGGCGCTAAAGATATGATCGACGTCATCGAAACGTAGTAATTGGCCAATACCGTCGCTGAAGAATTTTTCGTTGGCCATTCACGAAACCACTCGCAATATCCCCAGAATGGTCGGGCGAAGCGCCCGGTATTTGGAGGCGCAAATGACGCCCAATTACTTTTTCGTCCGCGCCTCAGTTCTGGCTTTCGCGGTTTACGCCATGGCGCTGTCACCGGGCGCGGCGCAGACGGCCAAGACAATTTTTTGTTTCACCGACGGCACGAAGGTCGGCGCCGAACGCTTCGAGACCAAGGACGGCAAATTCCTGCTCTATGTGCCTGGGGCCGCGTCGCCGCTCGAATATCCGGCGACAAAGGTCTGCAGCGTCAATGTCGATCCCTGCAATTGCGTGCCGGCGCCGCAACTTCCGCCCAATTCAGGGCCGGCGCCAATCTCCGCGGCGGCGCAATTCGGCATTCACGGGTCAAACACGATTGGTGAGCGGCTCATGCCCTCCCTGATCGAAGCCTATGCGCGCAAGGCCTATGGCGCGGCGCCGGTGACCAAATTGGGCAAGCCGGAAGAAATGGAGATTACTCTCGTCAACGGCTCCGCCGCCAAGGCGGTGATCGATTTCCAATCGCACGGCTCAGGCACCGCGGCGAAAGGCTTGGCCGAGGGCAAGGCTCAGATCGGCATGGCTTCGCGCCAGCTCAAACAACAAGAAGCCGATTTGCTGAAGCAAACCTTGAATATCGACGCTTATGCTCAGGAAAACGAGCATGTTCTGGCGCTGGACGGCCTGGCGGTGATCGTCAATCCGCAAAATCCGGTGCGGAAACTGACGCTGGAGCAGATCGGGCGAGTTTTCGCTGGCCAGATCACCAATTGGCGCGATGTCGGCGGCGCCGATCTGCCGATTGTCCTCTACCGGCGCGACGACAAATCCGGGACGTTCGACACTTTCAAATCCCTGGTCCTCGATCCGCTCAATCTCAAAATTTCGCCCGAGGCGAAAAAATTCGAATCCAGCGAATTGCTTGTGGAGGGCGCGGGCAAGGATCCTGGCGGCATCGGCTTCATCGCCTTGCCTTATGTCGGCAAGGGCAATCGCGCGCTCGATATTGACTCAGCCTGCGGCCTGACCAGTTCGGCCACGCGATTCGCGGTGAAGAGCGAAGAATATCCGCTGGCGCGCCGCCTGTTCCTCTATACGGCGGGAACTCCAAGCGTGGCGGAAGCCTCCAATATCCTGCGTTTTGCCCTGTCCGACGACGCGCAGCCGATCATCGCTGACAATGAATTCGTCAGTCTGGCGATTGAATTTCAGCCTCCCCAGGCGCAACAGGACTGGGCCAAGAGCGTTCAAGACAAACCGACCCTCGGCCTTGGCACAGACAAGACGATTCCATCGACGCCGTTGCGCGGTTTCGCCCAAGCCATGACGCACATGCGCCGCACGACCATGGAGTTCCGCTTCCGCCACGCCAGCGCGGATCTCGACAATCGCGCGCTCCAGGATATCGAACGATTGGCGCGTTATTTGACCGCCCCGGAAAATAGTCGGCGCAAATTCCTCCTGGTCGGCTTCGCCGATTCAGATGGCGGCTGGGCTACAAATGACGATTTGGCGGCGCGGCGCGCCGAATCTGTGGCGCGGCTTCTGGTCCAGCAAAATGTGTCGGTGCCCCGCGCAAATATCAAGTCGCTGTCCTATCTCGCGCCGGTCGCTTGCAACGACGATGACGCCGGCAAGGCCAAGAACCGTCGGGTCGAGGTCTGGATCGAGTAGGAATGCTGCCTGGCTGATGATGTAGCGCGGCCAACGGACGTGGGCGTATCGGCTCGCGCCGCCGGTCCCCGAACGAAATTTCTCGGCGATGGGCGATTTCAAGACCTCAGGCGCAAAATCGTCGGGGGAGAGCACGATCTAGCAATCACACGGTACGTTTCGGGTCAAACCGAGCCCTTCGACCGTGGCGATCGCGAGGCTTCTGAGGCGGGTCCCATTAGGCCAGGAACCCGTTGAACGAACGACCGGTATTGAGAAGGGGTAGTTAGGCTCGTGAACGACGTACATGGGCGCCGAGCAGTCATCAATCGCGTGTTTAGCCAAGCTTCCCTTCGTTTCAACTCCTGCCCTAGCGCCAAAAGGGGGACGGGCTTTGAGCCTATCAGTCCGTTTGACTTGCGAGCTGGCGGCCCTCACGCGCCGCCGTCGGCGAACTTCCAAACTGGAATTCCTAGCTTCCTCGCCTTGTCGGCGAGATTTTCCTGAATGCCCGTGCCAGGGAAGACCATGACCCCGATCGGCAGGACTTCGAGCATCGCGTCGTTTCATTTGAATGGGCGGCCTTGGAGTGCTTGGTCCAGTCGGGCTTGAAGGCGATCTGTGGGACTTTGCGATTGTCGGCCCAGCAGGCGGCGATGCGCTCGGCGCCTTTCGGGCTGCCGCCGTGCAGCAGCGCCATGTCGGGATGCTTGGCAAGGACCTTGTCGAGTCTGTCCCAGATCGCGCGATGATCGTTGAAGTCGAGCCCGCCGGTGAAGGCGATCTTGGGTCCTGCGGGCAATAGCACCTCGTTTTCGGCCCGGCGCCTAGCGACGAGGAAATCCCGGCTGTCGATCATCGCCGAAGTGAGCGCGCGGCGATTGACCATCGATCCCGAGCGTGGCCGCCAGGATGAGCCGATGTGCCGCTCGAACTGGTCGGCGGCCTGGTCGCGGAAAAATTCCATGGCGTCGCGGCGTTCGATCAGCGTCATGCCCTGGGCGGCAAGGCGCTCGAGCTCGATCGAGCGGATTTCCGAGCCGTCCTGCTCTTTCTGGCTGCGCCGCTGCGCCTGCTCGTTGTCGTCGAGTTCGCGCTCGATCCGGCCCACGGCGCGGTGGAAGAGATTGACGGTCGACCAGAGCAGATCTTCCAGGTCAGGCTCGAGGCGCGTGTTGCCCAAGGCGACAACGAGGGCGTCGAAAATATCGGCGATGCTGCCGGCGATCACCTGCGCGTCGGGCAGCGGCCTCGGGTCGGGCTCGTCCTGGAAAGGGCGATAGCCGTAGAGCTGGAGTTCAGAGAGGACGTGTTCGGTCGGGGATTCGGCGGCTCAAAGCCGGCATCGTCGTGGTTTGTGGTCATGGGTGCGTTCCTTCGTCGGATCGGCCTCGCCCATCGCGGCCTTCATGGCGACGAAAGGCGGTGGGCGGACCAGACCTGCACCCGCAGCGAAGCGGAGGGCCGAAGCGTCAGCGTAGGATGGCGAAGCCCGATTGTTTTGCTTTGCGATGCAAAGCGCGGCTCGCCGCGCGGCGGAAAAGAATCGGGTGCAGCCATTGCCAGGCCGGGCCGTTTGCCGCCCGATCGCCATCTGGGATGGCCGTGGGCGCGGTCCTCTCCGACAAAACAGGGAGGCTGCGTCACGATCCGAAGCGACATGAGATCTGCGCCGCAGCTTGCCTCATCTCTCCGTTCCGGCCTTTGCTGGCAGCTCCATGAAGCTGGCGACGTCTTCGGGAGCGATCTGCACCCGCGTTGCCCAGGAGATTGCCCATCGCGCGCCGCGGCGTGTCGATTGGAGCTTTATCCCGCCCCGACGGGTCGAGCCAGGTGCGATGCGCCCCTGTGGTATTGCCATCAAGGTCGGTGACCGCCGCGATCATTGCCGGCCAAGTCTCGGTCGATGAATAGGCGTCCGGGCGATAGTAGCAGCGGGGATGAAAGCGGAGGCTTTTGGTTCCGTGTAAAGCCATGATGCCCCGTTTGCGCAAATAGGTTTCCACGATTGTGCCGGCGATCGCCTGTGCCATGGCGAAAAGCCGCCGCGCCGATTCCGGCGAACCGGCTGGTGCTTGCGTTGGACGATCCTTGGGCCGGGCCTCGGCATTGACGACTTCGCGTTTCGTCGAGGTCAGACCTATGGAACGATCGTCTGCGATCTTGAGCGCCGTCGCCCCGTGACGTTATTGCCAGATCGCGCGCTGGACACCTCTCGGGCGTGGCTGGCTGAGCGGCCTTCAATAGTTACGGTCGCCCGAGACCGGGGCGGCGGCTACGGCGAGGCCATCGCCAAAGCCTTGCCGCATGCTGAGCAAGTCGCGGATCGTTGGCATCTCTTGGAGAACTCGAGCCGAGCCTTTCTCGATGCGGTCGGCAAATCTATGCGGCAGATCAGGAGGGTCATTGGCAGCAGCGTCATCGACCCCAAGCTTCTCACCTGTGCTGAGCGCCTCCAGTACGAGGGATATCTGCGTCGGCAGGAGACAATGAGGCCATTCTGAAAATGTCGAAGCAAGGCGCCGCCATCAGGCAAATCGTGAGGGAGACGGGACACAGCCGCAAGCTTGTTCGGGACGTCCTGCGCGGCCAGCGGACGGATGTCTTCCGGACAAGGCCCAGTTCGCTGGATAGCTGGTCGCCCTGGCTGAAAGATCGCTGGGAGCAAGGGGAGCGCAATGCGCTGGCGCTTTGGCGCGACATGCGTGCGGCGGGCTTTCCCGGGCGGAGCGGCGTGGTGTCGCAATGGGCGCAGCGCCGACGGCTTGCAGAAAAGGCGGGTCAAAACGCGCTGGCGCGAACGCCGTCAGCTCGGATCATCGCCCGTCTAATGACGTCAGCCCGTGACGACCTGACAAAGTCTGAAGCCATTCTGGCAGCGGCCATTGAAGGAAATGTCCAGGATCTGGTTGTCGCTCACGAGAACATCATGGAGTTCCAGTCCATGATCCGATCAAAGGCGGCTGCCAAGCTGGATGCGTGGCTCGAAGCTGGAAAGGGAACCCTTGTTGGATCTTTCGCCAATGGTGTTGAGAAAGATCGCGCCGCTATCCGAGATGCGATCATCTCGCCCTGGTCCAATGGACAGACGGAGGGAAAGATCACTCGTCTGAAACTCATCAAATGCCAGACGTACGGGCGCGCCAAGATCGATCTGCTTCAAGCCCGACTGATCGCCGCGGGGTAGCTGATCGCCTTTAGCAAATATGCGTCAGAGCCGAAAAATGGCCCGCGAAGTCCTGTTGACAAATGCGAGGATCCAGATCCGGGCGCGTGTACTTAAGCTGACGGATAGACTTAGATGGGCTAAGGCGCATGCCGAACCGTCGGACGTTGCAGGCGTCAACAAAGATTGAGCTGGATCAATATATCGTTTTAGGGGGCTGGTATAAAATACGAACCTAGTGGGTCAGGATAGCAGCGTCGTGAACGGACATCGCGAATATGCTATTTTTGGGTTTAGGGTATGATCCGCCTCGCTGGGATCGGATTCGCTACTCGAGAACATGATTTTGGACACGCGATGGATCCTATTGCGTCAGTGGGTTCAGTCGTTTCGGTCCGAGGCGCAGTCGTAGACGTGAACTTTGACGGGGGCGTATTGCCGCCGATCAATACAGCATTGGTCGTAGAATGGGACCGGCCAAAAGCGCTGATTCTTGAAGTGCATAGCCATGTTGATCCCGAGACCGTCCGCAGCATCGCCATGCAAATGACGGCGGGGCTTGCCCGCAACACGAAAGTTCGGGCGACAGGAGCGCCGATCGCGGTTCCGCTCGGAGATGCGATCCTGGGGCGCCTCCTTGATGTTGTCGGGACGCTGCGTGACCGTGGCCCCGCCCTGCCATCCGATATTCCTCGATGCGGCATCCACAATCCACCGCCGAAACTCGATGACGAGCCCTCGACCACCGCGGTGTTCGAGACCGGCGTCAAGGTGATCGATCTTCTTGCGCCGCTCGCCCAGGGCGGCAAGGCCGCCATGTTCGGCGGCGCGGGCGTCGGCAAGACAGTCCTCGTCATGGAACTGATCCACGCCATGGCCGAGAAATATAAAGGGATCTCGGTCTTCGCCGGCGTAGGAGAGCGCTCGCGCGAAGGCCACGAGCTCTTGACCGATATGCAAGGTTCAGGGGTGCTTGCGCATACGGTGCTTGTATATGGGCAGATGAACGAACCGCCGGGCGCGCGTTGGCGGGTCCCGCTAACCGCGCTCACTATCGCCGAATATTTTCGCGACCAGAAGCATCAGAACGTGCTGCTTCTGATGGACAATGTCTTCCGCTTCGTTCAGGCCGGCAGCGAGTTGTCGAGCCTGCTCGGACGTTTGCCGTCGCGCGTCGGCTATCAGCCGACGCTCGCGACCGAGGTCGCTTCGTTGCAGGAACGCATCGCATCGGTGGCCGGCGCGGCGGTGACCGCGATTCAAGCCGTCTATGTGCCAGCGGACGATTTCACCGATCCGGCGGTCACAGCGATCTCCAGCCATATAGACAGCATCATCATGTTGTCCCGCCGGCTGGCGGCCGAGGGATTTTACCCGGCGGTTGATCCCCTCGCCTCATCCTCCGTGTTGCTCGATCCGCTCGTGGTTGGGGAAGAGCATTATCGCCTTGCGGAACGCGCCCGCGAGGCGCTCGCCCGCTTCAAGGACCTCCAGGACATCATCGCCTTGCTCGGCGTCGAAGAGCTTGGCGCGGCCGACCGTCTAATCGTCAAAAGGGCTCGCCGGCTGCAGCGCTTTCTCAGTCAACCCTTCGTGGTGACGGAAGCTTTCACCGGGATGCCTGGGCGTAGCGTCAGCCGCGCCGATACGCTCGCCGGCTGCCGCGCCATACTCGATGGCGAGACTGACGACTGGGCCGAGAGTTCCCTCTACATGATCGGAACCCTGGAGGAGGCGCGACGAAAAGAGGCCAACGCCGTAAAGACCGGAGGCGATGGATGAGACTAAGCATAATCACGCCGTTGGCGGTCGTCGTCGACGTCGACGGCGTGGTGGCGCTGCGCGCGGAAGACAGCAGCGGCAGCTTCGGAATCCAGCCGCGGCACGCGGATTTCCTCACAAGCCTCGCGATCTCCGTCGTGAGCTGGGAGCGCGCTGACGGGGCGCGCCGTTATTGCGCCGTGCGTCGTGGCGTCTTCTCCGTTACTGGCGGGCGGGACATAGCGGTCGCAACGCGCGAGGCGGTGACAGGCGACGACCTCGCGACGCTCGACGACACCGTCCTTGCCCGCTTCCGCGCCGAAATCGAGACCGAGCGGATTGAACGCGTCGAGAGCACCTGTCTGCAACTCGCAGCCATTCGTCAGATCATGCTCCATCTACGGTCGGATGGGCGCCAAGGCAGCAGGATTTTCGCATGACCATGCCGGAGCCAGAGCCAAATGAGAAGGACCCCCTGGTGAAAAGCGTTCAACTGCGCAATGAACGCCACAAACGTTGGCTGCGTGAAGGCGATGATTCGGTCGCCCGGCGTCTGGCCCAGATCGGCGTGCTCGGCTGGATCATCGTCGCGCCAATATTGATCGGCGTCTTCGTCGGTCGTTGGCTCGACCAAATGTTCAACTCCGGACTCTTCTATACGGCGCCGCTCTTGATGCTCGGGGTTGCGCTCGGATGCTGGTCCGCCTGGAAATGGATACAGGGCGCATGAGCTTTCTTGCTTTCAATAGCCTTCCTGCGTGGGCGTGGGCCCTCGGCCTCTTGGCGCATCTCGGCGCCGGGGCTGGACTGGGCTTCGTTTATTTTCACGCTTTGATGTGGAACGCCCGGTTGTTTGCTTCGGGCGGTCGCGCGATGACGGCGATCGGCCTGATGATTGGCCGCATGGCGCTTCTGGGCGCGCTGCTTATAGCTGCGAGTCTGGAAGGCGCCCCGCCGCTGCTCATGACCGCGCTCGGCGTGCTCCTCGGCCGTTGGCTCGTCATGCGCGGCGCGATGGATGCGGCGTCATGAAGTCGCCACTCGGCGGCGTCGCGCTCTTTCATCTGGGTCCCGTTCCGATCTCCGCCGGCGTCGTGACGACATGGGCGATCATGGCGGCGCTGGTCATCGGCGGCATCCTCATCACCCGTCGGCTGTCGCTCGTCCCGTCAAGGGCGCAAGCGGGTTTCGAGCTGATCGTCGACACGCTGGACAGTCAGATCCGCGCGACGATGCAGATGGAGCCCGCGCCATATCGCGCCTTCATCGGGACATTGTTCGTCTTTATCTTTGTCGCCAACTGGTCGGCGCTCATACCGGGCGTTGAACCGCCGACGGCGCGTCTCGAGACCGACGCCGCGCTCGCGTTCCTCGTCTTCCTCGCCGTGATCTGGTTCGGTATACGGGCCGGCGGAATCGCCGGCTATCTCGCGACTTTCGCTTCGCCAAATCTGATCATGATCCCGCTCAACTTCGTCGAGAGCCTCACGCGCACGTTCTCATTGTTTGTGCGCTTGTTCGGGAATGTGATGAGCGGCGTCTTCGTGATCGGCATTGTCTTGTCGCTCGCGGGTCTTCTCGTGCCGATCCCGCTGATGGCGCTCGATCTCCTGACCGGTGCGGTGCAGGCCTATATTTTCGCTGTCCTGGCGATGGTCTTTATTGCCGGGGCGATCAGGGAAACCCAATCCGGACCAGACCCATCCAGCCGAGGGACTCCTTTATGAACTGGCTCGCCATCGTCAGCATCTTCTCGGCCGCAGTGGCGGTCTCCTTCGGGGCGATCGGCCCGGCGCTCGCCGAAGGGCGCGCGGTGGCCGCCGCCATGGACGCCATCGCGCGCCAACCGGAGGCGGCCAACACGATCTCGCGCACATTGTTCGTCGGTCTCGCCATGATAGAAACCATGGCGATCTATTGCCTTGTGATCGCGCTGCTCCTGTTGTTCGCCAACCCGCTGTTGAAATGACGCCATGATGATCGATTGGTGGACGCTCGGCATCCAGACCGTCAACGTCGTCATCCTGATTTGGCTGCTCGGGCATTTCTTCTGGCGTCCGGTCGCCGCCATGATCGAGCAGCGTCGCGCCGAGACGCAGCAGATTTTGACCGAGGCCGAGGCCAAGCGCGGTCAAGCCGCGGCGGCGCTCGCCGGGATCGAGCAAACGCGCGCCGGCTTCGCGCGGGAGCGCGAGGCGATCCTGGCCGCTGCGCGTCAGGCCGCGGAGGAGACGCGGACCGAGCGCCTTGACGAGGCCGCGAGGGAGGCCGCCTCCCTTGAAGCCGCCGCGAAGGTCGCCATCGAGAAACAGAAAGACGCGGCCGAAAAGGCCTGGGCCGAGCGGGCGAGCCGTCTGGCTGTCGAAATCGCGAAGCGCCTCGCCGCCCGCCTGGACGGGTCGGCCGTTCAGGCCGCTTTCCTGGAGTGGCTTCTCGAGGAGATTCAGGCCTTGCCTGATCCAGTGCGGCTGACCGTGGCGGCGAATGGCGTCGAACTCGAGGCGATCTGCGCGACGCCGATCGAGCCGGCCAATCAGGCGCGCTATCGGGAGCTGATCGGCAAGGCGTTTGGCGCTCGTCCCGAGATTACCTTCAAGGTCGATCCGACGCTCATCGCCGGGTTGGAGCTGCACGGCCCTCACCTTGTCGTCAGCAATAGCTGGCGCGCGGATCTCAGTAAAATCCTGGCGGAGCTGACGCATGACAAGCGGTCCTGGCGCGACGGCGGACGCGTGGCTTGAGCATGCAAAGGCAAAGCTCGGCGCCGCCGCGCTCGGTCCACAGGTCGAACAGATCGGCAGGGTCGAGGAAGTAGGCGACGGGATAGCGCTGGTTTCCGGGCTCCCCGATGCGCGGCTCGATGAACTCCTGATTTTTGATAAGGGTCAGTTCGGCTTCGCTCAGGCGCTTGAACGTGACCGGATCGGCTGCGTGCTGCTTGACGATGTGGACGCAATCGAGGCCGGCGGCTCTGTGCGCGGCACCGGCGACGTGGTGCGCGTTCCTGTGGGGCGGGCGCTGCTTGGCCGCGTCGTCGATCCGCTCGGCCGCCCGCTCGACGACAAGGGGCCGATCGACGCGGATACATGGGAACCGATCGAGCGCCCGGCGCCGGCCATCATCGACCGAGACCTCGTCACCCAGCCTGTTCAAACCGGGCTTCTCGCGATCGATACGCTCTTCGCGCTCGGCCGCGGCCAGCGCGAACTCATTATCGGCGACCGCGCTATCGGCAAGACGACGATCGCCGTGGATACGATCATCAATCAGAAGGCGAGCGACATCATCTGCGTCTATGTCGCGGTCGGCCAGAAGAGTTCGAGCGTCCGGCGCGCGATCGAAGCGATTCAGGCTGGCGCCGCATCGGAGCGCTGCATCGTCGTCGTGGCGGCGGCCGCGAGCTCGCCCGGCCTGCAATGGATCGCGCCATTTGCCGGATTCACCATGGCCGAATATTTCCGTGACGGCGGCCAGCATTCTCTCGTCGTCGTCGACGACATGACCAAACACGCGGCCACCCATCGCGAGATCGCCCTTCTCACGCGACAGTCGCCCGGTCGCGAGGCCTATCCCGGCGACGTGTTCTATGTGCATGCAAGGCTTTTGGAACGAGCCGCGAAACTTTCCAAAGAAAAGGGCGGCGGCTCCCTGACCGCGCTGCCGATCGCCGAGACCGACGCCGGCAATCTCAGCGCCTATATCCCGACCAACCTGATCTCCATCACCGATGGCCAGATCGTGCTCGACGCCAAGCTTTTTCATGAGGGGCAGAAGCCTTGCGTGGACGTTGGAACCAGCGTGAGCCGGGTCGGCGGCAAGACTCAGGCTCATGCGCTTCGGGAGGCGGCGGAGACCTTGCGCCTCGATTATGCGCAATTCCTCGAACTGGAGATGTTCACAAGGTTCGGCGGTTTGCCGGACATGCGGGTCCGCCAGGAGCTGACACGGGGCGCGCGGATCCGCGCGATCCTCAATCAACCGCAGCACGCCCCTCTGCGCCTCGCCGATGAAGTCGCGCTTGTTCTTGCGGTCCAATCAGGTCTGCTCGACAATCTTCCGTTAGCCGCGATCGTCGGATTCCGGGCGGGCCTGCATGATGCGCTCGACCGGGGCGCGGCGGATGCGGTTCGCCTGATCCAGGAAACCGGCGCGCTCGACGACGCGCGGAAGCAGATGCTGCGCGAGACGCTCAAGCATCATGTCGAGACCCTCACGCCAGGCCTGCCGCCCCGGACACGTCCCGAAACGATTGGCCGGCCATGACCGAACGTCTCACCGATGTCAATGCGCGCATCGATGGCATCCGCCAGCTTGGCGAAGTGGTCAATGCGATGCGCGGCATCGCCGCGGCGCGCGCGCGGCAGGCGCGCGGCCAGCTCGCCGCCGTCGATAGCTATGCGGCGACCGTCGCGGTCGCCATCGGGCGAGCCCTCGTCTCGGCGCCTGCCGCGCGCCTTGACGGCGTCGCCAAAACAAGTCGGCCGGCGCTCGTTCTATTTTGCGCCGAGCAAGGATTTGCCGGCGCCTTTAGCGAACGCGTGCTCAATGCCGCCGGTGCTGATCTCGCCACGTCCGAAGTGTTTTTGATCGGCACGAGAGGCGGCGCTGTCGCCGCCGAGCGCAATGTCGCGGTGTGTTGGAAGAATGCTATGCCGTCGCATTCGCAAGGCGTTCCGAAGCTTGCGGACAGGATCGGCGAAGCGCTTTACGCCCGCATCGCGGCAGGAGAGATCGACCAACTTGACGCCGTCTTCAGCCAATGGCTGCCGGGGCGCGGCAGCCATGTGGAACGCCGCCGTTTATTTCCCTTCGACATGCAAGCCTTTCCACACCCGACGAATGCCGATGCGCCCCTCCTGAACCTGGCCCCCATGACGCTGCTGAGCCAGCTTACCGGGGAATATATGCACGCGCAGCTTTGCAATGCCGCGCTCCACGCTTTCGCGGCGGAGAATGAAGCGCGCATGGAAGCGATGACCGCGGCGCGCAATCAAATCGAGCGCCAACTATCCTCATTGCTAGGAACGCAGCGGATTCTGCGGCAAGAAGAAATCACGGAGGAAATCATCGAACTTGCCGCTGGCGAGACGGCGAGCCATTCAGAAGATTAAGTGACGCCGCGCCTCCCGGGTCTTGCGCAGAGCGTCGTAGCGTTCAACGTTCGCCTGCGGCTCGGTGGTCAAGGTCAAAGCCTGCGGCGCCTTTATAGGAGGCGTGTCCATGGGCTTTCCGTCGACCAGCCTATGGAGCAGGTTCAGAATATGCGTCTTGGTTGGCGCGCCAGCCTCCAGCGCTAGTTCGACAGCCGTGAGCACGGCTTGCTCGTCGTGCTAGAGAACCAAGGCCAGAATTTCGACCATCTCGCGGTCTGCAAATTCGCGCGCAATAGTGGGTCTGACTCACATTTGATGCAGTTGAGGCGCCGATTGCGGTGATTCCGCTGGGGAATCACCACATGCTAACTTTTCGCGCCGGTTCCTTCCTTCCCAATGGCTTTGTCGTGCAGGACATTCTCTGCGAACCGGGCCAGACCACCGTTGTCGTGAAGCACGAGAGCGTCGGCAGCATCTGTCCGTCTTGCAATAAGCCGTCCCGGCGCGTTCACAGCCGCTATCGGCGGTCGGCGATGGATCTGCCGCTCTGCGGTCGCCGCATGCGGCTGACAATCATAGCGCGGCGGTTCCGGTGCGCCACGGCGCTCTGTGGACGGCAGATATTTGCAGAGCGGTTTCCGGACGATGTGCTGGCTCCAGGAGCGCGGCGCACTGGACGGCTCGATTGCCTTGTCCATCATCTGGGACTGGCGCTCGGCGGCCGACCAGCGGCCAGTTTCGCCAAGCGTCTCGTCATGCCGGTCAGCAACGACACGCTGCTGCGGGTAGTCCGGCGCCGCGCGCGTGTTCCCGTGGAGCCGTTGAGCGTCATCGGCATCGACGATTGGGCGTGGCGGCGGAATCATCGCTACGGAACCATCGTGTGCGATCTTGAGAGGCGCCGTCCGGTTATCCTCCTGCCGGATCGCGAGCAGGCGACGGCCGAAGCCTGGCTTGCCGACCACTCCGGGATCGCCATCGTGGCGCGTGATCGCGGCGGCGGGTATGGCGAAGCTGTCGCCAAGGCGTTGCCCAACGCCATTCAGGTCGCCGACCGTTGGCATCTGATGTCCAACGCCAGTCAGGGCTTCCTCGCAGCCGTTCGCAAATCTATGCGCGAGATCCGCAGCGTCATTGGCGCGACCACGATCAATCCCGAGCTCCTGACCTGCGCCGAGCGGATCCAGTACGAAGGTTATCTACGTCGCGAGGAGACCAACGCAGCCATTCTGGCGCTCTCGGCAAGCGGCATGCCGCTCAAGAAGATCGCCCGTCAGACGGGCTATCATCGGCAGACGATCCGCCGCGTCGTCCGCGGCGAACGGTCGGACGTATTCAGGCCACGCCAGAGCTCGCTCGATCCGTACTTGCCGTGGCTGGACGCTCAGTGGACGACCGGCAAACACAACGCCTCGGATCTGTGGCGGCGACTTCGATCAGAAGGATATCGCGGCTCGGCGCGCATCGTCTGCGAATGGGCGACACGCCGGCGCAGGTCGGAGAAAGCCAACATCGAAAGTCTGCAGCGCTTGCCGTCAGCGCGAACGATCGCGCGACTGATGACTTCTGGCCGCGATGCGTTGTCGAAGGCGGAAACAGTCGTCATTGCCGCAATCGAAAGCGGTGTGCCCGCGCTCGTCCAGGCACGCGAGATTATTGACGCCTTTCACAGGATGCTTCGACAAAACGGGACTGCAGTTCTCACACCCTGGATCGAACGAGCGCGAGACAGCCTTGTCGCTTCATTCGCCAACGGCATCGCGCGCGACGAGCTAGCTGTCCGCGCCGCCATCTCGTCAACCTGGTCAAACGGCCAGACCGAAGGCCAGGTCACTAAACTCAAGCTCGTTAAGCGACAGATGTATGGACGCGCAAAGATCGATCTTCTCCAGGCGCGCCTGATCGGCGCAGATTGAAACAGCCATCATCAAATTTGCGTCAGACCCCAATAGTGACCCCCTGAGGGGCGGTTTTCGGGTCCAATAGTGACCCCTCGAAGGCTGCATGTCAGCCTCCCTTCCTTTGCGCTGGTGTCGGCTGGGAAGGGTGTTTGGGGGATGATTGGCGTGGACATTATCGGTTAGATCCGGCGGGCCTATTTCGAGCAGCACCGGCCGATCGAGGAGATCGTACGGACGCTGTCGGTGTCGCGCGCGACGGTGCGCAAGGTGATCCGGGCCAGGCGAGGGAGTTCAAGTACGAGCGTGGCGTTCAGCCGGCGCCCAAGCTCGGCGAGTGGGTCGAGGTCCTGACCAAGATCCTGGAGAAGGACGCCAAGCTGCCGCGGCGGGAACGCCGTTCGACCCAGCGTCTGTTCGAGGAGCTGCGTGGGTGCGGCTATGACGGCGCGCACGACAGCGTGCATCGGTTCGTGAGGGCCTGGCGGGATGAACGGGCGCGGGTTCCGGCCCAGGCGTTTGTGCCGATGAGCTTTGCTCCCGGGGAAGCTTACCAGTTCGACTGGAGCCACGAGACGATCACGCTCCAAGGGCTGCCGCTGACGATCAAGGCGGCGCATATGAAGCTGTCGCACAGCCGCATGCCGTTCGTACGCGCCTACTTCCGAGAGACCCAGGAGTTGGTCTTTGACGCCCATGACAAGGCGTTCCTGTTCTATGGTGGAGTCTGCCGGCGCGGCATTTACGATAATATGAAGACGGCGGTGGAGGCGATCTTCGTCGGCGAGGCGCGCCAGTACAATCGCCGCTTTCAGCAGATGTGCTCGCACCACTTGGTCGAACCGGTGGCGTGCACGCCGGCGTCCGGCTGGGAGAAGGGGCAGGTCGAGAATCAGGTCGGCAATCTGCGTGACCAGCTGTTCCGTCCCAAGCCGCGCGTGAAGAGCCTCGCCGAATTGAATGCGTGGCTGGAAGATCAGAGCATCGGCTACGCCAAGCGCACCAAACACCCCGAGTTCAAGGATCGGACCATCTGGGAAGTGTTCCAGGACGAACGGGCGAGCCTGATGGAGCTGCGCGGCCCCATTCGACGGCTTCGTCGAGCAGGCGGTCCGGGCCAGCACCACCTGCCTGATCATGGCCGATCACAACCGCTATAGCGTGGACCCGCGCGCCGCCGGCCGGATGGTGCTGGTGCGCTCCCATGCCGAGCGCATCGTAGTCCTCTTCAACGACGAGATCGTCGCCGACCATCCGCGCCAGTTCCGGCGCGATCAGATCATCTACGATCCCTGGCATTATCTGCCGGTTCTGGTGAAGAAGCCCGGCGCGTTGCGCAACGGCGCTCCCTTCAAGGACTGGGACCTGCCGCTGGCCTTGGCCCAGGTTCGCGCCAAGCTGAAGAGCCACGCCGATGGCGATCGTCAGTTCGTCAAGGTGCTGGGCGCGGTGGTTGACCATGGCTTGGCTGCGGTCGAGGCGGCCTGCGCCGAAGCGCTGGGGGCCGGCATCGCCAGCGGCGACGTGATTCTGACCGTGCTGGCGCGCCAGCGACAGCCAGCGGCGCCGCCCAGCATCACCACGCCCGATGCGCTCCGCCTGAAGATCGAACCCACGGCCGATTGCAGCCGCTACGACAGCATAAGGAAGGTGGCCTGATGGAACGCCATGAAGATCCTCGAGGCGATGGGCGAGCTCAAGCTCTACGGCATGCGCGCCAGCTTCGACGAGATCGCCGGCAAGGGGCTCGCCAGGCGTGACGAGATCTATCCCCTCATCGCCGCCCTGATCCGGGCCGAGCGCACTCACCGTCAGGCGCGATCGATCAGCTATCGCATCAGCGGCGCCAAGTTCCCGGTGTTGAAGGATCTCGACAGCTTCGTCTTCGGCGATACGCCGGTCGATGAGGGCCGGGTTCGCGAACTCGCCACTGGCGCCTTCCTGGACGCCAAGCGCAACGGCATCTTCATCGGCGGAACTGGAACCGGCAAAACCCATCTGTGCATCGCCATCGCCGCCGCCGTCATCCGTAGCCGTGCTCGGGGGCGGTTCTTCAACCTCGTCGATCTCGTCAACCAGCTCGAACAAGAGAAGGCTGCGGGCAAGAGCGGCGGCCCGGCCGAGAAACTGCTCCGCCACGATCTCATCGTCATCGATGAACTCGGCTATCTCCCGTTCAGCCAATCCGGCGGGCAGTTGCTGTTCCATCTCATCAGCAAACTCTACGAGAACACCTCGCTGCTAATCACCAGCAACCTCGCCTTCGCCGATTGGCCCCAGGTGTTCGGCGACGTCAAAATGACCACCGCCATGCTCGATCGCCTGACGCACCACTGCGACATCATCGAGACCGGCGCCACCAGCTGGCGCTTCAAAAACCGAACCTGACCAAGCCCTCATCCGCGCCGTCGCCCGGGACCTTCTCCTCGTGGGTGCGCAGGGACCTCCCACGCCCTCCGCTCCGCGCAACGCCGAGGGCGCTGCGCTACGGGCGCGGGTCCCTCCTATGCACTACGTGGAGAAGCAAATTCCTTTACCCAAGAGAGGGCGAAATTGGACGCAAAAACGGGGTCGCAGTTGGAAGCGAATTGACACCTCATGCTCAAACGCCTGACCAAGCGAAGCCCTTGCTCATGAATTCATTCTTCTTGGATCGGCTCTAAGACAACGTCATGTCTAGCGAAAACGATGGCAAATCCAGTCGGGGGGATTGGCGGTAGCGGACCTCCGCTACCACCATTGCAGCTCTTGGCGGCTCGCCCGGTTGACGGCTCGGGAAATTGAGGAGTTTAGCGAGCGCGCTGCGGATCTGCAATTCGACCTGAGCGCGTCCTTCCAACGGGATGACGTAAATGGTGGCGGCTCTTCGCACTGCGTCTCGTCCGGATGTCTCCGCGGCAAATGATGACCTGGGTCGAATCGATCATGCAACCCGCCCTTGCCGTCGATTGGCCGTCGCATTGATTGCTCCAGATCACCAATTCCTTCCCGAGCACGCGTTCAGATGCTGTGCGCCGGTCTATGATGTGACGAGAACTTCCACCGACATATCCAGAAAGGCGTCGGTCATCCCTACGAAACTGCCGGCTACCGGCATCGCGAGCCGGATGTCGCGCGCGACTGCGACAGGGATCAGATTGAAGCCGCCGACGCTGCGGTTTGTCGGATCGAAAGTGATCCAGCCCGCGCCCGGCACATAGACTTCGGCCCAGGCATGGGTCGACCCTGCGTCCCCGGACCCCACAGCTTTCCGATCCGGATTGTAAAGATAGCCTGAGACGATCCTCGCCCCGAAACCGAGACTGCGCGCCGCCTCAACGAAGACGACCGCGAAATCCCGGCAGGATCCCCAGCCGCGATCGAGCGTCTGGATTGGCGACTGGACGCCTTCGTCCTCCCGGCTCTGATAGCGGATCCAAGCTGAAACGCCGGCGCTCAGGTCCTTGAGCAAAGCAAGCGTATCCGTCGGATTGCCGCCGACGAAAGCCTGCGCCCAGCCCTGCAGCCGCCGTGCCGGGTCTGGGTATTGTTGGACCGTCAGGGCGCCGAGATCGGTCCATTCATCGTCTGAATATTGAAACGGGTAGAAAATGGCGGTGGCGGCGACGTCGAAAATAGGCCAGGCGCTAGCGTTGAGCTGGAGTTCCGCGACGCTATTGATCACGAGAGAGCTGGCCGTGGTCTGAAATCTGGCGGTCGCGACGGAATTGCCGAAAACGTCATGCGCCCAGGTCACCGCCGCGGCTGGCGTTATTGTCACATCGCTCGAAATCAGCCGAAGATCGCGGCTCTCGCGCGGGCGAAGCATCAAACGGTGGGGCCCGAGGCTCACCGGCTTATGGTAGCGATAGCTTGTCCTGTGATGGATCCTGAGCGTGATCAACAGAACCTCTATCGTTAGCGGCGGCCTGCGCCGGAGGTCGGCGATCAGGCCTCCGTGCCGCGCGACCCGCACATACCGCATCGCCGACGACAATTCATGCTGAGATATGTCCAGGCCAAGTTTTATCAGGAGGCGCAGGACAACGAAATTAGAAAAAACGTCGACAATACATCCTATTTCTTCGTATATTTCCGCCGCTGAAATTCTCCGTTTCAAGTAAATTTATAAATTGTCCTTGTAATTTTATCGGCGCAGGACGATATTAAAAAGGTCGATAGACGGTCAAATGACTTGGCGTTGCGCTGAAATATCTGGCGCAAACCTGACCATATCCTTGCCTGAAAATGCGATTTCGACGGCTGGCGGCTTCGCTGGCAAGCAAAATCTATGTCTATGAAAGGGGTTCCATGACTACCGGAACCGTAAAATGGTTTAACGCCCAAAAGGGCTTTGGCTTCATTGCGCCGGACAACGGCGGCAACGATGCTTTCGTTCATATCAGCGCCGTGGAGCGCTCGGGGCTAGGCGACTTGCGTGAGGGGCAGAAGTTGGACTTCGAGCTCGTCGCTGATCGGAAAAGCGGCAAGATGTCCGCTGAAAACCTCAAGAATCTGGGTTGAGTGCGGTTGCGCGGCTCGGGATCTCCTGAGCCTGTCGACGCTCTGCGTCGCCTGATTCAAGTCGACCACGGATGTACTGGCGACTTAGAGTCTGTCGACGCGGCCGCATGAAGCCCGGCGAGGCGCGTCGCGCCTCATGGCCCCGCATCTCATGAAGATTCGCGGGGCCTTTATTTTTTGTCGACCGTACTGACGGATCAATCGTGCAGGAGACCGGCCATGGCTAAAGCACAAAGACGCGGCAATAAAGAAGTCCGAAAACCAAAAGCGATCAAGCCGACTGCCGCTGCGGCAACATCGTCGCTGTTGACCAAAGGCGCGCTGGCCCCAGTCAGCATCGCGAAAAAGAAGAGCTGAGGCGCTGATCATGTCTGTCCGAACCACCGAAACGACGGTCACCTTCAAGCGTCCATTCACATTGCCTTCCGTCGATGGTCCGCAACCAGCAGGAACCTATCGGCTCGTCTTGGACGAAGAGGAGATCCTCGGCATTTCTTTCCTCGCGTTCCGCCGTATGGCGACGATGCTGCATACCCCAGCCATCTCGGTCTCCGGCGGTCCCGACCAGGTCTTCGCGCTTACGTCTACCGAACTCGCAACCGCCCTTGAGGCGGATGCGCAGGCTTAGCTCGACCTTGTCTGAGCTCAAAGGAAATCAACCATGCGTTATCTCGGAGGACTCACAGGGCGCGGCGTGCTGAAGCACAACGGTGACGAAATTGCGCGCGTCTCCTATGACTTTGACAGCTTCTTCAAAAAGTCGGCAGGCGTAACAAGCTGCGGCGAGCTCCAGGCGTCCGCAGCGGCCCTCAAGGACGTGTTCGGGCGCAAAAACATTCAACTTCTCACTGACGACGGCCGTCTCCTCGACCTCCGCTTTTCCGAAAAGACGCTGCCTCCTTCGAGCAACGTCGCCCATGTCGACGTCATAGGAGATTTGCCCACCGCTCAATGACAGCGGGGCGATTGACGCCCTCCGGCGCGCCTCCGGGTTAGGGGCGATCCCGTGCGAGCGGCGCGAACAAGGAGAAAGTTTTGGCGATCGAACATGCCTGCACGCGGGCCGTGAGCAAACCCTGGGGCGGCGTCGACCTTCGGCCCTGGAGCAAAATGCGCGACAGCGGAGACTCGATCGGCGAACTTTGGTTTCAGCGTCCCGACGCCAAGGCTCCAGCTCCTGCCTTGCTCCTCAAATTGCTGTTCACGACGGAGCCGCTGTCCATCCAAGTCCATCCAGATGACGCTTTCGCGCAATCGATCGGCTTGGAACATGGCAAGACCGAGGCCTGGTATGTCCTTGCCGCAACGCCCGACGCCAAAATCGCCATTGGGCTGAAGCGGCGGATGACGACTGCGGAGTTGCGGACTTCGATTGAGAACGGATCGATTTCAAACTTGGTTCAGTGGCGCAGTGTCCACAAGGACGAGGTCATTTTCATCCCAGCCGGCCTGATCCACGCCATTGGCCCCGGGCTCGTGATTGCGGAAATTCAGCAGAGAAGCGAGGCGACGTTCCGCCTCTTCGATCATGGGCGACAGCGGGAGCTTCATGTCGACGAGGCCGTAGCTGCGGCAAATGCGGGGCCGGCCGATTCCCAACCGGATCAGAGACGCCTGACCGATGTCAGAACCCTGCTCGTCGCCAGCCCGTATTTCGTTTTGGAGCGCATCGACCTCGCGCCGAGATCTAACTGGGAGCTCGACGCCGAGCGCGAGACCTGGGTCCTTGTCCTCAAGGGCTGCGCCAAGATTGGGCTGACCACTGCGTCCGTCGGCGAAGCCTTCTTTCTCGAGGAGGACCGCGCCATCATTGAGGTCGGAGCCGAAGGCGTGACATGTCTGCTCGCCTATTTAGCCACGGAACCTAGTCCAAGCCTGCTGCTTAACGTCGACAGGTTAAGCGCCGGCGTTGCGAGCCGCAACCATTCGGCGCTCTCTTCATTTCATCCGGCGACAACAGGTTCGCGCGCCCATTCTACGGAGGCCCGACATTGACTCAGCTCAACCGTCTAGCATTCATTGGGAATTCGCTTCCGCGCCGTTGCGGAATCGCCACCTTCACGACCAATTTGCAGCAGGCGATCTCGACGTCTGGCGCGGACGTGGAAACCGCAATCGTGGCGATGACCGACCATGGCCACGCCTATGACTATCCGTCCGCCGTTCGCCTTCAGGTCAATGACGACAGATTAATGGATTACGCGCATGCCGCCGACGTTCTGAACGCAGGCCAGTTCGACATCGTTTCCCTCCAACACGAATTCGGCATTTTCGGCGGCGAAGCAGGCGCCCATATCATGGCGTTGCTCTCGCGACTGAATATGCCGATCGTCACGACGCTTCATACGGTTCTTTCGGAACCTACGCCGACGCAACGCAGCGTCTTGGATCGGATCATCGACGCGTCGTCGAAGGTCGTCGTCATGGCGGAGAAAGGGCGGCAGTTGCTGCGAACCGTCTACCGGACGCCGGCGGACAAGATCGAGGTCATCGCACATGGGATTCCCGATTTCCCGTTTGTCGAGCCAGACAAAGCAAAAGCCAAGTTTGGCTTTAGCGGACGAGCTGTCATCTTGACGTTCGGTCTTCTCTCTCCCAACAAGGGCGTTGAAGTCATGATCGACGCGATGCCCTCCATCCTGAAAAGACGCGCCGACGTTGTTTATGTCGTGCTCGGCGCCACACATCCAAACCTCGTTCGGACTCAGGGCGAAGCCTATCGGGAAAGCCTAGTGGAGCGCGCGAAGGGCCTCGGAGTCGAAGAGCATGTCGTTTTCCTCGATCAATTTGTCGACCAAGCGACCCTGCTCGACTTCATTTCAATGTGCGATGTCTATGTCACGCCCTATCTCAACGAATCGCAGATGACGTCAGGCACTTTGGCCTATAGTTTCGGGCTGGGAAAAGCGGTTGTCTCGACGCCCTATTGGCATGCGCGGGAGTTGCTGACGGACGGGCGCGGTATTTTGGTTCCATTTGGCGACGCCACAGCTATTGGCCGCGAGATCGCGGATTTGCTAACAGACGATGCGCGGCGGCAAGCCATGCGCGAACGCGCCTATGCAAGTAGCCGATCGATGACCTGGGAGCGAACCGCCGAGCGTTACCTGAGCGCTTTCGAAAGCGCTCAGCAGGGACATCAGCTCCGAGTGATCGCCAGGCTCGCGCTGATCGCGCCATTAAGCCCAGTCAAGGCTCCCCCGGAGATGCAGATCGGTTATTTTCTGTCCATGTGCGACGACACGGGGCTTTTCCAACACGCGGTCCATTCGGTGCCGGATCGTTTGCATGGTTATTGCGTCGACGATAATGCGCGTGCGCTGCTTTTGGCTTGCGCGCTCAACAATCCGGGCGAGCAGCGCCTGCCGGAAACATTGACGGCCCGGCTGGCCGGCTTTATCCAGCATGCGTGGAATCCCGACGCCAAGCGGTTTCGCAATTTCATGAGCTTCGATCGAAGATGGCTCGAAGACAAGGGCTCCGAAGATAGCCATGGGCGCACCCTCTGGGCCTTGGGCGAATGCGCGCGGAAGGACGTCAGCCCGTCTCGCCGAAGGTGGGCGATGTGCCTTTTCGCTGAAGCGCTGCCGACTGTCGAGAGCTTTCTCTCGCCGCGCGCATGGGCGTTCACGCTGCTCGGGCTCGACGCCTATTGCGCCGTGGCGGCGACGGACTCCTTTGCCAAGCGCATCCGATATCTTCTTGCCGACAGGCTGATTTCCTTGCTGTCGGAGTTCGAGACGAAGGATTGGACCTGGTTCGAGGAAGTGCTCGCCTATGACAACGCGCGTTTGCCCCAAGCCCTGATCCTCACGGGACTCTCCACCAAGAGACCCGCCTACGTCCAGGCAGGGTTGAGATCCTTGCGGTGGCTCATGACGCTGCAAACGACGTCGGCTGGCGTTTTCAGACCAGTCGGCACGGAGAGCTTTGGCGATAAGCGAAAGCTCCCGCAGCCATTTGATCAGCAGCCCTTGGAAGCCGCGGCGACGATCTCGGCCTGCCTCACCGCGGCGCGAGCGGAGGACGATGGCAAGTGGCGCGCGGACGCGGCGCGAGCTTTCGCCTGGTTTTTCGGCGCCAATGATCTGTCTTTGCCGTTGGTCGATGTTGAGTCCGGAAGCTGTCGCGACGGTTTGCACAGCGACCGCGCGAATGAGAATAGAGGCGGCGAATCCGTCGTGTCCTACCTTCTTGGGCTCGCGGAGATCCGCCAGCTTGCTCTCTTGAGCAAGGGTCAAGCTAAATTTGCGCCGCATCGGGCTTTACGGCTTGAAGTCGCTGAGATGCAACCCCTAACAAGTCGAGGGCCCTTTGTCACAAATCACCTTCCTGAATCGGCAGCAGGGTCTGTTTCTGCGACCTGATCCGGCAAGGGTGGTCGTGCGCCCTTTCAAGCCAGCGACTGAGCCTCGCGACCTCAACCCCACAGACAAGACCCGCGCAAACCATATCGTCGACCGGGTCCTGGCGTTGGATCTCGAGACGGCGGCCTGCCAATTGGCCGACGTCCTCGAAAATTTCGATGGTCGCCACCGCAATCTGCTGGAGAGTTTCGAGGCGCGCGCCGATGAAATGGAATGCGCCTTTGCAGCTCATAAGACCTTCAGCAAGATACAGCGCCAACTGGTAGGAGCCTATTTTCTGCACGAATACTCCTTCGAAGCGTCGGCGCTGTTCAATCCGAGCATTGTCCCCCATCCAGATCAGTCAGACGCCCCGGAAGGCGGGCGGCGCTTTATCCTCAGTCTGCGCGCCGTCGGGGAAGGGCATATTTCGTCCCTGACATTTCGATCAGGATCCATCGCAGGCGATGGTCGCGTGACCATTGATCCAACAGCGCGTCTTGCTTCAATTCCCAGAGTGCTCAATCGAACATCGGGGCCAAACGGGGACGTTGTCGACGTTGTCTTCAAGCCGGAGGAGCACATTAGCGAGCGGGTGATCTTTCCCGTCAGCGCATCGCAATCAAACGGAATCGAGGATGCTCGCTTCGTGGAATTCACCGATGGCGGACAAAGGACCTTCTACGCGACCTACACCGCCTACAGCGGTAAAGCGATCAGATCCGAATTGATCGAGACTGTCGACTTCGTATCCTTTAGGATGTCGCCGCTCGAGGGTGCCGCCGCCCGGAACAAGGGCATGGCGTTGTTCCCTCGGAAGATCAATGGAAGATACGCGATGATCGGCCGGAACGACAATGAAAATCTCTATCTGATCTATTCCGACGACTTATACGCTTGGAACGCCGGCCAAGTGATCTTGAAACCGCAATTCCCCTGGGAGTTTGTGCAGATCGGCAATTGCGGATCGCCCATCGAGCTCGACAATGGCTGGTTGCTTCTGACCCATGGCGTAGGCGCCGTTCGAAAATATTCGATTGGCGCGGCGCTCCTCGACAAGGCGGATCCCTCGAAGGTTCTTGCGCGATCGCGCGAGCCTTTGGTTCGTCCGGACATGTCCGAGCGCGAAGGCTACGTCCCCAACGTCGTCTACACCTGCGGCGCGATGCGGCACAACGATCAGATCATCTTGCCATATGCGGTTTCGGACACCTTCTCCAATTTTGCGACAATCAAGATCGACGCGCTGATGCAGGCGATGGATGGCTGAAAGGCTCGCGCCATAAATTCGGCTCTTCGAGCGTTTGGGAAGCGCCGCCTGCGAGCGGCGTCACCGAGGCGCTTTGGCTTCGACGGAGATCAAAAATGGCGACGGAACCCCGCAAATATGACGCCCTCAAAGTCGGCCAGCGGATTCATTTTACCGGATATCCAGGCGACGCAGCAAATCCGAGCGGCGACGGCGAGATCGTCGCAGTCCACGAGGCGGGACCTAAATCAATGGCGAATTATGACATTCGTCTAGATGACGGACGGGAAAAGACAAAAATCATTCACATGGCTTTCAAACCCAGTGCGAATCGCTGCTTTATTATTGCCGAAGAGCACGAGGCAGCCGCTTGATCCTCAGGCGCGCCGGACCGATCTGGCGCGCCGCCCTCGGGCTGCACACCTTTGGATCACCTGCCATTTTTTAAATTGGGCACTAAGATTCTGGAGTTTTATACCTATATTATTTAGTGAAGCGGTGTTTTCTACCCGCATTGATGGCAGGATTCATGATGTCCCTCCAGTTTCCGAACGCTAGCCGAAATTACGACGCTACCCGCCACTGCGTTTGTTTCTGGGGCCACGACGCCACGGTCGAGATTTCATTTCATCTTGCCGAAGAAGCGCTTTACCGGGTCGGCGTCGATCGCGACGAGGCTTCATTGTTGCGCGCTTTCGACGTCAATCGCGATCGGATTGAGGCGGCTGCGAGCGCGGCTTATGCGCGTAAACGGCGAACCTACTATCGCTTGTCGGGAGCAGATGCATAGAGGGGCTGCTTCGCAATTATGTTAGCTGATATCCACGGGGACGGAATCGACTGGACGGGTTTTATGTCACGTCCCGCCGGATATACGCTTCGCCCGTGGCCCAAGGCGCGAAATAGTTGCCCGGGGCTCCAGTCCGCGCGATGCGGTTGCCGCTAGTTAGGGAGCACTCCCGTGGCAAATTTCACCATTGAGTTCTTTCGCGTTCGGCTGTGCGACGAGGCGCACGCGACATTGGATCGGATTGCGATAATCGCCAATGATCTCGACTCGGCTACGATAAAGGCAAAGTCGCTTTTCGATACGCTGGAAATGCCGCAAAAGCCGGACGGGTTGCGCATTTTGGATCAGGTGAATCATGTATTGTTCGCCTGGAAGCCAGATGGCCCTAATGCTTAAAATCTCAAGAGCCCAAACGCGAGCCGCGTGAGGGGCGTCCAAGACGGCGAACTTCACCCAAATGAATAAGGCCCCTGGCGGGCGCGGCCGGCAAGGCTCTGGTCCACGACGGCGTGAGGGTAGACGCTATTCAAAGGTAATCCGCATAGGTGATGTGTAGGCTTTTGCGCCGTCTGCTTCCGATCCGACAAAATAGATTTGCCGAAAGCCATGTCGCCAGTTTTCCGGCGCGACGTCGATTTCGCCGCTTACTTCACGTGGCAGCGGCGAATCCGTAATCCGCTCAATTGCTATGAACAGGTCTTCGCCGCCGAGTCGGCTTTCCACGCGGCGCTGGTCGAAAAGTTCAGCTCCTGTTGCTTTTATGGAAAACTGGGGGCAGTGGGCGAATGGATTCGATTTCGTGGGATCGCCCACTTTGACGTAGCCGCCTATGGCTCCTTCAATTTTAATCTCGCAGCCAACGAGATTGGTCAGATCAATCTCAATCGAATCTGCGTCTCCGAACGTATCTGAACGAAATCCAATTTCGCCGACGCCCATGCTCCAGACGGCTTCTTCTTGGTGCTCGAACCCTGACGCCTTGAAATTGCGAATCACCGCGTTGTGGATCGTGATGCGCCCGCTCCAGCTGGCCGCGCGATAGCGATCGCGAATGCGTGCTCCGCCCCATTTCACGCGGATTCGATGTTCAGAAAGTCCAAATTCCTGCTGGAGGTCACGGCGCCAGAAGCAGCCGGAGCCGTCAAAGGCGGCGATCTCTTCAAACCCGGCGCGGCCAAGGAACCGATAATGGATGCGCGCTAGGCCTTGATGGGTGAAGGCGTCCCCCTGCAAATATGGGCCGCACCAGCTCAACGCGACGTTGCGCTCGCCTGTTGTCGCGAAAGTCCGTCGCGCGCGCAAGGCGCGGCCGATCGTAGCGCGGTCGAGGCTGTCCGCAATGATGCCCGTCAATCCGCCACGGACGCCAAACACGGCGGTGCCAGGAACGCCGCCGCCGCAACGTCCGCGATGTTCGTCGCTCGCCGCCGAAGCGCCTAGGTGATAGCCACGCGCGCATGCGTCCTGTAGCATCCAAGGAAATTGGCCCCAAGCTGAGCCAACCTCGATGAGGCGTTCGAGCTTGGGATGATGCCATGCGAGATTGGCTCGCCGGCCGCCTACATGCGGAATCACAAGATGGCCTTCAGGATCGTGGGCGTAAGTCGCGTAGAGTTCGTCGAGCGGCCATGCGCCGGGGGTGACCTCATGCGAGCCCATGTCTTCGCTCCATTCGAAGGAGCGCGCATTTTCGCCGTTGGAGCCGAATGGAAATAGCGGTTCGCCGTCGCCGAGAAATACGACATTGTGGTCGCCGCCGGCGCAGGAGTTGCCGCACCACTCGGTTCCGGGATAGCAGACGAACGCGCCATCCACGCAAATCGCCCGAATTGTGGCAACGGCGGCGCGCCAGCGCTCGACGGTGATCTGAAAGTCATTGGCTGTGTAGCCTAATACGTCGAGGCCCGCGACGTCGCGGCCATAGGTCAGGTTATAGACCGTGTCGTTCGTTCCGATCGTGTCGTCGGAATGGACATGAAGGTCGCCGTAAAAGATGCGCGAGACAGGGGACGCCGGATCGATCGTCGTGTAGGCTGTGTCTTCCAAAACCGAGCTCTGATCCTTCATTTTCGCGGTGATGGCGAGCTCGCCGACGCCGCCGCACGGAATGTCGTCGATGCGCAAAATCGCCCAACCCTCTTTGGAAAGCTCAGCCTCGCATCGATAAACATGGGCGCGTTCGAGCGTTGCGGTCAGCTCGACGCGGCCGCCAGTGTTCCAGCACGTATTGCCCCAACCGTCTTCGAGGCGGACGTAGACAGGAATTTTCGCGTCCGGCCGCACGAGGCGCGGCGCGGTGACGACGAGACGATGCGGTTCGTTTGGAACAAATTGCAGCACGACGTCGCCAGGAACAGCCGCGAAACGCGAGGTGCCGACAGGATCGACATAGATGCGGAACCGGAAGTCCTTCTCGACAAATGTCTGCACCCGGGTTCCAGGACCGCCGCGACGCCGATCGCCCAGTCTTATGGAGATATGGTCTCCAGGATTGAGATAGCCATCGACAATGTCGACAATGATCGCTTTCTGATACGGTCTCTCATGCCCTTTCTGATCGAAGCGACAGAGAAGGCTCTGGACAGTAGCCGGCTCCTGTCGGGGGAGCAGAGGACCCGCTTGATATTCGGCGGAGACGTAATTTGCGTCGCCGGGAGCCGTCGTCTGAAACAAGGCCCAGTCAGAGTAGAACTTAAAGGCGACTTTGATCCACGCGCCGTCGGCAAGGCCGGACGCCCCAACCTCATAGTCGATAATGATTTCACGCCAGCTCCCTGCGGAGATCGCTGTTGCGGAGCAACTCGCACGTCCGAGGAATGGCATCGCCTTCGTCTTTTCGTAATATCCTTCTGGAGCGATAAAATCGGCAGTTGGAGGACGGCGTGAAGGAGCCTCGCTCATATTTCGAACTCGATCAGTTGAGAGCTTTCGCCGAGCTTAGCCCTAATTTCTTCAGCGAGGCGAAATGTGTCTTGATTGGACCTGACATGTGGCCGTTTCGCTGTTTGGAAAGCGCCTCGAATTCGAGCCGGCGTTCCGCTCAACACGATGATGCGATCGGCGAGATAGATCGCCTCGTCGATATCATGCGTCACGAATAGAATTGTCTTGTTCGTGCGGCGCCAGACCGTCAGAAGCTCGTCCTGAAGGCTGCTGCGTGTGATGGCGTCGAGCGCGCCGAACGGCTCATCCATCAACAAGAGCTCCGGCTCGACGGCGAGGGCGCGGGCGAGGCCGACGCGTTGCCTTTGGCCGCCCGACAATTGATGCGGCCAGCGATCAATCTGCGCTGTGAGATTGACGAGATCGAGCGCGGCGGCGATGCGGGAACGCCTCTCCAGGCTCGTGAGGCCAAGGCCTTCGAGCCCGAGAGCCACATTGGACTCGACTCGCCGCCATGGCAGCAGTTTTGCGTCTTGGAAAACGAGCGCAATGTTTCTCCGCCCGCGCTCCCTTGGGAGATCGATGCGAACTTCACCTTCGCTCGGTTTGACGAGTCCCATCAATACGCGCAGCAGGCTCGACTTACCTGCGCCCGATGGGCCCACAAGCGCGACAAATTCTCCACGCTCAAGTCGCACATCGCATTTGTCGAGGATCTGGACGCGCTGCGCGCCGCTCGCCAAGGCGAGCCCGACGCCGAGAAGTTCAGCTATAATTGCCATGCGATCAATCTGCGCCGCGCCGCGAGAAATGCAATGTCGGTGACGGAGTAAAGCAGGGCCATGGTCAGCATGTAGACCACGACAAGGTCGGTTGCGAGCAGGCTCGCGGCCTGCATCATCCGAGCGCCTATCCCTGGAACGCCAAAGAGTTCGGCGGCGACGACGGACATCCAGGCCTGCCCCAAACCAGTCCGAAAGCCAGCGAGGATGCCGGGCGTCGCGGCCGGAAGTGCGATCTTGGTCAACCGGCCGACAAATCCGCCATGGCCGAAGGCTCTGGCGACTTCCATGAGGTCCCGGTCGATCGCTTGGACAGCGCTCAGGGCGGCGAAAAAATTGATCCAGAACACTGCGATGGCGATGATGAAGGCGGCCGCCGTCGATGTGAGCCCGAACCAGAGGATTGCGAATGGCGTCCATGCGAGCCCAGGTATCGGCCGAAGGACGCGGACGACGCCGGACAAGATCGCGTCGCACCAAGCTGATACGCCCGCAATTACGCCCGCCGCGACGCCAAGGAAAGAGCCGATTGCGACCCCTAGGATGTAATGCGACAGGCTGCTTTCGACCGCGGCGATCCAAAAACCGCCACGGATTTCGCCGGCCCATGCCGCGGGGATTTGGCTAGGCGTTGGAATTAACGCCGCCGCCGAACTATTGAGCCGCGCGGCGCATTCCCAGCCGCCAATGAAAATAAAGACGCCAAGGACGGCCAAACTCCTGGGCTGAAGAACGTCGAACAAAGTCGAGCGCCGCCAGAACGTGGCGCCAGTAAAGTCCTTGACCATTGTCATTTCACGAGGCGGCGATAGAAATCGAGGTCGAATAGATCGGCGACGGGCGTCGCCGTCTTCACCGTGCCGAGCCGAATCTCGAAGTCCTGCAATTTGGCGACGGCTTCGATGATTTGCGCCGGATCCGTGACAAAGGACGAAGTTGTGCCCGTGAGGGCGCGGCGGATCTGTGCTTCGGTCAAAATGCCCGCTCCGAGCGCTTTCAGGATGAAGGGGACGGCTTCGTCCGGATGGGTTTTGATCAGATTGGTCGCGCGCAGGTGCAGACGCAAAAGCTTTTCGCCAATCTCTGCGCCGTTTGCCGTTCCGAGACCATAGATCGCCAGAACGGAGCCGGGCTGGTCGGGCATAAATTGCCGACCGGTCACGAGCACCTTCGACGTGGGCAGCCGATCGCGTATGACCGTCAGAGCAGGCTCGCGCAAAACGGCGGCGTCGACCTGGCCGGCGAGAACGGCTTGCTGGGCCGCATCGATGTCGAGGCCGACAATATCGATGGACTGTGTGTCGACGCTATTTTCGATCTCTAGCCAATAGCGCAGCAAAGTGTCCGGGACCGAGCCTTGCGGCTGCGCCGCAATCTTTGGCTTACGGCCTTGCTCTTGGGTGAATTTCAGGATGGCGCTCTTAATGTCCACGCTCGAGGCGACGGCGCCAGCTAGCGGCCCGCGCCCGACGAGTTGCAGCTCTTCGATCGCCGCAGCGGCGATAACCCTTACGTCGACGCCCTTGGCGCGCGCGACAAGTAGGGGAAGAACGCCGGCGAGATAGGCGTCGAGCTGGCCGGCCGCAAGAGCCTGGATCGCCTGGGTGCCAGCTTGAAAGCGAATTAGCTCGAGGTTGAGGCCTTCCTCCTTCGCCCAGCCCTCGCCGTCTATGACGAAAAGCTGAGCGGAGCCGAGGACTGGAATATATCCTATCTTTACGCTTGTCTGCGATGCAGCGGCCGGACTGATCAGAACCGTCACGATGCTGAAAACGCTGAGTGCGCGCCAAAACAGTGTCAGAACCATCAAAGCCCCAAAAACCATAGAGAAGGCCGATAACTAAGTTTAAGCCATCGATTAAGTCAATAAATCTTATTGAGCTTTTTCGCCTCGACCATGAATGCGCCTGACGCCCTGAAAACCCGCCGATGAATTTTAGGATGAGCCGCTGACGTCGCCATGCTTTTGGGCGTGGGCGTTGATCTGCAGAAGCACAACGGCGCCGCCGCCGACTTCCATGACTGCTGAGGCTGCTGGTCGCTTCGCCCATGGAGCGCCAAGATTGGCGCTTGCGGCGCTCAGCCCCCAATCAATTCGGTTGATGCGAGAATTCAACGACGGCGCAGGTCCCATTCGGCACGGGCTCGAGCCTCAAAACCGCATTCAATGACGCCGCCATCATGTTGACGATCCGCGTGCCAAAGCCAGTCCCTTGCGCCAGCTGATGGTTCCGCCAGCCGACCCCGTCGTCTTCGACGACGAGACGGATTTGACTTGCGTCGGGGTCGCCCGAGCGGAACAATTTTACGCGAATCTGCCCGACCTCGCCCTCTCGATAGGCGTATTTGTACGCATTTGTGACGAGTTCTGTGATGATCATACCGATCGACACGGCCTTATCCAGGGGGCATATCACCTGCTCCGCCTCGAGTCGGATTCGATGACTGCGCCCGTCGGCGCAATGAGCGTTCTCGAGATCGCTGGTGAGTTTTGAAAGATAGCCGTTCATTTCAATCTGTCTCACGTCTTGCGAGGCGCTGAGACAGCGATGAATATCGGCGATTGCGGTGATGCGCACCTGCGTTTCCTCAAGAGCGCTCTTTACAACCGGATCGGATTGTCCCTGAATGCGCACGAGCGCCGCTACCAAGGCCAATGAATTCGCGACGCGGTGATTGACTTCTTGAAGCAACAACTCGGCTCTGTCGCGGGCTTCCCGAATTTCACGCTCCGCGAGTTCTTTCGCGCGCTCGAGTTCCGCCCGCTCGATCGCTCCGTTCAGGGCGCTCACTAAAAGTTCTAGAAATCCTCCGGAAATGTCCTTTGGCACGTAGTCGCTTGCGCCGGCTCTCAACGCGGCGACAGCGACCTGCGTATCGGCGGAGGCGGTGACGTAGACGACCGGCAGCTTTGGAGGGTTCTCGGCAAAAACTTCGAGAAGCTCAAGACCGGCGCCGTCGGGAAGTTGATGATCCAGCGCGACGACATCGAACGCCGACGTCTTGTTGGAGATTAGCCTTCTCGCCTCTCCAAGCGTTCCCGCGTGAGTTACGCTGAAACCCTGACGATCCAAAAACTTCTCCACCAGTCGGACAATGCCGGGATCGTCTTCTATATAAAGCAGCTGCCTGATGGCCGACATAATGGCTAACCAATCTCCGGGATCTTCATGATCGCCAGGGCGAGCCCGAGCTGTATGATCGCATTCGAAAAAGACTCGTAATTCACCGGCTTTGTCACATAGACATTCGCCCCTAAGTCATAACAACGTTGGATGTCGTTTTGGTCGTCCGTCGTCGTCAGAATGATGACCGGGCAGCGGCCCGTATGGACGTTTCCCTTCAGCTTGACGAGAATATCTATGCCCGACATGTCAGGAAGGTTGAGGTCAAGCAGAACTAAAAGCTGGCGTCCGACAGCGACGCGGCCCGATCGATCCGCGCCCAGTAAATAATCCAGGGCGCTCTCTCCGCTTATAAAAGGAATAATTTCATTGCAAACGCCCGCTCGGCGAATATTCCTCTCAATGAGTCGGGCATGCCCATCGTCGTCCTCAATCATTATGATAGTGACCGGCGCGCCGTTCGTTGACACGGTGAAGACCCGCAATCAAAAGTCAGGTTCCTTTATTCGGAATTCTTACACGAAATGTGGCGCCCTGTCCAAACTCGGAGACGACGCTGATTTCGCCGCCTAGACGGCGCAAGGCATGTCGTACATGCGCAAGGCCAATTCCTTCGCCGGGACGATCTTGGGCCGCTCCCGAACGGCGAAACATTTCGAAAACCCGCTCTTGGTCATGAGGAGCTATGCCTCGCCCATTGTCCTTCACTTCGAAAATTATAGCGTCGCCGCCTTCATAAAATCCCTGAACGGATATGCGTCCCGGCAACCCCGGTTTTAGATATTTGACGGCGTTGTCGAGGAGATTGGTGAAGACCTGTTCGAGCGAGAAGCGGTCGGAAACGACAGAGGGAAGCGAAGGCGCAATCTCCACCTCCGCATTGGCCTCTCCAATCTGTCGAACGAGAGCGGCTTTGGCGTTCTCCAACAGCGCTCGCATGTCGATTCGTTCGAAGTTTAGTTCGCGTCGTCCGTCTCGCGACAGCTTCAAAATAGCGTTGATAAGCCGGTCCATCTTGGTGGTCGACGTCTGGATGAATCCAATCGATTCGGGCATGTCTCTGTCGATAGCGGCCGATGCTTCTTCTCCAAGCGCGTCGACGCCGATTTTATGGGCGGCGATTTTCACCAATGCTAAATCTCGACCGAGCTCTGAGGCGAATCCCATGATGTTCACGAGCGGCGCCCGGAGATCATGGGTCACCACGTAAGTGAAGCGCTGGATTTCATCATTGGCGCGCGAGAGTTCGGCAGTCCGATCCGCGATGCGCTGTTCGAGAGAGTGATTCAACGCATCGAGCTCATTGCGCGCATCGAGAATGTCGCGAACGTGTCGATTGACGATGCGAATGCTGATGACGGCGAATAGGACGATGAGACCGGCGGCGGCAATGTTGATCCAACGAAATGTTGACGCGATTTCATCTTGCTTCAGCAACAAAAATGATTTCTTGTCGTCTGCGACCCGAACGATCTTATCGATCTGCGCGCGTATCTCGTTCATGATCTTTATGCCGCGGTCGCTCTTGACAATATCGAGAGCCTCATCACGGCCTCGGCCTTTTATCGTTTCTAGCGTCTCCCCAAGTTCCGCTAATTTGTCGCGCTTCAATTCCAACAGACGTCGAAGGTCCTCGTCGGAAATCTCGCGATCGGCCTCATTAAGTCGAATAAATCTTTCGAATTCCGCCTCGAGATCACGCAGGGCGTTTTCATAAGGATCCAGGTAGACTGTCCTTCCGACAAGCAGAAATCCTCGCTGCCCGGTTTCGGCGTCTTGCAGAAGGCTAAATATGCGAAGCGCAGAATCTCGCATATCATAGACGTGGCGCAGTTGAACCGCTTGATGGCGCGTCAACTCGACGAGGCCGAACGCAACAGCGACAATCACCAGAAGGACGGCTCCCCCGGCGATCATTGACCGGATCGTTTTTCGCCCTGCGATGGAATGGATGAGAGGCATAGACAAAGCTCGATCGGATTGCCAGCTCGGCCCCATGTAGATCCTGGAACTGTCTACTAAATAAAAATAGCGCGATGGAGCTAACAAGCGTGTGGTTTGACTAGCGCTCGCCTCAGAATAGCCTATAGCGCCGCCTTCTGCAATTGACGACGATTGGCGTGAAAGGGCCTAAACCCGCGTATTTCGGCCAATCTTGCGGTAGCTCGACTGACGAGGGCGCCTTCCCTTTTTCGACCGCAAACTCCTTCGCGCAGCGGCGTAATGAGGTTCCGCTTACGCTCGATAACGATAAACAGCGGCAAAGCCGTCCTCGCTTTGAGAGCCGGCGCCGACCTGCCGGATCGCTGGCGCCATGAACTCCAAATCATCTCGATCGCGCAGGCGAAGTGAAACAGCCTTTGCGAGCCTCAGCCATAGACCTTCGGGTTCGACGCATCTTCCCACATCAACCGCAAATATGGCGCTATAGCTGAGTTCGACAGGGTCCACCTGACGCCTATGAGACGCCGTTGGCTACAATTGTTTGAGACGATGCGGGCTTGCCGCAGACGGTCGACGAATGCACCAACGATTAAGCGGCGGTCAGGTTAGATGCGAACAGGCGGCTTGATCTGTGCCAGTCCGCGAGATTTTGGCGCAACGATCTCCAAAAAATGTGGGTCGATCGCATTGAAAGGCCTCGGGCTATCATTCTTTGCGAGCGACGCGTTGCACATAAGATGAAACCGAACGTAGCGCATGGGCGTTGAATCTGTGATGCCGTAGACGGTGCAGTTGATTCCGCGGGGTCGTCGTGGTGGTCGAATAAGTCGGCGCATGCCACGCCTAATCAGGAGCGTTTCATTGTGACGATCGAACGCGCGGCGTCCCGGCCTGTGCGCAAACCTTGGGGATGTCTTGATCCATGGCCATGGAGTCAGAGGTCCGCCGATGGCGCCAAAGTTGGAGAGCTGTGGTTTCAACGCTCTGGGGACAAGGCCTCGGAGTCGATCCTCCTGCTCAAGCTCTTATTCTCGTCCGCGCCTTTGTCCATTCAGGTCCATCCTGACGATGCCTTCGCGCGTTCAATTGGCCTGGAGCGCGGCAAAACGGAGGCTTGGTATGTGCTTTCTGCGGAGTCTGACGCGAAAATCGGTCTCGGTCTGACACGGAGCGTGCCGCAATCGGACTTGCAGCGCGCTATTGGCGAGGGGACGATCGTCGATTTGATTCAATGGCGGAACGTCAAAGCGGGCGACGCAATTCTTGTTCCTGCGCGAACAATCCACGCCATAGGTTCAGGACTCGTGATTGCCGAAATCCAGCAGCGCAGCGACGTCACATTTCGGCTATTCGATTATGGGAGCGACCGCGAGCTTCACATCGATATGGCCGTCGCGGCAGCCGATGCTGCGCCTTTTGTCGCTCAAGGCCGGCCGAGGCGTCTGACCGATGTCAGAACGCAATTGGTCTCGTGTCGCTACTTCACCCTCGAGCGCGTTGACCTCGAGCCGGACTCTGAGTGGATGTTGAATGTTGATCGAGAGACATGGGCGCTCGTCCTCGATGGCGAGGCCAAGATAGGACAAATGACCGTGGTTCGCGGGGATGTCGTCTTCATGGAAGAGGATGAGGTCCGCGTCGAGGTCGTAAACGCTGGCCTTAAAGGCCTTTTTGCCTATGTCGGTTCGGAAGCTGAAGCGAATCTGTTGCAGCGTAAGGGCCGCCGCAACGCGGCTGATTTCCCGAGCCATAAGGCGCTGGCGTCGTCCGCGTCCCATGGATTGACGTCCTAGTCGCGAGCCAAAATGACGGAGGCGCAATTGTGTCGATGGTAAAGAGCATCGCATTTATTGGAAATTCGCTTCCAAGGCGATGCGGAATCTCAACATTTACAACAAGTTTGCAGCAAGCCATCGCAAATTTGCGCCCAATGACCGAGACGAAAATCGTCGCGATGAACGATGCCGGCAAGCGTTACGACTATCCTTCAGTTGTAAGCGTCGCGATCGCAGATGACAAGATTGAGAGCTATATTCGAGCGGCTGATCTGCTGAACGACCAACACTTCGACGTCGTCTCGCTTCAGCACGAATTCGGCATCTTCGGACCTGACGCCGGCGTCAATGTGACGGCTTTGCTGTCGAGGCTCACTATGCCTATCGTTACTACGTTTCATACGGTGCTGTCGGAGGCCACGCCGAAGCAGCGCAGCGTCTTGAACTACATCGTGGAGGCATCTTCGAAGGTGGTCGTCATGGCTGACAAAGGGCGGGAGCTGCTGCTCGCGTCCAGCCGAGTTTCCTCGGAAAAGATCGAAGTGATTCCGCATGGGGTGCCTGACGTTCCTTTCGCCGATGCCGATCAGGCCAAAGCCACGCTCGGGTTCGCGGGAAAGGCGGTTATTCTGACCTTTGGCCTTCTCTCGCCTAACAAGGGGATCGAAGTCATGATAGACGCTATGACGTCTATCGTCGAACGGCGCGCGGATGCCGTATACGTCGTGCTCGGCGCCACACATCCAAATCTCGTCGGAACTTGTGGCGAATCGTATCGTGAAAGTTTATTCGCTCGCGCTAGGGAGCTAGGGGTCGAGAATCATGTCCTCTTTCTTGATCAGTTCGTAGATCAGGCGACGCTGCTCGAATTTATCTCGATGTGCGACGTCTATGTCACGCCCTATCTCAATGAAGCGCAAATGACGTCGGGAACCTTGGCTTACAGCTTCGGCCTAGGGAAAGCTGTCGTTTCGACTCCATATTGGCATGCTCGTGAACTTCTTGGAAATGGGGCTGGCGTGCTGGTCCCGTTTGGCGACGTCCGTCGTCTTGGCGACGAGATCGCCAGTTTGCTGACTAATGATGACAGGCGGCGCGATATGTCTGGGCGAGCTTATGGAGGCAGCCGGCGCATGACTTGGGACCGCATCGGCGAGCGCTATCTGACTGTGTTCGAAGGCGCCCGCGATCAGTGTAGGCTTAAGCGCTTCACGCGGCTCGCGCGCGCGGCGCCTGCGCCTCTGGATATAACGGAGAGTCAGCTCGGTCATTTTCAAGCGATGTGCGACGATGTCGGCCTTGTACAACATGCTGTTCACTCGGTGCCGGACCGCTCGCATGGTTATTGTCTAGACGACAATGCCCGTGCGCTTATTTTAGCTTGTGCGTTGACGAGGGACGCCGAGCCACGGATCTCCGATGCGCTGACGAGTCGTTTCGCCGCGTTCGTGCAGCATGCCTGGAACCCTGATCTCGGGCGGTTTCGCAATTTCATGGGCTATGACAGACGCTGGCTCGAAGAAAAAGGTTCAGACGATAGCAATGCGCGAGCTCTTTGGGCGTTGGGAGAGTGCGCTAAAGGCGACGTAAGCGCTTCTCGGCGGCGGTGGGCCGCTGCGCTTTTTGCCAAGGCTCTGCCAATCGTTGAGAGCTTCGCCTTTCCGCGTCCTTGGTCTTTCGCCTTGTTAGGTCTGGACGCTTACTGCGAGGCGATTCCAAATGATCGCGCGGCTGTCGGCGCGCGACTCAAGCTTGCAGACCAAATGATGTCTCTCTTACGAAATTCACGAGAAACGGATTGGATCTGGTGGGAGAATAGGCTTACATATGACAATGCCCGCTTGCCGCAGGCATTGATCCTGTCGGGACTTTCGACCGGAGTCCACCGTTATGTTGACGCTGGGCTAGAGTCTTTAGGTTGGCTTATGCGGAAGCAAATCAGCCCGGAAGGTTTTTTCAGGCCGATAGGGACAGAGAGCTTCAAAGAGAAGGGGATGCCTCCGCGACGGTTCGATCAGCAGCCACTGGAGGCGGCTGCCACGATATCGGCATGCCTCGCTGCGTTTCGCGTGGATGGCGATGTCAGGTGGCGGGACCGGGCCGAGCTGGCTTTCGGTTGGTTTCTCGGCGTCAATGACCTGGCGACGCCGCTGGTCGACATCGAGAATGGAACCTGTCGCGATGGTCTGCAGCCCGGCGGAACGAATGAGAATCAAGGAGCTGAATCGGTTTTATCCTACCTTTTCGGCCTCGTCGAAATTCGTCAAATTATTCCCGCCAGACAAGAGTCTGGCAGAGAGTCGCAGATTCGCACATTAGCGAAATGCACGCGCTGAAGCATCACATGAGCCAGCATTCTGGACATGCGCGTAAGGGGGATGATTGTCACAGCCCATGTTGCAAAGGCACTCTATTCATCTGCGTCCGGATCCAGCGCGGGTCGTGGTGCGTCCCTTTCGTCCTGCGGTCGAACCACGGGATCTCAATCCGATCGATAGGACGCGGGCAAATCACATCGTTGCACGGATTCTTGCGATGGATTCGGAAGCGGCGACTAGAAAAATGGCGGGGCTTGTCGAAGGTTTTATCGGCCGCCACCGCGAGCTTCTGCAGATTTTCGAAGCGCGCGCTGCGGAAATGGAGAGCGCCTTCGCCCCGCATCCTCCATTCACTAAATTGCAGCGTCAACTGGTAGGGGCCTATTTTCTGCATGAGTATTCCTTCGAAGCGGCGGCGTTGTTCAATCCCAGCATTGTTCTTCATCCGGACCAAACTGATGCGCCGGAGGGCGGACAACGCTTTATCCTCAGCCTCCGTGCGGTCGGCGAAGGACACATCTCGTCCTTGACTTTTCGGGTAGGTTCAATCGACCCCAAATATGGTTTGGTTATTGAGTCAGCAGCGCGTTTCGCGTCAATGCCGCGCGTGCGTAATCGAATGCCAAGCGCCAGCGGCGATGTTGTCGAAATTGAATTCAATTCTTACGATCAAATTAGCGAGCAAGTCATTTTCCCTGTTACCGAGTCCCAATCGAATGGAATTGAGGATGCTCGCTTCGTCCAATTCGATGACGAGGGACGTAAGCTTTATTATGCGACCTACACTGCATATAACGGCAGAGCCATTAGATCAGAGCTGCTTGAGACGTCGGATTTTATGTCCTACAGGCTCTCGCCATTGCTGGGGCTGGGAGCGCGAAATAAGGGCATGGCTCTGTTTCCGCGCCGAATCAACGGCCGATTCGCAATGATTGCGCGGCAGGACAACGAAAACATTTATCTCGTTTATTCGGATAATTTGAACAGTTGGGACGAAGGTTCCGCCATTCTGACGCCACAGTTTCCATGGGAATTTGTGCAAATCGGGAATTGCGGGTCGCCGATCGAACTTGATGAAGGATGGCTGCTCCTGATCCATGGGGTTGGCGCGGTCAGGAAATATTCGATCGGAGCGGTCCTACTCGACAAAGAGGTTCCATCTAAAGTCCTCGCGCGAATGAGGGAGCCTTTGCTTCGCCCTGAATTGTCGGAGCGGGAAGGATATGTGCCCAACGTCGTATATACGTGCGGGGGGCTCCGGCATAAGGATCAAATTATCTTGCCATATGCGGTGTCGGACACCTTTTCGAAGTTCGCTACTGTTAATATTGTTGAACTCATTCAGGCGATGATGCGCTGATCCGTTGTTGCGCAGTTAGCGCTCTGCCCCGTGGCGTTGCACGTAGTCTCACTAATTTTTGATGACGACGTGGTCACGCTCGAATGCTCCATCCGTTGTGACAGACCTAGTCTTGAGCATGAGGCGCATTATTGCGGCCTACAGCGCGTGTGCCTTTTGCCTGCGTCCGTGGTTTCTTCAGCCTATAAAGACGCTGTCATGTGAGGCCGTCCAGAGGGAGATTTGAAGGTCCCCCCGACGCGTTGGTGCGGGATATACAAAGGCTATAGCCGACACTCGGTTGAGTTTGCAGAGTCAGATGTGTCATTTGGAACCGTTTTAGACAAATGTGCATTAGTCCGATGAGCAGCCATATCAGTTCGGTCCGGCGTTGGGCAGCATTACCCGTAGGAAGAAGCTAAGGACGCGAACCTGGCGATAGTCCATAGCGATCTCGGGTCAGTCGAAAGTGGGCCTTAGCTGTATGTCGACCCATAATTGACTGAGCGGCCTCGCGACGACGGCGACAAGATTTACTTCGTCCACACGCTACGTGGCCCTGAGGGAGGTAAATGCTCCAGATGAAGGCGGAATAGCGCGTTAAATTTGGTCGATTGAGGTGCGGATGAGTCGAAGTGGTTTGCCGCCTCGTACGCAATTCAGCATCGTGCGCAGCTTCAAAGTCCTTGGAACGGCGCGATGATTGCGGGATTGAATCGTGAGATAAGTGGAAGAATTTAGGAGAGCGGCAGGTGAGCTCCAATATCAATCGTATAGCCAATGGCAATAAAGAGAGATCTATCGCCATGGCGCGGCGCCAAGGTATTCCTCATCGTGCGTCGGTTGCAAGAGTGGCGCTCGGTTGGGGCTTAGGTTTCGTGATGATCGGAATAAAATTGGTCTATCGCTTGAGATCTTGGTAGGGCGGTTAGTCCTCGATCGGATTTGTTCATTGCGTTGAGGCGCGCGCTCGGCCTTTTCATTTGAATTCGCGCAATAGGGAAAGGAGAGATTTCCGTAGGTGCGTCGTGCGCTCCCAATTTAAGTAATGCGTCGGGAACAATAGCGGTCGATCGAAGTTGCCGTAATGCAACGAGCGCGACGTAAATATTGTCAAGCGTTCGCCTCTTCTTCATGGAGGACTCTGTTATGGGTAGAAGCCGTGCATTGGTCCGTACCGACAACAACGGATTTGGATCGCTCATTCTCGTCAGCTTGATGCTTTGCGCGGGGCTGGCGCATATGTGGACGGACGCGCCGATGATGGCGAGAGCGATCGGTCCAACGACGGCTTATGGGTTTGCGAGCGTCATGACTTCATTAGCGGCCGCTGTCGCGGGTCTCCTTTTTGTCGAGTGAGAGGTCTGCTCGGATCTGGCGTGGCGTAGGAGACATCTTTACGTAGCGTAGCGGGGCCAACGCGTTGCGCTTGATAGCGGCGCTGAGGGATTGATGTCTATGAAACATGCAGAGGATCCAGTAGCGGACGGCGCCAAGCCGCCGATCGTGTTCACGCCAACGGAAGCGCGACAGGGCGTTGCTCCGAATGTTGCGCGCCGGGCGCTGACATTTGGTGTAGCGTTGACTGTGCTTGCGTTCCCGTTGATCTATTTCTTTGCACGGTAGGCGTCTAAACACAAGCGCGACAGTTTGCGATCATCGCATTGCTGGAGTTCTGTGCGACGGAACTAATGAATTTGAAGGCGCGTTCTCCGGCCGGCGTAAACGCCGTTTCAAAGTTAGGGAGAGATCCTCATGTTCAACAAGCTCGCGCTTCCCGCTGCGTTCCTTGCTCTCGGCGCAAGCCTCGCTTTTGCTCAAAGCACGATGACCAAGGAGCCTTTGAGCGGACGGTCGGTTGCTGCGCCGGCTTCGTCCCTTTCCACGTCGCGGTGGCTGGCGTCGGATATTTATAAAGCCAACGTCTATGATAAGTCCGAGCGCAAGATCGGAGACATAACCGATCTCGTTTTGAATAGCGACGGGGCCATAAAGACCGCTGTCATTGGCGTTGGTGGATTCCTTGGAGCCGGCCAAAAGGACGTGGCGGTCCCGTTCAAGGACATAAAAATTTCGCTTCGAGACGGGAAGGATTGGCTTGTTCTCGATCGCACCAAGGAAGATCTCAAGGCTGCGCCGGATTACATGCCGGCTCAGCGGACGGGCCGTTCGGTTTCCGTGCCAGGGTCGTCGCTTTCGACGTCGAATTGGACGGCGTCGGACATCTACAAGGCCGACGTATATGATAATTCGGAACATAAGATCGGCGATGTCGACGATCTCGTCTTGAACACCGATGGCGCTATCACGACGGCGGTCATAGGAGTCGGCGGCTTCCTCGGCGTTGGTCAGAAGGACGTTGCGATTCCATTCAAGGAGCTGAGGATCGCGACGCGTGGCGGCAAGAGCTGGCTGTTGTTGGATCGCACTAAGGATCAGCTCCGGAACGCGCCGGGCTATGATAAGAATTCCGAAATGGACAAGATGTAGACGGCGAGCCGAAGCGTTTCAGCGACATACGGCGGAGGTCCGTCGCTTCCGCATCGGGCGTGCGGGCCTCCTTCGGGCGGGTGAATAACTTGAATATTGTCGATCGAGGGCGACCGTCAATTAGGGAACCACAGTCGAAGGAGATCGAGCATGCTATCGACGCTCTTAATTGTCATATTAATCCTCTTGCTAGTAGGCGCCTTGCCGGCGTGGCCCTATAGCAGCGGATGGGGTTACGCTCCGGGCGGCTTGCTGGGGACCGTGCTGGTCGTCGTGGTTATTCTAGCGCTTCTTGGCCGTATCTGAGGTGCGGCGGAGCATTCGGCGGTGCGCGTGAGGCTGTCTTTCCGAGAAGGAGACGACGGCCAGCGAAGGGTCGGGCTGGCCGGTCAATATCCGTCGGCGGTTTAGTCGTGCAGGAAAGGCGCGGTTTGGAAACGCGGCGAATTTGCTGCCTGCGCCTTTAGTGGCTTCGGCTGTATCGTTGTTTATCCCGGGCAATTTGTTGGGTCGGATTACAGGCCTAGCCTATGGGTTGTGCTTCGCCATGAACGTGAAGCATATGTCTCTTAGAAATTTCATCATTATGGCGCTGATCTAGATCCGGAACTTTGGACTGGTTAAGCCGTTTGATTTGGCGTTCGCGTTTGTCGTCGCCGCGGGAAGACTGTGGCGGCATGACGGCCGATTCGGCCGATTCTTGTGGAATCGGCGTTGGGTTGGCGCGGCAGCGTCGGCGAGGAGGAAGTCTCATGAATGTCGGCAACCTTCTACATTGGGCGGTGATCTTTCTGGTGGTGGCGCTTGTTGCGGCGCTGCTCGGATTTGGCGGAGTGGCGGGCACGGCGATGTCGGGCGCGCGAATACTCTTCTGGGTCGCCGTGGTCCTTTTGATCATTTCACTCGTGTTCGGGCTCATCCGCCGAAGCTAGCCGCTTGCGGCCGAGGCGCTGTGCAGGGACGCCGCTGTGCAGGTGGCGTTGGTTCCGGGGATAGGCTTTTCCACATGGCGCCTCGGGCAAATTGGAAGGGGTTTTTGAAGGTGGCCGAGCTCTCATGCTCTGTCGCCCTTTACTCCGCGGTTTCCGCTTCCGAGAGAATAAGCTTTCATTTGATCAGTCGCGAGAATGGACGACGGGTTCATCGCGAGTTCGTCGATGAGGAAAGCGGTGAGCCGGTCGAGTCCGAGGATCAGGTCAAGGGCTACGTAGTCGGCGACAAGGAATATGTCGCGCTAGAGCCGGAAGAGATCGCGGCGGCGATTCCAGGCTCCGACAAGACGCTCTCGGCGGAGGTCTTCCTTCGTTGCGACGAGATTGAACACGTCTATCTCGACCGTCCCTATTATCTCGCTCCGGGCAATCCGGCGGCGGAATCGGCCTTTGCCGTCATTCGCGACGGGCTCCGGGCCAAATCCGTGGCGGCTCTCGCGCGAACCGTTCTTTTCCGGCGGATGCGTTCGATCCTGATCCGAGCCTATGGCCGAGGGTTGCTCGCGACCACCCTGCGGTTCGATTACGAGATCCGTCCGTCCGGGGATGTATTCGCCGATATTCCGGAGATGAAGATCAACGGCGAAATGCTCGATCTCGCCAAGCATATCGTCGAGACCAAGCGCGGCGCGTTTGATCCTCACGCGGTCCATGACCGTTATGAGTCGGCGCTCGCGGAAGTCATTCGCGAGAAGATGGAAGGCAAGCCCCTCGGAAGGCGCGCGCGGCCGAGGCTGGGGAAGGGCGTCGATCTCATGGACGCGCTGCGGCGAAGCGCCGCCAAGGGAGGTCGAGCAAAGAAGGCCCGCCAAAGCGAGGTGGGGGCTCGGGATGAAAAGGGCGGCGGCGCCGAAAGGCCCGCCAGAAGGCGGTCGGGATCAGTCCAGCGCGAGGACGCCGCGGTGAAACAAAAGACGCCCCGGAGCAAGATCGCCAAGGCGTCGGCGCCTGGGCGCAAGGCCGGCTGATCATGGCCCTGCAGATCTATCGGAACAAGCGGGACTTCCAGGCGACGTCGGAGCCGCGCGGAAAAAGCGCCTCCGCGCGGGGAGGTCATCTTTTCGTGATCCAGAAGCATGCGGCGCGCCGGCTTCATTACGACCTGCGACTCGAGTTCGACGGCGTGTTGAAGAGCTGGGCGGTCGCGCGGGGCCCGAGCCTCGTCGCCGGGGAGAAGCGCCTCGCGGTCCATGTCGAAGATCATCCGCTCGAATATGCTGATTTTGAAGGGGTCATTCCAAAAGGCGAATATGGCGGCGGGACCGTGATCGTTTGGGACCGAGGCGAATGGGCGCCCGTCGGGGATTGGCGCGAGGCCTACGCCAAGGGACATTTGGAATTCGAGCTGCGCGGCGAGAAGCTCAACGGCCGCTGGCTGCTCGTCCGCATGGCGAACCGACGAGGGGAAAAGCGCCCGAACAAAGAAAATTGGCTTCTCATCAAGCGAGGCGACGACGCCGCTCGATCCGAAAACGCCTCTGACATTCTTCAGGAGGAGCCGGACTCGGTGAAATCCGGGCGCGGACTCGAGGAGGTCGCGGCCGCGGGCGTCGAGCCGAAGCCGTCGCGGCGAAAAGCAACGCGCGCGGATCGTGAAATTCCTCGGGCGAGCGCGGCACCGGATCCGTCGACGCTCGAAAAGGCCGCCAAGGCACCGCTGCCCGCCTTCATCGAGCCCGCGCTCGCTGTGCTTTGCGCCAAGCCTCCGGGCGGCGCCCGTTGGATTCACGAGATCAAATACGACGGCTGTCGTTTGCAAGCGCGCATAAATGGTGGACGCCTCGCGCTGCTCACCCGCGGCGAGCTCGACTGGACGGCGAAATTCGGCGAGATGCTTGCCCGGGCCTTTAAGGCTTTGCCGCTCGTGACGGGCCTGATCGACGGCGAGCTCGTCGTCGAGAACGCGAATGGCGCGTCTGATTTCTCCGCCTTGCAGGCGGAACTGAGCCAGCGGCGCGCGAGCCGCTTCGTCTTTTACGCTTTCGATCTGCTTTATCTCGACGGCTATGATCTCCGCACGTCGCCGCTCATCGAACGCAAGGCGGCGCTTGAGCAATTGCTCGCAAGCGCACCGGAGCCGCTTCGCTACAGCGTTCATTTCGATGATGACGGCGATCTTATTCTACAGCACGCCTGCCGCCTCAGCCTAGAAGGCGTGGTGTCGAAATTGCGGGACGGGCGCTATCGCTCGGGCCGGACCGCAGGCTGGCGAAAATCCAAATGCTTCGAGCGGCAGGAATTCGTGATCGGCGGATATGTCCCTTCTTCAACCTCGCGCAAGGCGGTCGGCAGTCTGGTTCTCGGCTATTACGAAAAAGATCAGCTAATCCCCGTCGGCCGCGTGGGCACGGGCTTCACGGCGGCGGCCGCGGAAGATCTCCACGGCCGGCTCGAGCCGATGCGCGTCGACGCCGCGCCTTTTGCGCAGCCGCTCGTCGCGGAGGCGGCGCGAGGAGTGAGATATGTGAGGCCGGCGCTCGTCGCGGAGGTGGAATTCCGTGGCTGGACCGCAGACAACAACCTTCGCCATGCCTCTTTTCGCGGCCTGCGCGAAGACAAGCCCGCGAGGGAAGTCATGCGCGAAGATTCATCCAAAAACGTGAGGGCCGCGCCTCGCCATTCGATCACGCTCACGCATCCAGAGCGGCTCTATTGGCCCGAGGCCGGCGTCACCAAGGAAGGGCTCGCCGATTACTACAGCGAGGTCTGGCCGCGCATGGCTTTCTTCGTTGTAGGGCGTCCGCTGGCCGTCGTGCGCTGTCCAGACGGCGTCGAGGGCCAATGTTTCTTTCAGAAGCACGCCTGGCGCGGCCTTGCGCGTAGCGTCCGTAGCTTCCCCGATCCGAAAAACGCCGCTGAGGAGCCGCTTCTCGTCATCGACGATCTCGACGGCTTGATAGGTCTCGTGCAAGGCGGCGCCCTCGAGATTCACCCTTGGGGCGCGACCGTGGCGGCGCTGGAGCGGCCAGACATGATCGTGATGGACCTTGACCCGGGCCCCGACGTCTCATGGTTGGCGGTTGTTTCGGCTTCTGTCGAGGTCCGTCAACGGCTGAAGGAGGCGGGCCTCGACAGCTTCGTGAAGAGCTCGGGCGGTAAGGGGCTGCATGTCGTCGCGCCGTTGCTTCCCAAGTTCGGCTGGACTGCGGTGAAAGCCTTCGCCAAAAGCATCGCGGAGGCCATGAGCTCGGACAGTCGAGACCTCTATGTTTCAACTATATCAAAGGCGAAGCGGCGGGGAAAAATCTTCGTCGACTATCTTCGCAACGGCCGGGGAGCGACCTCGGTCGCGCCTTATTCCACCCGGGCTCGGCGAGGCGCCTCCGTCTCCATGCCGCTTGCGTGGGACGAGCTGTCGGAAGTGTTGGGGCCCGCCTATTTCAACGTCTCCAACGCGCCCGGCCGCCTCGCCAATCTGCGCGCCGATCCTTGGCGCGGCTTTCGCGAGGCCGCCGTTCCCTTGCCCGCTCCCGCGCGCCGAGCCGCCGGCTGATTTCAGCGCTTGCGTCCCGCGGCCGCAATGCTTTTGCGCAACGCCTCCACTATGCTGATCACATTGGTCGGAGGTTCGGGCGCCGTCGCCTTGGATTTTCGCGGGCGCTTGCCCTTTTTCCGCGCGGCGATGATTTCGAGCAAATGCTCCTGCACGGGATCGCTTGCAAGCGAAGGCTTCCATGGCGTCAATCGCTTTTCGATCAGCGTCGTGAAAAGATCTAGAAGCTCGTGCTCGCCATCTTCAAGTCGGATGTCGGCGAAATAGGGCGATGAATCACGAATTTCTTCGCCATATCTGAGTGTCCAGAGCACGAGCCCGCGGTCGTGTGGATGAAGCATGACGGCGCGTTCCCTCCTGTAGAGCACGAGCCGTGCGATCGCGGCCGTACCGGTCGCGTTCATCGCGTCCCGAATGACGCCGAATGCTTCTTCGCCGACTGGATCGTCGGGCGCAACATAATGCGGGCGGTCGAACCAGATCGAATCAATCGAATCCCTCGGGACGAAGCTTTCTATGTCGATTGTCCGCAAGCTCTCGAGCGACGCCGAATCGAGCTCCTCGTCCTCCAGCGCCAGATATTCGTCGGGCCCGGTCTGGTAGCCTTTGACGATGTCGTCGGCTTCGACCGTTTCGCGCGTGTCCGCGTCGACATATCGACTTGCGACGCGATGGCCCGTCGCCCGGTTCAGCGTGTGAAACTGAACCCGTTCGGCCGCGGTGACGACGGGAGTGAGCGCGATAGGGCAGGTGACGAGCGAGAGCTTCAAATAGCCCTTCCAAAAAGGACGCTGCTCCATGTTTCACCCTTCGCTATAATGGCGTCGTCGCCATCAAGAAGCAAAACAGCGGACGCTCCTCGAACGTTCCGATCAGACGAACGAATGCGATCGCCCAGGATATGCTTGTCTCGCGCATCGAAGACGGATGCGCTATAGCCGAGGCTATTCGACGCCAGAAAAGAGGCCGGAAGAGCGATTGCTCTTCCGGCCTCGTGCTTAATGTGACTTCAAACGTTGCTGCCGATCAGCGGCTGCGTTCAACAGCGGGGTAGCGCGTCAACAACCATCCGAGTAGCGCAGCTCCCGCCAGAACAAAGACCGTCTGCCCGCGATCGCCATGTTCGACGATGTCCGCCGCGCGCGCCACCGTTTCGTCGGCGCCTAGGCTTGGCTGCGCCAGCAAGTCCGTCAAGGTTCCAGGTTGTCGTTCGCCGATGACCTCGGACAAAAGAAACGCGAATGGCTGCCGCAGTTTATTATCCGCTGCGCCTTGGTAGGCGATGGCTGGAGGGGCGATGGAACCCGCTGTTGAACTGGCGCCTTTCTCCCCTGTGGCGGCGTCGCCGCTTCCGCCGTGCGCCGCGCTTGATTGCTGTGGCCTCTTCGGTTTCAAAGATTGGATCTTCACCTCCGCGCCGGAAAAAAAGGCGATCGAAACCAAAACGAGGACTCCTCCCACAGTGGCGAGGCCGCCATAAGGGCCGATCGCTTCCGAGCTCCAGAGGTAAAGCGCGATCAAGCCTACGACGGCGGCCATTGCGGCTGCTAGCCATGCCGCCGCCAGCAAGGCGCTTATGACCGCGGCGTCACGGATCATGCGCCTGGCGCTGTCGCCAACCTCCTCCAGGCGCAGATCGAGCCGCTCCTTGATGGAACTTAGGGACGCGGCGGCGTCAAAGCCGAACAGTTTGAGAAGCTTTAGCAATGTCAGCTCCGTCGGCCCATAATCCCGATGATCACGCCCAACAACACCGACGCGGCGATTGTGGCGACAGGATTGCGTCGGGCTACGTCCTCTACATCAAAAGCCGCGGCCTTGGCGCGTTCGGCCACAGCGGAAAGGGCCTGCGCGCCGCCGTCCGCCACATCGCTCGCCGTGCTGCCGACTTGGCCCGCGACGGCGGACGCGCCTTCACGCAATGATTTGGCGCCTTCCTTCCCTGCCTTTGCCATGAACTCGACCACTGTCTCGCGGAGCGAATCCATATCGGCTTTCAAGGCTTCAAGGTCGGACGATAGGGAGTCCTTCGCCTGGCCGGCTGCGTCCGAAATTGCGTCCTTTGTCCGAGATACGGAGTCTGACAAGGTGTCGCCGAGACGACGCGCAGCGCCTCCCATGCCTTCAACGCTGCTGCCATAAAGCTCGAAAGTCGGATATTTCAGCGATTGTGACTTGTAATGTTGCATTGTGTTGCTCCCTTTGTGAAAGGTCGTAACCTTCCTTGTTGTGTAAAGGCGCCCTCAACGGCGCCTAAGCGCTAATGATGCCAAAACAGCACTATCAAAATAACGAGCGGAATTGGCACGCCCAGGATCCAAAGCAATATGCCGCGACCGAAACCCATTTTCTCCTCCACATAAACCTGCGTGCGAAATCTGGAGATGTTTGGCGACAACGCGTAGATGAACGTCAAGTTCCGCGCTTCGGGCTTGACCGGGCAGTATAGCGCGATCTGGCCAAGCTATCGAAGCGCTGTGCGAGCGCGGCGCGGTTCAATCACTTCTGTATTATGCTGATCGGATTGTGTAGATCCGGTGAAGCGCCATCGTTGCTGTTGTCGTATTTCCATTAGCTATGACGAGGTGAGCTTCAGGAACCCTTGCGGTTTCCAAGCGTTGTAGCCTCGACGTATGCGCCATCTGCTTGAGCTGCGGGGAGAAATTTGCTCCGCGAAAGAAAAGCTTCCGGCGCTGGCGACGTCGAAATCCCAGCAAACAAACGGAGCAAGACATGGCTACCGCCTATCCAGAATCCATCTTGATCTCAAGCGAAGAGGTCGAAGGCACGAATATCTTTGATCCGAACGGCAATCAGATCGGTCAAATCGATCACCTGATGATCGACAAGAGTTCGGGGCAGGTCCGCTACGCCGTCATGAGCTTCGGCGGTTTCCTTGGCCTGGGTCATAGCCATTATCCCTTGCCGTGGAGTTCTCTAAACTATGACAAGGGGCTGGAAGGCTACACCACCAACGTCACGGAAAGCCAACTAAAGGATGCGCCGGAATTCAGCGATGACAGCTGGGCCAGCCGCGATTGGGAGTCGCGCATGCACCAGCATTACAAAGTCGAGCCCTATTGGAGCCAATCGGGCGGGATGAGGGCCGGTGGTTCAGGCGATCTGTCGCAAAGTGGGACCGGCGTGTCGCGATCCTTATAACATAGGGCTATCCGCCCGGCCCACGGCGGAATCTTCTCTACAGGGGAGTGCAAAATGTGCGATTTTCCACTCGGGTCTATGCGTCTCAGCTGGCGCGCCGAGTTGAAAAATATGTCACGACCCGGTTTCCCTTGGGAGCATTTGTGTCGCCGCGCCGGGTGATTGCGCGACGGCTCTCTGCGTTCAATGTAACACGCCGCTGAGGCTCGAGAACTTCTCGCCGGAGCTGTGGACGAAACTTGTTGTTGGCCCTGTAGAGGATATGATCCTTGCAGGGCTTCAACACGGCGTCGATAGCGATGGCGGGCGCTTCAATGGTGGAATGAAGACCTCCCTGCAGCTCACCGGGCAGGAGGTGGACTGAGCCTGATGTGGGTAGAAGCGGCGGCGCCGATCGATGAGCCAGCGGCTCACGCGCTTGAGGCCGCCAAATAGATTTGCGTTGGAAGAGGCGGCGGTCCGTCTCCGAGTCGAGTCGGGCCGTCGGAAAATCGGGAGGAGCATTTGCCGGCAAAGTCAAAGGCCCAACAGATGGCGGCAGGGGCGGCGCTCGCCGCAAAGCGGGGCGAAAAGAGGAAGAGCGAGCTTAAAGGCGCCTCGAAATCCATGGTCGATTCGATGAGCGAGAAAGAGCTACAGGATATGGCGTCGACCAAGAGGAAAGGAAAGCCGCAACATGCCTCCAAATCCTGGCCGCACGGTTGACGTTCGAGTCGGCTAACAGGCGACGCTAGGCAGGTTCTTGTCGCGCCTGGTGGCTGGCAATTCCCTTCGAGCCAGAGGCCAGAGATTCGATGAAATTCCCCGTGGATCTCCCACGCGACAGGGAGTCCGGGCGCGAAGATCGATTCCTTCTTGACTTTGTTGGCCTGCGCCTAGCGCGGGTCGGAGATCGAGCGAGGCGCTGGCCTGTTCCGATCCACTTTTCCACTTAGAGTTCGGACAACTCTTTGGTCGGTCGTCGCGGCGCGTTTCCGGCGCATGCCTCGACCGTGAGCTGAAAGACGCCATCTGACGCTGATCGACGGTTCAAATCTAGCCTTTTGGCCTTTGCTTCGGGGCTTTGGTTGGCCGTGAGGGTGCTCGTAAGCGTGGGCGCGCTTCATTTCTGGGCAGCGTATCGCCTTGGCGCTACGGCTAGGCCATGCTATCCCGCGCGATAATCCGCGCCTGCGCCAATATTTTGCCATCCGAAAGACCTTTGGCGCATTCCGGATCTTAAAGGGCTTCGATTTATTATAAGCTCAATGTTCTGCGGACGTGGCGAAATTGGTAGACGCAAGGGACTTAAAAACACCTTTGTCTGCATGCGACGTTTCGTCGCGTATTTCGACTTTGTTTATATGTATAATCAATAGCTTGGCAGGCAACGCTCGGGAAGCTTAGCGGGAGGAGAAAAAGAGCTAGGAGCCAAATAGGAGCCAGAACCTACGAGGCCACTGGATCTTCGCCCTGGCGCGACAGGGCGCACTGTGGCACGACATCACAAATGCGGACGTGGCGAAATCGGTAGACGCAGCAGACTTCAATTGGAGTGCCCGCAGGGAAATTTGCGGAGTAGAACCGCTCAAAGTCGGGGAAAGCTAAGGGGCGCCTAAGCCAATCCCGAGCCAAGCCCCTCGGGGAAGGTGTAGAGACTAGACGGGCGGCGCCTTCGGTTTGACGACCATGGCGAAGGGATAGTCCAGACCACGAACGCCTTTGGGCGGCGGCGAAAGTCGAAGTGGTACGAAAATCTGTTTCTCTATGAGAGTGCGGGTTCGAGTCCCGCCGCCCGCACCAGCCTCTAAGCTTGCTAGGATTCCAGCACGATCGCCAGCTTTTCTTCTGCGCTGAAGGTGCGGCGGGTGCGCTTCTCCGGCATCTGCGAATCATCGTCCGATGCGGCTGTCAAGGCCGATTCGGCCGCGCAGTCGTTAGCACTACTGTTAGCACCGGTGCTTTTCGTCGGGAGGGCGCTCGGATGAAGACGGGCGCGCCAGTCGATCTCCACCTCGCCGTTCTCAAGGAGATCGCGCCAGCGGCGCAGACTGTTGGCCGAGATCCGATGCGCGGCGGTCGATTCGCTCCAGTTCAGCGCTTCGACATGCATCGCCCAGAACGCCTGGACGGCGGGCGAGCGCTTCGACATGCACAACCTGGATGCGCCACGCCGCCGTTTTAAACCGCCGACGCTGGCGGAACTCGGGTCGCTGGCCCTGACCGCGCCCATGATGGCCGGCGCCGAATATCTGACGTCGACGGGTCTTCGCGCCCTGTGGGAGGCGTCGGACGCCGCCTTTGTCCGGGATTATGCGGCGGCCGGGACGGATTTGCAGAGCTTTCTGGCCCAACGCAATCCGGCCTGGACCCTCGTCGGCAGGGTTCATTTCAACCTCGCGGAAGATGGTGCGACGCGGAAGTCCCCTGCGCCTTCATGGCGACCTACACGACCGGCCTCTCGGCCGCCGCCACGGCCCAGCATCTGCCTTCGGGCGAGGCGCTGCGCCAATATGCCGGGGCGAAGAACAAAAATGAGCTTCTATCGGTGCTCCGGCCGGTTCAGCGCGCCGCCGACAAATGGGATTGGCTGAAGCCTTTGGTCGAGGCTGGCGACATCTTCCACCCGGTGCGCGGGGACCGCGAGAGGCTCTCGGGCTCATCCAGTCCGCGCCCGATCTCGAGGAGGCGGGGGGTAATTTTGCGGATGCCGCCGGCCTGGCGCGCCGCGCGGCTGCCGCGCCCCAAGGCGACGGCGACGATCGGGCGCCGCGAGCCTTCGGCCCTTGGGCTTGATGGGCTGCTCGATTTCAGGGTCGAGACGACGCTCGACGGCGAGCCGTTAACGGAGGGAGAAGTCAGCTTTCTGCTCGCGGGTACGGACGGGCTCGCGCTCCTGCGGCCAATGGGTCGAGGTTGATCGCGCCCGGCTCGAACGGGCGATGACGCGGTTCCTCGCCGCCGAATCCCTCGCCGCTCTAGAGGGGGCGAGCTTCGCCGAGGCGATGCAGATGATCGCCGGCGCGGCGGTGACCGAGGAAGAAATGGAAGATGCCTGCGCCGGCTGGGCGGAAGTCGCGGCCGAGCACTGGCTCGGCCGAGACGCTGCAAGCGTCGCGAGGTCCGGCGCTTCGGGAAAAGATCCTGGCGCGGCGTTGAAGGGTGCACTGCGGCCCTATCAACAGGACGGAGTCGCCTGGCCGCGGCTCGTCAGCGGCCTCGGCCTCGGCGCCTGCCTCGCTGATGATATGGATCTCGGCAAGACCACCAGGTCCTTGCGCTGCTGCTCATCGCGCAACGCGATGTCGCCGGGTGCAGCAGCCAGCCCGACAGGTCGCATCTGGGTTCATGTGCGCGACGACAAACCGCTTGGCGGCGCGGCACCGCCTGCCGCTTCCTTCTACGCCTCCCGCGACCCAACCGGCGAGAATCCCGAGCGGGTATCTGGCGCAGTTTGCCGGACGCCTCTAGGCCGACGCCTATGGCGGCTACAACAGACTCTATCTTCCAGATCGCAAGCCCAGTCTTATTACTGAGGCGCTGTGTTGGAACCACGCGCGACGAAAGTTTTTCAAATTGCCCGATATCGCCGCAAATGCGCGGCCGGGAAAGGATGCGCCGCCGATCTCGCCGATTTTCCTCGAAGCGGTCAAACGCATTGGCGTGTTGTTCGGTACCGAGCGTGAGATCAACGGCGTGACGCCGAGCAGCGGGGCTGGCGGTTCGGGAGGAACGAAGGGCACCGCTGGTTGACGCGCTTGAAGGATGGACGCGCTCAGAGCGCGCCAGGCTCTCCCGCCACGCCTCGGTCGCAAAGGCGATCGACTATATACTCAAACGATGGCCGGCCTTCACGGGCTTTGTCCATGACGGCCGGATCTGCCTGTCGAACAGCGCGGCGGAACGGACGCTGCGTGGTCTCGCACTTGGAAGAAAGTCATGGCTCTTCGCCGGCTCCGAACGTGGTGCTGAGAGAGCTGCCGTCATGTACGTCCTGATTGAAACCGCAAAACTTTGCGACGTCGACCTACAGGCATGGCTGGCGGATGTGTCTACCAAGCATCGCTAGCCAGCCGCAAAGCCAGGTGGCCGAGCTCCTACCTTGAAATTGGCGGCAAGCCAGGCCTTCGCGAAAGCAGCCTGAACATGACGACGCCGACCTATGTGTTCACCAACGGCCGCGTCGCTGAAATCCTCGCTGAGGATGAAGACTGACTGCAGAAAATCGCCATGGAGTTGGAGCCCGAAGAAGGGCATATCACTGTCTACGGAACCGCTGATCTGTCTACATCAGCATTTACTGAGTTCGGCGTAAAAAACCTCCAAAGCCTTATCGAGGAGCATAAACGTCAAATGGCTCAAGCAGCGCAGAGGCTCAAAATCAAATGGACGTATTGGTTGCAGCGCCGGGCGGCTACGCAGGCTGCGGTCTTGACCGAATGGCTACGCTTGCATTCGGCTAACCCTTAATGTATATTTAAACATAAAATATAGGCGTCACATATCATCTCTCACTCGGGAGGAGATTAGCTATGTTCGCCCATTTATTTCTCGGAAGCGCTTTGAGAACGACGCTCGCAGCGTCAACCAGCGATCATCGGCGCACAAGTGTCGTGAGGAGCCGCTCCGGATATGTTGGGCGCAGCTGATGGCGGCCGATATACGCGAGGCCGAAAACATGGCCCTCTTCTCGGGCGAAAGGTGGTTTCTCGCCTGCACATGGCCGCACCGAGAGGCCACGGCAGAGACCCATCTCAGGCGGCAAGGCTTTCGTTCGTTCCTTCCGCAATACCTGAAAACGGTGCGTCATGCGCGCAAGATGCGCAATGTGATTGCACCGATTTTCCCGCGGTATCTATTTGTCGCGCTGAATCTCGAACGCGATCGCTGGCGCAGCGTCAATAGCACGATGGGCGTGACGACCCTGTTTATGGTGAATGATCGGCCGGTTCCGGCGCCAGCGGGGATCGTCGAAACACTGATCCGGTCGGCTGATAGGTCGGGGGGGCTTCAGTTCTCCGATTCTCTCGAGCGCGGTCAAAAGGTTCGCCTCGTGGCCGGACCCTTTGCACAAGCGCTTGGGGTTCTTGATCGACTGGACGACGCGGGCCGCGTTGAAGTCTTGCTTGAAATCATGGGCGGCGGGATTCGCGTAAGGCTCGCCCGTTCGTGGGTCGAACCGGTCGTCTGAGGCGGTTCGACCTTAAATGCAAAAAGTATAACGGGCGCTCGGGCTACGAGTCACCCAAACGGCGGTAGCTTGGCCGAATGGATTTGTCCGTCTCTGCGGGTTTTGCGGCGAGGGGCGGGTGCTTTAAACTTCGCGGAACGCTTGTCTGGGTTTGCTGGCCGTCGTGGAATAATTGACGGGGCGGCGACGAGACAGGCGAGTGGCCCGAGGTCTTGACCCCGGAAACGTCGATTTGTGCTGTGGGAGGCGACGGACGCGGCGTTGGGGAAGGGCGGTCCTGAGGTCGTCTTGTTCGCCGTGGCGAAAGTTTGCGCGTTTTTGCCAGTCGGTATGTCGTGGCGAATTCCCCTCCGATAATCTGATGATCGAGGCGAATATCGGTGAGGGATCGCGTCGGCGCCGAGACGAATTTTTCTCGGTATGAGCCGCGTCCGCTGGAAACGCGCTGAGCAGTCAAGCAAGGAAATCGCGTTGCTCGCCGCGCGCTACAACCGCCGCCGCATAGCATGCCATTACAAAATATTCCACAGGATATTGCCTTGATTGTCCTGGCGGGAGATGAGGAAAGCCTTGCGGCGACGATTCTCACGGCGCGGCGTGAGGGCCGTTGGCGGAGGTGAAGCGGAGCCTGGAGCATGCGTCCGCGATGAGGTCGCAACAGTTACTGTCTCACAATGAAAAGGCATTGCTCGATACGCAGTTAAGAATCGAGCGCCGATGTGAACCCAACGCGGCGGCCGAGGCCACCTGAGACGATCTGGCTTCTCAGGCTCAAGGATCAGACCCGCTTCCGCCAGGCCCAGACCTAAGTGTCCGTCCGGGAAGTAGTTGAATGGGATGAATCATTTGTGATTCATTTGAGGCGGCCTGATTCGAGAAGGGGCCGCCGATGTGGACGCCAGAAAACCGCCCGAGATACAATCGTGACAAGCTGTGCTATCCGAGCGATCTGACGGACGACGAGTGGTCGCATGTCGAGCCCTTGATCCCTCCGGCCAAACGCGGCGGACGGAAGCGCTCGGTTGAACCGCGGGAAATTGTGAACGGCATCATGTATGTGCTGAGCACGGGATGCCAGTGGCGCTATGTTCCCAAAGACCTGCCGCCAAAGAGCACGCTGTTTAGTTATTTCGATCTTTGGAACTGGGATGGCACGCTGGATCGCATTCGTCACGCGCTCTACGCGAAGTGTCGCGAAGCCATGGATCGTGAAGCAAGCCCGACGGCTTGCGTCATCGACAGCCAGAGCGTGAAAAGCGTGGAAAAAGGGGGGCAACATCGATCCAAGCGGCTATGATGCGGGCAAAAAGATCGACGGCAAGAAGCGCCATATCCTCGTCGACACGCTAGGCTTGCTGCTTCATGTTGTTGTGCATCCAGCCGATATTCAAAATCGTGACGGCGGCGTGGTTGTCCTCTCCACCTTGTTCGGCTTGTATGCGTTTTTGCAATAGCTTTTTGCTGACGGCGGATATCAGGGCCCGGTCTTTTACAAGGCTTCAGCCAAAATCCTGCCGCAGCTGCAAATCGAAATCGTCAACCGCTCCGATCAGGCTAAACGGTTCGAGCTTCTGCCGCGCCGTTGGGCTGTCGAACGCACTTTCGCGTGGCTTAATCGCTGCCGCCGGTTGGCCAAGGATTTCGAAAATCTCACCTGAAACGCGCTCGCTTTTCTCCGCCTGGCCTCAATTCGCCTCAGCTGCTGGCGTGACGCGCCGTCACGTAGGCGACAACTTTCTTCATGAGCGCTGGCCGGGAAACCGTTTTGACAGGACATCCTGCGAGACGGTTTTGTTCAGGCTCAACTCCGCGACCAGATTCTTCAGCCGGGCGTTTTCCTCCGAAAGCTGCTTGAACTCGCGGACCTGATCCGACTCCAGCCCGGCGTACTGGCTTTTCCATCGATAAAAAGTCTGCTCGGAAATGCTGACCTGTCGGGCCAAGTCCGCAACCGGCAGGCCCAATTCCCCCTGCTTCAAAACCGCGACGATCTGCTCAACCGAAAACCGCTTCCTCTTCATGGCCAATCTCCCGTTCCAAACCTGGGAAATCCGCCAGAAAACTAACTCAAAAGCTGGACCACTTCGCCCATGTCACGTCAAGACCGCAGCGATGAAGGAAAGCGCCGAAGCCTGCCCGCCCGTGGGGAGCGGCGATCCGCAGCAGATGGATCGGTTCGGCGACGGCCCACCAGAGACCCAGACGAATATACCCGGGCGGCGGGAGATGCCAAGGGAGACGCGAGCCGCGCTGGCCAGCCTCCGCCACTGAGCTGATCTTGGAACAGGCCAGGCAAGCAGGACCAGCTCAGTTGCGGAGGCCCATAATGATTTCTGATTAAATCCGGCTCCCTTTATCTGGAGCGCAAGGCGCTGCTCTATGTGCGTCAGGCCTCGGCCCATCAAGGTCTGCACAACCGGGAAAGCAGCACACTGCAATACGCCATGCAGGGTCGGCTGACGGCGCTCCGCTGGACCGAGATCGAGGAAATAGATGATGATCTAGGCCGCTCTACTGCAGGCGGCGTCCTGCGCGCCGGCTTCGAGCGGATCGTCGCAGAGGTGTGCCTCGGCAAGGTCGGCGTCATCCGCGCGCGCGAGGTCTCGCGCTTCGCTCGCAACAGCCGGGACTGGCAGCAGCTAATTGAGATGTGCCGCGTGGACGACACCGTGCTGATCGACCAAGAGACGATCTACGTTCCCCGGCACGGCAACGATCGCTTGCTACTCGGACTGAAGTGCAGCCCCAACAAATATGAGCTCGATCTCTTGCGCCAGCGCTTGCTTTCCACTCGTTACGAGAAGACGCGTCGCGGCGAACTCGTCGTCGGCGCTCCTGTCGGCTTTGAGAAGGTCGGCGACCGCTACGAGAAGGATCCAGACCACCGCGTGCAGGTGTCCACTGCAGAGGTCTTCGATAAGGTTGACACATTCAAGAGTATTCCGGGGGCGCTGACTGTTAGATCGCCGCGCCTTTTTAGCTTCCGGGGGGGTAGTATGCGTCAATTACTCTTTTTGATCATTGACGTCGTTGTTGTTGCTTTCGCCACGGTCTTGGCGCTATTTCTGAGGGAGAATTTCGAGTTCTCGATGGCCCAGCTCCGGGATATCGGGCCATATCTTCTGTGCACGCTTGCAGCCGCTACAGTCACCTTTCCAGCATTTCAAACTAGCCGGCCCGTCTGGCGGTTCTCGATGATGACGGACTACCTGCGGATTACTTTCGCGATTGCGGCGACGGTGATCGGCGCCCTAGCGATCGGGTTCAATTTCAACCGCCTCGACGGGGTGCCGCGCTCGTTGCCTCTTCTGCAAGGCTTGCTGACGCTATTCTTTCTCGTCGGCTTGCGCATCCTAGCCCGCACTTGGCGCAACGCCGCGGGTGAGTTGATCCGGCTGGGAGCCAAAGAGACCCCCCGAGCGGTTCCGCAAGAAAGAATTAGGTGCGAAACTGTGCTTGTCGTTGGCCTCAATGAGCTGGCGGCTCTTTATTTGCGAGCCGTAGCCGCGATCGCGCGCGAACGTGTCCTGATCGCGGGCGTCTTGACAAACGATGACGGTCGCCATGTCGGGCGCGCTGTCCTGAGACACCAAATTTTGGGAACGTGCGAGGAGGTTGTGGACGCGCTTCGCGCTCTCGAGGTTCACGGTGTATTCGTCGACCGCATTGTGGTGACGAGCGCTTTCGACAAGCTCTCGCGCGACGCGCAAGATGCGTTGTTAGAAATCGAGAAAGGCACTAGCGTCTGTGTCGAATTCTTGGTTGATCAAATGGGGCTCGGACCGCGTTTCGCCAGCGAAGCCGGCGAGGGGGCAGTCGCGGCCTTGAGAAACTCGTTCACCGCGCTTTCGCTGAGTTCTGAACACCTGGCCGCATTGGCTCGGCGGCCTTATTGGCGCGCCAAGCGCCCGCTCGATTGCTTCGCCGCTCTAGGATTGCTGATCGTCGTCGCTCCGCTCATGGCTTTCGCCGCGGCGCTCGTTGCGATCGATCTGGGATTGCCCTTAACATTTTGGCAGCAGCGGCCAGGTCTATTCGGCCGGCCGTTCAAGCTTTACAAGCTGCGGACCATGGCTCCCGCGCATGACGCTTCCGGCCGCCGCTTGCGCGAGGACGAACGCTCTTCCTGCATCGGACGCTTCCTGCGGCGCACGCGCTTGGACGAGCTCCCCCAGCTCTTAAGCATTCTCTGGGGCGACATGTCCTTCGTGGGACCGCGGCCTTTGCTGCCGGTCGACCAACCGCCGGAATTCGCAGCGCGGCTGCTCGTTAGGCCTGGGCTTACGGGCTGGGCTCAGGTCAAGGGCGGGCGCGACATTTCGGCCGTGGATAAAGGCGCGCTCGACGTCTGGTATGTCCACAACGCGTCGCTCGCCTTGGACATCGAAACGCTCATCCGGACGGCGCTTATTTTGATCTTCGGCGAGACCATCGATGCAGCGGCGATCCGCGAAGCGTGGGAGTATCTGCACCGCGCTGAAGCCGACGCGCGCAAGGAGCCTGTAGTTTCGGAAGGCGACGCGGCTGCATTCTTCAGTGTGGTGGCGGAATAATTCGCGACCGGTCGCCCGAGGGGTTGAATGAGGAGCCGCCCCAAAAAAAGGTTAGCCTAGTCTCGCTGCGCTCAGCGTTGCGCGACACGTGAAACGAAATATCCTATCGGGTGAAGCGATTCACCGAAGTGCGGTAGCTTTCCAAACTGCGCACGAAAAGCTTCCCTCCATAGTCTTGCACAAGCGCAATGGAGCTTCAGCACAGGCGGTCGTGAAGTGCGGTCTTCAAACATGGCATAGCGGGAAAACCGACTCGCGAGATTCCGCGACGCCAATATCTTGACGCCGGAAAGCCGTAGGCTAGGCGATGACGCTCAAAAATTTGGGCGAACGCCGGGTTCGAGAAAGACGCCGCTTGCCAGATCCCACAGCTTAGGAAAGGCTGGATGGGCGGTGCGAGCTCGCCTCTGGCCCGAGCCTTTTAATTCAGGCGTCAAGGAAGGGTTCATGGGATTAGTGAGAACTTTGATTGAAGCGAACATTCGGCTTTCTCAAGCCTTTGACTCGATTTTGCCTGAGCGCGTCCGCGAAGACGGCAATCGCCATTTTACGGATCACATTGTCCCTCTCGCTCTGCGACGCGGAATTACGCTCTACGACGTCGGCAGCGGCCGCACTCCATGCCTAAGTCGAGAAACCAAAGAAAAGTGGGAAATGACAGTGGTCGGTCTCGACATCAGCGCCGAGGAGTTGGCTGCAGCGCCGCCGGGCGCCTATGATCGCGCGATCGTTGCGGACATCGGGGAGTTTGTGGGCGCCGCCGAAGCTGACGCCGTGATTTGTCGGGCGCTGCTCGAGCACGTTCCGGATACATCCCGGGCGATGCGCGCTCTCGCTGGCTTGCTGAAAGACGGCGGTCGCATGTTCATTTTCGTGCCGTCCCGCAACGCCGTTTTCGCACGCCTGAATTTGCTGCTGGATGAAAACCTTAAGAAATCGCTGCTCCGGTTCTTTTACCCCGAGGCAAAAGGGCAGGGGTTTCGTGCATATTACTCGCACTGCACGCCTAGTCAGATTGAAGAGCTCGCCAAGAAAAACAGGCTCGAGGTCGAGGTGCGGCGCTTATTCTGGATAAGTTCGTATTTTCAAGTTTTTATACCGGCATTTTTGCTGTGGAGACTCGGGCAACTTTTGTTGTTTCAGTGGTTGCGCACCGATGCAGCTGAAACATTCATTTATGTTTTGCGCAAAGATTAGATGTTCACCCAAAGAGGCGCCTGATGCGGCTTCACTCGAAACAGACTGTCTGAGTGGTCAAGAATTGAGCAAAAGATTGCGCGCAATCGAAAGTTGCATTGAAGATTCTATGGATCTTGGCGGATCGGAGAAGGCTTTGATCGCCTCTGCGAATTTGAGCGGTTCCGGCGACTCAGAGGTTTCGGGAGCATGGCCGCTATTGGGTCAAGGGACAGCCAATTCGGCGGAGAAGACGCCTCTTCGACTCATCGCGTCGATTGTCGCGCTAGCGCGAAGTGTACGCGAGCACCTGTCCGATCCCCAATCGTCGCATCGTCAGATCGCAGTGGGTTTCCTCAGCGTCAGCTTTTTTGTCTTCATTGGTAAATTTGCCGGCGCCGCGAAAGAAATGGTCGTCGCTTGGCGCTATGGCGTCGGCGAGACCATTGACGCTTATGTTTTTGTTTTCAACATGGTCAATTGGCCCATCGCAGTCTGGTTCAACGTGATGTCGACGGTGCTGATCCCCTTATTTGTGCGCCTACGCGCCGAAGACGCTGTCGGGCTACGGGTGTTTCGCGCCGAACTCTATGGTGTGACTGCGCTGGCGGGAGCCGCTTTGGCCGCGTTGGTCGGCGCGCTGCTGAGCTGGACTCCCTTTCTGGCCGAAGCCAGCGGCCTGGCCCCTGGCGCTACGCGCATCGCGCACGAGATCGTCTGGCCATTGGCGCTGTGCATTCCGTTGGCTTTGCCCATCAGCGTGCTGGCGTGCGAGACCATGGCGCAGCGCCGGCACGGCAACACTTTGCTGGAAGGCGTGCCCGCCCTGACGCTTTGTTTCGCAGTGCTGCTGATGGGCGCCTGGCCCGCCGCCGCCCTTTCCTATGGAACGCTTGCCGGTTTTTGCGCTCAGTTCGGCATTATGTTGTGGTATCTGAGCTGCTTTGACAGCATTCCAAGACTGCGGATCGGCTTTTCGGCCTTCGCGTGGCGCCCGTTCCGTGGCGTGATAGCGACCATCGTGGTCGCGCAGATCGTTAATACGCTTGCCGCCGTAATTGATCCTTTTTGGGGCGCGCGGCTTGGCGAAGGTGTGATTGCGGCCATGAGTTACGCCAATCGCATGCTCGCGTTGCTAGTGGGAATGGGGGCTTTGGCGATCGGGCGGGCCATGCTGCCCGTCCTGTCTGGACTGGAGTGCGGCGATGGCCCACAACGCTATCGTCTTTCTAGGCTATGGGCGTCGGGCCTATTTGCGCTCGGTGCGGTCTGCGCGGCGGTAATTTGGATCAGCGCGCCGCTGTTGGTAAGGCTGGTTTTCGAGCGCGGCGCCTTCATCGCCGCCGACACCGCCCGCGTCACCGAGTTCTTGCGTTGGGGACTGCTTCAGCTTCCGTTCTACTTCGGAAGCCTAGTGTGGGCTTCTCAGCTCAACGCCGCACGCGCCTATCAACTGCTGTTCTTCGGCGCGCTAGGCAATCTTTGTGTCAAGGTCGGAGGGAATGAAGTGGCGAGCCGTCTCATTGGCGCCGATGGGCTGTATCTGGCCACTGCGTGCATGTATTGTTTCTCGTTCATTTTTTACTGGTTTGGGGCGCGACGAATGACAGAAAGATAATGAAGCCCCACTGCCAGTGTTAAGTTTACTATCTTCTCTCAGACAGGTGCAAGGCGCGGGTGCTTAAAATGCGTTATAGTTCGTGGATCCTGACGTTGGCGATGAAGAATGCCTCGACTGGCAAAAGACTTCGGCGCCTCAAAAAAATTCTCTCCTTCAGGCGCTGCGCAAATCAGATTCAAGACACCCCGGCTCCGAGCGTAGGAGGTTGCGTGTGACAGCTCGGTTTCTTCGATTTGAACCGGCGCTATGAAGGTCTTGATGAAAAGAACGATCTGCTTGTGGCGATCGCGGCGCTGGCTCTCTTCGAATCCTTCCGGCCGAGGCTCAAGGCAGCGCTGATTAAAGCCGAGCTTCGCGAGAGCGAAGCGGAACCCAAGAGCTCGGCGGGTCGTAAGCCTTGGAATGAAGTGGTGATCTTCGAGGCTTTGGTGTTGCAGGCGCTCTACAATCTCTCCGACAATCAGGAGGAATATCAGTTTCGCGATCGCCTTTCATTCATGATTTTTCTTTGCCTTGGTCTTGAAGACACGGTTCCCGACGGCAAGAATTTGTGGCCCTATCGCGAGGCGCTGACGAAAGCGGCGCGGTGGAAAAATTGCTCGATGGGTCCTAAAAGACAAGGGCTATCTCGGCACGGGCGGGCAAGATTGGGCCGCGCCGCCGGATATAGCCCTTCGGCTCATGTATTGCCTCTGGTTTTGAGCTTGCGGGCGGCGGGCACATGCTGGAAGACTTGCGCGTGCTGCGTGGCGATGAAGGGCTGCGTTCTCTTCTTCGCCTGGATGAAGTGCCGAGCAGCGATGACGCGGGCGATTGGCTGCGAGGCATGGGCGTGAAAGAAGGCGGCGGGTTGGCGGCGATTGAACGTGTAAACCGCAGCGTCTTTCGCCGCCTTTTGTGCAATGACGAACGCACCGGCTACACACTCGACATCGACGCGCCGCAAATCTTGGCGGAAAAGCGTCATGCTTGTTATACCTACACGGGCGACAAGGGTTACATGCCACTGCCGCGGCATACAGCAGAAACAGGTCTCGTCATCGGCTATGAGTTCCGCGAAGGCGACGCGGCTCCGGCCGCGGGGAACCTCGAACTTCAACAAGTCTGCGAATGCGACATGCCCAAGGGCGAGGAAATAACGGCCATACGCGCCGACAGCGCGGCGTATCAAGCAGCAATCTTCAATTATTGCGAGGAAGCCAACAAAGTCTTCGCGATCCGTGCGGATCAGGACGCGGCGGTGAAGACGGCGATCGCGGCTATTCCAGAAGGCGAGTGGAAGATGTTTCGCGACGGAGAAATCGTCGAGACGGTCCAATGCATGAACAAGACCAACAAGGCGTCCCGACTTATCGTCGTGCGGCGTGCTCGGGAACAGGATTGGTTCGAGGACCACGCGCCCTATCGCTATCACGCCATCGCCAGCAATCGCGCGAACGAAGACGTGGCTGCGACGATGGAATGGTAGTCGCGACGGGGTGACGCCAGCGAGAACCGCATCAAAGATTGAAGATCGGCTTCGGCATGGAATACATGCCCTGTGGTTCGTTTCAGGCCAACGCTGTATTTTTCGCCATTGACGCGCTGACCTACAATCTGTATTTCGGCTCTCGCTCCCATGCGCTTGGAAGCGGTTGGGAGGGTTTGCAAGTGCGGACCGCGCGCTGGCGGTTGTTTAGACGGCGGGCAAGATCGTGCGCCATGGCCGGCAGATGTTTTTGAAAATTAGCGCCGCCATGGTGGAGATGTTCGCCGTGATCCGCGAGGGTTGCGCGCGCATCATGCGGGAAGGGAGCGCCATTCCCCAGACGCTGTGATTCCCCGGCGCTTTGGCGCCCTTAGGAAACAGAACGATGAACCGCCGATGGCGAAGGCGTGCCTGAAACCTTTGACAACCTTGGCGCCGGAAGCAAAAATCGCCTGCGGAGCAGGTTGCCAGAGACGCTAGCCGCGGCCGCGCTTCACAAAATGGGCTGAAAATTCCCTTCAGCCCAAATCGTTCGTATCATCCAAATTCCTATCGTGAATCTTGGGTGGATCCAAATGGAAGTAGAGAAAGCGTGAAACTGCTATTCTACCTTGAGTCGCTTTGTTCTGGCGGGGCCGAGCGGGTGACCGCTAATCTCGCCAATCACTGGGTTCAAAAAGGTTTGAAGGTCGTCGTTGTCACTCACGCTCCTGTTTCGACCGATTTTTACCGTCTTGACCCGTCGATCGAAAGGGTTGCGCTGGATTTGCGTGGTGAGGCAGATCACGCTGTCGTGGTGTTATGGCGTAACTTCCGGCGGATCGCGGCGCTGCGACGCGAGCTGAGCAGGGTTAAACCTGACGTCGCCGTGGCGATGATGAGCGTCGCCAACGTGCTTCTAGCTTTTGCCAGCTACGGACTGCCTGTGCGAGCCATTGGCGCGGAGCGCGTTCACCCGCCGCTATTCGGGTTCGAGGGCGTCCGGCGTTGGGTGGCCTGCCGCAGCTATGGACGACTATGCGCCGTGACGGTGCAAACCCAGAAAAGCGCCGATTGGGTCAAGGCGCATACCAGTGCCCGACGCGTCTCGGTCATTCCCAATGCCGCGACGTGGCCGCTGCCAAAGCACGAACCCGTCATCGATCCGGCATCGCTCATTCGACCCCGACGGCGCATGCTGCTGGCGGTTGGACGATTGGAGGAGCAGAAGGGCTTTGACCTGCTGATCCCGGCCTTTGCCTCGCTCGCGCAGCAACATCCGGAGTGGGATCTGGCGATCCTCGGCGAAGGATCGCAGCGCGCCGCGCTCGGAGCGCTGGTTCGATTTGCCCGGATGGAGGATCGGGTCTTCCTCCCCGGGCGCGTCGGCAATGTCGCCGACTGGTATGGGCGCGCCGAGCTTTACGCGATGAGTTCGCGCTTCGAAGGGTTCCCGAATACCCTGGCCGAAGCGCTGGCCTCTGGCGTCCCGGCGGTGAGCTTTGATTGCAACACCGGTCCGCGCGACCTCATCCGTCCTGACGTCGACGGCTTGCTCGCGCCGCCGGGGGATACGGAAGCGCTCACCGCCGCCCTAGCCTGCCTCATGAGCGACGAGGCGATGCGCCAGCGCTGCGCAGGCCGCGCCATCGAGGCCCGCGAAAGATATTCAATGAGCGGCGTAGCCGCAATGTGGGAAAACTTGTTTGCGGAACTTTGAAAAAAAAGCTGCCTCGCGGGGATCAATTTTCATGGCGTTGAGGAGGGGGCTTTATGTCTATCTATGAGGCATTTGTCATTGTAATTTATGTGTGCTCCTTTGCGCTGTTTGCGGTCGTGTTTGCGCAAGCTGCGCTGCAGTCTGAGTTTGGCGTCTTCATCATTTTTGCTGATTTGCCACTCGCATTAGCTCTGTGTGTTTACCCCATCCTGATGGCGTCCGGTATGATTGATCCCGGCATAGAGGGAGTGGCGTTTCTCACCTATAATCCCGCTCCTGGCGTCACCGCAGCCTTTCACATATTGCTCTTTGCGTTCGGTTCTTTCGTAGGATTTAATATTCCAATTCGCGGGGATGTAACGGTTGGAGCGCACAAGATTGTTCAGTTCGGCAGGGCTACGATCCATAGCTGGCGTAAGGTCCAGCTAGTTGGGATTTTTATCTGGATTCTATTTTTCCTCTTGGTCGGATGGGACACAGCGATCCGTCTTGCGATATTTGCGAGGGCGGGCGAGATAGAAGGCTTTGGGGAGGATCAGCGTTGGCTCTTCATTAAAACTATTGGGACCGTTTTTGTTGCACTCTCCGCAAGTTCAGTTCCTCTACATTTGATAGACAAATCTCGAGATCTGTTGTCGGTGGCTCTTCATATATTACTTGTAATTATTCTCTATATCAATAGTTACAGCAGGAATTATATCCTATTATTTTTAATAATTCCTATTGTTGTCCACATCTTCTCCCTGAGAGGCGTTTTGCCACTTCTAGTTGGCGCTGGAGTAGCTCTTGCCATAGGGGTTCCAGTTCTACTTTACACCAAATCACTGGGATACGCCGCCGCTAGTTTGGTCTCCGAAGGAGTGGTGGGAGAAATTGAGGGATATCAGCAATCAGACTCATTTATAGAGACCTTTCTGAGGAGCAACGAAGCGCAGTGGTACTCAGTGCAGGCTGGCATTAATCAGTTCGTCGCGACGGGAGGCCCAACGGTCCCTGTCGATCTCGTGCTTGCCGCAATATTTGGAATTGTGCCGTCAAGAATCCTAAGCTATTTCGGTCTTGATTATCTGTACTATGGTAGTTTGGCGGATAATAGTTTAACGTGCGTTAATACAAAGCAGTTTGGGATGTATGCGCAGGATACGGCTTGCACTATTCCGCCATTTTGGGCCGGGTTTTCTGCATATACGATTCCGATATTTGGTGGTTTTATATTTGGCTTTGTTCGATTCTATATATGGGGGTACCTTACGAAGTTATGGGTGCTTGTAAAATCAGTCGAGCCTCGAAGTCTATGGGTAGTGTACTTTCTTGCTATTCAGGCATGGGGCGTCTTCTTGTTGGTTCCATCACAGATCGCCGTTATTGTTTTCAGTTTGGTCATGTTACATTTGATACGTATGGCAACAGGAAGTCTGATGCGTTCGTGAACTTTCCGAGATCTTGGGGTTATGCGATCATGCGGCGAATGATGGAAAATGTGAGAAGGGCGAGTTGTGCGGCAATCCCGCATCCATGTGGAGACGATAGAATGAGCAAGGAACTTACGGATTTATCGACCCACTATGGATTTGGCGAAAACTGGAGCGCATTTGTCGATCAGTTGAACGACACCGCCATTGACGAGGCCGTGAGAGGCTTTCGCCGGCTCTTAACGGCAGAGGAAATTGCTGGACGTCACATGCTCGACCTTGGTTGCGGTTCTGGTCTTCACTCCTTGGCGGCGCTTCGCCTCGGCGCCGGGCAAGTGACGGCGATCGACATTGATCCGGTTTCGGTGGTGACCACGCAACGGCTGCTCGGCCGCCTTCACCCGAACGGGCGCTGGTCTGTTAAAGCGCTTAGCGTGTTCGAGACCTCGCGAATGCCCCAATATGACGTCGTCTATTCGTGGGGCGTGCTTCACCATACGGGGGACATGATCCGGGCGATAAAGATGGCCGCCGATCGCGTCGCTCCTCGCGGGCTCCTTTGCGTGGCGCTTTACCGGCGCACGCCTTCGTGTTGGGCTTGGAGAATCGAAAAGCGCATCTATACCGGATCGCCGCAGTGGGTTCGGCGGCTCATCGAGGCGATCTACGTGGCGGCTTTCCGCTTGGCGTTAGCCCTGAAACGGAGAAGTTTCGGAGATTATGTCGATGAGTACGTAAGGCGGCGCGGGATGAACTGGATGACCGATGTGCGCGACTGGCTCGGCGGTTATCCATATGAGTCGATTTCCAAGGCGGAGGTGGTGCGGCTTGCTGGTGACCTTGGTTTCGTTCCGGTCCGGAACTTCTGCGGGAAACAGTCGCTTGCCCTTTTGGGCTCGGGCTGCGACGAGTACGTTTTTCGACGTGCGTGAAGGATGGGCTCCTTTAGGTGCAGAGCGTTGATGGCTCGGTTGAGCCAGCTTACGAGGACGGCTATGACGTTATATCGCGAACCCGTGCTGTTCTTCAGTTGCCGATGATGCTTGCCTATGAAGGCCGTAATCTTTGGGGCTGGCGGTAGCGCTGTGGTCGCTTCCATCCTGGCCCGCCGTCGCAAATGCAGCCGGCCTTCACACCGTTGCGGAGAAGCGAAAAATGACTGGGCTGTTGGCCGGCCACTGCCTGCTTGAACCTCGCCTTCTCAGGATAACCCTCGACAGTTATCTCCTCTATGTCGTTGCCAACCAGCTCGGCAATCTGAGGTTGCTGCTCGTAGACTTAGCCAGTAGTTTTGGAACAACGCATGCGACGCTCGAACTGTCCGAGTCGTTGGACTATATCCGGGAAGTCTAGCAGGAATACCTGACCCAGGCTGGAAAACTCAGGTTCAGCGGACGCATCGCCGAGGTCGGCCCCGGCGACAAATGCGGCGTCACGCTGCTGATGCTCGCCGACGGCGCGGAGCGCGTCGATCTCGTCGACCGCTTCTACTCGAAACGCGTTCTGAAACAACAGGAGCGCATCATCGCGGCGCTGATCGCCGAGACGCCGGCGCTGGCGAATTTTGCATCATTGCCGAGGGAAGAGGACATCCACCGCGTCTGGCGGCACTATGGACAGCGGGCTTTGGCGGAACTCCCTTTCTTGGACAATCGCGGCTATGATTTCATCGTCTCGCGCGCCTTCATGGAGCACGTCACGAATCCCGTACTTTCGCTGCGGCGGATGTATGACGCGCTCAATCCAGACGGAACGACGATTCACAAGGTGGCTTTACCTGACCACGGGATATTCACCGGTTACGGTTTCCCGGTGCTGAAGTTCATGGATATTCCCACCGCGCTATATTCGCTAATGACAGGTGGTTCTCCCTATCCGAACCGGGTCCCTTTAAGCCGTTATCGTGACGCCTTGCCTGGGCGCCGCATTATCGTCGCGGACCTGGTCGGCCTCGGCGCCATCGAGAAGCCGAAGCGCTATGAGGTTATTGATCCCAAGTGCAGGAGCTTCTGTTAGCGGAAGTGCGCGGGCGCAAAGCCGGAATGTGCGCTGAGCTGCGGCAGGGGAGAGACGAAGATCTCTCCGTTGCGTTGTCCGTCGTCGTTCGCAGCAAGGATGCGGTGTGACTGCTATTTCTCTCTACTTGGGCAAGAACCAGCACGCTGAGCAGAAAATCAGAATGAAACTGACATTTGTCATAACCGGCCTTGCTCCCGGCGGCGCCGAAACAATGCTCTTGAAGCTTTTGGAGAATATCGATCGCAGCCGCTTCCAGCCTTCGGTGATCTCGCTGACCACTGAAGGGCAGATTGGCCCGTGCATCAAGGCGCTCGGCGTTCCTGTCAAAGCGCTCGGCTTTAATAAGAGGAAGTTCGCCGGTCCATGGGCATTTTCGGATCTCGTGCGGTGCCTGAAAGAGTGGCAACCGGATGTTGTCCATTGCTGGATGTATCATGCTGATCTCGTCGGCGGCCTCGCCGCGCGCCTTGCAGGCTTGAACGCCGTGGCCTGGTGCGTCCGTAACGGCGGCCTTTCGCGCGTCGAAACCAAAGCATCGACCCACCTGTTATTGCGTATCAATGCGCTGCTTTCGCATTGGGCTCCAAAGCGCATCGTCTTCTGTTCGGAGGCGTCGAAGTCGTTGCACATCCAGCTAGGTTACGCTGGCGACAGAAGCCTCGTGATCCCCAACGGATTTAATTTGCGCTGCTTTATTCCGGATCCCGACGCCCGCGCCTCGCTGCGCGAGGAGCTGGCCGTGGCGCTGGATGCGCAACTTATTGGTCTCGTCGGGCGATATCACAAGCAGAAGAACCACCTCGGCTTCATCAAGGCTGCTAAAGGGATCGTCGAAATCCTGCCCGATGTCTGTTTCGCGCTGGCCGGCTGGGGGGTGGACGCCACCAATTCAGAACTGACGGAGGCGATCGCCGCTGCCGAAATAAGGGATCATGTGCGTTTGCTCGGCCACCGCGTCGACACTCCGAGGCTAATGGCGGCGTTTGACGTCTTGGTGTCCGCTTCCACCTTTGGGGAGGCGTTCCCGAACGTGCTGGGGGAGGCGATGGCTTGCGCGACGCCGTGCGTTACGACCGACGTCGGCGATTCCGCCTATATCGTCGGCGACACTGGTCGCGCGATCGCCCCAGGCGACCTGGAGGGGCTGGTGAAAGCTGTTGTTGAACTGCTCCAAATGCCGCAGGAGCGGCGTTTGGAGCTAGGACGGCGCGCCCGCGTGCGGGTCACCGAGTTTTTCGCAATCGACGAAATCACGCGGCAATATGAGGCGTTTTACGAAGAGTTGGCAAAGAATGAGTGAAGCTTGGCAGCAGTTAAAACGGACGACGCCGTGGTGGTTGCGGATTGCCGCGAAAATAGCGCTCTCCCGCCTCCCGCTTCCCTATCAGTTTTGGAAGCGGCTGCGCCTGTTTGAGCACGGGGACATGGACGACCCCGAAAAAGCACTGCGAACCTTCATTATCCATGCCCGGACGGCAGGGATCTTCGACGGCGCGCGGCTGAAGATCAGACCAGGCGAAGACTTCGGGTTTCTCGAACTTGGTCCTGGCGACACGTTGTTCACCGCTTTCATCGCCAATGTTTTGGGCGCCACCCGCTCTTGGCTCGTGGATTCGGGAGCCTTCGCCGCCAGGGAGGTCGGCGCCTATCAGCGCCTTGGAGATTTTCTGCGCGCTCAGGGATACGAGGCGCCAAGCTTTGACCCCGAAAGCGATATCCACGAACGGTTACGGCAGGTCCACGGTGCCTATTTGACCGAAAGCGTGTGCTCGCTAAAACAAATTCCGGACAGCTCGGTGGACTTCTGTTTTTCGAACGCCGTTCTCGAACATGTGCGAAAGAGCGAGTTCGAGGCGCTCGTTGTGGAGTCGCGGCGGATCGTCAAGCCCGGCGGCGTCTGCGTGCACCGAGTGGACCTCAAGGATCATTTAGGTGGAGGATTGAACAACTTGCGTTTTTCAGAAACGATATGGGAGCATCCGCTGTTTCAGTCCTCCGGTTTTTACACGAACAGGATTCGCTTCACCGAAATGATAAGTCTGTTTCAACAGACGGGATTTCAATGCGATGTGCCGCGCGTCGCACGCTGGGAAAGATTACCAATCAAGCGGGACGCCTTAGCTGAACGCTTTCGTAGCATGCCGGATTCAGAGCTAACAGTAAGCGGCTTTGACGCGGTGCTTCGTCGCAGAGGGGATGACTGATGTGCGGCGTCGCGGGCTTCCTTGGATCGGGAGGCGTTGGGCCGGACGAATGGCCTTCCCTATTGAACCGGATGGGGGCGGCCATCGCCCATCGAGGACCGGACAGCTGCGGAATTTGGACTGATGCGGACGCCGGGATAGGTCTGGCGCATCGCCGCCTAGCGGTTGTTGATTTGTCGCCGGCCGGGCGTCAGCCGATGATCTCGCCTTCGGGTCGATTCGTCATCATTTTTAACGGCGAGATTTACAACCACGTCGAACTGCGCATGGAACTTGACGCCGCTCTCGAAAAAAAAAGCCAAAGTATTGGCTGGCGCGGGCATTCCGACACGGAAACCTTGCTAGCGGGGTTCGACGTGTGGGGCGTCGAGACGACGCTAAAAAGATCCGTCGGAATGTTCGCCATAGCGCTCTGGGACAAGCAGCGGCGGGAGCTCGTTCTGGCCCGCGACCGAATGGGCGAGAAGCCCCTGTATTACGGTTGGTGCAATGGCGTCTTCCTCTTCGGCTCGGAGTTGAAAGTGATCAAGGCGCATCCCGCTTTCCGGGGCGAAATTGACCGCGACGCCGTGGCCCTGTTGTTGAAGCACAGTTACATCCCGGCACCATATTCCATATACAAGGGCGTTCGAAAGCTCAAGCCAGGAATGTTGCTGCGCGTTACGGCGTCGAGCGCCGCCTTTGACGATCCCGTCGTCTATTGGTCATTTTGTGAAGCGGCGGAAAGCGCTCTTGCGAATCCGTTCACTGGAAGCGACAGCGAAGCCGTCGAAGCGCTCGAGGCGTTGTTGCGTCGATCCGTATCTAACCAAATGCTGGCCGACGTTCCGTTAGGGGCGTTCCTCTCCGGCGGCGTCGATTCTTCCACTGTCGTGGCTTTGATGCAGGCGCAGTCTTCACAGCCGATCAAAACTTTCACCATCGGCTTCGATGAAAGCGCATACAATGAAGCAAAGTACGCGAGGGCCGTCGCCAAACATTTGGGCACCCAGCATACGGAGCTATATGTCTCGCCCAAGCGGGCGATGGAGGTAATCCCGCTGTTGCCTGCCCTGTATGATGAGCCATTTTCCGATTCGTCGCAGATTCCGACCTATTTGGTTTCGCAAATGGCTCGAAAGCATGTTACCGTTTCCCTGTCTGGCGATGCGGGAGACGAGCTGTTCGGCGGCTATACGCGCTACCTTCTGGCGCGCACTCTTTGGGCGTGGGCCGGAAAATTGCCTGGACCAGCTCGATGCAAGGTTGCGAGCTTTCTTTCGGCGGCCTCTCCCTCTTTCTGGGACAAAATCTACGAGAAGGCCTCACACATTTTGCCGCAGCGGTTTCGCTCCACGCACTTTGGACACAAAATTCATAAATTGGCGGAAATTTTTTCTGCAACAAGCGCGGACGACATCTACGATGGGCTCATTTCACATTGGAGACGTCCGACCGACACAGTAATGGGGGCGACGGAGTCCCCTTCGCTGATGTCCTTGCTGAAAAAGGCGGACAGCTTCGAGAGTTTTGAGGATCGGATGATGGCGGCGGATTCGCTCAGCTATTTGCCGGACGACATTCTGGTCAAGGTGGACCGGGCGGCGATGGGCGTTTCCCTCGAGACCCGCGTTCCGTTTTTGGACCATCGCGTGTTGGAATTCGCCTGGCGGCTTCCCTTGCGCATGAAGATGCGCAAGGGGGAGAGCAAATGGATTTTGCGGCAGGTGCTCTACAAGCATGTTCCCCCGGACTTAATCGAGCGGCCGAAGATGGGTTTTGGCGTGCCGATCGATGATTGGCTGCGCGGTCCCCTGCGCGATTGGGCGGAAGGCCTGCTCAACGAACAACGGTTGCGGCGGGAGGGCTATTTTTACGCCGAGCCGATACGCCGCAAATGGGACGAGCACCAGTCTGGTCAGCATAATTGGCAGTACCATTTGTGGGACGTGCTGATGTTTCAGGCGTGGCTGGAGCGGGAAAGCTAGGCGAGCGTCCCCGTTCCTGCATCCGTATATCGAAGAGCTTTTCCCCTTTGGGGCTGAGGCTTTCGCTGGCTCATGAGGGTTGATCCATGAGAAACTACCGAAGAAATATTTCGATGCAGTGCACGACGTGCGGCGGTTGAGGAAGTGAAATTGTTTGAAAAAGGCCCATCATAGCTAAAAAGGGACTTGATAGCCGGCCGCGATGTCGCTCTAAGGCGTCGAACCGCTCCCAGCCGTGTGTCGCAGTTCAGTTCGGTGTAGTCCATGCCGGGGGTACGCACCGACGTATTGGCGATACCGTTCAGGGCCGAGATACACCCGGCAGCCTATGTTGTTCCGCTCTCTACCGCGGCAAGCCAGGGCATTGAGTTTGGAAATTCGAAAAGGCGGGTCTATAGAGTTTCGCCGCAGCAACTGCGGCCCATGAACGAAGCGACCTCCGTCGCTCTTCTTACGCACTGGGTTGCGCTGATGGGACGAAGCTCGCAACTCTATTGAGAGAATTACGTCAAGAATCGTCGAATGATTTTTCTTGCCGACGCCCGCGACTGTCCGCCGGGCATTCTAGAGACTCGATTTCCGGGAGGGACCTCTCGCAGCAAGCGGCCAATATCGGCTTGTTTAGCATTTTCAATTTTTTAGAAAACCCTCGTTTTTGCTCCGCGCTCAAGTGAGCGCTCGTAATCGGTGAAGAGCATGGCAATTGCACGACCCGGCCCCAACCGCATAGTTATTTCAGTGAACTCGTCTTGGAACATAGTCAATTTCCGTTCCGGGCTGGTGGCGGCATTGCGTTCCGTCGGTTACGAGGTTGTAGTGTTGGCGCCCCGTGATGAATACACGCCGCGGATCACGGAAATGGGCTGCCGTTTCGTGCCAATCGCCATCGACCCCAATGGCATCAATCCGATGACAGACGCAGCGTTGTTTACAGCCTATTTGAAGCGACTGCGTGACATTCGCCCAAACATATATCTTGGCTACACGATCAAGCCCAATATATATGGCTCTCTCGCTGCGCATGGTCTTGGCATTCCTGTTATCAATAATATTACCGGCCTTGGGGCGGCATTCTCCGGAAACGGTGCGCTATGGTGGGTTGCTGACATCTTGTATCGGTTGGCGCTCGCGCGATCGCATCGTGTGTTTTTTCAAAATGGCGATGATCGCGCGCTGTTTATCGACCGAAGCATCGTAAGGCTTGAACAGGCAGAGCTTTTGCCCGGCTCCGGCGTAAATCTTACGAAGTTCCACCCGGACGCGGCTCCGCCCGCGGCGCACTGCCCGGAATTCCGGTTCCTGCTGATTGGCCGCTTGTTGTGGGAAAAAGGGGTCGGGGAATTTGTGGAAGCGGCGAGGACCTTGAAGGCGGAACATCATCGGATCATTTGCACTCTTTTAGGCTTCGTTGACGTCAAAAGCCCCGCGATGGTCGATAGGACGGTGATTGAGGGCTGGGTGAGGGAAGGGGTTGTCGAATATCTCGGGGTGACCGATGATGTTCGTCCGGCCATCGCGGCCGCCGACTGCGTGGTGTTACCTTCTTACTATCCGGAAGGAACGCCGCGCACGCTTATCGAAGCGGCCGCCATGGCAACGCCGCTGATCGCCGCCGACGCGCCGGGGTGCCGAGATGTTGTGGAACATGGCGTTAACGGTTTGCTATGTAGCATTAGAGACTCGGGCCATCTTGCAATGCGCATGCGCGAAATGTTGTCTCTCTCGCCCCAAATGCGCAAGCAGATGGGGCGAGCAGGACGCCTCAAGATGGAGCAAGGGTTCGATGAGCGCATCGTTATCCATCGCTACGCCGAGGCGATTCACTCCGCGCTTTCTCAGTCTCGTAACAAATAATTGTCATAATAGCGATAGCCATTTCGTGGCTCAGTTCTTAGTCCGAGCTTCGGAGTTCGGGTGGCCGACGTCTGCGTTAAGAAAAGCCTTAACCGAGGGAGGGGCATGGCGGTTCACTCACTTCGAATGTCAATCGCGGTCTCCATCGAATCTTCGCAAATTTGACGGAATCACTACCCCTTGAAATCACCCATTTCTCTTTCAGTCAGCCTTTTAAGGAGCGCGTGAAATGATATGCGGTGTCGTTTGTGCGGATGAGTACGGAGCAGTTGGCGATGGTGTCACAGACGACAGCAACGCGCTGCTTGCGGCGCTCGCCACTGGAAACAGCATGGCTCTTTCTACCGGAAAGACGTATCTTGTCTCTAAATCTTTGATACTTAACCAAGCCTATTACACCGGCCAGCCTGGCAAACCGCAACATTTGTACGGTCACGGCGCGACACTAAAGCGTGCGGCGCAGTTCTCGACAACCTTCACCACGACGATAACCGCTGGCGTCACAAAGCAGATCACAGTGGCGGACGCATCCGGGTTCGAGGTCGGGCAGAGCATCTGTATTCTAAATGGCTCAACTTACGATAACGTCACTGGCAATAATGTCATCACGGAGATCAGCGGGAACCTTATCACTTTTGCCTCGACATTCGGCATCTCCGCTTCCGGCACGACATCCGCCTACCTGTCGTTTTACTTGCTGCAACTTTTCGACGGATGCACGGTCAGGGACTTGGAGATCGACGGCAATGCATCAAACTATACGTTCAATCGTTGGGAAGTGACGATAGACATTTACTCGCGTGGTTATAACAACGTAGTTCAGACGTGCTTCATCCACGACTCGCCTGGAGACGCAATTCAGGAGGGCCAGACTGAGCTAGCATCGAGTAATCCGGTCGATTCTGGCAATCGGTATATTCACAACAAAATTTGCAATATCAATGGAAACGGCATCCATTTTAGCGGCAGCATTTCTCCTTTGGTCGAGGGGAACCATATCGAAAACACAAATTTACAAGGCGCCGTCGTTGGCCATAGCGGGGGAAACATTTGTTTTTCCGCCTTTATACGCGACGCCAGAATTATAAATAACTATCTCGGCGCCGGAGTTTCTGGTGTTGGTTTGTTTCAAACCGCAAATAGCATCGGAACGCTTATCCGCGGCAATATCATTAGAAACTCGACAACATCGGCCTTCCTTGCCCTTGGCGGATCTGCTCCAAACGCGGTTTTTGGGGTGATGATCAAGGAGAACTTTATTTACGATTGTAGCAATATGAACTTGACATGGACGAACTCTCCGCTCTCGTTATATTCCGGCTCCGGGAACACAACCTCGGGAAGCCATTATATTAGCAGCTTCTCCATGCCCGCCGGTTTGTCTTTGACGACCCTCATCGGTTTGTCGATTTCCGGCTCGGGTATTCCGGCCGGCTCAATCACTATCGGGGCTAATCTTGCGGGCACGCAAATTACAATTGGCGACCGCGGGTTTAGGCCCGTGAATGCAACGGCTACCGCGTCAGGTGTTTCGCTGACGCTCGCGGGCACGTATCCGACCAACATAATGATCGACGGTAATTATATCTTTAACACGCCGTGCCAAATCAATAGTGCGTACAACCTCAATATTACGAACAATATTTTCGATTTGCATGTATCTAACGCTGCTAACGCATTGGCTTTTGGTGGGATTGGATCGTCAACTGATACGTCGCTTAGCAACGTCGTTATCGCTGGCAATCAATTTACTAATGGCAGTGTCGGCATCAACTTCGGCCCTCTTGGTGCGATAAATCCGCCCTACGTCAATAATATAGCCATTCGCTCCAATTTATTCTATAATCAAACAAGTAGATGTGTGTATATGGACGCCATAATAAATGGCGGGGTTGTTGACGTCATAGATAATATACTGAATCCGGCCGTGGGTTCTGGAATATATGCGATGTCGTTATCGACGGCAAACGCACGGGTGCAGGATAATCACGTCTCCATGACAGGCGGAACTGCTGGTATAGCCCTTTTTGACAGCGCAATGTTCGTCGAAGGAAATAAAATTGACGTTGGAACATCAACCTATTCGATCATTATCGAGTCTGGCACGAGCAACAATGTCGTCGTTAACAACAAACTCTCTATGGCGCTAACCAACAATGGCTCAGGCAGCACAACGACGCCGAATTATTAATTTACGTCTTAGAGTCCGTTTGAGCATGGTTGAGGGATCTTGGGCGGCGTGATTCAAGACCGGGATGTGGACCCGAGCGAATCGCGCCGAAATAGCGGCTATCGAGAAGAAAACCAAACGTTATCCGATCGATCTGACCGATGAGGAGTGGGAGCGGATCGAGCCTTTCCTGCTCCTCCCGGCGAGGAAGCGGCGTAAGACCTCGGTCGACCTGCGCGAGGTCTTGATGTCAAACAGCATCGAATAGGGACCGCGGATTTGCATGGAAAGGGGACCGCACTTTGATGCGGCAGGAACGACAGCGCTCGCCCCGGCGCAGCTGGTCGGGGTTGCGCAGCCGGGGCGAGCGCGGTGGGGAGAGGCTTTGCTTTGAAGGTCAGGCGCGGTTTTTGAAGCGCCAGCTTTCGTTGCCGGTTTGACGATGTCGCAGTGATGGGTGAGACGATCCAGCAGCGCGGTCGTCATCTTGGCGTCGCCAAAGACGCTTGGCCATTCGCCGAACGCCAGATTGGTGGTGACGATTGCCGAAGTGCGTTCATAGAGCCGGCTGACGAGATGGAAGAGCAATTGCCCGCCGGCCTGCGCGAAGGGCAGATAGCCGAGTTCGTCGAGAGCGATGAAGTCCATCCGGGTGAGGTAATCGGCGATGCGTCCCTGACGCCCGGCGCGCGTTTCCGACTCCAGCCGATTGACGAGATCGACGACATTGAAGAAGCGCCCACGCAAGCCGGAGCGGATGCAGCTGCGCGCGATGGCGATGGCGAGATGGGTCTTGCCGGTTCCCGTGCCGCCGACGAGAACGATGTTGCGCTGCTGCGCCACGAAGCCGCCGCCGGCGAGATCGCGCGCCAGGGTTTCGTTGACGGTCGCCCCGTCAAACTCGAAGTCGTCGATGTCCTTCGCCAAAGGAAGTTTGGCGATGGTCATCTGATATTTGATGGAGCGCGCTTGTTTTTCGGCGATTTCGGCCTTGAGTAGATCGCCGACAATCTGTGGCGGCTCATGCTGCCGCTTGATGCCGGTCGACATCACTTCATCACTTCATCGTAGGCGCTCCTCATGCCGAACAGCTTGAGTTCTCCCATGAGGTCGAAGATTTGCGTGCGTTCCATCATCAGCCTGAATTCCTCAGTTGATCGTAGCGGGCGCAATCGGCGAGCGGGACATGCCGGAGCTTCAGGGCGTCCGGGGTGACGATGGTCAGCGGCGGACCAGGACCGCGGCGGCGCGCCAGAATGTTGAGAATGACGTCGGCGGAATGGACGCCCTGGTCCAAAGCCTCGGCGCAGGCGGCCTCGACCGCCGGCAAACCATCGTTGATAACCGCCGCGAGGATTTTCACCATCTGGCGGTCGCCGTCGGCGGAGCCTGTGAGCTTGCGCCGGATTTTCTCCATCGCGGCGGGCAAAACCCAATCCTTGAACGGCGCGCCGTTCCTCAAGGCGCCGGGCTTCTTCGCCAGAACCGGCACGTAATGCCAAGGATCGTAGGCCGTCTCTTCGCGGCCAAAGCGGCGGCGGTGTTCGCCGACCACGAGTCCATCCTGACGGATGACGATGCGGTCGGCGTAAGCGTGGATCTCGACGGGGCGGCCAATGGCGCTCGCCTTGACCGAATATTTGTTGCTGTCGAAGCGCACCAGGCAGGTCTTGGACACCGAAGCGCTCACCGCGTGGAAGCCGTCAAAGCGACCGCCCAATGGCGTGAGCTTGGGGCGCTCTTCCTCAAAAGCCTCCCACACCGTCTTGTCGGCAATTTCGGGATGACGATGGGCCTTGGCGTAGGCGACGCATTTGTCGAGAAGCCAGGCGTTCAACTCGTCGTAGCTCTTGAATCGCAGACGCGGCGTGAAAAAGCGCTCGCGCACCAGGCCGACCTGGTTCTCGACTTGTCCCTTTTCCCAGCCGGACGCCGGCGTGCAGGCCACGGCCTCGACGAGATAATGCCCACACATCTGAAGAAAGCGGCGGTTGTATCGTCGGTCCTTGCCGACGAGGATCGTCTCCACCGCGGTTTTCATGTTGTCGTAAATGCCGCGCGCGCAGGCGCCCTTGAAAAAGGCGAAACCACGGTCATGCGCGTCGAACATCATCTCCTGCGTCTCGCGCGGATAGGCGCGCGCAAACAGCATGCGGCTGTGGCAGAGCCGCATGTGCGCGACTTTCACGGTCGTCGTCACGCCGTTCAGCACGACGATTTCGTGGCCCCAGTCAAACTGGTAGGCCTCGCCAGGAGCAAAGGCGAGCGGCACATAGGCTTGCGCCAACGCCGCGCCGCGCTCCTTGCGCCAGCTTATCGCGTAGCGCCGAACCGCGTCATAGCTGCCGTCATAACCAAAGCCGCGCAGGTCTTCGAACAGCCGAACAAGCGTCAATCGCTCGCGCGCCGGTTTCGCTTCGTTCTCCAGCAGCAGGGCATCCAGCCGCTCGCGCCACGGCCCGATCTTGGGAATCGGCTGCATCGAGCGCTCGTAATGGAACTCGGTCGCTTCAGAACGAATGACCTTCCGGACGACCTTGCGGGACACATGCAGCTCCCGGCAGATCTCCTTGATCGGCTTCTTCTGAACAAAATACGCCCGACGAATTTTGGCGATCGTCTCCACAACAAGCATTCCAATCTCGGCCTCCCAAAATCCAGGAGGCCAGTGTGGACCCTCAGCTCCGGGGCCCCGATTGGACGCAAATCACCCCAAAACTGGCGTCCTTATTCCATGCTTATTCACACGGGGGAAGCGAATTGACACTTTTGGGTTTCTTCGGCCGGCGGGCAAGCGTCGGAGCGCCGGAACGAATGAATTGGCACATTGAGAACGGCAGCCATTACGTACGTGACGTGAGCCTCGAGGACGACGCGTCACGCATTCGCAAGAACCCCGCTCAAGCGGGAGCGCGACGAGTGCCGAGCCTGTCTCAGTCGTTGTGTTCTTTTGGGGCGAGATCATGGTGACACACGTTCCGCGTCTCGTTGCGTTTTTCTTGTCAACACTGTGCCTCTGCCGTTCGCCTGTCTATGCGGAGCCAGCTTTGCCCGGCTCCATCCAAGTTACCAAGCTTGACGACAACGTGCCGAACTACGCAACCTTCGGCAGCCAAACTCCCCATGTTGCGGCGAACAACAATGGCATCTTCGTCGTCTACCTCGCACACGAGAAGCCCGGTACCTTAAATATGAACTGGTCCAACGTCTTTCAATGGGTATTGAAGCGGAGCACAGATGGTGGTCGAACCTTCACGACTGTCTTTACCGGGCCGTTTCGCTTTGGAAAGGCCCCGGAGATAGAAACCGACGAAGGGGATAATATTTATCTGTTCGACGGATATTATTCGCCACGGGGCACCGACCTGCACAGCACAAATCTTTTGATGTACGTTTTTAGTAATATTGACAACTACAGACGACCAAAGGTTTCCGAGTATGCCCACGAATCTGCCGGAAAATACACGGCGCTTTATGACGTACAACGCAATCAATTCTATTATCTCGGGTTTGGGCAGGATTCTCCGTTTCTTGTGTTGGCAAAAGGCGGTGACGTAACTTCCCGATATAATTTCTTCAAGACCGGCCAACTAGCCGAAGCTGAATATGTTCATATGGCGATGGATGGCGGAAGGCTGTACGTCGCCTGGACAACTACGCCACTTGGCAACTGCGGAGGCACCCCTCACGAGTGGCATTGCTCAACACCGGTTTATTACAGCATTCATTTTATATATTCTGACGATGGAGCGGCCACATGGAAGCATCCAGATGGAACGGCTTTTACATTACCGGTTGTTTCCGATACAGGTGGGCTTGCCCCCAATATCGTACCCGAGAAATATCTTGGGCAACAAGCAGCATGGCTGGCCAATATGACAGCCTCACGGGGGATCGTGCACTTTATGTACCAACTCAGCCCCCTGAAAAACGAAATATATCAAGCATTCAGGACCGCGCCTTTTTCGACCGTGCATTGTTTAGAGAATGTTTTTGGCCCTCCGGCTAAATCGGGCGGATTTGGCGGAGGTGGGTTCGTCGCTTTCGGCAACGATGGTATCATAACGCACGACAACGCGGGTAATCTATATGTTGTTACGCTCGACACCTCAAAGCCATCTTCGGGAGCGGCGAGAGGGACATTGGCGGCTCCGCTTATTGTACTTAAGAGTAGCGATGCGGGCGCAAGTTGGAGTACGATTGCGTCCAGTGTTCAGTCCTTCGCGGGAAACTCGTTTATTAGCGGACCGCGTGTTGTGTCATCGAAGTACGGTATCATAGGCGTGTTTACGGGAAGCGAAACGGGCTCGTGGGAGCCTAATGCTCATCAAGTATATTTTGTTCGGATAACTGTTTGGTAATTGCTCGCTCCGGGTGGCGCGGGATGGCTAAAGGGTTAAGTCGACCCCTTGGAGTTTTCCGAGGCTGTGCACGCTATGCCGGCGTGCGGATTGAAATGGACTCGTGCAGCGGGACCGCTTGAACCGGTTTCTTAGTTGGAAGCCCGACTGCTCCTGTTCCTGTCTGTTATGCCGCCAGCGGTTTTGTCTTCTGCTGTTGCTGTCGGCATGTAGTTAATGCGGCAGCGTTGTTTGTCATATCCACATCCTTTGCGGTCGCCGTTCGTTCAAGCCAAACTGACACTGGGGTACGATAGCTAAGCGCCTGATGAAGGCGTCGGCTGTTGTTGAATTCCATCCACGAAAAGATGCCGATTTTTGCGTCTCGGCCATCGGCATAGTTCTTGAGATAGATGTCTTCATACTTCAGGGACCGCTGCAGGCGCTCGATGAAGACGTTGTCCATCGATCGGCCTCGACCGTCCACGGAGATCTTGATCCCGGCCACCGTCGGTGCGCCGGCAAAAACGGCCGAGGTGAACCGCGAGCTTTGTTTCGTGTTGAAAATCTTCGGTTTGCCGAATCGCGCCAAGACGTCCTCGAGCGCGGCGAGGCAGAACGACTTGCTTTTCGTGTTGGAGATGTGTCGCGCTAAATCCGCGCTGCTCACCCAATCGATGATCGCGACGAGATAGAGGAATCTGCGCGCGATGGGGAGATACGTGATATCAGCGGCCCAAACGCGGTTGGGCTGCTCGATTTTCAGATTGCGCAGGAAATAAAGGAAAGTCTTGTGGCCCAGCGCTGGCTTGTTCGTATTCGGGTTCGCGCCTGGCGCCGCGATTTCCATTTTGCGCATGAGCTGCTGGAAGCGCTTGCGGTTGATGGTCTCGCCTTGGGCTCGCAGCATCTCCGTCATCCGACGCGAGCCGAGAAAGGGCCGCGCGTTGAACAACTCGTCGAGGTGCCGCATCAGGTTGAGATCGGTGTCGTTGGCGGGCTTCTCGGGCCGATAATCGCAAGAGTGCGCCACCTCGGTCAAAGCGCGTTGTCGGCGGATCGACAGCGTCTTGTCGCTGCGGTCGGGCATCTCTCGACGGTCCGGCGTGCTCATATTCCGGACCTCCGTGGCAAAAAAATCGCGCTCCACCGTCAATTGGCCGATCTTCGCGTAGAGGTCGTCGACCTTTTTTGCACCGCCTTCTCCGCGTCCGGGCGGACACTCGAGTCGAACGCCCGCGCCGCTTTCTCCGGAAGCTGCTTCTTCCAAGCATAAATCTGGTTCGGGTGGACCTCGTACCGCTGGGCTAAATCGCCGTCGTCGCGTGCTCCCGCATCGCCTCCAGGGCGATTTTCGCCTTCAGCGCCGCATCAGTCCGCGAGCCTCGCTGGCTCGCGGGCGGCTTTTCAATTCCAGGCCAGAAGCGTGGACCGTCATGTCCTCGATCATGCGGCGGCGCGGAGGGTTTATCTCGCCCATCTGGAGCTCGCCTGTCCTGAGAGGGGTTGATGTGACAATCACATCCTATCGGACAGGGGCCTTCAGCTCGGAATCCTCGCCGCTTCTACTGCGTAGCGGCTTCGTTCAATTCTATTTGTCAATGGGACCTAGGATGCCGAGATCGATCGCGCCCTTCTTGCATTTTGGGGGATCTTGTTCGAGCGGCTCAGTTGTCTGCAAGCCGACGATCCTGTATTCGTTGCCGAGGCAAAACGCAGCCTAGAGTTTGAATGGGAGAACTAGGCTTGGCCTCAGCTGATGCGCCGCACGCCGAACCAGTCATCTCGACGCCAGCGGGAGCGGAAACCGCGGCCGCCAGCGGCGCAAACCGGATCGCGGTTTATCTGTTATTTATCACGGCCGCGGCCGCCCCATTGCCTTTTGGATCACGCGATGCGACGACGGTCGCGATTTGGTGCATTCTTCTTGGAATTGCCGTTGTTTCGGCGTCCGTGCGTGAACTTGGCAAGCCCCAACAGGCCCTGCTTTTGGGTGTAGGGCTTATCGTCGCTTGCTACGCCTTCGTCCTGCACGAACAGCTGTCAGACAAGCCCTTGATCGCCAAGCCGCATCCGCTTTGGGCGGAGGCGTCGGGCTTGCTAGGTGACGGGCTCATTTCCTCCGTCTCCATTGCCAAATGCGAGCCATTTTACAGTTTGGGCCCCACATTGGCGGCGATTCTGGCTCTGACGCTTGGCGTAGTCGTCGGGTCGGACCGCTCTCGGGCCCGTCAGCTATTGCTCGTCGTGGGGTGGTCCGGCGTTGGATACGCCTGCTATGGGATCATCAGCAATTTGGTTGAGCCCACAATGATCCTCTGGCGCGAGAAGGGAACCTATGACGGCAGCGTCACGGGGACGTTCATCAACAGAAACACGGCGGCTACCTATTTCGGATCCTGCGCGGCCATCTGGTTGCTGGTTCTCTCGGAACGCATCCGGGAGCGGCTGCCCGCAGGACCGCTGCAGTTCAGGGATTTTTCGCAACATTCCCTGTCCAAATTGCGCAGAAATGCGGCGTTCGCATTTTTGGCGTTCTTCATCTGCTTCATGGCTCTCCTGATGACAGCGTCGCGCGCCGGGGTGATGGCGTCCATGTTCGCCCTTGTCGCAGCTTTCACTTTATTCTTTCGCCGCGACTTGCCCAAACGAAGCGGCTTGGCGTTGCTGGCGACCGGCGCCGCCGGCGTCGCGCTCGTCTTGGTGCAGTTCCTGGGAGGATCAGTTAGCCAGCGTTTCGATTTGCAAAGCCTTGCTGATGAAGGCCGCCTCGACGGCTATCGCTCGACCTTGCAAATGATCGCCGAACATCCGTGGTTCGGCACTGGTCTTGGAACCTTCGCCTGGAGTTTTCCGACTTACCGAAGCGCTGAAATTTCCCTCTTTGGCGTATGGAACCGCGCCCATAGCACGCCACTCGAACTCGCCGCCGAGCTCGGAATCCCGCTCACCGCTGTGATAGGGCTCGGTTGGATCCTGATTCTGACGCTTCTGATCCGCGGTGCCCGAAGACGCCGCCGCGATGCCGTTGTTCCCTTGGCGGCGCTCTCCGTTTCGTTCATCGGCCTGTTGCATTCGATCGTGGACTTCAGCTTGCAGGTATCAGGCTACGCGATCGTCGCATTCGCGGTCGTAGGCGCCGGGTTGGGGCAATCGTTTCGAACCTCCACAGATCAAATTGGTGGCAAGATCAAACCATCACTTTGAGAGTTTAGATTTGAAAAAATGGTTGCGCCAACGAGAATGCTTATACAAAATTTAACCTTAAGCATTCCGTCAGGAGCTCTTTCCATCTTCGATGACTTGATTTGTCTCTTTGGTCGGGTTCTCAAATCCCTTGGAATGAGCCAGTCTAATCGCCGAACCTGCCAGGGGTGATCGATATGTTCTGGCCTAAGAGCCGATCCGAGAACTTCTTGAGTCGGATGATTCGGTTGTGATTCGGTTGCGAATGTCATGATTCGCAAGGGAGCGCGGCATGTGGAAGCCAGAACATCGTCTTGCCGCTGACCGCCGCGGCCTTCGTTATCCGAGCGACCTGGGCGACGCCGAGTGGACGCTGGTCGCTCCGCTCATTCCACCGGCGCGGCGTGGCGGACGGAGGCGGTCGATCGACGGGCGTGAGGTCCTCAACGCGATTTTCTATGTGCTGGCGACCGGCTGCCAATGGCAGGCCTTGCCAAAAGATCTGCCGCCCAAGAGCACGGGCACTTCTATTTTCAGCTGTGGGATTGGGACGGCGTATTGGAGCGCATCCACGAGGCGCTCTATGTCGCGGTTCGAGAGGCGGCTGGGCGAGAAGCAAGCCCAAGCGCCGCAATCATCGACCCCCAGAGCGCCAAGGCGGCGCAAAAGGGGGCTTGTCGCTTGCGCCTCAGGGCTTCGATGCGGGCAAGAAGGTCACGGGGCGCAAACGCCATATCCTCGTCGACACTTTCGGTCTGCTCCTCGGCGTGAGCGTTCTGCCGGCCAACATTCAGGACCGCGACGGCGCGCGCGACTTGCTGAGCCGAGCGCGGCGGCGCTTTCCCTTTATCGAGCGGATCTTCGCCGACGCCGGATACCAGGGACCGAAAATGGCGAAGACAATTGCCGCTACAGGATGCTGGAAGATCGAGATCGTCAAGCGCTCCGATCTTCACCGCTTCGTCGTCTTGCCGAAGCGATGGGTCGTCGAGCGGACCTTCGCCTGGATCAGCCAAAACCGCCGCCTGATGCGAGACTTCGAACGCTATGCAGGAACCGTCGTAGCCTTCGTCCGCCTCGCTATGATCCGCCTCCTGCTCAAACGCCTGACCAAGCCAAGCCATTGCTCATGAATTCATTCTTCTTGGATCGGCTCTAGGATAGCGGATTGTCTTGACTGGCTCCGGAGCGCTCCTCTCGGTCCGCGCCTCCTTGTCGATCAGACGGCGGAGGGCCTCAGGGACCACTCACGATCGCAGAAGTTCGCGATCAGCCATGGAGCCTTTGTCCGAGGTTGAGGTCAGGCTGCTGACGTGCGCAAAAACCAATATGTCCAAATTTTGGCAATCGGTTGGGCTGGCTTGCCCCCGGAGAGCTTTTGGCGTACTATTATAAATTAACGAACTGTTCTTATCTCTCACTTAAGGGGAGGGCATATCATGTTCGCTCGTATATTGCTCGGAAGCGTTTTGGCGATGACGCTCGTGGCTTTTCATCCGGCTGCACCCGTGAATGCTCAGCCAGCGCCCATTTTCGGCAGCGGCGGCGTTGAAGGAGGCGCTGAACGGAAGTTCTTGAGGCTCTTGGAGGGTCATATTTGGGCCGGAGAAAGCGTTGCGCAAGTAGATGCTGACCCGCAGTTGGAGCATGTCTTTCAGTCGGTTGGACGAAAGGGCGAACGCGTTGAGCTGTTGTTCTTGATGGCCCTTGAGGGTGATATTGGGCGTCTTAGTCAGCTTTATGCTCAGGCTGGACTTAGCGCGCAAGCAGCAGAATATCAGAAGTTCTTGAGTCTTTTGCAGGCAAACGTTTCTGCATGTCAGCAGGGGCAATGTCCTGTCAGCCCGTTTTAGGCAGGAGGGAGCCAACAGTTGCGCTTTGGCGTGACTCTCCGCACCTCATGTGGTGTTTGGTGATGCTCTTGAGGCGGGTTTCCCATATGCTGAAAACCTATCAGGGCTCGCCTCAATCTAATTACAAGCCCTCTAATCATGAGCGAGATTTGCCCGACGGGTCAAGCCTGGCCAACATCGTCAAGTCCTTCACAGCCATCGTCCGCCGGCAGCTTCCCATTTTCCTCCTTGTCATTCCCTGCGCCACAACGCTTGGACTATTGTATCTATTGGCCACGCCGTCGAGCTACACGGCCGTCGCTCGGATGGTCATCGACACGCGCAAAGTGCCGGCTTTTCAGCAACAGCAAGTCATCGGCGAAACGACAATCGACGCTGTGGCGGTGGCGACGCAGGTCGAGGTTCTTATGTCCGAGAACGTCAGTCGAGCTGTCATTAAAGATCTCAAGCTGACAGAAGATCTGGAATTTGTCGGCACAGGCGCCGGCCTTCTCGGCGCGTTCTTCAATCTGATTTCCAGCACGTTTGGCTCGGGCGCGGCGGTATCCGAATCCGAGCTCCAGCGCCGAGCCCTCGCCGCTTTCGAAAGCCGTAGGAAGATCACCCGCGTTCCGAACACTTATGCGATGCAGATTTCATTTCGGTCTCTTGATCGCGGCAAGGCTGCTCAAATCGCTAACGCAATTGCCGACGCCTATATCGTCGACATATTGGAAGCCAAGTATCAATCCACGCGGCGGGCCAGCGTGTGGCTGCAGGAACGCATCGCCAGCCTGCGCGCTGACACTCTGAAAAGTAAACAAGCTCTCGTCGAATTCAAGCAAGCGAACAATATCGTCGAAAGCAGCGGAAGGCTGATGAACGAGCAGCAGATGAGCGAAGTCACTAGCCAGCTTATCCTCGCCCACGCCTCGACCGCCGAGTCAAAAGCTCGCCTCGACCGCGTCCGACAAGTGATGACGCAGGAAATTCCGGATGCTTCCCTTGCCGACGCTTTAAAAAGCGAAGTGATCATTAAACTGCGCGGGCAATATCTGGAGACTGCCGGCCGAGAATCGGATTGGTCGAAAAAATATGGCGGCGCTCACTTGGCTACGATCGCTTTGCGCAATCGGATGTTGGAATTGCGTCGCAGCATCGCCGATGAAATGGGGAAGATCGCGCAGAGCTACGAGAGCGAATATGAAATAGCGCAGACCCGAGAGGCCGCCATCCAGAAAAGCCTCGAAAGCGCGGTCGCTGATTCCCGCATTACCGGCCACGCGCAAGTGCAATTGAGCGAGCTTGAGAGCAATGCTCAGACCGCGCGGACCATGTACGAGAATTTTTTGCAACGCTATATGGAAGCGGTTCAGGAGCAGTCCTTTCCGATTTCCGAAGCGCGGCTGATTAGCCCAGCGGACTCCCCAACAACCAGAAGCCATCCAAATACCCTGTTTGTCCTCGCGGTCACTGGAGCCGGGGGCATGATGGTCGCCTTCGGCGTCGCGGCGCTGCGCGAGGCCTCTGATCGTGTGTTCCGCACCGGCGCCCAAGTGGAGGCTACACTGCACGTTAACTGCATTGCGATGCTGCCCATCTTAAAGCCGTTCGCTCCTCCCGTCCCTGACGAGCAAGTGGACGCCGCAGCTCTCGCCAAGCAAAGACGCATCGGGCTATCCGATAATCTGATGCGCCATGTCGTGGATGCGCCGTTTTCGCAATTTACGGAATTGCTGCGATCACTGAAAGTAATCGCCGATCTGAACGGCATCGTCGCGGCGAATCGGGTTATCGGCTTCACCTCGAGCTTGCCGAACGAGGGGAAGTCCACCATCGCAGCGAATTTCGCGTCAATGATTGCGCACGCCGGATCGCGAGTGATCCTTGTTGACGCCGATCTACGCAATCCGTCCATCTCTCGACATCTTGCTCCGAAATCGGCCGCGGGGCTGGTCGAGGTTGCGGCAGGGCGAATAGCGCTCAATGACGCAATATGGACCGATCCCGCGACTGGACTGATTTTCCTGCCGGCCGGCCCAGAGTCCACGAAACTGCTGCATCCAAATGAAGTTTTGGGTTCGCTCGCCGTCAACTCCTTATTCGACAAGCTCCGCGGCGCATATGATTACGTTATTGTCGATTTCCCGCCTCTTGCGCCCGTCGTCGATACGCGGACGACCACAAGTTTCATCGACTCCTACGTCTATGTCATTGAATGGGGCCGTACCAGAATCGATGTGGTCGAACATAGTCTTTCAAACGCCCGTGAGGTTTATGATCGGCTGCTTGGCGTCGTACTGAACAAAGCCGACATGTCCGTGCTTCAACGCTATGAGCGATATAGAACTACTTATTACTACAAGAAATATGACCAATACAAAAATGTCAAATAACGACGCTAGTCGCCTTACAGGCCGGTCAAGAAAATGGCTTTATGTAGCTTCGAGCCGTTTCATTCTGATTTCTATCGGGGTGTTTTCGATTTGGTGGGGCATTTACACTTTTCCGGTCTTTTGGCGCGACTCCCGTCTGGACCATGCGGCGGACAATATTCTTGAAGGCGAAACGTTCAAACGCGAGACCTTACAAAGCCTGCTCGCCGACGTGGACTCCGCGGAAAGAGTCTGGGTCCGTCCAGAGGTTCTCAGAAGTGCTGCGATTATTCGGCTTCGACTTGCCGAACAAGGTACTAGCGTTAAACGCGCTAAGCCCTCCGGCCCGGTCATTGATCAATTGGCCGCGTCCATTCAGCGCTCATTGTCAGCGGCGCCTGCCGATCCATTCCTCTGGCTCGCACTCTTTTGGGCGAAGACCATGACAGATAACTGGGGCAAACAAGATTTCGCCTACTTGAGGATGTCCTATCTTGTTGGCCCGCATGAAGGCTGGGTCGCAGTTCTCCGAAACTATATAGTCATCAGCCACTTCTCCGAGCTTCCACCGGATTTGGCCAACGCGGCGGTGACGGAATTCAAGGATCTGGTCGCATCGGCATATTACGAGCCTGCCGTCAAGATTTTGGCCGGCCCGGGATGGCCCATACACGACCTGTTATTGCATCGCCTTATGGACGCGCCGGAAGAGGCTAGAAATCGTTTCGCTCGATCGGCGGATCAGCTTGGGTATGATATTGATATTCCAGGCGTTAAACGTCCTGAGCCACGTCCATGGCGATAAGCATATGCCACGGCCGTGACGAACGTAACTCTCCTGCGAGCGCGGTAGATTAAGGCGGATCTGGCGATGACCGCTCAGCAAAGGCTGACCGCCTGGATTGGGGGGAAATCCGAGGAAGATATTGATCCGCTGTGGCTCCAGATCCCGTTGCGAAACCCGTTCAAGCCGCTTCCGCTGATCTTGAAGAGCTGATCACCGCTCCCCAAGATCCCGCAAGAGGGCGCGGCAGCTTCTGGAGGCGATGCCGCGGGGTCCCCGCCCTTGTGTCCTTCTGGCTCGCCCTCACATGGGTGCTGCGGGGGAGTCGGCGGAATTCCTCGACAGACGGGGGCGGTCGATCGCGGGCCAGCCATTCTTGCAAGCGTCTTCGGGCCATGTGTGGTCAACGGCGAGCGATCAAGGACCGGCGGAAGTCGTTGTCGTCACGCGCCTGCAGGCGGCAGCCCAAGCGTCGAGGTCTTCGACCGCATAGCGGACCCATTTGCCGAACTAATAATAGATCGGACCACCGCCGACGGACCGATAGCATTCCAGGGTGTGGGGCGTCAGCGCGAGGTAGCGAGCGGCCGCTTCGGTATCGACAAAGCGGATCGCGCCTGCATCCTTCACAAATTCCGCGCGTTCGAGAATATCGGCCGTCGGCCAGTGCCGCCGTGAATAAGATTTCTCATGCATCGGTCGTCTCCCCGGTTTTGTTGGCGCGCTTGGCGCCCAACGGGATGGCCCTGCTTTCTGCGCGGCGATGGCGCAAAGGCTGGTAGTTTCGAAGCTTTGTCCGGGACGTGTGTTGACCGAGCTCCAGGCCGAGCGGTTTTCCGGCTAAGGCGGATGTGGCGGTTGCCGGCGCGAGGGCGGCTGCTCGACCGATCAGGGTTTATCGCCGCTGGGCGACTGCCTCGGCCGCCGCTCTTATCGGGTCGTCCTCCGTATGGACGTAGCGCATAAACACGGTGACGCTCTTGTGAGCCGTGAGCGCCATGCCGACCTTAACCGGGATGCCCGAATTGGCGATGTCTGTCGTAGAACGATGGCGAATTCCGTGAGTGCCGATATGCGCGACGCCTGCGCGTTCTTGGATTCGCCGCCAGCCCAAAGCGTAAGTGTGGTGCGGCATGGGACGACGGGGATCGAAAATGGACGGAATGACGTAGGGGCTATTTTCAAGCCGAGGTGCATTGGTGAGAAGGGCGAAGCTCTCTTCGCTCATCGGTTTTGAAATTTCGCCCGTCTTGCTATCGGGCCAAACCACGCGACGGTTTGCAAAATCCACCCAAGCCCATTCCAGGCCAATGATTTCGGACATTCGGGCTGCGAAAGCGAACTGGAGCCGCACCGCAAGCGTGACGAAGGGATGCTCCACGCCTTCCGTTTCAGCGCGATCGAGATAAGCGAAGATGCGCATCATCTCTTCGTCGGTAATGAGCCGGGTCTTCCCGGTCTCGCGATACTTGGAAATATGGCGGCACGGGTTCGTGCCGTCGTCGCGAAAACCCCAGACCTCGGCCATGTTGAACATCTTGCGCAGGCAGGAAAGCACACGGTTCTCCGTCACCGGGTGCTTGTTCAAGCGGGTGACCAATTCCGAGACGTCCCGTGTGACTTCCCGGACCTTTTTCGATCCGATGCTCGGCAGGATATAGCGGTTGATATAGCCCAGATTGCTTTTAGCTGTGCTCACGCTGTTCTTCGGTCTTGAATAGTCCTCCAGGAACTTGTTGCAGAGTTCCCGCATCGTCGGCGCGGTGCGGGCCGCAGATTTCTCGGCGCTGGGATCTTTGCCTTTGCGCACGTCCGCCAGCCAATCCCGCGCAATGGATCTGGCTTGTTCGACGGTCAGTTCCCCGAATCGTCCGATGGCGGGCTTATGGCGCTCCCCGGCGTTCGTTCGATATTGCACCATGAAAACCTTGCGGCAGGTGCGCGTGACTTTCACCAGCAAGCCGGGTAGCAAGGTGTCGCGCAATTCGCAGTCCTTTAATAGCGGCGTCGCGCTATCGACTGCGGTCTTGGTCAGCTTTATTGTCGGCATATTCGCTCCGTCCGATGCCAAATTCCAGGGGCCACATAGGAGCCACCAGACATCCTGCTGCGTCGCAGGTCCGGCTACGGAAGGGTGAAAGGCCCTGACAGAAAAAGCTAGCCTGTTCAGGGCTTTGTCGTAGAAAAACGCGCAACCGGATAAACACAGAATAACCCAGTCGCCGCAGCTTAAAATCCCTCGATCCTTGATCATACGGGTTCGATTCCCGTCGTCCGCACCACATTGATCAATCAAATTTTTGGCCAACTTGGCGGGGATCGCTCGCGGCGAATCCGCTTCCCCGCCTAAATCGGCCCCGCAAAATCCGATCCGCTTCATCGCAAGCCGAATCCGAACTCGCGAAGCGCTTTGGAGACTCATTCGCGCCCCTTGAGAAAGCTGCGAACGGGACAGCCAACCATCAGGCAGCGCTTCGGCAGACCAGAGCGGCCGCCCGCCGCTCCGTCTAAATCTCTCTCTATTTCGCTGCGATCTACAGTAAACGCAATTGTTCACCGCGACGAACGGGGGCGACGAACAGATCGCAGCGCAGCGACATCCGGCGTCCCGCGAGGCCGAGCCGTTTAACTGCAGTTTCGAACCTGCGTCCGATCATCCATGCGTAGGGACCGGAGCCGGTCATCCGCTCCCCGAACTCAGCGTCATAAAGCTTGCCGCCGCGCGACGAGCGCACCAAAGCGAGGGCGCGCCTGATCTTGTCCGGATAATGCGCGAGCAGCCATTCGGCGAAGAGCTCCTTCAGCTCATGCGGCAAACGCAACATGACATATCCGGCTTCACGGGCGCCCATGGCGTGGGCGCGAGTCAAGATTGCCTCGATTTCCGCGTCATTCACTGAAGGTATGATCGGCGCGACCATCACCGCGGTTGGTACGCCGGCCTCCGCAAGCAGCTTGATCGCCTCAAGCCGGAGTTTCGGCGCGCTGGCCCGTGGCTCCATCTTGCGGGCGAGGATTGGATCGAGGGTCGTGACGCTGAGGGCGACTTTTACGAGGCCTTTTCGAGCCATGGGCGCGAGAACGTCGAGGTCGCGAAGAATCAAATTGGATTTGGTGACAATGGCGACCGGGTGTTGAGCCCGCGAGAGAACGCCCAGAACGCTGCGCATAATTTGCTCCCTACGCTCGATCGGCTGATAGGGATCCGTGTTGGTTCCGATCGCAATGGTCCGAGGCCGATAATTGGGCGCCGCCAATTCCCGCTCGAGAACCTCGGCCGCGTTCCGCTTGGCGAAAAGCCGGGTTTCGAAATCTTGGCCGGGCGAAAGCCCGAGATAGGCGTGCGTTGGCCGCGCGAAGCAATAAATGCATCCGTGCTCGCAGCCCCGGTAGGGATTGATCGAGCGATCGAAGGATAAATCAGGTGAATCGTTGCGGGTGATGATCGATTTGGCGCGCTCCGGCGTCACATGCGTCGGCGTCGCCTCGACCTGGACCCCGCCGCCCCAGCCGTCATCTTCGGAAAAACGCGCCTCGGCTTCGAAACGCCCGCTGGCGTTCGACAGTGCGGCGCGGCCGCGCCGCACTCTGTTGAGCGACTTTGTCTCGGGCTCATTCAAACAAGCCGCCGCTTCAGAATTAGAAAGCAGGCCGACATCCGGGGGGCGCCCCCCCGCGCCGATTCGGCGACTTGGCGGCGAGCCTTCTCGAATTCGCGACATGGATTGGGTCATTTTGTCATTTATCAGCTAACAAATGTTCGTCGAACGTGAGAACAATAGGGGATGTTAAAGAGAACAAAAACAGAATATATGGATGTAAGTCAAATGTTCCTGTGGATAAGTGCGGCGGCGAGGATCCGGCGGCTCAAATGTTTCCGAGGCCGGCTGTCGCCCCTCGGACCCAGCGAACGAACGCGCGGGAGATGGCTTTTGGTTAGCTTCGGGCAAGGCGCGGGGGGTAGTGATGGCCTTTTCATGGGAGCGCGTCCTGAGCAGATGAGTTTCTATCGGAGGCAGATTGGTCTTGGATCGGCGCGCGCCTGCGGTCGACCAATGCGCGTCGCTGTTCAGTGCAGTCTGCGACCGGGCGTTCGACGCGCCATCAAGCGTTCGACAAGTTCAAGCATTCAATACGTTAATGCCCTCGTCCAAGCTGCCGCCGAGAAGTCCGCGCTATGAAATTTTTGGCTCTCTTCGCCCTGGTCTTTTCCATTTTTTCGCCGGGCGGCGTCGCCGCCGCCGCCAACCTTTCCCCTTGCGACGTGACTGGTGCGATAGGGCCTGAGGCGCGGCCGCACGACGGCGTTCCGGAGTTTGACGTCGCGCGTAATTGCGCGATGGCTTTCATCTCGAAAGAAGCAAAGGGCGAATGCATCGCTCGGGAAAATCTCGCCCGCGCTAAGATCGCGATCAACTGGTTGTCCTTGTCGGACGGGGTTAGGCGCATCTGCGTCGAGAGGATCCCCAGGGAAACGGCCCGAGCATATTTCGCGCTGGCCGATTGCGTGCTGAAAGAGGGGCGGCTCGACAGGTTCAGATCGACCGACGCTTCACGCTGATCTTCGCGCATTGGTCTCGGCGGCGCCGCGGGGCGTGAATATACTCAAGTCTGAAACTGGTGCGAGTTCTAATCGACGGCTGCAAATGGAAGGCGCCGCCGAAGGACCTGTCCCTAAGAGGACCGCGCGTTTCTACTTCATGCTATGAGACTCGGATGGAACGCTCGACCGGATTCTCGAGGCGATTTATGCCGCTGTCCGTGAGACCGCCGGGAGAGAGGCGAACCCCAGCGCCGCGATCATCATCGACTTGCAGAGCGCCAAGGCGGCGCAAAAAGGGGGCTGCGACTCGTCAGCAAGGATTCGTCGCGGGCAAGAAAGCCACGCGCTGCAAGCGCCACATCCTCGCCGATACGCTTGGCCTCCTACTCGGCGTGAGCGTCTTGCCGGCCCAAATCCGAGACCGCGACGGCGTCCGAGATTTATTGCTGCGCGTGAGGAGGCGCTTTACTTTCATCGAGAGGTTTTTCGCGGATGCGGGGGAGCGAAAATGGCCAAGGTCATTGCGGCCACCGCCTCCCGGCGCCTCGAAATCGTCAAGCGATCGGATCTCCACCGCTTCGTCGCCTTGTCGAAGGGCTGGATCGGCGAGCGAACCTTCGCCTCGATCAGCCGCAATCGTCGTCTCGCCCGCGACTATGAACGCTACGATACGACCTTCGCCGCCTTCGTCCATCTCGCGATGATCCGCCTCATGCTCGACGCTCGATCAAGCCAAGGCTTTGCTCATGAATCCCTTCTTCTTGGATCGGCTTCTAGCACTCCCAAGTTTGAGACAGTCTGAACATCATACAGTGACCAGAGGCCGCGCTGAACTTGGCCGGGGCCTGGTTTCTCTAAGTTTTATGTTTGGTGCTTGCCCTGCGGCTAAAAGGCGCAGGTTACTGTGGCGCGCGCCAAAGCCGAGATCACCAAGATCTCGCCGCCTCGGTCTGTTGGCGTCGTCCTTCACCTAACAGATGGGAAGGTGTCGATCGCCGATGGCATGACTGCGCCACGTTGATCACGCAAAATCACGGGACCAGGAACTTTATCGGCTAAGCTCCTGCTATTGTTCATAGAGTGAAACGCCGCAATATTTCGTGCGATGGCTGCAGGCCGAGGCGAGAAAGAATTTAGGCTGTCCCGCTTCGCATCTGATGCCGCCCTCAGCGAAGGACAAAGCGACTATGTAAAAAGCGGGAATTGTCGAGACGCATTTGACTTGTACTCAAACCGCGGACTTTGCTAGATACCCGCGTGGCAGGTCCGGTTTGAGTTATGCATTTGAGCTTCGGCAAACTGAACCGTCTCTTTTGCCGATAGGATGTTAAATGGCGCATAAGCTTCAACTCGGAATGGGCTTCAGCTTTGAGCAGCTCTATACCGTCGACGGGACGGCTGCGATCGATCAGGCGTTCATCAAACATCTGGCCGAAACAGACGATGCGCTTCACGATCGTTTGACGGCCGGGCGCGCGGACCCCTCGTCCCTTGACGCCAAAAGTCAGTCGGATCTCATCGTAGATGCGGCTCCTCATGTCGAGGATTTTATCGGCCGGCTCTTCGGAATATCCGGTGAGATTTCGGCGATGCGGGCGCGCCACGATGAACTGGCGCCGATCTATACGGTCAAGCGGCTGTTCGTGCAGCGCCGCGCGATCAAAGGCGTTGAGCCGGAAGAGGCTGAGGCTATCGACGGACCAGCGGTCCGGGCCGGCCTTGAGAAATTATTCGGCGAACCGCTCACCGAACTCAGCTACGCGTCCCACGTGCAGACGTGGCTCGACGCCGACGACGAAGCGAACGAAGCTGCGCTTGATCTAGCGGCGAGCTACGCCGCCTGGGCGACCCTTTCCGAAGCGGGCCACGCGATTCACAAGTCCGGCGTATTGTTCAAGACGCCGCACAAGCTCAATCCCGAACATCTCGTTCCGATCGAGAGCGAAGTCATCGACGGCGTCGTTCAGGCGCATCTCCCGCGAAGCCAGTGGCGGCATCGCGACGGCTTCGCGCTGACTGATCACGGCACGGATCTGCGCGGCGCGCTCGATCAAGCCAATTACTGCATCTGGTGCCACAAGCAGGGCAGGGACAGCTGCTCGTCAGGATTGAAGGACAAGGAAAAGCCAGGCTTCAAGGGCAGCGCTTTCGGCGTGCCGCTCAACGGCTGTCCGCTCGAGGAAAAAATCTCCGAGATGAATCTGGTGAAGACGCGCGGCTTCGTGGTCGGCGCGATCGCGATCGTCACGGTCGACAATCCCATGTGCGCGGGAACCGGGCACCGGATCTGCAACGATTGCATGAAGTCCTGCGTCTACCAAAAGCAGGAGCCGGTCGACATCCCGCAGGTCGAGACGCAAACCCTGAAAGAGCTGCTGTCCCTTCCTTGGGGTTTCGAGATCTATTCGCTGCTGACCCGCTGGAGTCCGCTCAATCTTCGTCGTCCTGTGCCGAAGGCGGACACCGGCTACAAAGTGCTTGTCGTCGGTCTCGGACCAGCGGGCTACACGCTGGCGCATCATCTGATGAACGACGGCCACAGCATCGTCGCGGTCGACGGATTAAAGATCGAGCCGCTTGACCCGGCTTTGTCCGGCGTCGATAAATACGGCGTCCGGGCTCCGTTCGAGCCGATCTACGACGTGAAGGGCCTGATCGAACCGTTGGAGACACGGTCCGGCGCTGGTTTCGGCGGCGTCGCGGAATATGGCATCACGGTCCGCTGGGACAAAAACTTTCTAAAGATCATCCGACTGCTGCTGGAGCGCCGCAGCCAGTTCACTATGATCGGCGGCGTTCGCTTCGGCGGCACGCTGACCATCGACAAAGCCTTTGAGCTCGGCTTCGATCATATTGCGCTTTGCGCGGGGGCGGGGCGCCCGACAGTGATCCCGATGAAGAATGGCTTGGCGCCCGGTGTCAGGCAGGCGTCGGACTTCCTGATGGCCCTGCAATTGACCGGCGCCGCCAAGGCGGACTCGATCGCCAATCTGCAGATCCGCCTGCCTGTCGTAGTGATCGGCGGCGGCCTGACCGCGATCGACGCCGGCACCGAGGCCTTGGCCTATTATCCCGTGCAGGTCGAGAAATTTCTGATCCGCTACGAAACGCTCGTCGCCGAACATGGCGAGTCGCTGGTCCGTTCGGTCTGGTCGCCGGCCGAGCAAGAGATCGTCGACGAATTCATTACGCATGCGAGAGCCATCCGGAAGGAGCGCAAGGCCGCTTCGGAGGAAGGACGGAAGCCGCGTATTACTGATTTGTTGGAGCAATGGGGCGGCGTTGTTTTGGCCTATCGCCGCCGTCTGATCGACTCGCCGAGCTATACCCTGAACCATGAAGAAGTGGCTTTGGCCATGCAGGAAGGCATCCGCTTCGCGGAAGGCCTCACGCCTGAGGAGGTCAAGGTCGACCGCTGGGGCGCGGCGGAAGCTCTGGTTGTGTCGCGCAAAGCGGCCGACGGAACCAGCGAGCGGATCGAACTGCCCGCGCGCTGCATCATCGTGGCGGCTGGAACCCAGCCAAACACGGTGCTTGGCCGCGAAGACCCGGACAATGTCGCCCTCGACGGCCGCTATTTCCAGGCTTATGGCGAGGACGGTTCGCCCGTCAGCCCGGAAAAATGCTGCAAGCCCGACACAGTTCATGTGTTGATGAGCGCGCGGCTTGACGGAAGAGCCGTGAGCTTCTTCGGCGACCTGCATCCGAGCTTCGCCGGCAATGTCGTGAAGGCCATGGCCAGCGCGAAATTGGGCTATCCGGTCGTCAGCCGTAAAATGACGTCGATTCCGCATTCGGTCGCAACGCCGGCGGCCCTTGCCGCGACGATGAGCGAGGGGTTGCGCGCCTCGGTGCAATCGGTCGAACGCCTGACTCCGACAATCGTCGAAGTTACGGTCAAGGCGCCCTTCGCGGCGCGCGCCTTCGAGCCAGGCCAATTCTATCGCTTGCAGAACTTTGAAGCCTTGGCGCCCCGCACCGACGGCACGACGCTGATGATGGAGGGCCTCGCGCTTACCGGCGCTTCGGTCGACAAGGAGAAAGGTCTTCTGTCGACGATCGTCCTGGAAATGGGTGGTTCGTCGGATCTCTGCGCGCATTTGAAACCGGGCGAGCCTGTCATCTTAATGGGACCTACGGGCGAGCCGACCGAAACGCCGCCGGCGGAGACTGCCCTGCTTGTCGGCGGCGGTCTCGGCAATGCGGTCTTGTTCTCGATCGGGCAAGCGCTTCGCGCGGCCGGTTCGAAGGTTATCTATGTCGCCGGCTACAAACGTCTGATCGACCGCTATAAGATCGAAGAGATCGAGCGTGCGGCCGATGTCATCGTCTGGTGCTCGGACGAAGCCCCCGGCTTCAAGCCGACCCGGCCGCAGGATTCGACCATCGTCTGCAATATTGTCGAAGCGATCGAGGCCTATGGATCGGGTAAGCTGGGTAAGCCCGCTATCCCGCTCGACGAGGTTGATCGCATCATTGCGATCGGTTCGGACGGCATGATGAACGCCGTGGCCAAGGCGCGGCACGGCGTGTTGAAGCCGCTGCTGAAACCGTCTCACGCCGCGATCGGATCGATTAATTCGCCGATGCAATGCGCGATGAAAGAAATCTGCGGGCAATGTCTCCAGCTTCATCGTGATCCGAGCACCGGGGCAGAGACGGTCGTGTTCTCCTGCTTCAACCAGGATCAGGCGCTCGACCGTGTCGATTTCGCCAGCCTTCGCGAGCGTCTCTCGCAAAACAACGTGCAGGAGAAGCTGACAAAGTTATGGATCGACCGGGCTCTGCGTCAATTGGGCTTCCGTGAGCGCGTCGCCGCTGAGTGAATGCGGAGTTCTGTTCGGCGCTTCGTTAATTGTGGGCGCGATGACCGTGCAGGAGGCTTCGCGACCCAGACCGGCTACGCCTCTCACGCTGGCTCGCAGGCCATCAATGCACAAATAGCGAAACGGAATCCGTTGATGGGGGACAGGATCAAAGCCGCGGCGCATTCGGTCGTGCTGGGAGACGCGTTGACGATCGTATTTTGAGAGGGGGCTCTGCACTTTGTGGGTCGTCGCGCCGGGGACTTCGACGCGATGCCTAACCGCAAGCGAAAGCTCCTATTCGAAGAATAGACGATGGCGAGCGCGCCGCCTTTGAAGAAAGAGAAATAGCTTAGCGGTCCTGACGAAAAAAACGGCTTGCGAGTCTCAACGGCTGGCGCTTAACTTCAGGTAGCAAGCGATAACTTGTGGTGGCCCTGCAAAGGGTTTAGCGCACCGATAATCATGTTGGCGCGGATGGAATGCGCCATTGGGAGGAAGTCATGACCTTTGTCGTGCTCGATAATTGCATTAAATGTAAATACACGGACTGCGTGGAGGTCTGCCCCGTCGATTGTTTCTACGAGGGCGTGAATATGCTGGTCATCGATCCGGAAGTTTGTATCGACTGTGGTGTTTGCGAGCCGGAATGTCCGGCCCAAGCGATTAAGGCCGATACTGCCAAGGACCTTGGTATTTTCCCCAAGCTCAACGCCGACATGGCGAAGATCTGGCCAAATCTTGCGTTCAAACGGAAGGCCCTCCCGGAGGCAGCGGAGTTCGATGGCAAGAAGAATAAGTATGAAACCTATTTCTCAGCGGAACCGGGTGAAGGCGGCGCCAAAGGGGCTAAACCCACTAAAAAGAAAAAGGCTGAGTGAATACGGTGTGTGCCTCGCTTGATCGGAAACCTGGTGCGTTGTTGAAATCGATTGGCGAGTCTTCGCGCTTTCTTGGTAACATTAGCCAGGCCTGTTTCATGAAATCGCCGACTTGAGTGAGGCGGCGATGGTATGGATGGTGACGATCGAGGAACCCGACGAATTTGCTGAAATCCAATGGGCGCAAGTGTAGATCGAGAACAGATTCAAGGCTTGCGTCTGGTGAGATCGGTCTGTCGATCGATGAGGGCAGGAGTGTAATGTCAGCGCTCTAGGAGTTCGTCGACAAGCAAAAGCTTGCGACCGTGCTCTGCGCGGCGGGTCCGCACGTCATGCAAAAGGTTGGGGCCGGTCAAGGGCTACACAAGCCGGAAAATTCGCACTGCGGTTTGGAACCGTTGCAGTGAAAAGCCCTCGCGGGAGGGTTTGCCGCGTCGCTTTCCCTATTTTTCTATGGTCTTCACGGTTTCGATTATGAAACGTTCACCGTTGAGAACGGGCGGCGCGACGCCGAAGCGCGTTATTAGTTCTTTTTAAATGCGCATTATACATGCACTAAGCAGACGTGAAATTCAATGGAGATAATTTTCCTCGACAATGGCTTAAGCAGTAAAGCGGAACACAGTTACAATCTTGCTAAGAAAGTAGGCGAGGCGCTAACGCGCCGCGCGTTGCGCTATCGCGTATTCGGGATGAAATCCATGGATCCCTCCATCAGTGGCGAGATCGACGCAATCCCACATTTCAGCCGTTCGCTTTATGAGCATGAAACGCCAACGCGCAATGAAAGACGCTTACGGTCGCTGATAGCGATGATCCGAGGCGCCTCATTTGACGCCTCATCTCCTTCAGAACTAACAAGCTCGAAGATCCTCAACGCATCTTTCGAGAAGGATCTAGATGCGTTGCCAGCGGAGGTTTGGAGCCCCGCCAATATCATTGTCATACCAGCTATCTCCCAGAATCAAATCTTTGGGCTGATCCGCTGTTTGCTTGCGAGGCCGCTTAACCTGCGGCCTCGCGTAATTTGCCAATTGATGTTCCCCCCTACCTGGACGTCTTTCGGACGAAATGCCGCCTTCGGCCAAGGACTGTACAGGAAAGCTTTTCGCTTGGCCGATCGGATGATCGGAAAGACATTGTTCTTTACAACAGAGAATGACGCGATCGGTCGCCTGTATCGTGACAAATTCGGCATCGAAACTAAAATTTTACCAATCCCTTTCGGACAGACGCGACGTGCCGCCGTAACCGTCGGCCGACCGCGCCTTGGGTTTTTCGGCTACTCAAAAAGTGACAAGGGTTTTCATCTCCTTCCGGAGGCGATTGAGTTCGGCCAAAATAATGGACTCGAGGCCGATTTTACGGTTCAGGTTCAGCATGGTGGATGGGAGCGAACCACCCTCGAAGCGGAGCGGCGATTGCGATCGATGAAAGGCGTTCGCTTGATCGAAGGCATACTAAGCAGTGACGAATATATGGCGGAGACTCATAAGATAGACGTGATGTTATTGCCGTATGACCCGTTCCTCTTCGGTCTGCGCGGGTCTGGTATATTTACAGAGTCCGTTGCCTCTGGCCGCCCAATTGTCGCCTCCGCCGGAACTTTCGCGGCAAAAAGCATTCAGCGGGGCGAGGCGGAAGGCGAGGTGTTCGAACCTTATAATGCCAGAGAGCTGAGCGGAGCTATTGCCCGGCTCCTGCCCGATCTCGCCATGCGACAGACGCGCGCGGCGGAGCGGGCCAAAGCCTTTGTGCAGACTCATAGCGCTGACTCTTATGTTGACGTTCTGCTGGCGCATGCCAACAACTACGCCTAGAGCGGGTTCGCCTTAATCCGGCTCATATCCTGTCGGGGGGAAGAAGTTCGGGCAATCTTTTTGGTGAGACCTCGTCGAGGAGGGCGCCTAGCCCGTTCCAGAGCCTACCGACTGTTCGCTCGGTGGCTTTTCGCAGCAGTGCTTTGAGTTTTGAGAAGGCGTTTTCGATCGGATTGAAGTCGGGGCTGTAGGTCGGAAGGTAGAGCAGCGACCGCCGAGATGATCCGTCGGGCATCAACCTGTTCGGCGCACAAAATTTATACGCCGACAGCAGAGGCCCATCTTGACTTCCTCTGCACCCGTTAAGCTAGGCGGCGCCCCCCGTTCAATCAGGACCGCAACAGAGACGGACCCAGAACTGCAAAACGTGCGCAAAAAATGATCCTGCGCGTCTTTCCGCAGCGTCTGCTTGATGAGCCACGCCCCCACGATGTCGGTCTTAGACGCCCCACACGTTGTCGTGCTTCTCCCCCAACGCCTTGCCTATCGGGCTTCCACATATGAAGTAGATCTCAGTAATGGCGGCCAAACATACTAGTTCCGCGCTAGTTGCGCAGCATCGCGAATAGTTGCCGATAAGAATGCAACGAAATTCAAGCCGTTCGCTATTTTTAGGCGCATGGCTTGTATAATTTCGAGCCGCTTTTTCGGGTTTGCCTTTAGTTTCTCAATTTTGGAATTCAGCTCGTCCGCACTGCGGTACATGAACTCCTCCGCCAACGCTCCGAGCTCTTGGTGAAGGTCCTCCTTCCAGTCGACGAACATGAATCCGCCCGCCGCAAAACAATTCAACACCTTTGCGTTGCTGCCGTGAATGAAGGGCGTATGCGTGATGTCAACGGCAAATTGGTAGCGCGCATAAATCTCGCCGAGCTTTTCAAACGGAACGCTGCCCATGGCGTTGAATAGACCGGAACGGCCGAGGTCCGCGACGAAATCCGGATCGGTGAAGCCGCCGTAAAAGTCGATCGGCGCGGCTAGCGACTTGAACACCGTTGTTCGGAACGCAGTCAAGACAACGTCGGTCGTCAGCGGTCGTCCGAGCGCCCAAAAGAAGGAGTGGTCGGGGTGAAGCTCGGCGATCCCCGCCGCAACCTTTTGAGCGGCGATCGCTTCGTAGGCGCGCCAAGCGGCCGTTCCCCAGTCCTTGCATTTCACCTGGGTCACATAGTCCCTGATCTCTTGCACCACCGGGTCGTCGCCATAGGCCGAGATAGCGCCGCCGGCGCTCAAATTGCCGACGAAGAGGATGCGATCGCCGATCAATCCATTCGGCGGCTCTTGCTGATCTTTTAAAAAGATATTGTGGCCTGGAACGACATAGCGCCGCACCGAGCCAGGCTCCCACACGCCTAACCGGTCGAAGACTTCGATATGGCCGGAGTCCGGCACATAATGGATAAAATTCTTGCGGACCAATCCGTCCGTCAGTTTCGCAAGACTGCCGGGGAGCGATTCCTGGCGCTGCACCGGCGCATAGCCAAGAAGAAACTGTGGCGCATGCGTGATGAGATGGTCCCAGAGCATGATGATCGGCACGCCGAGCTCATCGGCGAACACATTGCCAAGCGGAGTCGGGTGCTGCGGAAATGTCAGATAATCCCGAAACCTTTTCTTGTAATAGGCGGCGCGCTTATCGAGGATGAGCCCATAAGACGAATTCGGCAGCGACAGGCCGACGTTAGGCTGAAAATTTCGCGCGGCTGTCATTTGGGCGGCGAATTTTGCATCGCTGTCCGATAGATAGGCGTCGCAGTCGAACAGGAATATGTTTGGGAAGCTTGGTCTAAGCGATTCGACGATCGTGAGCGCGTTTTGCCAATCGTTGCCGCCGAAATATTGGCGCGGCGGCAACGCTACGATCAGACGTATTGAATCACATTTTTCGTTCTGACTCATCGAATCCAGCCGCTTGCCCTGAATGATTGCGGTAAACTTTGTCGGACAGAGCGTCGACGATTAGGAAAGCATCGCGCCAGAGGTCCGCGCCGTTCGAAGAATATTTGCGATCGCGTCGGAGACGATGTCGACGAATTCAAGAGGCATTGTCGGATAGAACGGGAGCGATACGGTCTCGTCCCCCATCCGTTCGGCTATAGGAAAATCGCCGACCCGATGGCCGAGAGCGCCGGAAAAATGCGTCAGCAAGTGAATGGCGCGATAATTTACGACTGTTTGAATCTGCCGCTCGTTCAATTCTGCGATCAAGCGATCCCTCTGGCCTTCGCCGACCCAGATTGGGAAGAGATGACGCGCATGCACAGCGTCGGCGTGGGTTGCCGGCATCCGAACTGTTGGAATTTCGCTCAGCTTTTCGGCATAGCGCCTTGCGAGCTTCTCGCGCTCGCCGAGCTTCGCGTCCAGCCGCTTCAATTGCGGGATCAGGATGGCCGCTTGAATATTGTCCATGTTGTATTTCCAGCCCAACAGGGTGGCGTCCCAATGAACATATCCTTCGCGATGACGATCGGCGGCGGTCTTCGTCATGCCGTGCAGGCGCAGCAACCGTAGCTTGTCAACCAGATCGTCGCGGTCCGTCGCCACCGCTCCGCCTTCCCCGCAGGTCAGATTTTTCGTTGCGTAAAAGCTGAAGCATGCAGCGTCTGAGAGCTGGCCCGGTCGGACCCCATCGCGAGCGCCTTCCACGCAATGGGCGCAATCTTCGATGATCACGAGGCCGCGCCGTTCGGCGATCTCACGCAAAGCGCGCATGTCGCACATCAAGCCATAGAGATGCACAGGGAGGATCGCCCGCGTGCGCGACGTGATCGCCGCTTCGACGCGGCGCGCGTCGAGATTGCCGGTGTCCGGCTCGACATCGACGAAAACCGGCTTTGCGCCCGCCTCCTGGATCGCCGTCGCGGTCGCGATGAACGTCATGGGCGTCGTGATCACCTCGTCGCCCGGGCCTATGTCGAGGGCCAGAAGCGACATGTGAATTGCGCCGGTGCAGCTCGTCACCCCTAGCGCGTGGCGCCGGCCGAGATAATCGGCGAACATGCGTTCGAACTGCGCAACCTTATCGCCTGTGGTGAGGATCGGGCCCGCGAATACATCAGCGATCTCGTCGAGCTCCGGCCGCCCGAGGTCGTGACGATAGAACGGCACCGGTTGGCTCAATGGAGTTCCCTCTTTCCGGCGGCGTTGATGATCGGGATGTGACGCATCCAACGCTGCGGAGTCCACCAGTCCTCATTGGCCACATACCACGAGATCGTTTCGCGCAAGCCGTCCTCGAAAGAGATGCTCGGCTTCCAACCCAAAGCCTCGATCGCCTTTGAAGCGTCGCAGGTATGGCGAAAGACCTGGCCGGGCCGGTCGCCGGTGAAGTGAATGGGACTTGCGGAATTATGCATCGCGGCCTTCACGGCTTCGGCGATCTCGCGCACGCTGACATCCCGTCCGGTGCCGAGATTGAAGACCTCGCCGATGATCTTGCTGCGCTCCGCATGGATCAGTTTATCGAGTGCGTCGCAATGATCCTGGACGAAGAGAAAGTCGCGTCTGGCCGAGCCGTCGCCATGCACATTGAGCGGCTCGCCCAAGAGACAGCTCGTGACGAAGCGCGGAATGACTTTTTCGAGATGCTGAAAAGGTCCGAAATTGTTGAACGGTCTGATGATCACCGTCGGAATGCGATAAGTCATCCAGTAAGAATAGACGAGGCGATCCGCGCCGCACTTCGCGGCGGCATAGGGGCTCATCGGGTTCAGAGGATGATCTTCATCCATGATCGAGCCGGTGGCCGTGCCATAAACCTCGGAGGTGGAGATATGGACAAACAGCTCGACGCGGTCGCGATGACGGAGGACTGAATTGGCGACGACCTGCGTGCCAAGAACATCGGTCTCGAAGAATAGGCGATTGTCGAAGATCGAGCGCGTCACATGCGACTCGGCTGCGAAATGCAGGACGATATCGGAACGGGACACGAGAGAGTCGACGACATCGGCGTTCAGCACATTGCCGTACCAGAACTCGAACCGGTCGCTGTCAAAACTGTTTTCCGGCAGGTTGGTGATGCTGCCGGCATAAGTCAGCGCGTCTAGGACAAGGATCTTGTAATCGGGATACTTGCGATAGATATGACGGACGAAGTTGCTGCCGATGAATCCGGCGCCACCGGTGATCAAAAGCGTCTTCACGAGTTCCCTCTCAGTACGGAATTGCTCTTAGACCCGACATTGAGCACCAAGTCCAGCGCCGAGAGGCAGGGAATGAAATCTCCGTGGAGCTGCGGATATGTAGGGTGATTGAAGTTCTGCCATTCTACGCCGATCCCCGCTTCGAGGAAAAGCCCAGTGTCGAGATAGTCCTGGGCGGCGTTTCCTGACAGATATTTACTCGCTGAGAAATGCTGGCAGATCGCCAAGAGACGGCCGCTTTTATCGCCTTCGATGCCAAGCTCGGACGACCTGAACAGAGGCCGCTGAAAAGCGAGCCATCGGCACATCATGTCGACGATGGCGAGATCGATATCCACGAGAAACCGCCAGGTTTTCATCAGCACGGCTTCAAGTTCCGGAAGATAATCGGCGACATAAGGAGCTCGCGCATAGTTCTGGCGAATGGCCCCGATGATCTTGCGCGGCCAGTTTTGCTGATAGTCGATTTCGGCGTCGAGGATCTTTTGACCATGCTTGCTGCTATGCAGCACAGGAATCGTGACCCATGCCGGTCCTGACGGCGATTTGATCCGATTGCGGTTGCGCCAGCCATGCTTGTCGAACTGCACGTCGTCATAATAGACGAATACGTCGCTGCGAAACATCTGATCGAAGAAGCCGAGCCACGGCAAGAAGCCTGGTTGAAGAATCACCACTGTGGTCAACCCGCATCCTCCAGATCCGAAAAATCTCTAATAGGAAATTTGGGCGCAAGCGACAAGCAATGGGCCTTTTTGGGCGCAAGGCCTCGGCATGGCGGGCCCGTCACGCGCATCGCGAGCAAAACGCCTGCGCAAAATCCGTTAGATCCTGGTCGAGCGAGGGAGCAAAATAACTGCCGTCCGTCCCGGCCCATGCAGACCATTGCGGTTGGCGCTTCCCATCCAACGTAAGCTCGTGGCGTTCGATCGCGCGCACCACTTGGAGCACGAGGGGCACGGCGCGCTCGAAAAGCCTGCGCCCGAGCGTCGTCTCAGCGTCGCCCGCAAGGATCGGCGCGATCGCCTGCCCGAGAATCGGGCCATCGTCCATTCCAGGCCCAACCATGTGAACAGTCACTCCTGCGACCCGCATGCCGCTAGACAAGGCCTTGCGCACCGCGCCGAAACCGGGGAAGAGCGGCAAGAGCGACATGTGAACGTTGAATATTTTGCCTTGCAAAACGTCGATCGTCCGTTCGGCGAGAAGCTTATCAAAAGTAAGCCCGAGCCAATCGATTCGGTTCTCCACGAGAGCCGCCGTGAACGCATCGTGAAACGCCTTCGGAGCCTTGCCTCGCCCTCCCTCGATCAATCGTGACGCTATGCCGTGGCGGCTGGCGACCGCTTCGATAGGCGAAGGCGCGCTGACGATGACCAGAGCGGGTTTGGTCGCAAGGAGGCCCTTCGCATTCGCCTCGATAACCGCCTCCAGGATGCGACCGCGCCCCCCGACGCCCCACGCCAAACGCAACGCGTTGGATTGCATCAATCCTCCAATCCGGCTGTTGTTCGTGCGGTCAGACAACGTCGAGGGCGCTGCGTATTTTCACTCGAAACAGCGTGAATTCCATTCGTCACGCCGCACCGAAGAACTTCTCCCACCATAGCTGGAACATCATCAAATTCCAGATTCTCGGACCATGGTTGGCGGAGCGCGCATAATGCGCGTCAAGAACGGCGCGGACCTTTTCCGGACGGATAAGGCCATGCGCAGCAAGACGCGGCGGGGCCAGCGTCGCTTCGACCTTGTCGCGGAGATTGTGCAAAAGCCAGTAGTCCATCGGCAGGACAAAACCTTCCTTGCGGCGATCGATCACGGACTGCGGGATCAAGCCGCGCACCGCTTCTTTCAAGATATGTTTTTCGCGTCCGTTATGGATCTTCAGCGATCCGGGAATGGTCGCGGCATATTCGATCAGGCGATGGTCGAGAAACGGCGGCCGGACCTCGACCGAATGGGCCATCGACAGCCGATCGACGAAAGCAAGAACCTGGTCAGGTAGCAGGGTCGTGAAGTCGCAATAGAGGGCGCGGTTCAGCGGGTCCTTCGTTTGGGCTTCGGCATAGCGTTTGGCGATGAGATCGCCCGTCTCGACGCCCCCCGAAAGAGCCAGCATCTTATCCGAAAGCAGCTCTCTCTTTTCGTGGTCGCTCCAAAGGTAAAGAGAGGCGCGTCGATCAACTTCGCCGCCGCGGTCGAACACCGCCGACAGATAGTCCAGATTATCGGAAAAAGGCGCGAGCAGCTTTGCTTCCTCGGGCGTGAGACTTCCTCGCGCCCTATCCCGCAAAGTTTCAAAATGATGCAGCGGCTGCGCGAGGCGATGCGCGAGATAGCTTCCGAACAATTCGTCGGCGCCGTCTCCCGACAATGCGACCTTGACATGCTTGGCGATGAGTCGGGTCACGAAATAGGTCGAGGTGACGCCGGAAAAAGGTTCGTCGAATGCGTCGAGCACCGGGTCGATGCTTTCGGCGACCTCTTGAAATCCTAAAACATATTCATGGTGATCGGTTCCAAACTCGCGCGCGACAAGGCGCGCATATTCCTGATCGGCGGTCTTATTGTCCAACTCATCGGAATAGACGAGCGAGAAGGTCTGTACCGGTCGCCCACCGATCTGCGTCATGAGTGCGACGACGCTTGAACTATCGACTCCGCCCGACAGATAGGCCCCGAAGGGAACGTCCGCACGCATCTGCAAGCGGACCGCATCCTCGAGCAGAGCCCTGATGCGCGCTGCGGCCTCCTGCTCTGTAAGCTGGAGATTCTCCGCAAAGACCGGCCGCCACCAAATGCGTTGCGAGAGCGCGCCGTTTTCAAAGACCGCGAATTGACCGGGGCCAAGCTGTTGAACGCCGCGAAATGCGCTCCATGGGGCCGGAATGTTTTTCAGGCTCAAGTAGTGCGACAGCGCCGCGTAGTCTGGCTCGCGCGAGATGGAAGGATGCTGCAGGATCGACTTGATTTCGGAAGCGAAGATGAGGCGCCCGCCGGCCTGTGCGAAATAAAGCGGCTTAATCCCGGCCCGATCGCGCGCAAGCAGCAGGCGGCGGCGCGGGATATCCCACAAGGCGATGGCGAACATGCCATTGAGCCTGTGGAGAAAAGCGTCGCCATATTGTTCGTAGAGATGGACGATGACTTCGGTGTCTGAATGGTCGGTTCGAAACCTATGCCCTTGTTCTTTCAACTCTGCTTGCAGCTCAGGATAATTGTAGATTTCTCCGTTGAAGACCACCGCAATAGTGTGGTCTTCATTGAAAATGGGCTGCTGGCCGGTGGCCAGATCGACGATCGCCAATCGACGCATGCCAAGCGAGACGTCGCCGTTTTCCCAGTGCCCGGCTTCATCCGGGCCACGATGCGCAACAACATCCGTCATGCGCTGCAAGGTTCGCCTGTCGGGCTCTCCCGTAAAACCGCATATCCCGCACATGCCGAAGTCAGGAAGCCGCGCCGTCGCCGACGGCCGCCGATTGGAAGTCATCGTCAAGGCTCAACTGGCCAAGCTTTGTTTGCCTGTTGGCTTCGGCGTCCTTCACGACCTTCCAGTAATTGTGCTGCCAGGAGCGATATTTCCAATCGGGGCAAGTCCGGCACATGGAAATGTCATTGCCTTCGCGCGCGAGATGTTTGTCGCGATAATGCTTGAACCCTTCGCCATGCCAGATGTCGCGAATGCTTTGGCTGCCGACCATCCCCATGCTGGTGTTTGCGGCGATGTCGTAGCCGCAAACCATCACATTCCCGCGGCTATCGATATTAAGCCGCTCGAAAATGAAAGGACAAGGCACATCCTCAGTGTTGAGATAAGGCGCCGGATCGGCCGAGCGCGAAGCGTCGAGGTCGGTGTTGACGCCCCAGGTCAGAAATTTGCGCTTAATGAAATTATCGACGCCAATCTCATCCCGCCAGAACGTCTCGACCGCGTCTATGTCGACGCCCTTTTGATTGACCCCAGAGGCGACAATCTTGGATGCGCTGCCCAAACTGTTGCGCATGTCGATCATGCGACGCGCGTTTTGAAGCAGCCGCTCCCATTTCAAGCCCTTGCGAACTATGGCGTAAGTCTCGGGATCGCGCGCGTCGACCGAAAACTCGATCATATCGAGTCCCGCCTCGAGCAGAGGGAGCGAATTTTTCTCGGTGAATGCAGAGCCGTTCGTGATGAGCCCGATCTTGCAGCCGACCTTTTTGGCGTAGGTGAACAGTTCGATGGCTTTCGGGTGAAGCATCGGCTCGCCGCCGCCGGAAATGCGCAAATAGGCGCCATGCGGTCCGGCCTCATCGGCGATCTTCTTGAAGATCTCCTCCGACATGAAAGGCGCATCTTTATAGGTGTCGCGGATATTCGAGTTCGTATAGGGGCAATGCGGGCATTCCGCGTTGCAGGGATAGACGAAGGACAAAACGAGCATCATCGGAAACTCGGCGGCTTCCGGCCGCAGTCCATATTCTTCCTGCACATGGGTCGGCGGGCTCGCTTTGCCGTGCGGCGCTGCAGGGCTTTCGCTGAGAGCGGCTTCAGTCATGTTGCACCTCGAACTCGCTTGGAAAATTGTCCCGGCTGACCCTGAAGTCGGTGGTCTCCGGGTCATACCAGAACGGCCGCGTTCCCGGCGCGTTCTTTTTCTCATATTCCGCACCGGCGGTCTGCCAGTCGCGGCACCCTTTGCAAACCTCCGGCATATCGCTCCAACGATGCTCTCGATGCGGACGCCGCAGCTTCTCGCCTAGAACCGCCCAGAGTTCCCGCACCGTCATGTCATTGGCGTTGCCGGCCTTGAACATCCCCTCATAGTCGACAGCGCAGGCGACGACGCTGCCGTCCTGGTGGATGGCCATGGTGTTATTACCCCACGGGCATGCGATGCGGAAAGCCGTCTCGTGGTCGATCCGGTCGGAGCGAATCGACCCGCTCGCCGTCCATTCAAGCTTGGGCCGAACCTTGACCTCCGCGCCGCGATCTTGCCAATATTTGCGGAAGGGCTCGACCTCTTGTTCGTTCTCGGCCATCAAGGAAAACTGACAGATGATCGCCGGAAATTCGCCGCCGCGCGCCTCCTTGCGACGCAACAGTTCCTCGACCCCTGCGTAAGTCTCCTCCCATTTGCCGAGATAGCGGATCTTCTCGTAGGTTTCCTTCGTATAGCCGTCCAGACTCAGAATGAACCGCTTCAACGGCGAGCGAAGAATGCGGTCGATATGGCCCAGCCGCAGCAGAAGGGCGCCGTTCGAATTCAGGACCAGATTAGCGCAGCCGACCTCGGCGGCGTAATCGATTCGGTCCCAAATTTCTTCGCCCATCCCGAGCGCCTCGCCGTAAAATGTCGGCCAGATCTCCGTGCCCGGCGCCTCGCGGCCGATTTCAACGACAATTTTGTCCCACAGCGCGCGCTCCATCGGCCGCTTTGGCCGAATCAGCTCCTTATGCGAGCAATGAATGCACTGTTGATTGCACCTGGACGTATTTTCAATCACAAGCTGTGGCGGATAATCGAATTCGCTTAATTTCGACTCGATTGAAAGGAGCTTTGCTTCGACTGCCTCTTCCACGGCGGAACCCTTTCGAAACCTTGGCGGAGCAGGCGTCCACCTCCTGACCAAGCGCAAAACGCGATCGCACGCAGTCAGTGACCGCGGATCTGGACTGCGAGCGGTTAAGTTTTCAAGAAAATCCTATCATGACCGAACCTAACGAAAGCACACCTTTTGTAGCATCAACAGCTAAAACGTGAACATTCTCGCGCCAATAATTCAATTGGGCGGCCCGAACAACCTCTATCCACGTCTGGAGAGACCGGCCCGCTGGGCTATCAATTTAAGTGACTAGGAAGAAGGGGTACGCGTCGTCCCATCAGCGAGCCTTCACTTGTTCGTCTGATAGCCCGACTTGGCCGGTCCAGGCGGCAGCAATGCGCGCCTCAATGTCCTTGAACCAGGTGTAATATTGCCGGGCGGCTTCTTGTTCGGCTAATGCGGCTTGTCTTCCAACTTGCCGAATACGTGGCGCAAGTCGTCGGGGATCACTTTGCGAGCCCGTCAGCTTCCACTCTTTGGATCGCGTTTGAGCTTCGGCATTGAAACGGCCATTTGCGCAAAGGGGCGGCCGAAAACTTTATAGAAGCAGGAACTTAATTGAAACCCATGGAATAGGATGGTGCTGCGAGAGAGGATTGAACTCTCGACCTCTCCCTTACCAAGGGAGTGCTCTACCACTGAGCTACCGCAGCCTTCATCGAGTCGACGTCGTCGAGATTTTCTCGCTTCGAGCCGCGCGTATGTGCCATAGGCCTGCCGGTTAGGCAAGCGAGCAGCAAAGGCCAGACGCGGGTTCGAGGCCATGCGGACCTCGGCCGCGCGGGCGCCTTGTCTTGGCCAGCGCAGCCATTTACAAGAAATCATGGGGTTAAGTCGCGCCAATCTATTCGATTGGCGTCGAGGGAGGCGCGCATGAGCGGAGCGAATGAAGAAAATCGCGCTCCGCCTGATGTCAATGGAGCAGGGGAACGCAAGGCCGCCGAGCGCCGACGTCTCGCTGAGGCGCTTCGGGCCAATTTGGGGCGGCGCAAGGCCCAAAACCGCGGGCGCAGGGCGGAGGAAGCCGATCGGAGGGAAAGGCTTCGGGACGATCCGGCCAAAGACGCGGACGCCGAAAAATCCTAGACGCAGCAATCTGAAACGGGGGATTGATGGATCGCATTCGCATTGTCGGCGGCCATGCGCTGAATGGCGTCATTCAGATTTCAGGCTCCAAGAACGCGGCTTTGCCGCTGATGATCGCCTCGCTTCTGACACGCGAGACATTGACCCTCGAGAATGTCCCCGGCCTTGCCGACGTCGCTATGCTGCTGCGCATTCTTGGCCATCACGGGGTCGATCATTCGGTCGATGGGCGCAGGCTCGGCGCCGCGCCCTATGCGAGCCGGGCGATCCATCTGACCGCGGGGACGATCGTCGACACATTGGCGCCCTATGAACTCGTCGCCAAAATGCGCGCGAGCTTTTGGGTCATCGCGCCGCTCCTGGCCCGAATGGGCGAAGCCAAGGTCTCGCTTCCGGGCGGTTGCGCCATCGGCACGCGACCGGTCGACCTTCTTATTATGGCGCTGGAAAAGCTCGGCGCGAAAGTCGAGATCGAAGCCGGCTATGTTCACGCCATTGCGCCCAATGGCCTGATCGGCGCCGAAATCCATTTTCCGAAGGTGACGGTTGGCGGCACCCATACGGCGCTCATGGCGGCCTCGCTCGCCCATGGCCACACGCTGCTCGTCAATGCGGCGCGCGAGCCGGAGATCGTCGATCTCGCCGACTGCCTGAACAAGATGGGCGCGCGAATCAAAGGAGCCGGCCAATCCGTCGTCGAAATCGAGGGCGTGGGCGCGCTGTCGGGCGCGCGCCATGCGGTCCTGCCTGATCGCATCGAGGCCGGCACCTATGCGATCGCCGTCGCCATGGCCGGCGGGGACGTCCTGCTCGAGGGCGCGCGGGCGGATCTACTGGAAAGCGCGATCGACGTCATAGAGCAGGCCGGCGCGACAATTTCCGTCACCAATGAGGGGCTTCGCGTGCGCCGCAACGGCGCGGGCTTGGCGCCGGTGGATGTTGAAACGGCGCCCTTTCCCGGCTTTCCGACCGATCTTCAGGCCCAATTCATGGCCCTGATGACCAAGGCGAAGGGCCGCTCGCGCATCACCGAGACGATCTTCGAAAATCGCTTCATGCATGTTCAGGAATTGGCGCGGCTCGGCGCCCATATTCGACTCGAGGGCGACGTCGCCCTGGTCGATGGCGTGGACGAGCTGCAGGGGGCGCCGGTCATGGCGACCGACCTTCGCGCGTCGGTGTCGCTCGTCATCGCGGCGCTCGCGGCGCGTGGAGAGACGACGGTCAATCGCGTGTACCACCTCGACCGCGGCTTTGAGCGGCTCGAGGACAAGCTCGGCGGCTGCGGTGCGCTCATTGAGCGGGTCTCCGGCGCGGGATAGGCGCAGTTAGGCGCTTGCGCGCCGACTACAGCCATAGGCTGAAACAAATCGTCCTTGCGCGCGGCTTAGCCTTGAAACGGCCATACGGCGGTCCCAATTCAAGCTGATCGCGGATCGATCGCCGGCCGAACCGAAAGCCGAGACTTTTCGACGTCGTAAGGCGTTGGCGAGGGGCGAGAGTCCTGCGTTTGCGCGTATTCAAAGGTCTTTTACAGCGGCCGCATACGCTCGGGCGGCGCTCCACGACGCGGCGGCCCGAATTGTCCCCGCGAATGAAATAGAGCCCGAGGAGGGAGAGGCCGATGCCGGATCTTCTGCGCTTGATCGCCTTCGACGACGAAGATTTGAAAGTGATTTCGGCCAATCTTCAAGACGCCTTGGTTCGCGTCGGCGACATGGCGTATCTGCCCGAGTCGAAACGCTTCGCCATAGTCGCATCCAGGTTCGATTGGGTGAAAGCGATGAACGGCGGTTTGGAACGGTGTCGCGCTGGACTTCATTTTGAGCGCGTGCTCAGGGCCAAATGCATGGGCATCGCCCCAAAAGACCGTTCCGCTCTTCTTAATCTCCTCAGCATCAGCTTCGAGGAAACGGAAGCTCCGGCTGGCGTGGTTGAGATGATCTTCTCGGGCGGCTGCGCGCTCCGGCTGGAAGTTGAATGTCTTGAAGCGGAAATGTGTGATTTCGACCTGCGGTGGAAAGCCGGGTCTGTGCCTGGACATCCAATAGAGGGTGGCTGCCAAGAGGCGGCGAAATAGCGTCGAGGCATGTTGCGGCGCGGTCTAAGCGCCGCTACTCTTACGACATGTTTGAAAGCCTCTTTCAGTCTTTTGAGGATCGATCGGATCTTTCCCAGAGCGTCGCGCGGGTCGCGGAATTGCGAGCGGCTCTCGACCGGCAACGCGTCGACGCCTTTCTCATCCCTCGCGCCGATCAGCATCAAAACGAATATGTCGCGGGTTCGGAGGAGCGGCTCGCGTGGCTATCAGGCTTCACGGGTTCGGCGGGGCTCGCCATTGTTCTGCGCGAGCACGCGGCGATTTTCATCGACGGCCGCTACGCCCTGGCGGTGAAGGACCAGGTCGATACAGCGATTTTTCAACCCGTCGCGATCGAGGAGACGAGCCCTGAAAAATGGCTCGAGGCGAATCTCCCGCGCGGTGCAAGGCTTGGCTACGATCCCTGGCTGCATACGCCGCGCCAGATCGAGCGGCTCGCCAAGGCGGTTGGGGCGGCCGGCGGCGAACTCGTCCCCCTCGAGCCCAATCCGATCGACGGATTATGGGCGGATCGTCCAGCGCCGCCGCTTGGCAAAATTAGCCTGCACGCGCGCAAATTCGCAGGTGAGACGGCGAGCAGCAAGCTCGCGCGCGCGGCCGCGGCTCTCGCCGGCAAGGACGCGCTTTTGGTGAGCGATCCGCATTCCGTCGCCTGGGCTTTCAATATTCGCGGCCGCGACGTCGCGCATACGCCTTTGCCCCTCGCCCACGCCCTTGTTTTGAAAGAGGGCAGGCCGCGCGTTTATGTCGACGCGCGCAAGCTCGACACAAAGCTTCGCGAGACGCTTTCAAAGCTCGCCGACGTCGCAGCTCCGGATCGGCTTGTTCCGGATCTCGAAGATCTCGGAAAAGCGGGCAAGAGCGTCCTGTTCGACGCCGCGACGGTCGCGGCTAAGCTAACCGAGACCGCGAAAAACGCTGGCGGCCGGATTGAGGTGGGCCTCGATCCAATCGCTTTGATGAAGGCGAAGAAAAATCCGACCGAGCTCGAAGGGGCGCGTCAGGCGCATCGCCGCGACGGCGTCGCCGTCGTGCGCTTTCTCCATTGGCTTTCGGTTCAGGCGCCCAAAGGAAACGTCACAGAAATCGATGCGGCCGAGGCGCTCGAAACTTTCAGGCGCGAGTCCGGCAAGCTGAAGGACGTGTCTTTTCCATCAATCGCCGCGGCGGGCCCGAATGCGGCCATCCCTCATTATCGGGTGACGGTAAAGACCAATCGGACAATTGGAAAAGGCATTTTCCTGATCGATTCGGGCGGGCAATATGAGGACGGCACGACCGACATCACCCGCACCGTCGCCATCGGCAGGCCGACCGCCGAGATGCGCGACCGCTTCACCCGCGTCTTGAAAGGGCATATTGCGATCGCGCGCGCAATCTTTCCCAAGGGCGCCTCCGGCGCGCAAATCGACGCGCTGGCGCGATTGCCGCTCTGGCGCGCGGGTCTCGATTTCGATCACGGCGTCGGGCATGGCGTCGGCTCTTATCTGTCGGTCCACGAGGGGCCGCAGCGCATTTCAAAGCTGGGTTCGACGCCGCTCGAGCCGGGCATGATCTTGTCCGACGAGCCGGGCTATTACAAAGCCGGACATTGGGGAATTCGCATCGAAAATCTCGTGGTCGTCGAGCCGAGGACCATCGCCGGCGCGGAGCGGGAGATGCTGGGGTTCGAGACGATAACGCTGGCCCCGATCGATCTTTCATTGGTCGAGCGCAAGCTTTTCGACGCGGATGAAATCGCCTGGCTCAACGCCTATCACGCCCGGGTGCGCAAGGAGATTTCGCCTTTTCTTGCGGAGGCGGCTGCGCGGCGGTGGCTGGCTGAGGCGACGCGCCGGATCTGAATGCAGTCCTGTCGCGTCGAGGCGCTGGCCGACGCCCCGCGTCGATCCGACATTCCATAGAGGCGGCAAGCGGATGAGTTCGGGCTACGCCCTCGTCTTGACCACCTGCGGCGACGCCGCCAGGGCGGAATTGATCGCAAAAACGTTGATCGACAAGCGTCTCGCGGCTTGCGTGCAAATCCTCCCGATCAACAGCTTCTATGAATGGGAGGGCGCGGTGCAAAACGCGTTGGAGCTGCTTTTGCTCTGCAAGATCAAGAGCGCCGACTATTTTGACGTCGAGGCGGCGATCAAGGCCGCCCATGATTACGAGATCCCCGAAATCATCCAGATCGCGATTGAAAGCGGGGCTGGATCCTATCTGTCATGGATTGCGTCCGTCACACGCTGACGGACGCAATTCTTTTCGGTCCTCGCGGCGTCTTACGGCGTGGGCTGTGGGGTCGTGGAGGCGCTCGGCGGCAGGACTGGGTAGGTCACTTTGGGCTGTTCGCCGGTCAACGAGCCGAGGAAGGCCGTGATCTTATTGATGTCATCTTCGCTCAATTGCTCGCCGATTTGCGTCGCCCCCATGAGCGCTACGGCCTTGCGCAAATCCCATTCCTTGCCCGTGTGGAAATAGGGCGCGGTCAGCGCAATATTCCGGAGCGTCGGAACCTTGAACGCATCTTCATCGTCCTGGGACTTCGTGACCTTGGCGCGACCCTTGTCGTCCGGCGGGAGGAATTCCGGTCCGGGCTTCAGCGCGATTCCGAATTTAGCGTACATGCCGCCGCCGATGTTGACGCCATTGTGGCAGTTCGCGCAGCCCTTATCCAGAAAGAGCGCTAATCCTTCCTTTTCGACCGGGCTGAGGGCCTTGGCGTCGCCCTTGAGGAATCGATCGAAAGGCGCGTTGGGGGTGATCAGCGTGGCTTCGAAGACCGCGATCGCCTTTTGCGCATTGGCCAGGGATACGGGCGCCGCCTCGCCGGGGAAGGCCGCCGCGAAGGCGTCGCGATATCCTGGAATGGTTTTCAAGAGGCCGACAGCATCGACTTCCTGCGACGCCATCTCGATCGGATTGACGACCGGTCCGCCGGCCTGCTCCTCGAGGTCCTTGGCGCGGCCGTCCCAGAACTGCGCGAGATTGAAGACGGCGTTCAGGACGGTCGGCGCGTTGCGGCCGCCGCGCTGCCAATGATGCCCGATGGACGTCGGTTGGGCGTCGGCGCCGCCAAGTCCCAAATTATGGCAGGAGGCGCAGCTGATCGAATGGCTCGCGGACAGCCGGGGATCGAAATAAAGATCTTTGCCGAGTTCAACCTTGGCTGGAGTCGCAGGGTTGCCCGGAAGTTCCGGAGGGGTCGTCGGGATTGGCGTAAAGAACTGCTTGGCTTTCCCAAGGAGATCCGCATCAGCGAATGCGGGCGCCGAAAAGGCGCAGCCAAGGCCGAGGAACGCGACGACAATGCGCCTTACCATGGCGAACTCCTTGTTAGACAAGCCGAACCTTCGCCGCCTCTATAATTGCGATGCAACATTGTCAAGACACTGGATGTCGACCGTAACTTGAAGCCCTCGGACGCCCGTGCGATAGGTCGACATGTCGCAGGCCGGCCACCGAGAGCGCCGACTTTTTTCCGAATTCTTGTGAGACGAATCCGAGCCATGACCGATCTGAACGCCCTGCAAACGCAAGTCCTGGCCGAGATCGCCGCGGCGGGCGACGAGGCTGCGCTTGAAACGGTTCGCGTCGCTGCGCTCGGCAAGAAGGGTTCAGTTTCGGCCCTGCTGTCCGGGCTTGGCAAGTTGGCGCCGGAGGAGCGTAAAGAGCAGGGGGCTGCGATCAATGCGCTCAAGGACGCGGTCAGCGGGGCGCTGACCGAGCGGCGCGCCCTTCTCAAAGATCTGGCGCTCGACGCGCGCCTGAAGGCTGAAACCCTCGACGTCACTTTGCCGGCCCGCCCGCTGGGGCTCGAACGTGGCCGAATCCATCCGGTGACTCAGGTCATGGACGAACTCGCGGCGATCTTCGCTGACATGGGCTTCGCCATCGCCGAAGGACCGGACATCGAGTCCGACGATTATAATTTCACCAAGCTCAATTTCCCGCCGGACCATCCGGCGCGCGACATGCACGACACGTTCTTCTTCAACCCTGGCGCAGACGGACGCCGCAAGGTGTTGCGGACCCATACGAGCCCGGTTCAGGTCCGCACCATGGTTGCGCAGAAGCCTCCGATCAGGGTGATTTGCCCCGGCCGCACCTACCGCTGCGACTCGGATCAGACCCATACCCCGATGTTTCATCAGGTTGAGGGCCTCGTGATCGATCGGTCCGCCAATCTCGGGCATTTGAAATGGATCTTGCAGGAATTCTGCAAGGCCTTCTTCGAGGTGAGCGACGTCAAGATGCGCTTTCGGCCGAGCTATTTTCCATTCACCGAGCCGTCGATGGAGGTCGACATTCAATGCGCCCGCAAGGATGGCGAGATCAGATTCGGCGAGGGGGAAGACTGGCTCGAAATTCTCGGCTGCGGCATGGTTCATCCGAATGTGCTGCGCAATTGCAATCTCGATCCGGATGTCTACCAGGGCTTCGCCTGGGGCATGGGAATCGATCGGATCGCGATGCTGAAATATGGAATGCCTGATCTGCGCGCGTTCTTCGAAGCGGATATACGCTGGTTGAGCCATTATGGCTTTCGGCCGCTCGATCTGCCGAGCCTGGTTGGCGGCCTCAGCGCGTGACGCCGTCGCGCGACTTGGCTAAAAATCGCTGGCGATTCCCTTCACTTCCCAGTCGCCATAGCGCGCAGGATCCGGGCCTTCCCGCCCGTTGACCTCTGTCGGCCGAGCGGCAGCCTCGGCCGCGATGCGGCGGCGCTCCTCCGCTTCGGCGAGCGCGCGCAAGGCGGCCGGGGACAGGATCCGGCGGGCTTGGCTCACTTCCGCGTTTGTCGTCGAATCTTTTAATTCGTCCATTACCTTGCCTTGAAAAATTGATTTAGAGCATGGCTTCGAAACGCGTCTTCGCTATTCGAAGAGATGCCTGCCAGCGCAGTGAAATTCCAGCTTTTTTCTTCGTTTTCGGCAAGGATTCATCGGAGCGGCGCACGCTCAAAGGCTTTGGATAATGAACAAAACTCGCAAGTTTGCCTGAGCGGTCGTGCTACAAATGCGTATGATTCGTCGCCAAAGCCGTCGCAGCGGAGTCGGAATTTGAACGCCCCACCGCGGCCTCCCGCGGATCGGCGGCGGGTTCGCAAGGCGTCGCCGAGCCGGCCTGGTCAAGCTGGTTTCGCCGAGGCGCAAAGGCTCGCGGCCGAGCAGCATCCGGGCTTGCCGGTCCGCATCGCCGCGGCGGCGATCCTTTCCGACATCGTCGCCAAGGCGCATTCGCTCGACGAATGTTTCTCCGCGCGGGCGATTCCGGCGCGGCTCGGTGGACTCGACGCGCGTGACGTCGCCTTAGTCCGTTCGATCGTCACCGTCTCTCTGCGGCGGCTCGGCACGATCCGCGCCGCCTTGGCGGAGCTCCTGGAAAAGGGCTTGCCGCGCCAAGTCGCTCACCTCGAATGGGCCTTGATCGTTGGAGCGGCGCAGGTTCTCTTCCTCGATGTGCCGGACCATGCCGCGGTCGACCTCGCCGTCCGCATGGCGCGCCTCGAATCGAAGACCGTTCCATTCGCCGCCCTGGTCAATGGCGTGCTGCGCAATCTCGCGCGTGAGCGCGAACGGTTCCTTGCTGAGAGCGATCCGCTCGATCACGACACGCCGCCCTGGCTCGCGGCGCGCTGGCGCAAGACCTATGGCGAGGACTTGGCGCATGCGATCGCCGCCGCCAATCGCTTCGAGCCGACGCTCGATATCTCCGTCAAGTCGAAACCGGAAGAATGGGCGAAGCGGCTCGGCGCGCGACTTTTGCCGACCGGCTCCCTGCGCCTTGAGACCCATGCGCCGATCAGCGAGCTCGAAGGCTACGCCGACGGGGAATGGTGGGTCCAGGATGCTGCCGCGGCCTTGCCGGCTCGCCTGCTTCCGATCGGGCCTGGTCTGCGGGTGGCCGATTTTTGCGCGGCGCCCGGCGGCAAGGCGGCGCAACTCGCCGCTGCGGGCGCAGAAGTCGTCGCGATTGATCGCTCGGCGGAAAGACTGAAACGGCTCGCCGCCAATTTCGAGCGGCTGCGCCTGCATGCGGACGTCGTCGTCGCCGACATTGCGACGCTCAAGGCCGCGCCCTTCGACGCGATCCTCGTCGACGCGCCTTGCCTCGCGACCGGAACGATCAGACGGCGGCCCGACATCGCCTGGATCAAAAAGCCGAGCGACATCGCCGCCTTGGCCCAGGCGCAATCGCGCATGCTGGATAAGGCGGTCGAACTGGTGAAGCCGGGCGGCGTCATCGTCTATTGCACCTGCTCGATCGAGCCGGAGGAGGGCGAGCAGCAAATCGCCGCGCTGCTTCGCCGCAATCCGGATGTCGAGCGTTCGCCGATCGGCGTCGAAGAAGTCGGCGGGTTGGCCGAAATCCTGAACGAGAATGGCGAGATGCGGACCTTGCCGCCCCACCTCCCGGCAAGCGAGCCGCGACTTTCCGGACTCGACGGATTTTTCGCCGCACGACTGGTCCGCCGTGGTTAATAAAGCGGACAGGATTTTAAGCGATAAAGCAACGTATTGGGCCGAAAAGCCCGGGCGCGCGTCGCAAGATGCGCCCTAACCATCGCGGCGCGAACATAACACAATAGGCGCGCCGGCGGCGCCGTTCCGCCGGCGGGCTCGACAGGCGAGGAGTTGAACCCCGTGGCCGGCGCGATCTTCAAGGACCGGTTGCGCGTGGTCGGGTTTCTCGCCGCACGCGGGGCGACGGTAATTTGGCGTAGCCTCGGCGCGCCGCTGCGCGCGCTGGCGGGCTTGCGGCGGCGGCCGCCGGAACGGTTGCTCATCGCGCCGCAGGACATCAGAACGAGCGATCCGACTCTCGCCGCGGACATATACGCGGGCTATTTCGCTTTCGCCGGCAAGATCGTCAACGCGCATGGTCGTTCCCCCTTTGAACTCGATCCTGATTCTCCAGCCTGGACTCGGGCGCTCATGGGCTTCAGCTGGCTGCGCCATTTGCGCGCCGCCGACACGGCGGTCGCGCGCGCCAACGCCCATGCCCTGGTCGAAGATTTCTTGAGCCTCGCCGGCAAGCCGAACCAAAGCCTGGCCTGGGAGCCGCAGGTCGTGGCGCGCCGGCTGCTTGCTTGGCTCTCGCAGTCGCCGATCATTCTGGAGGGCGCCGACAGAGCCTTTTATCGCCGCTTCATGAAAGGAATCGGCTCCGCCCAGGCGTTTCTCGAGCGCAAGATGGCCGAAGGCCTCGTCGGAGACGCGCGCCTTCTCGTCGCGATCGCCCTCGTCGAGCTTTGCCTGAGCACGGAATCGACCGCCAAGGCTCAGCAAAGGACCACCAAGCTGCTCGTCGACGAGCTCGAGCGGCAAATCCTACCGGACGGGGGCCATGTCAGCCGCAATCCACAGGCCTTGATCGATCTCCTGCTCGATTTGCTCCCGCTGCGCCAAGTCTACGCCGCGCGTGGATTGCAGACGCCGGCTCAGCTTCTCAACGCGATCGACCGGATGATGCCGATGCTGCGCCTGTTTCGTCATGGCGACGGCTCGCTGGCTCTGTTCAATGGCATGGGGGTGACGGCGCCGGAACAGATCGCGACCGTGCTCGCCTATGACGACGTGCGCGCCCAGGCGCTCGTCAATGCGCCGCATTCGGGCTATCAGCGCATCGAGGCGCAAGAAGCGATCCTGGTGATGGATTGCGGCGGCCCGCCGCCGCGGGCTTTCTCCACCCGCGCTCACGCTGGCTGCGCCTCCTTCGAATTTTCAGTTGGCGCGCAACGGCTCGTCATCAATTGCGGCTCGCCCGACGCCAATCGCCTGCCGGCGCGGGAGGCCGCCCGCATGACGGCGGCGCATTCGACGCTGGTGGTCGACGACACCTCGTCCTGCCGGTTCGCCTTCCATGCCGGGCTTGGAAAATGGCTCGGCGACGAGATGGTGTCTGGGCCGGACGCGGTCGAGGTCGAGCGGCGCGAGACGACGGCCGGGACCATGATCATTGCTGCGCATAATGGATATGAGCCCCGCTTCGGCCTCATCCATCAACGGCGCGTCTTTCTGCGCAAGGACGGGAAGGAGCTCGAAGGCGCGGATCGGCTACGCCATGTCGAGCCCGCGGGAAGCCCGACTGAAAGGCGCCCCTTCGCCGTGCGCTTCCATATTCATCCGAGCGTCCGCATGAAGCGGGTGCGCGAGGGCCGCGGGGTGCTTTGCGTCTTGCCCAATGGCCGTCGCTGGCTCTTCGAGACCACGGATTGGCTCGTCGATATCGAGGAGAGCATTTTCTTCGCGGCGCCGGACGGGCCGCGCGGCTGCGCCCAGATCGTCGTCAACGGTCAGGCCGAGGCCGACGTCGAGATCGAGTGGCGCTTTCGCCATATCGAGAAGAAACGCGCGCCGGATTGAGGCGTGATCGGCGCCCGGGTGGCGCTTCGGCGCGGCGATGCGCCGCGAATGTTCCTGTGGCTCATAATCTGCTAGAGCATCTTCGAGCGCAGGGCGGATCATGGCGCTTCCGCGCGGGGCGCAAATAGGAGAGATAGACTGTGGCCGAAGTGAAAGTGGTGGACGAGGTCAACCAGGACGACATGGGGCGCTTGCTCGGCTATTATGTCTATGGCGACACGCAGATCTGGTTCGAGGACGGCAAGGTTCATCGTGTTGACGGCCCGGCTGTGATTTCGCCCGACGGAGTCGAGCGCTGGTATCTCCACGGCAAGGAAATCACCACCGAGGTGCGGGGCTTCTTCGCCGCCAAAAACTGGAATCCGAAAAAAGGTCTCGACAAGCCGGAGAAGCTGGCTGCTTTCGAGGAGGCGTTTTGTAAATAGGGGGATCAGGCGGCGCTTCGGACAAATTTCCGCGTCGCTTTCACCCAATCCCGCGCGCGCCGCTCCGGATCGGCGTTCAGCGTGATGTCGGTCACCACCGCCGCGCTGTCGGCGCCCGCCTTGAGCACCCCCTCGACGCGCTCCAGCGTCACCCCGCCGATGCCGACGAGCGGGATTTCGCCGATTTTCCGCTTCCATTCCCCAAGGCGCGCCAGGCCTTGCGGAGCGAAGTCCATTTGCTTCAGGATCGTGGGATAGATCGGCCCGAGCGCGACATAATCCGGCTTCGTTTCGAGGGCGCGGGCAAGCTCCGCCTCGTCATGGGTCGAGACGCCGAGCCTTAGGCCCGCGCGCCGGATCGCGGCGAGATCCGCCGTGTCGAGATCAGTCTGGCCGAGATGGACGAAATCGCAGCCGGCGTCGATGGCCTCGCGCCAATAATCATTGACCACGAGCTGCGCCCCGGCGGCGGCGCAAAGCGCCTTGGCCTCGGCGATCTCGGCGGCGATGCGCGCCGGCGGGGCGTCCTTGACGCGCAATTGCACGAGCCTGACGCCGCAAGGCAGAAGCCGCTCGATCCAGGCGGCGCTGTCGACGATCAGATAGAATGGATCAAGCACGGGCGAGATCGGTGAAGGCGCGGCCGATCACAGGTGTCGAGGGCGACGCCATGTCGCGCGGCTCGATCGGATCGGCGAGCCGGCCGAGCCGTCCAGCCTCGACGGCGAGCGCGAAGGCGCGCGCCATGGCGGCGGGATCGCCGGCCTTGGCGATGGCGGTGTTGAGCAGCACGGCGTCATAGCCGAGCTCCATGGCGGTCGCAGCATGGGACGGCGTTCCGATGCCGGCGTCGACGATCAGCGGCACATTCGGGAAATGCGCCCGCAAGGCCCGCAGCCCATAAGGATTGTTGAGACCGCGCCCGGAGCCGATTGGCGCGCCCCAGGGCATTAAAACCTCGCAGCCCGCGCCGAGGAGCTTTTCGGCGACGACGAGATCTTCCGTGGTGTAGGGGAAGACATGAAAGCCGTCGCGCGCCAGAATCGACGCGGCCTCGACCAGGCCGAAAACGTCTGGCTGCAAAGTATCTTCCTCGCCGATCACCTCGAGCTTGATCCAGGGCGTGTCGAAGACCTCGCGCGCCATTTGCGCCGTCGTGACCGCTTCCTTCACGGTCCGGCATCCGGCCGTGTTGGGCAAGACCCGGACCCCGAATTCTCGGATGAGCGACCAAAAATTCTCGCCGGCGCGGCTCGCGCCGGATTCGCGCCGCAGCGACACCGTCACGACCTCGGCTTTCGCCGCCGTGATCGCCTTGGCGAGAATGGCCGGGGACGGATATTGCGCGGTGCCGATGATCAGCCGAGAGGCGAGCGCAACGCCGTAAAGGCTCAGGCTGTCTTGTTCCATTTCGCCCTTCGTTTCAGCCTCCTTGGCGCGGCGTGAGAATTTCGACGGCGTCGCCATCCCGCAAATGAGCGCGATTGCGGTCGGTCTTCCGCACGAAGGCCTGGTTGAGCGCGGTAGCCACCGTCAAATCCTCATAGTCGAGCTCGCGGAGGAGGGCGGCGAGCGTCGTCGCCGTCACGTCACGCGCTTCGCCGTTGATCTTGATCCGCATCCATGACCTCCGGGAAATAGGCGCCTTGGAGCGCGACCTCGACCGCCCGGCGCGCGAGGGCGGGCGCGAGCAGAAATCCGTGCCGGTAAAATCCATTGATGGACATCACGCGGTCTTTTACGCGCAGGCGCGGCAGGTTGTCGGGAAAAGCCGGGCGCACGCCGGCGCCGGTCTCAATGATTTCCGCCTCGGCGAATGCCGGATGAACCGCATAGGCCGCGCCCAAAAGCTCGAGCATTCCTCGCGCGGTGACTCGGCCGGGCTCGTCATTTTCGATCATGGTCGCGCCGATCATGAAGCGGCCGTCGCCGCGCGGCACGATATAGACCGGATGACGAGGATGAAGCATGCGCACCGGCCGCGCAAGCGTCACTTCAGACGTCGCCAGCACCAGCATCTCGCCTTTCACGCCCCGTAGCTCGGGCAGGGCGTCCCGCGCGTCAAAACCGCGGCAATCGATCGTCCAATCAGCTTTGCCGGTCAGGGGATCGGCGTCTACGCCGAAGCGCAGCGCGACATTCGCGCATTCGACTAGACGGGCCGCGAGCGAGGCCAGCGCCGCGCGGGGATCGAGATGCGCTTCCTGTGGAAAGAATAGGGCCTGCTCGAAGCGTCCTGAGAGATCTGGCTCGAGCGCGGCCACGCCCGCCGCGTCAAGGTTTTGAAACCCGCTGGTGCGGCGGGCGAATCGGGCCAGCTCGGGCTGGTCCCGCGCGGGCGCCACGACGAGCGAGCCTTGCGCGACGGCGAGAGGCGCGGTCTCGGTCCAGAAGCGTAGCGATTCGACGCCGAGATCGACGACGCAGGGATCGGCGCCTTCGCCCGCCTCGCACCAGGGCGCGATCATGCCGCCGGCGAGATGCGAGCACCCGAGCCCGGGCCCCTCGCGCCGCTCGATCAGCAGGACCTCGCAGCCGGCGCGGGCGAATTCGAAAGCGGCGGCGAGGCCCGCGACTCCGGCGCCGATGACGCGGATGCGCATGGGTTCAGGCCTCCGCGCCCGGCCGAAGCCGGGAGGACAAAAGGCGCGCGTAAAAATAGGGGAAAAGCTGTGCGGACATCACCATCCCTACGCCAGTGCGAACTGGATCAGGTTCGAAGGGTCGCCGGGCCGCATCTCTGTGTGAACCGCTTGGGTTCATGCACATAAAAAAGCGCTGCCAGCCTCTCAGCCCCCTGACGGGGATCCCCTAGGTTTGCAATCTGTTAGGTAGGCCCGGCGGGGGAGCGCGTCAAGGCGCGGCGCAGCGCCCGCGCCTTGGTCGGCTAGTGGATACGGACGTCGAAGCAGGTACTATGGCGACTTCGGGCCAGATCACGCACGGTCGCCCGCGCTTGCCTGCAATCGAAAGACATATGCGACGGCCGAACATCTTCACCATCGCGCCAGGCGCGCCATTCCTGAAAACCTTCGCCGCCGCCCTGCTCGAAGGCCGGGTCGTCGAGGGATTCTCAGGGCGCCTCGGGCCGCTCGACATGGCGGCGGCGACCATCTATGTGCCGACCCGGCGCGCCGCCCGCGCCTTGGCCGAGGAATTCGCCCGCGCGCTGGACCGCTCCGCGACGCTTCTGCCGCGCATCCTGCCGCTCGGCGCCTTGGAGGAGACCGAGACCGGCCTCATTTTCGAAGAGGCGGCGCGGGATCTCGGGGAAGATCCCGCCGGCGACCTGCCGATGGCCGCGAGCGAGATCGCCCGGCGTATGCAGCTCTCCGAGTTGATCCTCACGTGGTCCCGCGCGCTGCGCCACGCCATCGTCTCGGTCAGCGCCGACGGTCGATATAAAACCGACGCTGGCGAATCCTGCCTCGTCGCCTCGACGGCGGCCGACGCCTGGCGTCTCTCCGGCGATCTCGCCGGACTTATCGACGAGCTGATTATCGAGGATGTCGAATGGGCGCGGCTCGATCCGCTTGTTCTGCCCGAGTTCGATTCCTATTGGCGCATCACGCTCGATTTCCTCAACATCGCCATCGCGCATTGGCCGGACATTCTCGCGCGGGACGGATTGGTCGACAAAGCCCGCCGTCAGGTCGCGCTGATTGAGCGGCAGAGTCAGCGGCTGCGCGAGGGCGGCGCCGGCGGGCCTGTCATTGCAATCGGTTCGACCGGGTCCAATCGGGCGACGGCGCGGCTCCTCGCCGCCATCGCCCGCGCGCCGGAAGGCGCGGTCGTTCTTCCGGGCCTCGATCAGGATCTCGACGCGGCGTCTTTCGCATTGACCGGCGGCGATTCCGCGCGCGGCGCGGAAGCCGCGTTCACTCATCCGCAGGCCGCTCTCAGCCGGCTTTTGTCCGTTCTCCAGGTTTCGCGGGAGGACGTGCGGGCGCTGGGCGAAATCCCGTCCGCTCTCGCCGCGCGCGGGCGTTTCGTTTCGGACGCTTTGCGCCCGGCGGAGACGACGGACGTATGGGTCGACTTTCCGGCGCGCATGGAGGCGACCGAGCTTGCCGCCGGCCTGGCGGGGGTGACTCTGATCGAAGCGGCAGACGAGCGCGAGGAGGCGCTCGCCCTCGCGATCGCCATGCGCCGCGTTCTCGAGACGCCCGGCGCGACGGCGGCGCTCGCCACGCCCGATCGTGATCTCGCGCGTCGGGTGCGCGCCGAATTGTTGCGTTGGGGCGTCGAGGTCGATGATTCGGGCGGCGAGCCCTTGAGCGCGAGCCCTTGCGGCGTTCTCGCCCGGCTCATCCTCGCTTGCGCCGCGAGCGGAGCTTCGGCGGAAAGCCTCGCCGCGCTCTTTGCTCATCAAAGCGTCGATCTCGGCTCTTCCCGCGCTGATTTCGCAAGGCTCGCGGCTTTGCTCGAGCTCGGCGTGTTGCGCTCGGCGCGGGCCGCTGGCGCGCTCGCGGAGCGCATCCTTCATTCGCCCGCCGAACTGATCCAAACCGCGCGCGACGAGGCGGCGGACCGTTTCGCGCATCCCGCCAAAAAGCGCATCACGGATGCTGAATGGGCCGAGCTGCAGGAATTTCTGGTCCGTCTCGGCGCCGCGCTCAGGCCGATCCTCGATCTGAGCGGCGAGCATGATCTCAAGGCCTGGGTCGCGGCCCATAGGGCGACCCTCGACGCGATCGCGCGAGCGGAGGAGGTAGGCGATGATCGCGAGGCTTTGGAGGCTCTATTCGACGAGCTTGCGCGCTGTGCGACGACCAACATGCGCTTCGACGCCGAATCTTATGGGTATTTTTTCGCCGCCGTCGCGCGGGAAATCGCGCTGCGGGGGCCGAGAAACGCGCATCCGCGCCTGAAAATATTCGGCCTGCTCGAAGCCCGCTCGATGGAGGCCGATGTGATGCTGCTCGGCGGCCTCGACGAGACCGTTTGGCCGCCCCAGGCGCAAACCGACGCTTTTCTCAATCGACCCATGCGCGCCGCCTTGGGCCTGACGCCGCCCGAGCGCAAGCTCGGCCAGACGGCGCATGATTTCGTTCAGCTGCTCGGGCAGGGCGAAGCGATCTTGAGCCGCGCGGCGAAGCGCGGCGGCGCGCCAACGACGCCCTCACGCTTTCTTCAGCGCATGTCGGCTCTCGGCGGCAAGGCCTGGCGGGCTTGCGCCGGGCGCGGCAAATTTTATCTTGATCTCGCGCGGACGATCGACCGTCCGGCGCGGTCGGCCGCGCCGATTCAGCGGCCGGCGCCGCGGCCGTCCGTTGATTTGCGCCCAACTAAGCTCAGCGTCACGCGGATCGAGACGCTGAGGCGCGACCCCTATGCCATCTATGCCGAAACAATTCTCGGGCTCCAAGCGCTCGACCCACTCGGCGGCGCGCCTGGCCTGGCAGAATTCGGCAGCGCGGTCCATGCCGCGCTCGAAACCTTCGTCGCGGCCTTTCCCAGAGGGCCATTGCCATTGGACGCCCGCGAGAAACTCGCCGCGTTTTTGCGCGAAGAACTGCAGGCCAATCTCGAAGATCCGGACTTCGTCGCGTTTCAATGGCCAAGGATTGAAAGGACGATCGATTTCTATCTTGGCTTCGAGACGCGGCGGCGCGGCGGCCTTGACGAGATCAAGACCGAGATCGACGGCAAGCTCGCGATTCCTCTTGCCGATGGCTCAGTTTTCACCTTGACCGCGAGGGCGGATCGCGTCGAGCTTCTGCGCGGCGGCGGCGTGGCGCTCATCGATTATAAAACCGGCGCGCCGCCGGGAAAGCAGGAGATCCGCGTCGGCTTTTCGCCCCAGCTCACGCTCGAGGCCGCGATGGCCTTGCGCGGCGCCTTCGACCTCGGCGCCATGGTTCGCTCGGTCGAAGCGCTCTATCTCAAGCTCGGCGGTTCCGAGGGGGGCAGGGAAATGCCCGTCAACTTCAAGGATGAAGATTTCGCCGCCGTCGCTGAAGAGCATTATGCCGGCCTTGTCGCTTTGCTCGACCAGTTTCGCGATCCCGCGACGTCCTATCCGCCGCGTCCCTTTCCAAAGTTTTCCAAGCGCTACAACGCCTATGACCATCTCGCCCGGGTGAAGGAATGGTCGCTCGGCGGCGCGGCGGACGGCGGCGATTGATGGCGCTTTCGCGAATTCCTCCGCACACGCTCAAGCGCCAGCATGAGGCCTCGAACCCCGCCGGCTCGGTCTGGGTTTCGGCTCATGCGGGATCGGGCAAGACCCATGTGCTGACGCAGCGCGTCATGCGCCTGCTTCTGCAAGGTGCCCCCCCGGCCAAGATTCTCTGCCTCACCTACACCAAGGCGGCGGCGGCCAATATGGCCGGCCGGGTGTTCGAACGGCTCGCTGGCTGGACGGGGCTTTCCGATGCGGCCTTGCGCGAGGCGATCATCGCGACCGGCGCGCCTTCGCCTCAAGAGAGCGATTTGAGCGCGGCGCGGCGGCTCTTCGCCCGTGCGGTGGAGACGCCCGGCGGATTGAAGATCCAGACCATCCACGCCTTCTGCGAAAGGCTGCTTCATCTGTTTCCTTTCGAGGCGAATGTTCCTTCGCGGTTCGAGGTCGTCGACGACGCGCGCCAGGCCGAGCTGCTTTCGCGCGCGCGCCGCGAGATTCTCGTCGAAGTGAAGAACGATCAAAGCGGCCTCGGCGCGAGCCTCGCGCGCGTTTCGGATGAATGCGGCGCGGCGGATTTTCAGGATCTGCTGCGGGAGGCCTTAGCGCGGCGCGCCGACTTCAAAGCCGGTGCGTGGGGCGACCCCGGACACGCTCTGCGCAAAGCTCTCGGCGTCGAGCCGGGCCAAAGCGTCTCCGGCATCGAGCACGAGATGATCGAGGAGGGCCTAGCGCCGACGCGATGGAGCGAGATCGCGGCTTTTCTCGAGAGCGGCAAGAAATTGGATCAGGAGCGTGCGAGGCTGTTTCATGAGGCGGCCTTGCTGTTACGTCGGAGCCGTGCCGATGCCGATCTGCGAACCTGTCTCTCCCTTTATCTGGCGATCTTCTTCAACGAGAAGGGAGCCGGCGACAAGACCAAGAGCTTGTTGACCAAAGGCCTCGCCGGCGAGCGGCCGGAAATCGCGGAATGTCTCTACGCGGAGCAAGAGCGCCTCGACAGGCTTCGCGCCCTGCGCAAAGCCGCGGCGACGCTCGAGCGCAGCTTGGCGCTCACAGTCTTGGTCGACGCCATACTTTCCCGCTACGAAACGATGAAAGCTGCGCGCGGTCTCCTCGACTTCGACGATCTCATCGCCAAGACCTCGGCCCTTCTGGAACGCTCCGACGCGCGTTGGGTGCTCTACAAGCTCGACGCCGGAATCGAGCATATTCTCCTCGACGAAGCGCAGGACACGAGCGCGGCCCAATGGAGAATTCTCGAAGATCTTACGGGCGATTTCGCGGTTGGCGATGGAAGAGGCGGAGCGCCGCGCACTTTTTTCGCCGTCGGCGACGAGAAGCAATCGATTTTCTCTTTCCAAGGCGCAGCGCCGGACATGTTCGGCGGCATGCGGCGAAAATTCGAGCGGAAATTCGGCGCCGGCGCCGAGCCCTTCGCTCATGTTCGGCTCAGCCAGTCGTTTCGCTCGACGCCCGGCGTGCTCTCGGCGGTTGATCGGATTTTCGAGCATGGCGCGCATCGTCGCGGGCTCGTCGCCGATGACGACGTCTGGATGCCTCATGAGGCGCTGAAGGAGAGCCTTCCGGGGCTTGTCGAGATCTGGCCGCTCGTCGGCGCTCAAACGAGCGAAGAGCGGCGCGACTGGAGGCTGCCGCTCGATCTTTTGGACGCGCGCGATCCGGCCGGCGTCGTCGCGGAGCGCATCGCGCAAAAGATCGCGCGGCTCATCGCCGAAGGTTCGAGCGAAACCGTGCATGACTCGGAAACGGGCCGGCCGCGTCCGGTGCGGGCGGGCGACGTCATGATCTTGGTCCGTAAGCGCGACGCTTTCTTTGAGGCGGTCATTCGCGCTTTGAAGCAAAGCGCGATTCCGGTCGCGGGCGCCGATCGTCTAGAGCTTGCCGAGCATATCGCGGTGCTGGATCTCATCGCCGCCGGGCGCGCCGCGCTCCGACCGGAAGACGATCTCACGCTCGCCTGCGTCTTGAAATCGCCCTTGATCGGCCTCGACGACGACGACCTGCTGGCGATCGCGCCGGGGCGGGTCGGCAGCCTCTCCGAGGCGCTCGCGGCCTCTTCTGCGCCGGCCCATATCGCGGCCGTCGCCAGGCTCGCGCGCTGGCGCGACCGGGCGGCTTTGAGCCCCTTCGCGTTTTATTCGTCTCTGCTCGGAGAAGAAGGCGGTAGGCGCGCGCTGGAGGGAAGGCTCGGCCCCGAGGCCGGCGACGCGATCGACGAATTTCTGCGCCTCGCCCTCGACCAGGACAGTGAGGCCGCGCCCTCGCTCGTGGCCTTTCTCGACGATCTCGAGGCTATGGATTGCTCGATCCGGCGCGATATGGAGGCGGGCCTCGACGTCGTGCGCGTGATGACGGTTCATGCAGCCAAGGGGCTCGAAGCCAAGATCGTGTTTCTGCCGGACATCTGCAGCGCGCCCTCGCCGCGTCACGACGCTCGGCTCTTTGGCCTAGATGCAGGAGGTGCGGAGGGGAGGGTCCTCGCCTGGTCGCCGCGCAAAGACGCCGATTGCCCGGCGGTCGCGGCCGCCAGGGAGGCTGGGCGGGAAGCAGCCGCCGACGAATATCGGCGGCTTTTCTATGTCGCTTTGACCCGCGCCGAGGAGCGGCTCTACATCGCCGGCTTTCATGGCGCGACCAAGCCGAGCCTCATCTCCTGGGGCGCGATGATCGAAGCTGCTTTCGCGAATTCCGATGATTTCGAGGCCGCTCCGGCCTTCTGGAGCGCGGAGGAAACGATCTTGCGGCGGGTGACGGGCGTCGCAGCGGCGGCTGGCGAAGAGCCCGCGGCCGCTGCGCCGGGTGAAGCCGTGCGGGAAGCGCCGGACTGGCTTTGGCGCGCGGTCTCCCCCGAGCCCGAGGCGCCGGCGCCGATCCGTCCTTCGAGCGCGCTCGCCGCCGCGGATCGCCTGGGCGCGGCCCGATTGAGGCCGGGGCGCAGCCACATCTTGCGCCGCGGCTCGCTAATGCATGTCCTCCTGCAATATTTGCCGGACGTCGCGGCGGAGAAAAGACGCAAAGCGGCGCGCGCTTTTCTCGCCGCGCGCGCCGACGATCTCGACGAGGGCGCGCGGGAGGAGATCGCCGCCACGGCTTTGGACGTGATCGAGGCGGCGGACCTTGGCCCCCTCTTCGGGCCGAGCTCCAGGGCCGAAGTCGCGATCGCCGGCCGAGCGACGCTCGCGCCGGGCCTTGACGTCGACGTGGTGGGGCAAGTCGATCGAATCGCCGAGACGGAGCGCGCGTTGCTCGTCGTGGATTTCAAGACCGGCGCGCCCTGCGCCTCCGGCGAGACGCCGGCCGGCTATCTGGCGCAGATGGCGCTCTATCGCGCTGTCCTGGCGCCGCTCTGGCCGGGCAAGCCCATGCGGATGCTGCTCATCTGGACGGCCGGCCCGCGAGTCGTTGCGCTGGACGATCGCGATCTCGACGCGGCGCTGGCGTCTCTCGCGGCGCAAAGCCGGCGGGCGGGCGCGCCGCGCATGGCTTGACGCCGAAGGGCGGCGTTCTTAGGTTGCAAGGCGAAACATGGTGGGTATTCTCCCGCCCTTGGAATTGCGAGCTACGTTTATGTCCACCGTCAAAGTCACAGACGCCAATTTCAAAGCCGATGTGGTCGGATCGAGCGTGCCGGTCGTGGTCGATTTCTGGGCTGAATGGTGCGGCCCGTGCAAGATGATCGGTCCGGCGCTCGAAGAAATCGCCGAAGAGCTGCAAGGGCAGGTCACGATCGCCAAGCTCAATGTCGACGAGAATCCGGGCGTCGCCGGCGCCTATGGCATTCGCACCATTCCCACGCTCATGCTGTTCAAGGGCGGCAAGCAGGCGTCGACCAAGATCGGGGCCGCGCCAAAAGGCGAGCTGAAGAAATGGATCACCGACGCCATCTGAGGCATCTCGGGTCGCCGGCTTAAAGAAAGGACCTCGCGAGAGGTCCTTTTTGCTAGAGCGGGATGCGAAGAAGTTGATTCCGGTTTTTCGCGCGCCAATCCCGCTCTCATGTTCAAAAGTCGATCACGAGCCTTTTAGGCGTTTACGTCCAAAGCATCGTGAATTTGGAGCATGTTTTCAAAAAGCGTGATCGACATGCTCGATCCTGACCTGCTTCCTATTTTTCGAATTCGCACGCAAAGGAGCGACGGTCCGCCAATCTACGTGGCGGCATGTTTCGTGGTGAGCGTATGGGACATTATCGGGTGAAGGAAATTTTCCTCACTTTGCAAGGCGAGGGCGCCCAGGCCGGGCGCGCGGCCGTTTTCTGCCGATTTTCCGGCTGCAATCTCTGGTCCGGCCGTGAGAAGGATCGCGCCGCGGCGGATTGCAGCTTTTGCGACACGGATTTCGTCGGCATGGATGGCGAAGGCGGGGGGGCCTTCGCGGATGCATTGGCGCTTGTCAAGGCGATCGAGCGCGCCTGGGGTGCGGGGACGAGGAATCGATTCATCGTCTTCACCGGAGGCGAGCCGCTGCTGCAACTCGACGCGCCCTTGATCGAAGCGGCGCAGGCGCGGGGCTTCGAGATTGCGGTCGAGACCAATGGGACGATTGCCCCGCCAGCCGGCCTTGACTGGATTTGCGTCAGCCCGAAAGCGGGAGCGCCTTTGGTGGCGACGCGCGGGTCGGAATTGAAGCTTGTCTATCCGCAGCCGGGACTCGTCCCGGACGCATTTTTCGGCCTCGCGTTCGAGCATTTCTGGCTGCAGCCGATGGATGGCGCCGAACGCGCCGAGAATACGGCCGCAGCCGCCGCTTATTGCCTGGCTCATCCTCCCTGGCGGCTCAGCCTCCAGACGCACAAGATCATCGGATTGAAATGAAGACCGCCTCATGAAAATCATGCAAGCCTTCCGCTTCGAGGCCGCTCATCGCCTCCCGAATGTGCCGGAAGAACACCGGTGCCGCCGGTTGCACGGCCATTCCTATCGCGTCGAGCTAAAGCTCGAAGGCTCGGTCGATCCGACCACGGGCTTTGTCGTCGACTTCTTCGACGTCGAGGCGGCGTTCAAGCCATTGCTTGACCGGCTCGACCACCATTACTTGAATGAGATCGACGGGCTCGAAAATCCTACGGCGGAAAATATCGCCGTTTGGATTTGGGACAGGGTCCGCAAGGCGCTGCCGCAATTGACTAGCGTCGTCGTTTTCGAGACATTGGATTGCTCCGCCGAATATGAAGGGCGTTGAGCGCGGGTTGCATTCACCCCTCCCGTAGGGTCTTGTTCCGGGTCGGCGCGGCGCGCAGACGACACACTACGTCGCCTCTCAAATGCAACGTTCCCGGTCATGTTGCTGACATGCCTTCCGTGGCAAGCTTCCTCTGCGCGTCAAAAGAGTGCGAAGGAGGAAGCCCATGTCCAACCAGTCCCACCGACATGCTCGATCTGACGGTAGACTTCGGCCCACGCAAAGTCCGCCGCGATTCACGCAGGCCCCGACGCATCCGGGCCGCGCCTACCAGGAATTTCCCTTAGGACCGGGATCCGCCCCCTACCGGGCGAAATTGGAGGATCTCGTCCGACATCTCCCGTCTGGACTCGACCAGAGAATGGTTTTTCACATTGCTGGCGATACCGGCGGGGTGAGAGATCCTGCGCCGCAACAAATTGTCTCCGCGGCGATGGAGGATGACGCTGAGCGCAATCAGTCTGGCGGAGAGGTGGCGTTCCTCTACCATCTCGGCGATGTCGTTTACTACAACGGCGCCACAAGCGAATATTATCCGCAGTTCTACCTTCCTTACGAATTTTGCCCTGCGCCGATCCTGTCAATTCCTGGCAATCACGACGGAGATCCGATGCTGGCGCCGGAGACGCGGCAGCCGCTCGAACCGAGTCTGTCGGCATGGCGACGAAACTTCTGCTCGGAAACGCGCGTCATCACTCCGGAAGCGGGAGAAGCGCCGCGCCAGGCGATGATTCAACCCAATCCCTATTGGACGTTGCAGACTCCCAAGGCCAATTTCATTGGTCTCTACACGAGTGTTCCAGAGGGCGGCGTCGTCAGGGAGGATCAGAAGGAATGGCTCATAGGAGAACTGAAACACGCTGCGCGAGAGACGGGCAAGGCTTTGTTCGTCTGCCTGCACCACCCCGTTTTTTCGGCGGACTCCCATTATAGCGGAAGCGTCGCGATGAAATCTCTTCTGGATGAAGCGGTGCAAGCTTCCGGCGCGCATCCAGACATAGTCTTCTCAGCGCATGTTCATAATTATCAACGCTTCACGCGCGTGATTGACGATCAGCAATACACATACATCGTCGCCGGCGCTGGCGGCTACTGGCATTTGCACAGCATGGCTAAATTCATGGGCGCGAAGGTCACCGCTCCATTTCGACAAATCGACGATCCAAGCGTCGTTCTCGAAAACTATGTCGACGACACGCATGGATTCATGCGGGTCGAAATCGAGGGCGATATGATCACGGCGCGCTACTACGCCGTCCGCCGTCCGCAAGATTCTCCGGGAACGCCGGCCCGCGTGGCCGACCTGTTTCAGCTCCAATTCAAGTCCAACAAGCTCATCCGTTGAGTTTGGACTGAACCCGGCATGAGCAGGTGGGCGCAGAAGAGCGACTGCCTGCCTAGTCCCACTCTATTGCGGCGGCGTCCCATTGAACGCCAATACCTCTCCGGCGAGATAGAGGCTGCCGGCGATCAGGATGCGCGGAGGGATCTTCCATTCGCGCACTGCAAGATAGCGCAGGGCGGATTCGACGCTTTCGCAGGCGGCGGCCCTTATGCCTGCGCCTTCGGCCGTGGCGGCGACGTCGCGTGCGGCGTTGGCCTGTTCGGCATGGACCGGAACGGCGAGCACTTCCTGAGCGAGGCCCTTAAAGGCGCGAAGGAAGCCGCCCGTATCCTTGGTCGCGAGCGTGCCGCAAATGATGATCAGCGGCTTTTGCAAATGGTCCTCGAAATCGGCCATGGCTTGCGCGAGCGCGCGTCCGGCGTCCTCATTATGGCCGCCGTCGAGCCAAAGCTCGGCGCCTTCCGGGGCGAGCGCCGCGGCATGGCCCCTCGCCAGATTTTGCAGCCGCGCCGGCCATTCGGCCTGGGCGACGCCGCGCTCGAAAGCGCCAGGGTCGAGATCCGGCTCGACGCAGCGCACGGCCGCGAGCGCGGTCGCCGCGTTTTGATGCTGGTGACGCCCGAGCAGGCGAGGCAAGGGAAGGTCGAGCAGGCCGCGTTCATCCTCGAAAATCAGGCGGCCGTGCTCCTCCCTCAGGGCGTAATCTTCGCCGGCGGCGATGAGCGGCGCGCCGCGCCGCGCCGCCTCGCGCCGAAGCACCGTCAGGGCTTCCTCCGACTGAGGGCCGAGGATCACCGGCGCGCCGGGCTTGATGACGCCAGCTTTCTCGAAGGCGATTTTCGCCGGAGTCGAACCCAAGAATTCGGGATGATCGATCGAGATCGGCGTGATCACGGAGGCTTTTGGCCGCGCAATGACATTGGTCGCGTCGAAACGTCCGCCGAGGCCGACCTCGAGCAGAAGATAATCGGCGGGCGCCTCGCTGAAGAGCTTGAAGGCGGCGGCGGTCGTCACCTCGAAAAAGGTGATCGGTTGGCCTTGATTGGCTTTCTCGCAAGCTTGAAGCGCGGCCAGAAGCGCGGCGTCGCCGACGAGCGTTCCGCCGCCTTCCGCTCCGAGCCGGATGCGCTCGTGGAAGCGCACCAGATGAGGCGAGGTGTAGACGTGAACGCGCTTTCCCGCCGCTTCGAGAATCGCGCGCATAAAGGCGATGGTGGAGCCTTTGCCATTCGTTCCGGCGACATGAATGATCGGGGGCAGGCGCTGCTCCGGCGAACCCAAGGCCGCGAGCAGGCGCTCAATTCGCCCGAGCGACAGCTCGATCGATTTGCGGTGCAGCTTGAACAGGCTGGAGAGGAGTTCGTCCAGAGAATCCATGGCGCCCTTGTTCGCGTCGCCCTAGGAGCGCCTGCCGATCGGGTCGCGGCGCCCGATCGAAAGGGAATCGCTTGCTGTCAAAGGAGTGGAGCACGTCCCGACCGAAAAAGCCGCCGGCTTTTTCGGATCATGCCTTATGCGGCTCGCGCGGCGGGCGGCGTCTGCGTCAGAAGCGCGCAAAGGCGCGCGAGCGTGGCGCGCATGTCATGGCGATGGACGACCATGTCGATCATGCCATGCGCTTGAAGATATTCGGCGCGCTGAAAGCCTTCCGGCAGCCGCTCGCGAATGGTCTGCTCGATCACGCGCGCGCCAGCGAAGCCGATGACCGCGCCGGGTTCGGCGACATGGACGTCGCCCAGCATGGCGTAGGAGGCCGTAACGCCGCCGGTCGTCGGATTGGTCAGAACCACGATATAGGGAAGCTTCGCCGCGCGGAGACGCTGCACGGCGATCGTCGTGCGCGGCATTTGCATCAGGGAGAAAATGCCCTCCTGCATGCGCGCGCCGCCGGACGCTGTGAAAATGATGAAAGGAGTCCGCCGCTCGATCGCGGTCATCATGCCGGTCACGATGGCCTCGCCGGCCGCCATGCCGAGCGAGCCGCCGAGAAAGTCGAAATCCTGCACCGCGACGACGAGGTTCATGCCTTCGAGCTTGCCGAAGGCGAGCTTGACCGCATCCTGCGCCTCGGTCTTCGCCCGATATTCCTTGAGCCGATCCGTGTAGCGCTTGACGTCGCGAAACTTCAGCGGATCGAGCGGCACTTCGGGCGTCGCAATCTCTTCATAGGCCGCGTCGTCGAAAAGATTGTCGAGCCGAGCCTTGGCCGCGAACCGCATGTGATAGCCGGAGCCGGGCACGACGAAGAGATTGGCCTCGAGATCCTTGTGAAAGACGAGTTCGCCGCTTTCGGGGCATTTGACCCACAGGTTTTCCGGCGTCTCGCGGCGCAGCAGCGATCTCACCTTGGGCGGGACGACGTTGGCGATCCAGTTCATCGGCTATCCTGTAGGGGGCGATCCAATTCGGGCGCAACTCTAGAGCGGGATGAGGAAAGGCGGCAATGGTTTTCCGTTGCGCCAGACCTCTCGAGTCCGGAAAAGCGTCAACGGACGGCGGCCGAGCGCACGCCATTCGCTATATCGGCGACGAGCCCGGCGACGGCCTGGACGCTCGCGGATGTCGCCTTGCCTTGCGGATCGAGCGACGCGCGTAGGGCCTCTACCAGCGCCGAGCCTACGACCACGCCATTCGCGTGTGCGGCGAGGGCGGCGGCGGATTTTGCGCTCTTGACGCCAAAGCCGATCGCGACGGGCAGGGGCGAATGCTGCTTGATCCGCTGAACGGCGGCGGCGACCTTGGAGAGATCCGGGGCCGCGGCGCCGGTGATTCCAGTGATCGAAACGTAATAGACGAAGCCTGAAGTATTGGCGAGGACGGCCGGAAGCCGCGCCTCGTCCGTCGTCGGCGTCGCGAGACGGATAAAGTTCAGCCCGGCGGCGAGCGCAGGCAGGCAGAGTTCGGAGTCTTCCTCCGGCGGGAGATCGACGACGATCAATCCGTCGACGCCGGCCTCCTTGGCCCTGGCGAGAAAGCGCTCGACCCCATAGACATAAATCGGGTTGTAATAGCCCATGAGCACGATTGGGGTCGCCTGGTCGGACGCGCGGAAATCCGCAACGAGAGACAGCGTTTTTTCAAGGGTCGTTCCCGCAGCCAAGGCGCGCAGGCCGGCCGCTTGAATCGCCGGGCCGTCGGCCATGGGATCGGTGAAGGGCATCCCCACCTCGATGACGTCGGCTCCCGCCTTCGGCAGCGCCTTCAACAATTCCAGGCTGGTCGGAAGGTCTGGATCGCCGGCCATGACGAAAGTGACGAGCGCGGCGCGGCCCTCGCGCGCAAGGTCTTCAAAACGGCGATCGATGCGTGTCGGCATGAGATTTTGCTGTCGATGCCCTGTGGCGAGGAAGGGTTGGGCCGAGCGCGGCCCGGACGGGACGGCGGATAGCCCCGAGAAAAGGGAGGAGGCCCTCTAGCACGAAGCGGCCGATGGCGGAAGGCCACCGAAGCGAACCCTGGCGCCCGCCAAAACAGCGCGCAGGCGCGGCCTGAGCTTTAATGGCGCATGAACGCCGGCTTCATGCGCGCTTCAGCTGAGAGAGCGGAAATTACGCATCAGCAGGCGAGCACGCCTGCCAGTTGGAGAACGATCATGACGAAGAAAATTGCTTCTTGCGGCGCCCTTTTCGCTCTTCTCGCCCTGCCTCTGGCGGCCTTTGCCGAGCCTACGGCGAAGGCCCAAGGCGCGGCGGGCGAGACGGCGGCGGCTTCTGAGACGGCCCCCAAAGGAGCAGTCCTCAGCGCTGAGCAAAGCGTCAAGATGCAGCAATATGTCAGCAAGGAAAAGCGCCCTTCGACGAAGGTGAGCGAAAAATTGGCGGTGGGGGCGATCCTGCCGGGCAATGTCGAGCTCTACTCGCTCCCGGCCGAGATTGGCGGCAAGGCCGATGTTCGCTACACTGTCGTCAACGACCATACCGTCCTCGTCGAGGCGAAGACCCATAAGGTCACGCAGATTCTCAATTGATCCGCTGCTCATTGGAAGAGGGCGGCCGTCTTGGGCCGCTCTCTTTGCGGCGAGGCGCTTCAGCCCTCGGCGCGCTTCCTGCCCGTGATCATGGCGGCGACAAGGCTCTCTCGATGGATGACGCTGGCCGCGATGACCCCGAGGACATGCAAGCCGATGAGCGCCAAGGTGACGTTGGCGAGGACCTCGTGAATCTCGCCGACGGCGCTTTCCTTTTCTTTGTCCGCGCCGGCGCCTTGCGGTGAAACGGATTGCGCGAGGCTCGCGAGAGGCCCCTTGCCGAGCTCGCCGTAGGTTATGACTCCGGTGACGACCGTCCCTGTGAGCGCGGCCAGCAAGGTGAGGACCATCAGCCCTCCGGCTGGACTATGGCCGATATAGCGTCTCGCGCGGCCGCGCCCGAGATCCGCCAGATAACGCATGCAATCCCCGATCGGGCGGACGAAATCGCCGAAACGGGCGTGTTTGGACCCTATGAATCCCCAAATGACGCGCATGAGAACAAGGGTCCCGACGACATAGCCGGACCATACGTGAAGGGCGTCGGGGCCGTTTTCCTCACCCTCGGCGCTGAGATAGGCCACGGCGAAAGCGGCGACGAGCCCCCAATGGCCGAAGCGCACGAGGAGATCCCAGACAACTACGCTCGAGGCCGGACGCGTTGCGTTCGCTTGCATCATGAATGCTCCAGCTTTGACGACAGCAAGTCTCGCGCACGCGGAGCGAGACGTCTCGCTCCGCGCCGTGCGGAGGCTATGCGCCGGCGCGTCGGCCGACCTTGACATGGCTCAAGCCCGCTGCCTCTTCACCAAGGGGTGAATATCGTCAATCCTCGTCCGGCGGTTGCTCTAGGAGAGACATCAGGCCCCGAGCGCGCATGTGGTCGCCAGGGTCCAGCGCCGCGACCTTGGCTAGAGCTTCGCGGCCATCCTCGATGCGGCCGAGGCGGGCGAGCAGCCAGCCCATGGCGCGCAGGGCGAATAGGAAGGCGCGGGGCTCGCCGTCGAAATGGGTGAAATCCGCGTGAGCGGAAGTGACCGCGCGCCAATCCTCGGGAAAATGATTGCGTTTGATCGCGTCGGCGAGCCAGGCTTCGACATGCGGTAGGGCTTCGCTGAGGCGCCGGCGGTAATAATAGAATTTATAGGCCCCGTAGCGCACCGCGAGATGGTCCGGCGCGATTTTCAACGCGGTCTTGATATGCTCCTCGGAGGCGCGTTCATCGTCCCAGCATAGTCCGATCGCATGAAGCGCCCGCTCGGCCTCGGCCGGAAGGTCGCCGCCATAATAGCGCCTCTCCAGCCATTTCTCGTCGTCCATTCTGTCGCGCCCGGTTCGTTCTTCTTGATGTGTGGCCAAGCTAGTAGACCGCCGGTCCCCGCCCGGCAAGCGAGCCTGCGGCGAGCTTTTCGCTTGTCAGAAAAACTAAACCAGCGACATTCGCTCGCCATCGAGTCCAAAGATGACTTTAGGAAAAGACTGAATCCATGCTTCGGCTGATCGTCGCGCGCCTCATTGGCGCGGTCCCGACGCTCTTCCTCATCGTCGCCGCCGCGTTTTTTCTGCTGCGCCTCGCGCCCGGCGGACCCTTCGACGCCGAACGCGCGCTCGATCCCGACGTCGCGCAAAATCTGCGCCGCATCTATCGGCTCGATCGCCCGCTCGCGGAGCAGTTTTGGCTATATCTCGTAAGCCTGATTGAGGGCGACTTCGGCCCGAGCCTCCATTGGCGTGATTTTTCCGTCAACGAGCTTTTCGCCAAGGCTCTTCCGGTTTCGGCCGCGCTCGGCGCCGAAGCGCTGCTCGCGGCGCTTCTTATAGGCGTCGCTCTGGGACTTGCGGGCGCTGGGCGCGAGACGGGCTTGGGCGCGCGCTTGGTCGATGGCGCCGCCTTTTTTGGCGTCGTCTTGCCGGCCTTCGTCGTCGCCCCTCTCTTGCAACTCGGTTTCGGCCTGACGCTTCATGTCTTGCCGGTCGGCGGATGGGAGGGCGGCGCCTGGAGAAATCAGATCCTGCCGGTGTTCACGCTCGCCCTGCCGCAGATCGCCATCGTCGCGCGGCTCATGCAGGAAGGATTGAGGGACGCTCTCGCCCTGCCGCATATTCGCACGCTGCGGGCTTTTGGGCTTCCCGCTTGGCATATTCAGGCGCATGCGCTACGCGCCGCTGTTCTGCCGGCCCTTTCCTACCTCGGCCTCGCGGCGGCCAATGTGCTGACCGGCTCTGTGGTCGTCGAGACCATTTTCGGCATTCCCGGCATGGGCCGATATTTCGTCGACGGCGCCCTCGGGCGCGATTACACGCTCGTCATGGGCACGGTGGTGATCGTCGCGGCGCTCGTCGTCTTCTTCAATCTGATGGTCGATATCGGCTACGCTTGGCTCGATCCGCGCGTGCGCGATGAATAGGGCCGAGCCGCCGATCAAGCCGGCTCCCTCGCGCCTGTTCCTCTCGTTGAGGGCTGCGGGAACCCGATCAGTGCGGGCGAGCCTCGCCCTTCTGGTCCTCGTCTCGCTGCTCTGTCTTTTTGGCCCGCTCGCTTCGCCGCATCCCTATGACCGCGTCTATCGCGACTATGTTCTGGTCGCGCCGTCGCTCGCGCCGCATCCGAGCGCGACGGAGATCGATCAGGCGATCGAGGAGATCGCCAAACGCATGAATGTTGCAATCGAGAGCCGTTTCCGCAACGGCGGGGTCTTCTCGGCGACGCTCGTCGCTGTGCAGCCGATCGACCTCCGCGCGTTGCGCGCCTTTGAACGCTCCGACGTTTTTTCGCGGCCCCGCGTCGTCGGGCGCGAGGACGCCGGCCGCCGCTTGTTGATCGAGACGCCCATCAAGAGCGCTGTCTTCCTATTCGGCACAGACGCCAATGGACGCGATCTTCTGACCCGCGTGCTCGTCGCCGGGCGGGTCTCGCTCTCGGTCGGCCTGCTCGCGTCTTTCGTGGCACTTGTCATCGGCGTGACCTATGGCGCGATTGCGGGCTATGCAGGCGGGCGGACGGATGCGCTGATGATGCGTCTGGTCGAGATCGTCTATGCGCTTCCTTTCATTTTCCTCCTCATCGTGCTCGTCATGGTCTTCGGCCGTCATTTCGCGCTGATCTTCTTGGCGATCGGCGCGGTCGAATGGCTCGACATGGCGCGGATCGTGCGCGGCCAGACGCTCTCCATCAAGCGAAGGGACTATGTGGCGGCGGCCGAGGCGCTGGGCGCCACGGCGCCGGCGATCCTTTGGCGTCATGTCGTTCCGAACGCGGCGGGGCCGATCATCGCCTATCTGACGCTGCTCGTCCCGCGCGTGATCCTGCTCGAGAGCTTCGTGTCCTTTCTCGGGCTCGGCGTGCAGGAGCCCTTGACGAGCTGGGGCGTTCTGATCGCCGACGGCGCGCGCAACATCCAAAGCGCGGTCCATCTCCTCATTTTCCCGGCGATCTTTCTCGGCGCCACGCTCGGCGCTTTGCAAAACCTCGGCAATGGCTGGCGCGCCGCCTTCGGCCTGCCGAGCCATTGAGCGCCATGCCGACTGAACCGCACCTTTCATTTCGCAATCTGAGCGTGGCCTACGGGCCGAGCAGCGTCGTCAAGGACGTGAGCTTCACGGTCCAACGCGGCGAGGTCGCCGCGGTCGTCGGCGAGTCGGGCTCGGGCAAGACCCAGACGGCGCTCGCGATCTTGAGGCTGCTTCCCGCGCAGGCAACCCCATCAGGCGCGATTGTCTTCGAGGGCGAGGATTTGCTGGCGCTCTCCGCAAGGCGGCTCGATGCGATCCGTGGCCGCCGCATCGCTTTCATCTTCCAGGAGCCGATGTCGGCGCTCGATCCTTTGTTCTCAGTCGGGGCCCAGATCGGCGCGATCCTGCGCCTTCGCATGGGCCTCTCGCAGTCCGCCGCGGCGAAGCGCGCGGAAGAGCTTCTCGATCTCGTCGGAATTCCCGAGCCCGCGCGGCGCCTGCGCGCCTATCCGCATGAATTATCCGGCGGCCAGCGCCAGCGCGTCGCGATCGCCATGGCGATCTCCTGCGGCCCGGATCTGCTCATCGCCGACGAGCCGACAACCGCCCTCGACGTCACCGTCGCGGCGCGCATCCTCGAGCTTCTCATGGATTTGAAGCGACGCCTCGGCATGGCGCTGATCTTCATCAGCCATGATCTCAGCCTTGTGCGCCGTTTTGCCGATAGCGTCCAAGTGATGAGGAACGGCGAGATCGTCGAGAGCGGCCCCGCCGCCGAAATTCTCTCCGCGCCGAAACAGGAATATACGCGGCTGCTGCTCGCCGCGGTCCCCGAGCCGCGCCAGGCTCGCCCAGTCGGCGACGCTCCGATCGTTCTCTCCGCGCGAGACATAAGCATGGCCTATCGGCTGCGCGGGGGCTGGCTCGCCGGCAAGCTGGAGATCAAGGCGGTCGACGGCGTCAGCCTCACATTGAGAAAAGGCCGCACGCTTGGGATCGCAGGGGAGTCCGGCTCCGGCAAATCGACGCTCGGCCGCGCGCTCTTGAAGCTCATCCCGGCGCAGGGTGCGATTATCTTCGAGGGCCGCAATCTGACGGCCCTCGATCGGGCCGAGATGCGGCCGCTTCGCCGATTTATGCAGCTCGTTTTTCAGGACCCTTATGGGTCTCTCTCGCCGCGCATGCGCATCGGCGACGTCGTCAGCGAGGGCTTGCGCGTGCATGAGCCCGCGCTGACGCAGGAAGAACGCGATAGGCGGGCCGCACGCGCCTTGGAGGAGGTCTCGCTTGACCCGGACTTGCGCCGCCGCTTTCCGCATGAGCTTTCCGGAGGGCAAAGGCAGCGGGTGGCCATAGCGCGGGCGATGATCTTGAAGCCGCGTCTTGTCGTGCTCGACGAGCCGACCTCGGCCCTCGATCGGAGCGTGCAGATCGAGATTCTCGCCTTGCTGCGGAATTTGCAGGACGCCCATGGCCTGGCTTACATTTTCATCAGCCATGATCTTGCCGTCCTGCGCGCCTTGGCCGATGAAATCGCGGTGATGAAGGACGGCCGGATTGTCGAGCAGGGCGAGGCGCGTCAAATCTTGGAGGCCCCGCGCGACGCCTATGCGCGCGCGCTCGTCGCCGCTGCTTTTGGCGGCGATGAAGTCTAATCTTCAATTTCGTGTTCTATCACGGAAGGTGGGTCAATCGATCGATCAGGCCGAATTCAATCCGGGTTCGGCGTCGGGCCTGCTTCGGCGACATCCAACGCGCAAGGTGAGACATGCTTTTTGACGGCCAAACGATCAAGATCGAGGAACTCGGCGACGGCCTCGTCGAGCTGCGCTTCGCGCGCGGCGACGAGCCGGTCAATAAGCTCGATAAGCTGGCCTTTGATGAATTGCGCCGCGCGATCGATATTCTCGCCGCCGCGCCGGGGATCAAGGGCGCGCTGATCACCAGCGGCAAGGATGCATTCATCGTCGGCGCGGATATTTTCGAGTTCACGGCTCTATTCAAGGAGACGCGAGAGGCGATCTCGGCCTTTGTCGCGCAAAATAGCGCGATCCTCACGGCGCTCGGCGAACTGCCCTTTCCGACGGTCGCCGAGATCAATGGCTTTGCGCTCGGCGGCGGATTCGAACTTGCGCTCGCGGCCGATTATCGCGTGATGTCCACGGCGGCCAAGATTGGCGTTCCCGAGATCCACCTTGGCATTTTCCCAGGCTATGGAGGCACCGCCCGCCTGCCGCGCCTCATCGGCCTCGGCGCCGGCGCGGACTGGATCATTTCCGGCGCGCAGCAGACGGCCGAGACGGCGTTGCGGCTCGAGGCTGTCGACGCCATGGCGACCCCGGATATTTTGCGTCCGATCGCGCTCGCCAAGCTCGGGCAGGCGGTCTCGGGCGAGGCCGATTGGCGCCGGCGTCGGCTCGGTCTCAAGAGCCCGCTGGGGCATTCGAAGACTGAGGCGGCCGAGCTTCTGGCCACGGCCAAGTCCCACGCGGCGAACGCCTTGCCGCATCTCCCGGCTGCGCATCTGGCGGTTGAGCTTTTGGAAGAGGCCGCTGGCCTCGATCGCGACGCGGCACTTGCGCTCGAGGCCGAGGCTTTCGGCGAGGCGGCGAAGACCCAGGCCGCGGTCTCGCTGGTCAGGATTTTCATCAACGAGCAGGCGCTGAAGAAAACCGCGAAATCTTACGCGAAGACGGCCTTGCCGGTGCGCAAGGCGGCGGCGGTCGGCGCCGGCGTGATGGGCGGCGGCATCGCCTATCAAAGCGCCCTGCGCGGCGTGCCGATCATCATGAAGGACATCGCCGAATCCGCCCTCGATCTCGGCATGGCGGAGGCGCGTAAGCTTCTCGCCAGACAGGTCGAGCAAGGCAGGCTCGCGCAGGACAAGGCGGATGCGGTCCTCGCCTCCATCACGCCGACCCTCGCCTATGAGGGCTTTGACCAGGTGAACGTCGTCATCGAGGCCGTGGTCGAAATTCTCTCGGTCAAGAAGACCGTGCTGCGCGACATCGAGGCCTTGGTCGGCGCGCAGGCGGTGATATCCTCGAACACGTCCTCCTTGCGCATCGGCGATCTCGCGGAAAGTCTGAACCGCCCCGAGAATTTCATCGGGATGCATTTCTTCAATCCCGTCCCGCGCATGGCGCTGGTCGAGGTCGTGCGCGGTCCCAAGACATCGGAGCAGGCGATCGCGACTATCGTCGGCTATGCGAGCGCCATGGGCAAGACGCCCATCGTCGTGCAGGACTGTCCGGGCTTCGTCGTCAATCGCGCGCTGACGCCCTATCTCATCGCTTTCTTGCAGCTCGTCCGCGACGGCGCGGATTTCGCCGCCATAGACAGGGCCATGGAAGGCTTCGGCTGGCCGATGGGGCCGGCCTATCTCATCGATGTGATCGGAATGGACATTTCGCATCATGTCGTTGAGATCGTATCGGCCGGCTTTCCCGACCGCATGCAAGCGCCGGCCTCCAGCGCGATCGACGTTTTATTGCGCGAAAAGCGACTCGGCCAGAAGAACGGCCGCGGCTTCTACACATATTCGCGCGATTCCAAAGGCCGGCCGCGGAAGGAGCCCGATCCCGAGACCGAGCGCTTGCTCGCCGAAGCTCAGCCGAATGGGAAACGCGACATCGGCGAGGCCGAGATCGTCGAGCGCATGATGCTGCCCTTGATCTTCGAGGCAGCGCGATGCGTGGAGGATGGCGTCGTCGCCGCGCCGGGAGAGGCGGACATGTGCCTGATCCTCGGCCTCGGCCTGCCGCGCTATCTCGGCGGCGCGCTCGCCTATGCCGATTATCTTGGGCTTGCGAATGTCGCGGCGCGCGCGAAAGCATGGGAGAGTTTCGGCGCCATCTATCGCCCCGGCGCGTCGTTGCGCGCGCTCGCTGCGAACGGCGGGGCTTTTTATCCGGCGTGACGTGGAAGCCGAAGAGTCACATCGCCTCGTCCTGAGGAGCCATTTTTGAAACGGCCTCTCGAAGGACGAGGCGAGCGCCCATTCTGAGGGCTTTTGACGGACGGTCCGATCAGATCAATTCAACGGATCGGAATGCTTTAGGCCGCCTTCTGTTTGCTCCGGTGATAGAGGAAAGCCGCGGCGGCGCCCGCCAACAGAACAGCGCCGACGCCGACGCCGATATACACTTTGTTCTGTCCTTCTCCGACCGCGAAGGGGAAGCGGGAGACAAAAACCTGGCCATGATCGTTAGTGGCGGTCACGATGCCGATGAAATTCCCCGGCTCGCCGAAATTGTAGTTCCACTGAATTGTCCCCGTGGGATATTTCTGCGGCGTGCGGTAGATAAGCGTGTTCTTTTCCTGATCGACGTCGTCGCTGGCCTGACCGACATTTTTGAGGATGCGCAGATCGATCTTCATGTCGCGGAGGTCGTTGCTGTTGGCGACGTCTGCGTTGCCTGATCCCGCCGAGCCTTGCTCCACGTCGAGCACGATCACCGTGCGGCCGGTCTGGGGAATGTCGTCGCAGAATTTCTCGATCGAATTATCGGGCTGATATCCGGTAAAGGCCAATTGATAGGGGCCGATCTTCATGACGCATTTGTTTTCCGCCGAGCTGACGCCGCCATGCGCATGCGCTTGCGCGACGAGCAGGCCGGTCGCAAGGCAAGCGGCTCCCATTGTTTGAAATATCTTCACGTCTTTCCTCCCTTTGGATCATTGCCGCAAATTGCCGGCGGTTCGTGCAGGTCACTTATAGATTTGCGGGAAATTTGTACGATAAAATTCTTTTGATCGATTTTTATCCTGTTGCGGCGCCACGTCTTTCGAGCGCCGCCGAGCAGTGTCCCGGAGCGTCGTTTATGTGGCTCCGAAGCCTTGATTTGAGCACCGCCGAGCTTTGTCAAGTTGTAATTGGCTTCTGGAAAGTCTCTGCAACTTTGCGCCTGGCGCTGCGCGGCGACGATGGGAGCCTGCGGAGGAGCGCGTTCCGGGGCGTGCGCGCCTAATGCGCCTCGTCCCAGTTCTGCGCCGCCTTGGCGTCGACCTGAAGCGGCGCTGAGAGTTCGACGCTCGGATGCGGCGCCTCCGCCATCACCTTGCGGACAAGCGCGATGGTCGCCTCGATCTCGGCGTCCGGCGCCTCGAAGACCAGCTCATCATGGACCTGCAGCAGCATTTGCGCAGAAAGCTTGGCTTTGGCTAGGGCCGCGTCCATGCGAACCATCGCGCGACGGATGATGTCCGCGGCGGAGCCTTGAATCGGCGCGTTGATCGCGGCGCGCTCATTGAAAGCGCGCTCGGAGGGGTTTGATGAAGCGATGCGCGGATAATGGCATTTGCGGCCAAAAATCGTGGTCACATAGCCTTGCTCCCGCGCGGTCTTTTTCGTCGCATCCATATAAGTGCGAATGCCGGGGAAGCGCTCGAAATAGCGCTTGATATAGGCCCCCGCCTCTTCCCGCGAGATCCCGAGCTGATTGGCGAGGCCGAAGGCGGAAATGCCGTAGATGATGCCAAAATTGATCGCCTTGGCCCGACGGCGAATGTCGGACGGCATGCCGTCTATTGGCACGCCGAACATTTCGGAGGCGGTCATCGCGTGAATGTCGAGCCCTTCCGCGAAGGCCGCCTTCAGCTGCGGTATGTCGGCGATATGGGCGAGCAGGCGCAATTCGATCTGCGAATAATCCGCCGAAATGAGCTTATGGCCCTCGGCAGCCACAAAGGCGCGGCGGATCTTGCGTCCAGCCTCGTTCCGCACTGGAATATTCTGCAAATTCGGCTCTGAAGACGAGAGCCGGCCCGTCGTCGTCGCCGCGAGGGCGTAGGATGTGTGCACGCGACCCGTTGCTGGATTGACGAAGCCCGGCAACGCGTCCGTATAGGTCGATTTGAGCTTGGCAAGTTGGCGCCACTCGAGGATCCGCGCCGCGAGCTCATTGCCCTCGGCGGCGAGGTCGTCGAGCACCCCGGCCGCCGTCGACCAAGCCCCCGTCGCGGTCTTTTTCGCGCCCGCGAGGCCCATTTTGCCGAACAGGATGTCGCCAAGCTGCTTCGGCGAGCCGAGATTGAAGCTTTCGCCGGCGAGCTCGTAAATGACGGCTTCGAGCCGAGCCATCTCTTGCGCGAATTCGCCCGAAAGCCTGGAGAGGATGGTTCGATCTATCGATACGCCGCGCCGCTCCATACGCGCCAAAACCTCGATCATCGGCCGCTCGAGCGTTTCGTAGACCGTGGTCATGCGCTCCGCCGCGAGGCGCGGCTTCAACACCCGCCAAATCCGTAAGGCGACGTCGGCGTCCTCGGCGGAATATTCGGTCGCCTTGTCGATGGCGACGCGGGCGAATCCGATGAAGCTGCGGCCGGAGCCCGCGACCGCGCCGAATTGAATCGGCTTATGTCCTAAATGCTTTTCGCTGAGCACGTCCATGCCGTGATCGCTGCGGCCTGCGTCGAGCACATAGGAGAGCAGCATCGTGTCCTCGACCGGGCGCAGCTCGATTCCGCGTTGCCGAAGAACCAACCAATCGAATTTCATATTTTGCGCGATCTTGAGGACGCTTTCGTCCTCGAGAAGCGGCTTCAGCCGCGCGAGAACCTCTTCTTCGCGCAATTGGCCAGGAAGACGATCGCCGCCGCCGAACAGATCGCCGCCGCCCTCGCCGCGATGGCCGACCGGAATGTAGAAGGCGCGGCCCGGCGATGCGCAGAGGGAGAGGCCGACAAGCTCGGCCTGCATTGGGTCGAGCGAACTTGTCTCCGTATCGACGGCGATATAGCCGGCTTCGCGGGCGGCGCTCACGCAAGCGTCGATCCCGGCGAGGTCCGCAATGGTCTCATAGGCTTTGACGTCGAATGGCTCGGTCCGCGCGGAAGCGGCGCGCGCCGCGGCGAGTTCGCCGGGTCCGGTGGCGATGGCCGCCGCCGGGGCAGGGGCGCCGTAGCGGGCGTTTCTTTTGGGCGCCGGCGCGGCGTCCGCCGAGGCCGCCTCGCCGACCTCGGCCGGGTCCGGCTGAACGCCGGCGGCGTCTGAGGGCAGGGTCTCGCCATTGCGCCCGCGCCATCCGGCCGCGCCGGTGAAGTTCGGGTCTGGATCGACCGAAGCAGGGTCGATTTTATAAGCTTCGGCGGCGCGCTTGGTGATGGTCGTGAATTCCATCGCCTTGAAGAAGGAGACGAGCGTCTTGCCGTCCGGCGTGCGCAGGCCCAGCTCGTCGAGCGGAACTTCCAAAGGAACGTCGCGGACGAGCGAAACGAGTTGCTGCGACGTCCTGATCAGCGCGACGCTTTGCGGGTCCGTCAGCGTCTCGCGGCGCTTCGGCTGCTTGATCTCCCCTGCGCGCGCGAGGAGCGCGTCGAGGTCGCCATATTCATTGATGAGCTGCGCGGCGGTCTTGAGGCCGATGCCGCGGGCGCCCGGAACATTGTCAGTCGAATCGCCGGCGAGCGCCTGAACGTCGACGACTTTTTCGGGCGCGACTCCGAAATAGGCCTGGACCTCCTCCAGCCCGATCTTGCGCTCCTCCCTCGCGCCCTTGGCCCCGGCCTCGCCAGAGGCGGGGTCGTACATGGCGACTCTCGGCCCGATGAGCTGCATCAGATCCTTGTCGGCGGAGATGATGAGCACGTCCGCGCCCCGCGCCTGCGCTTCGCGCGCATAGGTCGCGATTAGGTCATCGGCCTCGAAACGATCCTGCTCGATGGGCGTCAGCCCGAAGGCGCGGACCGAAGCGCGCATCAAAGGAAATTGCGGAATCAAATCTTCCGGCGGCTCCGATCGATTGGCCTTATACGGAGGGTAGAGTTCCTTGCGAAACGAGTTTTCCGACTTATCGAAAATGATCGCGAGATGAGTCGGCGTGATCCCCGCCGCGCCCTCGCGCACAAATTGGAAGAGCTTCGTGCAGAAGAGCCGCACCGCGCCCGTTGGAAGGCGATCGGAGCGGTAATTATATTTGGCATCCTGCCGGATCGACTGGAAATAGGCGCGGAAAACAAAGGAAGATCCGTCGACAAGGAAGACATGGTCCCCTGTCTGGACCGGTCGGTGAACGAGCGTCATGGGCGGAGCGATCTTCGGGCGCAAGGAGCGATGCCGCCAGCATAGGCCGGTGCGGCCGTGAACGCTATCGACAGGACGGACGGACGCTCCGCGATCGGGGCCGTCGCGCGACGCCCCGCGCAGCGACAAATGCGCCTGCAACCAATGCGCTTTCAAGCTCGTTTCGCCGATGCGGAACCTGCCGCCTGGGTTGGCGAGTCCGGCCGGGCTCGCGCTTTTAGGGGAGGCGCCTATTTCCGAGAAGTCTTTGTAAATATTGAAATGCGCTCGCCATTTTCGCCGAGACCTGCTTTTGTCCCGGGCCGGGCGGCGTCGCAGTCAAGTCTTCGCTGGAGGATGTTCAGACAAGGGCGACTTTCTGAACATGCTCTAACTTCTTGATTTGGGTGCGTTCTTGTCGAGTGGTCGACTGTGTCCGATTAGACCGCGCTCAAGGCGGAGGCGTTGGAGTCTTCGTCCTGATTTCGTCGACTCATGGGGAGCTGGGCCGTGAGCTTTGCCTTTGGAATGAACCTCGCGCGGCGCGCCGCGCCGTGACTTTGGATGCGAAATTGGACTTCGAAGCCGTATTCAACAGCCTTCCTTCGCCTTTCATGGTGATGAACGCCAAATTCGAGATCGTCGCCACGAATCAGGCTTATCTCGATGTGACCAAGCGAACGCGCGACAGTCTGATCGGCGCGAATGTCTTCAAGGCTTTTCCGGCCGGAGACGAGAGCCGCCGATTGGTCCAAGAATCGTTCGAACGCGTCCGCGATCAGGGCGTTGTCGACGTTCTGCCCATGTTCTCCTATCCATTGATGGGGGACGATGGCCTTGAGCAGCGTTCATGGAGCTGCACCCATGTGCCGATCCTGGGCGCCGACGGCGACGTCGCCTTTGTGCTGCAAAGCGCTCAGGACATTTCGCAGCTCGGTCGCACAGTCGATTGGGTCGGAATGTCGCAGACCGAGACTCCCGTCGGCGAGGAGGCTTACAATCGATTCGGGATGGTTCAGGTCCTCAACGAAACCCTTCTAGCCACCACTCATCATTTGAACCGCCTCTTCATGGAGGCGCCAAATTTCATGTTCGTTCTGCAAGGCTGCGACCATGTCTTCGACATGGCTAATCTCGCCTTTCGCGAGTTTGTTGGTCAACGCGACCTCATCGGAAAGCCCGTGCGCGAAGCCTTGCCGGAAATCGCGAGCCAGGAATATATCGGCGTTTTTGACGAGGTTTTTCGGAGTGGGAAGGCCTTTGTAGGGCGGAAGATGCGCGTCCTCTTGCAGAGCAAGCCAGGTCGTGAGATCGCGGAATATTTCATCGATTTTGTTTGCCAGCCCGTGCTCGGCGACGACGGTGAGGTCTGTGGAATTTTTGTCGAGGGCAATGACGTGACGGATCACGTCAGGTCGGAGCAGCGCCAAGCGCTTCTAATCCGCGAGCTGCACCATCGGGTCAGGAATACGCTCGCGACGGTGCAGGGGGTGATGAACACGACCGCGAAAAGTTCGGCGACCATCGAGGAATTCCAAGAGGCGTTCGCCGGCCGCATCGCTTCTCTCGCAAAGACCCATGCGGTAATGACGGACGAGCCCGAGCAATCCGTCTCCTTCTTGCACTTGCTGCACCAGGAACTCAGTCCCTATGCCGACGACCAGGGTTTGAGGATTCGCCTCATCGGTCCATCCGTCGACCTGCCGTCGCAAATCGCGGTGCCGCTCGGCATGGCGGTGCATGAGCTTACGACCAACGCCGCCAAGCATGGGGCCTTGTCCAAGGAGGAAGGAAGAATCGAGGTCTATTGGACCTTGGTCGACGGCGAGCGCGGGCCCGCGCTCCTCTGCGAGTGGAATGAAAAAGACGGTCCGGTCATCGCTCCACCGACCCGGGAAGGGTTCGGCTCGATGCTGCTCAACCGCGTTCTGTCCCAGCAGATCCGCGCTGATGTGACGACCACTTACGCTCCCGAAGGATTTCGGCTGCGCATGATCGTTCCGCTCCAGGCGGAGCGGTGACGCGGCCCCTGTGTTCCCGATGACGATCTGAGCCGTCGGCGTCGACGCAGCCAATCAATCAAGGCGAACCGCCTTTGCATAGCAAGACGGTTCGCCTCCAGAGTGTTGCGCAGGTCGCGAAAGACTTGCCGCTCGAGCCTTAATCCTCGTCTTCGTCGGGATGATGCGGGCCGAAATCGTGAGGCGGTCCGAGAGGTCCGAATCCGCCGATCTCGTCCGCGCCGCCATGTCCTCCGCGCGGCCCCTCATGCGGGCCGAATTGGGGCCCGAACAAATGCGGGGGATGCAGGAGGAAGGGAAGCCGATGCTTCTGCTCTTCCGTCAAGGTCGCGTAGAGGGGGGCGGCGGCGTCGGCGACTGCCTTGAGCGTTTCGCCGCGGGCTGTCGCGCCTTCGCTAAGTCGCCGCAAGAAGGCGATGATATCGTCCGTATGAGCCTCTTTGCGGATCTTCTCATGCCGTTCTAGAGCGCCTTTGGCGCCTGCGCGCAGCGCCGCTTCCACCGGCGGCCACAGCTTTTCCTGCTCCGGCGTGAGTTTCAAGCCGGCGTGGAGCGCGGCGATGTGGGCGTCGGCGAAGGCCGCCAGATCGACGGGCGAAAACGCCCAATGGGGCGGCGCGTGCCGTTCTGGGCCGGGCGGTGGAACTGGAGCGCCCAGAGGCGGGGGCGGGGGCGGCGGTTGCTGCGCGCCGGCGCTCTCGACGGCGACGGCGGCCCCGCCCGCGAGCGCGGTCAAGATCAAAACGATGGGTAGACGCGATTTCATGGGTTTCTCCCTGGCTGCGCGACGCCGCCAGTTGAGATCTCTGCCAAAGGAGTTTCAAGTTACCCTTTGGTCATTTTACGTCGCAAAAAAGTGATGTTCGGACGACGGCGCGCGGCGTCTCGCCGGCTTTGGCTCGGCCGGAATCGCTCGACATGAGATTTCTTCGGCGAAAGCCCTTCCTCTCAACTTGACGTGATCGGCTTAACGCAGGGTCAAGCGCCCTAACGCATTATCGCGTCCGACGATCTAGGCCGGCGCGGTCTCTTGGGGGCCGTGCAGGCGGGGATGTTGGCGGAGGGATCTTTGTCGCCATGAACCGAAGGAAGCAAAAGCAGGAGGCCGATTTCGAGGCGCTTCTCTCCTCTCTCGGTCGCGATGCGGCCGCCAAGCCGGCGAAGGCGGCGGCCGAGCCCCGCGTAGACCAAGAAGATGATGCACCGTCGACGGCCGATCCGGAACGCGCCGCGCGTGCGGTCCATCGGCTGCGCGGTCTCCTCGGCGGTTTCGCCTGGCAATGGCCGTTCCGGCGCACTGGCAATTTGTCGGAAACGGCGGCGGCCTATGCCGAAGAGGCCGCCAACGCCGAGGAGCGGCGCGAGGCGGTCGCCGCGGATGGGCGGCGCATTCGGGAGCCGCCTAAGGTCGAGGCGCCGCTGAGCGAGGATGACGCGATCGCCGAGGAGCTCGGCTTGCGCGCCGGTCTGGCGGAAATCGACCTTAGGCAGCTCCGTCGCGAATTTGCCAAGAAGAACCATCCCGACCAGTTCGGGCCGACGCAGCGCATGCGCGCCGCGCGCCGCATGTCGATTGCGAATATGCTGATCGACCAGCATCTGAAGCAGCAGAAGGGTTGACGACGCCCCGAATGGCGGGGCTCTCGTCGAAGCGCCGGAACTATAGGCTTGCTGCCAGCGACCGCCTGCGTTGAAATAGGCGCTCCGGCTTCCTTCGAGCCGTCGATGCGAATCCAGTGCGGGACCATCTATGACTTATGTCGTGACGCTCGTCAGCGATCCGGGCTTTCCGAGCCTGACCGAGGATTTCATTCGGCGCGCGGCCGAGGTTTTGCCACACGCGGGCGAGGCGCAATGGCTCGGCAAGGGCGTCGCCGCCGACATTCCTTTCACGCCCGACGAGCCCGCCGATCTGCGCGCCCTTTGGACGGCGGTCCGCGCCGCGCTCGGCCCCGCCGCGCTCGACGTCATCCTGCAGCCGGTTGAAGGCCGGCGGAAGAAGCTTCTGCTCGCCGATATGGATTCGACCATCATCCGCCAGGAATGCGTCGACGAGCTCGCCGCCGAGATCGGCAAGAAACCGCAGGTCGCGGCGATCACCGAGCGGGCCATGCGGGGCGAGATCGCTTTCGAGCCGGCGCTGCGGGAGCGGGTCGCGCTGTTCAAGGGGCTTCATCCGCATACGATCCCGCGCGTGCTCTCCAAGAAGATCAGCTTGACGCCGGGCGCCCGCGTGCTTGTGCAAACTATGCGCGCGCATGGCGCCCATACGGCGCTGGTCTCGGGCGGCTTCACGCTCTTCGCCGCGCCGGTCGCGGAAAAGGTGGGCTTCGACCATGTCCAGGCCAACGAGCTTCTTCTCGGCGAGGACGGCCGCTTCAGCGGACTTCTCGCCGAGCCTGTCCTCGGCGAGCGGGCGAAGCTCGAAACGTTGCTGGCGCTGCGCGAGGGGCGCGGCCTCGGCCCCAGCGAGACGCTCGCCGTGGGCGATGGCGCCAATGACATTCCCATGCTGCGCGAGGCGGGGCTCGGAATAGCCTTTCGCGGCAAGCCGGCGGTCGCCGAGGCGGCGCAGGCCAGGATCGACCATGCCGATCTGACCGCTCTGCTTTACGCCCAAGGCTATAGGCAAGAGGAGTTCTTCGCCGAGGCGCGCGCGCAATTGAACCCCTCCGACTGGAAGCGCAAATATGGCGCTATGGAGAAAGCCCATGAGCGCACGCGCCTGTGACGGGAGCGCCTGCGGAGGGGCATGAGCGCGCCATGCGCAGAGTGGATCTGAACTGCGATTGCGGCGAGGGCTTCGGGGCCTACGCCATGGGCGATGACGCAGCCATGCTCGAGATTGTGACGAGCGCGAGCGTCGCCTGCGGGTTTCATGCCGGCGATCCAGAGATCATGGCCGCGACTTTCGCCGCAGCGCAGGCGAAAGGCGTGGCGATCGGCGCGCATCCTGGGTTTCCCGACCTTTGGGGCTTTGGCCGGCGCAGGCTGCCTTTCTCAACGTCTGAGATCGAGCGGCTCGTATCCTATCAGATTGGAGCCGCTCTGGCGCTTGCCGCTTATGCCGGGCATCGCCTTTCCTATGTCAAGCCTCACGGCGCATTGAGTAATATCGCCATGGAAGACGAAGAGGTTGCTCGCGCTGTCGCTCGCGCGGTGCGGGCCGTCGAGCCCCGGCTGGGCTTTCTCGCCATCGCCGGAACGAGGCTCGAGGCCGCAGGGCGAGCGGAAGGGCTCGCCGTCGCCCGCGAGATCTACGCCGACCGCGCCTATACGGACGAGGGGCTTTTGCTCGATCGGTCGCAGCCCGGCGCCGTGCTGCACGAGCCCGAGGAAGTCGCCGCGCGCGTGCTCGCCATGGTGGAGGCAGGCGCGGTCATCTCCGTTTCAGGCAAGCGCGCGCCGGTTGGCGTCGAGTCTATTTGCGTTCATGGCGATAGTCCCGACGCCGTCGCCATGGCTCGCGCGGTGCGCGCGCGGCTGGAGGCGGCGGGCGTGGCGCTCGCGGCGTGTTTTGGAGGCGCGGAGGAGGTCTCGGTCTAGATTATCAGACGACTTCCTGCGCCTCGCGCCGATGATAAAACTCGCTCCAGATCAATATGTTGGAGCATGTTCTGCGGTTCCCACGTCACAAGTTCGGGTTCGGCAGGCGAAGGACCATCCCATCGAATTCGGGCGCGACGAGAATCATGCAGGTCAGCCGGCTATTGTCCTGCTTCGTCATGGCGAGGCTATCGATCATCATCTGCTCCAGCTCATGCGGCGGCTTGAGCCGCCCGAGCCAAGCCTCGTCGACATAGACATGGCAGGAGCCGCAACTGCAGGTTCCGCCGCACTCGCCGCGAATGGTGGGGATCTCATTCTGCTGCCCGACCCGCATGAGAATCGCGCCGTCTTCGGCCTCGACCTGATGCGGCGTACCGTCGAATTCAATGAAGGTGATCTTGGTCATTTCGGACTGCTCTCGGTTTCGCGCGCGGACCCCAATGACTGTTCGGGAGACGAGACGCGGCAAGTTGAACCGGGATCAGCAAGGAGTGCGCCAGCAGCCCGGCAAGCGCGCGGAGACGCTGCTACGGCCGGCGCCGGCGTCAGAGAAGCGCGCGCAAAAAGGCTCCAGCCTTGGCCAAGGCCTGCCGTCCTTCCGTCAGATGCGCGTTCCACATGGGCCAAGCGTGGATCATGTGCGGCCAGATCTCCAGGGTTACAGACGCGTCCGCTCCGCCCAAGGCCGCGGCGAAGCGGGTCGAGTCCGCGAGCAAGGTTTCAGCCGAGCCGACCTGGATCAGGGTCGGCGGAAAGCCTTCGAGATCGGCATAGAGCGGGGAGATCCGCGGGTCTGCGCGGCTCATGCCGGCCGGTAAATAAGCATCGGCCAATTCCATGAGATAGGTCTTGTGAATAAGCGGGTCAGCCGCATCCTTGGCGGCGAGCGTCTCTCCGGACATCGTCAGGTCCGTCCAGGGCGAGATGAGCCAGGAGCAGGCGGGGAGATCCTCGCCCGCGTCGCGCAGCCGATTGATCAGCGACGCTGCGAGGCCGCCGCCTGCGCTGTCGCCGCCGACGCAGATGCGCTCGGCGGCGAAGCCTTGATTGCGCAGAAAGCGCCAGGCCGCCCAAACGTCGTCGAGAGCGGCGGGGAAGGGATGCTCCGGGGCCAGCCGATAGGCCACGGCCAGCGTTCGCGCTTGCGCCGCCCGACCTGCCTCGGTGACCAAGCGGCGATGGCTCTGGAGCGAGCCTGAGCAATAGCCGCCGCCATGGAAATAGAGCAAGACGCGCGCGGCATCGCCGCCCGGCGCGATCGACCATTCGCCGGGAACGCCGTCGACGTCGACCGGCGTGAGCGTCACGTCGCTGGCGACCGGCCAAATGGAGCCGACTTCGTCGATTCGTTCGCGCCGCTGAGCCCAGCCCACGGGCCTCGGCTTGGCGTTCAATAAGGCGCGGATCGCATCGATCTCGTCGTCGCTCATCGTCCCCCTCTTTCCTCGCGAAGCAGCTTGGATGATGCGGTCGCCCTTGCGCTCGAAGCCGCCCCTACTATAGTCGCGCGCTCCAATCTTCACTCTCCCCGCCCAGAGCCAAAAAATGCCGCAGCCGAAATCAGACGTCAAAAAGGTCGTTCTCGCCTATTCGGGGGGGCTCGACACGTCAATCATCCTCAAATGGCTGCAGAACGCCTACGGCTGCGAGGTCGTGACCTTCACCGCCGACCTCGGGCAGGGCGAGGAGCTCGGCCCGGCCCGCGACAAGGCGCTGCTGCTCGGCATCAAGCCCGAGAATATCTTCATCGAGGATCTGCGCGAGGAATTCGTCCGCGATTATGTGTTTCCGATGTTCCGCGCCAACGCTCAATATGAGGGGCTTTATCTGCTCGGCACCTCGATCGCGCGGCCGCTCATCGCCAAGAAGCAGATCGAGATCGCGCGCGAGACAGGCGCCGACGCCGTGGCCCATGGCGCAACCGGCAAAGGCAATGACCAGGTGCGCTTCGAGCTCTCCTATTATGCGCTGGAGCCCGACATCAAGGTCATTGCGCCCTGGCGGGAATGGGACCTGACCTCGCGGACGGCGCTCATCGCTTTCGCGGAGCAGCATCAGATCCCGATCGCCAAGGACAAGCGCGGCGAGGCGCCTTTTTCGGTGGACGCCAATCTCCTCCACGCCTCCTCTGAAGGAAAGGTGCTCGAAGATCCGGCGGTCGAAGTGCCAGACTATGTCTATTCGCGCACAGTCAATCCCGAGGACGCGCCGGACAAGCCGAGCTTCGTCGAGATCGATTTCGAGAAGGGCGATCCGGTGGCGATCGACGGCAAGCCCATGTCGCCGGCGACATTGCTCGCCCATCTCAATGAGCTCGGCCGCGCCAACGGGATCGGGCGGCTCGATCTCGTCGAGAACCGTTTTGTCGGCATGAAATCGCGCGGCATGTATGAAACGCCCGGTGGAACCATCCTTTACGTCGCCCATCGCGGCATCGAGTCGATCACGCTCGATCGTGGCGCTGCGCATCTCAAAGACGAGCTGACGCCGAAATATGCCGAGCTGATCTACAACGGGTTCTGGTTCTCGCCGGAGCGCGACATGTTGCAAGCCCTGATCGACCGCAGCCAGGAGTTCGTTACTGGGCGCGTGCGCTTGAAGCTTTACAAAGGTTCGGCTTTCGTCGTCGGCCGCTCAAGCCCTTATTCGCTCTACGACCAGGACCTCGTCACCTTCGAGGAAGGCGCCGCGGCCTATGATCATCGCGACGCCGCCGGCTTCATTAAGCTCAACGCCTTGCGGCTGCGCACCCTCGCCAAGCGCGCCCGCAAGATCGCCGGGCGGGGGTGAGGCGGCGGAGAAAGTCCCCGCGCGTTTGATCGACCTCAATTGAATTATTCGGCCTCGGTTCATGTTGGACGTTGCATGACTGACAAGGCGAGGCCGAGGCGCATGAGTCGAAAGAGGCTTGGCTCTTTCGACGAGCACACGTTCCCCCCTCGTTGACTTTGAGTGATCCGAATTTGATCCACTCCGTCGGCGCGATCGTGCTGATCGAACCGTCTCCGTCGGTCGAAGCGAAATCGCTCAAACCTCTCTGGATCGAGCCTATTCTCGGAATAGGGTCAGAGTTTTGGACCTCTCGAGGAGGAGCAGATGCGTCGATTAGCGAGAATTGCGGCAGCCGTCATGCTCATGGCTGGCCCTGCGGGCTTGAGCGAAAGCGCGTTGGCTGGCCCAGTGCCGAACGCCGGACTTGGCGCGACGGGGAGCGCGGCGCTCCCTCTGGAAAAGACCCAATTTTTCTGGGGCGGCTATAACTATTGCTGGTATGGCAATGGCTGGAACGGGCCGGGTTGGTACTGGTGCGGCTACCCGTGGCGCTACGGCTATGGGTGGGGCGGCGGCTGGGGTTGGAACAGCTGGGTCGTGCCGGGCTGGCGCGGCCGCGGATGGCATGGAGGCGGCTGGGGTCCTGGTTGGCATGGCGGCGGTTGGCACGGTGGCGGTGGAGGTTGGCACGGCGGCGGTTGGCATGGAGGCGGTGGAGGTTGGCATGGCGGCCATCACTGATCGCATCCGCTGAGATAGGGACCAGGGTCCTTTAGGGCGTCGACGAAGCCGTCGATCAAATTGATCCCGAGAAGCGTCTCGGACGTCAGCGCCGGACGTAAAATGTGAAGGCGAGAGGGCGTTTCTGCGACGTCCTCTTCGACGTCGAGAAGCGCCGCGCGCGCCTCGGCGACGCTCACGGCGGTGAAGCGGCAGGCTTCGCCCGGACGCATCTGGGCGAGGCGGCCAATATCCGCGCCAATCACATGACCGAGCTTCGGATAGCCGCCGGTCGGCTGGCGATCCGCCATGAGGATTAGCGGCTTTCGGTCGCCGGCGATCTGGATCGCCCCGAGCGCGATCCCATCCGAGACAATATCATGCCCTCGCGCGTGCGGAATTTCTGGCCCGTCTAGCCTATAGGCCATGCGGTCCGCTGATGGCGTCAGCCTATATTCGCTGCAAAAGAAGGCCGCGAGACCGTCCGCCGTGAAATAATCGTCTTGCGGCCCCAAAACGACGCGAAGCGGCCGACCGTTCTTTTCCAGCCAAGGCGCCTCGATCGCCGCCTCGAAAAAGGCGGGATCCCTCTTCGCCGTTGGCCGCGCCGGCAGCAAGTCTCCTGCCCGCAACATCCGTCCGTCGAGGCCGCCCATGGCCGAGCGCACATGCGTGGCGCGGCTTCCCATCGCCGGCGGCGTTTCGATCCCACCCTCGACGGCGAGATAGGTCCAGGCGCCGAAGCTTCCGGCTTGCGCGGAGAGGCGATCGCCCGGCCGCAGCAGAACGCGCGTCGCCGGCGGCAGCGCGGCATGATCGCGCCGCCAGGAAAAGCCGCCTCCCGCGAAAGCGATCCATGTCGGCGCGCCTTCGCAAAGAAGCTCGAACCCGCCATAGGAAATCTCGATCGCAGCGGCGTTGTCGTCCTGGTCGAGCGCCAGATTGGCGGTTCGAAAGGCCGCCCAGTCCATCGGTCCCGCCGGCGTCACGCCATAGCGCAAATAGCCGAAGCGGCCGCCGTCCTGGATCGTCGCGCAGGGGCCAGCGCGCAGCACGCGCAAGCGCGGCGCTGCGGGATCTTGGACAGCCGGCTCAGCCAAGTCAGACATTATTCGCCTACAGCATGGCGGCGCGCAACGAGTTCGCCCGACTCGGCGGCGCGGCTCAAGGCGTCGAATGTCGAGCGATCGACGCGCTCGAAGGTGATCTCGTCGCCAATGTCGGCGAGAAAGACTCTTTCGCGGTGCGGATCGAAGACCCGGACCGGCGTCCGGCCGACCCCATACCAGCCGGTCGGCATCGCGACGCTAGCGATGAGCGCCTGTCCTCCAGCGATCAGCAACGAACCTGGCGGCGCGGGCGCGCGGGGCGTCGCCCTCCTGGGGATCGTGAGCGCTTCGGGCAAGCCGCCAAGGAAGGTGTAGCCCGGCGCAAAGCCATACATATAGACGCGATAAACCGCACTGAGATGCAACTCGACGATCCGCGTTTCCGGCAGGCCGAGGATCGCGGCGATCTCGCCCACGTCTTCCGCATGGGGCGCATCATAGCAGGCGGGGATGCGCCAGCGCGTCGGCGGCTTCCGCGTCGGGGCTTCCATCTCGACCCGACGGACCGCCTCGATCAGCGCCGCCGTCGTGATTCGGCGCGGATCGAAATGGATCACGAGCGAGCGATAGGTTGGAACGGTCTCGCGCACGCCTTCGAGCTTCGCTTGCGCGAGCGCCGCGTCGAGCGCCATGACCGCGTCATGAATGGCGGGCTCGATGGTTTGTCCGAACTCGACGACAAGGGCGCTTTCTCCAGCCGGCAGATAGCGGGGGGCGGGGGGCGTCATTGCGGAGGGCGCTCGGAGGTCAATTTGCATCCCTGTCTAGCGCGTGGCGTCGGATATGGGGCGGCGGCGAAGACGCGGACCTTCGGAGTTTTTTTACTGCCCGCCATCCTTCGGACTTCGCCATGCGATCATCTACTCCCATAGGGTTGCAATCGAGAAGACCGGAAATTCGAGACCATAGAATGAGGTCCCGAGCGGTTGCGCGGCGAACGCTCGCGCATCTCACTATTCGCCGCGCGCCGCTTTCTTGACGCAGGCGGAGGCTGCTCATTGTCGCTGCGCGCGCATGCCGACGCCGTCTGATTGACAGAGTGACCTCGCATGGCAATCTCTCTCTGGCCCGCGGGGCGATCTCGCGCGTATAAACGTAGATTGGCCACTGACAGCGTATATTTATAGGATGGGCTAAGAATGGCTGGCTTTTCTCAATATGTTCTCAAGGGAGAAGCTTTCTCGACTTCGCCGTTTCAAATCCTTGGTCCCGAAGAGAAAGGCCTCTTTTCTTTTCTAATGGAAGTTATTTTACTCGAGACCGGCGATGGCCTCGCACGGGAAAGGTGGCAGACTGCGCAGCTGACGAATCTCTTGAGCCATGCCGCCAAGCGATCGAAATTCTGGAATGAGCGGTTCGATGGAAAAAAGCCGGCGCAAATCAAATTGTCGCGCCTGCCGATCATGACGCGCGGCGATCTAAATGAGCAATTTCAAAAAGAAGGCTCGTTGCTGACGAGAAATGACGGTGTGCCCGTCCAGGCGCACGCAACCTCCGGCTCGACCGGCGTTCCGGCCAAATTCTACGTCAGTCAGGCGAATACGCTTTATAATGACATCCGTTATTTTGCCCAACATTACATGGAAGACCGCGACATCCGCCTAAATACATTGAGGTGCAAGCCTAAATTTCCGCTCGACAGTCCCGGCTTCGTGTTTCGTCAATCCGATTCATATGCGGGACAGTTGGGACGCATATTCAAGACAGGGTTGAGCGCATCGATAGACTATGCAAATCCTGATCTTGATAAGCTCATATTAAAAATTAAGAGCTTTCGCCCGTCTTACCTGACTTGCGCGTCGCATCTTGTCGAGATGCTTCTCGACCATGCGGGCGCCGCGTGTTTGCGGGACTTCGGCTTAAATACCTATATTCCCATCGGCGCAGCTGTTCCCGCTTGGGTCAAGGAACAATGCGCCAATGTCGGAGTATCGGTAAGATCAAATTATTCTTGCGAGGAAGTTGGCCTCATCGCGTCCGAATGCGTTCACGCGCCGGGCTTTTTTCACGTTGCGACGAGCAATGTGATTGTCGAGATTTCACCTGACAAGGTGAATTACGACGGAGTCGAATGCGGTAGAATTTTAGTCACGCATCTTCACTCCTACGCCACGCCTATGATCCGTTACGATCTCGGAGATCTCGGCAATCTTCAACCGAGGTGCGCGTGCGGACATGATGGCGCGACCCTCACAAATCTGTTCGGGCGCATCAAAATGAGCCTCAAGCATAAGGATGGACGAAGAACGCCGTTTCATATTCGCGGCCAGGAACTAAGCGAGGTCGTTCCTTTCGAAGAATATAGGATTCGTCAGACCGAATTGGATGCGATCGTCCTGGAGATCGCCACGCCTCATAAATCCGATGCCTCGGCCGAGAAGCTCAAAGCCTATCTCCAGGGCGTGACCGGAGATAATTTCGCGATTGAGGTCAAATTCGTGGACGCGATCGACTGGGGCCAATCGGTGAAGCGTCTCGCCTTCCTTTCCGACGTGGAGGCGTAGCGACAGAGCGATCGCCTCCGGCCCGCTGCGCGGGCGTTGTTGCGCTTCGAGCGTGATCGCCTATCTGTTCGGGACGTCTCCAACCGAGGACTGCCATGTTCGACGATGCGCTCGCCGCCGCGGGCCAAATCCTGACGCCGCCCTTTCGTCGGGTGCTGCTGAAAACGATAGCCTTGACCTTGGCGCTGCTCGGTCTGGTCTGGATCGGCCTCGAGAAATTGATCGTCGCGTTTGTCGCGCTTCCCTATCCCTGGCTGTCGACCGCCCTTTCGTTTCTCGGCGGATTAGGCCTTTTTATAGGCCTCGCCTTCCTGCTGACGCCGGCGTCCTTTCTCGTCGCAGGCTTTTTCTTCGACGAACTCGCGGAGGAAGTCGAAAGAGAGCTGAACCCGAAACTGACGCCGGGACGCGCGCTTCCGTTCGGCGAGGCGACGTGGCTCTCGCTGAAATTCGCGGCGGTTTCGCTCCTAGTCAATTTGGTCGCGCTCGCGCTTTTGCTGGTCCCCGGCGTCAACGCCGTCGCCTTTTTCGGCGCCAACGCCTATCTTTTCGGACGCGGCTATTTTGAGCTCGCCGCCCTACGCTTCCTTCCCTTCGCGGAAGTGCGCCGCCTCCGCAGGGATAACGAGTTGCGTCTGTTCGTCGCCGGTCTTTTCATGGCGGGGATGCTCGCGTTTCCGGTCTTCAATTTGCTGACGCCGCTGTTCGGGGCGGCCTTCATGGTGCGCGTCGGTTGGCGCATCATGAAAAAACCGATCGTCGAGACGCCTTGGTCGAATGAGCGCGGGGCATAATTGCGTCGAGGCAGGATTTTTTCCGCGGAGGCCGCTTCATCGTGAACCAGCAAGGGAAGCGCGCGTTAGCCTACCAATAGAGGAAAATGCCTCGTCAGGAGCGAGGTCCATCAGGGAGCTGGGCAAATGCAAAAACGCGTGGCATCAGGCCTTGCGATCATCGGCGTCGCGGGCGCTTTGATCCTTCCGTCGGCGAACCTCGCCCAAGGCCGCAGCTATCGGAACGAGGCGCCCGCGCTCACGGCCAATCAAATCGTCGACCGCGCCGACGCCCGGGCCGCCGAGTTCAAGGCCAGGCTTCGCCTGACCGAGGCGCAAGCCAAGCAATGGCCTCAATTCGAGGCTGCGCTTCATGACATTGCAACCAAGAGCGCCAATGGAGGCGGGGACAAGCAGGCGCTTAACGCCGGTCGATCCGCCAGCGACGGGACCGATCGCCCAGACGCCGCGAGAAGCGAGCGAGACATGCGGCGAGACGACATTCTTGCAATGCAGCGCGACTCGGACGCCTTGGCGACGCGATCCGCCGACCTGCGGAAGATTGCCGATGCGGCGAGGCCGTTTTACGACTCGCTCGACGACAATCAGCGCCGCATGTTCGCGCGTTTCGTCCATGACGACCTGGGCGCGACCGAAAGCGACGCCTCGCGGATCGACCGCCGTTGAATTTTGGTCCGCGCCTGGCCTGAGATGCTCATGATTTCGGTTGGAACCGAAATCATGAGCATGGCCCATTCCGATAAGTTGCGGCGTTGAAGTCGGCCGTCTCGTTCCTGACTGGGAAACCTGTCGTTGACGCTGCAAATCGGCTGTGCGACTCATCCCGGCGCGGGACGGGACCAATCTGGCTCGTCGGGCGGTTAGCTCAGTTGGTAGAGCATCTCGTTTACACCGAGAGGGTCGGCGGTTCGAGCCCGTCACCGCCCACCAAGCGACCTTATGCCGCTCGGTTGCGGCAAGGGCTCGAACGCTAGAGAAGCGCCCCCGCGCCGGCCCGATTGCGGGCCGGGCAGGGGCTTTCTTAAACGCGTCGGGGTCGCGAAAATCGCAACGACAGCCCGGCAATATCAAGTCAATGAAGGGTCTTCAGCCAGTCATCGACGTCCTTACGCACAGCATCCTTGGCTATGCCATAGCGCTCTTGCAGCGTGCCTTCGAGCTGTTCGCGTTTACCTGCGATTTTGTCGAGATCATCGTCGGTCAGGTCGGCCCATTTTTGCTTAAGCTGACCTTTTATTTGCTTCCAGTTTCCTTCGATACGGTTCCAGTCCATCTCTGTCTCCTGCAAAGTTTACTTTGATGAACGTGTGCGCACGTCGCGAGCTTAAACGAATTTGAATCGCCTAAGTTCCCAATTAGGCCGCCAAGCGAAGGCACAGCCGGAGGCGAAGCTCGCGTCTGGCTTTTTTGGATTTGAATTTTTTGCCCAGTCTAGGCCGCTTCGGGAGGCGATCGCCGCGAGCCCATGTCTTCTTGCTTGACTTGGCTTCTCGCGTATCCTATCCGGCTCATCTCCAGCGGGCCGCTATGCGCGGCCGTCGCGGGGGAGTAGCTCAGTTGGTTAGAGCGCCGGCCTGTCACGCCGGAGGTCGCGGGTTCGAGCCCCGTCTCTCTCGCCATTTTTCAGATCTTCCAGCTGCGCCGTTCGGACAAAAATCTGTGCGGCGCGCGCGAAAAAGCGGAAAGCCGCAAGGCCAATTCGGTCCTGTTGCGCTTAGGCTTTCGGATGGATCTCGCTCGGCCTCAGCCAATTTGATCGAAGACTCTGAACGCGCCGCGCACACAGCCGGCTGCAGCGCGGCCGCGCTCGAAACTTCATCTTGCGTAGGCCTTTGCACTGCGATAGGCATCGCTTCGCTGGAAAGGGGAGCGGCGCGCCGCTCGTCTTCCTATCGTCCCTCGACCTTGCCGGTCCAGACCGAGCCAGATCATGCCAGGCCTTCTCGACCAATATTTGCCGCTTGTGATCTTCATGGCGGTCGCAGCGGTCATCTCCGGCGCGCTGCTCGTCGCTCCGTTTTTGCTCGCCTTCAAAGCCCCCGACGCCGAAAAGCTCTCGGCCTATGAATGCGGCTTCAACGCTTTCGACGACGCCCGCATGACTTTCGACGTGCGCTTCTATCTGGTGTCGCTGCTCTTCATTATCTTCGATCTCGAAGTGGCCTTTCTGTTTCCCTGGGCCGTCGCCTTCCGGGGGATCGGCGCTTTTGGCTTCTGGTCGATGATGATCTTCCTCGGCGTTCTGACCATCGGCTTCGTCTATGAATGGAAGAAGGGCGCGCTCGAATGGGATTGACCCCTCCGCGACAACAAGATCTCGCCGGCGCAGGCAATGGCTTCGTGCGTCCCGGCGCGGCAGCAGATCCTTATTTTCTTTCGATCAATGATCAGCTCGCCGACAAAGGCTTCATCGTCACCGCGAGCGACGAATTGATCAATTGGGCACGCACCGGCTCCCTCATGTGGATGACGTTCGGGCTGGCCTGCTGCGCGGTCGAGATGATGCAAGCCTCGATGCCGCGCTATGACGTCGAGCGCTTCGGATTCGCGCCGCGCGGATCGCCGCGCCAATCCGATGTGATGATCGTCGCCGGCACGCTCACCAACAAGATGGCGCCCGCTCTACGCAAGGTCTATGACCAAATGCCTGAGCCGCGCTACGTCATCTCGATGGGCTCCTGCGCCAATGGCGGAGGCTATTATCACTATTCCTACTCGGTCGTGCGCGGCTGCGATCGCGTGGTGCCCGTGGATATTTACGTCCCCGGCTGCCCGCCGTCCGCCGAGGCCTTGGTCTATGGCATTTTGCTTTTGCAGAAAAAAATTCGCCGCACCGGGACGATCGAACGCTAAAAGCGAGTCGCCTTGAGCGGTCTCGTTCGCGGCGCATTTTGGAGAGGCGCTCCACAAGTCGCGAATCGTGGACGGGACGGCGGCGCCGCAAGTTGGACCGAGACCGCGCGGCAGATGGAAAGGTTGAGATGGATAGCGACCTGAAGCAATTGGGCGATGCGATCGCGGCGGCTCTGCCAGGCGCGGTCGGCGAGGTTTCGACCGCTTATGGCGAGCTGACCTTGACGGTCGAGTTGCCGCGGCTCCTCGAGGCGGTCGCCTATCTTCGCGACGATCCGGCCTGCCTTTTCGTGTCCTTCATCGATCTCACCGCCGTCGATTATCCCGTGCGGGAAAAGCGCTTTGACGTGGTCACGCATCTTCTTTCGCCGAAGCATAATCGGCGCATCCGAGTGAAGGTCGCGACCGACGAGGAGACCCCCGTTCCTTCGCTCTCCGATCTCTATCCAGCGGCCAATTGGTTTGAGCGCGAGGCTTATGATCTCTTTGGCGTGCTGTTCTCCGGCCATCCGGATTTGCGCCGGCTGCTGACGGATTATGGTTTTGACGGCCATCCCCTCCGCAAGGATTTTCCGATGACCGGCTATGTCGAGGTGCGCTACGACGATGAGCGCAAGCGCGTCGTCTACGAGCCGGTCCAACTCACCCAGGACTATCGCAGCTTCGATTTCCTGTCGCCATGGGAAGGCGCGATCGATTATGTCCTGCCCGGCGACGAGAAGGCCAAGAACAATCCGCATTGAATTCGGCCTTTAGATCCGACGCAATGAACAACGCAGGTTGAAGTCCGAATCATGAGCGACAACCCGGTCCGCAACTTCACGATCAATTTCGGCCCGCAGCATCCGGCGGCGCATGGCGTCTTACGGCTCGTTCTCGAGCTCGACGGGGAGGTCGTCGAGCGCGTCGATCCGCATATCGGCCTGCTGCATCGCGGCACGGAAAAGCTGATGGAGGCGCGCACCTATTTGCAGAACGTGCCTTATTTCGATCGGCTCGATTATGTCGCGCCGATGAATCAGGAGCATGCCTTCTGCCTCGCCATCGAGAAGCTGCTCGGAATAGAGGTTCCGCGCCGCGGCCAATTGCTCCGCGTGCTTTTCTGCGAAATCGGCCGCATTCTCTCGCATCTCCTCAACGTCACCACGCAGGCGATGGACGTCGGCGCCTTGACGCCCCCGCTCTGGGGCTTCGAGGAGCGCGAGAAGCTCATGGTCTTCTATGAGCGGGCCTCTGGCGCGCGGCTCCACGCCAATTATTTCCGCCCCGGGGGCGTGCATCTCGATATTCCGAAGCAGCTCATCGACGATATTTACGCCTGGTGCGATCCTTTCCTGAAAACCTGCGACGATCTACAGGCGTTGTTCATCGACAACCGCATCTTCAAGCAGCGCAATGTCGATATCGGAATCGTGAGTCTCGAGGATTGCTGGCGCTGGGGCTTCTCGGGCGTCATGGTGCGCGGCTCCGGCGCGCCTTGGGATCTGCGTAAGGCGCAGCCTTATGAATGCTATGAAGAGATGGAGTTCGACATTCCGGTCGGCCGCCATGGCGATAATTATGATCGGCAGGTCATTCGCATGGAGGAGATGCGCCAGTCCGTCCGCATCATGAAGCAATGTATTGAGAAGCTGTCGGCGAAGGACGGGCAGGGGCCCGTCGCTGCGAAGCACGGCAAGGTTGTGCCCCCGTCACGCGCGGAAATGAAGCGCTCGATGGAGGCGCTGATCCAGCACTTCAAGCTTTACACGGAAGGCTTCCACGTTCCGGCGGGCGAGGTCTATAGCGCGGTCGAGGCGCCCAAGGGCGAGTTCGGCGTCTATCTCGTCTCCGACGGCACCGACAAGCCCTATCGCTGCAAGATCCGGGCGCCTGGATTCGCCCATCTCGCGGCGATGGATTTCCTCTGCCGCAAGTCGATGCTCGCTGACGTCAGCGCGATTTTGGGCTCGATCGACATCGTCTTTGGCGAGGTGGACCGGTGACGGCGAGGTCTCCTGCGCATGCGCGCGGCCGCGCCCTTGCCGGGCAATGCGAATTAGTGGGGTAAAGCACTCATGTCAGTTCGTCGGCTCGCCGAAGTTCAGCCGGAATCCTTCGCCTTCACGCCGGAGAACGAGGCGTTTGCGGAGGCAATCGTCAAGAAATACCCGGAAGGCCGCGAGGCTTCCGCGGTCATCTCCCTTTTGTGGCAAGCGCAAAAGCAGAATGATTATTGGCTGCCGAAGCCGGCGATCGAGGCGGTCGCGAACAGGCTCGGCATGTCCTATATCCGCGTGCTTGAGGTCGCGACTTTCTACACGATGTTCAACCTCGCGCCGGTCGGCCGATTCTACGTTCAGCTTTGCGGCACGACGCCTTGTCTGCTTTGTGGCTCGGACGAGATCAAGGCGGTCTTGCGCCGACGCGTCGGCGAGGAAGCTCAGGTGTCGGCGGACGGCAATTTCTCCTGGCGCGAGGTCGAGTGCCTTGGCGCCTGCTGCAACGCGCCGATGGTGCAGATCAACGACGATTACTACGAGGATCTGACGCCTGAGAATTTCGAGACATTGCTCGACGATCTCGCGGCCGATCGTCCGGTGAAGATCGGCTCGCAAACAGGCCGCGTGACCTCCGAGCCGGCCGGGCGGCTGACCTCCTTGACGTCGCTTTATGGCGCCGACGGACGCAGCGGCCCGTTGAGTCTGCCCCAATCCAAGAAACCGTAAGGCCGAATAGGATGCTCGAGGACAAGGACCGCATCTTCACAAATCTCTACGGCTTCGGCGATTGGGGCCTTAAGGGCGCCCTTGCGCGCGGCGCTTGGGACAATACGAAGAAGCTGATCGACAAGGGCAAGGACTGGATCATCGGCGAGATGAAGGCGTCCGGCTTGCGCGGGCGCGGCGGCGCGGGATTCCCCACCGGCCTCAAATGGTCCTTCATGCCCAAAGCCGATCCGGCGCGGCCGTCCTATCTCGTCGTCAATGCGGATGAATCGGAACCCGGCACCTGCAAGGACCGCGAGATCATGCGCAATGATCCGCACCTTCTGATCGAAGGGTGCTTCGTCGCCTGTTTCGCGATGGAGGCGCATGCCTGCTACATCTACATTCGCGGCGAATATATCCTTGAGCGGGAGCGCCTGGAGGCGGCGATCGCGCAGGCCTATGAAGCCAAGCTCGTCGGCAAGAACAACATCCATGGATGGCCCTTCGACATTTACGTCCATCATGGCGCAGGCGCCTATATTTGCGGCGAGGAGACGGCTCTGCTCGAGTCGCTCGAAGGCAAGAAGGGCATGCCGCGGCTGAAGCCGCCGTTCCCGGCCAATATGGGTCTCTACGGCTGCCCGACCACGGTCAATAATGTCGAATCCATCGCCGTCGCGCCGACGATCCTGCGGCGCGGGGGGGCATGGTTCGCAGGCTTCGGGGCCAAGAACAACAGCGGCACCAAGCTGTTTTGCATTTCCGGCCATGTCAACAAGCCGTGCAATGTCGAAGAAGCCATGTCGATTCCCTTCCGCGAATTGATCGACAAGCATTGCGGGGGCGTTCGCGGCGGCTCCGACAATCTGCTCGCCGTGATCCCCGGCGGCTCATCGGTTCCGCTCGTGCCTGCGCATGAGATCATCGACGCGGCGATGGATTTCGACACGTTACGCGATTTGAAATCCGGCCTCGGCACGGCCGCCGTCATCGTGATGGACAAATCGACCGACATCGTTCGCGCGATCGCGCGGCTCAGTTATTTCTACAAGCATGAGAGCTGCGGCCAATGCACGCCGTGCCGCGAGGGCACCGGCTGGCTCTGGCGCGTCGTCTCCCGCATGGCGGAGGGCCGCGCGCATAAGCGCGAGATCGACATTTTGCTCGAGGTCACGACTCAGATCGAGGGCCATACGATTTGCGCTCTTGGCGACGCCGCCGCTTGGCCGGTGCAGGGCCTCATCCGGCATTTCCGTCATGAGATCGAAAGGCGCATCGACCAATATGCCGCCAATCCGCATCCGGAGCCGCTGAAGGGCTTCGAGGTCGCGGCGGAGTAGAAAATGGCTGAAGAGCCACATGATCTCGTCTTGGAATTTCTTCGCCGGTTCGACCGTCGATTGAACGATTTCGACGCCAAGCTCGACCGAGTGTTGGATGATCTGCACACCGTCAAGGTCAGGTTGACGGCTGTCGAGGAGAACTTGGTTGGAGTGCAACGGCGGATCGATAGACTCGAGGAAAGAGTCGAACGAATCGAGCGGCGTCTCGATCTTGTCGAACTGCCGCATTGAGGAAAAGGCATGAGCAGACTCATCGTTGACGGCGTCGAGGTCGATGTCCCGCCGGAATATACGCTGCTGCAGGCTTGCGAGCAGGCCGGGGCCGAGATCCCGCGTTTCTGCTTCCACGAGCGGCTGTCGATCGCCGGCAATTGCCGCATGTGCCTCGTCGAGGTGAAGGGCGGCCCGCCGAAGCCTTCGGCTTCCTGCGCGGTGGCGGTGCGCGATCTGCGTCCTGGCCCCAATGGCGAGCCGCCGGTCGTCCTCACCAAATCGCCGATGGTGAAGAAGGCGCGCGAAGGCGTCATGGAGTTCCTGCTCATCAATCATCCGCTCGATTGCCCGATCTGCGATCAGGGCGGCGAATGCGATCTGCAGGACCAGGCGATCGCCTTCGGCTTCGATTCCTCGCGCTACGGCGAGAACAAGCGCGCGGTCGAGGATAAATATATCGGGCCGCTCGTGCGCACCTCGATGAACCGCTGCATTCATTGCACCCGTTGCGTCCGCTTCACCGCGGAGGTCGCCGGAACCGGCGATCTCGGCGCGATCGGGCGCGGCGAGGATATGGAGATCACGACCTATCTCGAGACGGCGATGAGTTCCGAGCTTCAGGGCAATGTCGCCGATCTTTGCCCAGTCGGCGCGCTCCTGCCTAAACCTTATTCCTTCAAGGCTCGGCCTTGGGAACTCGTCAAGACCGAGTCGATCGACGTCATGGATGCGCTGGGCTCCTCGATCCGCATCGACACCCGCGGGCGCGAGGTGATGCGCATCCTTCCGCGCCCCAATGAATCGGTGAATGAGGAGTGGATTTCCGACAAGGCGCGCCAGATCGTCGACGGGCTCAAGACCCGGCGCCTGGATCGCCCCTATCTGCGCGAAAATGGCAGATTGCGCCCGGCCAGTTGGGCCGAGGCCTTCGCCGCGATCGCCGCCAAGGTCAAAGCCGCGCCGCCCGCGCGCATCGGCGCAATCGCTGGCGATCTTTGCGCCGTCGAGGACATGTTCGCGCTGAAGAGCCTGCTTGAAAAGCTCGGCGTCAAGTCGCTCGATTGTCGCCAGGACGGCGCCAAGCTCGATCCAAAATTCGGCCGCGCCAGCTATCTCTTCAACCCCGGCGTCGCCGGCATTGAAGAGGCGGATAGTCTTGTCATCATCGGCTCGAACCCGCGCCGCGAGGCGCCGGTGTTGAATGCGCGGATTCGCAAGCGCTGGCTCAGAGGCGGGTTCAGGGTCAGCGTCATCGGCGAAAAGGCCGATTTGACCTACGACTATAATTATCTGGGCGCCGGGCCTGAAACGCTCGCCAGCTTGAGTGAGAACCTGTCCGAAAAATTGGAGAAGCCGCTTTTCCTGATCGGACAGGGGGCCGTCGCACGCGATGACGGGCTCGCCATTCTCGGGCTCGGCGCCAAGGCGGCGGTCGCGCATGGCGCGATCAAGCCGGGCTGGAACGGCTTTGCAGTGCTGCATACGGCCGCGGCCCGCGTCGGCGGCCTCGACCTCGGCTTCGTTCCCCGGGACGGCGGGCTCGACGCTTTCACCATGGCGAAGGCCGCGACGCTCGACGTGCTCTTCAATCTCGGCGCCGACGAGATCGTCGTCGAGCCGGGCCCCTTCGTCATTTATCAAGGCGCCCATGGGGATCGCGGCGCGGCCCGCGCCGACGTCATTCTGCCAGGGGCGACCTATACCGAAAAGTCGGGTCTTTACGTCAATACCGAAGGGCGCGTTCAATTGGCCGACCGGGCCAATTTTCCGCCCGGCGACGCGCGCGAGGATTGGGCGATCCTGCGCGCCCTTTCGGATGTCCTCGGCCAGCGCCTTCCTTTCGATTCGCTGAAGGGATTGCGGGCGCGCCTCTATGAAGCGCATCCGCATTTCGCGAAGCTCGATCGGATCTCGCCGGCGTTGTGGAGCCCGGATGCTCTTGTCGCGAACGCCGGCAAGACCAGCGGCGCGCCTTTCGCGACCCCGATCGCCGATTTCTATCAGACCAACTCGATCGCGCGCGCCTCGGCGGTGATGGCCGAATGCTCGGCGCTCGCTCTTGACCTTGCGCGCCAGGCGGCGGAGTAGAAGGGCCATGACTCAGATAGCTTGGATTGGGCCGTTGCTCCTCACGCTCTTGAAGAGCGTCGCTTTGCTCGTCATCCTCCTTATCTACATCGCCTATATTCTTTACGCCGATCGCAAGATCTGGGCGGCGGTGCAATTGCGGCGCGGCCCCAATGTGGTCGGTCCGTGGGGGCTGTTTCAAAGCTTCGCGGACATGCTGAAATTCGTCTTCAAGGAGCCTGTCGTCCCGGATGGGGCGAACAAGGGCGTGTTCCTGCTCGCCCCCTTCGTCATGGGCGTGCTCTCCTTGGCGGCTTGGGCGGTCATCCCGGTGAGCGACGGCTGGGCGATCGCCGATCTCAATGTCGGCGTCCTCTATATTTTCGCAATCTCCTCTCTCAGCGTCTATGGCATCATCATGGGCGGCTGGGCGTCGAATTCGAAATATCCGTTTCTCTCGGCGTTGCGCTCGGCGGCGCAGATGATCTCCTACGAGGTCTCGATCGGCTTCGTCATCATCACCGTCCTTTTATGCGCCGGCACGCTCAATCTCGGCGACATCGTGAAGGCGCAGGATACGCGCTACGGGCTCCTCGGCTGGTACTGGCTGCCGTTGTTCCCGATGTTCGTCATTTTCTTCATCTCGGCGCTTGCGGAGACAAATCGCCCTCCCTTCGATCTGGTCGAGGCCGAATCGGAGCTCGTTGCGGGCTTCATGGTGGAGTATTCCTCGACGCCTTACATGCTCTTCATGCTCGCCGAATATGTGGCGATCATCACCATGTGCGCGCTGACGACCATCCTGTTTCTCGGCGGCTGGCTGTCGCCGCTCCCCTATTGGCCTTTTGTCGCGATTCCAGGCGCCGTCTGGTTTATCCTCAAGGTTTCCGGGGTGTTCTTCATGTTCGCGATGGTGAAGGCCTTCGTGCCGCGCTATCGCTACGATCAGCTGATGCGGCTCGGCTGGAAAGTGTTCTTGCCGATCTCCCTCGTCATGGTGTTCCTCGTCGCCGGCGTTCTCGAGCTCACCGGCTGGGGCGCGGGCATGGCGCAATGACATCGGCTTTTGAGGACTAGACAATGAGACTCGATCAGTCCGCCAAGGCTCTTTTTCTGACGGAGTTCGTCGGCGCTTTCGTGCTGTCCATGCGCTATTTTTTCAAGCCGAAGCCGACGCTGAACTATCCGCATGAAAAAAATCCACAGTCGCCGCGCTATCGCGGCGAGCACGCCTTGCGCCGTTATCCGAACGGCGAGGAGCGCTGCATCGCCTGTAAGCTTTGCGAGGCGATCTGCCCGGCTCAGGCCATCACCATCGAGGCGGGACCGCGCCGCAATGACGGCACCCGCCGCACCACGCGCTACGATATCGACATGGTCAAATGCATCTATTGCGGCTTTTGCCAGGAAGCTTGTCCGGTCGACGCCATCGTCGAAGGGCCGAATTCGGAATTCGCCGTCGAAACGCGCGAGGAGCTCTATTACGACAAGAACAGGCTCCTCGAGAATGGCGCGCGATGGGAGCGTGAGATCGCCCGCAACATCGCGCTCGACGCGCCTTACCGGTGAGCGCATCTCTTCGAATAAGCTCGACGCAGCTTGTGGCGTTCGGGTCGGCTGGTCCGGCTTTCACATTGCTGCGGGATCGTTTCATGCAGCCGCGGACACGACGCGGCGCCGACGGGGTTAGGCCATGAATGTCGCGACGCTGTTCTTCTACCTCTTCTCGACGGTCATGATCGCCTCCGCCTTCATGGTGATCTCGTCGCGCAATCCGGTTCACTCGGTGCTTTTTCTCATTCTCGCCTTCTTCAATGCGGCGGGATTGTTTCTTCTGCTCGGCGCCGAATTTTTGGCGATGATCCTCGTCGTCGTCTATGTCGGCGCAGTCGCGGTGCTGTTTCTCTTCGTCGTCATGATGCTTGACGTCGATTTCGCCGAGTTCAAGCAAGGGTTTCTGCAATATCTGCCGATTGGCGGGACGATCGGGGGCATTGTCCTCGCCGAACTCGTGCTGGTCCTCGGGGCCTGGTCGATCGGGCCGGGATCGATCGCGAGCGTCACGACGCCGACGCCTCCCGGAATGACGAACACATTGGCGCTCGGCCGCGTCCTCTACACGCAATATGTCTACCTGTTCCAGGCGTCGGGGCTCATTCTGCTGACGGCCATGATCGGCGCGATTGTCTTGACCTTGCGTCATAAGGTCGGGGTGAAACGCCAGAATGTCGAGGTCCAAAACGCAAGGACCCCGGCCGAGGCCGTTGAAATCCGTAAGGTCGCCTCGAGGCAGGGCGTTTGACGTCGGCGCCGCGGCGCGCTGGCGCAAGGAGAGAACAATGACGGTCTCGCTCGTTCAATTTTTGATTGTCGCGGCAATCCTATTCACGCTCGGCGTCGCCGGCATCATTTTGAACCGCAAGAACATCATCGTGGTCTTGATGTCAGTCGAGCTCATCCTGCTCTCGGTCAACATCAACCTCGTCGCTTTCTCTGCCTTTCTCGGCGATTTGACTGGCCAGATTTTCGCGCTGTTCATCCTGACTGTGGCCGCGGCCGAGGCGGCGATCGGGCTCGCCATTCTCGTCACCTATTATCGCAACCGCGGCTCCATCGCGGTCGAAGACATCAACATGATGAAGGGTTGAGCCGGCCATGTATGCGGCAATCGTCTTCCTTCCGCTTCTGGGTTTCCTGATCGCCGGGCCGTTTGGCTGGAAGATCGGCAACCGCCCTTCGGAAATCATCACCACGAGCCTGCTGTTCGTCTCGGCCGCGCTGTCCTGGGTCGTCTTCGCCCATGTCGCTCTCGGGTCGGGCGAAGGCAGCGTATCGCTATTGACCAATTGGTTCACGTCGGGAGCGGTGAAAGTCGATTGGTCGTTGCGGGTCGACAGCCTGACCGCCGTAATGCTGGTCGTCGTCACGACGGTTTCGTCGCTCGTGCATCTCTACTCGATCGGCTATATGCACGACGATCCGTCGCGGCCCCGTTTCTTCTCCTATCTGTCGCTTTTCACCTTCGCCATGCTGACTCTGGTGACGGCGGATAATCTCGTCCAGCTGTTCTTCGGCTGGGAAGGCGTCGGCCTCGCCTCCTATCTCCTGATTGGATTCTGGTACGAAAAGCCGTCGGCCAATGCGGCGGCGATCAAGGCTTTCGTCGTCAATCGCGTCGGCGACTTCGGTTTCGCGCTAGGCATTTTCCTCGTTTTCGTCCTGACCGGCTCGATTGGCTTCGAGCAGATATTCGCCGCGGCGCCTGGCCTCGCGTATACCACGGTGCATGTGTTCGGCGGCGATTTCGACGCCCTGACCATCACCTGCCTTCTGCTTTTCATGGGCGCGATGGGCAAATCCGCCCAGTTCCTGCTGCACACGTGGCTTCCGGACGCGATGGAGGGCCCGACGCCAGTTTCCGCCCTCATTCATGCCGCGACCATGGTCACCGCCGGCGTCTTCATGGTCGCGAGGCTATCGCCGCTGTTCGAGCAAGCGCCAGCGGCCTTGACCTTCGTCACCATCATCGGCGGAACGACCGCTCTTTTCGCGGCCACGATCGGCCTTGTCCAAAACGACATCAAGCGGGTCATCGCTTATTCGACCTGTTCTCAGCTCGGATATATGTTCGTCGCCCTCGGGGTCGGCGGCTATTCGATCGGCATTTTCCATCTCTTTACCCACGCTTTCTTCAAGGCGCTTCTGTTCCTCGGCGCAGGCTCGGTGATCGTGGCGATGCATCACGAGCAGGACATGCGCAATATGGGCGGGCTTTGGCGCAAGATTCCGTTCACCTTCGCGATGATGACCATCGGGACGCTGGCGCTCACCGGCTTTCCCTATACCGCGGGCTATTTCTCCAAGGACGCCATCATCGAGGCCGCCTTCGCTTCCCATCAAAAGGGCGCCTTCTACGGCTTCCTGATGACGACTATCGCGGCTGGGCTCACCTCTTTCTACTCGTGGCGTCTCGTCTTTCTCACCTTTTTTGGCAAGCCCGCCTGGGGCGGCGCGGCAGAGCATGCAGCCGTCGATCATAGCCCGGTTTCGGACCTTCACGCCGCAGGCTCCCATGCAGCGCCGGCTGATGCGCATGGCCATGACGCTCATGAGCATGACTCTCATCAGCACGACGCTCATGGCCACGGCGGCCATGAGTTGCGGCCGCATGAATCGCCGGTCGTGATGCTGATCCCCTTGTTCGTCCTTGCGATCGGCGCCCTGGTTGCTGGCGGCGTGTTCGCGCACGCATTCATCGGCGAGGGCGCGGCTGAATTCTGGAAGGGCGCGCTGTTTCTCGGTCCGGACAATCATATCCTCGAGGAGCGCGAAGAAATTCCGCATTTTATCGCCCAAATCCCGACAATCCTGATGGCTGTCGGATTTCTGGCCGCGCTTTACGTCTACATCCTTGCGCCGGGGACGGCTGCGAGGCTCGCAGCACTCGCGCCGGCGGTCTACGCATTCCTGCTCAACAAATGGTATTTCGATGAGCTCTATGACTTCCTCTTCGTGCGGCCGGCGTTCCGGCTCGGGCGAATCTTCTGGAAAGAGGGAGACGGCGCCATCATCGATCGGCTGGGACCGGATGGCGTGGCCGCGCGTGTGGTCGACATGACTGGCAGGGTCGTGAAGCTCCAGAGCGGCTATATCTACCAATATGCTTTCGCAATGCTTGTCGGCGTCGCCGCCGTCATTACGTGGTTCGTCATCGGGGGAGTGCGCTGATGTTTGGTTTCGGCGTCCTGACCTGTCTTGTCTTCCTGCCGCTCGTCGGCGCCGCCTTCATCCTTTCCTTACGGAGAGATGACGAGGCGACGATCAACAATGCGCGTTGGGCGGCGCTGGCGACGACGGTGGTCGTTTTCCTCTTGTCGCTTTATCTCTACGCCAAATTCGATTCAGGTTCGGCGGACTTTCAATTCGTCGAGGAGAAGGCGTGGTTTGGCTCTGGCCTCGTCTACAAGCTCGGCGTCGACGGCCTTTCCTTTCCCTTTGTCCTTCTCACCACCTTCCTGATGCCTTTTGCGATCGCTGCGTCCTGGCGCTCGATCACCTATCGCGTCAAGGAATATATGATCGCCTTCCTTGTCCTCGAGACCTTGATGGTCGGCGTCTTCTGCGCGCTGGATGTGGTGCTGTTTTATCTTTTCTTCGAAGGCGGCCTTATTCCGATGTTCCTTATCATCGGAATCTGGGGCGGCCCGCGGCGCGTCTATGCGAGCTTCAAATTCTTCCTCTATACGCTCGCCGGCTCGCTGCTCATGCTTTTGGCGATCATGGCCATGTATGGCGTGGCCGGGACGACCGATATCGTGGTGCTGCTAAAGACGAGCTTCCCGGCCTCCATGCAGAAATGGCTGTGGCTGGCTTTCTTCGCCTCGCTCGCGGTCAAGATGCCGATGTGGCCGGTGCACACCTGGCTGCCTGACGCCCATGTCGAAGCGCCGACGGCGGGCTCAGTTATCCTGGCCGCCATCCTGCTCAAGATGGGCGGCTACGGATTTATCCGCTTCTCGCTGCCGATGTTCCCGGACGCCTCGTCCTTTTTCGCGCCGCTCGTCTTTGCGCTGTCGATCATCGCCATCATCTACACGTCGCTCGTCGCGCTCGTGCAGGAGGACATGAAGAAGCTCATCGCCTATTCGTCCGTGGCGCATATGGGCTTCGTGACCATGGGCCTTTTCAGCATGACCGAGCAGGGCGTGCAGGGGGCGGTGTTCCAGATGATCTCGCACGGGCTCGTCTCCGGCGCCTTGTTCCTTTGCGTCGGCGTCGTCTATGACCGCATGCACACGCGCGAGATCGCGGCCTATGGCGGGCTCGTCGCGCGCATGCCGCTCTACGCGACAGCCTTCATGATTTTCACCATGGCTAATGTCGGCTTGCCCGGCACATCGGGCTTCGTCGGCGAATTCCTCACGCTGCTTGGCGCATTTCGGGTCAATAGTTGGGTGGCCTTTTTCGCGACGACCGGCGTCATCCTATCCGCGGCCTATGCGCTTTATCTTTATCGCCGGATTATCTTCGGCGTGCTCGACAAGCCGGCCCTGGCGGCAATTCTCGATCTATCGGGTCGCGAAGTCGCGTTGCTCGCTCCGCTGGTCGCCTTGACGATCTACTATGGCTTTCACCCGGGGCCAATTCTCGATAGTTCCGTCGTCTCGATCGAGGCGCTCATCAAAGGCTATGACCAGGCGCTGGCCGCGACCAAGACCGCCGCTCTGGCTTTGCATTAAAGGCTGATTAGAATGGCGCCACTTTTCCCCGCCCTCGCGCATTCCCTGCCGGAAGCCATTCTGGCCGTCGGGGCGCTCGCGCTCGTGCTTTTTGGCGCGTTTCGCGGCAAGGAATCGGACGGACCGACGACCGAGATCGCGGTCGGCGTGCTCGGTCTGGCGATCCTCGCCATTCTTCTCGGCAGACAATCAGACGCCGTTGTCTTCGACGGGGCTTTCATCGACGACGGGTTTGGCCGCTTCATGAAAATCCTGACGCTCGGCGGATCGCTCGTGACCCTGGTCATGGGGCAGGAGTTTTTGGCTCGCGAGAAGATCGCCAAATTCGAATATCCGATCCTGATCCTTCTCGCCACGCTCGGCATGCTCATGCTGATTTCGGCGTCGAGCCTCATCGCCCTTTATCTCGGCCTCGAGCTCATGTCTCTGCCGCTTTATGTCGTCGCCGCCTTCAAACGCGACGACCTCAGGGCGTCCGAGGCGGGCTTGAAATATTTTGTTCTCGGGGCCCTGTCCTCGGGCATGCTCCTTTACGGCGCCTCGCTTCTCTATGGCTTTGCGGGAACGGTCTCCTTCGCCGGCATAGCCGAAGCAATCAATGGCAAGGCGTCGCTCGGCGTTATCTTCGGCCTCGTATTCCTGATGACCGGCCTCGCCTTCAAAATGTCGGCGGTGCCGTTCCATATGTGGACGCCCGACGTCTATGAAGGCGCGCCGACCCCGGTCACGGCCTTTTTCGCTTCCGCCGCCAAAATGGCCGCGGTCGCCGTCACCGTCCGCGTGATCATGACCGCTTTCCCAGGCGTCTCGACGCAATGGCGTCAGATCATCGTCTTCATCTCGATCTTGTCCATGGCGCTCGGGGCCTTTGCAGCGATCGGCCAGACCAATATCAAGCGCCTCATGGCCTATTCGGCGATCGGCCATATCGGCTTCGCCCTAGTCGGGCTCGCCGCGGCGACGGAAGCCGGCGTGGCCGCGGTGATGATCTATATGGCGATCTATCTCGTCATGACGCTCGGAACCTTCGCCGCCATCCTCTCGATGCGCGTCGGCGGCCAAGCGGTCGAAAAGATCAGCGACCTTTCCGGCCTTGCGCAGACCGATGGCGTGATGGCCTTTTTCCTCGCTGTGATGATGTTCTCGCTCGCTGGCATCCCGCCGCTCGCTGGCTTCTTCGCCAAATGGTATGTGTTCAACGCCGCGATTCAGGCTCATCTTTACGCACTGGCGGTCATCGGCGTCCTGTCGAGCGCGGTTGCGGCTTATTACTATCTTCGCGTCGTCAAGGTCATGTATTTCGATCAGCCGGCGCCAGCTTTTGACGCTCCAACGCCTGCATTGCGGATCGTGCTTGCCGCGACCGGCCTTCTCATGCTTTTCTTCTTCGCTTATCCAGGGCTTTTCATCAGCGTCACGACGGCGGCGGCGAAATCCCTCTTCTGAGCTTTCTTCCAAAGGTGTCCTCGCCCTGTCGCCTCTCGCCGGATCGGCCCACCAGAACGGCTACCGCTGCGCCCTCCATGGCCGGCTCGTTTCGACCAATGACGAGGCGTTGACGCGCGCAAAGGCGGGGGATCCGGGGCGGCTTTGGGTCGTCGCCGAGTCCCAGAGCGGGGGCAGGGGCCGCAACGGCCGGGTTTGGTCGTCGCCGCCGGGCAATCTTTATGCGAGCCTCCTGCTGATCGATCCAGCGCCGCCGCGTAGGGCGCCGGAGCTAGGATTCGTCGCGGGAGTCGCCTTGGCATCTGCTTTGCGCGGCCTTCTTCTGGACGATCAAAGGCTCGCCATCAAATGGCCGAATGACATTCTGCATGATGGCGCGAAGCTTGCCGGAATTCTTTTGGAAGCAGCGTCTCTGCCGGATGGGCGCTTCGCCTGCGTCGCCGGGATCGGCGTGAATTGCAGCGCGCATCCTGACGTTGCGCTCTATGAGGCGACAAATCTTGCCGCAGTCTCGAGCCGCCCGATCAGCGCCGAATTGGTGTTCGAACATCTCTCTGCGGCGATGGCCAAATGGATCGATCTTTGGGCCTGTGGCGACGGTTTTGAGACGGTGCGCGCCAAATGGCTGTCTCTCGCCTTCGGGATTGGCGAAAAAATCAGGGTGGTGCGGCGGGATCAATCCATTGAGGGCGTCTTCAAGACGATCGATCCTTCAGGGCGGCTCATCGTCGCGCAAGAGCCCGGTGACGTCGCAGTCGACGCCGGCGACGTCTTTTCGCTGGCGCGATCGGACAGCGCGGCCGCCGCGGGGCAGTCATGTGCGCCGCCGAGGCGGATTTCTGGAGCCTATTCCGATCAGATGGATCCTAGCTGATTGGAATAGGCTCGAGCTTTGGAAATTTGAGCGATTTTGCAATCGAACAAACAGCTCGATTTGTCGGAAAGCGCTCTGGGAAAGGTCTTTGACAAATGGATGAGGGAAGCGCCGAACTCGTCTTCGCGCCGCTCGGAGGCCTGGGCGAGATCGGCATGAACCTCGCCCTTTACGGCTTCGGCCGAAAAGGCGCGAAAAAATGGCTCATGGTCGATTGCGGCGTGGCTTTCGCTGGCCCGGAGCTTTCCGGCATCGATCTCATCGTCCCCGATATCGCTTTCGTCGAAAAGATCCGTCAGGATCTCGTCGGCCTCGTCATCACGCATGCCCATGAGGATCACATTGGCGCCGTCGTCGACCTTTGGCCTCGGCTTGGCTGCCGGCTCTATGCCACGCGTTTCGCCGCTGAGCTTCTCCAGACCAAGCGGCTCAGCGAGGACGGCGCCCCGGACGTTCCGATCGTCGTCGTCGCGCAAGGCGCAAACATCGCGATCGAGCCCTTCGACGTCGAGTTCGTCGCTGTCGCCCATTCAATCCCGGAGAGCTGTGCGCTCGCGATTAGAACTCCGCTCGGAATAATTCTCCATTCCGGCGACTGGAAGATCGATTCCGAGCCGGGTCTTGGCAAGCCTACGGACGCCGAGCGCCTACGCGCGATCGGCGACGAGGGCGTTCTTGCTCTCGTGTCAGATTCGACAAATATTTTGCGCGAAGGCGTGAGCCCCTCGGAAGGCGAAGTCGGACGGGCCCTGCGCGAGATCGTTGCAAAAGCGTCTGGGCGCGTGATCGTCACGACCTTCGCGTCCAATGTCGCGCGCATCCGGGCCGTCGCGGAGGCCGCGATGGCGGCCGGGCGCAATGTCGTGCTCGTCGGACGGGCGATGGAGCGGGTCGTCGCGGTCGCGCGCGAATGCGGATATCTTGAGGGCGTGCCGGACTTCTACTCCGTCGACGCTTTCCCCCATTTGCCGCGCGACCAGGTCGTCGTGCTCGCCACGGGCAGCCAGGGAGAGAGCCGCGCGGCGATGGCCCGGATTTCAGAAGGCGAGCATCCGGTCGTCACGCTGAGCCCAGGCGACAAGGTTATTTTTTCGTCCCGAACGATTCCCGGCAATGAGAGAGACGTCGGCCGCATCATCAACGGCCTCATCCGGCTCGGCGTCGATGTCGTTACGGATCGTTCCGCGCTCGTGCACGCCTCGGGTCATCCGCGCCGCGGCGAGGTCGCGGAACTCTACGCGTGGACCAGGCCCAAAATCGCGATCCCCGCCCATGGCGAGGAGATCCATTTGACGGAACATGCGGCTTTCGCCGAAAAGCACGGCGCCGAAAAAGTCGTCAAGGCGCGCAATGGCGATATTGTCTTGCTCGCGCCCGGTCAGCCTGGCGTCATAGGGACCGTTCCGAGCGGGCGGCTTTGCAAGGACGGCAATAGCCTCGTGCCGGTAGGAGACGAGGCGGTCCGGGCGCGCCAGAAACTCGCGGTCGCGGGCATTGTGACGATCGCCTTGGCGATCAACGCAAAAGGGGATCTTGCTGGCGTCCCGGACGTCATGACGGCGGGAATGCCCGCGCGCACGCGGGACGGCGCCGCGATGGACGCCGTCGTCGACGACGCGCTTTTCCAGACCTTCGACCATTTGCCTCGACAAAAGCGCCGCGACGCCGATATTGTTTCGTCAGCGATTGAAAAGGCGGTGCGCAACGCGGTCGCCTCGGCTTGGGGCAAGCGGCCGGCGGTGCATGTTTTGGTGGTCGAGGTGTGACCGGGAGCGCAAGACGAGGGCGCGCGTGATCGGACGGCTGAACCATGTCGCGATTGCGGTGCCGGATCTCGCCGCCGCATGCGCGATTTATCGCGATGCGCTGGGGGCCAGGGTCGGCGCTCCTGAAACTTTGCCTGAACACGGCGTGACGATGGCATTCGTCGAGCTTTCGAACACGAGGGTCGAGCTTCTCGAGCCTTTCGGCGAAGGCTCGCCGATCGCCAATTTCGTCGCGAAAAACCCCGCAGGCGCGATCCATCATCTCTGTTACGAGGTCGAGGACATTCTCGCCGCTCGGGAACGCTTAAGGCGCCACGGCGCGCGCGTTCTCGGGGACGGAACGCCGAAAATCGGGGCGCATGGCAAGCCGGTCCTGTTTCTCGAGCCGCGGGATTTCGCTGGAACCTTGATCGAGCTCGAGGAGAAGTGAAGTTCGGACTTATTCGAAGGCCGGAGCCTGTCGTTCAACGCCCTTGACGTAATGCGAACGGCCCCTTGCCGATTTGGCCAGCGTTCCGTGTCTTCCGCCATTGACGGAAGTTTTTTCCGGCAAGACGGGCTCGTTCCCCTGCCTGAAATTAGCCGCGGTGGGAACAGCTTGCTCCACGTCAGCTATGGGCTCGATGATCCAATCGCCGGGCTTGGTCCAGTTTTTCGTCGCTGGCGTCAGAGCGGAGCCCTGCCAAAGATTCAAGAAATGAAATATAGGCGCGCGGCAAGGCCCAGGCATTGGCGGCGCCGATAATGGATTCCATATAGCTGGGCGATGGCCGTCCTTCGCGGCTGTTGCGTCCCACATAGACCAGCGCGCGGACAGATCCGCCGCCGACGCGCAAGACCGGCTGGCTGATCTTGTGATAGAGCCCGCGCGCAATTTCTTCATATCGGTCGAGCGGACCTATATCGGACAAAGCGAGTTCGTAAAGAATCCCGTGAACCTCGGCGTTGCGATCGCATCTGACCGAGGCGAACCCCTCTGCCATAATGAAGAAGCGGTGTCCGGCCAGCCGCGCGCGTCCGATCGCTCGTGCTTTTGGACAGCGCCCGCGCATCGCGGCCGCGTCCATATTCGATCCATAAGCGAAATAGAGCGGCATGACGGCAGGCGTCTCCGAAAGGCTTGCGGCTTATCAGGCACAACCTCGTTTTTGGCAGTCGCCCCGGTGGTTCCGACCGAGATCCAGGCTCCGTAGAGGACCGTACCAGGTCGATTGTGAGGCGGAACGAATCGCCTTCTGCGTTGTTAACGCTCCGTTGTCAATTGGTTCAGGCTTCGGTTGAAAAAATATCATTGTGAATAAAATTCAATTGAATCGGGTAATTTGCACCTATTCGGTTGATTTTTGCGGCGCCGTCTGGCACCTTAGGTTGTACACGCATTAATTGATTTGAAGGCGCAAATGCTTTCTGGGTTGATCCGGCACTATTCAGCCTCCAGGGCGGCTATCCTCGCCGACGCCGATCGGCTGATCGCAACATTCAACGACCGCGCCTATTTCGAAGCGCGGGACCGTGTTTGCAGTCGATGCCTGGATGGGGAAGATCGGTCGACGCGCCATTGGACTAATGTCAAGCTCGAAATCGCCAAAAGGCAGGGCTTGACTGTGGGTCTCGCCGGCGCCGATCTCTGGGGGTGACCCTCCGGGCCGACCGCGTCGTCGTTTCAGCTGCTTCCAAAGCGATTGCTCAATTGAATGAGCGCGTGAGGAGTCGCCTCTCGCCGCGGCGCTTTTGTGGGGTGACCTTCGCCAGACCTTTCGGCTAGAGACCTCGAGCGGCGGTTCTCAGGGGATGCGCTCCTTTTCCGCGGATGGCGCGCGGAAACCAACATCAGGTTTCCGCGCGAGTCGAGGGGCAAGCTAGATGGGTCCCAAGGTGAAGGATTTTCGCCCCTTCGTTCAATGCGCGGCCGTGATCTTGGGCTGGCTCGGAGTGCTTGCGATCACCATTTTGTCGCTCTTGCCGGGATCGCTGAGGCCGCATACGAATTTACCAGGAAAGATGGAGCATGCGCTCGCTTATGCCTTGACGGGTGCGCTTTTATTCTTCGGATATGTAACACCCCGCGAGCGCCTGATCTTGTGGTGTGGTCTTGCCGCTGGCAGCGCAATTTTTGAACTCCTGCAAAACTTTGCGCCGGGACGCTCCCCTGCGCTGACCGATTCGCTCGCGAGCATCGCTGGCTTGACCTTCGATTTTGCAGTCGGAGCTCTCGCAGGGCGCGCTTTTCAAAGCAGCAGCAGCTAAGAGCATCCCTGCGGCGCTAGCGCCGCCAAACTTGCGCCGAGCCGCTTGCCGACGGCGGCCAATGACCTAAATGCACAATGTGCCGCTAATACACTCGCTTTTGCGACGCGGGAGTTTACGCTCTTTAGTTCCCTCTCTTGCGGTTGGACGTCGGGCATTCGAGCCCTTGGCGCAGCGTTTGAAGCGAGCCCATGGAGAAGGAGGCGAAAAAATGCAGACCCTTCCTCAGGCGAAAGACAGTTCAGAGCAATACGTCCCCCCGATCTTTGAGTTTCTCGACGAATGCACCGAGGCGTTCGGGTGGCTGATCATCGCGGTCTCGATCGGCGTCGTTTTGTTGACGGCTCTCTATTCGGTGGCGCCGCCTCCGCTTCATGTCCCTGGCGCTCTATTGTCCTAATCGCACAATTCCATTCGAGCGGGGGACCCCAATTCGTCCGACGGCGTCCGCCGGTTGCATAGGCGCAGCGGCCGTTCCGTTCGTCAGATGGGTTGCCAGGATCTCGCGTTCATCGCGTGCGATGGAGCCAAGCCCCTGCGCGACGCTCTCGCTCGCATTTGCGCTTGGCTGCATCGCCGCGAGCCCCCGAACCGACGTCCGCTCTCATCTGAGATCGACAGCCGATCGCCGTGGTGACCTCCTGAAATCAAATATGCAGCCAGCCCAAGCCGCTTTCGGCGATGACAGACCCTGGGTGGCAAGGCCTGGGCAAGGTCATATTCCTATATCAAATATTGCCGAAAGCAGAATAGGACTTCAGCGTGGACTCGATTTATCTATTAAGTCTCGCGTCCCAACAAGCGCGTTGGCTGTCTGCGCGGCAAGTCACCATCGCGGAAAATGTATCCAACGCGAATACGCCTGGCTATGTGGGCCGCGACGTGGCGCCGTTTGATGAGGTGCTGAATAACTCGGCGCTGCGAATGTCCGCTACACATTCTGCGCATCTAGGCGTCGACGCTCTTGCTCCAGATGTGATCGCGAACAAGGAAAGCGACGCGTGGGAAGTCACGCACTCGGGCAATTCGGTGAGCCTGGAGCAAGAGATGATCAAAGCCGCCGACGTCAATCGGAACTATTCCTTGAACATGAGCATCGTCAAGGCCTTCAATCAAATGTTGATGGCGAGCGTGAAGGTCTAGTCGATGATCGATCCTCTACAAGCATCAATTAGAATCGCCGGCGCCGGGCTCGCGGCGCAATCCACGCGCGTCAGAATTGTCTCAGAAAATCTGGCCAACGCGCAATCGACGGGATCAACTCCAGGCGCAAAGCCTTACGTGCGTAAGACAGTGACCTTCGCGAGCGAGCTCGACCGCGCGTCCGGCGTCGACCTAGTCGCGGTCAAGAGCATCGGCGCTGACCGCGCGCCTTTCCGAATCGAGCATGACCCCGGCAATCCCGCCGCCGATGCGAACGGGTTCGTCAAATTGCCGAATGTGAACATCATGATGGAAATGGCGGATATGAGGGAAGCGAACAGATCCTATGAAGCAAATCTACAGGTCATTAAGCAAGCCCGCGAATTGTGTTCAATGACCATTGATCTTTTGAGGACATCATCATGATTGGAGCGGTTTCTCTTCTGGACTCGACAGTTGGCGCATCGAGCGCGGTGGATTCTTCACAATTCATCCAACAGGCTAGCGGCCTGACTGTTGCGCCGACGACTGTCGGCGCAGGATTCGGCGAGGTCCTCGCTGATGTTTCGACGTCTGCGATTAACGCCCTCAAGAACGGAGAGGCGACGTCAATCGACGGCCTTAAAGGCAAGGCCTCAATTCAACAGGTCGTCGAGTCCGTCATGAACGCCGACCAGTCGCTTCGGACAGCGCTTGCAATCCGGGACAAAGTGGTTGCGGCGTACCAATCGCTTGCGCAGATGTCGATATAGGAATTTTCAAATGAAAGCGCTCTCAATCGCTGCGACGGGAATGGCCGCCCAGGATTTAAATGTCCAGGTCATCGCAAATAACATCGCGAACATCAACACAACGGCGTTCAAGCGCGCGCGCGCGGAGTTTACCGATCTGCTGTATCAGGCGGAGCGTCTCCAGGGCGTATCGAATCGCGGCCAAAATAACACCATTCCAGAGGGCGCGCAGCTTGGGCTCGGCGTCAGGACCGCAGCAATTCGCAATCTCCATATTCAAGGAGCCTTGGCCAATACAGGAAATAAGCTCGACGTCGCCCTGAACGGGCGTGGCTGGTTCCAAGTCACCGATGCGAATGGCGAAACTGTCTATACGCGCGCCGGAGCCTTCAACACAAATGGAACCGGTCAAATTGTCACGGCCGACGGATATGTCGTAAGCCCTACAATGATCATTCCGACGAATGCGGTGGACGTCACGATCAGCCAATCAGGTCAAGTCGGAGTGACCCTCAGCGGCCAAACTACGACGCAGCAAATCGGTCAATTGTCATTGGCTAATTTCGCCAATGAGGCTGGTTTGACGCCGCTGGGGAATAACCTCTACCGGCAGACCGACGCGTCCGGGGCGCCCGTTGTCGGCGTTCCAGGCGATCCGGGCTTCGCGACTGTAAGCCAGGGCTACCTGGAAAGCTCCAATGTCGATCCGGTTAAGGAGATCACCGATCTCATTTCGGCCCAACGCGCCTATGAAATGAATTCCAAAGTCATTCAGGCCGCGTCCGACATGGCTGCGACCGTCTCAAAGAACCTAGGTTGACGAGATATGACGAGTGCAGGCTCGATGCGACGGATCATGGCGCCTTTAGCTACCGCAGCGCTCTTCGGCGTTCTACAGATTGCGCTCTATTCGCCGACGGCCGCAGTTGCCGCCGATACGGCCATATTGCCGACGCCGACGATCACAATCTACCCAGGCGATGCGATCCGCGAGACTTGGCTATCCGACCACGAGTTTCCCAAAGACGTTCTCGCGCAACGGGGCGCTATGATCGAAAGCCGGGCGATGCTCGTTGGAAAGGTCGCGCGCCGCACATTGCTGGCCGGCGCCCCAATTCCGATAAACGCCGTCGCGGAGCCTAAAATTATAGTGAACGGCGCGAAAGTCCCGCTCGTGTTCGAAGATGGCGGCTTAAGCATTCTGACATATGGATCGGCTCTCCAAGCTGGCGCCGTGGGCGACGTCATATCGGTCAGGAATCTCGACAGCGGATATACAGTGTCCGGAACGGTGCAGTCTGATGGCTCTGTTCGCGTGAGCGGCGGCTGATGGCTCGGGCGCTTCTGCTTATCTTTCTCTATGGGGTCGCGTTTTCGGCGGCGGCCTCTGTCCGTATAAAGGACATCGCGGATTTGCAGGGGGTGCGGAACAACCAGCTCGTCGGATACGGGCTGGTCGTTGGGCTGCAAAGCACCGGCGACACGTTGCGCAACTCAACTTTCACAGAGCAGGCCCTGCAGTCGATGCTCGATCGGATGGGCGTCAACGTTCGAGCAATCGCCCAGCGAACACGCAATATTGCGGCTGTGCTCGTGACTGCCGAATTGCCGCCGTTTGCACGACCTGGAAGCCGCATAGACGTCACCGTATCGTCGCTCGGCGACGCCACGTCTCTATTTGGCGGGACTTTGATACTTACATCGCTTTCGGGTGTGGATGGACAGACTTACGCCATTGCGCAAGGACAGGTGGCCGTTTCCGGATTTTCTGCGACGGGTCAAGCCGAAAGCGTGACCGTCAATGTCGCGACCTCCGGGCACATTTCGAACGGCGCTTTAGTCGAGCGCGAAGTGCCTGGTCAGCTAAAGGATATTGGTCCTCTTCTGCTGGTTTTGAAAAATCCGGATTTTAACACTGCGGTGCGCATCATTGACGCCGTCAACGACTATGGACTCCGGCGATTTGGCGAAAGATTGGCGTCCGAAAAAGACCAGAGCTCGGTAGCGTTATCGAGACCGCCGCGCATCGGCACGTCGCGCTTTATGGCTGAAATCGGCGAATTGCTCGTAGAGCCTGATAATCCAGCTCGGGTTGTGGTCGACGCCCGGAGCGGAACGATCGTCATCGGACAAGATGTCCGGATTTCGACGGTCGCTGTCACGCATGGCAATTTGACGGTGCGAGTTAACGAAACGCCGATTGCATCACAGCCCGCGCCATTCTCACGCGGTCGAACGGTCGTCCTACCTCGCACCGAGATTGATGGCGAACAGACTGGCGGCCAAATCGAACTCGTTAACGGCGCGAGCCTGCGCAGCCTCGTCAATGGCTTGAACCGGATCGGACTCAAGCCGATGGGAATCATCGCTATTCTCGAAGCGATCAAAGCTGCCGGCGCTTTGCACGCCGAACTTGTCGTTCAATAGTTCGATCACCGATGTCGTAGGTAGCCAGGCGCAAGCTCGGCAACGCATACTTTGGTCAGATGTGGCGGAGCGAGCGTTACAATGATGCGCATTCCAACCGCAAGAAGCGCGGCGGCGATCTGGACCATCCTTGTGGTGGCTTTGGCGCCGGTACGTGGCTTTGGCCTCGACGCGGAAAAGACAGATATCGCGAAGCCGGCCGAGAGTAAGCGAGTTCCGGTGGATATTCAACAATTCTGCACCAATAACTCCATGGCAATTGGCGATGCGAGAATTGCATGGCAGACAACGAAACTCTTAGAACTCGAAAAGAAGGTCAACGAGCGCATAGCGGAGCTCGACGCAAAAAAAAATGAATTTGTGAATTGGTTGAACATGCGTAACGAAGCCATGCGTCATGCGACAGAATCGGTCGTGGCAGTCTATGCGCATATGCGAGCGGACGCCGCGGCCTCGCAGCTGGCGGTAATGGATGACGCTGCTGCGGCCGCAATTTTGGCGAAGCTCTCATCGCGCGCAGCCGGCGCCATCCTCAATGAAATGGAAGTTGCGCGCGCGGCGCGATTAGGGCGTCTCATGGCTGGACCCGAACCAACGTTTGACGGAAAGAAATCCTAGATGCGCCGGTTTATGTTCCTTTTTGCTCTCGGCGCTGTCGGGGGCTGCTCAGGCTCGGTCGTCGAAATTGGCAGGGAGCCAGCGATGAGCCCTGTAGGCACCGGGCTTGTCGCCGATGTGCAGCCGTCCGCAAGCGCGGTCTTTTTGCGTACGGAGCAACCTCGGCCTCAAACGATATGGAATGGAAATCGGGCAGATATTTTCAGTGATCCGAGGGCGACAAAAATCGGCGATGTCGTAACCGTCAATATTGCCATCAACGATCGTGCGTCATTCGACAATGCGACCGAGCGATCTTTAACATCGCAGGTTGAAACGGGCTTCGACTTTAAGCTCGATGTAAACAAAAAAAGCAGCGAGCTGAAGCCACAGTTTACGTCGAGCGCGTTATCGTCGACGAAAGGCGAGGGTACGACAGATCGCGCCGAGAAAATTCAGCTTGCCGTCGCCGCAGTCGTCACGGATGTCTTACCAAACGGCAATTTGGTGGTGAGCGGATCGCAGGAAGTCCGTGTAAATTTCGAACTTCGGTTGCTCAATGTGGCCGGAATAGTGCGACCACGGGATATTTCGAAGGACAACACGATATCGTATGATAAGGTCGCCGAAGCGCGGATCTCCTACGGCGGTCGCGGAAGGCTCACCGAAGTTCAGCAGCCGGCGATCGGGCAGCAGATTTATGATTGGTTCAAGCCGCTTTGAGCAGCCGCGGGTCGGGAACAGATGGCTAAGGATGAAGATATCGCGCAGCTTAGCGGTCAAACAGTGGCGACACGTCATTCGATTGTCTCGTTGGTTGCTGCGCTGGTAGGATTGACGGCGACAGCTGTGGTGCTTGGTGTCTTGTTGGGCCGCCACTTAGCAGAGGCAGTGCGTGTGGCGAAGCGCGATGATGAACAGGCGTTAGGTTCGCAAGCAATTGGGAAATACGGTGCGGATCTAGAGCTGCGCGAACTTCCGCCGATCATAGCGAATCTTGCAGATCCTCCTGACGCGCGGATACGTCTGCAGGCCGCAATTATTTTCGTTGGAAATGGTGTTGGAAAGTCGGATGTGTTGGCCGCGCAGATCGGCGAAGACATTCTCGGATTCATTCGGACCTTGTCCCTGGGACAGGTTGGCGGCGCGAGCGGATTGCAGCATTTGAGGGAAGATTTGAACGAGAGGGCAACGATTCGCTCCGACGGACGAGTGCGCGAACTCGTCATTCAAGCATTGGTGGTGCAGTGAAAAGCCCATTCGCCTTCGCGGTTTTGGCCGGCGCGTGGAGCTCGACTGCGATGGCGCAGGGGCTAGACGTTAGCAGTCTGATCCCGGCTGGCGACGCGAGTGCAGCGGGACGCATTATTCAACTCGTCGCATTGCTCACAATTCTTTCGGTCGCTCCTGGCTTGCTCATCATGGTCACGAGCTTCACGAGATTTGTCATCGCATTGTCCTTTCTTCGATCCGGCCTGGGGCTGCAAAGCACTCCGGCGAATTTGATTCTTATTAGCTTATCTTTGTTCATGACATTTTATGTGATGGCGCCGACTTTCGAGCGGGCGTGGGATGCGGGTGTCAGGCCGCTCATGGACAACAGCATTTCCGAGCAAGAAGCCCTGACAAAAATAATTGATCCATTTCGCGACTTCATGATGGCCCAGGTGCGGGAGAAGGATCTTAGGCTTTTTGAACAACTCGCAAATGAGAGCTTCAAGACGAAGGAGTCGGCGAAGGGTGAGATCAGAGTGTTGATTCCCGCCTTTATGATTTCCGAGCTTCGGCGCGGGTTCGAGATTGGCTTTTTGATCGCCCTGCCGTTTCTCGTCATCGACATGATCGTTTCGACGCTCACGATGTCGATGGGTATGATGATGCTGCCTCCTTCAGTCATCGCTCTTCCGCTCAAGGTCTTGTTTTTTATCTTGATCGACGGGTGGAGCCTGTTGATAGGAAGCTTGGTGCGTTCCTTTGCCTAAACTTCTAGTAAATCGACGAAAGTCCTTGTTGGACAGATCTTGCGTTAAGTCTTATGCAAGGAAGAGCTGGTACCAAAAGATTACGACGGGTTGGACACGAAACAGAAGTTCAAAGGCATTAGGCCGCCCCGTCGTACCGGCGAAAATCCGGTATGTCCCCGTATCGCTTTTCACATCAAGGGACATCCAATGTCGAGCCTACTGACGAATACTTCCGCGCTGACCGCGCTTTCGGCCCTGACGAAGACCCAGGCGAGTTTGGACAAGACGGAGAGCCAGATTTCGACCGGCCTGCGCATCGGCAGCGCCGCCGACAACGCGGCCTATTGGTCGATCGCAACCAAGATGCAATCCAACATTGGGGCGCTTGGAGCTGTTTCCGACGCATTGAGCGAGAGCTCGTCGATTGTTTCGACGATGAGTTCGGCGTTGAGCAGCACTCTTTCGGTTGTTCAGGTCATCAAAAATGATCTTGTGACTGCGTCGAATCCAGGCGCTGATTTGACGAAGATTCAAAATGACATTGCGACTCAGCAAGCTTCGCTAATCAGCATCGGAAGCTCTGCGAATTTCAACGGGCAGAACTTTCTTCAGACCACCGGCGGCACGGTGAATCTCGTCGCGTCGTATGATTCCAGCGCGGGCGTGAGCTATCTCACCGTCGATACGAGCAATACGGCTTTGTTCGATGCGACGGTCGGTGCGACGAGCGGTATCTTGGGTGCGAATGGCGCCAATTATGCTTCCGCCTCAATCCTCACGCTTAATATCACGCAGGCCACCGCGGGCGACCTATCTAACATGCTTAAGGACGTCGAGGCGGCCTATAGCTCTATCACGACCGCGGCGAGCACGCTCGGTGCTACGAGTACAGCGCTTTCGACGCAGCAAACTTTTATTTCGAATTTGAGCGATTCGCTTACGACGGGCGTGGGCTCGCTTGTCGACGCCAACATGAATGAAGCTGCGACGAAACTTGCGGCGCTGCAAGTTCAGCAGCAACTTGGTGTGCAGGCGTTGAGCATTTCGAACTCAAACACTCAGCTCATTCTGAAGTTGTTTCAGTGATCAGCTAGATTGCCGTAAGGCGCCTGATTATATTGAGCCGCGCTCTTCGATGAGCGCGGCTTTTTCATTTGCAACGCCTGGGTAAGGTTGGCGGCCTAAGATGTCGATCAGAACGAGGCGCAGGATCGAGGCGATGGATGAACGGGCGCGAACAAATCGAGCGGCTGTGGGCTAGTTTGCAAAAGCTTGGTTCGCGACGCCTAGTCGCGCTGGCTATGATTGGGGCGTCGGTGTTCGTCATGACGGGTCTTGTCGGCTATTTTTTGAGTCGTCCGGCGATGGACGTTCTTTACGCTGGGCTCGATCGACAGGACATAGCGCGCATTGGTTCTGCATTGCGCGACGCGGATGTCGCCTTTGACGTTAACGCTGATGGCAACACGATATTGGTGCGCTATGGGGAAACTGCGCGCGCGCGAATGCTGCTGGCGGAAAAGGGCCTGCCGAATAGTCCAAATGCCGGTAATGAACTATTCGATAAGCTAGGTTCCCTTGGCTTGACGTCGTTCATGCAAGAAGTGACTCGCGTAAGAGCGCTTGAAGGCGAGTTGGCGCGCACAATTCAGCTTATGCGAGGCGTTAAGGCGGCGCGCGTGCATATTGTAATGCCCGATGAAGGTTCGTTTCGTCGGACGCGTCAGCCGCCCTCCGCTTCGGTCGTGATTAGGACCGAGTCGGGCGATGACGTCTCCGAGGCGCGTGCGATTCGGCATCTTGTCGCAGCCTCCGTTCCGGGCATGAAAATGGAGGATGTCACCGTGTTGAACACGCAAGGCGTTCTTCTCGCCTCTGGCAACGAGCTTGCGGATGCTGCGCCTGGCGGCATGATCACGCTCGAAAAGACTGTGTCGCAGGAAATCCTTGATAATATACGTAAGACATTGGCGCCCTATTTGGGTCTCCGCAATTTTCAGGTGAGTGTGGCGGCGCGCTTGAACACTGATAAAAAGCAGACGAACGAAACGATCTTTAATCCAGAGTCGCGGGTCGAGCGGTCGGTGCGGGTCGTGAAGCAGAATCAGGTGTCGCAGAACTCGAGCAATCAATCGCCGGTGACCGCGGAAAGAAACATACCGCAGGAGACGCCGCGATCCGATGACGGCAAGCAGTCCAATGAAGAAAATCAGAAGCGAGAAGAGTTGACGAATTATGAGCTGTCGTCAAAGACAATTAACACCACAAGCGGTGGCTATGGAATCGAGAATATATCCGTCGCGGTGCTCGTGAATAGATCGAGTCTTGTGTCGTCGCTCGGCGACAAGGCGACCCCTGAAGCGATTGACCGACAAATTGGCGAACTTATGCAATTGGTTGCGTCGGCAGCTGGGACGCATAAGGAACGCGGGGACGTCATAAAAATTTCGGCGGTGGATTTTGTCGACGAAGGGCGAGATCTAGCGCCCCAACCGCCTCCGGCGGTGACTGAATTGCTGGTGCGACAATCAGGCAACGTCCTCAACGCTGTGACGGTGCTGATTGTAACTTTACTGTTGATCTGGTTTGGGTTGCGACCCGCGACCAAAGCGATTTTCGCCGCTCCGAGTCGCGCCGCCGAAGTTCCCACAGAGATGCAGGCGCTCGAAAATCTCGTGGGACTGGACGTCGGGGACGAGTCCCGTGCGCAATTGCCCAATTGGGGGAGCCAAAGCGAGATTAGTCTGATTGAGGATCTGACCAACAATCCTAAGAGATCGCCGCAAAAGCGCTTGGAGCAAATCGTCGAATATGACGAAGAGCAAGCGGCTGCGATCTTGAAGCAATGGATGCACCAAGGAGAGCGGGCATGATCGGCCGTCCGTTGGGGCAATTCTTGGCAAATTTCGATCCGCGGGATGCTTCCATGTCGCATGGAGCTGTTGATGATGAGTTGGCTTGTCGTCCGCTATCGGCGGAGGTTTCTCCGCAGGGAATTGAATTGGCGGCGGCAGCCGCTCGCCGAGAGGGGTGGGAAGAAGGGTGGTCGGAGGGACGCGCGGTTGCGCTTAGCGAATATGAGAATGCGCTTGCCGACGCGCGACAGAGCTTTGAGCAGGACGTCGCCGCATTTAGGGCGGAATGGGCGACGTTTGAGGGCCAACATCTAGCCAAGGATTTCGCTACGGCTCTCCGTGATATCGAGTCGCGCATTGCGGGATGTGTCGCGGGTGTGTTGCGAGGGATGCTTGTCGAGGGTCGCCGCCATCAGGCGATGGTGCTGATTGCGGATGAGATACGCGCATTGGTCGGTGGCAAGGAGCGACCGGTGATCGAAGTCAGCGGCGCAGCCGATTTGCTCGCTGCGTTTCGCGACAAGATGGGATCTTTCGCCGGCGCTGTTGAATATGTTTCCAATCAGTCGCCGGAGGTCAGGGTCGTCATCGATCAAACGGTCATCGAAACGCGCATAGACGCTTGGGTCGAGCGGCTCAAGGCATTGTCGGAGTGAGCTAGTGTCGGACAAGGACCCTCAGGAAATCGTGGTCATAAGGCGGCGCGTGGTTCATGACGAGGAGCATCATGGCGGCGCATGGAAGATCGCCTTCGCCGATTTCATGACAGCGATGATGGCGCTTTTCCTTGTCTTGTGGTTGATCAGCACGACCAGCGACAAGACGAAGCGTGCTGTGGCGCAATATTTCAACCCGGTGAAGCTCGTCGATATGACGACTCTGAAGAAGGGATTTCAGGATCCGAAGGAAACGGAAATGGGAGCGGGTCCGAGCATTAAAGAGACTACGACGGAGCGAGCGCAGAATAGGTCGCCTTTATGGATGAAGGACGTCAATTCGGAGACAGCGGCGAAGGCGCCGACGCATTCAGAAGCAGCTCTGTTTCGCGATCCCTACGCCGTCCTATCCGAGATCGCAGCGGATGCCCATGCCGAGGTTCCGGAAAATAAGTCGGAGCCCGCGCGATCTTCGATGGGCGCGCCGTCGGATCTTGCCGAGAGTTATAACGATCCGTTTCAGACCGTGCCCTACTTACCGGAACCCAAGGCGGATGTGACGTCGCCTTCGGCGCAAGATGAGGCGGCGAAGGCGAAAGAAGGGCGGAAGGGCCAGGAGCTGCGCGCCGCGGCGGAGCCGAGTGCGTCGGTCGCCACTCGGGCGGCCTCAATGGCGAAGCTGCGTCGGGGCGCGAAGGGGGTAAGCGAAACGCCGCCGGCGAACGCCGCGCAAATGAACGAAGGCGACAGCGCGAAGCTGCGCGCGGAGATCTTCGACGCCGTGCGGACGGACGCGCAGGAGCAAAAGCTTCCGCACATCGAAGTTCGGGCGGTCGAAGAGGGGGTGCTGATAAGCCTGACCGATGACCAAAACTACATGATGTTTGCAATCGGCTCGGCCGAGCCGTTGCCGAAGACGATTGAAGTTATGGAGAAAATAGGGCGGCTGCTCAAGTCACGCGTTGGCTCGGTCGTCGTTCGTGGGCATACGGACGGACGCTCCTATAAATCGGCGACCTATGACAATTGGCGGCTTTCGGCGGCGCGCGCGCATATGGCCCATTACATGTTGGTTCGGGGCGGCTTGGACGAACGGCGTTTCGAGAAGATCGAAGGTTATGCTGATCGGCGTCTGAAGTTCCAGAACGATCCGAATGCAGCCGGAAATCGTCGAATTGAAATTTTGTTGAGAAAGGAAAAGTCATGACGAGAGCATCGAATTTCGCGCTCCGACTGGCTCTTGCTTGGGTGGGGTGCGGTTGCATGGTTGGGCTAGAGGCGGCTCGCGCTCAGACTGAACCGCGAGGCAAGCAGCCTTTCGAAATTATTCGATCCATGCAGGCGATTCAGGACCAAATCGTCTTGGGCAACGTCGAGGCGCAGGTCAGATTGCCGAAGTTGATCGGGCAAATCGCCGATCGCTTGCTCGCCGCCGACGCGGCGGTTTGGCGGGACGCGAAGAACGCGCGCGCGGCGATCGTCTATCTTCTGAGCGGGGGGCAGCCCCGCGTCGTCAGAAAAATTCTCGAGCTCGGAATTAGTCCGGAGGAGGAGACTCGCCTGATGGAAGGGGCGCTCGCCTATGTCGAAGGACGATCGGCGAAGGCGAAGCAGATCCTGGCGCCTGTGGAAGCGAAAGGACTAGCCTCGGCGTTGGGGGGGCATATCGCCTTGGTCCAATCGGCCCTGGTCGCGAAGGAGGATCCGACAAAGGCGATGCGGTTGCTCGATCAGGCGCGACTCCTCGATCCAGGGACATTGGTCGAGGAAGCCGCGCTGCGTCGAGAGACATTTCTCGCCGATGAGACAGGCGACCTGGAAAAATTCATCGCTCTGTCGAGTCAATATATCCGACGTTTTCCGAAGTCCGCTTATGCGGATAATTTTCGTCGTCGCTTTTCGGATTCGATCACACGCTTTACCTTGACGGGCGATTCTGTCCGCTACGAGAAGATCGAAAGACTGCTCAACGAGATCGACGCGGGGGATCAACTTCGCCTCTATTTGAAAATGGCGCAGTGGGGCATCATCAGCGGAAAGATCGGCTCGGCGCGGTTTGCAGCGGAGCGCGCGGTCCGTCTCTCTAAAGAGGGCAGCGTCGACGGCGCGCGCTCGAGGCTTTATGAGGCTGCCGCGCTCATCTTGACGAGTTCGCTCGACAAGGGCCTCGGAGAGCTACAAAGCGTCGACGCCTCGCGCCTGCCCAAGGTCGATGCCGAACTCAAAGACGCGGTCGCACGAATTGCTAAACAAATCAGCAAAGAACCGGACGACGCGCAGAACGAACCGGAGCCGAAGCGCGCCGAAGGAGGGACGGCGGCTGCCGATGCAGGCGCCATCATCGACTCGGCTCAGGGAGCGATCAGCGAAGCGGAGATGCTTCTGCAGGGAACGCGACATGAATAGCGTCGACGGCCTTCGCCAAAATCGCCTGTTGATTTTGGATTCGATAGGCTCGGCCGCGGATAGTAAATCTGGCTCGTCCGATGGCTCTCCGATGGAACCCGGTGGCGCGGGCGGCTTTGCGGCTGTCCTTTCGCATATGTCGGATTCCGAGGCGGGTTCAGATCAAGCGGCTTTGCAATCGAATCGATCTGTCGGGCCTGCGCCCGGCCTGATCATGCGCGCCTTCGCGGTTCAAGCAGGAGCCCTCGGTGACACCGGACAGCAAAACATGTCCAGCGTCGCCGGAGAAATCGGGGTCCAGGATGAAACTCGCCATTCGGTCGCGAAGGCAGGATTGTCGGTTGCGCCGGCTTCGTCCAACACGGGAATGACGGGGGCAGACTCAGCTGTTCAGCGTCGTTCGCCGTCGGAAGGGGGAGAGAGCAAGCAGCTCTCATGGTCAAAGGATCTCGTGACGGCGGCAAGCGATGCGAATTCCGGCATCGGTCCAGCCGCTAAAAAAGCCTCGCCGAAAGGGGACACGGATCTTGGCGGCGCTTCATCGCTAAATGTCGCGACGGACAGTTCTCCTTCGTTCTTGGCCGCTTTGACTTATCGGAGCGAGGCTCCTTCTGCTGCTTCGACAGCAACGGCCCTGCAGGCGGATGCGCATCGCGGCGCTGACGCGACATTCGGTTTCGTCTCCTCTAAGAACGGCTCCGCGCCGAAAGTCGGACAAGTCGGCGCTTCCGCTCTGGTCAGTGAGCGCGCTGGCGGCGCTGCAAAGATCAGGGGCGGCTCTGCGCCGGCGGCCTCGTCTTCAGGAGATGCTGTTGCAGATCCGCTTTCGATTTCCGCAGCCGCTTGGCCGGCGACTTCGATCGACGGGACTTTGTCCGCTACGGGACCTTCTGGGCTTGGCGTGGCGCAGCCAGGCGGCGTTCGCGCCTTCAAGGGCAATTCCGAACGGAGCGCCGACGGCGGTTCCCTCGGAACCGATCCTGTCTCCGCGCCGCTCGAAACTGCTTTGTTCGCCGCCGCGTCGCCGTCGCAGCTAGCGCAGGGGAACGCCGAACCTATCGCCTCGCCCTATAGCGCTCCACAAGGCCCGACTGCGCGCTCGCTGGCCGCTCCGATTTCGCTGGGCGTTTCCGCCGTTTCGGCATCGGATCGCGCTGGAGGCGCCGGAAATGCTCCAATGGACGTGAATGAAAGGGCTGTCGACAGAATTTTGGGCTCGGCGCTGCGCGCGCCAAGTGACTTTAGGGCATCTTCGCCGAGCGCGCAATCGATCAAGGCGACGGTCCTCGGCCAACAGACTCACTATCCGCCGGTTGCGGGCCTTTCGCCGACCCAGCAGATCCTTGACTGTATCGCGGGCGAACCTATCCCAGGCGCGGAGGCTGCGGATGACGCTGCGGGTCCGGCTCAAACCAGCGGCGCGGTCGCGGCGACTCCCGTGACGTCGAGCGTGAGGATTTTGGATTTGAAGCTCGAGCCGGACAATCTTGGCTCGGTGACGCTCCGTTTGAGGCTTGCGGGAACGCAGCTCAATTTGCAAGTCGAAGCGACGACCCCACAGGCCTTGCGTCTGATTGACGAAGACAAGGACATGCTTCTCGGAAAGCTGCGCGCGTCGGGCTATTCGATTGACGCGCTCGTCGTCAAGGCCGCTCAGTCCCTAACGGCGCAGGGACTCAGCGCGTCTGGCGCGGCGCATAACGCGAGCGAGTCCCCTACGCCGCGAGTGGAGGCTCCATCCGATCCGCGGGCGCAGACATCAGGCGCGCCGCAATATGGAGAGGGACAGTCGGATGATCATTCAGCGCCGCGGCAAGACAAGTCGAGGCGTTCGGGGTCGGCGTCGGACGCTTTTCCGGATGACCGGGGCTTTGGCCATTCTAATGGCGGCGACATCTTCATTTGAAGGCCAAGCTGCGGCAAATTCATCCCCCGCCAATCTTTGCGAGCGCGAAATGACGCGCGCGGCCGCAAAATATGACGTTCCTCTGGCCATTCTTTACGCAATCGGCTTAACCGAAACCGGGCGGCGTGGGTCGCTGCAGCCCTATGCGCTCAACATCGAAGGGCCATCCTTTTTCCCGGAGACCTTGGACGAGGCGATCCGACGCGTCGAGGCGGCGCGCAAGGATGGGGCGAAGCTCATCGATATCGGGTGCATGCAGATCAATCACCATTTTCACGCGAGTCAATTTCAGTCGCTTGCGGCAATGTTTGAACCGCGCGCGAACGTCGAATATGCGGCACGTTTCCTCAAAGCGCTACGGATGAGGGAGGGCAGCTGGACTTTGGCCGCCGCCCGCTATCATGCAGGGCCCAACAATAATCCCGCGCAAAAGCGCTATGTCTGCCAAGTGATTACAAATTTGGTCGCAAGCGGCTTCGGAGCGTGGACGCCCGGCGCTCACGCCTTTTGTCACTAAGTCTCGCAATCTGCTCCGGCGTAAGTCGGCGCGCGCAAGGCCGCCGCGCAAAGGCGCCCATTTCCATTCGAAAGCTAGCCCCCGAAAGGCGCGAAAAATACAACTTAAAAGTGAATAAATGTTTGACGAACAACTATAGATCATTATTATGATCAACCAGGACAATCGATTCTGGGGGTTTCAGTGCTGGCGATAATTGATGAACGCGAGATCGTCACGACCGGCTATGCGAGTCGATTTGGCATCGAAGGCGTATCGTCGACAGGCTTCTGTCCCGACGAATTCCGTGAATGGGTGGCGACGGCGGCCGACTCCGATATTGGCGCCGTTGAGGCCTTCCTGCTCGGAGATTGCAGAGACCGCCAAAACTATCCGAAAATGATTCGCATGCGGTCTCGCGCCCCCCTTATTGCGATGAATGAGACGCCCTCCCTCGAACAAACGCTTGATCTTTTCGCCGCGGGCGTCGACGACGTCGTTCGCAAGCCGATCCATGTCCGAGAGATCCTGGCCCGCGTGGGCGCGATTAAGCGTCGCCGGCACAATGAGCAGGATTCAGCGATTGTCGGAGATCTTCGGGTCTTTTTCGATGGGAGAGACCCGGAGCTTAAGGGATCAATTCTTCCGCTCCCACGACGCGAACGCCGCATCCTCGAATTTCTTGTCCATAATCGAGGACGCCGCGTGAGCAAGGCGCAGATTTTCAACTCAATTTATGGAATTTTCGACGAGAACGTCGAGGAAAACGTCGTCGAAAGCCACATCAGCAAATTGCGCAAGAAATTGCGTCGTCAGCTCGGATATGATCCGATTAACTCGGTCCGCTATCTCGGCTATCGCTTGGATGATTGCATCTAACAGAGACGCTGCGCGGTACGTTTTAACAAGGCCACTAAGGCCGTCGACGCCCGACGACGCGACTCCGGCGACGTTCGCCTGTTTCGAATATGCCGATCGGGCATAGCGATGTCATAGTCGGAGGCGCAGGCCGAGCGCACCGACGAGGATTGGCGGTCATCCGCCGGCGACGCTCGATAGGCTACATGAAGTTGCATGCATCGCCGGTAGGCAAGTTCCGCGCAAGCGTGCATCCTCAAAATGGGATCATCAATCGCGGAGAATCTCCATGAGCCTATTCAGCGCTTTGAATGCAAGCGTGTCAGGAATGTCGGCGCAAGCCAATAAGCTGTCGACAATTTCAGACAATATCTCAAATTCCCATACCACCGGCTATAAGCAAGCCTCAACTGAGTTTGAAGATCTCGTGAATCAAATGGGTTCTTCCAACTACAACGCCGGAGGGGTTGAGACTGTCGTGCGCTACAACGTGCTGGAGCAAGGCAGTCTAACGTCAACGACCTCGACGACCGACCTCGCAATCCAAGGCTCAGGCTTTTTCCTAGTGCAAGGATCCGACGGCACGACTTATCTCACCCGCGCAGGATCCTTCACTCAAAACGACGCCGGAGAACTTGTCAATGCCGCTGGCTACAAGTTGATGGGCTATAGCGTAGCGTCCGGAAAATCATCAGCTGATGGCGTCGCCGGCCTGCAAGTTGTGAACGTATCTAGCGCGGCTCTGAAAGCAACTCCAACCACCAGCGGGACCTTCGCCGCCAACCTCGACGCGACGGCCGCAACAGACGCCGGAAATCTACCGAGCAGTAATACTGTCCCAGTGACATACACATCAAAATCATCGCTAGTCACATATGACAACTTGGGCAATGCAATTACGCTCGACGTCTACTTCTCAAAAACCGCAACGAACACATGGTCAATGTCAGTCTACAACTCCGCCGACGCCGCTTCAGGAGGGGGCTTTCCGTACTCGTCGGCGGCATTGGCAAGTCAGACTTTGAACTTCAGCGCCGCCGATGGCAGCTTAAGCAGCCCCACATCCCTATCGATCGCCATCCCCGGTGGACAAACGGCGAATATCGACATCTCAAATATGACTCAACTGGCGAGCTCCTTCTCAGTTTCCACGGCGACCGCAAACGGCAACGCGCCCAGTGCGGTTAAAAGCGTTCAAATAACTTCCGACGGCACCTTGTCCGAAGTCTATGCCGACGGAACAAGCACCGCAATATATAAGATACCGCTTGGAACTGTGCCGAGCGGAGACGGCCTTACGCCACTTGCTGGCGACGTCTACCAACAGAGCATTGATTCAGGACACATTGTCGTCGGAAGCGCGGGACAAAGCGGGCTCGGAACGATCAAGTCATCACAGCTCGAAGATTCGACCGTTGATTTGGCGACGCAGCTTACGGACATGATCGTCGCGCAACGTGCCTACGAATCCAATTCGAAAACATTCCAGGTCGGTTCGGATCTTCTAAGCACTCTTAACAATATGCTGAAATAGACTCCGTGTTATCGAATAAGAATGGTCGTGAATCATGAGCCTATCCAGCGCCGCGCTCACCGCGAAATCTGGCTTGGCCGCAGTAGCGGCCGAAACATCAATCCTGTCGCGAAATATATCCGGCAATGCCGACACAGCAGTATATTCGCGTAAGATCGCAAATGTCGCGACAACATCCACCGGGGCGCAAGTCGTCTCAGTTACAAGAGCTGCCAATCAGGCGGTTTTTGAGAATGTCCTGAGCTCGACCGCTGCGGCGGCAACCCAAAGCGCTCTTTCCAGCGGTCTCGACTCGCTTAATCAAACAATTGGAGATATCTCTAGCGACTCGTCCGGCTCCTCAAATTCAAGCTCTCCAGCGGCGATGCTCAGCGCTTTCGCCAATGCCCTTCAATCCTATGAAGCGCAACCAAGCGATTCAAGCGTCGCTGCGACGGCGATCTCCTCTGCGAAGGCCTTGGCGTCTGCCCTAAACAGCGCCTCGGGGACTATCCAATCTGTTCGCGGACAAGCTGACTCGACGATCGCGACGGACGTTCAAACCGTAAACTCTCTTTTGAGCCAATTCACAACATTGAATAGAGAGATTGTAAACGGCTCTGCGACGGGATCAGATGTAACAGATGCGTTGGATCAGCGTGACCAAGTTTTAACAGAACTTTCTAAAAATATCGGAATTATAACCACCAATAATCCAAACGGCGATATGTCGATCTATACGGACAGCGGAGTGACCCTCTTTCAAGGTGGCGTCGCTCGCTCTGTATCCTTCAAACAAACAAATACATTTGCAGATGGAGTTGTTGGGAATGCCGTTTATGTCGACGGTACGCCGATTACCGGCGCATCGGCGGCTATGCCAATCGCCTCAGGCGGAATCGCCGGTCTTGCAACTTTGCGAGACGATGTGGCGCCGACGTATCAGGCGCAGCTTGACAATATCGCCAATGCGCTGATCGGCGCATTTGCTGAGTCGAGCCAGGCCACAGCCGGTCCAGATTTGCCGGGACTCTTTACCACGTCTGGGTCAAACGCTCTTCCAACAAATGCCACGGGTCTCGCGGCAAACATCATGGTCAATCCCAGCGTAGATCCCAGTCGAGGCGGCAACGCGGACCTTTTGCGTGACGGCGGCATTTCCGATAGCGGCAGTGGTGATTACGTCTATAATAGCAGCGGAGACGCAAGCTATACGTCGCGAATTTCGCAGTTAATTGATAAATTGGGAGCGACGCGGTCATTCTCGTCAACCGGCGAAATCACGACAAGCACTACATTGAGCGGATACGCCACCGGATCGATCAGTTGGCTAGAGTCGCAGCGTTCTCAAGCAGCGTCGCAAGGAAGCTACCAGGATACGCTCTTGAGTACGGCGACGACCGCGATGTCCAATTCCACAGGAGTAAATTTAGACAACGAAATGTCCAAAATGTTGGATTTGGAACAGGCCTACTCCGCCTCGGCGAAGTTAATCACTGCGATTGATAGCATGTTTAACGCCTTCATGACCGACTTGGGGAGTATTCAAGCATGACATCCTATATCTCTACGCAATCAATCTCAAATTCGATGCGTCAGTCGATCCTTCGTATGCAAAGCGATCTCGCTGCCTCGCAGACCGAAGTTTCTACAGGGAAATACGCGGATTTAGGATTGTCATTGGGTGTGAACGCAGGGCTAAGCGTATCTCTTCAATCCGAAACATCTCTGCTGCAAACAATTTCTGACTCAAACGAAGTGGTCTCGACGAGACTCTCAACCACACAAAATGTCCTGAGCGGTTTGCAAAGTTCCGCGCAAAGCCTACTAAATTCGTTAATTGAGGCCAATGGCTCTACGACGAGTTCAACAACTCTTCAAACAAGCGCGACAGCAAATTTGAAGTCGCTGATCAGCAGTTTGAACTCATCAATTAACGGCGACTATATATTTGCTGGTACGAATACGGGTACGCGTCCGATTTCGGACTATTTTGCATCGAATGCGTCGAGCAAGCAAGCTGTCGATGATGCATTTCAGACTCAATTTGGGATCACGCAACAAAGTTCGTCGGTCGCCGATATAAGCCAAAGCGATATGCAAAGCTTTATCGACGGGTCCTTTTCGTCGCTATTTACAGACGCATCTTGGTCGAACACGTGGTCGTCCGCGTCTAGCCAGGTATTATCTAGTCAGATCTCGCGATCGCAGAGCGTAAATACGTCTGTGACCGGCAACTCCGAAGCATTTCGACAATTGGCGCAAGCCTACACGGTGCTGAGCGAGTTAGGAACTCAGAATCTGTCATCTGGGGCTTTTAGCGCTGTGGTCGGCGCCTCGGAAAAGCTGTTAACGTCGGCTATTACTAGCCTAACAAGCATGCAGTCAACGTTGGGCGTGGCACAACAGGAAGTGACCGATTCGAATAGCCAGATGTCGCTTCAGATGAATCTGTTGTCAACGCAAGTTAGCGGACTTGAAAGTGTCGATCCATACGAGGTTTCGGTGCGCGTGACTAACCTGCAGACCCAAATTGAAACATCTTATTCACTTACATCGCAATTAAGTCAGCTTAGTCTGACAAAATTTTTGTGATCCCGAAATTCGGCTATGACGCGATGAGCGACCATGTATAAACATTACTACGCGGAACAACTTATAGATGACCAACGTGAATGTAGGGATCGTGAGCGACGTGCGTTTGATCATGCGATTGATTTACTCGAGAAGGCTAAAGTCGCAGGCTCAAGATCAAAAGAATGCGAAGAAGCATTGTCGTTTTCGTGCGCCCTCTGGGAGAGTCTGATCGGAGAGTTGGTTGGAGACGAAAATGATCTCCCAGCGGCATTGCGTGGTCAACTTGTGTCAGTTGGAGTGTGGATTTTAAAGGAGGCGGCTTTAATACGGAGGGGCGAATCGTCCGGCTTTAGTGGAATTATTGAGGTGTGTAGTATGATCCGAAATGGATTAACCTGAGGCCGCAAATGTATATTTCGCTACGCGCGGGAGAAAAGGTCTATATTAACGGCGCAGTTTTGCGCGCGCAACGAAAAGTGTCTCTTGAGCTCCTAAACGATGCGACGTTTCTGTTAGAGGCGCACGTCATGAAGGTCGAGGATGCGACTACTCCGCTACGCCAACTCTACTTTATTGTCCAGATTATGTTGATGAATCCGACGGATTCAACGAGTGCGCGGGATATGTTTAATCAATCAATTAAGTTAATTATCGATGTAACCTCGGATAATGAATTTCGTTGTGGGCTATTCACGATAAAGGACCTCGTTAGGTCAAATCGCGTTTTTGATGCGCTGAGAGCGATACGCGGTCTGTTCGCAGCGGAAGGTGAAATACTCAACGGCGATCGACGGCCATCGTCAATTCATGCAGCGTGATGCTGGACTTTCGAAGAGGGACGCATGTCAGTAACAAACGTAAATGCGGTGACGAATTCAAGCGTATCGGCAGGTGCAAGCGAGGCTGGGTCGACGACTTCATCGACTGTTGACTACAATCAGTTTCTGCAACTGCTTGTTTCCGAATTAAAAAATCAAGATCCGACAAGTCCGACGGACCCGACTCAATATATGAGCCAGCTCGCCTCGTTTTCGTCGGTTGAACAGCAGGTTCAGACGAATTCGACGCTCAGCGCCCTGTTGTCTGTGCAAGCAAGCAGTCTTGTAGGTCGAACTATTACATCATCTGATGGACAAATAAGCGGTATTGTAAGCTCTGTTCAGACGTCGTCCTCGGGTGGCGCGTCGGCAACTCTAACGGACGGGCAGTCTGTCGTGCTCGGTTCCGGGGTCTCGGTCAGTTCCTGATGGAAGAAGCAGACGCACTCGAGCTTGTTAGAACGGCGCTATGGATGACCATTGTTGTGTCGGGTCCTGCGGTTTGTGCTGCGATTGTTGTTGGCGTGATTGTGGCGTTGCTTCAGGCCTTAACGCAGGTTCAAGAAATGACGTTGACCTTTGTGCCAAAGATCGTCGCGATTTTTTGTGTTTTGGCTGTACTGGCGCCTTTTATCGGTCGCGAAATGTACGCTTTTACCGAGCGCGTATATTCGCATATTGAAAAGGGATTTCGGTGAGAGGCGTCGACGATAATATGTGAATCGTCAACTGGCCTAAAGGTCGATGTGTTTGTCTGACTTGTCAGTTTGAGAAGTTGTGGTGCATCGCGGACGGTATATATTTAACTATGCTGACATTGCGCCTTTAGAAGAGAGGGTTGCGGCTGCTATGCCCCAATCAAACTGCATAGGAAGGTGGACGTACTAACTATCGTTTATGGATTAGCTGTCGATGGGAAAGAAATTGGGGATGACGAGTCCTGGATTGTCGACAGGCATTGAGCCTGAAAGGCAAGGCGCGAGAGACGTCGGGTTTGCCATTGGCATACTGTCGATTTTGGCCATTTTTTTTCTTCCGATACCAGGTTTCCTAATCGATGTTGGTCTTGCTCTGTCAATTGCGCTGTCCGTTCTTATTTTGATGGTTTCCTTGTGGATTCAACGGCCACTCGACTTTTCGGCGTTTCCAACAGTGTTGCTGGTTGCGACGTTATTGCGGCTGGCGCTGAACATTGCAACATGCCGTTTAATACTATCTAACGGTTCGGAGGGGGTGACTGCCGCGGGTTATATCATAGGCGGGTTTTCCAAGCTTGTCATGAGCGGCGATTTTGTTATTGGTCTAATTGTGTTTGCGATTTTGATTACTGTAAATTTTGTCGTCATCACGAAAGGCGCAACTAGAATAGCGGAGGTCGGAGCCAGGTTTACTCTCGACGCGATTCCTGGCAAGCAAATGGCGATTGACGCCGATTTATCGGCGGGATTGATCGATGACAACGAAGCGCAGCGGCGACGCCGTGAACTTGAAGAGGAAAGTTCTTTTTTCGGGTCGATGGATGGTGCGTCGAAGTTCGTACGCGGCGACGCCATTGCTGGGCTCATTGTTCTTGCGGTGAATGTCTTTGGCGGTATCGTGATTGGCGTAACCCGCCACAATATGCCGCTTGCTCAAGCAGCTGAGGTGTTTACTAAGCTTTCCGTAGGGGATGGTTTGGTAACTCAAATTCCGGCATTGATCGTCTCGTTGGCCGCCGCCCTTCTGGTTTCCAAAGGTGGCACGCGTGGTGCGGCGGAACAAGCGGTTCTCAATCAGCTGGTCAAATATCCTAGGGCCTTGTTTGTCGCTGCCTGCCTAATGGGTATATTGGCTATTGTTCCAGGGCTTCCGTTTATACCTTTCGCTGTTCTGGCCGCAATACTTGCATTTGTCGGGTACTCCGTTCCTTTGCGTTTGGCGAGGGAGGAGGAGGGGGCTCGCGCAAGAGCGGCCGATTTGGACATGCAGGCGGAGAAGGAGAAACATGAATCAATCAAGGATTCGATTAGTTCGGTAGAAATAGAGCTCTGTCTTGGTAAGCAATTGTCATCAAAGCTATTATTATCACATAACGAGTTAGCAACGCGCGTAGCGAAGATGCGACGGAAGTTCGCGCGTCGGTTCGGTTTTGTCGTGCCTGATATTAAGCTGTCGGATAGTGTAAGAATTTCTGCAAAGGGATATCAGATCAAAATTCATGGGACCGTCGTCGCGTCTCACGAACTTCGCATTGGGGATCTTTTGGTCATCGTGGGCGATGGGGTGAAGCCGGATGTTCCGTGCGATGAGGTGCGCGAACCATCGTTTGGCATGAAAGCGGTGTGGGTTGGGTCTGCCTTTGCTGGTGAGCTAAAACGCGAGGGATTTACGTCGATCGACAATATTTCGGTCATCTTAACCCATTTAAGTGAAGTAATTGCAAACAATCTGTCCCAGTTGCTCTCTTACAAGGATATGAGGGCACTATTAGAACGTTTGGGCCCCGATTATAGGCGTCTTATCGACGATATTTGTCCAAGTCAGATTTCATATTCGGGGCTGCAAGCGGTTCTTAAGCTCTTGTTGGTTGAGAGGGTTTCAATTCGCAATTTGCATTTAATCCTTGAAGCGATTGCGGAGATTACGCCGCATGTAAGGCGAGCGGAGCAAATTGTCGAACATGTGCGTATGCGAATGGCCCAGCAAATCTGTGGTGACATGGCGGATGGGGGAGTGCTTAAGTTGTTGCGGCTCGGATCTCGGTGGGACGCCGCCTTCCACCAAAGCCTTAAGCGTGACGTAAAGGGGGAGGTAGTGGAATTTGATCTTGAACCCTCGATGATCGAAGAATTTAGCAAGTCGGCGTCTGCAGCGATCCGTGAGCGCATGGATCAAGGACATCATTTTGTCCTCGTCTCGGCGCCGGATGCGCGTCCTTATGTTCGAATGGTCATTGAACGTTTGTTCTCTACGTTGCCCGTTCTCTCGCACCTTGAAATTGCGAGGGGCGTCGAAATTCAGTCTCTCGGTTCGATTTCATGATGGGAGAGGGAGCGACTATTGCGCTCTCCACATTTATTATATTTTGTCGGGTCGGCGGGTGTCTGATGGTTATGCCGGGCCTGTCCAGCCCGCGGATACCCATGTATGTTCGGTTGTATGGCGCCGTCGGGTTGAGCGTAGGGCTGGCGCCGTTCCTGGTTGATGCAGTCGAAAGCGGGATCAATGGAAGCGGGCCTCTTCAGTTGATTATAGTAATATTTGCAGAATTGATGCTGGGTTCGCTATTTGGGTTTCTTGGGCGTATCTATTTTAGTGCGCTTGAAATGATTGCATCGATGATTTCCGCCAATATCGGGATTTCTAGTCCACTTAGCTTTGTCGTAGACGAAAATGCGCCGGCAGCGGCCGTTTCGGCGTTAATCACACTGGCCGCGACGGTTCTTTTTTTTCTGGCGGACATGCATTTAGAAGTGGTTCACGCCTTGGTAGATTCTTATTCCGCAGTCCCAGTTTCAGCCGGCCTGAGCGCGCGAATTGGCATCCCGCAGTTAGTCGGATGTCTCTCCAATTCCCTTTTTTTAGCATTACGAATTGGTAGTCCATTTATCATTTATTCTGTGGGCGTTAATTTTTCGATTGGACTTGCAGCCAAGATGTCGCCGAATATACCTGTATATTTTGTTGCCATGCCCGCAATGCTATTGGGTGGGCTGTGCGTATTTGCTTTCACCTGTTCATGGTTACTGGAGGGTTTTTTTGCTGGATTTGTTGCTTGGTTGGCCGCGGGTTGACATAAGGCGCCTGGCGCTACAGGCGGCCGGTCCAACGACCGGTTGCGTTGTGGGGGCTATTTGTTAGCGCGACTTTGCCTTTTTGGTAAGCTCTGACGAGATTGGTGACAGGGAATGAGAAGGCGATTTCATAAAGCGGCTCGTTTGTTGAAAGTGCAAAATGCTATCGATGGATTGGCGGGCTGGAAGGTGCGTGATCTGGAAGGCCGCAGGCGACAGATTGTTCGACTACGTGACGACTTGCTTGCTGTTTGCGAGGCTGACCCAGCACCGGCTGGGCTATTTGCTTCCACATTGTTTTCCCGCTTGGCGCATTTGACAGCGACAGATGTGTCGATTGGCGCTTCAATTGACGCGCATTTAATAGAGCGCGTTGCTGGTAGGGCTCGTATGCGGGCGTGTGAAAATCTTGTCTGTGCTGCGAGACTCGAATTGCGCCTGAGAAAGGAGGCGTTCGAGTGCGCAGAAATTGTATTCCGCGACGTTGACAATTGGGCGTAAGGTTGCCTCAAGGTTAATTGGTAAGAATTCATCATCTTATTCGCCGATTGAGGTCATTGCGTGTCAATTCAGCCGACGTCTGACCTGATTATGGATGTCGTAAGCGCAGCTGGCTCTGTTCGCGGAGGGGGAGCGTTAGACGTAGGTGGCTGCGGACCTCAAAATCGAATTGTTTATGGGAGCGGCATTGATTGCGGCTTGAGGGGAACCGGGCAGCCGACAGCTGTGAGTCGAGGCGACGGCGTTAAATTTATTGACCATTTGGCGGTTGCGATGCGAGCGAGCGCCGCGCCTAAACGATATGGCGATGCCCAGTCCAAGGCGTACAAGGGCCTGGAGCAGTTGATCTTGCAAAAGGTCATTGAGGCGATGCTCCCGTCGGATGCAGCTGAAGTATTTGGGCATGGGACAGCAGGCGAGATTTGGCGATCTATGTTGGCAGAACATTTGGCTTCCGAGGTTGGGAAGTCTGTCGATCTCGGAATTGGGAGGCAAGGTGGCGCGGGCTCCGCCCACGGGCGTCCAGGAATGGACGGAAGCGGATTTGATGCGGTCATTAGAAGTTTGCGAAGCTAACCGGTGCGAATAACAAGACCAGAAGAGTTAAGCGTCAGTTCTTCGATTGGCGACAGGCGGGACGTTGAAATGGGGGCATTTGATGGCGCGCCAAACTCTGTTGATTGCAATCGGAGGCGGAAGGATCGGGAACCCGCGCGACAATTAGTGGTTGAGGAATTTAATCGATCGTCGGCGTTGGTCTTGGCGTTTTTTGGAGTCGTGGAGCGCCTTGAACGAACGCTAGAGCGTGAAGGCGAAGTTTTGTGTCATGGACGACATTTTGCGCTGCACGATTTTATCCATGAAAAGAGCTATGCGTTGCTTGAGTTGTGTCGTATTCGTAGCGCGATGCGGATAGCTGGTTCTGAACGGTGCGAAGAAGACGTGGTGGCGCGGTTGCACCCGTTGCGATTGCAACTAGAGCGTAATTTAGCAGTCTTGCATCTCCATTTGCGTGCGGTGGGGGAGATTTCAGTCAGTATCGCGCGCGCGATCCAAGATCATGAGTCAGACGGCACATATTCGGTGTCTTCAATTCGGAAGGGAAACACGAAGTGAGCCGAGTTATCGTTAGCTGTGTTTGGATCGGCCTAGCGACGGCAATTTCGATTTATGTCGGCGAAACTGACCTTTTTCCTCAGAAGAAAAATATCGCATCCAATAATGGTTTTGATGGAGTTGAACGTCATCGATCTGCTCCGTTTAACGTGCCAATCATCGTTAATGGGGTTGTTGAAGGCTATGTTGTTGTACAATTAGCCTATCTTATTGACGGTAAGCGCGCGAAAAGCATATCGATTCCGCCCGAGGCGCTCATTGCGGATGCGACGTTTCGCGTCTTGTATTCAGAGCAAATGGATTTTGATCATCTCGAGAAATACGACATTGGGGCGATGACACGGCAACTCGTCCGCGAGGTCAATGGTCGTCTGGGGGTTGATCTCGTTAAGGACATCTTGGTCGAGGAGCTAAATTATGTGTCGAAGCGGGAGGTTTCGAAGTGAATAGATCGGAAGGCGTGAATTTCTATCTGGCGGCAAAGATGTTGCCTATCCGAACACAGTGTTGGATGTGACGCCCTTGCCTAAATTGCTGTCGTCGGAAGTCCGTTTCGTATCGAAGTACAAGGCCGCGTTAAGGCTCAAAAGTTGGCGTGGTTGAATGTTGTGCCTTTAGTTATGACGTTATAGGGGTGGCGTTGATGAGCATCGACAAATTGACCTGGCTAGGATTGGCGATCGTTGTTTTGGCCTGGGGCTTGTTGTTTTTTGTCGCAGATCCGATCGATTTGTTCGGCGTCGCGTCCGGGCGGGTTCTCTCAGGGCGGGTCTTAAATGTCGCCGGCATTGCCCAATGCGGCATCGTTAGCGGCTTTGGAATAGCTATTCTTGGCTCTCTACAATTAGGATTTGGGTCTTTAAATCGGTTTTTTCAAGCTGTCCTAACTCGGACGATGACGTCGGTGACCAATGGTGAAGCGCCACAAATTGCGCATCAAAGGAAAATAGTCGAGCGTGGTTGGGTTAAGGATCGGGCTTATGTTCTCTTCAATGATGGAAGCGTTGAGGTGGAGACAATGTTAGGGCGTCGGCGCTTTCCTTCATTGCAGGATGCGCGGGAATTCATTGCTTGAGGCATCGGCGGCAGGATAATTTGAGGCGTTTCGAATTTCGGTGCGGAGCTAAGGAACGGGGCGCGCAACATCAATGTGATGCGGCGTCGGCGGCGTCGGTGCAAATTTATGGATAGATGCGGATTCTGAAGGCGGCGTCGAAGAGTGTTGGTGGGCGAGAGCTTTTTGTAGAGTCGGTGGAGTGGCCCGATGCTTCATGATGTCGGTTTTTGTAGGCGAAAGGGCTTTAGATTTCCCACTCTTGATGAAGGCCTTTCGGCGGTGGGCGTGGGGGCGGCTTTGAGTTCGGCGGTCTTCGCCGCATATATGTTGTCTCGGGAGAGCGGCGATCCGACATTTGGGGGAGCGGAACATTTGAATTTGTTTGCGCAGCCGGTTAGGCCAGGTGGGAGGCTGGAACCCGAGGAGTGGGTCCTAAGAAATAGCCCGGGCGTCGATTTTAATTCGACAGGATCGATTCGCCCTGTTGGAACGCGATTTGAGGCGGCGGGTGGGAAGCATGCGTCCGGGAGTGCGCGGGGGGCCATTGGGGATGCCGCTGATCAAGAAGCTTTGATCGAAGGATACGTCGTGCGCTTCGTTCACGATGGCCTGGCGATCGTGCAAGGCGCTAAGGGGGCATATGCCGTAAGGCCGGGGGCTCTTCTGCCGGATGCCGGGCGCGTTCTTTCAATTCAAAGGCGTGGAATTCAATGGGTGGTTGTGACGGCTAAGGGTTTGATCGCGGAACAGGCTCGGTGAGGTGGCGGGGTTTTTTAGGCACGAATTCGGCTCGAAATTCCTGATCTATCGTTCATGGAACGGCGATGGTCCAGCGGGTAGCGTCGTTTTGACGTTTGGGCGTTGTTTTGCCTGTGTCGAATGTTTTTTATTTCCGCACTTGCGAGACCTGTATCATATGCGATATTGTTTAACTCCGCAGCGTGGAGATGCAGGGAAGAAGTTCGTTTTCGGTCGTCCCTCGAGCCGGCTGATTGCAGCCTTGGGTCGCTCCTGCGAGTGAGCCAATTGTCTTGGGCGAGATATTCCGGGGAGCACATTGGCGACCTTTCCAAAGCGGTGCGAACGATGATGCCGCGCCAGTTTGAGTGGCGGGCGTAAGCGTAAAACGTCGCGTCGTCCAAAGCTGAACCTTCTTGAGAATAGGAGCGATATATGTTCGGAGCTTCGCGCCGATGGCTTAATGCGTTGGTTGTCGCCATTGCAGTTTCAGCGGTCGCTGCGCCGGGGTTGAGCTGGGCCGAAGATCCGGGCGTAGCCGTGAAAGCCAAGAACGGCGCAAAGGCTAAAGGCGTCGGACCGACGGTCTTTGCCGCGGCCAGCATGAAGACTGCGCTCGATGCGATTGCTGAAGTCTGGACTGCGGAGACCGGCAAGGCTCCGCCGATTGTCTACGCGTCTTCCGCGGTTCTGGCGAAGCAGATTGAACAGGGCGCCCCAGCGGATGTTTTCATTTCGGCCGATTTGAATTGGATGGACTATCTCGACAAAGCGAAATTGCTTCGTTCCGGTACGCGGCGCAATCTGCTCGGCAACGCGCTTGTTCTTGTCGAACCCGCGGACGCCAATGTCGATCTCAAGATAGCGCCGGGTTTCGATTTGGCTGGCGCGACGGGCGACGGAAAGGTGGCGGTTTGCACCATAGACGCATGTCCTGGCGGCATTTACGCCAAGCAGGCGCTGGAGAAGTTGGGCGTTTGGACCGCAGTCGAGCCGAAGCTCGCGCAGGCCGACAATATCCGCAATGCGCTTAACCTCGTAGCGCGGGGGGAAGCGAAATTCGGAATCGTCTATTCGACAGACGCTAAGGCCGAACCGAAAGTCAAAGTGGTCGGCGTATTTCCCGAATCGTCGCATAGCCCGATTATTTATCCGGTTGCGCTTGTCGACTCGTCAAAGAACCCGGATGCGGTTCGTTTTGTCGCTTTTCTCTCCTCGCAAGCCGCGACAAAGATTTTAGCGGGGCAGGGTTTCACGATTCTTTCGAAATAAGCGGTGTTGCGGTTGGGCCGTCTCGGTGGCGGCATGAGGCCGGATTGAATGCTCCTGATCGTGTTGGCAAATGCGGCTGTTCTAGAGGCGGCGCGACAGGACGGGAGACGGGGACAAGGTCGTTGGCCCGAATGGGCCTGGTCGAATGTCCGCTTTCAAGTGAAGTCCGCATTGGTGGATGGCTGTGGGATCGGCCTGGATTCCGGACGTCGGGCCGGTGAGTCGGCAAGCTCGATTGGATGACGAATTTCCGTCGCGACGAGAGGGATACGGTTTCCGCGGTGCAAAATATCGATGGTAGGCGTCTGGAGCGCAGAATCCGAGACATGTCGTCAAAGCGTCAAGCCAATCTTTGAAATGCCGCGCATATTGAGTCGGCTTGGGTGGAGGATGTAGTCTCCCTCTGCGTGATGGGCCGTTGGCAGTCGAGAATGCTATTCGCGTCAGTTTTCCTTAACATGGCGGCAAGCGCGATAGTGGGGAGGGGAGAGGCGTGGCGCAAAGGCGATACTATCGATTAAAAGTTTGTTCGGCGTTGGCGTTGGACTTTGACTCTAGTCGCGATTGGTGCGCTATGGCGATCGTGTCGGACGACGAGCGTTTTACTTGAATCGTGACGCATATCGCAGTATTGACGGCACCTGAATCTTCCGAGGCTTCAGCATGTATCGGTCAGGGTGGTCCACGCCGTAGCCATGTTACTGAGGCGAATGCGCCGATCCATGAGCCTGCGGCCGCAAACAGGACGTAAATCGCGTGCTGCGTATAGCTGATCACGGCGAAGGCCGAGAGCAAGTACCAGATCCCGCTCCAATTTGCCGCCCCGATCCGTCGTCTGGCGACGACGGCCGCGGTGAACAGCACATAGGCTGCGTCGGTTAGCGCCGTGCATGCTAGGACTCCGGCCGCCATCAGAGGGTCGATCTCGATATCCATGGCATCTCCCTTTATTTCGCGCGATCCGCTTGTCTTTTGAAGGGAGGCATGAGTTGAGCCAAGATGGTCGTCTGGGCAGCCGCGCGCCGCTTACTCGTAGCAAATAATCTCGCGCTCTCTACGGTGGACAAGCCGAGCGGTCGCGCGGGGTGGCGCAGAGAGGCGTAGCCGCGCGCGCCGTTTCGCCGAAGTTTGAAGGCGGCGGCTCGGGCGGCGAGGCTCCAAAGCCGGACCGATCTTTGCCGGACCTGCCGGCTCCAATTCGCCAGCGGCGCGTTCGACGAGCCTTGGAATGGAATAGAACGCGGCCCAGCGTCGCCAAGCGTCGAGAATTCCGGGTTTGTCGCGGGTCTCTTTCAAGATCACGCAAAGCTCCGGATCACGATGGGCGAGACGGATGCGATAAAGCGCGCCTTCCGGCCGCAGCTCGCAGGCGACGGCGACGCCGCAATAGCTTTCGATGGGCACGGACAAGTGCATCTTCATGCCCTGAAGGCGCCGCTTGATCGTGATGGAGCGAGGCCCCAGCAAGACCATGCGCCGTCCGCCGTCGGCGCGCGGATCGTCGGCGACCCGCGCAGCGAGTTCATCTCTGGTTCCGACATTCAGCACGGCTTGGGTCATTGCGTGGGCCTGAGTTTGGACTTCTGATTTGAACCTTATTCTGGGCCGAGAGAGCATCGAATTTGCTAACGTCTCTGGTGAATCAAATCTAAAATTTTTTGATTGGTTTGTGACCACGCCTGCGCAAAGCCGTTAAACTCGGCGCCAGTCGTTGAGATAAACTTTGAATTTATTTGGTTTCAGCTTGTGTCTAGGGCAAGGGCGCCTTGCCGCTCGGGAGTGATTGGGGAATGCGTCGAAATCGCTCGGCGTAGTCTAGTCGCGGTTCGAATTCAAACGCCCTCGCTTGTCATTCGGTCTTGCGCGGGCATAGGGCCGAAAATGCCGCCCGAGCTTGTTTGCGGCGCCGCAAAAGGCTAAATGAAGCCTCACATTCTCATGTCCCGGCGAACCGATTTGTCCTCGATCACGCATGCCGATGACTTGGTTGCGTCATTTGCCGACGCCGCCCGGAGCGCGGGCGAATTGGCGCTCGCCTATTTTAGGCCGGGTGAAAAGACGAGCGCGGAAGTTTTGCACAAGGCCGGCGGATCGCCCGTCACGGAAGCCGATTTGCTTGTCGACCGGTTCTTGAAAGAGCGGCTCGGCGTTCTGCTGCCGGAGGCTGGATGGCTTTCCGAGGAGACCGAGGATACGTCCGCCCGCCTTGCGAAGGAGTTCGTCGTCGTCGTCGACCCGATCGACGGGACGCGCGGCTTCGCTCGTGGCGACCTCGTGTGGGCCGTCGCCGTGGCCCTGGTGCGCAATGGCAAGCCTTTAGTCGGCATTGTTCACGCCCCGGCCTTAGCGCAGACCTATGTAGCCGTGAGGGGCGGCGGCGCGCGGCTCAATGGAAAGACCATCGAAGTCTCGAAGCTGCGCGCGCTTCGGGCGGGCGCCAGGGTGGCGGCGCCGGCGACGCTCGCGGCCGACTTGCGTCGGGCGGGGCTTGAATTCGAGCTGCAGCCGCGCATTCCTTCGCTCGCGATGCGAATCGCCGCGGTTGCGTCCGGGGCGCTAGACGCCGGTTTTGCGTCTCAAAATTCAAATGATTGGGACATCGCCGCCGCCGATCTAATCCTCGAAGAGGCGGGAGGACGCTTGGCAAGCCTCGATGGATGCGCGATTGTCTATAATCGCGGCGAAACGCGCCATGGCGTGCTCACCGCCGCTCCCGCGCAGATCCATGCGGAGGTGAATGCGGCGGCCCGGCGCGCGATGGGGGCAATCGCGGATTAACGCTGAGCGAGGCGGGGGCGCACTCTGATCGATAAGACCGACCGAATTTTCCGCAATTGGCTCCAATCAGCCAAATTTGCGCAATTGCTTTGCGCTCGGATGATTTTATTAGCTCAGGACGCGTCGGAGGCCTGCGCCCGGCCCCGCGCCCAAGAGCGCGTCGATTCGATATCGGCGCGCATTCGCTGACGGGGCGCGATCGAGACGGAAGCCTTCGCCGAGAACAGCGCGCCCGACGCCAAATGTAAACAATCGGATCGAGATCACATGGCTACGGACCAAGACAAGCAGCTTCTTCATTTTGTATTCGGCGGCGAGCTCAAGGACCTGAACGGGACCGAGTTTCGTGACTTGTCCAAGCTCGACATCGTCGGCATTTTCCCCGACCACGCATCCGCGGTGCAAGCGTGGAAAAGCAAGGCTCAAGCGACCGTCGATAATGCCCATATGCGCTATTTCGTGGCGCATTTGCATCGCCTGCTGGACCCGGCGAAAGGCGAAAAGTGAGCGCTGAGAAGCTCGATCGCCTAGTTCGCCAATCGCGCGCCCGAAGCATGGCGCGTCTTCCGGTCCGGTCGTGACTCGTTCGCCACTTTTGGGTCTCTACTGGGTCGCCAGCGCCTGTCTCGGCCTATTCGGTCCGTTGATTTTGCACTGGCGCGCGAATTTCGGGCGCGAGAATCGCGAACGCCTCGGGGAGCGCCTTGGCCGTCCCTCATTAGATCGGCCCGAGGGCGGCGTGATCTGGCTGCCGGCGGCCAATGCGGCCGAGGTCATGGCTCTGGCGCCGCTCGTCGAGAAATTGGGGTCGGTCGGGTACAGCGTGCTCGTGACCACGCGCGACGCCTCCGCCGGATCGTTCTTCGGCCTGAGGCCGCCGCCGAAATCCGTACATCAATTCGCGCCGCTCGATGTTCCGAAATTCGTGGCGCGATTTCTCGATCATTGGCGCCCGGATATGGTTCTCATCGCTGGGGCCGGGATTTGGCCGAATCTGATTATTGAAACCCGCCGCCGCGCCATTCCAATAGCGCTGGTCAATGGGAGGCTCTCGCCCCGATCATTTTTGCTATGGCGTAAAATCCCCGGCCCGATCGGCGCATTGATGAGCTCTGTCGATCTTTGCATGGCGCAGACCGCCGCCGACGCAGAAAGGTTTTTGGCCTTTGGCGCGAAGCGAGTGCAGGCAACGGGAAATGTGATTTACGACTTGGCGCCGCCGCCGGTCGACGCTGCAGCTTTGGCGGAATTCGTCGCCAAGCTTGGCGCGCGGCCTGCCTGGCTCGCCGCCGCGACGCATCCCGGCGAGGAGGAGGTTGTCCTCGAGGTCCATCGCCGCGTCGCGCGTCACTTCCCCGATCTTCTGACGATTATCGCGCCGCGTCGCGCGAAACGAGAATTCGACATCGCTCTTCGCGCCCAGCAGGACGGGCCGCCGCGAGACGGTTTCGATTCAAATCGCCCTCAAACTGGAAGGAGGAGCTGGTTTCGAATTCGCGGGAGAGCAACGGACGCAATGCAGGGGGCCTCGGTTCCGCCCATTGCGCGGCAAGATGCGAACGACCGATCGCGCGACGCTTTGGCGAACGTTCATGTCGCCTCGTCCATTGGCGAGGTCGGCCTGTTCTATCGCGCCGTGGGGGTCGTCTTTCTCGGGAAGTCTCTTTGCCGAGGCGGCGGCGAAAATCCGATTTTTCCGGCGAAGCTCGGGTGCGCGATCTTGCACGGTCCGGATGTTGGAGATTATTGCGACGCCTATGAGGCGCTTGACGCTGCCGGCGGCGCGGCGCTCGTGCTCGATGCCGAGAGCTTCGCGAGTGAACTGGCTTTGCTTCTCTCCGACGCCGCGGAGCAAAGGGCGATGGCCCGGGCGGCCGCGGAAACGATGGGGCGGCTCGGCGGCGCGACGAAAAAGATCATGCTGGCGATCGAGCCCTATCTCGCCCAGGCCATGGTTGCGCCGACCGGCGCGCGCGCCAGCTTTCGGAACTCTCTTTGAGCTGATTTCGACGCTACCAAGCCGCCCGCGTCAATTCGATCGCAGCCTTGTCACGCGCCCGGTTGCTTAGGCTTCAAGCCGAGCCGTTGCAGCTTGGCTTCGGGCCCGGCATATGGCTCTTGCAAGTCGACGCTCCAATAGCGCAGATCCTCAAGCTTGATCGCGACCGCGGTCACGGCGCAGCGCACATAGGCCCCTGGACGCACGACTCGAAATTCGCCGTCGAGATATTGGACTTCGGCTTCGCCGGTGGAAATCGGACGGCGTTCAAAGCGATTCATCAAATTCGGGCTCTACGAGAAAGAATTTGACGGTATATTAGCCCAATTTCGTCGATATGCCACTACTTAGGCAAATCTCCCGCGCATCTCCCGGCATAGTGCGCGCCGCGCGCCGCGCGGACATCGGCGCGTTCCTCCGCCGGATGGCGCTTCGCCAGCGACATCCGAACGACGGACTGGGCCAAGGAGATATTCACGCAATTTTTTGGAGCGGCAATGCTCGAATTTTTCAGCCCGGACGCCCGCTTGGCCTTTGTCGACGAGCCGCCGGCGGCCGGCGGTCGCGGCGAGCCGATCCTGCTCATCCACGGCTTCGCCTCGAATCACGCCGTCAATTGGTATTTCCCGCAATGGGTCAAGACCCTGACCGAGGCCGGACGGCGGGTCATCGCCTTCGATAATCGCGGCCATGGCCGCAGCGAGAAATTCTACGAGCCCGAGGCCTATGGTCCGACGCGCATGGCCGAGGACGCCCGCGCTTTGCTCGACCATCTCGATCTCGAGACCGCCGACGTCATGGGCTATTCGATGGGCGCGCGCATCGCGGCTTTTCTGACGAAAGCCCATCCGAACCGCGTCCGCTCCCTGATTCTGGGCGGACTCGGCCATTATCTTGTGGAGGGAGGCGGCTTGTCGCCGGGGATCGCGGAAGCCATGGAGGCGCCCTCGCTCGACAACCTCGTCGATCCGATCGAACGGCAGTTTCGCGCTTTTGCAGAAGCGACGAAAAGCGATCTCCGGGCGCTTGCGGCCTGCGCGCGCGGCGCCCGCCAATTGCTGTCGAAGGCGGATCTCGCCCAGATCGATCTTCCGGTCCTGGTCGCGACCGGGAGCCTCGATGAAATCGCAGGCGACGGCAGCAAGCTCGCGAGCCTGTTTCCGGCTGGTCACGCCCTCGATCTACCCGGTCGCGATCATAATCGCGCGGTCGGGGACAAGGCCTATAAAAGCGGCGCGCTCGAGTTTCTGGACAAGCGCCCATGACTCCTTTGTCCGCCAGGCCGGCGGGAAGCGGCGAGCCAGGCTCGCTCCCGTTGCCGATAGAAGCTTTTTCTGGCAAAGGCTGACTTTGGGCCGGATAGGGAGAGAGCCTCTTTGGATAAGGCGGAACTCAAGAAATTGCAGGGTTTCCTGCGGCAAAGCCTCGGCAATGACGGCATCAGGGTCGCGCCTGCGAAACGCAATCCGGACGACGCCGAAGTTCTTCTTGGTGAACGCCAGATCGGCGGCATCACGGTCGATGACGAAGATGGCGACCGATCCTTCGCTTTCGAGATGAAGATTCCGGTCGAACGACCGATCCTGCAGGACTATTTGCGTCGGCTGTTCGAGACCGACAAGCTCAAGATCGTTCCGCGCGGCAAAAAGAACGACTCGGTCGAATTGAACAATGGCGATGATTTTCTCGGCGTGATCTCCGCCGACGATCCCAAAGGCAAGAGCTACACCTTGCAGATCGCCATTCTAGATTTCGACCTGGACGCGTTTTAGGCTCGACCAAGGGCCTAGGGCGGCAGGATCGGCAGCCGCCTGCAGGTCGCGGATTTCCGCGCCATCGGCCTCGAAGATTAAGGGAAGATTAAGGAATGTGCGGATGCCCCTTTATGCGCTCGACGGCGTCGCGCCGGTTCTGCCGGAGCTGGGCCGCTATTGGATCGCGCCGGACGCACAGGTCATCGGCAAGGTGCGGCTCGAGCCTGACGCCTCGATCTGGTTCGGGTCCATTCTGCGCGGCGACAATGAAGAAATTCTCATCGGTGCGGGCTCGAATGTTCAGGACGGTTCGGTCCTCCATACCGACATGGGTTTTCCGTTGACCATAGGTCCCGGCTGCACGATCGGCCATCGTGCGATGCTTCATGGCTGCGTGATCGCTGAAAACAGCCTCATCGGGATGGGGGCCGTGATTTTGAACGGCGCGCGCATCGGCCGCAATTGCCTTGTCGGCGCCAACGCCTTGGTCACGGAGGGCAAATCATTCCCGGATAATTCGCTGATCGTAGGCAGTCCGGCGCGGCTCGTGCGGGAGCTCGACGAAGCCTCGGCCCAGCGTCTGCGCGAAAGCGCGGAGCATTACGTCGCGAACTGGCGTAGGTTCGCCAAGGGCCTTGTCGCATTGGATGCTTCGCCGCCGGTCTAAGGCCGCCGGGACGTCAGGAAAACGCTTGCAGGCCAGTGATCGCGCGGCCGAGGATGAGCGCATGAATGTCATGCGTCCCCTCGTAGGTGTTCACGGTCTCGAGATTGGCGAGATGGCGCATGACGTGAAACTCGGCGGAAATTCCGTTTGCGCCATGAATGTCGCGCGCCATGCGGGCGATATCGAGCGCCTTGCCACTATTGTTGCGCTTGACGAGGGATATGGCCTCTGGCGCAAGCCGGCCGTCCTCGAGCAGCCGACCGACTCTCAGCGCCGCTTGAAGGCCGAGCGCGATCTCGGTTTGCATGTCGGCGAGTTTTTTCTGGATCAACTGATTGGCGGCGAGCGGCCGCCCGAATTGGCGGCGTTGAAGTGCGTAGCGCCGAGCTGCGTCGAAACAGGCTTCGGCCGCGCCCATCGTCCCCCATGCGATGCCGAAGCGGGCGCGGTTGAGGCAGCCGAAGGGCCCTTTGAGTCCCTCGGCATAGGGCAGGAGATTGCCCTCCGGGACCTCGACTCCATCCATGACGATCTCTCCCGTCGCGGAAGCGCGAAGCGAAAGCTTGCGTGAGATCGCGGGCGTCGCGAGCCCACTCATTCCGCGCTCCAGGATGAAGCCGCGGATCTCGTTCCCATGCGCCTGCGACTTCGCCCAAATGATCAGGACATCGGCCAGAGGACTATTGGTGATCCAGGTTTTGGCGCCGACGAGGCGATAGCCGTTCGGGATCTTTTCGGCGCGGGTTCGCAGGCTTTGCGGGTCGGACCCGGATTCCGGTTCGGTGAGGCCGAAACAGCCGATCCATTCGCCGGTCGCGAGCCTCGGCAAATATTTCGCCTTCTGCGCCTCGTCGCCATAGGCGAAGATCGGGTGCATGACGAGCGAGGACTGCACGCTCATGGCCGAGCGATAGCCGCTGTCGACGCGCTCGACTTCTCGAGCGGCGAGCCCATATGCGACATAGCCGACCCCGCCGCCGCCATAGGCTTGCGGAATCATTGCGCCGAGAAGGCCGAGCGCGCCCATTTGCGCTATGATCGTGCGGTCGAATCGCTCCTCGAGATAATCCTCGGTCACGCGCGGGAGCAAAATCTCCTGCGCGAAGGAATGCGCCGAATCCCGCACAAGCTTTTCCGTCTCGCTCAGCTGCCCGTCGAGATCGAACGGATCGCTCCATGCGAATGGGCTTTTGGACTCGGCTTCGACTGGCGGCATGGTTTCTTCTCCTCGCGCCGCGCTTTCGCCGCACAGGACGGTCGGAGCGCCGTCCCGTGCGTTTTCACGCGGAATTATATTGAACGCGGCGGCAATCGTCGCAAATTACGCTGATCGTCGAGCTCAAGGGGGCGATCAGCGGGGCCTATTGTCGTGGAAGGCTGGCCCTTGCGGGAAAGCCGGCGGACGGGGCCAAACGCGGAGGCCAGCCCTAGTCAAGGCATGTCGCAAATCCTAAGGGAGTTTTTGGATCACAATGAATTTGGATGGAACGCGCCCAGATTCATAAAGTGGTCATTTCCTATATTCCTTAAGTAGGACGCGGGCGCACAGCCGCTCGCCTGCTTTTCCTCGTCCCGCTCTACCCTTGAGCGATTCGGAGACGCTCGTGCTGATCGAAAGCGCCAAACAATCGAATCGGGCCGGAGCCCGAGGGTCGGAGCAACGCGAGAGCCGGCCCGGCAGAAAGGACCACGCGCTGGCGCTCGGCCTTGAGCGCATCGGACTCGTTCCGCTTCGCTTTCCCTTGGCGATCACGCTGATCGCTCTGGCGCTGGCGATCGCCGCCGGTTTCGGCGTCGCGCGCATTAAAATCGATGATTCGCTCAGCCAGCTCTTTCGCTCCGACTCGCCGGAATTCAAGCAATATGAAAACGCGACGCGGCGCTTTCCTTCAAGCGAGTTCGACGTGCTGGTCGTTGTCGAGGGCGCGGCGCTGCTTGAAAGGGACTCGCTGGATAAGCTGCGCGACCTCGTCACCGACCTGCAGCTCGTAGACGGCGTTCGCGGCCTCATCTCGATCTTTTCGGTGCGCGAAGCGCCAGTCGGCGGCGCAATTCCGGCGCGCCTGTTTCCCGATCCTTTGCCGGAAGGCGACGCCTTCGAAGAACTCGTCGGCCGCGTGAAGAGCAATGACATCATCCATGGCAAGCTTCTGTCCGAGGACGGCGAGCTCACTTTGGTTGTCCTCGCGCTCGACCCTTCGGTGGTCTCCAGCGACAGGCTCAGGGACGCGATCGGCGAAATCCGCAAGACGATGGCCGAGGATTTGGACGGGGCCGGATTGAAGGCGGAGCTCTCCGGCGTTCCCGTCATGCAGCTCGAGATTCGCAACGCCGTCGAGCGCGACCGGGTCGTCTATAACGCCATCGGCTTCACCGCCGGCTGTCTCATCGCGATTGTTTTCTTCCGCCGCGCGTCCTTTATGGTCGTAGCGGCCGGGCCGCCGTTGATCGCCATATTGCTCGCCCTCGGCGCATTGGGCTGGATGGACTTTCGCCTCAACATGTTTCTCAATGTGATGACCCCGCTCATCATGGTCATCAGCTTTTCCGACAGCATGCAGCTGACCTTCGCCGCGCGCGATCGATTGCTGGCGGGCCAGAGCAAGAGGCAGGCGCTGCGCAACGCCGTCCTCGTCGTCGGTCCGGCCTGCATCCTCACGCATGCGACGGCGGCGCTGTCCTTCCTCGCGCTGCTCTTTTCCGATTCCGATCTGATCCGCACATTCGGCGAGGCGGGCTTGATCGCGACTCTCATCGCGCTCGTGGCGGTCCTAATGCTCATGCCGCTGCTCGGCCTTTTGTTCCTGCCCAATGAAGCGGCCTTTGCCGCTAAGGTTCAAGCGGCGGATTTCGGCGTCGACATCCTCCGCCGCTTCTGCGCTTTCATTGCGCTGCGCATGGTCAGCCGTCCCGGACTCTACAGCCTGATCGGGCTTCTCGCGGTCGCCGGCCTCAGCGTCATCTATGCGACTCTCGAACCACGCTACCGTCTCGCCGATCAGGTGCCGGACAAGCAACAGGCGGTGGCGACGAGCGGGCGCCTCGACGCCAAGCTCGCCGGCGCCAATCCGATCGACGTCTTGATCGAACTGCCCCGAGGCGCATCGCTCTACGCGCCCGAAACACTCGATTTGATTGCCGAAGTTCATGCGATTCTCGAGAGCCAGACCGGCGTCGGCAATGTCTGGTCGCTTGAAACCTTGCGCCGCTGGCTATCGGAGAAGGCCGGCAAAGAGGATGTCGCCCTCCTCAAGCAATATGTCGGCTTGTTGCCGGAACATTTGACCCGCCGGTTTATTTCCGAGAACCGCGACGCCGTGATCGTCTCCGGCCGCATTCCGGATGCGGACGCCAGCAAGCTGCTTCCCGTGGTCGATGCGCTTAATCTGTCGCTCGCCGACGTTCGGCGCGCTCATCCGGCCTATGTCGTCTCTGTGACTGGGCTATCTGCGATCGCCGCCCGCAACAGCGCCAACATGATCGCCAAACTGAACCGCGGCCTGACATTGGAATTCGTCTTCGTCGCCGTCTTTATCGGCGCCGCGTTTCGCTCCGCTGCTGTGACTTTCGCGAGCATATTGCCGGGAATTTTTCCGGTTGTCGCGGCTGGCGCGGCGCTCCAGGCGATGGGGCAGGGCCTGCAATTCGCGAGCATCGTCGCCTTGACCGTTTCATTCGGGCTCGGTCTCAGCGCGACGATCCATTTTCTCAACCGGCTGCGGCTGGAGGACGAGCCCGGCGCAGATCCTGGGGTCGCCGTCCAGCAGGCCACGGTCCTCGTCGGCCCGGCGCTTATTCTCACTTCGATCGTGCTCGCCTGCGGACTCGCCGTCACGGTGTTTTCCGATTTGCCGTCCTTGCGCCTTTTTGGTTGGCTGAGCGCCTTCGCCATGATGGCGGCGCTCGTCGCGGACCTTTTGATTTTGAGGCCGACCGCTATGTTCCTGTTCCGGTTGGAGCGTCGCGCCGGCTCATGGTGGGCGAGCAGGCGCGGCGTCCAAAAGCAAGGGGCTTGAGCTTTACCCTCTGCTCAAGGAGACCGCGACGGACGCGACATCCGTGCCCCCATGCGGGATGATTGAGACGCTTTGCCGGTTGCCGTGCGTGCGCACCGAAAGGCTCGCCGTAAATGCGCCGCCGCCGACGGCCGCGCTGATTTCGCCGCTCGACGCGCGGCCCGACACGGTTCCGGAGACATTGTGGTTCGCCTCGCTCCAAGTGCCTGAAATACCGCCGCCTTGGAAAATGATATTGCTGCTGATGTCCAGCTTATAGCTGTCGCTCGCGCAGCGAAGGCTCTGGTTGAGGGCGGCTCCGGTCGAGCTGACCGCATAGGTCGCCTTGCAGCGAATCCTTTCGGTCGAGCCATTCCTCAGAGTGACGGTGCCGCCGCCGGACCAATATCCCGAAAGGCCTTGGAACGGGCTTCCGCCGCCGCGTTCGGCGGATCCTTGCGATGCGGTCATTAGAAAAGCGGCCGCGAAAATTGCGGATTTAAGCGCGATTGCTTGTCGTTGCGACGCGAAGAAAGACATGTCTATCGCTTTCTATGTCAGGCTCAGGGAGACCTTGCTCTGAGAGCAAAAAAACGCACGGACGCTAAACCGAACGAACCGTCGACATGTTCCAAGAGAGCAGAGAGAGAGCTTTCGATTGGCGCCCGCTCCCCCATTTCGGGCTCGAGCGATTCTCTTTCGGACAGATGAACGCATCCGATGGGCAAGCGGTCTAGTCATGTCCCATCCAAAAATCAACGGCTTCTCTCGCGAGAAGCGCCGCGAAAACAGGTTGTGACAGGCGTGTGAGCGAAGCGTGCTCCCTCTGGATATTGGGCGCCTTCGGAAAACGCACGATCTGCCGCCGACCCGAGATCAAGATGATTTCGGGTCGGCGAGCCCCTATGTTGTCGAGCGTCGCTTTTAGCGGTCGGCAGGCCATGACGCGCTGGAATTCTTGGCTCTGATAATCGACGTCGCCTGCAAGGCGCCGGCGGCGTTGAACGACGATCCTTCCGAGGTGTAGGCTGCGCCGATAGCCAAATCCGCCGACTGCAGATTCTTTTGCGCTAACGCGGCGTCTATGTATGTATTTCCCCCTGTCCGCGTCTGGACGGTGAGCGTCGCGCCCTTGAGGGCGAGAAGCGTCCCCGTGATCACATGCGGACTGTTTGGAGCGGCCGGCGCAACCGACGCCGTCACGCCGGCATTAGACGCCGCCGTGAGTCCGGACGCGGCCGAGGGCGACAGCGACGCCGAGGCGGATGGAGCGTTCGGGCCGAAGATCTTCAGGGCTTGGTAAGACGCGACATAGACTTTGCCGCTGGCGACGACCGGCACGATATTTACGTTGCTGTCCGAGCTTGGCCAGGACCCTGCAGATGCGGAATAGAGCAGTTGATATGCGCCTCCGGACGCGGTCGCGGCATAGGCGTTGAGGGTGATTGTGGTCGGCGCGGAAGCTAGTGGGCGCCCGACCGCCCAAACGATGCCGGTCCCGGCTTTGGCGCCGTTCGACGACACCACGGTAAAGAATCCGGGATCTTGCGCGCCATCGTCGCCGGGAGCAGGCGGAACCGCCACAGCTCCATCGAGCACGAGATGCGGCGCAGGCGACAGAACGAGTTGCCAGGTGCTGAGGTTGGAAATGCTGTCGCTCGAAGGCTTGCCCTGGCTCGTGACGACGCGGCCAACGCCGTCCGAGCCGACGAAATAGGACGGGCCACACCAGCAGCCGCCCAAATTATGGGTGTCGAGCACGGCCGCTGGGTTGAATGCGCTCGCTTGCAACGCGTCGCGATTGAGCAAAAACAATCTCCCGTCTTTGCCTGCGGTCACAGCAAGGTTCGGGATGCTTCCAGGTTGAGTAGGCAAAAGGAGGACGCCTCCCGACCCTAGATCGCCGTCTACCGAATCCAGGTAGGCGACATTCGATGGCGCGAAGGTGCCAACGAGCTGCAGCGCGTCGCTGAGGCGTACGACGCTCTCTTGAATATTTGTCACGCCATTATAGGTCGTGCTTGCGGGACAGGCTTCCGGATTGACGGAGAAATTGCAGTCGGAATTGCCAGTCGAGAAAAAGATCTCGGAGCCTGCGCCGGAAAGTCCGTAGCCCGACATCCAGACCGAAGACAAAAACCAGCTCGTGGGCGACGTGGCGTTCGTGTCGTTCAATTGGCTTCCGACCAAAGGCGCCAACGTCGTCGCGTTCCAACCTAAGACCCATCCACGCGATTTATCGGCATGATAGTCACAGAAACTGCCGAATGCCGCGTAAATATTGCCATTCAATTCAAGCAACCCAGGCCGTTGTCTTTGATACTTGGCATTGAAGACAAAGGTGGAGCCGTCCGTCAGCTTATGCGACGCCGCGACCGCGACGGGGGAGCCGGGCTTGTCGGCCAGAGTCGTGAGGTTGAGGGCGTGAAGTTGATAGGTTGGCGAGGCGCCGTTCACATAGGCGATGACATATAGCGCGTTCGCCGCCAGATCGATGACAGGAGTGCCGGCGATTCCAACATTCGGCCCGTTATTCGCGCAGCCGAAAGGCGCAGGAACCGGAGAGCCGAGGTTTCGTTGAAGCAAGACCGATCCGGTCGAGGCGTCGATCCCGTAGATTGTATTGGATGCAGTGGCGACGTAGACGACGTCGTGCGCCGCGCCCGCGATTGTCTGTCCTGGAACAAAAAGAGGCTGCGCGTCGACCTGATCGTCGAGCGCCACGGTCTTGAGCACGCCGAAGCTGCTGGGGAAGCTCGACGCGCTGAGCGTCAATTCATTATTGTTCCAGCCAGTCCGCAGCGCGTCGTAATGGTATGTCGTGACTGCGGCGGAGCCTGCCGGCTGGGGATTTCCCGCGACTTGGTTCCACGCGCTTCCGTTCCATATCCACCACCCATAGGCTGTGGTGTTGGCGTAGATTTTGTTTTGGTAATAGAGCAGCGTCGTGACGGAATTGCAGGTTTGCGCCTGAACGCCGTTGATATAGCAAAAACCATTGCTTCCGACGGTCCAGACGTTGCCGCCCGAGTCGGTGAATTGCGTCGCCGAGGGGATCGTCGTGCCGCTCGCCGATGGCGTCGAGCGAGGGTCGCCGGGGGCTTGGTTCCAAGCACTCCCGTTCCATCGCCACCATGTGCCGTTCTTGGTGCCTGCATATATGGTGGTCTGGAAGTAGAGCAGCGTCGTGACGGAATTGCAGGTTTGCGCCTGCGCCCCGTTGACGTAGCAGATGCCGTTGCTTCCGACGGTCCAGACCCCACCGTTCGAGTCGATGATCTGCGTCGCCGAGGGAATGCTCGTCCCGGCTTGCGACGCGGCGAGGCATGCGCTGCTGGCGCAAAGCAGAAAGACGCCGAAGGCGGCTTTGAGCATCAAGGGCAATTTTTTTAATCCGATCGCTGCGAAGCATCGGGCGGCTATGCGCATAGGTTTTGGCATGTGTGGTCGCTCGGCGAGATACGAGTAGGGGAGCAAGAAGAGGGTGGCGGAACAGGACTTTGACTGCGCTCTTGAGCGCTGAGGAGGCAAGACGGCGGGCTCAAGCCAATGCGACGTGGCGGAGAAATCCGGGCTTTCGATTGCCGTCGTAAAGGCTTTTAGGCGCTTCGGAGTGGTTCCATGGGCAAACCATGCTTACTAATTTAAATTAGACAAATATCAATATTCAAGTATTTAACATGAATAGATCACTATAATATGTCAATCATATTTTGGTTGGAGTCGATCGGCGCATCACGAATGTCGCGCTGCGCGATTCGAGAGACTGGCGCCGTGAAATAGAGTTGGCCGAAAGTCCCGCGTCGTGCGGAGAGCCTTGACGCTGTGCTGGGCCCAGCGTCGCGCCGGAGGCCGAGGTCGGGACGACCGCCGTCGTGGTTCGCAAGGACGGACGAATCGCAAAGTTCCAAGCGCATGAAGGCCTGGATACGGGGGCTTTCGAATCCGGCGGTCGAACGCGAACTTGGAACAGAAAAATATGTTTCACATTGTCGGCGGCCGGATGCTTTGAGGCGAGGCCTCAGTGCGACGAGCGGCCTTGCGATTGGGCGAGCCCGAGCCCGAAAATTATCCCGCCGAGCAGTGGCGTGACGGTGTCGAACAGACCGACATTGATGAATGCTTGAATGGTCAGCGTGGCCACGCATGCCGCAGCCGCCGCCGGGTAAAATGAATCGCGGCCCCGGGTCGCGGCGCCGCGCAGGAGCGCCAGCAGCGCGATCGTCGCGCCTGCGACGACGAACCATAGCATCGGTCGTCCCATCTCGATGGAGAGCTTCGCCGCCGCGGTGGCTGGTCCCCATTCGCCTGGTCCTGGATTCGCCGATTGATAGATCGGCAGCAAAGCGGCGAAGGCGCCGGCCCCATCGCCGAGAAAAGGCGCATCCGCCAAAGCGCGCTGGGTCAACTCCAGTGAGGTCGGGTCCTTTCGAACAAAAGCCAATCTCAGATCCGAGCTGTTGCCAGCTGCGCCGCTTACGAGGGCGAGAGCGATGACGCTCGCGGTTACGCCGATCGCGGCGGCGCCCCATCTGCCGAGATCGAACCGGCGAACGAGGATGACCGCGCAAAATATCAGAAGCCCGCAACTCGCCGAAAACAGAAGCGATCCGGAGCGCGCCGACGCAACAGCGGTCGCGCATATGACGAAAGCAGCGAAGGCGGAGAGCGTGGCGACCTGAAATTTCGATCGACTATAGCCGGGTCTGGCGTGGCCGGTTTCGTGACGCTCAAATACCAGCATGAGGCATGCGGCCGAAAAAATGACCCCGAGGCTCGCAGAGTCGAGCGCTTCGTCACGGGCAGCCGCGGAGCCGACCCCAAAAATCTCGTAAAGCGCGGCGGCCGAAGCGATGAGCACCGAAGCGGCGGTCAAACCGACCAAGACCGATTCGGCGCGCTGGCGATTTATCGTGGCCGCAATCGCCAGCAAAATGACGCCGACCAGCGACAGGTAGCGCGCGAGGGCCATGGCTGTCGCGCCGACGTCGACGCTGACGTGTCCGCTCACCCCATGAGGAAATCCGCCGGCGACGCTCGCCCAAACAGGATGCGCCAAATCGGAAATTCTAGACCACGGAGGGGTAGAGGATAAGGGCAGCGGCAGCAGCTGAAGCAACATCCAACTCGCTGGAATAAGCGCGGCGATCGCAAAGGGTTTCGCGATCTTGCCGAAACGCGCGGCCTCCGCGGCGGGGAGCTTGATCGAGGTCAGAATGAGGCCGACCGCAGCCAGAAAAGGAACGAAGGACGGAAGAATTCTCCCGTCCAAGATAAGGATCGCCGGACAAAGGGCGATAACGCCGAGAAGGGCGCCGAGCGCGATGAACATGTCAGCCGCCTGTCGAATCAGAGTGCAGAAAAAGCGCCGCCTTAATTTTTCAAATCATCGCGCGATTGGATCGAACGAATTGCGTTCGACCACAGGCCGCATCGCCACCTAATGTTGCACGCGACGCGCGCATGGCGGCGCGCGGCTGGCACGCGCGACAAAAATCAATATTGCTCATACGAGCGGCGACGGTCGAGAGCAATTGCGCCGAGGAAAAAAAGCCGGAGCGCTTTGTCCGCGTCTCGACCGCTTGGACCTCAGGTCGCGGCGAGCTCGGCTTTCTTTTCTTGCAGGAACCAGCGGTAGACTTCGGCGACGCCGTCTTCGAGGTTTGTTCTTGCTCGCCAGCCGAGCGCGGCGAGGCGGCTCGAGTCCATGAGCTTGCGTGGCGTGCCGTCCGGCTTGCTTGTGTCGAAGATGAGCTCGCCCTCGAAGCCGACGACGCGGCCGATCGTCTTGGCGAGTTCGCGAATGGTCACATCGGACCCTGCGCCGCAATTGATGGGCTCGTCTCCGTCGTAATGATCCATCAGGAAAACCACGCCGTCGGCGAGATCGTCGACATAGAGAAACTCGCGCAGGGGCGTCCCCGTGCCCCAAACGACGACCTCGCGCCGTCCGCTTTCTTTCGCCTCGTGAAATTTGCGGATCAGCGCCGGAAGGACGTGGCTCGACGCGAGATCGAAATTATCGTTCCGGCCGTAAAGATTGCAAGGCATGACCGAGATGTAGCGCCGGCCAAATTGCTTGCGATAGGCTTGGCAGAGCTTGATCCCGGCGATCTTGGCGATCGCATACCATTCATTAGTCGGCTCGAGCGGGCCGGTGAGAAGCGCTTCTTCCTTGATCGGCTGAGGCGCGAATTTCGGATAGATGCAGGAGGAGCCCAGGAAGACGAGCCTTTCGACTCCGGCCTCATGCGCCGCATGGATGATGTTCGTCTCGATGACGAGGTTGTCGTAAAGAAAATCCGCCGGATAGGAATCATTGGCGAGAATGCCGCCGACTTTGGCCGCGGCAAGGATGACGACGTCCGGAGCGGCTTTCGCCACCCAGGCGTGAACCGCCTCCTGCCGGCGCAAGTCGAGTTCGCCGCGTCCGACGGTCAGCACGTCGGCGTCTTCGGAGGCGAGTCGGCGCAAGATCGCCGAGCCGACCATGCCCCGATGGCCGGCCACCCAGATGCGGCGCCGGCGAGGGGGCTTGGGAGAGGATTGGGTCATGGCTCCCCCTCAAATCCGGCCGCGGGCTTTCATCACGATCAGGTCGCTGGCGACCATGTCGGCGACGAGCTGCGGGAATGAGGTCTTGTGTTTCCAGCCGAGCTTTTCAAACGCTTTCGTTGGGTCGCCCAGGAGCAAATCGACCTCGGTTGGACGAAAATAGCGGGGATCGATCTCGACGAGGCTCTTCCCGCTCTTCTTGTCGAGGCCGCGCTCTTCCACGCCGGCGCCTTTCCAGACGATCTCAACGCCGGTCTCGGCGAAGGCGCGTTCGACGAATTCACGAACCGTATGGGTCTCTCCGGTGGCCAGGACATAATCGTCGGCCTCCGGCTGTTGCAGGATGCGCCACATGCCTTCGACATAATCGCGGGCGTTGCCCCAGTCGCGCTTGGCGTCGAGATTGCCGAGATAGATTTTGTCCTGGAAGCCTAGATGGATTGCCGCCACCGCGCGGGTGATTTTGCGCGTGACGAAAGTCTCTGCCCGCGTCGGTCCCTCGTGATTGAACAGGATGCCGTTCGACGCGTGCATCCCATAGGCTTCGCGATAATTGACCGTGATCCAATAGGCGTAGAGCTTGGCGGCGGCGTAGGGCGAGCGCGGGTAGAAAGGAGTCGTCTCGCTCTGCGGGATCGCCTGGACCTTGCCGTAAAGTTCCGACGTCGAGGCCTGGTAAAAGCGGCTCTTGCCGCCGAGATTAAGGATGCGGATCGCCTCGAGAATGCGGAGCGTGCCGAGCGCGTCGGAATTGGCCGTGTATTCGGGCGTCTCGAAGCTCACCTGGACGTGGCTTTGCGCGGCGAGATTGTAGATCTCGTCTGGCTGCACTTCCTGGATGATGCGGATCAAATTCGTCGAATCGGTCAGATCGCCATAATGCAGGAAGAAATTGAGGTTCTCTTCATGCGGGTCATGGTAAAGATGATCGATCCGATCCGTGTTGATGAGCGACGAGCGCCGCTTCACGCCATGTACGATGTAATCCTTCGACAGAAGGAGCTCCGCCAGCAGAGCGCCATCCTGGCCGGTGACGCCGGTAATCAAGGCGACTTTCTTTGAGGTCATTCGCGAAAAGAACCTTTATGCGCTGCGAGGGACTTGCGGAGGAGACCGCGATTGGCGTGATGCGCAGCCTATAACAGATAAGCCTTGTGCTGGCCAGATCTTCCCGCTGCGTTGCAACAAATCGGGCGACCTTTAAATCTCGCGTTGCGGCGTCGTGGAGCCGGGTTCCTTTGGCGTTTCGAGCGCCGCGCCGGATCTCCAGCGACGATCGCGATCGGCGTGAATCAAACCCATGCGGAAGGCGATGCCGCTGCGTCGGTCAAGTCGTCGGCCTGCGCTTCGGCGACCGAGAGCGCCGTCATGTTGACGACGCCTCGAGTCGTCGTCGACGCCGTCAGGATATGCGCCGGCTTCGCCGCGCCGATGAGGATTGGGCCGACGGGCAGGGCGTCGGCCATGGCCATGGTCATCGTGTAGGCGATATTGGCCGAGTCGAGATTAGGCATGATGAGGACATTCGCCTCTCCGCGCAGGCGCGACGAAGGCAGGATTCGATCGCGCAGCGCTTCCGAGAGCGCGACGTCGGCCTGCATTTCTCCATCGACCTCAAGGTCCGGCGCGCGTTCGCGCAGGATCGCGAGCGCCGACCGCATCTTGACGGCCGATGGGGCGTCGTCCGACCCAAAATTCGAATGCGACACGAGGGCGATCTTCGGCTCCAGGCCGAACCGCCGCACATGGCGCGCGCACATCAAGGAGAGTTCGGCGATCTCCGCAGCGGAAGGTTCGCGCCGCACTTGCGTGTCGGCGAGAAAAAACGCGCCCTTATTGGTGATCATCAGGCTCATTGCGGAAAAATCGGTGGCGCCGGGAATGAGCCCGATCACGTCTTTGATGTGACGCAGCCGGGATTTGAACCGGCCGTCGAGCCCGCAAAGCATGGCGTCGGCGTCGCCACGCCTCACCGCGATCGCCGCGATGACGGTCGCATTGGTCCGCACTAAGGTGCGCGCCGCATCAGGTGTGACGCCGCGCCGGCCGGCGCATTCGAGATAGGTCGTGACATAATCACGGTAGCGCGGGTCGTCGTTCGGATCGATGAGCTCGAAATCGCGTCCCGCCCGTACCGACAGCCCGAAACGCGCGAGCCGGGTTTCGATGACTTGCGGGCGCCCGACGAGGATTGGATGGGCCAATCCTTCCTCGACGATCGTCTGGACGGCGCGGAGCACGCGCTCGTCCTCGCCCTCGGCGTAAATGACGCGCTTGGGAGCGGCCTTGGCGGCCTGCATCAGCGGCTTCATGAGGAAGCCGGAGCGGAACACGAAGCGCGACAGGCTCTCCTCATAGGCGGAAAAATCGGCGATGGGCTTTTTGGCGACGCCGCTTTCCATCGCCGCGCGCGCCACGGCGGGCGCGATGCGCAGGATCAGGCGCGGATCGAAGGGCGACGGAATGAGGCTGTCCTTGCCATAGCGGCGCACCTCGCCGCCATAGGCCTTGGCGACGACGTCGGAGGGCGGTTCATGCGCCAATTGGGCGATCGCCCGCACCGCGGCGAGCTTCATCGCTTCGTTGATGGTCGAGGCGGCGACGTCCAACGCGCCGCGAAAGAGATAGGGAAAGCACAGGACGTTATTGACTTGGTTTGGATAATCTGAGCGACCGGTGCAGATCATGGCGTCCGGCCGCGCCGCATGGGCTGCTTCCGGCTCGATTTCGGGCGTCGGATTGGCGAGCGCCATGACGAGCGGCCGTTCGGCCATCTCCTCGACCATTTCGGGCTTCAGCACGCCGCCGGCCGAAAGCCCGAGAAATATGTCCGCGCCGCCGATGACGTCGGCGAGCCGGCGCGCATTGGTGTCGCGCGCGTAAGTCTCCATGCGCGCGTTCATCGCGGCCGTGCGGCCCCTATAGACGACGCCTTCGATGTCGGTGACGAAGATATTCTCGCGCTGCGCGCCGAGCTCGACGAGAAAATCGAGGCAGGCGAGCGCCGCCGCGCCGGCGCCCGAACTCACGATCTTGGCGGACTCGAGCGATTTCCCAGTCAGTTCCATGGCGTTGAGAACGGCCGCCGCGACGATGATCGCGGTGCCGTGCTGATCGTCGTGAAAGACTGGGATGGACATGCGCTCGCGCAAGCGGCGCTCGACCTCGAAACATTCCGGCGCCTTGATGTCCTCCAGATTGATTCCGCCGAAGCTCGGCTCCAGCGCCGCGATCATATCGACGAGCCGGTCGATGTCGGTCTCGGCGATCTCAATGTCGAAAACGTCGATCCCCGCGAATTTCTTGAACAGGACCGCCTTGCCTTCCATGACCGGCTTGGCGGCGAGAGGTCCGATATTGCCGAGGCCGAGAACGGCCGTGCCATTGGTCACGACGGCGACGAGATTTTGCCGGATCGTAAGCTCCGCGGCGGCGGCTGGGTCGGCGACGATCGCAAGGCAGGCGGCCGCCACGCCCGGCGAATAAGCGAGCGACAGATCATGCTGCGTGCTGAGCGGCTTCGTCGCCTGGATCTCAAGCTTACCCGGGCGCGGCGTTTGGTGATAATAAAGCGCGCTTGCCGTCAGGTCAGGCGTAGTCGATTCGGGCATGGACGAGCATCTCTTGCGGAGGGAAGTGTTGGACCCGAATACGCGGGCGCGTCGCCCATGTCCATCAGCGCCCCTCTGTGCGGCTAGGCGCGGCGAAGTCTCGCCCAGCGCTGCGGCCCAGGTTGGGCCGCAGACCGGCGAGAGCATCTAGGCGGTGCGGGCGGATAAAGCAGTCTTCAAACGCAGGGAGCGTTCATGGTCGCGGACAGCGTGAGCCGCCTCGAAATCGCGGGCGACGTCGCGAGCCTCAGGGCGAAGGTGGCGGAATGGCGCCGGCTAGGCGAAACCGTCGCGCTGGCCCCGACCATGGGCGCGCTTCATGACGGGCATATTTCGCTCGTCGCCCAGGCCAAAAAGCTGGCCCATCGGGTCGTGATGTCGATATTCGTCAATCCAACGCAATTTGCGCCGACGGAAGATTTCAGCGCCTATCCGCGCATGGTCGAAGCCGACGCGGCCAAATTTGCCGCGGCGGAGGGCGACCTGCTGTTCCTTCCTTCGGCCGCTGAAGTCTATCCAGCGGGTTTCGCCTCTCAGATCATCACTGCGGGTCCCGCCGCCGCGGGTCTCGAGGACCGCTTCCGACCGACGCATTTCGCCGGCGTGGCGACGGTCGTCGCAAAACTGCTCAATCAGTGCCGCCCCGATGTCGCGGTCTTCGGCGAGAAGGATTATCAGCAGCTGAAAGTCGTGACGCAAATGGCGCGCGATCTCGATTTCGAGACACAAATTTTCGGCGCGCCGACGGTCCGGGAGGCGGACGGCTTGGCGCTGTCGTCGCGCAATGTCTATTTGTCGGCCGATGAACGGCGCGCCGCGCCGGCGCTTTACCGCGCGCTTATGGCCTGCGCGGCCGAAATTCGCGCGGGCGCAAGCATAGAGGCGGCGCTTGTCGCCGCGCGGGAGGCGCTCGCTTCTGCGGGTTTCGCCGCCGATTATGTCGAGGCGAGGCACGCCGAAACGTTATCTCCCATAAGTTTGCGCGCCAATGGTCCGATCCGGCTTCTCGCCGCGGCTCGGCTCGGCAAGACGCGGCTCATCGACAATATTGCCGTTTAGGCGTTTGCTGCTTCAATTGGGCGCCGCCGCGGCGCGCCTTTCGGGCAGATCGAATTAAACTGAGACGGATGGGGTCGCTCTTTGCGGGGCCGCCGCCGCAAAGCGCCGCGCGATCTTTGCCGGGGCGGCGGATCGCAGAAGTCGGAAGGCCTCGCCATGAGTTCGAACGTCGCGCGAAACGGATTCTTCTCGATCTTGCTCCAATGGCTCGTGATCTTGACGGGCCTGGTTCTTCTTGGGTCCGGTTGGATTCTCCATTATAGGCCGCCGCCTGCCGCTCCTCCCTATTTGAGCGGTCTACATATGTCATTGGGCCTGACGCTGGCGGCGCTGATCGTCATTTCGATCTCGTTGCGCATTGCCGTCAAGCCGTCGTCCGAAGCGGCTGAATTGCAAAGCCGGCGACTCCAATTGGAGATGGCGCTTTGCATCCTGACAATTCTCAGCCTTGTTCTCGCTCTCGTCAGCGGCGTGCTTTATGCCGCGTTTAGCGGGACGGGCTTGGTTTTCTGGGGCGTCGCGCTGCCGGTCCTGGTCGCGCCCGAGGCGACTATGGCAGAATTTTTTGGCGCGACGCATGGAGTCGCGGCTTTTGCGTCGCTCGGCGCGATTTTGGCCTATGTCGGCGTGCTGACGCTGAATTTCTTCTTCCCGCCGCGCGCCGCGGCTCCGACGCCGCCATCGCCTCCGACTCAGCCCGTAGCACAAGAGCCGCGCAGCCTTTTGCCGGACGACGCGAGGTCTCGAGTCATTGCCCGAACGACGCAAAAACTGGCCCAAGCCCTTACGATTAGCGGCTGGATCGCCTTTGGGCTGCAATTCGTGCTCGCCTTTGTTTCAGGCCTCTTATTGGCGGTTGCGACGTCCGGGCGCGCCTTCAGCCCCGGCGTGGCGAGTTTTGGCGACGCGATCTATTGGGCCGGCGACGCATTCGTGCTGCTATGTTTCGCTATTTTCTTGGATTTATATTACATACGAGCGGCAAAAAAGATTTCTCAAAAGCCGAATTCGTTTTTCCATAAGAATTATAAGATCGCCTTTTGGTTTCTTGTCGCGGGCATGTTCATCGGGCTCGCGGGAATCCTAACATCTTTTATTGGCGTTGCCATGAGCACGACCTTGCTTATCGCAAAGACAGTGTCTCAGCCTCCGGGAATAGCGATCACCGATCCGAGCAAGATTATTCGAGCGCTCGACGTATTCGTGCTTTTGGTGAATTTTTGCTTGCTCGCCGCCCATTTCATCGGCTTAGGCATTGCTTTATGGTTGACCAATCGCGCCTCAAAGGCTCTTTTCGGATATTTGGGCCACCTTGAGCGGCGTCGCGAGAATGAATAGTAGGACCGAAACGCCGAGACTGCGCCGCGCCCAGCGCGCTCAGACGATCGGGAATGGCATCTTGATCAGTGCGAAGTCTTTCGCCGCTGAAATAGAGGCTGGTCAATAAGATGACCGCCGGGGTGGAGCATATTGTTTTGGTGACTGTCCGTGGCTTCGTCCAAGGGGTGGGCTATCGCGCCTGGACGCAGCGGAACGCAGAGTCCAGAGGCGTTAGGGGATGGGTGCGCAATCGCTGGAACGGGACCGTCGAAGCGGTTTTCGCGGGCTCGGAAGAGCCGGTCGAAGCTCTGTGCAAGGCGTGCTGGCGCGGCCCGGCGCTCGCGCGCGTGGAGGCGGTCGATGTCGCCGAGCCGGACCTTGAAGCCCTGGCGGAACTCGGCGCCATGCAAGGGTTCCGTCAAATTGAAACGCGCTAGCTTTTTTTTGAACCGGCGAAAGATTCCCTTCGAGGGCAAAGCGCTCTATAGGGAATAATTCAATCGGATGCTCAGGACAGTGGAACGCTGGAGCGCGTAATCCGGCGTTCCGCCCGTTTTGGAATTCATAGGAATCAATCAGATTCATCGTTTTGGATCGGCGCGATCCAATGTCTTGGCGATCCAGGAGCAGTTCCATGCCGCGCAGCGCGATTTTCTGGGCCGGGCTCCTTCTTGTCTGCTTCAGCCTCGGAGGATGTGACAAATGCGGCCATCCGATTAAGTTGAACGCGCCGAGCGTCCCTGACGCTTGCTATGAAACCCCGCAAGATAAATGAGGGAGCGTTTTTTCAACGTCTCGGCCAAAGCGAGAGCGCTCCACCGCCTCGGCCAGAGATGGCGCGGCCGCAAGCTCGGCTGGTTCATGGAGAAAAAGCGGGAGCTCGACGATCGCGACTCGACGATGCGGATCGGCGCCTTCGGCGGCAATGACCTCATCAAGCGCGGCGTGTCGCGTTACGACCTGCGCGATCCCTACCACATCGCCATTGATTTGAGCTGGAGGGGTTTCGCGCTCGCCTTCCTCGCGCTCGATCTTTGCATCAATCTTTTCTTCGCGTCGCTCTATGTGGCCTCGCCCGGCTGCATCGCCAATGCGCGTCCGGGCTCCTTCGCGGACGCCTTTTTCTTCAGCGTCGAGACGATGGCGACGGTCGGCTATGGGGTCATGGCGCCGGCGACGCTTTACGGCCATGCGGTCTCGGCTTTGGAAATCGTCTGCGGCATGGTCTTCACCGCGATCATGACTGGCCTCCTGTTCGTTCGCTTTTCGAAGCCGCGGCCGAAGATCCTGTTCGCGGATCGGGTGGTCGTCACCACGCATAATTGCGCGCCGACCTTGATGGTGCGCATCGCCAATGGCCGCTTGACCTTGCTGACCCATGCTTCGGCCAGGCTCGGCCTTCTACTCTACGAAGAAAATGCGGAAGGGCTGACGTTCCGCCGGGTGCATGACCTCGGCTTGGCCAATGCGAGCATTCCCTTGTTTCCGTTGACCTGGACGATCATGCATGAAATCGACGAGAGCAGTCCGCTCAAGGGATATGACGCCGAGGCTCTCGCGGTGCGCGGCGCCCAGCTTTTCTTGACGGTCGAGGCGCGGGATCATGCGCTCAGCGCCTTTGTCCATGACGTTCGAATCTACAGCCACGAGGCGATTCTGTTCGGATCGCATTACGCCGACGCCATCACCTTCGACGATCGAAAGCTGCCGATCGCGGATCTCAGTCGTTTGAGCCTGCTGGAGGCGGATATTTCCCATGCCGAGTAGATTCGTTACTCGGGCGCTTCTTCGATCGGATCATATTGCTTCACGTCGAAGCCGAACATGTCGAAGGAGCGCTGCATATGGGGCGGCAGAGGGGCCGTGACGTCGAGCGTTCCGCCGCTCGGATGCGGCAGGACGAGGCGGCGCGCGAGCAGGTGCAGCTTGCGCTCGACTCCTTCCGGGATGGCGCGCAGCGGATCGCTGCGGCCCGGATCGTTCTTCGGCTTCACGCCATATTTGGGATCGCCGATGATCGGATGGCCGATCGCCTCGGCATGGGCGCGCAATTGATGCGTGCGCCCCGTCACCGGCTTCATCGACAGCCAGGCGAGCCGAGGCGCGGCCTTGTCGACGATCGCGTAATAGGTCACCGAATGCTGGGCGTCCTCGTCGCCATGGCTCGCCACGCGCATTTTCTCGAGCCGCGCGCGGGAGTCCGGTCCGCTTCGCGGCGTCCGCGCCGCGCCCATGTCCTCGCCCTTGGCTAGAAAGAGCGAGATCCGGCCCTGCGCCGGTTTCGGCACGCCTTCGACCAGAGCCCAATAGACCTTGCGGGCCTGTCGCGAGCGGAATATCGCGCCGAGATCGGCGGCGATGCGGCGCGTCTTGGCGACGAGCAAAACGCCCGATGTGTCGCGGTCGAGGCGATGCACGAGCATGGGGCGGTCGCCGCGCTCGTTCGGCATGGAGGCGAGCATCCCGTCTATATGCCGCGTCGTGCCCGATCCGCCTTGGACGGCGAGGCCGAACGACTTGTTGAGAACCAGTAGATCCTTGTCCTCGTAGAGGATCATGTCGCGCAGCGTGCGTAGATCGGCGGGCGAGGCCGCCGGCTTCAGCTCGGCCGGCGCTTCGAGCTTCAGGGGCGGGACGCGCACGCTTTGCCCCTGCGCCAGCCGCGTCGCCGTCTTCACCCGCGCGCCATCGACGCGCACCTCGCCGGTCCGCACAATCTTATTCAGATGCGATAGCGACAGGGATGGAATGCGCCGCTTGAACCAACGATCGAGGCGCATCCCTTCTTCGTCCTCATTGACTTGATAGGTTTGGACGCTCATCCCGCAGGCCTCATGAAATCCATAGTAGTCATCATTCGCATATATGGGGGACTAGGGCCTAAGGCCGGGGGTAAAATCTGCGTTCAGGGAGCCGGCGTCACGAAATCGCCGTCGCGCAAGAAGGCGCCGGCGCGCGCGACGACGGTCTCGCCTTCCGCCAGCCCTTCGCGGATCTCGGCGTTCTTGCCGTCGGCGAGACCGACGGTCACGCGCCTTGTCTCAACGCGATCGTCGCGCACCACTTGCGCAACCGCGCCCTGCGGCCCGTAGAGAATAGACGAGAGCGGGACCGACGCGCCGCAGCTCTTGCCGAGATCGATCGCCGCCGTCGCGAAGGCGCCGGGCCGAGCGTCGGACGCGTCGCGCAGCTCGATCCGCGCATGGCCGAGCTGGGTTTGCGGATCAATCTCCGGCAGGATGATCCGGACCGCGCCGACAAATTCCAGAGCGTCGAGCGTTTCGACCCGCGCCTCCTGGCCAGGCCTGACCTTGGCAAGCGCGGACTCCGGCAAGGCGACGAGAAGCTCTAGGATGCCGTCGCCAATGATTCGAAAGATCGGCTCGCCGCGGGGCGAGAGAGCCGCGCCGACCGGCGGCGCGCGATAGATCAGCGTGCCGCTCGCCGGCGCGGTCAGCGTGGCTTTGCGCGGCGCGCCCGGGGCCCAGCTCGGACGAACGAGCTCAGCCAGAGGCTGGCCGGTCTTCACCCGCGCGCCATCCTCGACCAGAACCTTGGCGAGTTGCAGACCTTCAGCCTCCGGCTGGACGAATATTTCGTCGCGCGCGAGGATGGCGCCGCTCACGCGCAAAATATCCGTGAAACAGGCGTTTCTGGCGGTGGCGACGCTCACCGTCATGCGGGCAGGAGCGGAGTCGCGCGGCAGGGCGGGGTCCGCCGAGACCGGCGCGATCAAACCCCGCGCGGCGAGAAGGAGGGCCAAGCCGGCGCGCCGGCCGCCAGGCCGGAATATGCGCGAGCCCAATCGGCTCTCGGCTTGAGCGGCCAAGGACGTTCCAATCTTGGTTTGCATGTCAGCTTGCGGCATTGTCGCCGACGTTCGATTGTCGCCGCCACCCGAGCGTCGTCAAGCGTCGACGGATTCGCGCGGCCGGCGTTGGAGGCCTCGCCCGGAATCGAACCGGGGTGCAAGGATTTGCAGTCCTCTGCGTAGCCACTCCGCCACGAGGCCTCGAAGCGCAGGGTCTAGCCCGGCGCGCCACGCCCTATAGCAAAGGAAACCATGCGCGCGCAAGAAAAGCGTCATCAAGCTGGATGGCGCGTCGGAGATGGGCGGTTTCGAGGCGCGAAGCGGCGGCGATTCCTTCTTTGCAAAGGCGCCGCAAGCTTGCTATATGGGCCTCCTTCGCGAGAGCGCGATCCCTGATAGCTCAGCTGGTAGAGCAATCGACTGTTAATCGATCGGTCGCAGGTTCGAGTCCTGCTCAGGGAGCCAGTCAGCTAAATATCCTTTATATTTCGGTAACTTAGTCGCTTTCATGCGGTTGAGGCGTTGGCCGCTTAGCCGCGCCGTCCGCGCCTAGCTCGGCGATTCTTGAGCTTGTTCTTCGCGCTCGAGGGGCCGCCACGAAGCGATGCTAATTCAGGCGTCTCGGAATGGGGCGGCCTGGACGCGTTGACGCGTCGAAGGCGGAATGTCCTGGAACTGCCGTTTGGCAAGCGGCGCCAGTAGCGATTTCATCATCGAGCACAAGCATCGCCTCGACGGTTTTGTCTCGTGCGTTTCGGCGGCGTGGAAAAAGGCGGCTTATCAGACCGAAGTTTATTGAGGCGGCCTTTTCGGACGGCTTTAATGATTATCGGCCGAAGGCGTCGGCGTCGCGCCATAGACGCTAGCTAATCCGAGGGCGTCGTCGAGGAATTGAAAGCGGGCCGAGCGGACCGCGGTCGTACGAAAATGGCTTTGATCGCGAAAATAAGGAACGCTGTGTTCGTCGATCGTCGGGCAGCGGCCGTCGGAGCAGAGGAAGTCGAGCGGCTCGATGAATTTAGCGCCGACCGACGCGGCGAGCGATTTCAATCGCACCTTCAGCGGGAGGGTGAATTCCTCATAGGCCTCGCGGTCGATATAGGAAATGTCCGTGGTGTCGAAGCGCAGGAATTGCCGCTTCAGCAATTCAGGCGGAAGATCCCAATTGCCGCTGGGGGTCGCCGAGACGAAGACGATCTCGACGCCGCGATCGCGGAATTCCATCAGGCGCTTGCCGAGCGCCGCGAGAACCGCGTCGATATGGGCGAAATACCATGTCGGATCGCTCTTGAGGGCGCAGGACTCCGCCTCGACGAAGCATAGCGAACTGTTTTCAGGCCCGAAATAGCCGTACCAGTTCGAGATGAAAGCGATGCGCTTGAATTTGCCGGCTTCTGCGAATTGCAGGGCCTTCTCGGCGAAGCCATTGCAGCGAAAGCGGTCAATGATCATTTTGATGCCGGGCACCGGCGGACAGCCCGACGACGCGAGGAAAGTGATCGATTTGCCGAGATTCGCTTCATCGACTTTGGCGAAGCGGTTGAAGGCCTGCATGGCGAAGGAGTCGCCGATGACCAAACTATCTTGGCTATCGCGCTGGCCTATCCGGCAGGGTTTCAAATTTCCCTCGGGATCCATCCCGTCGCAAGTCAGGGGAAAGTCCCAGTCCGCGACGACCATGCGATAGATCTCGAGCTGCTTGGCGCTGTCGGCGCGCCGATCCACAAAACCTTTGTGCGAAATGACCGTGACCGCCAGTCCGACGGAGAGGGCCAGCATGCCGGCGATCGGCGCCCAGCGCAGCAGCTTCGAATTCGTCGTGACGAGCGGTTCCAGATAGTTTTTCCAAAAGGACAACAAAAGTCCGCCACAGGCCAAGAGCGCCGCGAGAATGACGATCTCGACGATAATCTTCAATGCGGTGATCTCGTTGAAATCGAGATACAAAGCGGTCACGGCGATCGGCCAATGCCAGAGATAGATCGAATAGGACCATTTGCCGATGAGCTGGACGAACTGATTTTTGAAAGGCGATGCGTCAAATCGATTGGCGGCGATGATGCAACAGGTTCCCACAACAGGAAACAGGGCCCAATAATAGGGCCAGGGCGTGTTGCTGTTGAAGAAATACATCGAGGCGGCGATGAGCGTGAAGCCGGCGACGAGCAGCGCCCTCGCCGAATATTTTCCCGGCCGGCCCTTGAAATGAAGCGCAACGATTCCGCCCGCCAGAAGCTCCCAAGCCCGCTGGGGCAGAAGATAGAAGGCGACGGCGGGTTCGCGCGTCGAATAGATGATCGATAAATAGAGCGAGACCGCCGCCAACGCCAACAGAATCGAACCAAGATAGCGCCTCGCTATGCCGATCTTGGTGAGGGCGAGGAGCAATATCGGATAAATCATGTAGAACTGCCATTCTACAGATAGGCTCCATGTATGGAGAAGCCATTTGACTTCGCTTTGCGGGTCGAAATATCCAACTGCTTCGGCAAAGCGAATATTTGAAAAGAAGAAAATTGCCGACATACTAGTGTAGGCGAGATAGTTATAGGTCATCGGATCAATGAAAAAATATCCGATGACAATGAGAAAGCTACAGAGACCGAGCAAGCCGGGAACGATGCGCTTCGCGCGGTCATAGTAGAAATCGAAGAGGTTAAACGACCCTTTGTCCAGCCTTCCAACAATAATGTTTGTCATTAGATAGCCGGAGATAACAAAAAATATGTCCACTCCGACATAGCCGCCAAAAATAAAACCGGCCTTGAAATGGTAGAGCACGACCGCGGATACCGCGAGCGCGCGCAAGGCATTGATATCATGTCTAAACTTCGTCATCGCGACCACGTTTCAAGTGTTGGCCCGGGTGCAGGCCCAGATCCGGCGCAAGTGTCCGTTTGATTTTACCTTCAGTCGGCGATGTGCCGAGAACTCATCGAAATTCAGAGTTTGGCGATCTAATCTGGATGACAAAGAAGCGCGTAGGCTGAAGGCGCAACTTAGCAAACATGAGTTGTGTCGATATTGAATAATGGCTTTGTCAATGAGCGTCCCCTCATAGCCAGGGATTAGGACGAGGCCGCCGATAAGCCGGCGAATTCTTGCTCGCCGCGTCGAATAAATCTCAATAGCACTGTGGAATCGAGTCGGCTCTTGACTCAAAGCTTTCGATCCGATGCGCTTTTCGCATTGACCATGCCGCTGGGTCAAGCTTGTCGCTCGCCGTCTTGGATCGGGTTCAGGGGCGCGCGCCCATCCGCCGCAGCCGCGCGCCGGAAAGTTGACGCGCCAGTTGGTACACGTGAAATGCTGTCGGCGGCTATGGCGATCGCGCCGGAGAGCGATCTCTCCGCCGGCGCCGGACCAGATCAATCATGCGAGGCGAACGATATGTCGGAACCAAGCGAATTCGAGACAAAGGCAGGCTCGCCCCTCGGCGCCGACGAATTGCGCAAGATCGACGGATATTGGCGCGCGGCGAATTATTTGGCGGTCGGGCAGATCTACCTCCTCGACAATCCGCTTTTGCGCGAGCCGCTTCGGCCGGAACATGTCAAGGCGCGCCTTCTCGGCCATTGGGGAACGACCCCTGGGCTTAATTTCGTTTACGCCCATCTAAACCGTGCGATCAATGCGCGCGATCTCGACGCCCTCTTCATCTGCGGGCCGGGCCATGGCGGGCCGGCGGTCGTCGCCAACACCTATCTCGAGGGGACTTATAGCGAGATCTATCCGGACGTCTCGCAAGACGAAGAGGGCATGCGGCGGCTGTTTCGCCAATTCTCCTTTCCGGGCGGCATCCCGAGCCATGCGGCGCCTGAGACTCCCGGCTCGATCCATGAAGGCGGCGAGCTCGGCTATGCGCTGGTTCACGCCTATGGCGCGGCCTTCGACAATCCCGATCTGCTTGTCGCCTGCGTGATCGGCGACGGCGAGGCCGAGACGGGCGCGCTCGCGGCCTCCTGGCATTCGAACAAGTTTCTCGATCCGATTCATGACGGCGCGGTTCTGCCGATCCTTCATCTCAATGGCTATAAGATCGCCAATCCGACCATCCTCGCGCGCATGTCCCATGAGGCGCTCTCCGACCTTCTCAGAGGCTATGGCCATGAGCCTTTCTTCGTCGAGGGCTCCGATCCAAGCGAGGTCCACCAGAAAATGGCTTCGGCGCTCGACGCGGCGCTCGATCGGATCGCGCTGATTCAGGCTGAGGCGAGGGGCTCCGGCAAGATGGACCTGCCGCCGCGCTGGCCCATGATCGTCTTGCGAACGCCGAAAGGATGGACCGGCCCGAAGGAGGTCGACGGCCTCAAGACGGAAGGGTTCTGGCGATCGCATCAGGTGCCCTTGTCTAATGTTCGCGGCAATCCGGCGCATCTCGCCCAGCTCGAGGCCTGGCTGCGGAGCTATGCGCCCGAGGCCCTCTTCGATTCCGCGGGCCGGCTCGCCCCGGATCTCGCCGCGCTGGCGCCGCGGGGCCTGCGCCGCATGGGCGCCAATCCGCACGCCAATGGCGGCCTTCTCATGCGCCGCCTGCATTTGCCGGATCTCCGTCAGTACGCCGTCGAGGTCGAAAGGCCGGGCGGGGTCCAGGCCGAGGCGACGCGGGCCATGGGCGAATATTTGCGCGACGTGATGCGTCTGAACGCCGAGACCCGCAATTTCCGCCTGATGGGGCCAGACGAAACCGCCTCGAACCGCCTCGACGCCGTCTTCGAGGCGACCGAGCGCGTGTGGATGGAGCCGATCCTGCCCGAGGACGTCCATCTCGCGCATGAGGGCCGGGTCATGGAGGTCTTGAGCGAGCATCTGTGCCAGGGCTGGCTCGAAGGCTATCTTCTCACCGGCCGGCACGGCTTTTTCTCATGCTACGAGGCCTTCATCCATATTGTGGATTCGATGGTCAATCAGCATGCCAAATGGCTGAAGGTCGCGCGCGAGCTCAGATGGCGGCGCCCGATCGCCTCGCTCAACTATCTCTTGACCTCCCATGTCTGGCGCCAGGACCATAATGGCTTCAGCCATCAAGACCCGGGCTTCATCGACCATGTCGTCAACAAAAAGGCCGACATCGTCCGCGTCTATCTGCCGCCGGACGCGAACTGCCTCCTTTGGACCGTCGATCATTGCCTGCGCACCTATAATCGGATCAATGTGATCGTCGCCGGCAAGCAGCCCGCGCCGCAATGGCTTGCGATCGAGGCGGCGCTGGCTCATTGCCGCGCCGGCGTCGGCATTTGGGATTTCGCCAGCAATGATCAAGGCGGCGAGCCTGATGTGGTCATGGCCTGCGCCGGCGACGTGCCGACGCTGGAGACGCTCGCCGCCGTCAATCTACTGCGTGACAACTTGCCGGAGCTCAGGATCCGTTTCGTGAACGTGGTCGATCTCATGACCCTGCAGCCGAAGGAGGCGCATCCGCACGGGCTCACCAATCGCGAATTCGACGCCCTCTTCACCAAGGACAAGCCGGTCATTTTTGCCTTTCATGGCTATCCGCACCTGGTCCATCGGCTCATCTACCGCCGCACGAACCATGCGAATTTCCATGTCCGCGGCTACATTGAGGAGGGCACGACGACGACGCCCTTCGACATGGCGGTCTTGAACGGGCTCGACCGCTTTCATCTTGCGATCAGCACCATAGAGCGCGCGCCGGGCCTCGCGACGCCGGCGGCTCATGTGATTCAGCGATTCCGCGACCGTCTCATCGCCCATAAGGAGCATATCTGCCGGACGGGAGACGACGTGCCGGAGATCCGCGATTGGGTCTGGCCCTACTAGAGGACCGCCGGCTCTATCGCAGGACGACGACCTTGGTTCCGATCTTCACCCGGTCGGACAGATCGACGACGTCCTGATTGGTCATGCGGATGCAGCCTGAGGAGACGGCCGCGCCGATCGTGTCGGGCTCGTTTGAGCCGTGAATGCGATAAAGGCTCGAGCCGAGATAGATCGCGCGCGCGCCGAGCGGATTGTCGATTCCGCCGGGCATATGGCGGGGCAGGTCGGGGCGCCGCTTGAGCATTTGCGGCGGCGGCGTCCAATCCGGCCATTCGCGCTTCATCGAGACCGTCTTAACGCCGGACCAGGTGAAGCCCTCGCGTCCGACGCCGACGCCGTAGCGGATCGCCTGGCCGTCGCCGAGCACATAATAGAGCCGCCGCTCGCTGGTCGAGACGACCACCGTCCCAGGCTTATAGTCATGATTGAACGGCACGACCTCGCGCGGGATCGCCTGTTGGCGGAAGAGGGTGAGAAAATCCGCGATCGGCCCGTGGCTGAGCGGGTTGAGATCGGCCAGCTGAACATGGTCCAGCGGATTGTCGAAGGCGAAAGCCGGGCTCGCGCCGAGAAGCGCCAGAACAACGCCCGCGCGCGTGAAAATCCGAAGCATAGCTGTCCCTAAAGGCCGTCGGTCTGTGGCGACGGGCATGAGTCTAGCGTCTACTTCCGGTTGCGTTTTTGGCCAAAATAGGGCGCAAGCGGGCGCGGGCGGCCAAGCTCGAGCAATTCCGCGCCATCGTTTGGACAGCGTTTAGATTTGGGCGCGGGCCTCGGTCGCGAGCTTGCGCGTGCGTGAATAAGCCCCGCTCGCGCTGAGTGCGGCGCCGCGCGGTCAATTGCGGGGCATTCCCAGCGGCCGGCGTCGCTCCTCGGAGGGATTGGCATGATTTTGAGAGCCTTGGGTGAAGGCTCGGAAATGGCTAAAAGGTTCTGTAGGCTGTCCGTTTCCTTTGGCCGGTGCCGGTCCTTATAGAGCAAGCTCCTCGACGGCTTCAATCGCCTTTGGCACGGCATCGGCCGCCAACAGGGGGATGTTCATCCCCTCGACTCGAACGGTCTGGACATCCACGATGCCGATGAAACCTAGGATTTGACGCAGGTAAGGCTCGACAAAATCCCACGGGCGCCATGGGCCCTCTGTAAAAACGCCACCCGAAGCCAGAACCAGGATGGCTTTCTTGTCGTTCGCCAGACCGAGGACGCCGCTATCGGCGTATCGGAAGGTCCTGTCTGGCCGCACGACCAGATCGATCCAAGCTTTGACCGCGGAGGGAATGCCGAAATTCCACATCGGCGTTGCGATCACCAGAAGATCGGACGCCAGAAGCTCGTCGGTCAGTTGATCCGACTGACGGGCCGCGTCTTTCAACCTTTCCGCCTCGGCCAGGTCCTTTGTCGAGATTGCCTGGAGCGTGATTTCGTCCAGATGGGGCAGATGCTCGGCGGCTAGGTCGCGGCGCATGAGCTTTGCTGATGGATAGAGGTCGGCGAGCGCGTTGGCGACCGATCGACTCGCCGAGTTCTTCCCCCTAGGGCTCGCTTCAATCATAAGGATTTGCTTCATGGCGGTGTCTCTTAATCTTCTCGAGATGCGGGTCTTTTAGCGAGCAAGCGCCGTCAATGCGTTCCAGGCTGCAAGAGAGTCCATGTAGTCTCTCCAGCGCGCGATTTTCCGGTTTTCAATCTTCATGATCGAGCAAAATCGATTGTCGTACTTCACGCCGGTCGCGAGGATGGTCCCGTGGACCTCGTATTCGATGACGAGGACGCGGCCGTCGTCCGCCTTGTGGGCGATCAACTTATCGGCGGATTGAAGCGCGATGTTGTCGACATAGCCCTTGAAGGCGGCCAATAGGTCGGTTCGTCCCTGGATGACGCGAGGCCAGCCGGGGATGTCGTAGAGGACCTCGTAGACGACGTTGTCGGTGACGACGTCGAAGAAGTGCTCGCCGTCGACAACATCGCCCAGCGCCCCCCGGACCAGGTCGAAGTAGGGCCTGGCGGCCTCGAAGGCGGCGTAATTCGGATTCGGCATCCTGGACTCTCCATGCGCTCCGCAAGGTTGCTTACAAAAGGGGAGCTACATATAAAGCGGAAGCTTAATTCGCAAAAGAAGGCACTTTCAGATCAGTCGCTTACGTCGAGGTAAGTTATGAAGAAGCCAAGCAAGGCCGGCCACCTGGACCCCGCAGCAATTTGCAGGAGCTCAGATCCAATGGCCGTACGGGAACTGTTGACCAAGATCGGCGACAAGTGGACGATCTTGGTCATTCTTTCGCTCGACCTTCTCGGCGGGCGCGCTCGATTTTCCGAACTCGAACGTGCGGTTCCTGGGATTTCACAACGGATGCTGTCTTCAACTCTGAAGAATCTCGATCGCGATGGGTTGGTTATCCGCGAGTTGTTTCCCGAAGTGCCGCCCCGCGTCGAGTACGAGATTACTGCCCTTGGAAAGAGCCTGCTGCGCCCCACGCAAGGGCTGGTCGATTGGGCCAAGGCAAATTGGGAGCAGGTCAGGGAAGCGCAATCAAAACACGATGCGAGATAGCCTTTGGCATTGCGCTGCGGCCCTTCGGTCGCATTGACAAGCCGAGGCCCGGCATACGACATGGCCGCCGCGCCCCATGCTGCCGGCCGACGCCGGAGCGGCCATTCGTCCTCTGGCTTTTTCTTTGGCGCGAAAGACAATAAAAGGAGCGGCCGAAGGCGCGCCGCCGCAATGGCGAGCCGCGCTCGCGCTTCAGGGTCAGGGCGCTCATGCAGATCAGAATTCTCGGGTCCTCCGCCGGCGGCGGCTTTCCGCAATGGAATTGCAATTGCCGCAATTGCGCCGCCGCGCGCGCCGGCGCGCCGGGGTTTCGGCCGCGCACGCAATCTTCCCTCGCCGTCAGCCGCGACGGGCGGGATTGGGTCTTGCTCAACGCCTCGCCCGATCTCGGCGCGCAGCTCGTGCAAAACCCCGCGCTCGCGGCGCGGGCCGATGGACCCGCGCGCAATAGCCCGATCAAGGCGGTCATCCTCACCAATGGCGACGTCGATCATGTCGCCGGGCTTTTGACCCTGCGCGAGGCCCAGCCCTTCGCGGTCTATGGCGCGCAGCGCGTGCTCGACGTGCTCGCCCGCAATGCGCTCTTCGACGTGCTCGCGCCCGAACGCGTCGAAAGGCGCGTCCTGGCGATCGAGACGCCGACGAAGCTCGCAGGCGGCGGCGTCGATCTCGGCCTCACGGTCGAGGCCTTTCCTGTCGAGGGTAAGATCGCCCTTTATCTTGAGGATGCGGCGGCGGGGCCGAATTTCGGCACGCAGATCGGCGACACGCTCGGCCTACGCATCAGCGATCCCGCGACCGGCGACGAATTTTTCTATGTTCCAGGCTGCGCCAAGATCGATGAGACCTTGGCCCGGCGCCTGCGCGGGGCGAAGCTCGCCTTCTTCGACGGCACGCTTTGGCATGACGACGAGATGATCGAGCAGGGCCTTCTCGGCAAAACCGGCGCGCGCATGGGCCATGTGAATATGTCCGGGCCGGAGGGCTCGATCGCTAGCTTCGCGCCGCTCGGCGTCGCGCGCAAAGTCTATATTCACATCAATAATTCCAACCCCGTGCTCAACGAATTTTCGCCTGAGCGCAAGGCGGCGGAGGCGGCGGGCTGGGAGATTGGTTACGACGGAATGGAGCTGTCCCTATGAGCGAGGCGCAATCGCAAGCCGGAGTCGCCGAACTTTGGTCCCCTGAGGAGTTTGACGCGGCGATCCGCGCCGTCGGGGCTGAGCGCTACCATGACAAGCACGCCTTCCATAAGCTTCTCCATGGCGGCAAGCTGGACAAGGGCCAGGTCCAGGCCTGGGCGCTCAACCGCTATTGCTATCAGGAAGCCGTGCCGCGCAAGGACGCGTCCTTCATCAGCCGCGTGCATGACCGCGAATTGCGGCGCGAATGGATTCGCCGCATCCATGACCACGATGGCCTCGGCGACGAGCCGGGCGGCATTGAGCGCTGGCTGATCTTGACCGATGGCCTCGGCCTCGACCGCGATTATGTGACCTCGTTCCGAGGCGCGTTGCCGGCGACGCGGCATATTGTCGAATCCTATGTGCGCTTCGTGCGCGAGCAGCCGCTCGTCGTCGCGGTGGCCTCCTCCCTCACCGAGCTTTTCGCGCCGACCATTCATCGCGAGCGGATCGCCGGCATGCTCGAGAATTACAGCTTCATCGACGATAGCGTGATGGCTTATTTCAAGCGCCGATTGGCGCAGGCCCCGCGCGATTCCGATTTCGCCCTGGCCTATGTCAAGGCGAATGCAAAGACGAGGGCGGAGCAGGAGGCCTGCGTCGGCGCTGTGCGCTTCAAATGCGACGTGCTCTGGGCGCAGCTCGATGCGCTGCATCATGCCTATGTGACGCCGGCCCTGATTCCGCCCGGCGCTTTCCGCCCGGCCGGCGCGACGTCGAATTGATCTGCCGCAAGACGCAGGGGAGGGGGCGGGATTAGAAAAAGCTCCTGCCGCCGAGGCGCGGCGGGGAGACGTCCATGCCCGACATCAACCCCGATAAGGTCTGTTTCGTCATCGTCAAGGCGCGCGAGTTCGACATTCAGGACGAAGGTCTGGAGGCCGATGATTCGAACGCCAGCGACGATCAATTTGTGAGCGTCTACGCCTCGGGGAAGGACGACAGCGTCCGCAAGGAGCTGAAAGGATTCATCGACGGCATGGACGAGGACGAGCAAAGCGAGCTCGTCGCGCTCTGCTGGATCGGCCGCGGGGATTTCTCGCCGGAGGAATGGAAGATCGCAGTCGCCGAGGCGCGAAGCCGGCGCGAGGGCTCGACCGCGGATTATTTGATCGGCATCCCATTGGTGTCTGATTATCTCGAAGAAGGCCTCTCGAGATTCGACCTATCCTGCGAAGGCTTCGAAATCGGTCGCCTCTGAGCGCGGGCCAGCGCGCCGTGCGCCGGAAAAATGGAGGCTCGAATGCAAGTTCCTCTCGAAATCACTTTCCAGAATTCGGAGCCGTCGGAGGAGATTCGCGCCGAGGTCGAAAAACAGGCCCAGAGGCTCGAGAAATTCACCGACCGCATCACCAGTTGCAATGTGGCGGTTATCTCCCCGCAGACCCGGCATAAGAAGGGCGATCTCTATAAGGTCGACATACGCATCGCCATGCCGCAGCATAAGGACGTTATTGTCGCCAAGACCCATGGCGACGCTCCTGAGCACGAGCATTACGCCGTCGCGATCAAGGACGCCTTCGCCGCGGCTCAACGGCAGGTCGAGGACGCCGTGCGCGAGATGCGGGGCCAGGTCAAGCCTCACGAGGTCGAGGACCATGGGCGAGTGTCGAAATTTCTCGCCGGCGAGGATTATGGATTCATCGAGACCTCCGACAGCCGGGAGATCTATTTCCACCGCCACAGCGTTCTCGACGGCGCCTTCGACCGCCTGACGGTCGGCGCGGAGGTCAGGTTCGTCGAGGAAATCGGCGAGAAGGGCCCGCAGGCGACGACGGTTCGTTTGATTGGGAAGCATCATTTGCTTTAGGACCGGCGGCCGTGACGCGCGCGCCTATGCGCGCCGGCTGGCGCCGTTTCCGATTCCGTCGAATCGGAAATCGCCTCGGCCGTTCCTTCCCGCCTTTTTCGAAAGCGCGCGCATAAAGCTCGACGCGTGGTGCGCGGCTGCAACAGGCCGATGGGGCGCCGGCGCCCGCGTCGCCGGCGGCCGGGCTTCCGCGTGTGAAACCCTGGCGCCTAAGCAGATGCGCTCGACTTTGACCGCATATGGAGAAGTCGAGCGCTCCGTGCTGGAATATCATGTCGCCGGAAAGCTTGGCGGGCGCGCCGAACGTGAGCGTCTTCGCGGATCTGGACAACGAAAATTACTGGTCACGAAACTGGCCTTTGTCTGATGCAGCATGAAGCATTATACTGCATATTTACTTTGAATTTAGCTTTATAATTACAAATAACCTAGAATTAACGACGTAGTGTGAGGTTAAAAGTCGCTGAATCGTAAATTTATCCTTTATTTCATGCTTGATTTATCGGCCCATGTAAACGCTGGATTCAGCTTATTACTTAAACTGGCTTTCACCGGCCCCTATTATTTTTCATCTCATAGAGGCGCAAATGCAATCGCGCCGCGATTCGAAAAAACTAGGGAATTGAGTCATGATCAATGCGCTGAAGACCGAAGCGTCGCAGGCCCGGGCGGAGAAGATCGCCGAGGTCCGTCCGGTCTATCTCGAAGCCTTGACCCTCGTCGAACGGTTGCACCGCCGCTTGCTCGACGTGATCAAAGACGAATTCGATCGCCGCGGCCGCAGCGACGTGAACTCCGTACAGGCCCTTCTTCTCTACAATATCGGCGACAATGAGCTGACTGCCGGCGAATTGCGCACGCGCGGATATTATCTCGGCTCGAATGTGTCCTATAATGTCAAGAAGCTCGTCGAGACCGGCTATCTTCATCACGCCCGCTCGCGCATCGATCGCCGCGCGGTCCGCATCAGCCTCACCGAGAAGGGCCGCGAGGTGCATGAGATCGTCGCTGGCCTTTATGACAAGCATGTCGTCACGGTCGAGCAGATCGGCGGCATCAACTCCGACGAGTTCGCACGCTTGAACCAAGCTTTGGTTCGGCTGGAGCGGTTTTGGACCGATCAAATTCGGTTCAGGCTTTGATCCTTTCTGAACATGGCCCCGCCCGCGCCGACGTCCTGCCGACGCCATTGTTTTGACATTGCTTGATCGCCTTTGACGCAAATGATCCGTGTTCGCCATAGAATCGCCGCCCTGTTTCTGTCTTGTTAACCATCGCGGCGCTAACGTGAGGGAAGGCGGTCACACCGCTTTGACTTGCGGCGGAGCCCTCGAAATGCTCTTCCGAGAGCGTAGCGATTGGCGGCGCAGCCTTGAGTCTTTCGTGCGGACCTCCGCAACCGATTTAATTGCGGAACGCGCAAGACGGCGACGACCTGAAGTCGAGACGAGCGCAGGCGACGGCGCATCGCTCGGCTCCCCCGGGCGGCGTTGTCCAAAGGTGGAGTTGAAAGTGACGACAGATTTGCTCGGCAGTGCGCGTCGGGATATGGCGCGCGGATCGATCTTTGCTGCTTTGCTCGCCGGTGTTGCGCTGGCTCCGGCGTCAGGCGCGCTCGCCGCGCAAGGCGGAGGTCTTTTCGGCGAGCAAGCCGAATGGGCGCAGCGCTACGACGCCGATCCGCGCCTCGCGATCTCGCGCTCGAACACGCCGGTCCTCTCCTTGCAGACTTTCTCGGCGACCGAGCAGGCCATCGAGAGCTATCGCCAGATCGTCGCGAACGGCGGCTGGAACATGGTTCCGGCCAGCCATGTTCTGAAGCTCGGGGCCAATGGACCGGCCGTGGTCGCGCTGCGGCGCAGGCTCGCCGCCTCCGGCGATCTCGATCCCTCGGTCGGCGCCTCGCCGATCTTCGACTCCTATGTCGACGCCGGCGTCAAGCATTTCCAGGCCCGCCATGGCCTCAGCGAGACCGGGGTCGTCTCCAAGGAAACCTTCGCCGCGCTCAATGTGCCGGCCGACGTGAGGCTGCGCCAGCTTGAGATCAATCTCGTTCGCCTGCGTTCTTATTCCGGCAATCTCGGCGAACGTTTCGTCATGGCGAACATCCCGGCGATGGCGGTCGAGACGGTCGAGAACGGCGTGGTCGCGACGCGCCATAACGCGGGCGTCGGCAAGATCGACCGGCAATCCCCGGTCATGATGACCAAGGCGATCGACATCAACTTCAACCCTTACTGGACGGTGCCGGCCTCGATCATTCGCAAGGATTTGATCCCGCGGATGCAGAAGGACGCGAATTATCTGAACGACCACAAGATCCGCATCTTCAACAAGGATGGCCAGGAGCTGCAGTCGGATCAGGTCAATTGGAATTCGCTGGAGGCGATCAATTACAAATTTCGCCAAGATCCGGGCGGCGACCTGAACTCGCTCGGCGTTGTGCGCATCAATATCAATAATCCCTATGGCGTCTATATGCACGACACGCCGGAGAAGGGCATTTTTGGCGACGACGACCGTTTTGTGTCGTCCGGCTGCATCCGCGTTCAGAATGTGCGCGACTATGTGGCTTGGTTGCTCAAGGACACCCCCGGCTGGGACCGCGAGCATATAGACGAGGCGATCCGCTCGGGGCAGCGCATCGACGCCAAGCTGGCGACCCCCGTGCCGGTCTATTGGGTCTATGTCACGGCTTGGTCCACGCCCGAAGGACTGGCCCAGTTCCGCGAAGACATTTATCAACGCGACGGCTTCGGCCCCGTCGGCGCCGCCGCCGGGCCGACGACCTCGGCGGCCGCGAGCCCGCAGATCATACAGCCCGTGCCGCTGCCGCAAACGGCGAGCAGCGCGCGCAACCAGGCTCTCGAACCCTTGAGCGACGACGAATAGCGCCGGCGCCCGGCATCCTCGCCGGGATCTTTAACGCAGGCCGCATTTGGACGGAAATCTTGCGGGAATGGAGGCGCCGAGCGGCCTTCACTCCCGCGATTCGTCATGCTAAGGCCAATGCCATTCACAAGCCTCGCAAGTCGGGCGCTTCTCCGATCCCACGGCGAAGCTTGAGCCCGGCTCTTTCCACAGGAGCTCGCAAGCCATGAGCCAGTCCAACGCCGCAGCGGGCGGGCCCGCCCCCAATTCCTTTTTCGCCGCGCGTCTCGCCGACAGCGACCCGGAGATCGCCAAGGCCGTCGAGCTGGAGCTTGGCCGGCAGCAGCACGAAATCGAGCTGATCGCTTCGGAGAATATCGTCTCTCGCGCCGTGCTCGAGGCGCAAGGCTCGGTCCTCACCAATAAATATGCCGAGGGCTATCCGGGGCGTCGCTATTACGGCGGCTGCCAATTCGTCGACATCGCCGAGACTCTGGCGATTGAGCGCGCGAAGCGGCTGTTTGATTGCGGCTTCGCCAATGTCCAGCCGAACTCCGGCAGCCAGGCGAATCAGGCGGTCTTTCTGGCTCTGCTTCAGCCGGGCGACACGTTCCTCGGCCTTGATCTCGCGGCGGGCGGCCATTTGACCCATGGCTCGCCGGTCAATCTGTCCGGCCGCTGGTTCAAGCCCGTCGCCTATGGCGTGCGCCGCGACGATCATTTGATCGACATCGACGCTGTGGCGCGTTTGGCGGAAGAACATAAGCCGAAGCTGATCCTCGCCGGCGGTTCCGGCTATCCGCGGCATTGGGATTTCGCCGCCTTCCGCGCGATCGCCGATTCGGTCGGCGCTTATTTCTTTGTCGATATGGCGCATTTCGCCGGGTTGGTCGCTGGCGGCGTCCATCCGTCGCCGTTCCCCCACGCGCATGTCGTCACGACGACGACCCACAAGACGTTGCGCGGTCCGCGCGGCGGCATGGTCCTGACCAATGACGAGGCGATCGCGAAGAAGATCAATTCAGCGGTCTTCCCGGGCCTGCAGGGCGGTCCGCTCATGCATGTCATCGCCGCCAAGGCTGTCGCTTTCGGCGAGGCGCTGCGCCCGGAATTCAAGGTTTACGCGCGTCAAGTGGTCGATAACGCCAAGGTTCTCGCCACCACGATCAAGGACGCGGGCTTCGATCTCGCCTCCGGCGGCACCGACAATCATTTGATGCTCGTCGATTTGCGGCCGAAGCAGCTCACCGGCAAGGCGGCGGAAGCCTCGCTCGGGCGCGCCTCGATCACGTGCAACAAGAATGGCGTGCCCTTCGACACGGCGAGCCCGATGGTGACCTCCGGCATCAGGCTCGGCGCTCCGGCCGCGACCTCGCGCGGCTTCGGCGTCGCTGAGTTCAAGAAGGTCGGCGAATTGATCGCCGAGACGCTCGATGGGCTCGCCAAGAACGGCGACGCCGGCAATGGCGCGGTCGAGGCCAAGGTCAAGGCCGAAGCTATCGAATTGACCCATCGCTTCCCCATTTATTGAGGCGGCGTCGACACATTGAGGCAGGGCCGCCATGCGGTGCCCCTATTGCAGCAGTCTTGAAACTCAAGTGAAGGACTCGCGGCCGACGGATGATTCGTCATCCATCCGCCGGCGGCGGGTCTGTCCGGATTGCGGCGGACGCTTCACCACTTTCGAGCGCGTGCAATTGCGCGAATTGACGGTCCTGAAGAAATCCGGCCGGCGAGTTCCCTTCGAGCGGGAAAAGCTGATGCGCTCGCTCGAAGTCGCCTTGCGCAAGCGCCCGGTCGATCCCGAAAGGGTGGAGCGCATGGTCAATGGGATCGTGCGCCAGCTCGAAAGCCAGGGCGAAAGCGAAATTCCGAGCGAGCGGATCGGCGAGCTCGTCATGGAAGGCCTGCGCGCGCTCGACAGCGTCGCCTATGTGCGCTTCGCTTCGGTCTATCGCAATTTCCGCGAAGCGCGCGACTTCAATACTTTGATCGACGAATTGGCGAATGGCGCGCCGGCGGCGCCGGAAGAGGAACCGGAGCCGCCGGCGACGCGGGCGCGCTCGCCGAGCCGGGCATGAACGAAACGGAGACCGACGCGCGCTTTATGGCGGCGGCGATCGCCCTTGGCCGACGCGGCCTCGGCCTCACTTCGCCCAACCCGGCTGTCGGCGCGCTCATCGTCAAGGATGGGGTCATTCTAGCGCGTGGCTGGACCAAGCCCGGCGGGCGCCCTCACGCTGAAACCGAAGCGTTGCGCGCGGCTGGTGAGCGCGCGCGCGGGGCTACGATCTATGTCACCCTAGAGCCCTGCAGCCATCATGGCGCGACGCCGCCTTGCGCCGAGGCGATCGTCGAGGCGGGCGTCGCACGCGTCGTCTACGCCCTTTGCGATCCAGATCCGCGCGTCGCCGGCCGCGGCCATAAAATCCTGGCCGACGCCGGGCTGGAAGTGACGAAAGGCGTGCTCGCCGGGGAAGCACGGCGCGCCAATCTCGGCCATATTCTGCGCGTCTCTAACCGCCGCCCGATGGTTGCTTTGAAGCTCGCCTTGACGGCGGACGGCTATGCCGCCGGAGGAAGCCATGACCCCCGCCTGGCGATAACCGGCGCGTATGCGAATGGGCTCGTGCATGTCCTGCGTTCCCTGCATGACGCCATCATGGTCGGCGGCGGGACCGTCGCCGCCGATGATCCTTTGCTGAACGTGCGGCTTCCCGGCCTTGAGTCGCGCAAACCCTTGCGCGTGGCGCTCGACAGCGATCTTCGCCTTTCTTCGGCCTCGCGGCTTGCCGCGACCGCCGAGGCGCATCCGACGCTGATCATCGCCGGGGAGGGCGCCTCCGAGAGTCTGGCGTCGCGTCTGCGCGAGAAAAAAATCGAGATCGCTCATGTGCGCCGCGATCCAGCGCGACGGATTGATCTCGCCGCAGCCCTGGAGCATCTCGGCGAACGCGGCGTTACGCGCGTCTTCAGCGAGGGTGGACCGCGCGTCGCCTCGAGCCTCATCGCGCAAGGCCTCGCCGACGAGGTGATGATTTTCTCCGCTGCGAAATCGCTGGGGCGCGCCGGCCTCGCCGGCCTCGATCCGAGGGCATTGGCCGCGCTCTGCGATCCGACGCGCTATGTCAAGGTCGAGCAGCGGCAGATCGGCGAGGATCGCCTCACGCGCTATGAAAGGGTGCTCTAACCATGTTCACCGGTCTTGTGAGCGATGTCGGCGAGGTCGCCTCGGTCGAACCGCGCGGCGAACTTATCCGCGTCCGGATCCTTTGTCGCTATCCGGCGGAGACGATCGCGCTCGGCGCCTCGATCGCCTGCGGCGGGCCTTGCCTGACTGTGGTCGACAGTGGCGCGAGCGACGGGCGGAGCTGGTTCGAGGTCGATGTCGCGGCGGAGACGCTGGCGCGGACCAATGCGCTTGAATGGAAGCCGGGACGCCGAATCAATCTCGAACGTTCCTTGAAAATTGGCGACGAACTCGGCGGCCATATCGTGACCGGCCATGTCGATGGGCTCGCCGTGATTGTCGCTATCGATGATTTCGACGAGATGCGGCGCATCCAATTCCGCGCGCCGAAGGCGCTGGCGCGGTTCATCGCCGAAAAAGGCTCGGTTTCGCTCGATGGCACATCGCTCACGGTGAATAGCGTCGAGGGCGATCTTTTTTCCGTCCTGCTCATCCCGCATACGTTAAAGGTCACGACCTGGGGCGAGCGGCGCGTCGGCGATGAGGTCAATCTCGAAGTCGACCTGATGGCGCGCTACGCGGCGCGGCTGGCGGAGACGCAGCCATAGCCCAAGACGTGCAGCGCTCGCCCTTATAATTTGGCGATCGCGGCCTCGACGATTTCCTTGCAGCGCAGAAGGCGGGCATATTCGGCCTTGTCGACAAGGACCATCTCGGGCTCCGCCGCGGGATCGGCGCCGAGCGTGAAATTCGCGGCGGCGCCGGCGTCCTGAAGCGCCATTTCGAGCTGCGAGATCCGTTCATTGGCGCGGTCGAGATAGGGCAGGGGATTGGCCAGAACCTTGGCTTCATGCTGAGCCTCGAGGCTCGTGAGCCTGGCGAAGCGCCGCACGCTGTCGCGATCCTTCTTGCCGAAATCATGCTCGATGATGGTCATGGCCCTTCTCCGGTCGAGGCCGAACGCCGGTTGATCGCCGCGGGCGTCGGGCGGCTAGGCCGGAAAGAATGGCGCGGCCCGAGCTATGGCGCAAGAGGTTAATTAACGAGCCCGACGAAGCGACTAGGACCAAATATCGCAGCCGGGGATTTCATCGACGCCGGCCTCTTGAAAGGGAGTGACTCCTCACCAGCTTCTAGCTGCCGGACGGGTTCCCATCTGCGAATGGGAAGAGCGACGGCTTGGCTTTGCCGTCCGCGCGTCCGCAGATCAGGAGGAGAAGCCATGAATATGCGTGATCTCATTCCTTGGACGAGGGGCTCCGAGTCCGCGCCGGATCTATTCCGCGGCGAAAGGTCGAGCCCGTTCTTTATGCTGCAGCGGGAGATGAACCGGCTGTTCGACGAAGCTTTTCGCGGGTTCGACGCGCCGGCGCCTGTCGGCCGTAGGATGGGCTTCGCCCATATGGGCTGGCCGCGGATCGACGTCGCCGAAACGGAAAAAGACATCACCGTCACCGCCGAAATTCCCGGCCTTGAGGAAAAAGACGTCGAGCTTCTGCTGAGCGACGGCAATCTCGTCATTCGCGGCGAGCGGAAATCGGAGATCGAGGACAAGGACCGCCAGTTCAGCGAATGCTTCTACGGCCGTTTCGAGCGCCAGATCCCGGTCGGCGCCGATGTTGCCGAGGACAAGATCGAAGCCTCGTTCAAAAATGGCGTGCTCAAGGTCATGTTGCCGAAAACCGAGCCGGCCATGACAAAAGCGAGGCGGATCGCCATCAACAACCCGACCAAGCATTGACGCAAGCGCGGCCTCGCGAATTGCGGCGCCCTCGCATGGAGCAAGCCCATCAAGACATGCTCCATGCGAACCCCATGATCTTCTACGTGAACTCCATGATCGCGGCGTCGACGGCCAGCGATTCGCCTTCGCGGGCGAAGATTTTCTTGACGGTCCCGTCCTGCGCCGCCTGCAGCGCGTTCTCCATTTTCATGGCCTCGACGACGCAGAGGGTCTCGCCGGCCTTGACCTGCTGCCCAGCGGACACATTGATCGCCTTGATCAAGCCCGGCATAGGGCAGAGTAGCAGCTTTGTGCGGTCGGCGGGGCGCTTGTCGGGCATCAGCGCGGCGAGCTCGGCTTCTCGGCGCGTGTAGACATAGGCCTGCGCGGCATAAGGGCCGTGAGCCAAACTCCAGCCGTTGAGCAGGGAGCGGATGCGGAAGCCGACCTCCTCGCCGTCGACGACGCCGGTCCAGATCGGGCGTCCGGGCGCCCAATCCGACGCGCATTGATGAAGATGGCCGGTCGCCTCGAAGCGGATCTGCAGGCCGTCGTCTGCCTCCTCGAGCTTCACGTCATGGCGGGTCTTCCCGAGTATGACGGATCGGTCGCGTTCAAACGCGACGGGGACCGAGGCGCGCATCTGGCCGGAGATCAACCGTTTGCGCTCATTCAACAAGTGATCCATCGCGGCCGCGACGACGACGAACAGATGCGCGGCCTCGCCTTCTGGCGCAAGCGGGGCGAACCCTCCAGGATATTCGCGCGCGATGAACGCGGTCGAGAGATCTCCCGCCTTGAAGCGCGGATGCGCCATCAAGGCGGCGAGAAACGGAATGTTATGGCCCACGCCCTCGATCGCGAATTGGTCGAGCGCGCGCGCCTGCGCGTCGATCGCCGCCGCCCGGTCGCCGGCATGTGTCACGAGTTTCGCGACCATCGGATCATAATGAATTGAGATTTCGTCGCCCTCCAGGACGCCGCCGTCGAGCCGGAGCGTGATCCCGTCCTCATGGCCTTGGGCTGGGGGGCGGTAGGTCGTGAGACGGCCGACCGAGGGCAGAAAATTGCGCGCCGGATCTTCGGCGTAGATGCGGCTTTCGATTGCCGCGCCGCGCAGATGCACGTCTCTCTGGCTGATCGACAGCGGCGCGCCCGCCGCGACCTTGATCATTTCCTCGACGAGATCGACCCCGGTCACGAGTTCGGTCACTGGATGCTCGACCTGAAGCCGCGTGTTCATTTCGAGAAAATAAAAGCTCTTGTCCTGAGCGACGACGAATTCGACCGTGCCGGCGGAGTCATAATTGACGGCTGCGGCGAGCGCGATCGCCTGCTCGCCCATCTCGCGGCGCATGGCTTCGTCCACGAAAGGCGAGGGCGCCTCCTCCACCACCTTCTGGTGCCGCCGCTGGATCGAGCATTCGCGCTCGCCGAGATGGATGAGCCCGCCATACTTGTCGCCCAAGACCTGAATTTCGATATGGCGTGGGTCGGCGATGAATTTTTCGATGAGGAGTCTTTCGTCGCCGAACGAGGCCTTTGCCTCCGACGCCGCGCGGGCGAGGCAATCGGTGATCTCGTCGCCGGAATGGGCGATGCGCATCCCCTTTCCGCCGCCCCCCGCGGAGGCCTTGATCATGACCGGATAGCCGATCTCCTCGGCGATCGCGCGCGCATGGGCTTCATCCTCGATTGCGCCGACGAAGCCGGGAACGGTTGAGACATTGGCGGCCCGCGCGAGCTTTTTCGAGGCGATCTTGTCGCCCATCGCCTCGATCGCGCGCGGATGCGGGCCGACGAAGGCGACGCCCATGTCGCAGAGCGCCTGGGCGAAATCGGCGCGCTCTGACAAAAATCCATAGCCTGGATGAACTGCCTCCGCGCCGCTTTGCTTGCAGGCCTCCAGGATCTTCTCGATTGCGAGATAGGAATGGGCCGCGGGAGCGGGGCCTATAGGCAGAGCCTCGTCGGCGAGCGCGACATGCTGAGCATGTTTGTCGGCCTCCGAATAGACGGCGACAGTCGCTATGCCCATGCGTCGCGCCGTTCTGATCACCCGGCAGGCGATCTCGCCGCGATTCGCGATGAGCAGCTTCTTGAACATATGCGCCTCGAATTTAGGGCCGCGCGCGCCGCGAAAAAGAGGCGCGAAGATGAATCCTACGGCAAGCCGCTCGGCTGCGTCTATCGACGAAAGCTTGAAGGTTGTGACGCTGGATAATCGAATTGAGGCGCTGCGGCCGATTTCGCCCCCTGCGTCCGCGCCCTATGCTTGTCGCCTTTGTGCAACGGTCTCCCTGGATCGCGGAGGCGCGCCCGCCAGCCCGCTTGACCGCCGCGAATGATGTAATGTTATAACATCGTATCTGGCGCGTAAGGGAATGCTGAAATGTCTGGCGGACAGAAGAAGAAAATCTGGGGTGGGCTTTTGATCTTTGCGTCGGTCGTTCCGCCATTGGCTCCAGCGGCCGAAGCGCAAGTGCAGTTGGCGCCGATTGACGTCGTCTCCGCTGCGGCGCCGTCGGCTTCGCAAGCCGGCCCATCTCCGCTCGCGCCGAGTCTGGTTCCTGATCCGGCATTCGTGCTCGAGACCGAAAAATTCGACAAAGCGCGAAGCGATATTTATGCGCCGGTCGGCGCGAACGCCTACAAAATCGACCGTCAGGCGATCGAGGCGACGCCGCAAGGCGATAACACGCCGTTCAACAAGGTTCTTTTGCAGGCGCCCGGCGTGACGCAGGATTCGGCGGCGAGCGGCGGGCTCCATGTCCGCAACGAGCACGCCAATGTTCAATACCGAATCAACGGCATTCTCTTGCCCGATGGCGTCTCGGGATTTGGACAGGTTCTGGAAACGAGCTTCGTGCAAAGCCTGTCTTTGATCACCGGCGTTCTTCCGGCGCAATATGGCCTAAGGACGGCGGGGCTCGTGGATGTCTTGACGCGCAGCGGCGTGTCGGCACCGGGCGGGCTCGTCGGCGTCTATGGCGGCGCGCAGGCGACGTTCAGCCCCTATATGGAATATGGCGGCGCGATCGGGCGAACCCAGTTTTTCATGACGGGCCGATATTTCAGCAATGACATGGGCGTGGAGAACCCGACCGCGAGCTATGACGCGATTCACGATTTGACGCGGCAGGGCAAATATTTCGGATATGTCTCCACTATTCTGGACGACGCGACGCGCGTGAGCTTCATCTCCGGCATGGCCATCAACAAATATCAGATTCCGAACTCTCCGGGCCAACCGCCGCAATTTACAGCCTATGGCCACGACAATTTCAATTCATCGCTGTTGAACGAGAATCAGCTCGAGCAGACCTTCTACAATGTTCTTGCCGTGCAGCGATCCGTCGACAATCTCGATGCGCAGCTGGCCTTCTTTTCGCGCATCAGCAATCTCCATTTCACGCCCGATCCCATCGGAGATCTGGTCTTCAACGGCGTCGCGTCGGACGTCGCGCGGGAGAGCTTTGTGAACGGCCTCCAGGGCGACGCCGCCGCTCGTCTCGGACCACACACATTGCGGTTCGGGTTTCTTGCAAGCGCAGAAAAATCGGATGCGTCGGATTCGAATGTGGTGCTGCCTCTCGACGCTCTCGGCAATCCGATCGACGCGCCTTTTAACATTACGCAGGCAGTCCAGAAAGTCGGTTGGCTTGGCTCCCTCTATGCGAGCGATGAATGGAGGATCGCCGATCGACTGACATTGAATGCGGGGCTTCGCTTTGACCAGATGGTTCAATATGTGAACGCCAATCAACTCAGTCCGCGCATCAGCCTCGTCTATCATCCGATTCAAGGCGGGACGCTGCATGCCGGATTTGCCCGCTATTTCACGCCCCCTCCGCAAAGCCTCGCCGCTCCGGTCAGTGTCGCGCCTTACGCGAATACGACCCTGCAGCCGGAAGTCACGTTGAACAGCGCGGCGCGACCCGAACGCTCGAGCTATATCGACGCCGGATATGCGCAAAAGATTCTTCCGGGCCTCGAAGCCGCGGTCGATGCTTATTACAAGCGCGCGAAAAACCTTCTCGATGACGGCCAGTTCGGCCAGGCGCTCGTGTTGACCGCATTCAATTATGACCGCGCCTACAACACAGGCGTCGAGTTCACATTGAATTTTCAGAACGAAAATTTCCGCGCCTACGCCAATTTCGCCTGGGCGCGGCAGCGCGCCACCTCGCCATCGTCAAATCAATATTTGTTCGGTGCGGACGAATACGCCTATATTTCAAGCCATTATGTCTACACCGATCATGCGCAAACCCTGACGGGATCGGGCGGCGTTTCCTATCTATGGAATGGAACGAGGATCAGCGCCGATCTCATCTATGGGAGCGGCCTGCGCAGCGGCTTCGCCAACACCGAGCATGTTTCTCCCTATGCTCAGGTCAATCTCGGCGTCTCGCATGAATTTCCGATACAAGAGGTCGGCGTGGGACCGCTCACATTGCGCTTCGACGTGATCAATCTCTTCGACCGAGTTTATGAAGTGAGAGACGGCTCGGGCATTGGCGTGTTCGCGCCGCAATATGGGCCGCTTCGTGGATTCTACGTGGGAATTGCGCAGAAATTCTGAAAGCGGAAAGCCGATCTCAAAGCGGAATATTGTCGTGCTTCTTCCAGGGATTCTCGAGTTCTTTGTGTCGAAGCATGGAGAGCGCGCGGATGATGCGCCTGCGCGTGTCGCGCGGCAAGATGATCTCGTCGATATAGCCGCGCTCCGCCGCGATGAAGGGCGAAAGGAAGCGCGTTTCATATTCGCGCGTGCGCGCGGCGATTTTCGCCGGATCGTCCATGTCCTGGCGAAAGATGATCTCGACCGCCCCCTTGGCGCCCATCACGGCGATCTGCGCCGTCGGCCAGGCCAAATTGACGTCGCCGCGCAAATGTTTCGAGGCCATCACGTCATAGGCGCCGCCATAGGCCTTTCGCGTGATGATCGTCACTTTCGGCGTCGTCGCCTCGCCATAGGCGAAGAGCAGCTTGGCGCCATGCTTGATGAGGCCGCCATATTCCTGCGCGACGCCGGGAAGAAAGCCCGGCACGTCGACGAAGGTGACGATCGGAATGTTGAAGCAATCGCAGAAGCGCACGAAGCGCGCGGCCTTGCGCGAGGCGTCCGAATCGAGGACGCCGGCGAGCGCCAGGGGCTGATTAGCGACGAAGCCGACGGGGCGACCGGCCATGCGGCCGAAGCCGGTGACGATGTTGCGCGCGAAGGCCTCCTGGATTTCAAAGAAATCGCCTTCGTCGGCCGTCTTCAGGATCAGCTCCTTGACGTCGTAAGGCTTGTTGGGATTTTCCGGGGCCAATGTGTCGAGCGCGGCACAGGTCTGATCGGAGTCGTCGAAGCTCGGCCATTCCGGGAGTTCGTCCCTGTTGCTGGACGGAAGGAAATCGAGCAAGCGACGCGTCTGCAACAGCGCTTCGACGTCATTGGCGTAGGCGCAATCGGCTACGGCGCTCTTGGCCGTGTGGATCGCGGCGCCGCCCAGCTCCTCGGCGGTGACTGCCTCGTTGGTGACGGTCTTGACCACATCCGGGCCCGTCACGAACATATAGCTCGTGTCGCGCACCATGAGGATGAAGTCGGTCATGGCGGGCGAATAGACGTCGCCTCCGGCGCAAGGCCCCATGATCACGGAAATCTGTGGGATCACGCCGGAGGCGAGAACATTGCGCTGAAAGACCTCGCCATAGCCGGCGAGCGCCGCGACGCCTTCCTGAATGCGGGCGCCGCCCGAATCGAAGAGTCCGATAATGGGTGCCCTGTTGCGCAACGCCATGTCTTGCACCTTGGCGATTTTGCGCGCGTGCGTCTCGGAGAGCGAGCCGCCGAAGACTGTGAAGTCTTTCGCATAGACGAAGACCGCCCGGCCGTTCACAGTTCCCCAGCCGGTCACGACGCCGTCGCCCGGCGCGTGCTGCTTGTCCATTCCGAAATCGGTCGCGCGATGCTGCACGAACATGTCGAATTCTTCGAACGAGCCGTGGTCGAGCAGCAGATCGAGGCGTTCGCGCGCGGTGAGCTTGCCGCGTTTATGTTGGGCTTCTATTCGCGCCGCGCCGCCGCCGCGAAGCGCCTCGGCGCGGCGTCTTTGGAGCTCGTCGGGACTGGGTTTCATCGTTTCCGTTCCGCGGCGCCGGTTGAGAAGCCTGTGATCACGAACGCGCTCCAGATCGATAAGTTGGAGCATGTTCCGATCGAAAAAGCCGATCAACTTGTTCGGAACATGCTCTGTCGCCGGCTCTCGAAAAGTTGACCGAGTTTCTCGGCGAGCGCAAGCGAGCCGCCTTGAAACCGAGCGAGTCATTTGAGATCCGCAAGCGCGCCCGGCTCCAAATCAATAATGGGGGCGCATTCTAGCGCTGCGGTAGGGCTGGACGGCCGAGAAGGCCGCTCGTTTGCTCGATCAAAAAAGGATCGTCACATGCTCGTTCAGACGCCCGGCTTCGTGAATGGCGCGCCGCTCTTGCTTCTCCGAGCGGAAGGGCTCGCCATCGCGCTCGCCTCGATCGCTGCTTTCTCCGGGAGCGGCGCATCCTGGCCGCTATTCGCCGCGCTGATCTTGGCGCCCGATTTGTCGATGCTGTTCTATCTTTTGGGACCGCGCAGCGGCGCCGCCGCCTATAACGCCGTTCACACCTATGTCGGTCCTGCTCTCCTTTTCGCCGCCTCGGCGGCGTTCGGAGCGCCGGCTGGAACGGCCGTTGCGCTAATCTGGAGCGCGCATATCGGCATAGATCGCGCGCTCGGCTTCGGCTTGAAATATAGCGAGGGCTTCGGTTTCACCCATCTCGGGCGCGTCGGTCGCCAAGCGCCGGGCTAACGCGCCTAGCGCTGCGCAGGCCTATTGCGCCAAGCCGCGGAGGCTCAGACCCAAGGCGACGATCGCGCCGCCTCGCAGCAGAAGGTCGATCCCTACGAAGAGGCCGATTGCGAAGAGGCCAGTGACCGGCCAACCGGCGACGAGGAGCAGGCCGAGGGCCAGGCTCACCACGCCGTCGAAGACATATGTCCATTGTCCGTGGATGTGGGTCGACAACGCGAAGCCGATGGCGACGGCGCCGGTCGCCAGAAAATAGAAGGCGACGAGCAGCGTGATGGCTTCGGCGCTGACAGCCGGCCGCGTCACGAGGATGAACCCGATGAACGCGAGCAGGACCGCCCAAAGGACATGAATGAAAAACTCGGTCCAATAGCCGGTGACGGAAAAGGCGAGGACGAGCACGGCTAAGGCGATTGCGAGAAACAGCGCGCCGAGAAACACGACATAGATCAAAGTCGCGGTTCGGGCGCGCCAGATCGCCACGACGCCGAGAATCGAAAGGGCGACGCCGAGCGCGACGATCCAGCCCCAGTGAGTCCCGACGCCGGCCGGCGCTTGCGCGACGAAAATATCGAATTGCCTTTGCATGGCGTGTCCCCCGTTTGCCGATTTTTCTAATTTCTGACGCGTTCTTTATCAAAGAGGCCGTTCGTCGACGGCCTGGCCGAAGCTTTGGCGAACGAACTCCCAGAGCTTAGCCGCCGCCTCCATCTCATCCCATCGCCGCGCGCGGCGTCGCATCGCCTCTTCGTCGGCGCCCCAGATTTGCATCTGGAAATCCTCATCGACATGCGCCGCGGCCCAGGCTCGCGCCGGGGTCAATTCGCCATGCGCGACCGCAAGCGCAAGCAGGGCGGAGCCGGTGAGGGTCGTCATAACGTTGAGCGCGGCGAGCGCGAAAGGCGCGGCCGCACCAGAATTCACGACGCCCGCGACCGCGTCCTGCACGGCGCGGCGCGCGGACTCCGGCTGGGCGACGAAGATCACGCCTTCGGCGCAGATGAAGCGCGCGCCCAATTGATCGCGGGCGAAGGCGAGGACAGGGTCCCAAGCTTCAGCTTGAGCTTGCGTGAGAGCGTCCGGCTCGCCGGCTCGATAGCAGACGAGGTCGGATTCGGCATATTTGACGATTTCTTCAGCCGTGGCCTCGAGCGCGCCCACGACGCCGTCGATCGCCGAATTGGAGAGCCGGGTCAATGGCATTACGGCCGGGTCAATGACTGCCTCCTGGCGCGCCCATTCGGCTGCGATCGCCTCCGCCGCGGCCAAGCTCGGCAGAGCCAATTTGTTCCGCGCCGGGGTCCTCGTGACGCGGCCGTCGAGCAGCACGACGAAGGCTCCGTCTTGCGCCACGGCCTTCGCTTCCGCGTAAAATCGTTTCGGCAGGCTTTTCTGGAGGTCGCGCCGGGCCATGGCGACGGGGTCGATCGCTTCGCCCGCCGTCGGCGCCATTGCGTTCGAGAGGCCGTCCACGCGTTCTTCCGGCATAGGCGCGCCTATTTGAGATTCCTGGCCCATCGGCCGTCCGAGCTTCAAGCTCTTCCCTTGATGAGATGCAACAATTCGCCGAAATCTGCAACGATGCGTTCGGCGCCGGCCGCACGCAGCTCGTCGGTCGTGTGGTAGCCCCAGGCGACGCCGATCGGATGGACCTCGGCCGCGCGGGCCATCTCCATGTCATAGGTCGTGTCGCCGATCATATAGGTCGCCTCGGGCGCCGCGCCGACATCGGCCAGAGCAGACAGAATCATGTCGGGGGCCGGTTTAGACGGATGCTCGTCGGCCGTCTGCACGGTTGAGAAACAGGCGCGCCAGCCGTGGCGATCGAGCAAATAATCGACGCCCCGACGCGCCTTGCCGGTGGCGATTCCAAGCATGAGGTCGTCCCGTTTCGCGAGCGCGGCGATGGTTTCGGCGGCGCCGGGGTAGAGCGGCGCCTCGACGCCTGGCTCGGCGCGCATCGCCGTCCAGGCGTCCCGATAGGCCTGTGCGAGGCTTTCGACCGGGCCGTGTTCGCCAGCGAGCGTGGTGAAGGCCTCGCGCAAGGAAAGACCGACGATCGAGAGTGATTTTGCGCGGCTCGGCGCCTCGAGACGATGGGCCTCGAAGGCGCGGCGTTGCGCCTCCAGCAGAAGCTCCTGGCTGTCGACCAAGGTGCCGTCAATGTCGAAAATAACGAGCTTCACGCCTCGACCTTTCGGCTTGCGCCCGTGCCGGCGTTGGATGGCGCTTCGCTTCGCCGCTTCATTTGGTGGACGGCGGCGACGCGGCTGTTTCTCGTTTCTCGCGACAAACGATCTCGCTTGGCTCACAGGCGACGCCGGGGGTGGAACAGGCGGGCTCGCCGCTTTCGAGCCTGCGGCAGGTCGCGCAGAAATCCGTCCATTCGAGGCAGTCGGCGTCGTGTTCGCCATAGGCCTGCATGATCGCGGATCGAGGCTCGGCGGAAGACTCGTCCGCCGAGGCCGAAGCGCCGGCGAGAGCGACGACCGCGAAGACAAGGGGGAAGTTCAGGATCGACGCAGCTTGAAGCATGGCGGGCAGCATAAGGCGCCGCGCTTCGAGGGCAAGCCGGCGCATTGCCGTTTTGCACCGGGCGTGTTACCCGCGCGGTTATGCTCGAAGGCCTGCCGCCCAATAATGCCGCGCATCTGATGCGCCTGACCTGCGACGAGGCGACCGCGCGCCGGATCGCCGATATTATCGTCGAGACTTTCGATCCGGCGGAGACGGCGGCGGCCGCTTTCGAGGAGACGCCGAGCGCGGATGGCGGCGGGCGGCCCTGGATCGTCGAGGCTTATTTCGGCGCCGGGCCGGATGAGGAAAATCTTCGCGCTCTCATCGAGGTTGCGGCCGGGCGCGAGGCGGCGCAAGCCGTGAGCTTTGGCCGCGTCGACGAGCGCGATTGGGTCGCAGCTTCCCTTGAAGGTCTGAAGGGCGTGCGCGCCGGCCGCTTTATCGTGCATGGCGCGCATGGACGAGGCGAAGTGCGGAAAAATGACGTCCCGATCGAAATCGAGGCGGCGCTCGCTTTCGGCACCGGCCACCACGGCTCGACCCGCGGCTGTCTCTTGATGTTGGACCGGGTCGCGCGGCGGCGGAATCCGCGCGCCATTCTCGATCTCGGCACGGGCTCCGGCGTCCTGGCGATCGCCGCGGCGAAGTTGTTCAGGCGACGAATCGAAGCCGGTGACATCGATCCGATCTCGGTTGCGGCGGCGGCCTCCAACGCGAGGCGCAATGGCGTCGGCGCCTTCATCCGTCCGGCGCGCGCGCGCGGCGCGGATCACAATGCGCTGCGCCAAGGCGCGCCTTATGATTTGATCTTCGCCAATATTCTCGCCAAGCCCTTGCGCGATCTCGCTCCCGCCGTCGCAAGTCTCAGCGCCCCGCGCGCGGATATTATTTTGTCGGGGCTTCTCGCGCGCGACGTGCCCGGGGTCATCGCGGCTTATCGGGCGCAAGGCGTCGCCTTCATGCGCCGGCTGGATATTGAAGGCTGGGCGACCTTGCTGATGAGAAGCGCCTAGAGAATCGTCATTTTCGCCGCTTTGAGGCGCAGCCGCGCCAGCGTGATCTCGCGCAGCCCCGCGACGTCGAAACCCATCACGAAGACCGCATAGACCGCGACGCCGGCCGCAATCTGCAAGGCGAGCGTCAGAAATCCGGGCTCGTTCTCGCGCATGGGCAGCAGCGCCGCCGACATGGCCGCATTGCCTAGAACGATGACCACGAGGTCGCGGAGCCGCGGCCATTGCGGCCGCGAAAAACTCGCGAAACCCACGAGCGCGACAAGCGCCGCCAGCATGGCGCCCGCTTGCGCGATGGCGAAGCTCGAGGCGTCGGCGCTGCGCGGCAAGACGAGAACGAGGAGCGGATCGACGACGACCGCGATCAATGCGGCCACGATCAGCGGAGTGGTCTTCTTTTCGATCTGAAAAATCGGATTGATGGCGTATTGGATGATCGCCGTGCAAAAAAGCCCTGTCATCATCAGAGGCAGCAGCAGGCCGAAATGGCCGCGGAACTCGTAAGGCACGATCAATTGCTCGACCGAGGGTAGGGTCAGCCAGAGTCCGGTGCAGGCCGGCAGCACCATGGCGATGACGATGGTCATGTTGCGCGAAAGTTGCCGCCGCGAAAAGGCCGCGCCCTGCAGTTCGTGCAGGGCGACCGCAATCTGGAACAAGACGATGTCGAGCGCCGAGCCGATGGCCTGGATCGCTTTGGAGCCGAAATCATAGGCGAGGGAAAATTGCCCGGTTTCCGAAAATCCGTAGAGGATGGCGACGACCGAGCGATTGGCGAGAGGGATTGACAGATAGAGAAGATTGGCGCCGACGATGGGGAGGCTATAGGCCATGAGGGCCCGCGCGATCGAGATTTGCGCGAGCCGCGGCTCCGAGGCTGGGTCATGAAGCGCGGCGCGCGCGGTGACCACGGCGCCGCCGAGGCTGACGATGCCGCCGAGCAGGGTCATGGTCGCCGAGCCGAACCAGAAGGCGCCGCCCCCCATGAGCCCGAGGCCCAGCACGTTCTTGACCAGGGCGAGGCGGGCGAAGAGCGGGTCGTGGAAGCGCGCGCGAACCAGCGCCATATTATAATCGAAGAGCCCATTGACGACCGCCACCCCCAGCGCAAGGCCGATCAACTCATTGGAAAGCGTGAAGCTCACGCCCGATAAAATCAGCAAAGCGGCGCCGGCGGCGAGCCCGACCGTGATGACGGCGAAGCCATAGTCGAGGGTCGCCCGCAATGCGGGCTCCTCGTTTCGGATCCGCTCCGAATAGAAGCGCGTCGCGCCAAGCCTGATCCAGTCGAAAAAGCCTGTCTGGACGGCGATTGCGGTGGCGTGAGCCAGCGCGAAGCGGCCATATTCTTCCGGCCCGAGAAATTTCGCGACGAGCAGGCCGATCGCGAAATTGAAGAGGATATTGCCGAGAAAGGCGAAAAAGACGGTCATTTCGCGATTGCGCTCGCATGTCTTGCGCCAACGCAGGCCACAAAATGTGAGCGCGAGGCCGCTGCGCAAGCGACGCGGTCCGGCGCGACCCTACTCGAAGCCGCAGCGTCGAAGCCCTTTGAGCCAGTTCTTAAAGGCAAGCGCATAAGCCTTTCAAATTGCCTCACGCCACCCTTCGTGGAGGCCGAGCCTGGGAGGCTCATTTATACAATTTTTCCGCGGACGAGCGGAGCGTTGCGCTGAGGCAGGCGGAGCCTATGCGCCCAATTCGACGAAACACGGGCGGTTCGAGCCGCTGCCCCGAAAACGAGATCGTGATCATATCTGGCGCGGCGGAGCCGGCCGTGCGTGGAAAAGCCGCTTTTCCTTTTCCGCGCCGCGCTCTAGAAGCGCGCATGACTCAAGACGTCACCTTTCCCGCGGCTGCGCTCGCAGGTCTCCTATCCTTTTTGAGCCCTTGCGTTCTGCCTTTGGTGCCGCCTTATCTGACCTTCATCGCAGGAACGACGATCGAGGAGGTCGCGACAAGGCGGGAGAGCCGGGCGAGGCGGGATATTCTCATCGCCGCGGCCCTGTTCATTGCCGGCTTTTCCACTGTTTTCATCGGCCTCGGCGCGACGGCCTCCGCTTTTGGCCAGGTCCTGCGTCAGCATCTCGCCCAACTCTCGTTCCTCGCCGGGGGCGCGATCATTCTCATGGGCTTCCACTTCCTCGGCGTGTTTCGCTTCGCCCTGCTTTATCGGGAAGCGCGGCTCGACGTGCAAAAGCCGGTCGGGACCTGGGGCGCCTATGTCATGGGGCTCGCCTTCGCCTTCGGCTGGACGCCCTGCATCGGGCCGATCCTCGCCGCCATTCTCGCCGTGGCGGCCTCGCAGGAGACTGTCGGCAAGGGCGCGGCGCTGCTCGCCGCCTATTCGACCGGGCTTGGCCTACCGTTTTTCGCGGCGGCGCTCGCGATCGAGCCCTTTATTCACCTGATCAAGCGCTTCAGGCGCTATTTCGGCGCGCTCGAAAAGGTCGTCGGCGTTCTCCTGGTCTTGACGGGCGTCGCCTTTCTGACCGGCGGGATCCAGGATTTTTCGTTCTGGCTTCTGCAAATGTTCCCGGGCCTCGCCAATTTCGGGTGAGCGGGATGAGGAGAGCGGCGATTGGATTTCGTATAAATGCCGCTCTCATCCAAAGGCGTCGATTTTCTGAATTTGAAGCAATTCAATCCGAAATCATCGCCATCCGGCAGAGTCTCATTTTGACTGCGGGCAAATTCAGCCACGCGCAACTGATGACCGCTTTGCGCCCATCCCGGTCGATCCGCAGGCCAGTGCCGGTTTCCAATAGCGGACCTCTCCCTACATCGTGCACCGGCGGTTGTGGGCTATGACCGGCCGTGCACCCAAATTGTTGGTTTCTTCCCCGGGGCAGCCGGGATCGTTATATTGGTGTCGATGCACTGGTCGACAAGACGGGGAGGTAGCGGTTAAAGGAGATATTCATGTGCATTACATTTGTTCGAATAGTATCGAATATTTTTAGTAAGGTGGTATCCGCCCTAAATTGTTCTTCTATATGATTTAAATTGGGGAATTCTGAGAATGGCCCGGAATACTCTTAATGATTTTCGTTGGGTACCTATCGACGGACAATGGGAGAGCGGCGACGGAGGGGAAATCACGTTTATAGGCGGGGAATATGACCCGCCTGCTCCACAAGAGGCGCCTCCACAAGAGGCAAACCAACAACAAGAACACCCATCCAAATTTGTAAACGGCGGAACAATTATATTCGGCCAACGCTTCCGTGAAGGCCGAATGAAAATGCAAGTAGAGTTTGAACAGCCTGACCACAGGTCAAGAGCTTCAATCTTGCTTCAATATGATGTTGAAAGCAAAGACATGCTGACCTTCGACCTTACTGGGGGGCAATTAAGACCTGCTCCTGGCGTGGTTGGCTTTATGTACAAATTGCAATTGTGGGCTGCTCCTCCTCTAGGTCACGCGCAAACTCAGCAAGGCTCGGGACCGGCGCTGTCGAAGGTTTGGACCCCACTATTCCAAACTGGTATTGGGACCAATCTCATAGCAAAACAGCGCTATGACTTGGAGGTTGTTGTCCGTGGCTCTGCTGTAACACTACTCGTGGACGACGTTGAGATCGGAAAACACAGCCTCGCTATTCCGTCACTTCCAGGCCATTCTTGTGGAATATTTTGCCTTGATAGAGGTCGCGTGCATTTTCGCAATATTTCCGTCGAGACAACTCCACCAAAAGCATTCGTTGTAATGCAATTCAATACGCCTGAATTTGAGGCGCTATTTCATGATGTTATTGAGCCAATTTGCCAATCTTTAGACCTACAAGCATATCGTGCCGATTTTACCTATATGCCAGGCTTGGTCATTGAAGACATTAAGAAGCATATAATGGAATCTCGCGTTGTAATTGCAGAAATAACGCCGGCAAATCCAAATGTATATTACGAAGTTGGGTATGCGGATGCACTAAGAAAGCCAATAATACTTATTTCAGATAGAAGAGATGGAATAAAACCATTCGACGTAAGGGCTTACCGAACAATTTTCTACGAGAATAGCATCGGCGGAAAAAATCGAATTGAAAACGAATTACAAGCCTATCTTCAAAGCATATTGGAAAATTAAAGCGAATTATTTGTCGTCGCGGGGTAGCGCCGATTTAGCAGGCATTACAGGCCGTCTGGTCGCCACCGGTTTGGGGCCGCGACCGCAGAAGCTCGTGTCCAGCTGCAACGTCCGGTTTCCACGATCCGCGCCAGACACCCGCCATTCCCCTTTCAGCCCGATCCGGGCGTTCCGGTGACACGTTCAAACGCAGGTTCCTGGCGCACAGCAGAAGTTTACAATGACAACCATCCGCCATCCAAATCGCCTTCCGCCGCCTATTTCTCCAGCTCGTAATAGCTGATCCGTCCGTCCGGGCCTTTGCGCCAAACATAGACGATGTAATCGGCGCGCTTCACGTCGCCCTTGTCGTCATAGCTGAGTTCGCCGATCACCGTCTTGAAGGGCGCGCCGGAATGGATCGCCTTGGCGACCTTCGCGGGCTCGGTCGATTTCGCTGCTTCCGCCGCCTGCTTTATGACCTCGACCGCGGCGTAGGAATAGAGCGTGTAGGTCTCGGGGTTGAACTTCTTTTCCTCGAGCTTCCGCACGACGGCGGCCGCTTCCGGCCTAAGCCGCGGGTCAGGTGGGAAGGTCATGATGGCGCCTTCGGCGGCGGGACCGGCGATCGCCGCGAATTCATTCGAGGCGATCCCGTCTCCAGCCATGAAGGTCGCGGTCGCCCCTTGATCGCGCATCTGGCGCAGGAGCAGGGCTGCCTCGGTATGAAGGCCGCCCCAATAGACGAACGTCGCGCCTGAAGCCTTGATCTTGGAGACGATCGCCGAGAAGTCTTTTTCTCCCTTGTTGACGCCTTCATAGAGGACGTCGCTGACGCCCGCCGCCGAGAGCCTCTTGCGGGTCTCGTCGGCGAGGCCTTTCCCATAGGTGGTCTTGTCATGGACGATGGCGATGACCGCGCCCGCCCGGGTTTCGAGGAATTTGGCTGCGACCTCGGCCTGTTGGTCGTCGCGGCCGCAAGTCCGGAAGATCATGTCGAGGCCGCGATCGGTGATCTTCGGATTGGTCGAGCCCGGCGTGATCATCAGGATGTTGTATTCAGCATAGGTTTCCGAAGCGGGAATGGTCACGCTCGAATTGAAATGGCCGACGACGAAGCCAATCTCGTCTCCGACAAATCGATTGGCGACCGAAAGGCCTTGCTTGGGATCGGCGGCGTCGTCGCCGATCACGATCGTGAGCTTCTGGCCGAGAATGCCGCCTTCCGCATTCACGTCTTCGACGGCTTGCGCTACGCCATTGCGAAGCTGTGCGCCGAAGGCGGCGTCGGGGCCAGTGATCGGCCCGCCGACGCCGATCTTGACGTCCGCCCGCGCAGGGACCGCGAGGAGCGCGGCGAGGCCAAGAACAGCGACCAGATTTTTCATGACCCTCGTACCTGTCGCCCGGTCTTTGGAGCGGCGTCGATCCAGCCGTAAATTTGCTTCATCTGTCTCGCCCGCGTGCGCTTGAAGGCGATGCAAGCGACTCCCGCCGAGACCATGAAGTCGAGCGTATAGGCGGGCCATGACAAAAGTGGCGCGCCGATTAGTGCGAAATGGAGAAAGCGAACCGCCGCGGCGACGCCGAGGCAAGAGGCCGGCGCGACCCAAAGCGGGCGCCATGTTGAGGCGAGCGCGCGACCGATGCTCGCCGCGGCCGCGCCGCCGAGAATGACGCTGAGCCCCAGAAAGGCGAGCGGCGCTTCAACGTCGAAAAGGGCGCCAAAGCCGGGGGTCATCGGCCGCCTTCGAGATAGGCGGCGCGGATCTCCGGCATCGCCAGAAGATCGCGGCCCGGTCCAGATAGCGTAATCAGTCCATTGACCATCACATAGGCGCGGTCGGCGAGCTTGAGCGCGTGATAGGCGTTCTGCTCGACCAGGAAGACGGTAAGCCCCTCGCGCCGATTCAGATCGGCGATCGCCTCGAAGATTTGCTTGACGACGAGAGGCGCGAGCCCGAGCGAAGGCTCGTCGAGCATCAGGAGCCTTGGGCGGTTCATCAAGGCGCGGGCGATGGCGAGCATCTGCTGCTCGCCTCCCGACAAGGCGCCGCCGCTTTGGCCCGATCGCTCCTTCAGGCGCGGGAAGATCGCATAGACGCGCTCGAGGCTCGCGTCGAAATAACGCGGATCGCCGATCGCGGCGCCAATCTGAAGGTTCTCGAAAACGGTCATGCGCGGAAAGATCCGGCGGCCTTCCGGCGATTGGGCGAGGCCGAGCCTGGCTATGGCGTGCGTCGGCATGGACGTTATGTCGCGGCCATCGAAAGAAATAACACCTTCGCGCGCGCGCGGATCGCCGAAAATTGTCATCATCAGCGTGGATTTGCCGGCGCCATTAGAGCCGATCAAGGCCGCGATCTCTCCCTCGCGAATGTCGAGATCGACCCCTTTGAGCGCGGCGATATTTCCGTAGAACGCCTTGACGCCGCGAAGAGACAATAAAACCTTCGAGTCCGTCGCGATCATGCGCGAGTTCCGGATGCGGCCAGGTCCACTTCGTCTTCGTCGTCGACGCCCAGATAGGCTTTGATGACTTTCGGATCTTTGCGAATCGCGGACGGAGCTCCGTCCGCGATTTTCTCGCCGTAATCCAGGACGACGATATGATCGGAAATCTCCATCACCACTGACATGTCATGCTCGATGAGGAGGATAGACGCCGCATGCTCGTCGCGGATGGCCCGCAAGAGCGCGGCGAGCTCGGCTGATTCCCTCGGGTTCAAACCGGCGGCGGGCTCGTCGAGGCAAAGCAGAGCCGGGCGCGCGCACATGGCGCGGGCGATCTCCAGCCGACGCTGGGCGCCATAAGGCAGCGCGCCGGCTGGATCGTCGGCGCGGCCGATGAGATCGATCTGCTCCAGCCAGTATTTCGCCGTCTCGATCGCCGCTTTTTGTCTCGCCCGATGAGAAGGCAGGCCGAAAAGGCCCCAAAGCCCGGGGCCGGACGCCGCCATGAGCGCATTGTGCTGCGCGACAATCAGATTTTCGAGCGCGGTCATGCCGGCGAAGAGGCGGATGTTTTGAAAGGTGCGGGCGACGCGGCCGCGCTGCGCGATCTCGAAATCGGCCATGCGCTCGAGCAAGTAAATCTCGCCTGATGCTGTCTCGCTGAAGCGTCTTCCGCTCTGCGTCAGGGCGAGGAGGTCTTCGGGCGCTGCGGCTCCGCTAGGTGTGAGCGCCAAACGGCCGGCGCTCGGCTTATAGAAGCCGGTGACGCAATTGAAGACGGTCGTCTTGCCCGCGCCATTGGGTCCGATCAGGGCGGTGATCTCGCCGCGTGCGGCGGTGAAGCTGAGGTCGTCGATTGCGATGACGCCGCCGAAGCGCATGGTCAAATGTTCGACGGACAGCAGGGCCGTGTGCGGCGCGCGCATCAGACCCGGCCTTCCTCGGCCAACGCGGGCGCGGCGAGGCGCGGCTCGGCCAGGAAAACCGAAGGCGTGCGGTTGGCGATAAGGCCGCGCGGCTTCCAATTCATGATGACGATCAGCGCGAAGCCGATGATGAGCATGCGATATTGGGTCGGATCAAATCCTTCCCCGACAATGTGCTGGAGCCAATCGAGCTCGCGCAGGAGCTCCGAGCCGCCAATGATGAAGAGGGCGGCGAGCGCGACGCCGAGCTGCGAGCCGGCGCCGCCGAGCACGACAATGGCGAGAATTGTCGCCGATTCGATGAAGGTGAAGCTCGACGGCGAGACGAAGCCTTGCCGCGCGGCGAAGACCGCTCCGGCGAGGCCGCCGACCAGCGCGCCGAGCGCGAAGGCGGCGAGCTTCACGGCGACCGTGTTTATGCCGAGCGAGCGACACGCGATCTCGTCCTCGCGCAGGGCCTCCCAGGCGCGGCCGAGCGGCATTCTTCGCAGCCGCAAAGTGACGAAATTGGTCAGAAGCGCGAGGGCGAGCGCGAGATAGAAAAGGAAGATCACCCGATAGATCGGCGAATAGGCCAGGCCGAAATGCGCGGCGAATCCCTCGGGGCCGGCGATGAAGGGCAAGCCGAAAAAGCTGACCCGGGGAATCGAGCTGACGCCGGCCTCGCCATTGGTCAGATCGGTCCAGTTGGTGAGCACGATGCGAATGATCTCGCCGAAAGCCAGGGTGACGATGGCGAGATAATCGCCGCGCAGGCGCAGCACCGGGAAACCCAACGCCACGCCCCAGAGCGCGGCGAGCAGGCCGGCGATCGGCAGGCTGGCCCAGAAGGACCAGCCGAAATTCGTCGATAGCAAAGCGTAGGAATAGGCGCCGACCGCGTAGAAGGCCACATAGCCGAGATCGAGAAGCCCGGCGAGCCCGACCACAATGTTGAGGCCCCATCCGAGCGTCATGTAGATTAGAATTTGGATGCCGTAACTGTCGATCCATTTGAGAGAGCGGGCGGGTCCAAGCAGGACCAAGACGACGAGCGGAAAAGCGATGAGGCTGGCGAGGCCGGCGGCTGAGATCAGGCGGCGCGATCTTGCGACGATGGCGGCGAATTCCGCGCGGCGCCGGCGCGGCGAAGACGCCGCTTTTGTCCGGCCAGGAATGAGCAGGCAGATCAAACGGACGACAAAAGCGGCGAGCGCTATGGCGGCGACGGCCGCCCATCGCTCCTGCAGGACAAGCGCATTGGAAAAATCCGTTTCGGTGCGATAGGCGAGGAGGGGAAATGCGAGGCCTAATGCTACGCCTGCGGCTTTCGCGGCGCCGATCAACGCCGAGCGCAGCCGGTCGCGTAGGGGCGAGGCTTCGGGCGCGGGCGCAAAAGTTGCCGGCGGTTCACACCTTTTCGACATCAGGTCGACCGAAAAGGCCCGAGGGCATGAAGACCAGCGTCGCAGCGAGGATCGAGAAAGCCGCGACGTCCTTGTAGTCGCTCGAAATATAGGCGGCCCAAAAGGTTTCGATCAGGCCGATCAGCAGGCCGCCGACGACGGCGCCTGGAAGAGAGCCTATGCCGCCCAGAACCGCGGCCGTGAACGCCTTGACGCCGGGGATAAAACCATCGCCCGAATTCACCACGCCATAATAAAGAATGTAGAGAACGCCGGCGACCGCCGCGAGCGCGCCGCCAATGACGAAAGTGAAGGAAATCGTGCGATCGACGTCGATCCCCAGGAGGGCGGCCATGCGCATATCCTGCGCGCAGGCGCGTTGCGCCCGGCCAAGCGGGGTCTTTTGCACCACGACCCAGAAGGCGGCGAGCAGCAACGCCGTGACGAGAACGATCAGGATTTGCTTCGCCGACAGGGTGACGTCATATCCGCCGCCATGGGTCACCTTGATGACCGCGTCGAACAGGGACGGTGCGGGCCTATTGCGCGGGCCTTGCAGCACATAAACCAGATTGGACAGGAAAATTGATGCGCCGATGGCCGAAATGAGCGGCGCAAGGCGAAAGGACTTGCGCAGGCGACGATAGGCGAGGCGTTCGAGCATATAGCTCCAGAGCGAGGTCAGGGCCATGGCGGCGACCATCGCCAGGACGAAGCTGAGCGCGACTGAACTCACGCCCAAGATCTGCGTCAGCGCAAGGAAAAGGATGAGCGCGATGAAGGTCGACAGCATGAATATGTCGCCATGGGCGAAATTCACCATGCCGATGATGCCGAAGACCATGGTATAGCCTATGGCGATCAGCCCATAGATCGAGCCGAGCGTCACGCCATTGATCAATTGCTGAAGAAAGATCTCCATGCGGCGTCCCAGTCGGCGCGGGGCGAGCTCGATCCGTTGAACGTCGTTCGCGGGCGCGGGCGGCTCGACGATTGATCTAGGCTGATTTTTACGACCTGGAAAGCATCTTGCTTGACCGCTCCTTTAGCGGCTCAAGCAGCGCCCTGAGCAAACGCTGTCCGGGGCGGCCCTATGTTTATGGGAGCGCCTTTGCTATCAAGGGCGCCGCGCGCGCCGCGAGGCGTCGATCAAGGAGCAACGCAGCGATATGACCCAATCCGCAGACCAAGCTGTCGGAAGTTCCGCGGCTTCTCAGGCCGCAGGCGTCGATCCGGCGCGGTTTCGCGAGGCGATGAGCCGCGTCGCGGCCGCCGTCCATATCGTCACGACGGACGGCGCCGCCGGTCTCGGCGGAATCACGGCGACGGCAGTCACGTCGATTACCGTCGAGCCGCCGATGATGCTGTTTTGCATCAACAAGACCTCGCCGTCGGCGGCTCGTCTGATTGAGAACGGCGTGTTCTGCATCAATGCGCTGGCGCCGGCGCATGAAGCGCTTTCCAATGTCTTCGCCGGGCGCACGGATCAGCGGCTTGAGGAAAGATTTACGACAGGCGAATGGGCGAAGCTCGCGACCGGCGCGCCGGCGCTCAAAGGGGCGGTCGCGAGCTTTGATTGCCGGCTGGTCGAGACGAACGAAGTCACGACGCATCTCATCGTCATTGGCGCCGTTGAGGCGGTGGAATTCGGCCCGGAGGGCGAAGGGCTCGCCTATGTCCATCGCAAATATAAGGCGATCTAGCTGTTTCACTCTAAAATGAAGTGAAAAAGCCGGTCAGCGCGGGGGGGGCCGTGTCGGGCTATTTCCTCGCGAAGCCTGGGGCGCTCGGCCGCGAGGCAGCGACGATCGACATAGGCTTTGGAACCCATTGACCGTTGATCGGCCCGTCGAAGAGCATCGGGGCCGTCATGCCGGCAAAGCGCAGAGCGGCGATAAAACTCGTCGTCTTCCAATGTCCATGAGCGGCGCCGGCGCGCGGCCGCATTTGTCGTGGTTCGGGTCTCGTCGATGAAGGCGAGCTTTTCCAGATCGAAATCGAGCCGGCTCTCAAATCGGGCTTCGCGTTTTTCCTTTATGTTCGGGTGGTTCTGCTTGCTCGATGGACGTTCTTTTGAACGTCAGGCCGCGACGGACGAGTCCCCCGCAGCGTCGCCGGGTTGCCTTGACCCTGCGTTCCGCGAGGAGACGCTTCAGGCGTTCGCTGCTCGTTAAGTCCGGCGTCGCCGCGCTCTACCCCAGCAGAAAATCGCGATGCGGAGCGAGTTTCGCGCGGCGCGGCTAGCCTGATTCAAGGCTAAGATGAATTCTGAAGGGGAGGCCGATTAGCTCGGCCGAGCGCCGCACGGCCGCAGACCACGATCGACTGAGCCGATGGTGGGGCCGCCGAGGGATCGGCGCTCAGAACCGGCTGCTCCGATCATGCGCCAACATGGAGGGTTCGCTGGCGCATCGTCTCGACCGCGGGCGCCTTGACGATCTCGGATTCAGAAAGCGGATGAAACTGCAACTGTAGTGCTAGGGCGCCACAAAATATCCGACGGGCTTGCGGCTGCTCCTATCCAACAGCCCGAATATAGCGCCTTGAGGATCCAAACAATGGACGATCCAAGCGCCGCCTGGCACAGCAGTCGGGCCGTAGAGGATTTCGCCGCCGGAGGCTTCCACGCGAATCGCCGCCGCTTCCACGTCACTGATGTTGAAATAGTATAGCCAGAACGGCAGCGGTAAGGTCGGAGGCTTGTTGAACATCCCCCCGATTGTCTCTCCTTCGACGGAGAACTGTTGATAGACCCCCATCTCGCCGAGAAGCGCATCCGCCTTTCGCCAGCCAAAAAGCTCGGAATAGAAGGCCAAAGCCTTCTCCCAATCTTCGGCGAGCAGCTCATGCCAGCCGATACGCCCCGGCGCTTCCGGCGTGGCCGGCTGCTCCTGCCGCTCTTTCAGGCCCTTGACCAAGGCGAGCGTCGCTTTTTGTGGGTCCCCGACGACCGAGAAGCGGCTTATGCCGGGGAGATCCGTAGGCGGCACGCGCAAAGTTCCGCCGCGCAGCGTGATCCTTTCGGCGGCGCGGTCCAGGTCATTGACCGCGACATATCCAATCCATTGCGGCGCCGCGCCCGCCTGCGCCGCATCTTCCGGCAGGCTCATCAGCCCAGCGACCGCCGCATCTCCGACTGTTAACAGGCTATAGGCCCTACCGGGCATCGAGGCCTTCCGCACGGCCCAGCCCACGACGTCGGCGTAGAAGGCGCCGGCGGCGTCAATGTCCGTCGTCAACAGCTCGTACCAAACGAATTGGCCATGCATATTGACCATGTCTGCCTCCCAGTGCCTTCAGGCATGCTAAGATCGAAGCGATAGCGAATGCGAAAAGCGTCGGATGCACGGTCAAGCTGTTTGGTGGGACAATCAGCGCAAAATATGTCACTCGATCACAATCATTGTCGTCGCCGCCATACCCGGCTTCAACAACAGATCCTCGTTAGGCGCGGTGATGACGACGTCATATGCAGCGGCATGTTCAGACGCCTCAAATATGGGATGGATTTGCGTTACTGCGCCAGTAAATGAATGGTTAGGGAGTGCCTCGACGGTGAAGGTGACTTGGTCGCCGAGCTTGATGTCCGCGCGACCCTTGGCGCTGACCATTGCGTCGATGCGAGCGGATGTGAGATCGGCGGCAAAGACGAAAAGCGGCTTTTCCGATCCGGCCGTGACCCTCTGACCCTTCTCGACGTTGCGGGAGACCACAGTTCCATCAATCGGCGCAACAATGTCGGTATAGCCGAGGTTGGTCTCGGCGGCGTGAAGAGTCGCCCGGAGTTCTGCGACTGCGGTTTCGTCCTGCTCCGTCTGCGCCTGCGCCCTCTCAAAAGCGCTGCGCAGCTTGTCGACCGCCAGCCGCATGTCTGAATGCTTCGATCGGCCCTCTTTCTTCTGGAAGGCCGCTTTCGCTTGCGCGAGATCCGCCTTGTCCTTTTCGAACTGAGCGTTGGCTGCGGTCAGCTCAGCCCTATAGCGATCTATGGCGATCTGATAGGGGGCCGGATCGATTTTTGCGCAGAGCTGGCCTGCTTTCACGCGCATGTTTGCGTCGCAATTGAGCGCCTGAATTTCGCCCGAAGCGCGCGCGGCCACTGCCTCGGTCGCCGCGGGACCGACGACGCCCGTCGCGGTCACGATGCGGTTCGCTCCGCCGCGTTCGGGCGGCGCCTGCATTGCATTATCGACATGCCCCATATCGTGATTCAAATGCGCCATGATCCAAAGGGAACCGGAAAGAATCAGCAGGACGACCAACAGGCCGAACGCGAGCGCCATGACATTGTTGACATTGTCTGGACCGGTCGTGATGTGGAGAAAGAAGACGAGATGAACGCCCATCTGTGCGATTGCGAGAACAACTAGGGCGACCGGAATGCTTGGAGCCCAGACGAGCGTAGTGCCCGCGATAAAGAAGGAAATGATCGTGAGCAGCGTCGCGAGCCCGAGCCCGATAAGGTAGGATTTGACTCCCTCGAAGATCTCCGTTTCGTCGATGCTCGGATCGCCCGGCGCGGCGCCCATCGGATTGGGGCTGTTCGACGGCTCGGAATAGGTCATTGCCTCGCTCCAATCAGGTACACCACGGTGAATAACGCAACCCAAATAATGTCCAGCGCATGCCAGAATAGGCCGAAGCAGAGCATGCGCCGGAGAATATCCTCCCTGTAGCCTTTGGCGAATACCTGCGCCATCATCGTTAGCAGCCATAGCAGCCCAACGGAGACGTGAAGGCCGTGGCATCCAACTAGCGTAAAGAAGGCCGATAGGAAGGCGCTTCGCGTCGGGCCGGCCCCGCTCGCGATCATGCCCGCAAACTCTCGCGTCTCGAGACTGAGGAACCCTGCGCCAAGCATCAGGGTCGTCGTCATCGCGCCGTAAAACAGGGATCCGCGATGGGCCCTCGCGCCAACGCCTGCGAGGCCGCAAGTGAAGCTTGACAGGAGAAGGCACGCCGTTTCAAGCTCGACGTTGCGCAGGTTGAATAGTTCCCGCCCGGTCGGTCCTCCAGCCGTGTCGCCCATCAGCACCGCATAGGCGGCGAACAAGCAGGAGAACATAATGATGTCGCTGAGCAGAAAAATCCAGAAGCCGTAACTGGTGACGATGCGCTTCGACGCCAGCGCGGCGGCAGCGTGTCCCAACGTGGTTGGGCGGCTCGGATTTTCGCGGCCGGCGGCCGCCTCAAAGGCGGTCATGGCGCCGCCGGACGTCGAGCGAGAGCGGCGTTGCGCGCGCTCCGATTGGCGCGATCTATGCGCGCGACTGTTTCGGCCGGAATGACATACTCGTCCTTGTCCCGCCAAGCAAAGACGACGAATGTCGCATAGGAGCCGAAAAGCGCGAGGCCCGCTATCCACCAGATGTGCCAGATTAACGCAAAACCCATGATGGTCGCGAAGAAGGCGCAGACGAAACCGGTTGGGGTATTCCTTGGCATCTCGATATCCGTGTAGGCCGGCTCTTCGCCCAGCCTCGACTCCTGTAGGGCCCGCTGCTTCGCTCCCCAATAGGCGTCGTCATTTTTTATTCTGGGCGTCGCCGCGAAATTGAAGACTGGAGGCGGGGACGCCGTCGCCCATTCCAGGGAACGCCCATTCCAGGGGTCGCCGGTTTCGTCGCGAAGGTCGGCGCGGCGGCGAATGCTCACGACGAGCTGCGCGGTCTGCAAAATGATCCCTATCAGGATGATCGCCGCGCCGCCGGCCGCGACCAAAAGCCATGGACGCCACGCCGCAACGTCATAGTGCTGCATGCGGCGGGTCATCCCCATGAGGCCGAGGACATATAGAGGCATAAAGGTGACGTAGAAGCCCACGATCCAGCACCAGAACGACGCTTTGCCAAGTCCTTCGTGCAGCCGGAAGCCGAACGCCTTCGGGAACCAATAGGTGTAGCCGGCGAACGCGCCAAATAGCACGCCTCCGATGATGACATTATGGAAGTGCGCAACGAGAAAGAGACTGTTATGAAGCACGAAGTCGGCCGGCGGATTCGCCAGAAGAACGCCGCTCATTCCGCCAATCACGAATGTGACCATAAAGCCGAGCGCCCATAATAGCGGCGTGGAATAGACGATCCGGCCGCCATACATCGTGAAAAGCCAGTTGAAGACCTTAACGCCTGTGGGCACGGCGATGATCATAGAGGCGATTCCGAAAAGCGCATTGACGTCCGCGCCGGTGCCCATCGTAAAGAAATGGTGTAGCCAGACCGTGAAAGAGAGCACGCAGATGACCATTGTCGCGGCGACCATTGATCGATAGCCGAACAGCGGCTTGCCTGAGAAAGTCGAGACCACTTCGGAGAATATGCCGAACGCAGGCAGGATGAGAATATAGACCTCGGGATGTCCCCACACCCAGATGAGGTTCATGAACATCATCACGTTGCCGCCGGCTTCGTTCGTAAAAAAGTGAAAGCCGAGGTAACGGTCCAGCAACAACATGGCCAGAGTCGCCGTGAGAACGGGGAATGCGGCGACGATCAGTAGGTTGGAGGCGAGCGTCGTCCAGCAGAACATCGGCATGCGCATATAGGTCATGCCGGGGGCGCGAAGCTTGAGGACAGTCGTCAGAAGGTTGACGCCTGCCAGCAAGGCGCCCACCCCGGAAATTTGGAGCGACCAGAGATAATAATCGACGCCGACGCCGGGGGAGTAGGTCAGTTCGGAGAGCGGAGGAAACGGCAGCCATCCGGTGCGCGCGAATTCGCCGACGAGCAGCGAAATATTGACGAGCAGGGCGCCGGTGGCCGTAAGCCAGAATCCGACCGAGTTGAGGGTAGGAAACGCGACGTCGCGGACGCCCAGCTGGAGCGGCGTCACGAAATTCATGAGCCCAATCACAAAGGGCATCGCAACGAAGAAAATCATTAGCGTGCCATGGGCCGAGAAGATCTGATCGTAATGCTCGGGCGGCAGGTAGCCCGGCGACCGAAAAGCGAGGGCTTGTTGCGAGCGCATCATGATCGCGTCAGTGAAACCGCGCAGAAGCATGACCATCGCGAGCACGACGTACATGATTCCGATCCTCTTATGGTCTACGCTGGTGATCCATTCCCTCCAGAGGTAGGGAAGCCATCCCTTCAAAGCGATCAGGGCGAGCACGGCGACGAGCGCGAACCCGACGACGCCCGACGCGATCAATGGGATCGGCTGGTCGAACGGAATGGCGGCCCAGCTGAGTTTGCCCCACATGTTCAATGCTCCGTCCGCGGGGATACGCTCACATCAGGCCGACCGCTGCTCGGCCCAGGCCCTGGCGGTAATTTCTGTGATACGATCTGTTGGAATAAGTCCGGATCGGCCGCGCCAAAGCTGAATGGATGCGCATTTATGCTTTGCCTAGCGAGCTCGGCGTAGCTCGCGGAATTAAGGGTAGGGCCGACGTTGCGCGTAGCTTTAATCCAGGCTTCGAACTCCGCCGCCGGCGTCGCCACAACGTCGAAATGCATGTCCGAGAAGCCGTCGCCGCTGTAATGGCTTGAAATGCCGCGGAAGACGCCAGGCGCGTCCGCCTGCAGGTTTAACTGCGTTGTCATGCCGTTCATCGTGTAGATCATGCTGCCGAGCTGCGGTATAAAGAAGGCGTTCATGACGCTCGCCGAAGTTAGAGAGAAATGAACCGGCGCGCCTGCGGGAATCACAAGCCGGTTCACGCTCGCAACGCCCTGCTTCGGATAGATGAAGAGCCACTTCCAATCCAGCGAAACGGCCTGGACTTCGATTGGCGGCGTGTTCGACGTCAAAGGCTTTGCAGGGTCGAGGTCATGCGATCCGATCCAGGCGACGCCGCCAAGCAGCATGATGACAAGCAGGGGAATGCCCCAGACGATGAGCTCGATGCGGCCGGAATAATCCCAATCTGGCAGACGGCGCGCCTTCTCATTGGAGGCGCGAAACCACCACGCGAAGGCAAAGGTGGCGGCAATTGTCGGCAGGACGATAGCGAGCATGACTGCGACGGAGTCGATTAAAATCATCTTCTCGGCTCGCCCAACGACTCCTTGCGGATCGAGGACCGCTGGTTGACATCCTGTCAGGAGGATGGGCGCAAGAAGGATCGCGCAGCGCCGGGGGCGGGCGGGTACCAAATGAAGTCGGCGCAACGGTTCATTTCCTTTTGGCTCGCCGTTGAATCTGCGCGCGACGGTGGCTCGAACGATGACGGCGGCCGGCTAAGACCCTCGCACGGTCGCTTGGCTCCCGCCACGCTGGATTTCAGGCATGCAGGCGTTTGACGACGTCCCTTGGCGAAAACAAAGGTGCCGCTTCTCTGAAATTTTGGCAACGATAAATCTTCGATATGACCTCGCCCACGTCGCCGTTGTGCAGGTGTCGCAGTTGCGCAGGATTTTACGATGGATGCCAGACGATCAACAGGTCGGCGGAACGCCTGACGGGGGCGCCGGTCTATGCTAGATGCTCACATTGCCGAACGAGCTGACGAACTTGGACATTGCTCGCTATTGACGCGTGCGGTTGGTTTTGTTCGTCCCATGCGCGTGGAGACCGGGCGATTATCAGTCGGAGGCCTCGGAATTTGCGGGGCGGCCGATCGCAAACTGACCCACCGGGCCCTCTATGTGGAATTCGAGTCCCGTAATTTTTGCGAATTGGTCAATATTCGCGATTCCAATCGCACATCCGCCGAGTCCTATGTCGGCCGCCATTAGGTAGAGCGTTTGAGTGAGGACTCCGACGTCCTTGAGAATGAGTGAATATGCAATCGAGCTGTATTTCCATGAAATTCTGCCAAAGCGCGCAGCGATCGTGATCAGAATCTGGGGCGCGGCGAGTGACCCCATTGCGCCGGCGGCGCTCGTCAACAATGTCTCGATTTCATTGGTCGGAACGCTGACAGGCGCAAGCATGTGGGCGCCGGCGTCGTAATGGTAGAATCCCTTTGCAAGGCCGTCGCATTTACCGACTGACAGATAGAGCTCGAGTTCGTAGCCCGCGCCCGCGGACGGGTACGGCCTGACCGCATAACCGCCGTCATCGAGGTCGGGCTTGCTGCGAGATCGCGACAGGACGCGCGCGGCGCCGTCGAGAAATCGTGAAAGCTCCGCGAGCGTGACGGGACGCTGATCGTCGAAGCTGCGTGTCGAATGACGTTCTCGCAGGAGCGTTGCGATTGGCGAGATCGCCTCGGACGAGAACTTGCGCAAATCGATTTTCTTTCCAGGCCAACTGGGCCGCACGGCCGGCAGCGGAGGAATGACGCCGGCATAGGGATAGACGCCGCCGAGCGGATTGGCGTGCCGGCCTTCGGTGCTGCGCGCATGGAATAGAAGGTCGTGAAAGTCCCATAGAACGAGGTTGTGGTCGCCCTCGGCGGCGCGACGACCCCCATCGCTGGAGCCGTCGGTTTTGAAAATAATTTGGCAATCAACCAGTAAGGCGAGAAAAGCGATTCCCGGAAATCCGGCATGACCGCGGAGTTGCTTGATTTGCGTAGGGGTGGCGAGAGTCGTGATGGCGGCGGCGATCGTCGGATCGCAAATCTTGAACAATGCGCCGGCGCGCGGCGATTCCAACACCATCTCGTCGCCGCGCCGCCGCATATAGGCGAATCGCGACAGTACAAGAGCATCCGCGTCGCCGAGGCGCGGCGTTTGCGGCCAATAATCGGGGCTCTGCGGTTCTATGACCACAAGGTCTTGGTCGACCGGGGAGCGCCCGAGCCGATATTCCAACAGACCGAGCCTTGCTAATCGACGAACGAGGAGATTGATCTCCTTGCCGGTGCTTCGGCTTTCGGACGCGAGAGAGGCGAGAGGCAGCCCAGAGTAGAGATTCTGCGCGCGACGGACTGCCGCCGCGCTAAAGACGCCGAAGCTGATCGAATAGCCGTCGAGGCCGGCAAGGATCTCTCCGTTCGCGCGTAGGTCCAGCGCAACCCGGCGCCCGAGCCGGATGGAAACAGCGGCCGGCTCGGCCCGTCGCACTCTTTTCGGTTCGGGAGCGCGCAATCCGAAGTCGCTTCAGGTATGGGGGTGAGCCGGATTGAGCTCGCTTTCGTCGAGCGGCCGCTCACGCAGTCCGAGCTTTACTGGCACATCGTAAAGCCGACCAGGCGCGAAGCGTCGATAGAAATGCCGCAATTCCGGAACGATCACTCGCACCACAGGGACCTCGATGTCGGGACGCGTTTGATCGAGGACAAGGAAATCAAGGCCCGCTTGCTTAGCCAGGGAGACGCAGGCCATCACCTGCTCGCGCGTGTCGAGATGTCCGAATTTCGAGCCTAAGTCCGATCGGATCGGCGAGTTTCCATGCGGCGTCAAAAAAGGATGCTCCTCCAGGCGCAGCGGAGCGACGCCGTCGAGGCTCGACTTTTCTCCGGTCCCGCCGCCCATGAGGCCCAAGGATAAAAACTGGTTCAATTCCGTCAGCGCCCGCAGCAAGGCGATTCGCGGATCGAAATGCGCGCCGGAGCCGAATTCGATATTTTCCAGCCCGTTTTGCATCCAGTGCGTGATCGCAACAAATGTCGGAATTCCGAGATCGCTGGTGACGTCGAGCACCCAGAGTTGGCGGCCTGTTTGGGCCAACTGCCTTCTCAATTCGCGAATATAGGCATCGTCGAACTGGTCAAGATCCAATATCGGCTGTTGCAATCGATTATACCACCAAATTGCATAAGCGTCCCTTTCCACCAGCTCGAGAAATCCCTGGACGATTGCCTCCTCGCGCGTGTTGCCGGCCGCGCAGCCATTCGAATCCGCAGCAAAAGCGGCAGGGCCCCTGTAAAAGAAATACATCAGGCTGGTTGGCAGATATTTGAAGCGCTCGTCGCGCAGAGACCAGACCGGCGACCATTCGATTTTCGCCGATGGATCGAATAGCGCTGGAACGGCCTCCCACTGGTCCGACGCCGACGTTGGTTCTCGGCCTTGCCGCAACTGCTCTTCGCTGAACAGCAGGACCTTATTCGGAGCTATGGCCTCGCCGGCCGCAAAATCGGCGAACCGCCGTTTGGAGCGGATCTCATCGCCCTGAAAAATGCCGGAATAGCGCTCGATCGCCTCCATGAGCGCGCTGGCTTCTCCTTGTTCGGCGGTGCTGCCCTTGCCAAAGCTTCCGCTGCTCAGCCCCGCTCGGAGCTCATTGATCGTTTCTGAAGGCCCCGCAAAATTATGCGCTGCATGGTAATTGGTGTTCAAGGGCAGGTCGGCCTGGATCCGCTCAAGACGCGAGACGACGCCGGTAAGCGGACTCACGTGCCGGCGGAAATTCGCAACCGTGGCCGATGAGGAAACGCTGCGATATCCGCCGCTCGTCATAACAACTTTGCCGCCTGCGCCAAGTTCGATCGGCGCTGGTGCGCGGCGAGGATCGCGCAGCTTTTTGCGGCCGCAACTCGGACATTGTGGGCGACCGGCCACATAATGCTTCACGATGGTCGAGCCCAAGAGATCAAGGCTGAGAATATGATCGCTCAATGGGGTGTGAAAATCAGTGGCGATCGCTTTCGCGAGCTCGATGGCGCCAAACTGAACGGCGCTTTGTCCGACCGTCTGCCGGCCGAGAGGCGAAACGGCGACGCAGCGGGCCTCCCTGCGATCGAGAAGCGCCTTGATCTCTCGATTTCTTTTCATCCGCTCGGCGACGCATGCCCAGCAGGCGCCGCTTCCGGGTCTGAACACGGGCCCAACCAACGGAAAAATGCCGGAGGGTTGCACGAGCGCCCAAGGCGTGCGGTCCGCCAAATGCTGCGCATTTAATTCGGCCAGTCGCGCATCGAGATAATCATTCGCCAGTGTGACCGTCAGGTCCCCGGCGCGCTTGACGACGCGAACGCCCAGTTCGGTCAAGGCGGCGGCAAGCTCCGTCGCCCCCTCTACGTCGATTGATTGAATGCGGACGCGGCATTTTTGGAGATTTTGCTCTGCGGTCTCGGGCGACAAGCCGAGGCTCGCCCAATAGGCCGCTACCGCGCCGTTGGCAGCGCGCGATGCTTTAAGCACATAGCGGCGGTCGATCAGCCGTTTCAGGGCTTCTTCGATTTTGTCCGAAGGAAACTCCCGCTCCAGCTTGGAAATGAGCTGACCAATGCTCCTTCCGCCTTCTCCTATTGCTTCGGCAAGCGCGCAATAGAGCTCGCCGTGAAGCAAGAACTTGCGGTCCTCAGAATAAAGGCACACGACATCGGGAGGCAGCACATAGACGGTGAAATTCGGTGCGAATTGCAAAACGTCTCGGCTATTGCGCCGCGCAACTCTGTTTCCGTGTTCGTCTATCATGAGATCAGTACGCGCGCCTTGGCCACAAACCGGACGTCAATGTAAGACAAACGTCAATGTAGGGGGATATTTTCCGGATGCTGAAGCTCCGGCGGCAAGGCCGAATTCGCAGCCAAGCGTAGGATAGCTCGAAATCTGCGGCCCGGAAGCCGCAGAGAATCGGCAGGCCAGCGTTTCCGTGTTTCACCCTTGATAAACCTTGGCCAGACTGAAGCGTCGCCTGTCTATGCTCGCGCAACAACCGATAGAGCCGATAGACGCTTCACTCACAGCGGGCGACAAAAGCTTGCGCTTGCGGATGCGCTCCACCCTAGCAGAAAGGCGAGCAACCTCCCCAAGACAAACAACAGCCTCCTAAGCCGCAACCGCCGCCGCAGCCACCGCAGCCACCCCAGCCGCAGCCTCTGCCGCAGGCGCGTCCACAGCCCCTGCAGCCGCCATGCGCGCAGCCGGCGCAGGCTCTAGCTCCACCGCATCCTCTACAGCCGCGCCCACCACAACCATGCCCGCAGCCATGTCCACAGCCGCAGCCTCCTCGGGCAAGTTGCACGCCTGAAATCGGCGCGCCGGGAATGTCCTTGTCGACGAAGCGGAACGTCGCCAAGCTGACATCGGAGATTTCCTCCTCGCCGAACATGAGGAATTGGAATGGCGTAATTTCCTGCGACGTCTGAGGCGGGATATCCGCTACTGAACCGCCCGTCGATGCAGCCAATGACGCCCCGGCGATTCCCAGCACGGATGCAGCCTGGCTTCGACGATTCCTCTTTGAAGCGCGCTTCGGTTCGGACATAGCAGAGTTCCTCCTCAACCTCGCATCAATGCAGGAAATGTTTTTCTTTTTCGTAGCACCTTTTGCTAGCCTTGAATAGGGCCCCTGCAAGAAGTTAGCGTTATTAATAATGCTCAAACATGCTGAAGTTTAATGAGTCGGCGATTTTTTATCGTGAGGCGTTTGACCTTAAAGGCCAAACTCGGATTGGACTGCGGCTCGAACGCGATTCGTCTCCGTAGTCTCTAACTTGCCCCCAGCTTTAGCTGGACTCTTCCAATATTGAGCTCAACACGCCATTTACGCGCAACATGACATGGCCTCGCGCAGGCCTTGCGCTGCGGTAGCCTGCGAGCGCCCGCAACCATGCGATTGTGACGCCGCCAGATTCTGCGCGCGCCTGGCCCTTGCCCGAGAAGTCGCCGAGGAATAGGCGAAGAGCGCCATGTTGGACGTGTGTCTCTTCAGAATCCGACAGTGAGCGGGGCCGAGTCGCGCGGCGCCTGCGTACTGTAGACACTGCGACCAAAGGGCGCCGGAGGATTTCGCCCGCTCACGCATCGCAAATACGGCTCGCGCAAGGATCTCGAATGCAAGCTCACCGAGGCTGGCTGCAATTGAAGTCAGGCCTTTAGGCAGACAAGGGCTGGACGCCTGACGGCGAGAAGCTTTTGCAAAAGATGAGGCGCGGCGGGATGGCGTCCTGCTGAGAGGCTGCCTGGGCCCTCAAGGAATATAGACCGCCTCGATCACCTTGAGCTGCTCGCCCATAGGGTCGGCCTCCAACCGCACGACTTCGGCCATGAGTCTGTCGCGGAATTTATAGGCGCGCCGCCAGCCGTCCTCGCTGACCGGAGGCCAGGGCGTAAAGCTTTTCTTGTCCACCATCAGGGCTTCGCAGCGCAGGCGGGGCCCAGTGATGTTGCGGGCGATGATATACATGGTCAAAGCCCCCGGAACGCTCGTGACGCGCGAAGGGTGGCGCGTCGTCGAGGAAAGCATAGATCCGACGTGCTTCTCCCGTAAACGCCAATCTGCGCAAAAATGCGCCGTTCTGAGGCGCAGGGAGGGCTGGAACCTGAAAAGTTCGGCCAAAGCCCGGAAGCGAGACGGTTTCCCTTTGCGTTAAAATATTCTAGATCGCGAGGGAGAGCGAAAATTCCTGAGAGCGGACAGTTTCATGGCGTTTCTGATCGACGGCCCGCGCGTCCCGCCGAAGTCGCGCGCGGCGAAACAGCTCGTCGTTTTCCTGCACGGCTACGGCGCTGATGGAAACGACCTGATCGGGATCGCCCAGCAATGGCAGAACTTGATGCCGGACGCGGCTTTCGTGTCGCCGCATGCGCCGGAGCCTTGCGTGCAGGCGCCGAGCGGACGGCAATGGTTCCCCTTGACCATGCGCGACGAGAACGAGCGCTGGACCGGTGTGAATAAAGCCGCGCCGATCCTCGACGCTTTTCTCGACTCCGAGCTTCAGCGCCTCCGCCTCGACGATTCGAAACTGACGCTCGTCGGCTTCAGCCAAGGGACCATGCTCGCCCTTCATGTCGGGCTTCGCCGTGCGCGGCCGCCGGCTGGAATCCTCGGCTATTCGGGCGTTCTCGTCGGACCCGAGCATCTCGGCGAGTTCGCGCGCCCGGCAGCGGCTCCGCCGATCTTTCTCGTCCATGGCGATGAGGACGACGTGATCCCGACTGAGGCGCTCTTTCTTTCGGTGGAAGCCTTGGCCAAAGCTGGAATTCCGAGCCAATGGCATCTTTCACGGGGAATTGGGCATGGCATAGACGGCCCCGGACTCATGCAGGGCGGCATATTCGTCGCCAAATGCTTCAAGCTGAAGCTTGGGCTGGAGTCTAAGCCGAGGCCTTGACCGATCGCGCCCGCCGAGAGTTGCGCAGTTGCGTCTCGCGTTAGGCGCACAGCCCCTCGGGCGCCAGGGCCGGCTCGAAGCCGGATAGGGCGCGCTCCGCCGTGCTGCGCACGCCAACGGGCCGATAAAGCTGCTTCGTCGCCTCGACGATCAGCACGCCGGCGCCCGGAAGCGACAAATAGGCGCCAACCTGCTCCAGCATGGCGGCGGCGTGCAGCGCCGATCGTCTTTTGAAGGGCGGCGTGTATAGCGCCTCGGTCCAATGGGTCGGCGAGAACAGGGTCTCGCGCATCATGTGGCGCAGCTGGCCGAGAGAATAAGGCTGGCCGTGCCCAAAAGGCGTCGCGTCGATCCGCGCCCAAAGGCCGCCCCGGCTCGGCGCGACGACGAGAATGCGGCCGCCGGGCGTCAAGACCCGCCAGATCTCGGCGAGGAGATCATGTGGCCGCTCAGTGATTTCGAGAGAATGCACCAAGATCGCCCTGTCGATCGAGGAATCGGGCAGAGGCATCATGGTCGTCTCGACCAAGGAGGAGGCGGATTCGCCGGAAGAGGGCCAGTGCACCACGCCTTGCTCGGCCGGCATGAAGGCGAGCACGCGCACGGCCTCGTCGCGAAAGACGCCGAGATAGGGCGTCGCATAGCCGACGCCCAGGACTGAATAGCCAGCGCAATTGGAAAAGCGCTGCCGCACGATCCGGCCAATGCGGCGCCGGGCCAGCTCCCCGAGAGGCGAGGCGTAGAAGGTGCGAAGATCGACGACGTCGAGCGGCATCTTGGCGTCTTGGGCCTTACGCGGGAAGGGGCGGCGCATTTGCCGATCTGGCAGGATTAGCGGCACTTCGATCCTCGTCCAGTGAGAAATTATTGAAGCTTCGTCGCGATCCCGGGCCTTGCGCGCCCGCTACGGCGCCTATTTATGCTGGCGCGCGTTCGGGCGCATGGCCTGCGCCTCCGCCTTGCGAAGCGCGCGCGCTCCTTATCCAGGCTCGGCTTCGTCGCCACTTGCGACGCCGATGGAGAGAATCGATGACCGCCATAATCCATCAATTCCTATGCCTCAAGGATAATTTTGGCGTCCTCGTGCACGACCCGCGCACAGGCGCGACGGCGGCCGTCGACGCGCCGGACTCAGCTCCCATCCTCTCCGCGCTCGCCGAGAAGGGCTGGCGGCTGAGCGACATTCTTATCACTCATCATCACGCGGATCATGTCCAAGGAATAGGCGGGCTGAAGGCGGCTTTTCCCGGTGCGCGCGTGATCGGGCCGCTGAGGGAGGCCGACAAGATCGACGCGGCCCTCGACGTCGCCGTCGGCGAGGGAGACAGAGTAGCGGTCGGCGTGCTCGAAATCGCCGCGCTCGACGTGCCGGGCCACACATCCGGTCATGTCGCCTATTGGCTGCCGGAGGAAGCGCTCCTTTTCGCTGGCGACACCTTGTTCGCGATGGGATGCGGCCGAGGGTTCGAGGAGCCTGCGGCGGTTCTGTTCCGATCCTTGATGAAGCTCGCCGGGCTTCCGATCGAGACCAAAGTCTATTGCGGCCATGAATATACCCTGGCCAACGCCCGCTTCGCGCTCGCCGTCGATCCGGGCAACGCCAATTTGCGCCTGCGCGCGCAGGAGGTCTCGCGGCGCCGCGAGGCGGGAGAGTTCACGCTCCCAACCACGATCGCGCTCGAGCTTGCGACCAATCCGTTTTTGCGCGCCGACGAGCTCGACATTCAGTCTATGGTCGGCCTGCGCGGCGCCGAGCCGGCGGCGGTCTTCGCCGAGCTGCGTGAACGCAAGAATCGAGCGTAGGCTCGCGAATTTCGGAGACATAAATTCATGTCGAGGCAAGGCGATCCCTCCGTAAAGGCCGCCGAAATCATCCGCCTGCTCGATCTTCGGCCGCATCCGGAGGGCGGCTTCTTTCGAGAGACTTTTCGCGACTCGGCCGAAGCGACGCCGGGGCGCGCGGCCTCGACCCTGATCTATTTTCTTCTCGATGCAGGCCAGAGATCGCACTGGCACAGGGTCGACGCGGCGGAGGCCTGGCACTATTACGCCGGCGCGCCCTTGCTGCTCATGGTCTCGCAAGAGGGCGAGGCGCCGCACGCGCATCGTCTCGGCGCCGATCTTATCGCGGGGGAGCGCCCGCAATTCGTGGTGCCGGCAGGCTGGTGGCAGAGCGCCGAGAGCATCGGCGCCTGGACGCTCGTTGGATGCAGCGTCGCGCCGGGTTTTGAGTTTTCCGGTTTCGAACTCGCTCCGGCGACCCGGACGCCCGCTCCGGCGAGGGGCTGAGCTTCGGTTCATCCCGTCGGGCGGCCGCTTGCCGGGCTTACTCGCGCGTTCCCTGGCTCCCTGTCGACCCGATCCCCTCGATCCGCTTTTGCAGTTCCTCGAGTTGACGCTTCATTTCCTCGATGTCGCTTTTGGCGGCGGGCTCGGCAGGCCCCTCGCATGGCTTTTCCGCCGCAGCCTGCGGCGCAGTGAACGGACTGAACAAGCCGAGCGCCTGGTTAAAAAGCGCCATGTTCTTGCGGGCCTGCTCCTCGAGCGAGCCGAAGAGCGGCGCGCCGGCGGGAGCGGCGAAGCCCCCCGCGACCTGGTCGCGGAACTTGCTTTGCTCGCTCGTCAGCTTGCCGATGGTGAATTCGAGATAGCTCGGCACGAGCATTTGCATGCTGTCGCCATAAAAGCGGATCAGCTGGCGCAAGAATGTGATCGGCAAAAGGCTTTGGCCGACTTTGCCCTCCTGCTCGAAAATGATCTGGGTCAGGACTGATCGCGTGATGTCCTCGCCGCTCTTGGCGTCGAAGACGACGAAGTCGACTCCGCTTTTGACCATGGTGGCGAGGTCCTCGAGCGTCACATATGCACTCGTGCTCGTATTGTAGAGCCGTCGGTTCGCATATTTCTTGACCGTAATTGGTTGTTTTTCACTGGACATGGTCGATCACTCGCCTACAGGAAGTCGTCTTGGACGCCAGCAGACCTCACGAGATCGGCGGCGCGCATAAGCTTCAAAACAAATTCGCAATCGCCGCGTTCTAACTGTCTCCAACGAGTCTCGGAGTCGTCTCGAGACGTCTCTCTCACGTTAACTGATGACCGCGACAATCGAAACGGCGTTGCGCCAAGTCAATTGAGCCCTCCGGCGTTTCACTTAAAATTCATATTTCGCTCTCAAACGCCATTTTATTCTAGGGCGCCGCTGCGCGTGGGTCTGCAGCCCAGCGGGGCTGCGTCGTTTTTTCTTTTGGGTTTGGTGCGCCTGCTCCCTATGACATGTGTTTTTTTTAGAATATGCGCATTATCTGAAAGTGAAAGCCTGTTCCGTCCCTCGAAGCGATCTCAAGCCCGATTTTGTCGCCTCGATTTGACCCGCCTTCCACTCGCGGGCGGCGCTTCCGATATGCTAACGTCAATCTGGCGCCGACGGAGCACCCCGCAAAGGCCAACCCCAAGGAGAATGCCCAATGTCACGTGATATCGTAATCGTGAGCGCGGCGCGCACGGCTGTTGGATCTTTCAACGGGGCCTTCGCCGCGACGCCGGCGCATGAGCTCGGCGCGGCCGCGGTCAAGGCGGCGCTCGAACGCGCCAAGGTTGATCCCGCCGACGTCGACGAAGTGATTCTGGGTCAGGTGTTAAGCGCGGGGCAGGGTCAAAATCCGGCCCGCCAGGCGGCGATCAAGGCTGGGATTCCGCAGGAAAAGACGGCCTGGGGCTTGAACCAGGTGTGTGGCTCCGGCTTGCGCGCGGTGGCCATTGGACTGCAGCAAATCGTCAATGGCGACGCCAATATCATCGTGGCCGGCGGCCAAGAGAGCATGTCCCAGTCGCACCACAGCGCCTTTCTCCGCGCCGGCGTCAAGATGGGCGACGTCAAGTTCGTTGACACCATGATACGCGACGGCCTGACCGACGTCTTCAACAACTATCACATGGGCCAGACCGCCGAGAATGTCGCCGCGAAATGGCAAATCAGCCGGGATGAGCAGGATCGTTTCGCGCTGGCCTCGCAAAACAAGGCCGAGGCGGCTCAGAAGGAAGGCAAATTCAAGGAAGAGATCACGCCTTTCGTGATCAGCACCAAAAAGGGCGACGTCACGGTCGATGCGGATGAATATATTCGCCACGGCGCGACGCTCGAGGCGCTCGCCAAACTCAAGCCGGCCTTCGCCAAGGACGGCACCGTCACGGCCGGCAACGCCTCGGGAATCAATGACGGCGCCGCTGCGCTGGTGTTGATGAGCGCCAAGGACGCGGCGGCGCGGGGCCTTGCGCCCCTTGGCCGCATTGCTTCCTGGGCGACCGCCGGCGTCGATCCGGCGCTCATGGGCTCGGGCCCGATTCCGGCCTCCCGCAAGGCGCTTGAGAAGGCCGGCTGGAAAGTCAAGGATCTCGATCTCGTCGAGGCCAATGAAGCCTTTGCGGCCCAGGCGCTCGCCGTGAACAAGGATCTCGGTTGGGATCCCTCGATCGTCAACGTGAACGGCGGCGCAATCGCGATCGGACACCCGATCGGCGCTTCGGGGGCGCGGGCTCTCACCACGCTGTTGCACGAGATGCAGCGCCGCGGCGCCAAAAAGGGTTTGGCGACCCTCTGCATCGGCGGCGGGATGGGCATAGCGCTTACGATCGAGCGCTGAGCCGATAGGCGCTGCGCATTGTGCTGTGACGCGCTTGATTTTCACATAGATGAAATCCTGCGCATCTTGGATGGCGGAATTCGGCGTTTATGATTTCCGCCGCCTTGAACATGTTGATCTTGCATCGAAATCACGAAAGCGATCGATTGGGATCAACCAGAAGACAATGAAGAAAGCCGGTCGCCGCTTTTCTTCATTCCGCTCCAATCGCTTATCGGCCGAAGGGAGTCATTGAAACTGTCAACAAATCGCTCGTCTTCAAAGACGCGGGGCATGTTCGCATCGAAAAGGCGGCTTTTCCGAATATGTGCTGGCGCGCATTGATTTGGCTCAGTTGCGCTGACGGGCGGACCATTAATCTTATGCGGAACGGCGCAGCGCCACGAAGCAAAAATAAATTGGTTTCGACTTGCCGCATGGAACACTTGCTGCGGCTACGAGGGGGTGACGAGAATGGCTCGGGTATCAGTGGTGAGCGGCGGCACGCGCGGCATTGGCGCGGCGACGTGCAAGGCGTTGAAGGCGGCAGGCTATCAGGTCGCTGCGAATTATGCGGGGAATGATGAGGCAGCGTCGAAATTCAATGCCGAAACTGGCATACCAGTTTATAAATGGGATGTTTCCGATTACGCCCAATGCGCCGAGGGTCTGAAGAAGGTCGCTGACGAGCTTGGCCCGATCGACATACTCGTCAACAATGCGGGAATCACTCGCGACACCATGTTCCACAAGATGACCCCGGAGCAGTGGTACGAAGTGATCAACACGAATCTGAATTCGCTGTTCAATATGACGCGCCCGGTCATCGACGGCATGCGCGCGCGGGGCTTTGGTCGGATCGTCAACATCTCCTCCATCAACGGCCAGAAAGGCCAAATGGGGCAGACGAATTACACCGCGTCCAAAGCCGGCGACATCGGCTTCACGAAATCGCTCGCGCAGGAAAACGCCGGCAAGGGGATCACCGTCAACGCCGTGTGTCCTGGCTATATCGCGACCGACATGGTCAAGGCGGTGCCGCAAGAGGTCTTAGAGAAATCCGTGTTGCCGCTCATTCCCGTGCGGCGGCTTGGCGAACCGGAAGAAGTCGCGCGCTGCGTCGTCTTTCTCGTCGCCGAGGAATCGGGCTTCATCACCGGCTCGACGCTGACCGTCAATGGCGGGCAATTTATGATTTGACCCGTCCCGCTCGGCCGAGGGCTATTTCAGCGCGCCCTCGGCGAACTTGCCTTGGAGGCGCTGAATCTGGTCTTTAAACTGCTTTTTCTGCTCGTCGCTGAGGCTCGCATAGAGCGGCTGCGCGGAGTCGGCCAGGGTCTTCAGCTCGATCGAGCGCTCATTCAAAATATCGGCGATGTTACGCCATTGCTCGACGAGATCGACAGGGCCCTTGGGTTGCTGCGAGAGCGCGTTTTGGATGAGGATCTGCCGATCGGCCCGCTTTTTCGCAATGTCGCGCAAAGCCGTCTCTAGGTCCGTCCAACTTTTTTCCTGCTCGGGCGTGAGGTGCAGCTTGGCCTTGAGCTCCGCGATTTGCGCCGTTTCCTGATCGAAAATCTGGCTTGCGGTCATATTTGTGCCAGATGGGCCCTCGGTCCGGCTGCGGGCCTCCGCCGGCGGGACGCTCGACAAGCCGAACAGAAGGCTCGCCGTCAGGACGCCGATTGCGATCTGTTTCATGCCTTGCCGCTCCTTCTGAGAGAATCGTCGAATGCGACCGATAGCGCACGCCGCGCGTTCTGATCGCATGGAATCGCGATCGACGAGAACGCGCTCTCGGAACATGCTTGAGGATCGATTGAGGCGAGTCAAGGCCTTCTGAAGCGCGGCCATCAAGCCTCCCAGTCAAAGACCTTCCAGGGTGAGGGCGCGGCGACGAGCGCGGCGCCCGCTGTGGCGTGTCGAAGCTTCGGTCAGCCGGCGTTCTTGCGCTTCAGACCTTCCTCGTACGAGATCTCCTCGTAGTCGGAGACGGCGGCATATTTCAATCCGACGTCGGCGAGCGCGTCGAGCTTGGCCGAAGTGTCGTATTTCTTGAGCTTCACCTTATCGACATAGAAGGTGTCGATCAGCTCGTTGTAAACCGAGGTGTCGTCGATGAAGACGATGAAGACCTTCACCGCGCCGAGCGGCACGTACCAGCGGCTGCCGCGCGGAATATCTGCGACATAGACGATAATTTTGCTGTCCGCGTCGAGCGCGGCGCCGAGGGTTTCGACGAATTTCGGGAGCGACTCATATTCCTTGATCGAGCCGGCGATGAAGCCGATCGCGGGCTTGCCGCTCTCCGAGACGGTGAAAACCTCTTTCAGGATGGTTTCCGGCCCGTCATAGGAAATGTCGCCGCGAAAGCCGAAGCGGCCGTCGACATGGGTGTCGGCCTTCAAAGTGGGTTTCAAGAGACGGCCTTCCGCTTCCAATTTGGCGAAGGGCGTGTCGGTAATGGCGGTCATGGATGCTCCTCGATCTGGTGAAGACGCCGTCGTCTTCGGTCGAACCGCGTTCTCTCCTGGCAAATCGAGCGCGCGGTCTGGCGAGATCGAAGGGAAGAGCGGGCTCGGCCCGCCAATGATTGGACCTTGGCTGAGACGGCGCTATTGGCTTTACGTCTTGGTGCGTGACGCCGTTCAAATCGAGGCCCGGTCGACCGGCCCCGGCTTAAAAACGCCGATTTTGATTAAGCAAGAAATGCGCCTAATTGCCTTCAGTCGGGCATGCCGACGTGAAGCGACTTGTTTCTTTCCATGATTTCCTCGCGCATTTCCTTTCGCATCTTGCCCGCCTCGTAGAGCCGGCGCTCGATCTCGGTTTCGATCTGGAGCGGCGGCACTTGCTTGGGGCGGCCGTCCTCGCCTTTGGCGACCATAGTGAAATAGCAGGAATTGGTGTGGCGGGAATCATATTCGGTGAGGCTTTCGGCGATCACCTTGATCCCGATCTCCATCGAGGTCTTGCCGACATAATTCACATTGGCCTTGAATGTCACGAGCTCGCCGACCTTGATCGGCTCCTTGAAAATGACCTGGTCGAGCGAGGCGGTCACCACATAGCTCTTGCAATAGCGCGCGGCGCAAGCATAGGCGACCTGATCGAGAAGCTTCAAGATGACGCCGCCATGAACATGGCCCGAAAAATTGGCCATATCCGGCGTCATGAGAAAGGTCATGAACAGCGATTTCTCTTGTTTGCTCATGGCGGTTCGCAGGCTACTCGCGGCGGGGGCGATTGACGGCGGAGGCCGGCATCGCCCAAGCTTATACACTAAATTTCGACGGCGCCGAATGAAACCCGGCGATCCCACTAAGCCGCCTTCCCCTCACACGTAAAGCTTCCCGCCCTTCTCTAAAAACTCCGCGCTCTTCTCCGCCATTCCCTTTTCGCGTTCTTCGATCGCGGCGACCTCTTCACGCAGATCCTGAGTGATCTTCATAGAGCAGAATTGCGGTCCGCACATGGAGCAGAAATGCGCGGTCTTATGCGCGTCTTTCGGCAGGGTCTCGTCGTGGAAGAGCTTGGCCGTCTCCGGGTCGAGCCCGAGGTTGAACTGATCCTGCCAGCGGAAATCGAAGCGCGCGCGGGAGACGGCGTCGTCTCTGATTTGCGCGGCCGGATGGCCCTTGGCGAGATCGCCGGCGTGCGCCGCGATGCGATAGGTGATGACCCCGGTCTTGACGTCGTCGCGGTCGGGGAGGCCCAGATGCTCCTTCGGCGTCACATAGCAGAGCATGGCGCAGCCGAACCAGCCTATCATCGCCGCGCCTATGCCCGAGGTGATGTGGTCATAGCCCGGCGCGATGTCTGTGGTCAGCGGTCCGAGCGTGTAGAATGGCGCCTCGTCGCATTCCTTGAGCTGCTTCTCCATGTTGATCTTGATCTTGTGCATCGGCACATGGCCGGGGCCTTCGATCATCACCTGGCAGCCCTTCGCCCAGGCGATCTTGGTCAATTCGCCAAGCGTCTCCAGCTCGGCAAATTGGGCGCGGTCATTGGCGTCGGCGATGGAGCCGGGACGCAGTCCGTCGCCCAGCGAGAAGGAGACGTCATAGGCCCGCATGATGTCGCAAATCTCGTCGAAGCGCTCGTAGAGAAAGCTCTCCTTGTGATGGGCGAGGCACCAACGCGCCATGATCGAGCCGCCGCGCGAGACAATGCCGGTGGTGCGCCTGGCGGTGAGCGGCACATGTTGCAGGCGGACGCCGGCGTGAATGGTGAAATAATCGACGCCTTGCTCGGCCTGCTCGATCAATGTGTCGCGGAAGATCTCGAAAGTGAGCTTGACCGGGTCGCCATCGACCTTCTCCAGCGCCTGATAGATCGGCACCGTGCCGATCGGCGCCGGCGAATTGCGAATGATCCAGTCGCGGATATTGTGGATGTTGCGCCCGGTCGAAAGGTCCATCACCGTGTCCGCGCCCCAACGCAGCGCCCAGACCATTTTCTCGACCTCTTCGGCGACCGAAGAGGTCACCGCCGAATTGCCGATATTGGCGTTTACCTTCACCAGAAAATTGCGGCCGATGATCATCGGCTCGAGCTCGGGATGGTTGATGTTGGCGGGAATGATCGCGCGGCCCCGCGCGATCTCGTCGCGCACGAATTCCGGCGTCACAAAGGCCGGTATCGAGGCGCCGAAGCTCTCGCCGTCGGCGAGCCGCGCCTCGGCCTCGGCGAGCTTGCTCTCGCGGCCGAGATTCTCCCGCGCGGCGACAAAAATCATTTCCTCGGTGATGATCCCCGCGCGGGCGAATTCATATTGGGTGACGAGGGCGCCCGCGCGGCCCTTGCGCGGCGACCTGTTGGCGGGGCAGGGCGGCGCGAGGCGATCGGGCGCGACAAATCCATTGTCCTCCGGCCGCACCGCGCGCCCGGCATAGGCCTCGAGTCCATTTCGGCGGCTGAGCCAAGGCTCGCGAATGGGGGCGAGCCCTTGGGCGAGGTCGATCGCCGCCGTCGGGTCCGTGTAGGGTCCCGAGGCGTCATAGACGCGGACCGGCGGCTCATTGGCGGATGGATCGAGCGCGATCTCGCGGAAGGGGACGGCGACGTCAGTCCGGCCGAGCGGATGATGGTAGATTTTCTTCGAGCCCGGAAGCGGCCCCCGCGTTACGCTTTGCGGCACGAGGCCTTCGGGCTTGTTTTGAATATTCATCGCAGGGTCCTCCGCCGGAGCCTTGTCGGATTCTTCTTGGATAAGGCAGGAGGCGGGTCTTGCGAGAAAGGCAGGAGTCCGGCTCCCGTTTCCGCTGTGCCGATCCCTGCGCTGGCATTATCCAGTTTCAGGTTCAATGGGTGTGATCTCAGCCGCCGTCGCCGGCAGCACCCCAAGGCGAATGGATAACATAGGGCCGGCAGCGGCGATGGGCAAGCCGCAGTTCCGGGCGTCCGAGTCCATCCGGCTCGGCGGGCGACTGCCAAAGTCCTTTCGTCCGGTTGACACTGTCACGGCTCTGCAGCTTAGCTCTGTAAATTGGATATTTGGCGTCGAGCCCTCGCGCCCTCGCGCGAAGCATAATTGATCAATTTTTTTGACGGAGCTTTTCATGGACGAGATGATTGCGCCTGACTTTGCCTCGGCGAGCGCACCCAGCGGGCCGGTTCAGGTGGGGTTCCATGGGCAGGACGGCGATTTTCGCCGTCTCGTCACGCGCGGCGCCTTGCTCGAGCTCGTGACATTTGGATTCTACCGATTCTGGCTCGTCACCAACATACGCCGGAGCTTATGGACGAGCACGTCGATCGATGGCGACGCGCTGGAATATACCGGCAGGGGCCGCGAGCTGCTTTTCGGCTTTCTTTTCGCGCTGGCCATTCTGGCACCCCTCTATCTCGCCTATTTCCTCGTCGCCATAGAGGCGGAGCGCGCCAAGGCCTTCGCAAGCCTGCCGCTCTTTCTGTTCTTTTTCGGCTTCATGCAATTCGCCGTCTATCGCGCGCGGCGCTATCGCCTGACGCGAACGATCTGGCGCGGCGTGCGCTTTTGGATGACGGGCTCCGGCGTCGGCTATGCGTTTCGCGCCTTCGCGTGGTGGCTACTCGTTAGCGTCACTCTCGGCCTCGCCTATCCCTGGCAAGAGGCTGCGTTCGAGCGCTACAAGATGGGGCATACCTATTACGGCGATCTGCCGGGTTGGTTCCAGGGGCGCGGCTGGACTTTTTTCAAGCGCGCCGGCTGGCTCTGGCTGCTCGGAGTTTTTCTTGTCGTCGGCGCCGCCGCCGGAATCGCCAAGATCGTGCAAGCAGGCGGCGAATTGCCGCTTGCGAGGCTGCCTACTCAAACGATCGCGCTCATTGTCGGCCTGGTTTTCATCGTCTTGATTTCTATCTTCGGCTTCCTCTATCCGATCTTCAAAGCGATCGAATGGCGATGGTGGGTGCAGGGCCTGCGTTTCGGCGCGCTTCGTTTTGACTCGAATCTCTCTTTAGGCGCGCTGATCGCCAACTATTGGAAGTTGTATGGCGTTAGCCTGCTGGTGTTCGCTGTCTGGTCGGTATTAGTCCTTGGCTTCGTCTTCCTGGGCGTCGCCGTCGCCATGGCGACACGGCATCCCGATTTGATCGCGCGGTACGCTGGCAAAGGCGAGGCCCTACCGGTTGTGGCCACTCTTGCCTGCTATCTGTTGCTGGTTCTTGCGTTGGGCGTCGTTCAGCGCATCTATCTCGTGCAGCGCGTCTGGAAGCTCGTCGTCTCCTCCATCACGCTGCATCGGCTTGACGCCGCCGATCATGTCGGGGCGGAGGGCGAAGCGGCCAGCGCCTTGGGCGAGGGCCTTGTCGATGGGCTTGATTTCGCGGGCTTCTGACACGGCCGCACGGGACCCTTCATGGACGAAATAACCGCCGTCTATTTCGATGGAAAGAGCAACGCGAAGCATCGCGTCGCGCTGTCTTTCGCCTCCGCGCTCGAGATTCGCGAGAAGGGGATTTTTCTCGCCGCCTGGGCCTATGTCGACATCCGCCGCGCCGATGGTCCGAAACAGGTCTTGCGCCTGCGCAATATTGCGGCCTTGCCGCTCGCCCGGCTCGAGATTGCCGATCCCGCCGCGCAGGCGGAAGTTGCGCGCCTCTGCAAATTGCTCGATGTCGAGGGCGCAGCTGGCGAGGGATCGACGCTGAGGATCGTCGCTTGGTCGCTCGCCGGCGCCGTCTCCATTTGGGCGATCGCCTGGTTCGGGGTTCCTTTTCTCGCCGACCGTTTGACGCCGGTCGTGCCGCAATGGGCCGAGCGACGATTGGGCGACGCGGCGAACGGCCAAGTTCGCGCGATTTTCTCCGGCAAGGCCTGCGCGCGTCCCGAGGGCGCGGCAGCTCTTGAAAAGCTCGTCGACGCCCTGCGGCGCGGCGCCGGCATGCCTCAATCCTACGCGCCGATCGTCCTGGCGTCGAATGTCCCGAATGCTTTCGCCCTGCCGGGCGGCCGTATCTATGTCCTCAACGGCCTCCTCAATAAGGCGACGACGCCGGACGAGCTCGCTGGCGTTCTGGCCCATGAACTCGGCCACGCCGCCCATCGCGACGGACTGCGCCGCATCATCGCCAATGGAGGAACCTCCTATCTTTTGGGGCTGTTGTTCGGCGACGTCGCCGGCGCCAGCGTGGTGTTGACGGCGGGGCGCGGCTTGTTCCAGGCGGCCTATTCGCGCGAGACAGAATCCGAGGCCGATCTTTTCGCGGTACAGACCATGCGCAAGTTGGGCCGCTCGACAAAACCTTTCGGCGAGCTGATGCTGCGGATCACGGGCCCCGAGAAGGATAATCCTTTCGCCATATTCGCGTCCCATCCGATGACGGAAGACCGCCTGGCCGCGCTGGGCGCCGCCGATGCGCCGCCGCAAGGCGAGCCGCTCTTGTCCGATGGCGAGTGGCGCGCGCTCAAGACGATTTGCGAGTAGAGGCGCGGACTGCGCGCACCGATCAATCTCTGAGGAGACCACGCTTCATCATGCAACATGATCGCCGGCTTCTCGATCGTCTGGGCATGGACTGGCCCATCATTCAGGCGCCCATGGCCGGGGTCTCGACCCCTGCCATGGCGGCCGCCGTCTCCAATGCCGGCGGCTTGGGCTCGATCGGCATCGGCGCGACCGACGCCGAAGGCGCTCGGGCGATGATCCGCGCGACGCAAGCGGCGACGGAGCGCGCGTTCAACGTCAACGTTTTCTGCCACGCGCCCGCTGTGGCGCAAGCCTCTGTTGAAGCCCGCTGGCTCGCGCGACTCGCGCCGGAGTTCGCGCGCTTCGGCGCTGAACCGCCGGCCACGGTGAGCGAAATCTACAAGAGCTTCATCGTAGACGACGCCAAATGCGCCATGCTTCTGCAAGAGAGGCCGAAGGTCGTGAGCTTCCATTTCGGCCTGCCTTCGGCGGAGCGCATCGGCGCCTTGCGCGACGCCGGGATCATGTTGCTCGCGAGCGGGACAAATCTCGCCGAGGCGCGCGCGGCGGCCGCCGCCGGCGTCGACGCCATTGTCGCCCAGGGCTATGAGGCCGGCGGGCATCGCGGGGTTTTCGATCCCAATGCGCCGGACGAGCGCCTTGGGACCCTGGCTTTGACGCGTCTGCTCGCGCGCGATCTGAACATCCCTGTGATCGCCGCGGGCGGAATCATGGACGGCGCCGGGATCGCCGCCGGCCTCTGCCTCGGGGCTGGTGCCGCGCAGCTCGGGACCGCCTTCATCGCCTGCGCGGAATCACAAGCGGATGACGCCTACAAGGCGGCTCTGTTGAGCGAGGCCTCGGCGCGAACGGCGATGACCCGCGCCATCTCCGGCCGTCCAGCAAGATCACTCGCAAACCGCTTCACGGCATTGGGCGATGCGATCGATCCGGCGGATATTCCAGATTATCCGATCGCTTATGACGCCGGAAAGGCTTTGAATGCCGCCGCCAAGGCGGCGGGCGAGGCAGGATATGGCGCCCAATGGGCCGGGCAGGGCGCGCCGCTCGCACGCGCTCTACCGTCGGCGGCGCTGATGGCTGTGCTTTGCTCGGAATTGACGCAGGCTACGCGCATGGCGTGAGCGTCGCTTCGTCCGCTGGCGCGGCTCGATGTCGCCGCGCCGCGAGACGCGTAGACGCTTCAAAGTTGCACGCTGAAATATTTGCATGTTGCGAATATATCGCGGTCTTCAGGAAACAAAGCCTCTTGGTTGAGAGAGGACCGACCACAGATTGACCACGTCCGCTGAATCATAGTTCGTTCTTCAATCGGCGAAGGGATTCTCGACGGTGAAACGTCGCGGCTCACGTCCATTCGCGGTTGGAGAAGACGGCAATGCGCATATTCGGCATTATCCAGCGTGCGAGCGTGATCTTCTCCGCGGTCATCGTCTTGGCCGCCGCGTCCGTTGATCGCGCGACGGCTCAGAGCGCGGACGGGCTGCCGTTGCCGCCCGGCAAGATTATCGTCGGCTCGGTGTATCGGGGGACTGCGTTTAACGGCTATGTGTGCCCCGACCCGACGCCATGCCCCGGCACATCCGTTCCGTCGATCGCCACCGGCGTTGACGCGAACGCATATTTGCTTCCGAAATATACCGACCCATCCTTCACGCCGAGCGGGCCGGCGGTCGTGGTGTTGACCGCCGCGCCGACGCAATATGTGCGCTTCTACAATCCAGCGGCTGGAAGCAATCAGATCGGCGGCTACATCGTCGGGTCGAACGAGGTGCGGGGCTTGACGCCTGAGCAGATTCAAAACGTGTTGGCCCTGTCCTTCACGCCGACCTTGGAGACCATCGTTCAAGTGCCGGCCGGAACGTGCCTCTTGGTTGGCCCCACGAACGCGCTCTACGGCCAGCAAGGCGGCGCGGTGCAGGAGTTTTTGGTCGGCAAGAGCCAGGGCGGAGCCGGATGCGGCCCCGTGCCGCAATTCATCCCCAGCAGCGGCTTCATCAATGGGCAGCCTATCGGAGCTTTTGCCCTAGCTTACGCGCCGCGCGCAGGCGGGGGAAATGCCGGCGCCGTCGCAAAGGCTCTGGATCACGCGACGCCGCCGCCATTGTTCAGCGACATGGATTCGATCTACAACGCGCTCGACGTCCTCAATTTCGGCTCCTCTGGAGCTCTGCCGAAGGCTTTGGCTCAGCTCGATGGCGAGATCTATGCGGATGCGCCGTCTGTGGCGGCGGGCGTGGGACAGATGTTTCTCGACGCATTGCGCGATCAGACGCATCTCGCGCGCAGCGTCGCAAGTTCGCCGGCCAGCGCGTGGCGCCCCTGGGCGAGCGGCCTTGGCGGCGGCGGCGCCTTATTTGGAAATGGCGATACGCATGGCCTCCGCTTTGGCGGCGGTGGGATCGCCGCCGGTGGGGACTATCGTTTCAGTCCAGCTCTGCAGGCGGGGCTTGCGGCGGCCTATATGCGGAGCGCCTTCAACACGAGCGGGATCTCCGGCAGGGGCGTATTGGATAGCGTCGCCGTAGGATCATATGTCGGCTACGCGATCGGTCCTTGGTATGCCGACGGCGCGCTCGGCTATTCCTACAATAGCGCCGGGGTCAACCGCAATATTGATTTTCCCGGCGTGGCGCGCGCGGTTTCCGGCTATGTAGCGGAGAATGCTTCACTCTCCCGCGCCGAAGTCGGCTATCGTCTCCAATTGGACGATCGCGCGACGGCCACGCCATTCACATCGTTTCAAGGCATCGTCGTCAGACAGAACAGCTTCGGCGAGGGCGGCGGCGGCGCGATCGACCTGAACGTCAAAAGCCGCACCGCGGCTTTGGCTCTCAGCACTCTTGGGGTCGAGTTAGCTTACGACTTGTCGCTCGGTCTCGCCGCGCCTTTGGACTTTTCGGCGCGCGCCGGATGGGCGCATGATTTTGCAGACGTCAACCGGAGCGTCACGGCAAGCCTCGAGGGGACGCCGGATGCGAGTTTCTCGGTCAATGGCGCGCGCTGGCCGCGCAATGCAGCTGCGATCGGCGCGCGTTTCAGCTTGCCGACGCCAGCGGCGAATCTGTTTGTCCGCTACGACGGCGCGCTGGCGAGCAATGCGTCCATCCATAGCGCCACAGTGGGCGCGCTCATCACATTTTAGCTCCATGGCTCGGCGCCTGCTTATTCCGCCGCCTGCTTTCGCTTGGCCGCAGGGCGACGCTCCAACAGCTCGCGCAAATATTGGCCGGTGTAGCTCTTCTTCTCTTTCACGATCGCCTCGGGTGGGCCTTGCGCGACGATCTCGCCGCCGCCGTCGCCGCCTTCGGGGCCGAGGTCGATGATCCAGTCGGCGGTCTTCACCACCTCGAGATTATGCTCGATCACCACGACTGTGTTGCCCTGGTCGACAAGCTCATGCAACACTTCGAGCAATTTGGCGACATCATGGAAATGCAGCCCTGTGGTCGGCTCGTCGAGAATATAGAGCGTGCGCCCCGTCGAGCGCCGCGACAGTTCCTTGGCGAGCTTCACCCGCTGCGCCTCGCCGCCGGATAGCGTGTTCGCCTGCTGGCCGACCTTGACATAATTCAGGCCGACGCGGGCCAAGGTCTCCATCTTGTCGCGGATCGAGGGCACGGCCTTGAACAGGATCGCCGCCTCCTCGACCGTCATGTCGAGCACGTCGGCGATCGACTTGTCACGATATTTCACCTCCAGCGTCTCGCGGTCGTAGCGCTTGCCCTTGCACACGTCGCAAGTGACGTAGACGTCGGGCAAAAAGTGCATCTCGATCTTGATGACGCCGTCGCCCTGGCAGGCTTCGCAACGCCCGCCCTTGACGTTGAAAGAGAAGCGCCCCGGCTGGTAGCCGCGCGCTTTCGCCTCTGGCAGGCCTGCAAACCACTCGCGGATCGGCGTGAAGGCGCCGGTATAGGTCGCTGGATTGGAGCGCGGCGTGCGGCCGATCGGCGACTGATCGATGTCGATCACCTTGTCGAGATGCTCGAGCCCGTCGAGGCGCTCGTGCGGCGAGGGATGTTCGAGCGCGCCGTTGAGCCGCCGCGCCGCCGCCTTGTAGAGCGTGTCGATGATGAGGGTCGATTTGCCGCCGCCCGACACGCCGGTGATGCAGGTGAACAACCCGATCGGAATCGACGCTGTGACATTCTTCAGATTATTGCCCTGCGCGCCGACGACCTGAAGCTTGCGCGCGGGCTCCGGCTTCCGGCGCGGGCGTAGCGCCGCCACCTCGCGAGCGCCTGTGAGATATTGGCCGGTGAGAGAATTTGCATCGGCCATGATTTCGGCCGCCGTTCCTTGTGAGACGATCTCGCCGCCATGAATGCCGGCGCCGGGGCCGACGTCGACAACATGATCGGCGGCGAGGATAGCGTCTTCGTCATGCTCCACGACAATGACGGTGTTGCCGAGATCGCGCAGCCGCCGCAGCGTGTCGAGCAGCCGGGCGTTATCGCGTTGATGCAGGCCGATCGAAGGCTCGTCCAACACATAGAGCACGCCGGTAAGGCCGGAGCCGATCTGCGAGGCGAGGCGGATGCGCTGGCTCTCCCCGCCGGACAAGGTGCCCGACGCGCGGCCGAGAGTCAGATAGTCGAGCCCGACGTCGATGAGAAAGGAGAGCCTTTCGCGGATCTCTTTCAGCACGCGGCCCGCGATCTCGCGGCGTTTCGGGTCGAGCTTGTCGGCGAGCGCTTCGAACCAGGCATGGGCGGCGCGCACCGAAAGCGCGGTCACCTCGCCGATGTGGCGGCTGTCGATCTTGACCGCCAGGGCCTCGGGCCGCAGCCGGTCGCCCTTGCAGACGGCGCAAGGCGTCGCCGTCATGTAGCGGGCGATCTCTTCCCGCGCCCATTCGCTGTCGGTCTCGCGATACCGCCGCTCGAGATTGCGCACGACGCCTTCGAAGGGCTTGTTGACCTCATAGGCGCGCAACCCATCCTCATAGAAAAATCGAACGGCCTCTTCGCCGGAGCCGTAGAGGATGACGTCTTGCGCCGGTTGCGGAAGCTTCTCGAAAGGCTGGTCGAGGCGGAACTTGAAATGCTTGCCCAAGGCCTCGAGCGTTTGCAGATAATAGGGCGAACTCGAGCGCGCCCAGGGCGCGATCGCGCCCTTGCGCAAGGTGAGCTTCGGATCGGGGACGATCAGATCGGCGTCGACCGTCTGCTCGAATCCGAGCCCGCCGCAATGAGGGCAGGCGCCGAAAGGATTATTGAAGGAGAAGAGCCGCGGCTCGATCTCGGGGATGGTGAAGCCGGAGACCGGGCAGGCGAATTTGGCGGAGAAAGTGATGCGCTTCGGCTGGCCCTTCTCGTCGGTCTCATCCGCATATTCTGCGATGACGATGCCGTCGGCGAGCTCAAGCGCCGTCTCGAAACTTTCCGATAGCCTCGCCTTGATGTCGGGCTTCACCATAATGCGATCGACGACCACGTCGATGTCGTGCTTCAGCTTCTTGTCGAGCGCGGGGGCCTCGGCGATTTCGTAGAATTTCCCGTCGATCTTCAAGCGCTGAAAGCCGCGCTTCATGAAGTCGGCGATTTCCTTGCGATATTCGCCTTTGCGTCCGCGGATCGCCGGCGCGATCAGATAAAGCCGCGTGCGGTCGGGCAATGCAATCACGCGATCGACCATCTGGCTCACGGTCTGGCTCTCGATCGGAAGGCCGGTCGCCGGCGAATAGGGAATGCCAACGCGGGCGTAGAGAAGCCGCATGTAGTCGTAGATCTCGGTGACCGTGCCGACCGTGGAGCGCGGGTTTTTCGAGGTGGTTTTCTGCTCGATCGAGATCGCCGGCGAGAGCCCGTCGATCTGATCGACGTCGGGCTTTTGCATCATCTCCAGAAATTGCCGCGCATAGGCCGAAAGCGATTCGACATAGCGGCGCTGGCCTTCGGCATAGATCGTGTCGAAGGCGAGCGACGATTTGCCCGAGCCGGAAAGCCCGGTGAAGACAATGAGCCTGTCGCGTGGCAAAGTGAGATCGACGTTTTTCAGATTGTGCTCGCGCGCGCCGCGGATCACGATCGATCTGCCCGAGGCCAGCGGCTCCGGCGCCGCGGCGGCGGGCTTGGCCGCGCTCTTTGAGCCGCGCGCTACGGCTCCGCCGGCTTCGGCCTTGGGTTTCGGTGTTTTCATGATCGGGTCCGAGGAGATTTTGGTTCGGAGCTTTGCTCCGTTTACCTTACATTAAGTGTGCTGGGGCGCTTTGCCACGGAATTCTTGAGCTTCGCCGAGCCTTCCTCCTGAACAGCGGTTAGGCGAGCGTCCGGCGGACCGCATCGCGCCAGCCGTCGATCAGCCGCATCCGTTCGTCCTGCGCCATGCGTGGCTCGAATCGCGCGTCAGACGCCCATGCTTTCGAGATGGCGGCGACATCGGGATAGACGCCGGCGCCGAGCCCGGCGAGAAAGGCTGCGCCTTGCGCGGTGATTTCCAGCATGGCCGGGCGTTCGACCGGCGCTTCCAGAATATCGGCGAGGAACTGGCAAAACCAATCATTGGCGGCCATGCCCCCGTCGATCCGCAGCGCGCCTTTGTCCTGCGCGGAGAAGGGGTCGTCTCCGGCCATCGCCTCCATGAGGTCGAGGGTTTGATAGGCGATCGACTCCAAGGCCGCGCGAGCAATATGGGCTGCGCTGGCGTCGAGCGTAAGCCCGCTGATGAGGCCGCGCGCATGCGGCGCCCAATGTGGAGCGCCGAGGCCGACGAAGGCGGGCACCAGATAGACGCCGTGATTGCTCTCGAGCTTAGCCGCCAATTCGGCCGTCTCGCCGGCGTCGCGGATGAGGCCGAGGGCGTCGCGCAGCCATTTGATCGCCGCGCCGGCGATGAAGATGGCGCCTTCGGCCGCATAGGTCGGAACGCCGCCGATGCGATAGGCCATGGTCGTCAGAACGCCGGGCCGAGGCGGCGGCGGCTCGATTCCGACGTTGCGCAGGGCGAAGCAGCCGGTGCCGTATGTCGATTTCACCATCCCAGGCGCGAAACAGGCCTGGCCGACGAGCGCCGCATGCTGGTCGCCGGCGACGCCGCAAATTGGGATCGGCGCGCCGAACAGGCGAGGCTCGGTTTCGCCGAAAAAGCCGCTGCTGTCTCGAACCGAAGGAAGGAGCGCGCCGGGGATCTCGAACAGATCCAGAAGCTCGTCGTCCCAGCATTGGCGATGAATGTCGAACAGCATGGTGCGCGAGGCGTTGGTGGCGTCGGTGGCGTGAACCTTTCCGCCGGTCAGGCGCCAAAGAAGAAAGCTGTCGATCGTGCCGAAGGCGAGCTCGCCGCGCTCGGCGCGCCGCCGGGCGTCAGAAACATTGTCCAGAATCCAGGCCAGCTTGGTCGCCGAGAAATACGGATCGAGGAGAAGGCCGGTGCGGGCGCGGATTAGGGCCTCGGTCCCTTCTGCGCGGAGCCTTTCGCAGAGGGCTGCGGTGCGTCGGTCCTGCCAGACGATGGCTCGGCCGATCGGCGCGCCGGTCGCGCGATCCCAGACCAATGTGGTCTCGCGTTGATTGGCGACGCCGATGGCGGCGATCGGCGCCTCCGCGCCGGCCATGGCCTCGCGCGCCGTTGCGACCACATCGCGCCAGATGTCCTCCGGATCATGCTCGACCCAGCCCGATTGTGGATAATATTGGCGAAATTCCCGCTGGGCGCTGGCGAGAACGCGCCCCGCCGCATTGAAGACGAGGCTGCGCGTCGAGGTCGTGCCCTGGTCAATCGCGAGGAGGAGGCTCTGGCTCGGCACTATGGGGCTCCTGGGTTTGGGCTCCCGCCCGTTCCACCATATAGGCCTGAACCCGCGCCGCCTCGACCGGCGAGAGGACCAAGCCAAGCTTGGACCGGCGCCATAGGACGTCCTCGGCGGTCGAGGCCCATTCCTTGTCCATGAGATAGTCGATCTCGGCTCGGGTGAGGCCGCATCCGAAATCCTCGCCGAGATCGGAAAGGCCGCGCGCGCCGCGCAAGATCTTCACGACAAGCGTTCCATAGGCCCGCGCCAACCGAAGCGCGAGCTTGGCCGGCAACCAGGGCCTGCTTTCCTGCAGTCGGTGGAGAAAAAGGTCGAAATCGCCATCCTCCATATCTCCGCCGGGAAGCGGCGCCGCTGCGGTCCAGGGTTCGGGACGGGGCGGCGCGAGATGGGAGGCCAAGCCGTCGATCGCCGCTTCGGCGAGGCGCCGATAGGTCGTGATCTTGCCGCCGAGAACGGAAAGGAGCGGCGCTTCTCCCGGCGGCTGGTGGAGATCCAGGATAAATTCCCGCGACGCGGCCGAAGCGCTCGCCGCCTTGTCGTCATAAAGGGGACGAACGCCGGAAAAGCTGTGGACAATGTCCTCAGGCGCGGGCGGCTTTCGGAAATAGCGGGAGACCGCGCCGAGAAGATAGGCGATCTCGCCATCGCTGATCGCAGCCTCGGCGGGATTGCCCTCGAAGGGGATCTCGGTCGTGCCGATGAGGGAGAAGTGCTGCGCAAAGGGCAGGACAAAAACGACCCGCCCATCAGGATTCTGCAGAATATAGGCGTGATCGCCTTCATAGAGTTTTGGCGTGACGATATGCCCGCCTCTCACCAAGCGAAGCGCCTTTCCCGCTGAAGCGCCAGAGATCGCGCTCATGAGCGTGCTCGCCCAGGGTCCGCCCGCATTCACGAGAGCCCGCGCTGTGAGGGTCCGTTCCGTTCCCTCGGCGCTCATGAGTCCGATCCGCCAGAGCCCGTCTTCCCGCGCGGCCGAAATGAATCGCGTCCTGGTCTCAATTTGGGCCCCGCGCTCGCGCGCATCGAGCGCGTTCAGGACGACGAGCCGCGCGTCGTCGACCGCGCAGTCGGAATAGGAAAATCCGGTGGCGAGACGCGCCGTGAGGGGCGTCCCTTCGGGGCGCTGGCGCAAATCGAGCCAGTCCGACCCGGCGAGGCGTCGGCGCGGCGCAAGTCTGTCGTAAAGGAAGAGGCCGAGCGCGATCATCCATCGCGGCCGCAGCTCTTTTTCCCAAGGCAGGATGAAGCGCAAGGGCCAGACGATATGGGGAGCGGCGGCGAGTAGAATCTCGCGCTCGATCAGAGCGTCCCGCACGAAACGAAATTGAAGATATTCGAGATAGCGCAAGCCGCCGTGGATCAGCTTGCTCGAGGCGGAAGAAGTAGCGGAGGCGAGGTCTCCCTGCTCGCAGAGCAGGACCGAAAGGCCACGGCCCGCGGCGTCGCGGGCGATTCCCGCGCCATTGACGCCGCCGCCTATGACGAAAAGATCGACGTCCGCGTCCTGCGTCATAGCATTCGCCCGCGCCGCGCCAGCAGCGCTTGTATAAAAAGATAGAACGCGGGGCTTGGAAACGGAAGTGGACGGGGCTCAGTCTCGCCGGCTGAAGCGCGGCCTTGGCGCGCTTTATTGACGGAGCCGGCTCGAACTGGTCTACATCCCGCCAGTTCGGCAAGGCCGCCGCATCTGGACCGGTTCAAGGAATGAATCTGTTAACGCCTTTTGAAAATGCTTGGCATTATCGGGAATTGATTCGCGCCGTGGTTCGGCGGGAGCTGGCGGTTCGGTTTCGCGGCTCGATTCTCGGATGGCTTTGGGCGATTTTCGGGCCGCTTGTCATGCTTTCGGCCTATACGGTGATTTTCTCGAGCGCCGTCGGCGTGCCGAGCTCGGCGAAAGGCGGCCCCTTCGGCGCCTATTCCATGTCGATCTTCGCGGGCTTGATCGTCTTCAACCTGTTCAGCGAGCTCGCCTATCGCTCGCCGGGTCTCCTGCATGAACATTCGAACGTGATCAAGAAGTCGATCTTTCCGAGCGAGACCTTGGCCTGGACGGCGGCGATCCGCGCCGGAGTTTACGCCTTGATCAGCCTCGGCGTGCTCGTCGTTTTCGAACTCGCCTTACGCTGGGGAATGCCGGCGACCAGCCTGCTTCTGCCTTTGGTCGTCTTGCCCTTCTTCCTGTTTCTCCTCGGCATCTCCTGGTTCTTGATGGCGCTCGGCTCATTCACCCGCGACGTCGCCCATCTCATGATCTCGATCGTGCCGGTCTTCATGTTCGCGACGCCGATCTTCTATTCGATCAACGACGTGCCGGAGCATTTGCGCTTCTATGCGCATCTCAATCCGATCGGAAATTATGTCGAGATGATCCGCGATCTCCTTTTGCTCGGCCAGTTGCCGGGCTTCTTGCTCTATGCCGGGACGGTTGGAGCCTCCCTGGCCGTGTTCTTCTATTCCTATCGCTTCTTCATGCAATACAAGGCCGTGTTCGTCGATGTCATCTGACCTCATCATCAGCTGCGACCGCGTCGGCAAGGCGTTTCAGCTCTATTTGCGCCGCAACGATCAGCTCATGCAGGCGCTATTTGGGCATTGGAAGCAGTTTTATCATCAGCATTGGGTGCTGCGGAACGTCAGCTTCAAGGTTCACCGCGGCGAGACCGTCGGCATCATTGGGCGCAATGGCGCGGGCAAGACGACGCTTCTCCAGATCATCTGCGGGATCACCCGCCCGACTCAGGGCAGCGTGAATGTCAAGGGCCGGGTCGCGCCCATTCTCGCTCTGGGCGCCGGATTCGATCTCGAGCTGACCGGACGGGAAAACGCCCTGATCGGCGGCGCGATCCTCGGCATGCGCCGCTCGGCCGTGGAGGCAAGACTCGACGCCATCGCCGCTTTCGCCGACATTGGCGAATTCTTCTATCAGCCCCTGAAAATGTATTCGACCGGCATGGCGGCGCGGCTGGCCTTCGCGATCTGCGCCCATGCCGACGCCGACATTCTGATCGTCGACGAGGCGCTCTCGGTCGGCGACGCGGCTTTCGCGGCCAAATGCGACGCCTTCATCCGGGATTTCACCAAGCGGGGCACGATCCTCGTCGTCTCGCATGATCTCGAGGCCCTGGCCACGATCTGCGATCGCGTCGTCTGGATCGAGGACGGCGAGGTGCGCGACCTCGGCGCCCCGGAAAACGTGATCGGCCTTTATCGTGAGGCGCTCGAAGGACCCGTGGCCGAGGCGGCGAGCGCCGCGACGGCGTGAAGCATCGCTTGCGTTATAGATTATCGAATCGGCTCACGCCTTCCGGCGGCGGCGGCATGAGCGCACTTGTCGACTCGCCTGTGGCGACAGCCTCCTTCAGCGCATCAAAGGTGAAGGATTTCGCGAAGGTCGATCCGAAATTGAGAAGGGCGGCCGGGCTTTTGTTCTTGATGTGCAGCCTTATCGCAATGACTTTCCTTCCGGTGACGGACGCCGTCTGAACTTGCCAATTGATCCAGTCGTTGTTTCCCGTGTCCTTGCCAATGAGGCAGAGGAGATGCGAGCTAGACTTGATCTTCTCGGTCAATTCAGCCTTGACTTGCTTTCCCTCGGCGCTGTTGATCCCGACGCGGGGAATGTCATTCTCGAAGACAAAATCGAACTCTTGGTTCTTGTCCCAATCGAGAATAGCGTTCATGGCGTCAAGATCACTATTTTTGAAACAAACGAATATTCGCGTCTTCGCCATTGAACTCATATCCTCTTGACCGCTTGTGAAGCCGCTTGGAAGCGGATTGGCGCCTTTTTCTATGGCGCCTATAAACGACTATGGGCGTGTTGGAAACATCTGCGAACCCCATGAGGCGGACTGCGCTCGCGCCTCGAGGCTCCTGAAAGGGCCGATCAATAGGAGCGCGATGGCTCCGCCAACAGGCGCATCGGGCGATCGTCGAGACCGCGAGGGACATGACATGGCTTGGCCAGACGGACTGCCGCCTCTCTCTCTGCCGATCATAGGCGCGCCGCTTTTCATCATTTCAAATCCAGATCTCGTCATCGCGCAATGCAAGAATGGGGTCATCGGCGCCTTCCCCGCGCTCAACGCGCGTCCCATGGATGCGCTCGACGATTGGCTCACCCGCATCAGGCAGGAGCTCGCCGCGCATAAGGCGGCGCATCCGCAGGCGGAGATTGCGCCTTTCGCGGTCAATCAGATCGTTCATCCCTCGAACGATCGACTAGCCCATGATCTCGATCTTTGCGCCAAGCATGAAGTCCCGATCATCATCACCAGCCTCTCGGCGCCGCGCGAGATCGTCCCGCGCGTCCACGCCTGGCGCGGCCTCGTCTTTCACGACGTCATCAATGTCCGCCATGCGAAGAAGGCGATCGACGCCGGCGTCGATGGGCTGATTCTCGTTTGCGCCGGAGCGGGCGGCCATGCCGGGACGCTTTCGCCTTTCGCCTTCGTCGAGGAGATCCGAAAATTATGGGGCGGCCCGGTCGCGCTCGCGGGCGCCGTCACGACAGGCCGCGGCGTTCTCGCCGCCCGTGCGCTCGGCGCTGATCTTGCCTATGTCGGCACGCGCTTTATCGCCACGGAAGAAGCCAACGCCGAAGCGCGTTATAAGAGGATGATTGTCGAAAGCGATGCGGCGGGCATCGTCTATTCGCCTTATTTCACCGGCGTTCATGGCAATTATCTACGCCAAAGCGTGATCGACGCAGGCTTGGATCCAGACCATCTTCCGGAGAGCGCCAAGGCCATGAGCTTCGAGCAGGCCAAGGCGGCGGAGGCGGTGAAGGCCTGGCGTGACATTTTCGGCGCAGGGCAGGGCGTCGGCGCGATCGACGATATTTTGCCTGCGGCCGCGGTCATCGCCAGGATGCGCCGCGAATATCTCGCCGCCCGTGATAGTCTTCTGGGCGCCTGAGCAGGGAGCCGCAATCCGAAACTATTCCTCCAGTTGGTGCACGGCGCTTGGCAAATCGACGATAAAGGCATGGACGGGCGTAGGAATATTCTTGACCGTTTGCTCGCCGAGATCGCGGAACATCACCGAAACCTTGTTCACAACCGCTTCATGCACCGCGCGCGAGATGCAAATGCCGCCGGGCGCCGCTAAGCTTTCGAGCCGCGCCGCGAGATTGACGCCGTCGCCGAGAAGCTCGCCGCGCCGTTCGACCACGTCGGCGATGGTAATGCCGATCCGAAACTGCAGCCATCTATGCGGCGGATGCGTCAAATTATGGGTGCGAATCACTTCCTGGATGTCGATGGCCGCCCGCATCGCCTCCACCGCCGAATTGAATTCGGACATGACCGAATCGCCGGCCATGTTGAAGACGCGCCCGCCATAACGGTCGACGAAATCATCGAAAATGTCTTGATAGGCGGATAGGACGCGCAAGGTCTCTTCCTCGTCGTCGGCGACGAGGCGCGAGAAGAAGGCGACGTCCGCCGCCATGATCGCGGCGATCTTGCGCGTGATTTTAGCGCTGGATATGGCCGCGTCGTTGCGGCTGGGCGGCGTGCGTCCGGGTCGCCGAAGCACTGTGTGGATGCGGACGGCGCCGACATTGCCGCGCGCTTCCAACTGCCGCGTGAGCGCGAGGCCGCTGTCTTCCGGCGCACCGCAATCGAGCACGAGGAGATCTTTCGCGTCGCACGGCGACGGCCTCGCTTGGGCTTCGCCGCTCGCCACGATGAATCCGTGGAGCGTGAGATATTTCGCGATGATCTCGCCGATCCCGGGCTCGTCATCGACAATGAGGATGTGCACCTGGTCCGCCATCGCGGTCTGCTGCTCCGCCACGGTTCGCCCCCGTGACACATATAGGAACTGGCGAATGAAATTTAATCACATGATACAAGAGTCTCATGCAAGTTTCTTTGTGCAGTTGATTTTCCACAAAGTCTGGCAAACTTGGGATCGGGTCGATTGGTCGGCTTCGCCTCTGCGGTTCGCGTGTTCCCGATTCGTGACGCCGAACCCTTGAGGCGGAGGGAAGGGGCCTTGGGACGCTCCGTCCAAAGCCGCGAACCTAGGCAGAATCCGTAAGGCCATGAATATGCGCAAATAAAAAGGGCGCGTCGGAGAGTGTCGTCCCCTCCGCGCGGCCTTGGTTCGCGCCGCCTGGGCATGGACCGCGTCGCGGCCCATGTTTTTTCTGGCTGAACTCCCACGGATCGCTGATCCGTCGGGCGGAATTTGAAGCCTCTTCTGCGCCAAATAGCCGCGCAGTTTCAGGATGATCGCAATACGAAGCGCCGGTCGAGCTTCTGCGCTGGCCGCGCGTTCATCGGATAGAGCTTCGCGAAGGCCGCGATGTCGGATTCCGCGACCTCGATTGGATCGGAGAGCAAGAACCAGTCGACGATCTCGCTGCAAGGCGGGGTCGTGAGCGATCCGCTGTAGCGGTAATAGCCGCGCTTCTTGGGAAGCAGCGCTTTGGGGTCGATCGACGACTCGAGCTTGACCGGGGCGCCTTCGGACGCCGGGATGGCCTTGATGAGTTCGGCGAATTCCGCGTTGGCCTTTCCGGCGCTGATGAGGACGCCGACGACGGCGAGAGAGTCGGAAGCGTTGCGGTGAACGAAATGCGCCTCCATCCGAAAGCGCTTGTCGTCGATCAGATGCTCGCTTGGATGATGGAAATGGAATTGAACCAATTTGTACTGCTCTGGACCGACCGACAGCGCGCCGCCTTCATTGAAATTGAGCTGGATCGTATGGCCGTTGTTAACGATCGTATCGGCTTGGCGCGCCCAGTCGATCTTGAGCAGGGGCAACTCCGCCTCGATCGTCTCGTCGATGGCGACTGGCGATTGCTGATCGCCAAATCCGCAGACCTTGTTCGCCGTGTCGAGATCGGCCCAATGGTCCGGGCCATGCGCGCCCTCATAGCTCCAATGCGCGCCTTCGGCGGCGAAGCCAATGTTTGCGCAAAGAGGGCATAGCGCGGCGCCCGCCAAAGCTTTCAATATCCGACGACGATTCATCTCTTCTCCCCTCGAGTTTGATCCTAGATAATTTCCAAGATTACTTGCGCGGAACGGGTATGGCTGAAGCGCCCTCGGGCTGTGAAGTCTAGGCGCCTTTCGAGGCCTCCTTGAGCCGGTTGCGCAGCCACGCCGCCGCGAGAACGAAGGCGGCGCCGATGGGCGCTCCCCAGGCCCCGAGACCAGCGCGCCCTCGCAGATAGTTGCTTAGATCCGGATCGGCCGCGATCAGATCACCGGCGATCCACCCGAGCAAGGCCGCGCCCGCCCAGACGAGCGCCGGAATTTGGGTGAGCAAGGCGAGCATCACGCTCGAGCCGAAGATGATGAAGGGAATCGAAAGCGCGAGGCCGAAAATAATCAGCAGGTTCGATCCTTTCGCCGCAGCCGCGATCGCCATGACGTTATCGAGCGACATGACGGCGTCGGCAATGACGATGACCCGAATCGATTCCCAAAGCGTCATGGCCGGCGCGACCTCTGCCTCTTGATCTTCGTCGACGAGGGCGACTGCGATCCAAAGCAGCAGCGCGCCGCTGGCGATCTTGACATAGGGGAGATTGAGCAATTCGACGACGGCGAAGGTGAATATGATCCGCAAAAGCACCGCGGCGGTCGAGCCGAGCACGATGCCCCACGTCCGTTGGCCGGGGGGGAGAGACCGGCAGGCAAGGGCGATGACCACCGCATTGTCGCCGGAGAGGATGATGTCGATCCAGACGATTTCGAGAAGCGGGATCAGCCAGGAGGCGGCGCCGGAGTCCATGACTTGCAGCTAGGCCAGGACCAAGGCGCGGTCAAGCGCTGGCGAGCCAGTGGGCGGCGGTTCCTTTCAATGATCGTAAACATCGTGATCCGGCGTCGCCGTTGTCGGAACTTCGTCACAAAGTTTTGCATCGTCGGCGTTCAAAGGTCCTCGGGATTCAAGGATTGGCGCACGCGCCTCAAATGGACGAGGGTCGCTCGAATGACGGCGAGCGCCGCCTGGGTCACGTGGTCGAGGTTCGGACGCCTTGCGTTCTGCGGGACGCTGCTTTGCGGCCGTGGGCGATCAGGAGACGCGAGCGGAGGAATATGGATGAAGCCGACCGCGCGGGCTTTTCCGCCGATGAGCGAAAGATAAAACGCCTGGTTGCAAAGATAATCCCCGGCGTCGATCGACAGCGCGGCTTTTATCCGGGTGCGGCGCAGCGCAGCGAGAATGAGCGCGGGCGGAAGGGTCGCTTGCGCTATGAAAGGCGCGCCGGGAACTATGGATCGTCGCCCCGCCGTTGTCCCGGCCGCGTCATGGTGAAGAACGCTCACGCGATTGAACGCGCGCGTTTCGACGCAAAAGACTTTTCGGCGCGAAGCAAGGCCGAAATGCAGGATGGCGTCCGGGCTGAATGTTTCCGTCAAGCGCTTCAGGCGCGGCGCAAGGACTGCGTAATCGACCGGGAGGATCGCGAGCGAGATTTCGGCGTAGTTGCTTGTGAGCGCCGCCCTCTTCTTGCCGAGCGCATGGATTAATCCTTCGGTCGGGTTTTTTCGCGCGCCTGGAAATCCGCCAAAGCCGGTGATGAGGATGCGGATCGGTCGCTCGTTCATTTGCACGTGATCCTCTCCAGGCGGCCGGCGCGATCCTCGCGGGGCGCCGCGACTCTTGGTCCGACGGAGTCGCGGTCGCATTGCCGACACTTTTACGGGGCATTTAAAGCGCAAACGAGGGCAAGGGAGTGTGGAACAGGTTTCCCGCCCAGTTCCCGTGCAAATCTCCAAATACGGTCGCTTTCACGATTTTGGATCGATTCGATCCAAATTTTTCGTGATCGCGACAATGCCGGGAGCCGGCCCTCGTTAATCGTTCGGTAACTTCTGGAGGGCCTTTACGAAAGGCCTCGAACGCAGAACGGGTCTCACGTGGTCGGTTTGGCGCCTTGAGAGGAAGCAACATGGTCCAGTCCGACCGGGCGCGCGCGACGGCGCAGCGCCGAACCTTCGTCATGCGCATCGCGCCGGCGCTCTTAGCTTGCGCGTTCATGCTTGTCTCCGGCTGCGCGTCGGACGGTCTCATCGAATCGGCCGATACCGGCCCGTCAGCCCGGAAGATTTCGATGTTTGTCGTCTCGACGCGCAAGGGCGAGCGCCCTCCGGCAAGCGAAGTCGCCGTCGAAGGCGCGCCCCGCCTTTCGTTGCAGATGATCAGCGTGCCGCCTGGGCATGAGACGAGCAAGATCGAGCGACCGGCGTTCGGTTCGGAAGATCCGAAGCAGCATTTTGTCGTCGTGAGTCGACGCGGACTTGACGAGACTGGCTTCGTTTCGGAGATCGCGGCGCATATCTCCGGCCGGATCGGCTCGAACCGGGATATTCTTCTGCATGTGCATGGCTTCAATACGAGCTATGACGAGGCGCGCTTCCGCCTCGCGCAAGTGGCGGACGATGGCCGATTCGGCGGCGTCCCCGTCCTGTTCACCTGGCCTTCGGCGGGCAGCGTGCTCGACTATGGCGCAGCAAAAGAAAGCGCGACCGCCTCGCGCGACGCTCTGGCGAAGCTTATTCGCCAGCTGTCGGAAACGCCTGGCGTCGGCCGCGTCCATATCCTTGCGCATTCCATGGGCGCCTGGCTCACGATGGAGGCCTTACGAGAGAACGCGATTGCGGGCGGTCCCGGCTTGAACGGGAAACTCGGCGACGTCATGCTCGCGGCGCCCGACATCGATCTCAGCGTCTTTCGCCAGCAGATCGCGCGGATTGACGCTTCACATGTCTTTGTTCTTGTCTCGGCGAATGACCGCGCCTTATCGATATCGCGCACCCTCGCAGGGGACCGTCCGCGCCTCGGCGCGCTCGATCCGAACCGCCCGGCCGACCGCGCCGCGCTCGAGGAACTCGGCGTAAAGGTCTATGATCTATCGCAGGAATCCGCCGGGCTCATCGGCCATGGCGCTTATGGCGACGCGCCGCAGGTCGTGCGCACGATTGGCGCGCAAATTGCTGAGCCTCGGCCGCAGGACGCCAATGTCCAGGCCGTGCTTGGCGATAAGCCGGTCGACTCACGGATCATCGCCACGCCGCTTGCGCCTGCATCTGCTGCGCCGCAGTAGGCGCGGGCGGCGACTCGCATTCTTTTATCGATCCCGTGTGGAACTTTTCCGCGCCAAAGCCGTTTTGGAGACTTAGACCATGCTCTTGGCTATTGAAAAGACGAGGTGGTCTCTTGCCGTTATTTAGAGGATTTATATTTTAAAGCGGTCTCCGCACCTTAAAATTAGGGAACACGCAAGCATCAGCTTACGTGCAAATAGTTCTTTTCAAAAATAGATAAATTTGCTCACGTGAACTTGAACTTTGCGCAACTCTTTGTGAGTATTTTGCTGCATAGCAAAAAGAACTATCCGTATTGACGTCATAATACTATTAGTATTAACGTTTAACATATCATTATAGCAGAGGTCGCGTCATTATATGAGCAAACGGCTACTGCTAAGGCCAAGTCTGTGTGTCAATTCGGGCGTGAGGTAACGGTATCATGTGCTTGATCGCTGAAATCGTGCATTCCTGTTCGAATGAAAAAGTCGCGCAAGCCGCAGTTGCTTCGATCGGATCTGATTTCGCGGGTAAAGTCGGCGCAACCGCCAGCGCTTATGGAATGTCCATTGGCGCATTTACTGCGCATGCCGTGCGGCGGTTCGACCAGAGCGTGGGCGAAGACGAAAAAAAAGTCCTTCGCCAGGCCATGCGAGGCTCGGATCAGCCAATCTTATATGGGCTACGCCGGATTCTCCTCCCTGTCGTGGAGACGATAGACTGAGGAGAGTCCGAGCCGCGTCCTAAGGCTCGGCAGGGTGAGCGGTTCACGCAGAACGAGGAGGTCGGAAGCGCGCTTTTGCGCTGTTTTCCCGCTCGATTTTTCTTACCCTAGCGCCGCCTTCAGGCGCTTTCGCGGAATGGCTCGCCTTCGAGATGCTCGCGCGTCTCGATCTCCTCGACGATCTTGGCGACGAAGGCGTCGAGATCCTCCGGGGATTGGCTTGTGATGATGCTGTCGTCAACGACGACCGGCCGGTCGACCCAGTGGCCGCCGGCATTCTCGATGTCGGTCTTGATCGACCGCCAGGACGTCAGCTCCCGGCCCTCCACCGCCTTGGCTTCGATGAGCAAGGCAGGCGCATGGCAAATCGCCGCCACGATTTTCCCCATGCTCAAGAAATCGAGAATAAGTTCGATCGCGGCCTCATCGGTCCGCAACGAGTCCGGGTTCATTTGTCCGCCCGGCAAGATCAGGCAATGATAACTGGCGGCGTCGAGCTTGCGCAGGTCCAGGTCGACGGCGACGGACTCGCCCCAATCCCCGCCTTTCCATCCTCTGATCGCGGGGCCCTTCGGCGCCGCGACTTGCACGATGGCCCCCGCTTCCCTCAATTTTTCAAGCGGCCTCACGAGTTCCGAATATTCAAACCCATCGGTCGCCATGATGAGAATTTTCGCGTCGCGAATCGCGGGCATGGCGTCCCTCCATGAAATGCATGGGCGGAAAACCGGCTCGCGAGGGCAAGGTTCCGTGAAGATGCGGCGTGCTTCAACGCGCCGCGCGGCGGGCCCAGGGGCGCGAAGGCTCGGCGGTTTCATCGCTGCTTGCCGCCGGCTGGTAGAATAGGCCGAGACCTGGTCGGCGTCCGGCTTCGAGAAGCCGAATCGTCGCCGCGTCCTTGATCTCGAAGGCGTCGAATCCGCAACGCGCCATATGCTGGAGCTGATCGAACAAGACGTCGCCGACGGCGCGCAGCTCGCCCGCGAATCCTTCCGTGCGGCGGATCAGGCGCGCCATCGAGAAGCCCCGTCCGTCGCTGAATTTGGGGAAGTCGATGGAGATGAGCGTGAAGCGCGCGAGATCCGGCGCGATGTCCTGCACCGGCGCGCCCGCCTCGAGCCGCAGGCCGATCGGAAAATTGGCGGCCCGCCATCTTTCGCGGCCGGCGCGCCATTGCGCCAGGCTGACCATGACCTTGCCGTCGAGCGGAATATCCTCGTCTTCCGCCAAGGCGCGCCATTCATCTGCGATGAAGCCGTCGTTCTTGAACAATGCCATGAATCATCTGTCCGAAACGGCGTCGAGCGCCTGCGTGTGAAGGCCGCACTCGACCTTGCCTTTGTCCCGCCAGCGTCCGGCGCGCGGGTCCTCGCCGGGCTTTACCGGCGTGGTGCAGGCGATGCAGCCGATCGAGGGATAGCCCTTGGCGACGAGCGGATGGCGGGGCAGGGCGTGGGCTGCGAGATAGGCCTCGATGTCATCGGAGGACCAGCCTGCGAGCGGATTGATCTTGATCCTGCCGCCGTCGGCCTCGAACAGCGCCAAGCCGGCGCGGGTTTGCGCCTGAAAACGCTTGCGCCCGGTGATCCAGGCCTCAAAGCCATCGAGCGCCTTCGCAAGAGGGATCACTTTGCGGATTTCGCAGCAGCGGTCGGGATTGGAGGCCCAGAGGAAACGTTCCGGATCTTCCGCCGAAAGCGCCGCCGGCTCCGGCTCGATGGTTATGACGTTGCGGAGATCGAGCGCGGCGACGAGCGCATCCCGATAGGAGAGCGTTTCCGCAAAAAGCACGCCGGTGTCGATGAAGAGGACCGGCGTCGCCTTGTCGATTTGCGCGACCATGTGGAGCAAAACGGCGGAATCCGCGCCGAAGCTCGAGACGGGGGCGATCTTGCCGGGAAACAGGTCCTCGATCGCGAGGCGCAAAAGCTTGGCCGCGTCCAGCCGCGCGAGCCTTTCGGTCAAGCGCGCCGCGGTGTCGGCGTCACCGAAGAGAGGCAGGTCAGGCGCGTTCATAAAGCGCCTCGCGGAAAGGATCGACGCCGACGCGCCGAAAGGCCTCGAGAAAGCTCTCGGCCTTGTCCGCGCGGATCTTCAAATAGGCCTCGACGATCGTTTCGATCGCATCGACGACTTCCTCGGAGGTGAAGCTGCGGCCCGCGATCTGGCCGATCTCGCAGGTCTCGTCGGCGGAGCCTCCGAGCGTGATCTGATAGGCCTCGGCGCCGGATTTCTCCAGGCCGAGAATGCCGATATGGCCCACGTGATGATGGCCGCAGGCGTTGATGCAGCCGGAAATATTGATCTTCAGCTCGCCGATCTCTTCCGCGCGGGCGCCGTCGCCGAACCGTTCTGAGAGACGCTGAGCGATCGGGATCGAGCGCGCCGTCGCCAGGGCGCAATAATCGAGGCCGGGGCAGGCGATAATATCGGTCGCGAGGCCGATGTTGGCGGCGGCGAGGCCCAATTCCGCGAGCCGGTCGAAAATTTGCGGGAGATCGTCGAGCGCGACATGCGGCAAGACAAGGTTCTGCTCATGCGCGACGCGGATCTCGTCTTGCGAAAAGCCCTCGGCGAGATCGGCGATGGCCTCCATCCATTCGGCGCTGGCGTCGCCTGGAACGCCGCCGACGGGCTTCAATGAAATGGTGACGATGCCATGTCCCGGCGCCTTATGGGCCGAGACATTATGGGCGATGAATCGAGCGAAGGCGGGATCCGACGCCTTGCGCGCCTCGACGGCCTCGGAAACGCGCGGGCGCTTTTGCAGCGGCGGCGGCGCGAAATAGGCGCGGATGCGGTCGATCTCAGGCTGGGGCAAGGCCAGCGCCTCGTCGCGATGATGGAGGAACTCGGCCTCGACTTCGTCGCGAATGGCGTCGGCACCTTTTTCATGAACGAGGATTTTGATCCGGGCTCTGTACTTATTGTCGCGTCGGCCTTCGAGATTGTAGATCCGAAGGATCGCGTCGGTATAGGCGAGAAGATCCGCCTTCGGCAGGAAATCGCGGATTTTATGCGCGACGAAAGGCGTCCGCCCCATGCCGCCGCCGATATAGACGGCAAAGCCGGTCTCGCCGCGATCGTTGCGCACGATCTGATAGCCGATGTCGTGGACCTGCAAGGCCGCTCGGTCCTTGGCGGCGCCGTTCACCGCGATCTTGAACTTGCGCGGCAGGAAAGAATATTCGGGATGCAGCGACGACCATTGCCGTAGGATCTCGGCATAGGGGCGCGGATCCTCGATCTCGTCGGCTGCAGCGCCCGCGAATTGATCGCACGTGACATTGCGGATGCAATTGCCCGAGGTCTGGATCGCATGCATCTCGACCTCGGCGAGTTCGTTGAGAATAGCGGGGCAATCGACCAGCGCCGGCCAATTGAACTGAATATTCTGCCGCGTCGTGAAATGGCCGTAGCTCTTGTCGTAGCGGCGCGAGATATGGGCGAGCTTGCGCAATTGCCGCGACGACAGGACGCCATAGGGAATGGCGACCCTGAGCATATAGGCGTGCAATTGCAAATAAACGCCGTTCATCAGCCGCAGCGGCTTGAACTGCTCCTCGTCCATCTCGCCAGAGAGCCTGCGCGCCACCTGGTCTCGAAACTGCTCGACCCGGCCGGCGACGAAGCATCTGTCGAATTCGTCATAGCGATACATGGCGTCAGTCCTGCACGATCCGCGCCGTCGACGCGGGCGTTCGCGGCGGAAACTCGATGGTCGGCCCGTCGGCCCGGATCGCGTCGCGCATGCGCATGGCGCGCAATCGACCCTCGGAATGGGCGACCTCGACGATAAAGGGATCGAGAACCAGATTGCAGGCGACATCGGCGCGGGCGGCGCGCAACCCGGCCTCCGCCGCGGCCGCCTCCTCGTAAAGTGCGGCCTTGGCGAGCGTCTCGCGCCAGAATCCATCTGGCCCGAGATAGACGACGATTCCATCGGCAAGGCGATTTGCGGAAATAATGCTCGACATGGCTCAACGAACGACAGCGGCCGGAGTGGTTCGGCTGGGATATAGGGCAAACAACAGCAATTGGCGAGGAATAATTAAATAATACAATATTAATTTGTTAAATTTGCCCCTTGTCACCCCAGCTTCACCATGCTTTATTTAGTCCATAAGATATCTAGACTCTATAAGCTGCTTCGCACGCCTCGTTCCTTCGCGCACATCCAGGAAGAAACAGCTTGAGCAGCAAAAATGAAGGGCCTTTCGAGCGTGTCCGTGGCGATAAAGCGCAATTCAATCATCCCGGGCTTCGGACTGACTCTCGGCTATACGCTGGTCTATCTCAGCGTGATCGTCCTCATCCCCCTCGGCGCGCTCGTTCTCCGCGCGAGCAGCCTCGGCCTTTCCGGCCTGTGGAACATCGCGACCGAGCCGCGCATTTTCGCGGCGCTGCGGACGAGCTTCAGCATTGCTTTGGCGGCGGCCGCGATAAATGTCCTATTCGGCGGAATCGTCGCCTGGGTTCTCTCGCGCTATGAATTTCCGGGCCGGCGCCTGCTCGACGCCGCCGTCGATCTGCCCTTCGCCCTTCCGACCGCGGTGGCCGGCATTTCCCTCGCCGCTATTTATGCGCCGAACGGCTTGATCGGCTCGCTGATCGCGCCGCTCGGATGGCAGATCGCCTACACGCCGCTCGGCATCGGCGTGGCCTTGGTCTTCATCGGCCTGCCGTTCATCGTCCGCACCGTGCAGCCGGTGATCGCCGAGCTCGAAGCCGATGTAGAGGAGGCCTCCGCCACGCTCGGCGCCACGCGCATCCAAACGCTTTGGCGGGTCGTCCTGCCTGCTCTCACGCCGGCGCTCATGACGGGCTTCGCTCTGGCCTTCGCGCGCGGCGTCGGCGAATATGGATCGGTGATCTTCATCGCGGGCAATCTGCCCTATGTCTCGGAAATCGCGCCCCTTCTCATCATCGTGAAGCTCGAGCAATTCGACTACGCCGGCGCGACCGCGATCGCGACGCTGATGCTTCTTGCATCCTTTTCCATCCTCTTGATCATCAACCTCATCCAGGCCTGGAACAGAAGGAGATTCGGTCAATGACCGAAACCATCGCCCAATGGGCGCCTGAGACGGCGGAAAGCGTCTGGACACGGATAAGCCGTTCCCGCGGCCGCGGAGCGGCGACGGGAGAGAGCCCGCTCCTGGCCGGCGTTCTCATCGCCGTCTCTCTGATCTTCCTGGCGCTTTTTCTCATCCTGCCGCTCGCCGTCGTGTTCTACGAGGCCTTCGCGAAAGGCGCCTTGGCCTATTTGGCCGCGCTCGCCGAGCCCGATGCGCAAAGCGCGATCCGGCTCACGCTCCTGGTCGCCGCCATCGCCGTGCCTTTGAACGTCGTCTTCGGCCTTGCCGCGGCCTGGGCGATCGCCAAATTTCGCTTTCCGGCGAAAAGCTTTCTGATCACTTTGATTGATCTGCCCTTCTCCGTCTCGCCGGTCGTCGCGGGCCTTATCTATGTGCTCCTGTTTGGAGCCCAGGGCCTTCTCGGCCCCTGGCTGAAAGCGCATGGCCTCGAAATCATTTTTGCGGTTCCAGGCATTGTGCTTGCGACCATCTTCGTCACCTTTCCCTTCGTCGCGCGCGAGCTCATCGCCTTGATGGAGGATCAGGGAACGTCGGAGGAGGAAGTCGCCCTGTCGCTCGGCGCGAGCGGGCTCGCGACATTTTTCCGGGTGACTCTGCCCAATGTGAAATGGGCGCTGCTGTATGGCGTGCTCTTGTGCAACGCCCGCGCTATGGGCGAGTTCGGCGCCGTCTCGGTTGTCTCAGGCCATATTCGCGGCCTCACCAACACCATGCCGCTTCAGGTCGAAATTCTCTACAATGAATATAACATCACGGCCGCCTTCGCCGTCGCCTCGCTGCTCGCTCTGCTGGCTCTGGTGACGCTCGCGGCGAAAAGCCTGCTGGAAGGCCGCTTCAAGGATGGCCACTCCGCAAAGACGCGCGGACATTGAGGCGGCAAGGCCACAGGAGAGTTTGACGCCATGCAAATACGCACGGTCGACATCACCAAGAATTTCGTCGGGGGAAGCGCCCGTCCCGTCCTCGACGGCGTGTCGCTCGAGGTCGGAAGCGGCGAGCTCGTGGCCTTGCTCGGACCGTCCGGGTCCGGCAAGACGACGCTTTTGCGGATCATCGCCGGCCTCGAATTTCCTGATTCCGGCTCGGTCTATTTCGGCGACGAGGACGCCTCGCAAAAATCCGTGCAGGAGCGGCGCGTTGGTTTCGTCTTCCAGAATTACGCGCTGTTCAAGAACCTGACCGTCGGCGAGAATATCGCGTTCGGGCTCGACGTTCGCGGGCGCGAATTGCGGCCGCCGAAGGCGGAGATCCGCCGCCGCACGCTGGAATTGCTCGATCTCGTCCAGTTGAGCGGGCTCGAGAAGCGCAGGCCCGGCCAATTGTCCGGGGGCCAAAGGCAGCGCGTGGCGCTGGCCCGCGCCCTCGCGGTCGAGCCGCGCGTGCTCCTGCTCGACGAGCCCTTCGGCGCGCTCGACGCGAAGGTGCGCCGCGATCTACGTGCCTGGCTCCGCGAGCTGCATCAGCAAACCGGGCATACGACCACATTCGTGACCCATGACCAGGATGAGGCGCTCGAACTCGCCGATCGGGTCGCCGTCTTGAACGGCGGGCGCATCGAGCAGATCGGCTCGCCCGACGATATTTACGATCACCCCGCGACGCCCTTCGTGCATGGCTTCATCGGCGAGGCGAGCGCGCTACGGGCCGATCTTCGCGGGGGGCGCATCTTCATCGGCGGGCATGAACTGGCGCTTCCGGGCAAATCCGGCCGCAATGGCAGCGGAAGGCTTTTCGTGCGCCCGCATGACATCGCGATCGGCGAAGCCGCCGCGAATGGCCTCGAGGCCGAGATCGTGGCCCTGCGCCGCAGCGGCGCGACGAGGAGGGCGGAGATCGCGGTTCCCTTCGAGGCCGGACGCGTCGAGATCGACGCGCCGACCTCGGCCAATTTGCGCCCCGGCGAGAAGGTCCCGATCCGCTTTCTGCGCGGAACCTTCTTCCTCGACGGAGAAAGCGCCGCCGCTTAGTAACTCTTGCAAAAGCTGGGCGTTTATTTTGCTTCTTTGTCGAGTAGAATGAGTCTGCGTTCGACGCCCCAGCGATAACCAGAAATCGCGCCATCGGTCCGCACGATCCGATGGCAAGGAATCGCTGCCGCAATCTTATTTGCGGCGCAAACGCCGGCGACGGCGCGCGCGGCCTTCGGCGCGCCGATGCGCTCGGCGATCTCCGCATAGCTCGCCGTTGCTCCGGGCGGGATATCCCGCAATGCTGTCCAAACTCGATGTTGGAACGCCGTCCCTCGGACGTCGAGGGGAAGATCGAACCCCATCCTGGGCGCTTCGATAAATCCCACGACCTTTGCGACGAGCCGCTCAAAATCGGCGTCGCCGCCAAAGAGTCGCGCCCGGGGGAATTTGTCTTGCAGCTCACGTACAAGGGCGTCGGGATCGTCTCCGAATGAGATGGCGCAAACGCCATGAGGACTTGCGGCGACCAGGATCGAGCCCAGTGAACATTCGCCGACCGCAAATCTTATCTCGGCGCTCGCCCCGCCAGACTGAAAGGCGCGCGGCGTCATGCCGAGAACGCGCGATAACTCCGCATAAAAGCGGCCGCTGGAATTGAAGCCCGCATCATAGATCGCCTCGGTCACGGACGTGCTCTTTCCAAGTCTTTCGCGAATGCGTTTCTGACGTTCGGCGGTCGCGTAAGCCTTCGGCGTCACGCCAGTGACCCCCTTAAAGATCCTATGAAAGTGATAAGGGCTGAGGCCGACGCTTTTGGCGAGTTCCTTGAGCTTAGGTTGCTCTTCGGCCTCCGCGATGAGACGGCAGACTTTGGCGATCTTCGCCGCCTGCTGTTCTTCGAGGGAAGGCTGATCAGGCCGGCACCGCTTGCAGGGCCGAAATCCCGCGGCCTCTGCCTCGGCTATCGTGGTGTGGAAGCGTACATTCCGGCGATGTGCTAAACGAGAGGGGCATGATGGATGGCAGTAGGCGCCGGTCGAAGCGACGGAATAATAGAATTCACCATCGTAGCTCCGATCTCGCGTGAGGACGGCGGTCCACCGCGCTTCGTCATCGACAGCCGGTTCGCTGCGCGGCGGTGCATTAAGCGTCACGCTCATGTTTAAACGCCTCGGTTCATTTCAAAAGTGTGGCGATATCTTATCGCTTGATTGCCTTCCCGCACTTCGATCCTTGCTTTTGAATCCGATGAGCCCAGGGCGGGCACCCATCGGCGTCCGATGGTTATTGCGTGCTTGTGGATCGGCTTTGGCCGCGCAGCTTGAAACGCGAGGAGGCGGCGATCGACGATTGGGCCAAATCTCTGGCGCCCAGTTCGCGATTGCGCGCATGGTTTGGGTCGCTTTACCTTAGCCGCGACTGTTCGCCGGCTCGGCGGCTTCTGGCTGCTCCGCTGGCGATGCGGCGCCTCCTTGTGCTATCTTGGAAAAAAATTCGCGTGACAAGCGCGCTTTCGTTCTGGGAGGAGCCCTATGGAAGAGGCGCAGCCGCGTCGCGCGAAAGCGCTCTCGTGCGTCCCGATAGAGGCTCCTCGGCGCGCGCCATGTCCTCTTTTCAAGGTTGATCCGTCGTCAGGCCGGTTGCTCGCCGTCGACCCCGCCGCGCAATGCCGATCAAAACTCGGCGATAGGGGCGCGCCACGCTGACGCTCGACATCTCTCAAAGCTTGGAGCCGTCGTGTTATTCACCGACATTCAACCGCTGATCGCTCAACATGGCTATTGGGCGGTCTTCCTGATCGTCATGCTTGAAAGCGCAGGCGTCCCGCTTCCCGGAGAGACGGCCTTGCTGCTTGCCGGCGCCTATGCCGGCGCCACGGGCGAGCTCAATATCGCTCTCGTCATCGCCATGGCCGCCGCAGGGGCCATCATTGGCGACAATATCGGTTTCTGGGTCGGCCGGACCTGGGGCGCGAAGCTCTTGCTCCGCTACGGCAAGTTTATTCATCTGCCGGAGGCCCGACTCAGGCTCGGGCAATATCTTTTCGCAAGACATGGGGCGAAGATCGTCTTTTTTGGGCGTTTCGTCGCCTTCCTCAGAATCCTCGCCGCTCTGCTCGCGGGCGTGAACAAATATCACTGGGGTCAGTTTTTATTCTACAACGCGTCCGGAGGCATAATCTGGGCGGTCGTCATGGGCGGCGCGTCTTATATTTTCGGCGACGCCGTGCATCGCGTTAGCGGCCCGCTCGGCGTCGCTGCGCTCGTCGGGGTCGTCATCGGCGCCGTCGCCTTTATGATTATTGTGCGGCGCGAGGAGCGTAAGCTCGAGGAAAGGCTCGGGGCTGGTCCGGAGGGTGATCTTCGGAGTCTGCCTTAAAGCCTACATGCTCCCACTTGCGAGCTCGCCCCGGCGTCCGGCTACGGCTTTTGCAGGGCGGAGAAGGCCTCGAGCCGCGCGATCAGGCTCGACGTGTCCCAGCGCCCGCCGCCGAGCGCCTGGACCTCGGCGTAAAATTGGTCGACCAGCGCCGCCGCCGGAAGGCTTGCGCCATTGCGCCGCGCCTCGTCAAAGCAGATCGCGAGATCCTTGCGCATCCAATTGACTGCGAAGCCGAAGTCGAATTCGCCGGCGAGCATGGTTTTGTGCCTATTCTCCATCTGCCAGGATTGCGCCGCGCCCTTGGAGATCACCTCGATGACGGCATCCGGATCAAGGCCGGCGCGCTTGGCGAAATGGAGACCTTCCGCGAGCGCCTGCACAAGACCCGAGATGCAGATCTGATTGACCATTTTGGTGAGCTGCCCGCTGCCCGCAGGTCCCATCAGGCGGCTCGCCTTGGCGTAGGCGGCGACGATTGGCTCGGCGCGGGCGTAATCATCGGCGTCGCCGCCGCACATGATGGTGAGCGCGCCGCTCTCGGCGCCGGCCTGGCCGCCGGACACTGGCGCGTCGACAAAGCCCTTGCCAGCCGCTTTCGCCACGGCATGCAGCTCGCGGGCGACAATGGCCGACGCGGTCGTGTGGTCGATGAAGATCGCGCCGGCTTCAAGGCTCTCGAACGCGCCTCGGGGGCCGATCGTCACCGCGCGCAGATCCTCGTCATTGCCGACGCAAGCGACGACGAACGCCTGACCTGCGGCCGCCTCCCGCGGCGTCGCCTTTGACGAGCCGCCGAATTCAGCGACCCATTTGGCCGCTTTCGCCGCCGTCCGGTTATAGACGGTGACCTCATGGCCCTTTTTCAGGAGATGGCCGGCCATGGGGTAGCCCATGACGCCGAGGCCGAGAAACGCGACTTTCGCCATTGATGTCTTTCCGAGTGGTCGCCTCGAGCATGTTCGGAAAAAGTTGGTCGACTTTTTCGCAACATGCTCCTGCTTTTTGATCTGGAGCGGGTTCTTTCCGGCGCCGTGCGCTGTTCTTCGAGCGCCTCTATGTCAATTGATCTCGTAATCGAAATATTTGGCCCGGATTCGGCTGAAGGAGCCGCTGGCTATGCTTTCGGCCAAAGCTTTCTCGAACATGTCCTTCAGCGCCTTGTCCTCCTTGCGAAGGCCGATACCGACGCCCTCGCCGAAATAGGCGGGATCGCGCGGCGCGTCGGCCGCGATCGCGCAGCATTGCGCCTCCCGCCGCGTCTTCAAGAAATCGGCGAGCGCGTCCTTGTCGCCGATGACGGCGTCGAGCCGGCCTTCGGCGAGATCGAGAATGGCCTCGTCGAGCGTGGCGTAGGCGTGGATCTCCGATCGCTTGTAGAGATCCTCGACATAGGCCTGATGCGCGCCGCCGGACACAACGCCGATGCTCTTGTCGGCGAGCCCGTCCGGCGAGCCGTCCCGAATGGGTTCGTCTCGCGAGGAGAGGAAGGCGCTCGGCATGCGCACATAGGGGGTCGTGAAGGCGATCTTCTCGCGCGCCTCGTCGGTGATCTCCATCGCGGCCATGATCGCATCATATTGATGCTCGAGCAGGCCTGGGATTAGTCCGTCCCAATCCTGCGTCACGAAGGTGCAATTGGCCTTCATGCGGGCGCAGAGATCACGCGCGAGGTCGATCTCGAAGCCAGCGAGTTCGCTATTGTCGAGATAATTATAGGGCGGGCGCGCGCCTTCGCTGGCGATGCGGATGTCTTTTTGCGCCGCGGGCGCCTCTTCTGCAATCGCGGGAGAGAAGGAGGCGAGGGCGGCGAGGATCAAAAGGCTCCTGCGCAAGGCTCTGGCTCGGCGGCGAGACGATGCGAGAATGCCGGCGGTAAGTCGGGGGGGCAGGGTCCTACTCCGAATATGCGCCGGCGGCTTAGTATCGAGCGCTGACGCGGCGGCGGTTCGGCGCTTGTCGCGACATTGTTTCAGCGGCGGCGGGAGCGGTCTTTATGACCGATTTTCGCGCGCGACAATAGACCCGGCTGCCGGCTCCGCCGCCGCGGCCGACGCCCGGGCTCCGACAATGGCGCGGCTCTTGCTGAACCTGGAGATCAGAAAAGGTCGGGACCGGCGACGGCGGCGTTCGCGATTGGACGAAACGCGACGAAAGCCTATATATCCGCCGCCGACGGGTATGGAGCGAAATTTCGAATGGTCAGCGATCAGGACGTCCTCTCCGCGCTTCAATCTGTTCCGGGCCCGGACGGCAAGACGCCTTTGCCGCAATCCGGCGCCGTCGCCGGCCTCTCGATCAAGGACGACAAGGTCTACCTTTCGATCGCGATCGATCCGAAGCAATCGGCCGCGATGGAGCCGATGCGCCTCGCCGCCGAAAAGGCGGTGAAGCAATTGGGCGGCGTCGTCAATGCGCTCGTCAGCCTAACGGCCGATCTTCATCCGGCGCCGCCAAAGGCGGCCCAGCCGCGCAGCATCGCGATCCCCGGAATCGCCCATGTGATCGCCGTCGCCTCCGGCAAGGGTGGGGTCGGAAAGTCGACAACCTGCGTCAATTTGGCGCTTAGCCTCGCCGCGCTCGGCTGGCGCGTCGGCATATTGGACGCCGACATCTACGGGCCGTCGCTGCCGCGCCTGCTCGGCGTGAAGGCCAAGCCCGAGGCCGAAGGCCGGGTCATGCAGCCGCTTGAAGCCTATGGCGTGAAGGCCATGTCGATCGGCTTTCTCGTCGAGGAGGAGGATCCGATGATCTGGCGCGGTCCCATGGTGATGGCCGCGATCCAGCAGCTCTTGCGCGACGTCGCTTGGGGCGAGCTCGATTGCCTCGTCGTCGACATGCCGCCGGGAACCGGAGACGCGCAGCTGACCTTGGCGCAAAATGTTCCGCTCGCCGGTGCCGTCGTGGTCTCGACGCCGCAGGATCTCGCCTTGATCGACGCCCGCCGCGGCATCGCCATGTTCAATAAAGTCGACGTGCCGGTCCTCGGCATTGTCGAGAACATGAGCTATTTCCTGTGCCCGCATTGCGGCGGCCGTTCCGACATTTTCGCGCATGGCGGCGCGCGCCACGAGGCCGAGCGCTACAGCGTGCCGTTTCTGGGCGAGGTGCCGCTCGACATGAGCATTCGCGAGCATGCCGATTCGGGCAAGCCGCTCGTCGCCGTCGAGCCGGAGGGCGCGCACGCCAAGATCTACCGCTCCATCGCCGAGCAGATCAAGGCGCGGCTGGAAAAGGGCCGCGCCCGCGCCGCGCCGAAGATTTTCATCGAGTGAACAAGGCGCGGATGTGATTTCCGGGACGACCGCGAATTGCCAATCGCTGCGTCATTGCACGCAAATGTTGAAAAGCCGGTAATTTCGGTAGAAACGTACAGCACGTTTTGTTATAAGCGGGGCATGGACGAGCCCCACGACCGATTGGCGGCCGCGCGCCGCAACGCCGGATTCGAAAATGCGACGGACGCGGCGCGCGCCTTCGGCTGGAACGAGAACACCTATCGCAGCCACGAGAATGGCGAGCGCGGCTTACGCCTGCAGATCGCGGAACGCTACGCGAAAGCCTTCGGGACGAGCGCGGCCTGGCTCCTGACTGGGGAAGGCGAGGCGGAAGCCGTCCGCGAGGAGCCCAAAAATGTCGTGCGCCTCGTCGGCCGAATCGGGGCCGGCGCGGTCATCGATGCGGATTTCGAGCAGGAGCCGGCGGAAGGTTTCGCCGAGATCGAGATTCCATATCCCGTCCCCAAAGGCGCGGTCGCCTTTGAAATCGTCGGCGACAGCATGTGGCCGCGTTATGACCCCGGCGACATTGTGATTTGCTGGAAGGTTGCGCAAACGCGCTCCGAGGCGGACGGCTGGGAGGCGGCGGTCCGGCTCACAGACGGACGGCGCTATTTGAAGACCATTCGCCGCGTCGCCAAGGACCGGTTCGATCTCGTCAGCCATAACGCGAGTCCTATCCTGAACGTCCAGATTGAATGGGCCTGCAAGGTGTTCGGCAATATACGCGCGGGCGAATGGACTTTGCTGGAGCGGTCGACGCGGCGCGCGAGATGAGGCGCGGGCGGGGCGACAGTTGCGTCATTGGCCTAAAATAGCACAAATTGTACTTTTCTCGAATTTCTGTACGTTTCGTGTTGCAAACGACTGTGCGTTATGTACAGTACGTCATCGGCGTTGTTCGCCGGTCGCCGCAAGGTCCGTCACTAGGCCAGCTCGGCGCAACCGAAACAGGACGATGATGATCGTCACGGAAATGGGAGAGCATCATGGCGCGAGACAACAAGGACTCTGTGGCGAGCCGTAGCGTAGAGGTTGGCGTCGACGATCAGGACTTGGTCGAGGGGATTCAGGCGAGCGCTTCGGAAACGGCCGAATATCTCGCCCATATGGCTTCCGAGCTCGTCATGCTCGCGAAGAACGCGCAGCTCGAGCGCCTGTCGGTCCTTTTGGATCTGGTGCGTCGCGAAGCTGAATCGGCTTCCGCTTGAGCGACGCGTTTGGCCGGGAGCGCCCGCTGGATAAGACGGAGAATTCGCCGCGCAACACAAGGACGCGCTCCAGATAAATCAGCTGGAGCATGTTCTCATGAGACGGCGGCGTCTCAATGTCCAAAAGGCCGATCGACTTTTTCGATCGGAACTGCGCACGCCGCGGGACGCACACCGGCTCCGGTGGCCTATCCGCCGGTCACGCTCATATGCCGCGCGACGGCCGGCGCAGTTTGGCCCCGATCGATGATAAAATCATGGCCTTTCGGCTTGCGGGCGATTGCGGCTTCGATCTCTTGATGCAGGAGCCGATCCGACGTCGAGGCGCGCAAGGGCGCGCGCAAATCGGCGGCGTCCTCTTGACCGAGGCACATATAAAGCGTGCCCGTGCAGGTCACGCGGACCCGATTGCAGCCTTCGCAGAAATTATGCGTGAGCGGCGTGATGAAGCCCAAGCGGCCGCCGGTCTCGGCGACCCGCACATAACGCGCCGGCCCGCCGGTGCGATAGTCGATTTCATCGAGCGTGTAGCGCTCCTTGAGCCTGGCTTCGACGAGGCTCAACGGCAGGAATTGATCGGCGCGCTCGGCCTCGATTTTGCCCAGCGGCATCACCTCGATCAGGGTGAGGTCCATTCCGCGCCCATGAGCCCATTCCAGCATGGGCGCGATCTCCTGGTCGTTCACGCCTTGGAGCGCGACCATATTGATCTTGACGGAGACGCCCGCTTTTTGCGCGGCGTCGACGCCGGCCATGACGCGCGCGTGATCGCCCCAGCGGGTGATCGCGCGAAACTTGGCCGGATCGAGCGTGTCGAGCGAGAGATTGAGCCGGCGAACGCCGACAGCCGCGAGCTCGGCGGCGTGATCGGCGAGCTGGGATCCATTGGTCGTGAGGGTCAGATCGGACAGCGCGCCAGACTCGAGATGGCGCGAGAGCGCGCGGAACAAGCTCATGATGTTCCGTCGCACCAGCGGCTCTCCGCCGGTGATGCGGAGCTTGTGGACGCCGCGCAGAATGAAGGCGGAGCACAGGCGGTCCAGTTCCTCGAGACTGAGCAAGTCGCGCTTCGGCAGGAAATTCATATCCTCCGACATGCAATAGACGCAGCGCATATCGCACCGATCCGTGACCGAGACGCGAACATAATTGATTTCGCGCCCGAATGGATCGACGAGCGGCGCGGCCTTGGCTGCAATCGGCCATGGTTCGGAACTTGCCTGAGGCAATGTCGGCATTAATGTCATGGGTTTATATCTACATTCGCCGAGGCTGGATTTCCACGTCAATGTTCGGATTGCCTGGAGCGCGTTCCGATTGGACGGAATCGTCCAATGGGGGAGAATGCGCTCCAGATCATAAGTTGGCGCGTGTTCCGACCGGAAAAGTCGATCAACTTTCTCGGAAACTTGCTCTAGGACCGAGATCCTTCGAGGCGAATGTTTTTCAGGGCGGGGCGCGACGATGAGCGGGACAAGCGATCAATGGCCGAGCGAGTTGAGGCTCAAAGACCAGGGACGGCTTTTGCGCATCGTCTTCGAGAGCGGCGCCGCTTATGATCTCTCGGCCGAATATTTACGGGTGATGAGCCCGAGCGCGGAAGTGCAGGGGCATAGCCCCGAGGAGCGCGTCACCGTTGGCGGCAAGCGCCATTGCGCGATCATAGGCGTCGAGCCAGTTGGCACCTATGCGGTGCGGCTTACCTTCGACGACCTGCATTCCACGGGCATTTTCTCCTGGCCCTATCTCTATGAGCTCGGCTCCCAGCACGAGGAGAAATGGGCGTTCTATGAAGCGGAGCTCACGGCGAAAGGCCTGAATCGCGACAGCGAAGGCCAGGCGTGAAAATCCATGCCCGGCCCCGTCGAGAGGCTCGGGCGCAGCCCCTCGGATCCGGAGATTAAGGGGACCGCCCTTCAGCGCAAGACGACGACTCGGGTTCCGACCCTGACGCGGTCATAAAGGTCCATGACATCCTCATTGGTCATGCGAATGCAGCCCGATGAGACGGCTTGCCCGATTGTTTCCGGCTCATTCGATCCATGGATGCGATAGAGCGTGCCGCCGAGATACATGGCCCGCGCGCCGAGCGGATTATTTGGGCCGCCCGGCATGAAGCGCGGCAAATCTGGGCGACGGTGCAGCATTTGGGCGGGCGGCGTCCAGGACGGCCATTCCCGCTTCATCGCGACATAGCGGGTCCCGCTCCATTCAAAGCCCGGACGCCCGACGCCTATGCCATAGCGGATCGCCTGGTTGCCGGGGAGAATGAAATACAGGCGGCGCTCCTCCGTCGAGATGAGGATCGTGCCTGGCGCATATCGGCCATTATAGGCGACGAGTTCGCGCGGAGGCGCCACGGCGCGGGGCCTGCCGGAAAAATCCGAATAAGGCTGGGCGAAGCCTTGCTGATATTCATAGGCCTGGGCTCTCGCCGTAAGCGCGGCGAGACAAGCCCCCATCGCGATGGCGAGGCTGGCGATGGCGGGAAAGCGAAGGCGCATTTTCATTTTCCATTGGCTCCTAGAGAGCGGCGCGCGAATCGGCGATGCGTTGTCGCCATGATCCAGTCGCAAAGGCCGGATGGCAATGGTCCAGCGCGTCGATGCGCCGCCGATATGGCATGTCGCGCGCGTTCGACTTATCGTTTCAAGTTGCTCGATCGCGGTCGGGACGCCGAGGCTGGTTTCGGGTTCCGCCTGAAATCGGGACCGGCTGGGACGAGCATGTTTTAAGCATGAGCGCGGATGAAGCGCCGCTTCGCGCTCAGCCGGATCGTTAAAAACCTGCTCGGGCGGCGACAGCGCAGGCCTTTTGTGCGAACATATTACTTCGCTTTAATCCGACGCGGCGCGACGAGCGCCAATCCAGCTTCGACGGCGCCGATTGAGACGAAGAACGCGGCATGCTCCGGCTCAATTGACCGAACGGTCCGCCTCGACGCAGCAAAAAAGGGGAGGCCATGCCTTTTTCCACGCCCTTGGCGATCGTAATCTTTCTCACGATTTGGTTCATTGCGCTCTTCGCCATCCTTCCTTTCGGCGTCCGGTCGCAGCAAGAGGCGGGCGATGTCGTCGCCGGCACCGATCCCGGCGCGCCGGTCGCGCCGAAACTGCTCGCCAAAGCCGGATGGACGACCTTGGCGTCGGTCGTTGTCTTCGCCGCGCTCGTTGTCTTCGCTCGCTATTTCGGGGAATAGTAGCCGCGCGCAGACGATCAAATCGCCTGTCTATTGACGCTATGGAGCGTTGAGGATACTCCAGCCATGCTCCAAAAAGGAGCGCGTAGCTCAGTCGGTAGAGCATCTGACTTTTAATCAGAGGGTCATGGGTTCGAATCCCATCGCGCTCACCAATAAAATCAAAGACTTCTAGCGCATCCTCCGCCAATTTTCTGGCAAGCGTTCAGCTTCGGTAAGCGCTCGGTAAGCAGAAATCGAAAATTTGGGCCGCAAGGGCCGATCGGCGCGCCGGTGCTTCGGCAAGGCGTCGGACACGAATGTGCGCAATACCGGCGCGAGATGCGCGAGCAGATCCGTCATCCGAATGTAGGCACCATATTTATCGGCGAGCCTGGCAAGGCGATGGCCTCCGCGCAGGCTGCGCTTGGTGCAGGCGAGCCGAACCCGCACATAGGGAAATGAGGCAGGGTGTCGCCGTCCATCTGCGGAACATAAATGGACCAAATGGCTGGATCAATGGACGGCGCGCGCGCCCTACTGCGTCAGAAGCCGAAAATAGATCGGGCGCGATGGATATCGAGAAAGGGCTGGTCAGGGCCGGGAGCAGAGCGACGGCTTTGAATGAGCGATGTGCCGAAGCTGCCATGCGTGTCCGCAAGGCCATCGGCAATACTCGACCCGACATGGCCATAGACGGGCGTGCCAATCGTTCCAGAAAGCAGACCTTGAATGGTGCGCAGTTCAAGACTTTTGCAATTAAGCGGCTTTGCAAAATAGCACGCTGCGCTCCTCCGCCTCGACCTGTCCGCCGAGCCCGTCTCGAAGTACGTGCGATTTGAACGATTCATGACGCCGAGCGGCAGTCGCCCTTCGAAACGGTAGCTTTGCCACCTCGGGTAAAATCTTCGCTACTCGGCGTTGCCGGTGTTGAGCGCCTTAAAACCAGCGTCCGTTAGCCTGTAGAAACCTGGCATTGAGGCGTTTTCCAGCCAGTGGTTCGTCAAGATTTTTTCCAAAGCTGGTTTGAGGTCGCCGTCGCGAAAGCGTTTGAGGATCAGGCTCTCTTGCACGGGCGCCCAAATAAATGATTTTCCGGTCTTGATGCCGCGCGTACCGATTTCGGTCATGATCGCTTGGATCGTATCGTCTTCCGACGGCGGCGCGCCAAAGAATTTTACATATCCGGCCATCGTCATTTTGTAAGTGCCTTCAGAGGTGTTTTCGATCACACCATCTTCGCCCATCTGCTTCAAAACGGCGCGCAACTCGTCGTGGAGCGGATAGCGGATTTGCAGAGACGCGAATAAAAAGGTTTCCCCTTCTCGAAAGCCTCTGGCTTTGATGAAATGATTGATTGCCTCAACTGCCGTCGCCGCCATTTCGATACTCGCAATTCATGGCTTCATGGATTGCTTGCAATGGAATGGACGCTTGCGAAAATCAAGATTTTCGTACCCGAACTTGATCCTCCGACTTACCTCGTGCAGAACTCCGGTGCGAAGGTCCGCCTTGGCCGGAGCCCCTCACACAGGAGACAGTCCGCCCTCAAGCTCTTTCGTCATGACCGCTTGCGGCCATTTGGGCCATCAAACGGACGATAGCCGCTTCTCAAACGCAACGCGCACCCTGAACTAGCGTCAAGCCTAGCGAGAGTAATATCAGCAATGCGCTTTTGCCGCGCAAAGCTTGGTCGTTGTTGATGGAAATAGACAACACAGCGTGGCTCGATCGCCCGCGACGGCGCCGCCGCAGCCGGCGTCAGCCTCCGAAGATCACCCGACGGAAACGGCGCGCCGCCACGGCGAAATAGACCGCGCCGATGATGATCATCGCAACGAGCGGACGCCAGACGAGCGTGACGTCGGCGCCGCGGAACAGCACCGCCTGCGAAAAGGAGACGAAATGCGGCGTCGGGCTGATCGTCTGCATGACGTGCTGAAGCCAGACTGGCATGCTTTCCATCGGCGTGCTGCTACCGGAAAGCAATTGCGTCACCATCAGCACCGGCATGGCCAGCAATCCAAACTGGCCCATCGTCGTCGTCAGCGTTCCGAGCATAATGCCAAGCGCGGCCACGACAAGGGCGTAGATCGCCGCGCCGAGCAGGAACAGCAGCAGGGACCCCGCGATCGGCGAGCCGATCCACCAGTGCACGACGAATTGCAGAGAAAACATCGCCGCGACCAGGATGACAAGGCCATTGGCGATCATCTTCGCCAGCATAATCTCCGTCGGCACGACGGGCATGACCAGAAGATGCTCGACCGTGCCCTGCTCGCGCTCGCGGATCAGAGCGGCGCCGGTCAGGATGACGGTGAGAAGCGTGATCTGGTTGATGACCTGCGTCATCGCCGAGAACCAGGCAGTCTTCAGGTTCGGATTGAAAGCCGCACGCAAGACGAGATTGATTGGCATCGCCTTCGAGCCCTCCTTGCCGGAGATAAATCCCTGGATCTCGTTGGCGATCGCCGTCCTCAGATAGCTCGCTCCATTGCCGGCCTGAGCGACCGCCGTCGCATCCACATTGATCTGGATGCCGGTCTTGCGTTGGGCCCGGATATCGGCCTCGAAATTGGGCGGGATCTCGACGACGAAGAGGAGCTTGCCCTGATCCATCATCGGGTCGATCTCCGACGCCGTGATTTGCTCGGGCGGCTGGAAGGTCGGGCGCCGCAGCCCCTCGGCGATCTGCCGCGACAGATCCGATCCATCCTCGTCCACGACGCCGACCGAGAGATTGGTCGCTTCGGTCACCGCCCCGGTGGCGACCGTGTTGACCGAGATGCTGAACGCGTAAACGACGAGGATCAACATCGTCGGATCGGCCCGGATGCTGCGCAACTCCTTGATCACGAGGCGGAAGATGTTGACGACATGATCGGCGAAGGACAGCGGCTTCGATTCAGCGAGACGGGGCGTCGGGGGAGCCGGGAGCAACGTCATCTCACGCCTCCTGCTTTCGCAAGAGGCGGAGCGACAGGACGAGGAACGCGAGCGCGATGATTGTGATCGCAGCGACGTTGCGCCAAAGGTCGAGCATCCCGAGGCCCTTGGCGAACACGCCGACCGTGATTGGTTGATACCAGGCCGACGGGAAGGATAGCCCGAGGATCTTGGCGCCGCCGGACAGGGAAGAGACCGGAGCAAAAAGACCGGAGAAATTCACCGCCGGAACGATCGAAAGAATGGCCGTCGCGAAGACTGCCGCGACCTGGGTTCGCACGAAGGACGAAATGAGCTGGCCAAAGCCGGTCGTCGCAAAAACATAGACGAAGGTCCCGATCAGCAAAATGAGGAATGGCCCCTTGATCGGCACGCGAAAAACGAAGATCGCCATGAGAAACAGGACGACGAAATTCATCATCGCGACGGCGACATAAGGGAGCTGCTTACCGATCAGGAACTCGAATTTGGTGATCGGGGTCGAGCGGAAATTGGCTATCGAGCCGGTCTCCTTTTCGCGTACGACCGCGATTGCCGACATGATCGCCGGGATAAGGCACAACATCAGCATGAACACGCTCGGCACCATGGCGTTCACGCTGAGAAAGGCCTGATTGTAGCGGAACCTGGTTTCGATATTGTCGTCGCTCCAGGCGTTCGCTGTTCCGGGCCGGCGCGCCTCACGCTGAAGCTCCTCTCCCTGCTTCCTCACGACTCCATTGACGTAATTCTTCGCCGTCTCGCCGCGGAACGTCATGGCCCCGTCGACCGTCGCATCGACCTCCGGCCGCCGCCTGCTCAAGAGATCGCGGCCGAAGCCGGGCGGCACTTCGACCACGATCTGCGTGTTGCCGCCCCTGAGCCGCCGCTCCATCTCTTCGGCGGACGTAATCGGCGGCTGCATGGAGAAATAGCGCGAGCCCTCGAAGCCCTGAAGCAGTTCGCGGCTCTGCGGCGTGTCGTCTTGGTCGAAGGCGGCGGTCTGCAGGTTTTCGATGTCGAAGGAGATGCCGAAGCCGAAAGCAAACATGAGAATGATCGGACCGACAACGGCGAAGGCCATGCGAATCGGATCGCGCAGGAGTTCGACTGTTTCGCGACGTACATAGGCCCAGAGCCGCGCAAGATCGAAGCGCCTCGGCGGCGTAAGCGCCTCCGCCTCGACGGCTTCAGAACCGGCCGCCGAGGCCTCAATCTTTTTCGACCGATCGATCCCGGCCGCATCCGCGAGATATCCGACGAAACAATCCTCGAGTGAGTCGCTGCCGCGCTCCTCTACGAGCTCCAGCGGCGGCCCGACGGCGAGCACCTTGCCCGCGTGCATGAGCGAGATGCGGTCGCAGCGCTCGGCCTCGTTCATAAAGTGTGTTGTAATGAAAATCGTCACGCCGTCGTCACGCGAGAGATCAATCAGCGTGCGCCAGAACGAATCGCGTGCAATCGGGTCGACGCCTGATGTCGGTTCGTCGAGAATAAGAATGGCCGGTTCGTGCAGGACAGCGACGGCGAGCTGAAGCCTCTGCTTGATGCCGAGCGGCAGGCTGTCCGGCCGGGCGTTGACGACGTCCTTTAGATCGTAGCGCTCGAGGAGGTCCTTGATTCGTCCCGCAATCTTTTCTTTTGGTAAGTGATAGAGCTGTGCGTGCAGCTCCAGATTCTGTCCGACCGTGAGCTCGCCGTAGAGTGAGAAGGCCTGGGTCATGTAGCCGACATTGCGCCGGGCCTCCATGTCGCTTGACCCCATCGGCTGGCCAAACAGCTTCGCCCAGCCGCTGGTCGCGGGCAGGAACCCCGTCAGCATTTTCATTGTCGTCGATTTGCCGCAGCCGTTGGAGCCGAGAAAGCCGAAGATCTCGCCACGGGCAATCTTGAAGCTCACGTGATCGACCGCGATGAAGTCGCCGAACTGCCGCGTCAGGCCCTCCGCCTCGATCGCCGGAGTCTCGTCGGGCGAAGCCACGCGCGCACGAACGACGACCTTCTTGTGCAAAGCGCGTTTGGCCTCAGGCATCAGCGCAATGAACGCCTCGTCGAGATTAGGCTCGCCGGTCTTCGCGAGAAGCTCCTTCAACGCGCCGGTGGCGATGATTTTGCCGTCGTCCATCGCCATCAGCCAGTCGAAGCGCTCGGCTTCGTCCATATAGGCGGTCGCGACAACGACGCTCATTTGCGGGCGTCGCGCGCGGATGCTGTTGATGAGGTCCCAGAATTGACCGCGCGACAGCGGATCGACTCCAGTCGTCGGCTCGTCGAGGATGAGGAGATCCGGATCGTTGATGAGAGCGCAGCAAAGGCTGAGCTTCTGCTTCATACCGCCGGAAAGCTTGCCCGCCGGCCTGCCCTCGAACTTCTCCATGGCGGTCGCGGTAAGAAGTTCGGTGATGCGGGCTCGGCGCTCGTCTGCGCCCTGGCCGAAAAGACGGCCGAAGAAATCGATGTTCTCGAACACGCTCAGCGTTGGGTAGAGATTGCGGCCGAGCCCTTGCGGCATGTAGGCGATCCGGCCGCGGATCTCCCAGAGATGGGCTGGATCGGCGACGTCGCCGTCGAAAACGAGGATCTCGCCCTGCTGCATTTTTCGGACGCCTGCTATCAGCGCCAGCAGAGTTGATTTTCCGACTCCGTCCGGCCCGATGACCCCCACCATGATTCGCGCGGGAATGTCGATCGTGACCCCATCGAGCGCGACGGACGCGCCATAGCGGTGTGAAACGTTCGAGACCCGGGCGATAAATTCTTTGCTCATTTGTCGTCGACAGGTTTTCAGTCGGGCGCCTTGGCCTCGGGCGCCGCGGCATCAGGAGGCTTGGGATTAGACGCCTTGATCGCAGGAAGCTTGACCTGCAAATCTTTCGGCCAAGGCGTTGTCGGGTCAGTGCGGACAAAACCCAGGCCGCGCAGCCCCGTTTTCACCTTTGTGTGGTATTTCTGCAGGACCTGCGGATCGAGCTTCAGCTTGACTCGGAACATGAGCTTCGCGCGTTCGTCCTTGGTTTCGACAGTCTTCGGCGTGAATTGCGCGTCGGAGGCCACGAAACTCACGGACGCCGGAATGATATAATCCGGCGCCGCGTCGAGCACGATGCGCGCCTCGGCGCCAATTTCGAGCTTGCCCGCGACTTCGGCAGGCAGGAAAATGGTCATGTAGACGTCGGCAAGGTCGAGGATGGTCACGATCGGCGCGCCCGCGGCGACCACCTCGCCCGCGCGCGCGAGCTGATATTGCACCCGTCCGCTTCTGGGCGATGTGAGCGTGAGGTCTTGAATGATCGACTCGATCCGCTCGACCTCGGCTTCCGCGTTCTTGATCGAGGACCTGGCCTGATCGCGCTGCGACGTGAAGCTCTTCACCGCGGACTGGGCCGCATCATAATTGCGTTTGCGCTGCTCGAAGACCTGCTTTGTGATGGTCCCGGTCTTCATGAGTTCTTGTCCGCGCTGGTAGTCGGACTTGGCGAACTCGAGAGCGCTTTGTCGCGAAACAATCTCGGCTTCGGCGGCAATGAGCGCGTCCTTGGCGCGCTGCACATCGGATTGGGCCGCGCGCAACTGAGCTTCATATTCCGGCGAGAAGACCCTTGCGATGATTTGGCCTTGCGTAACGCTGGAGCCTTCCTCCACCGTCACCTCGGCCAAGCGGCCGGCATATTTGGATGAGACGTCGACTTGAGTGGCTTCGATCCTCCCATTCGTCTTGGCGATGCTTACGGGCAGCTTCTCGCCGCGCAACCGCGCGATCAGATTACGGAACGGGGTCTTCGCTCGCGCTGAGGACACGAACGCGTCGTCGCCCGATTGTCCGCCGTCGCCCGTCGGGGGAAGCACAACCCAAACGCCGATCAAAAAGGCGAGCCCTGCAGCGGCGGGACGACGAATGGTCAAGACGGGCCTCCTGCGTCGGTCGCGCTGACTTGGCGTCGCGCCGGAAACCGAAAATCCGGCCGACCGCTGTCCTCGTTTCGCCCGGCTGGCGAAGGCTGACCCTTCGAGCCGCAGCATCCGAGCCCACATCTACTTTACTAGGCACGCGCGCCTATGTTGTAAAGATCCAAGCGGAGCGAAACCGATGAACGCAACAAATGATCACAAAGAGCGTAGCGAGACATATGGCGAAGACGACCGGGCTCTTCAGGCCAAGCTGAGCAACAAAGTTTTCGAGCGGGAGCTTGCCCGTTTGCACGCGGAGCTTGTCAAGCTACAGATTTGGGTCGTGCATAAGGGCCTTAAGATATGCGTCCTGTTCGAAGGCCGAGACGGCGCCGGCAAGGGCGGAGTCATCAAGGCGATCACCGAGCGCGTGAGTCCTCGCGTCTTTCGTGTTGTCGCGCTGCCCGCGCCGACGGACCGAGAAAAGTCGCAGATGTATATGCAGCGCTACGTGCCGCATCTGCCCGCCGCGGGCGAGATCGTGATCTTCGATCGAAGCTGGTACAATCGCGCCGGCGTCGAGCGGATCATGGAGTTTTGCTCGATGGAAACGGTCAAGCGTTTCCTTGAGGTCGCGCCGGAAATGGAGAAGGCGATTGTCGACTCCGGCGTCATACTCATCAAATATTGGCTTGAAGTGAGCCCCGAAGAGCAGACGCGCCGCCTGGAGGGGCGCATCAACGACCCGCGCAAGATCTGGAAACTATCGCCGATGGATCTGAAATCCTATGAGCGCTGGTATGATTATTCCCGCGCCCGCGACGATATGTTCCAAGCGACGGACACGCCATGGGCGCCTTGGCAGGTCGCGCGGTCGGACGACAAGAAGCGCGCGCGGCTCAATATCATCACGCATCTGCTTTCGCAGATCCCCTACAAAGACCTGCCTCGAGACAAGCCGAAGCTGCCAAAGCGGAAGAAGCCTCACGGCTACGAAGAGTCGAACTATCCCTATAAGCTCGTGCCGGAGTTGGAATGGTCATCCACATGAAATATCGCCGAAGAGATTGCTGCCCAACCGAAGTTGGGGATGTGCGCCAAAGAAAAGCGAGCATGTGAGGAATGTTGTGGGGACTCAGCCGTGCGGGATACCGCTGGCGGCTTCAAACGCATTCACGCTCCACAGCGCCGAAGGCAGCCGAGTTATCGCTTTCCCTGCCGGGCTCCCACAAAGTAGTCGAGTTGCTTCGGACCGTCCCGCATGAGAGGACAATCCCACGCTTGAGCAAAATTTCCTCGACCAAACGCAGGCCGAACAGAAAACCGAAGCACACAAACTGAAGCACAGCCACATAGCGCGGGCGACGAACTGGCTGGAAAACGATGAGGCTTGTAGCTAGTAGGAGGCGGCGGCTCGCCCGACCGACTATCCATCTAATTGCTCACAGCTAATTACTATGATGAATCCGTATCCCTACAGCCAGATTCCCTCAACGGTACGTGTTCGCCTGTCCTTTTCGCGATGAAACGCGACGAAGCGGACATGCAAACCAAACTGGAACCAACCATTGGAACAGGCGTTCGAAGTTAATGAGGTGCTTTTGTCCGGCTATCACAGGACCCAACGAGTAGCCTCATAGGAGGTGTGTTATGGATATTAAAAGAATTACAATCATATCCGGAACCGCCCTATTCGCGTTCACCGCCACCGCTTCGGCCGGTCCTATGAGCGTATCGAGCTCGACTGTTATAGCGCCGCCAACACAGATCGAACAAGCCCACTATTTCTATCGGCATCACTATAGGCACTACGGCTGGCGCCATGGCTGGAGGCACTATGGGTGGAGGCACCATGGCTGGCGCCATTACGGCTGGCGCCGTGGCTTGGCCTCGCCCTACTATGCTTACGGCTACCCTTATACTTATGGATATGGCGCCGGGTTAGCTGGCCTCGCGACCGCGCCTCTGATGACAGGCCGAAGCGTCGCGGTCTCCCCCACGGCGGACTCCGGAAATTATTGCGCGACGCCAGTGAAGACGTGCTTGCTCTATGAGCCGGGCTGGCTTGGGACCGGTTGCTCCTGCAAGGTCTACGGCGGCTATGCGCGGGGAATTGTTGAGTAGCGCTTAGCGAGGGCGAAGAATTCAAAAGCTTCGACAAGACTGCGGCGGAGACAAGACCCGGGCGCAGTCTTTCTTAAATGCGCCCCACAGGCATAATCTATCGCGCATTGCCGTTGATGAATGCCTTGAACGGAGGAAATTGCGATGAGGACGATGACGGTTCATGGATTTGCTGCCGCGGCATTAGGTGCGGCGCTAGCAGTAGGGCTCGGCGCCCACGCTCAAGCGGCTGCTCCGGCGAACTATTCGCGAGCCTGCACGGAAATTGTTGCGTCCAACGGCTTCGTTGCATCCAACGCCTTCGTGGAGAAAGCGCTTTACGCCCGTCGAGTGGTGCGCCGCACCGCGCGCCGGACAGCCCGTCGCCACAGCTACTGATCCGCGAAGATGATGGCCGCCGAGCGCGGCGGGTTTACAATGAGCGTAGAGTGAATCAAGTGGCTGCGGGCGAGGGCCGGCAGCCACCCTAGAATATTTAGCTTCATCGATGACGCCCTTTGGTGAGCCGGAGGTATCGGGGCAAAGGCGCGACATATTTTCGCCAAAAGCCGGGGTAGCGCATGGGGGCGGGTGCTTTGCGCTTATAAGGAAAACAGGCTTCGCCAAGGACACAGGGCGCCATGAGGCGAATTTTCGACTTTGTGAAAACGACGGTGGCCGGCGGAGCTATCTTCTTGCTCCCCTTCGCTGCGGTTTTCCTTATTATCGTCAAGGCGGGCAAGATGGCTATCGATTCCGCGACGCCACTCGCGGAAAGGCTGCCAATTTCAAAAGGCGAGGCGGTCCTCGCCGTTTATGTGGTCGGGAGTTTTTTGCTCGTGCTGGTGGCCTTCACCGCTGGGCTTTTCGTGCGTTCTTTCAAAATTGATAAGGACGCGGCATCTTTCCTTGAAGACAAGGTCCTAAACAAACTGCCTCCCTACGTCGCCCTTCGTAAATACACTGATCGCTTGGCGGGGTTGGAGGCAAGGACGAAGGAAGACCTCAAGCCGGTCCTGCTGCGCATGAACAATGGATGGCAGGTTGGCTTCCTTACCGACTCGTTCAATGATGGCCAAGCTGTCGTCTTTATGCCTGGCGTGCCTGACCCTTCGTCGGGAGTGGTGCAGATTGTCAGCGTCGACCATATCACCCCTCTCAATATTTCTTACCGAGACGCGCTGACCTGCCTCGAGCAGTCAGGGCGCGGCCTTTCGAAGCTCTTGGCGACATCTTCTTTTCACAAGAAGGCTCTGAACGCCGACGCAGCCCCCCTGGGCGATTAGCGATCGGCCCTGAATTCGGCGGCGACCCAAGTAAGTTAGACCATGTCAATGCCGGTGCGATTTTGTGCGGTTCGGCGGACGAGGCGGAATAGGTAGCCGTCGCTGTGAATATGGCGATCATCGCGCGGTGGGCGTAGTCCATCGCAGATAAGGCATTTGTGGCGGCGGTATGTAATGTGGATACGGCGTCCAACGCTGAGCGGTGGGTCGCTATAGTGTATGCTGCCGCTACTACAGGGCGTCTGGTATGGGACAGGTCGGCGCTTCTGGCGCGGCCGATCGCTGGCCGAGCGCGCGCATGTTGGCGAGTGGCTCTTATTCCAGGGAGCATAAAATTGAATTCGGTGATGATGACCACTTTCGCGGGAACGTTAAATAGACTTGAATATTACCCTAAATTGGCTCGGGCACTGCGTTGAACGATCGGCGCGGTGACAAAGATAAATTTTGAGCGCCAAGACGATGAACGCGACCGAACGCGGCGACATGCAGTGCGCAATCATTGCGACAGCGGAGCGTTTGTTCCGCGAAATCGGCTTTCAGAAGACGACGATTGCTGACATCTCAGTCGATTTGCGTATGTCATCGGCCAATGTCTATCGATTCTTCGCGGTGAAAGGCGAGATCGAGGCAGCAGTGTGCCTCCGGCTTTTCGGCGAGATCGAAGCCGCCGCCATCAGAATCGCGAGATCCCCCGCATCGGCAAGCGAGAAGTTGCGCGATGTAATAACTGCGATCGTGCAGATGAACGCTCTGCGTTTTCAATCCGGCCGGAGGCTGCACGAATTAATTGAAACTGCCCACTGTGAAAATTGGCCGATCGCGTGAGGGCACGCCGATAATATGGACAAGATTCTGGCGCAAATTATCGCGCAGGGCATGGCGGCCGGCGAGTTTCGGGGCGGCGACGCGGAGCTCGCGGTGATCCTCGTCCGCAGTGCCTGTATCCGCCACTTTCATCCGCGGTTCATGGTGGAATGCGCGCAGGATCCTGAGCCAACCACCGATCAAATGATCGATTTTTGCCTTGCCGCGCTCGCGTAAAGGCACGATGCCGACCTTGAAGGCGATCGGGGAAATTTGAACGGGCAATAGCGCCTAGCGGCCGCGTCGTTGTGGAACCTTTACGAAGATAGCGAATTAAACGGAGTCCAAAGCAAATAAAGGACGCCTCCAACCGGACCAGTCCGATGACAACAATGACCCTCAAGAAACTCATCCAGGAGATGCACGCCTATAACAGAACCGTGGCGCAGGCTAGCGAATGCGACGCTTGGCAGGATTTCGTCGCCGATTGCTTCAGCCGCTATGAAGTGGGGCCTTGGGACGATGTGGCCCAGGATGTCCAGGCCGTTGAAGGTTTCGTCGATTATTGGCTCGATGTCCCCAAAGGCGCGAACTACGATTATGACGCGAGAACGGGCGCACGTCAGGAAGAAGCTGAATCCTCAACCGTAGAGGAGTTCATCGCCGCGTTTCAAAGTGCCTGCGTCGAGTTCGCCGCCGAGAAGCGCTGATTGATTGTCGTCGAGGCCAACATCGCGGGCCGCAGCCATGGCTTCATCGGAGAGCGAGGCGACTCTGGCGGCGCGATGCGCCTCGTCTTTGTCAATTCCTAGTTCGCGGGAAGCAGCGCGAACTCCGTTTGCTCGACGGCCGCCTTGAGGTTTCGTCGCAAGTTGCGACGAAACTATATCGGTAAGCCTCACCCGTTCCGCGATTTGCTCTGACCGCTCGGGCGTCGCCAGTTCCGCCCGTGAAACCCATGGCTAAAAAGGTGAAGCCATCCGCGCCATCTCGACATGAGAGGTGCTTTCTCCCATTAAGTCTTTGAGTTTAAACGGCTGAAAATTGAGCCGGATGGACTCCTTTGAGCATTCAAGATTTTGAATTGCTTGGAGCACGGCAAAAAAGCCCCCGGCGCGCGGCACACGCCAGGGGCATTATGCTTCAACAACCAAGCGAGAATTTTTTCGCCATGGGACATCTGGGCGACGGACGCGCTCCCGATTTTTTTCTTCACAAGCGCGTGATCATCGCAAGCTGGCTGGTCGCGCCGTCCCTGCGCCCGATGCTCGCGCCAATTCGGCCGCACGGTCATAGGCTCAGCATTGAGAGCGCGTGAGATGCCCTCGAGATCGTAGCCGGAACCATTCGTGCCCTCTCCAGTTAGTGAGACGGTACGTCGGGAGGTAGCCATGCTCACGCTCTTAATTGGTATCCTAGTTATTGTCGTGATCGGCGCGATCTTGTTTTGGGTCATCGATAGGTTCTGTCCCGAAGCGCGGCTAGGACAGCTTCTCAAGCTGCTTGTGGTGCTGATCTGTTTGGGAGCGATATTGAACCGGTTAGCTCCGCTGCTAGGGTATTCGCCGCTTTTGTGACGGCCTGCCGTCAGGATTGAACTCGACGGCCGGGGCCGCGCATGTTGCTGAGTGAAAAGGCAGGGCCGAGATAGTGGGGAACGGCTGGAAGTTATAATCCAGGCGGGAGATTTCAGCCACTCACCTGACCTCTAGGCAAAACTACTGACACTGGCGGGTGCATTGCCCTATTTGCATTCTTCGCTGTCGAATTGGGGCGTCCGCTAACGGCTTATTGGACGTCCGATAAAAGGGGGAGAACAAATGCTTGAAACTATAGCACTTATCCTCATTGTCCTCTGGTTGCTCGGGTTGGTCTCTTCGTACACAATGGGTGGGTTTATACATATTCTCTTGGTTATAGCGGTCATCGTGATTGTGCTGCGCCTTATTCAAGGCCGCGGCTTGTAGCGACAACAAAAACCCCTGGCGCGCGGCACACGCCAGGGGAAACGCCATATTGGCCAAGCAAGAGGACCCTTGGCCTAACCGGTTTAGCGGCCAAACCTTGCGCGTGACTTGAGTACACTCGCCAGACACGCGCCCCATAATTCAGGATGCGCTTTAATGAGGCGATGCCCTTGCATCAGATCATTCCTAACGACGACATCACAGAAATCCGTTTATATTCCCACTGGAACGCGCGCGTTCCAAGCATCGGTGCGATGCACATTGGCCACCGTTCCAACGTCCAAGGCCCGGAGTAATGACGCACCAAGACAGGGTAGGCGAAACCTGCCCGTTTGTAAGTTTTGGAAGCGGCCGCCCTCGTTTCAACTTCTTCGGTAGACAATGAGGCGTCAATTTCCCGGTGATAGGCTGATTTGTCAGCGCTAAGCTGCCCGTCGCGGAATCTGAAGTTGCCGAGGATTGAATTGCAGATCACGACTTCCGAATGGACGGCGAATCGCCGCCAGAGATCAAAATCCCCGGCAAGTCGGAAGTGGCGATTGAGCCCATTAGCGGCGGTCCACAAGCGCATACGCCAGAATGTGCCTTCCTGCTGAATGAATTTTTGCGCAAAACGGCCATCGAATATTCCGGCTGCTACCGCTTTTTGGGGGAAGGGCGTCAACGGCGCGATATCCAGGATTTCGCCGTTCTCGTTGATCACTGTTGGACGGCCGGTCACCCATTTTACGTCCGGGTACCGGCTGAAAATCTCATAAATCGTGGCTAAAGAACCTGCTTCTAAGCGATCATCCGCATTGATCCAGGTCATCACATCGGCATCGCCACAGGCGGCGAACCCGTTGCTGATTCCATCGTAGAGGCCTTTGTCGGGTGCGCTCGAATAAGTGAAGTCAATTCCCGCGCATCCTATCGGGAAACCGCTGTCAATTCGATGCTTCCAGGTCGCCAGCAGATCCAGAGTGCCATCCTTTGATCCGCCATCTTGAATATGATAACGGATCGAAAAGGGTCCGGTCTGGCTGACCACGCTCAAGATTGTCTGGTCGATAAATTTTCGTCCGTTCAGGACGGGGGTCGTTATTGAAAAACGCACTGAAATTCGCTCGCAAAGGTTTGAATTGGCGGGAAGCATTGTCGCCGGCTGGGCATAAGTTGAACGTAACCATCGTTTCCGCCAACAGGACCATTATTAATGAAAAGGGAATACACCGTCCATATGCCCGATCGCCCGCCTATTGCCAGCGAGGTGATGACCAGTAAATCCTCGGCGCTTTTCGGGAAATTTTGCGATGTCGCCGCCGGCAAGATTGCCGCGCTGATCAAGAACGTGCGCCCGGCCATTTTGAGCGTCAGCCAATGCGGTCAAGACGTATTCGTAATCGACAAAGTCTTTCACAGAAAAAGAGACGGGTTTTTCTTGGAGATCGGCGGCGGCGACGGGAAATATCTTTCCAACACTCTTATTCTCGAGGCTGATTTCAGATGGCGAGGCATTCTTGCGGAGCCTACGGGAGCTTTCGAAGCCATGGTCCGGAATCGTCCCCATGCCATCTGCGATCGGGTGGCGATCGCCGGAACACGCAAGACAGTTCGGCTTTTCGAAATCATGGACAAGGGCCAAGCACTTCTTAACCCCGATGTCGCGGGCGCAAACACGCTGTTGTCAGTCATCGACGAGGCGAAAGCGGAGCAACCAAGCGACGGAATACCAGACTGGGCGACGATAACAAATAGCTATCTTGTTGAAACAATAACGCTTGACGATTTATTGACCAAACATAACGCTCCCCCGATCGTCGATTATTTTAGTCTCGATGTGGAAGGCTCTGAATATGATATTTTGGAAAACTTTCCGTTCAACAAGTGGAGGTTCAATTGCATTAACGTTGAAAGACCCTCAATGGAGTTAAACAAATTATTGCTAGATAATGAATATATCTTGCTGAAAAGGGATGTTCTCGACTGGTTCTACTTGCATCGTGATTTTTTAATAGAGCGGCTGGAAATTTAACTTCAGATATAGGGCGACTATCCTGTGAAAAGCGGGCGGGTTGATGGCCGGACAGCTTCATCGCGGCGAAGCTTGATGCTAGCCGGCCTCGCATTTGCGCTCTTGTTGGCGTTCGCCTTTTAATCTCGAGTCCGGAACGTGGACCAACACTGCCGATTCGACAACGAAAGATCTATCGGGCTAAGTTGAACCGATAGGTCATCGTCCTCGGTCTAGGGCTAGCCGGGAACAACGCTGCCTGTGCCATTCCGGTTATTAAACGGCGGCGAATCGCGCCTCTAATCGCGCCGTCCTCGAATCGGCGGGTGTCGAGTTCATCGCGGAGAACGGCGGCGGCGCGGGCGTAAGGCTGAGGAAAGGCGTGAATTAATCGATGCGGCTATTTCTTTTGGCCGCCGACAATGCGTTGGCCCGTATCGCGCGCGACTTGATAGATGACATAAACCGCTCGCGCCGCCAGGGCGGCGACTAAGGCCGCGCCTGCAAACCCTGCCGCTATCGTACCGGCTGCTTTTTGAATTCCCTTCATTGCCGAGCTCCAACCCTTGTTGGTGATGCTGAGAATTTAGCGCAATTGACGCAATTGGATATTTGCACCGGCTTCGCTCGAAAAGATCCTGTCGACCGATCGATAATGGCGAAAGCGGATCTCCACTTTGAGCCGACCAATTGCACGGATGTCATATCGCTCTTGTCGCCCACTCCACGCTGGTGGCAGATCGGCAATCGCTTCAGAAACTTTCTCGACGTCAGGAGGTTAGATCCTTCCCACTAGACGAATTATCACGCCTGCAGCGAAAATCGAGGGAAAACTGAAAAACCATATGTTGGCCGCCACTCGGCAATGTCCGTGCGCAGGGAAACTGCATGTGAGATCGTTAAGGTTGAGGACGTTTAGCGTAAAAATTCATTTTCCTACGAGGAATGCGCCGATGTCGCCATCGTCAAGCGGACAGATGGCGTCCGCCGAGACGCAAGGTCGGAACCGAATATGACGAGCGACGACGCGGGGTCTTCTTATGTCTGATGCGTGGTGAAGGCGTTTCCGGACGCGGACTTGGTTTTGGCTCCGGCGCCGACGCCCATGGCCTTTTGGACCATGAGCAGACTGACGGCCAAGACGGGCAAGCCTCTGGTGATCATCGAAATAAAGCCGTCGGACGTAGCTTCCACAAGGCCATGCTGCAGAGAAGCGAAGATAAAAATGCTGGTCGGAAGCGGCAGTCTAAGACTCGAAATCCGTCCGCTGACCAAGACAATCGGCAAAAGGAAAATAAAAGGGTAGGCGACAAATCCAATTATACCCCAAGAGACTAGGCCCTCCATAGGAAGGCCGAATATCAGGAAGGAGATTTGGCCGATATGCCCTATGTCCATATGCCAGTTGAGCCAGTCGCCCATGCCATAGAGCGATGAGGTCTTTTCAAATCCGAGGAAGCCAGGGGCATTATTGCCTAGCGCATGGGTGATGTCCTCCATCCCGATCGGATTTCGCGATTTGGCGGGATAAGCGATCGAGTCGAGCAAGGCGATGAAGGAAAGGCGATTCAGAACGTTTGAATTGTTCTGGTAATAGTCGTAGAGGGAGTCGCTCTTGATGTCGGCGATAGAGGAGTTTTCCACTGTCTCCGAAATGAGATCGAAGTAGCCGGGCTCGGTGATTGCTCTAACAACCGTGTCCTTGGCGAGCATCATGAATTGGACTTTGTCCATGCCTTCCCGTTGCGTCCTGAGGTACAGAGTAATAGGGGTCATGAAGCTCATGAAGAAAGCCGCGAAAGCCAAGCCCAGCACGATATGCCGAAGCCGCAGCGCGCGATAGATAAAGGCTGTCGCGATGACGCCAATCAGGCTGCTGAGAAAAAATTCTCTCCTGTTGAAGGCGAGCGCCATCATGAGCACGAAAAGAGCCATGGCGGCCAAGGGAAGGCCGAGAAAGCTGCGTCCCTCGGATTTCTTGATGCCATGGATCGCTTCTGCGATCAGTCCGAGATAGAGGAGGTCCCCGATCGAGGCGGCCAGCGGAAAAATGGCGCCGGAACTGGTCTCGCCGACGCCTTGCATGCCGACGCCAGCGACGATCTCGGCCGGGGCGCCGATGGCGAAGCAAACAAGCGCCAAACGGCGCAAGCTTGGAAGATCCATTGAAAAATCGAACAGAACCTTGCTGGCGTCCAAAGCTCGGGCGATCAAAAGCAACGCGGTAATAACGCACATTAAAAGCGCGGTGAGGCCGAAGGCCGTGTAGGCGTCGAATAAATGCGATTCGAGCGTTTGTCCCAGAAACGTCTTCGCGATCAGCGCCACGCCGACATAGCGCAAGCTGAACATGATCCCGATCATCGAATAAAGATCGCGGCCATAGAGGTGCAGGGGAAGCAGGGGAGCGGCGATCGAGATAGCGCAGAGCGCCATGATCAGTGGATCGGTCCCCAATGCGAGCTGGACCACGCCAAACACGAAAATCGCAGCGAGGGGAATCCCGATCGGCACTTTCGTGTCGGTCAAATCGATTCGGTCGACGGCGCTGCTTGCCATTGAATTTCCTCGTCCGTTCAAATCCATTGTTCGTCCGAGCGTCGCCCCAGCAGCGATGCTCCTCCGAAAAAAAACCGCCTCGCCCCGCCCGGCGACAGCGTCATCGCGCTTCGACTACCAGCCTCGTTCCTTGATCGCTGCTGCAAGATAGCGTGCGATCGCGCGGTTTCCGCTCTCGTTCGGGTGAAGTCCGTCGCGCCGAAGAGCGCGAGGAACAACCCCATTCGCGACATCCGCCTGATCGCCTGGATCGGCGGGCAGATTGAGGTCCTGCAAGGCCCGGCTCACGAGATAGCCGCGGATATCTATGTAATTGTTCCCATATCTCTGCGCCAAGGTTTGGCTCAGCTGCATTTTCAAGCGGAACATCGGGGAGCCGTCGATTTCCCTTTCGGAATTGAGCGCGCCTATGACGAGAAACGGCTTCTTTCCGCGCACATAGGGCGCAAGGATCGCGTCCGTATCCGCCAGGACTTGAGCCAAGGCCGGCATGTTATTCTGACCGGCCCAAAGAATAAGCACGCAATCTCGGGCGTCGCGCGTGTCCGGAATAAAATCGCTGTTCGGAGGCGCCTCGGAGTCGCTTTCCATCGGAGCAGGCCAGAATAAATAGCTATCGGCGGCGTCGCGAGTCAACTTGCCGGGCCTGCCGGCGAGCGCGCCCGCGATCTCGTCGGACTTGGCGGAGCTCGAGATCACGCGCGGCGCGATCGTCGTCACTGTCGAGGGGCCGGTGGCCGAAATGCGGCCGCCGGCGATGGTGGCGTGTGTCTTTATGGCGCCGGCGCGCGCGGCGATTTGAGTGGAGGTCTGCGCGCCGAAGCCGCCTCCGACGACGCGCCTGTCAGGGAGTATTTTCGCGAGCTCAACCTGGTATCCCAAAGTCAAGCTGTCGCCGAGCGCCCAAATGCAGGCGCCGCCGCTGGACGGAGCGGCGGGCGAGGGCGCCGCGCCGCCGGAAAAGGCCGCGATGAGAACGAAGCTCGAAAGCCTCAAGCTTGATATTAGGCCTCGGCCGAAATCCATGGTTGTTTCCTATGTCCGCGCAGAGAGAAACATTGCAACGCCGATCCTCGCCCGCAGCGCCGATGGCCGCAGGCCGATCTCGCAGCGCCGCCCGGCCCGTTTCAGGGCGGCCGGAGCGAAACCTCGGTGAGACCATCGGAAACATCATTGTCCTCGGGAAACCCGATTATCCGACGAATAGGATGCGCTGTGGTCCGCCGCCGTTGAACGAATCCATTGATCCGGGCCGTGAAATGACAGTGACACGCTGCGTGTCTATGCCTATTCGGGACCTGCTGATGGAAGCAAGAGTGACGAAGTTTTGTGGCGGAAATGTCAGCGTTGAATAGTTCAAAATACGAAAAATTCGATGGATCCGCCATATAGATATAATTAAATTGCCGGACTTACGGGTGACGCTTCCTTTTTCGGATCAAATTGTTGTAATTTGAGCGGCGTAATTCATATCCCCTTGACGCAGCAAGGAGAGAGGCGAGTCGGCGCGGCGTTGATCCTCAGGAGCCGTCTTGAGCGCGCTCAAATGAACTTGATAAGCTTGAATGGGAGACGAGCGAAGGCTTCATCGGCGTCTCCTGGAACCCTGCTACGGATGAGCCTCGAAGTTCGATGATTATATTGCATGTGATATTGACAGTTAACCCTGAATTCGGCGGCCCGATTGAGGGGATCATGACCTCGGCGGGGATTTTGCGGGAGCAGGGGTGCGATCGGGAGATCCTGTCTTTGGATTCGCCGGACGATCCTTGGGTGAAGTCTTGTCCGCTGCCGGTCCATCCGATGGGGATCGCGCATCGCTCTTATCCCAAATGGCGCAAGCGGCTACCCTGGCTTCGCTACGGCTACACGCCGCATTTCGTGCCCTGGCTGCGGGAGAACGCGCGGCGCTATGACGCGATCGTCGTGAACGGGCTGTGGAACTACTCGTCCTTCGGGGCGTGGCGGGCGCTATCCAAGCTGGACGCACGCTATTTCGTCTATCCGCATGGGATGCTCGACCCTTATTTCAACAAGATCCAGCCGGTGAAGCGCCTGGCGAAGCAGGTTTTATGGTGGTTCAGCGAAGGCCCGCTGATCGCCAACGCCGCGCGGGTGATGTTCGTGACGGAGGAGGAGCGGCAGCTGGCGCGCCATTCGTTTTGGCCCTATCGGGGACGCGATCAAGTGGCGCCTTACGGGATCATCGACGTCGCGGGCGATCCGGCGGCGCAGGCGGCGCAGTTCCGCAGCCTGCTTCCGCGCCTGGGCGAGCGGGATTTTCTTCTTTTCCTGAGCCGGATCCATCCGAAGAAAGGCTGCGATCTTCTGATCGAGGCCTTCGCCGAGGTTGCGGCGCGCGAGCCCGGGCTCGACCTCGTGATGGCGGGGCCGGATTCGGTCGGCTGGGGGCAAAAGCTTCAGGATCTGGCGGCGGCGCGGGGGATTTCGGATCGGGTGCATTGGCCGGGCATGCTGAAGGGCGATCTGAAATGGGGCGCGTTTCACGCGACCCGGGCCTTTGTTTTGCCGTCGCATCAGGAGAATTTCGGGATCGTGGTGGCGGAGGCGATGGCCTGCGGCAAGCCGGTCCTGACGACGACCAAGGTGGCGACTTGGCGTGAGGTGGACGAGAGCGCTGCGGGGTTCGTCGAGCGCGACGATCGGGCCGGGATCATCCGCCTGCTGGAGCGGTTCCTGGCGCTTTCGGCCGAGGAGCGGGCGGCCATGGGCCAACGCGCGCGGCAAGGCTTCGTCGAGAAATTCGACATCGGCGCCTTCGCCCCAAAACTCATCGAAATCTTGAGAACGAGTTGAGACGATGGAAATACTCGACGCGAGCCTGACCAAGCCGACCGAAGGCGGGCCGACTTACTCGCTCGCCAATCGCGCCTTTCGCGCGGCCTGGATCCTGACCTGGGCGCTTCTCGCCTCCTGGACGCCGCCTTTTTTCAACCGCTGGAGACTTTTTCTGCTCCGCCTTTTCGGCGCGAAGGTCGCGCCCGACTCGTTTGTCTACAGCAGCGTCACCATATGGTATCCGCCGCATTTGGAGCTTGAGCGACACGCCTTGCTCGGGCCTCATGCGAACGCTTATTGCGTCGAAAAGATCACTTTGCGCGAATATGCGATCGTGTCTCAGGGAAGCCATCTTTGCACGGCCGGGCATGACATAGAGGACGTCAATTTCCAGACGGTCGCCCGACCGATCGTCATTGGCCCGCGCGCCTGGGTCGCCGCGGAATGTTTCGTCGGTCCTGGAGTGACGATCGGCGAGGGCGCCGTTCTGGGAGCGCGCGGCTGCGTCTTCCGCGACCTTGCGGCTTGGACGGTCTACGCCGGCAATCCCGCGCGTGAGATCAAGCAACGCAAAATCCGTTTTCCCATCCCTGATCGCGGCTGATATTTTTCATCTGAGACCGCCATTTTCAATCGACATGCTTTCGCCGCTTGGTCCCCGCGCGGCGCTTTGGCCCTTGCCGTCGTGTCGCGCTCCCGACGCATCGGATTGGTTCGTAAGACGCGGCATATGGTCCGCGTCGGCGCGCGTGGGCCACGTCAGGTGGGCGAGCCATTCGGATTCTGCTTTTCCTTTTTCGTTTCTCGCTTGTACGATGACAAAAAGGCCGTTGCTTCGCGGAAGAACAAAAAGAGCGTCGCTTCGTAGAACAGAGGTGTTCGCATGAGAACTGTCGAATGCCCGGGGCTTGGCCGAAAGGTCTCGACGCTTGGCTTCGGTTGCGCTTCGCTCGGGTCGCGAGTCTCGGAAGCGCAAGGTCGGCGCGCGCTGGCGGCGGCCTTTGAGCGCGGAGTCGACTGGTTTGACGTCGCGCCCGAATATGGCGACGGAGAGGCCGAGGCCATATTGGGGCGGTTTTTGATCGGAAGGCGGGACCGGGTCGTTCTTTCGCTTAAGATTGGACGGCGTCTGGTGAGTATCTCACCTGCCGCGCGGCTGCTGCGGCCCTTGGCTCGCCGCTTGGCCAGATTGTTCCCGGAGTTTTTGGGCGAATTCCCTTTGACCAGAACGGCGTCCTTGCGTCCACCGCTCGAAGCGGATGAGATCGAGGCTTCGCTCGCCGAGAGCCTGGCCCGGTTGCGGACCGATCATGTAGACGTTCTGGTTCTGGATGATCCGAGCCCTGAGGACTGCGTCAGCGACGCCATGCAGAAGGCCCTGCGGCGCATTCTCGACAAGGGCTATGCGCGCGCAGTCGCCATCTCCGGGGCGCCCGAGGCGATCGTCGCCGGCGCGGCGGCATCCGATCTCTTTCAGATCGCGCAATTCAGAGACAGTCCATTCGAGCAGGCTGCGGATCGTCTCCGAGCCGCGATCGCCGGAGGCGCGCGCCCGACTTTTGTGACCCATGGCATATTTGGCGGCGGCGTCTTCGACCGCGTTCTGCGTCTTCTCGGTTCGGACGGAGGCCGCTTGGCGGCGCTAGCGTCTCAATTGGGCTACGGGCCGCCTTATCTCGTGAACGAACTGCTGCTCGACTATGCTTTCGCCAATAATCCGGATGGCGTGGTCCTCGCGTCGATGAGCAATCTGACTCATATCGAGCTAAATTGCGCGCGCGCGTCAAATCCGCCGCGCGACGATGTCGCGCCCTTCGTCGTGAAATATATTGTCGAAGGGCGCTCTTGATTTTGAGTGAGCCCGCCATCCTGGTCGCTGCTTTGCGCATTGGCGACGGCGCGTTCCTCGGTCAGACTTAATCGTCGCTCTGAACGACATGAGACGCGCGCGTCGGCGAGCGGACGTCGACCGATTTAGGTTTGTCGGGATCGCTCCGAACCGGACTAAATCGCCCGGTCGAACTGTCGTGATTTCGCCCTGCGTCGGGCCGATAAGCCTCATTGTCGGCTCATCTGCAATGTCGAGGGTGCGAACCAGTCGAGTCGCGGCCTCGCGGGAAGATGCGAAGGAGGTCCAATGAAACCTCCTTATTCCGACGAGGACCGCGAAAGTCAGGCCTTGCGATATTTCGTGACGAACTGATCGATCAGATTATTGGCCTCGGTCGTGTCGAGCCATCCTTCGGCGATTTCTTCGGTTTTGAATTCACGTCCCAAGCTGAAGGGCTCTTCGTGGCCGTTCAACCGGAGCAGAGGGGCCCATTTGCCGCTCGGCAATTTCGTCAAAATAACTTCCTCGCCGTCTTGCAAGCTCATTTTTTCCTTCTCCAATGCGCGGCCGCGAAAGCCGCCAAGCTCGACTGTTGACGGGTTTTTCAAGCAATAAATACGCCATAGAGAAAGCAACAAACGCGCCACCGCCGCCAAAGAGCTTGCAAGCCTCGCCGACGCTCGCGACCGGGACCTCCGCGATACATACATCCCTCACCTGGCTTGCGCGGCCGGCTGCACCCATATTGATCGCCAGCTCACCGCGGCCATTCCGTGCAGAGCATTCAGACGATCCTGAAGCACTATCTCGCGCATCGCCGCGAGATCGCCGACAACCCCATCGACAAATTGGTCAAATTGCACGAGGGGCAGGGCGCTCCATCTCGTCGAAGTACTGAACCCTAATCGGCGATCCGTCGTCATCGGGTTCAAGACTTGAGCCATCTAGGCTCTTGATGGGCTGCGCAGGGTGGCGACGCGTCAGATGGATGCGTCGCACGCTGCGCAGGCGGGGTGAAGAGATCTGAGTTTTTTTTCCCGCAGAGCCAGCCGTATAGGATGGTTATAGACATCAAGCGCGTTTTGATGATGAGCGTCGCCCGTTCCGAAGCGGCCGTCATCATCGATGCAGCAAAGGGCCTCGCGACCATTCGCAAGGAAATTGAGTGCAAACCACTGCGTGCATCCAGGAGGAGCGCGGCCCACATCCATCGAGTGGGTCTTGCCTAGCCAGTCGAAACGAGGTCTGCACGTTGGATGAAAAAGGGGGAAAACAGACCTGCACCAGCGTAGAAAGTCGGTGTCTCGGGTAGTTCCATCGCCGACTCTTGTCAGATTGACTGGAAATTTGAAGTTGCGGGCTTCGTAAACGTGGTGCAGCGCCTTCAAATTTTTTATCACGAGTTCAAAGCTGAGGCCCATTAGCCGCTGGTGTTCCGCCGGGTCATGGGAATTCAGGGAGACATTGATAAAACCGAGATTTGGCGTCGAACATAGGCGTTCGATATGGCCCTTGCTCAGCGTCGTTCCATTCGTGAAATGACCAATTGGCGTGCGAGGAAGCTTCGTCGCCACGTATTCAAAAATCGCGTACATCCGATGGTCGAACATAGGTTCGTTAATGCGCGACGGGATGAAAAACTCGGGATGGACGTCTGAAGAAGCGATATCGTCGATGATCTTGTGGATGATGCCGGTGTCGAGTTTCTGGCCAATCCGATCAGACGTAGGATAGGGGCAGAATTCGCAAGTCGCGTTGCATTTGACATAGGTCTCTATGGAGAGGACCCGCGGCGATCGCATAAAGCGGTCATCCATGTATGTTGCTAGATAGGCTTCATAACCGCGACGTTGCTCTTCGTAAAAGGCTTGAGGACTGGACTCTGCCTTTATTGGCACGGATGCCGGCGACCCCTGTCTTCTTTTTTTCTTACGAGTGATCCAATCCAACATCCGCACAGTTGCCTTTCGCACGAAAGCTTAACTCAACCCCATTTTCTGGGAGCTTTCGCAAAAGGTCCATATGTTTTTAGGGGGTCACTCTCACCGGCATCGGTCCGCAACGCCGGCGGCTTTGCGCTCGGCAAGATCGCCAGGAGTCTTTCGACAAAGGAAACCGCAAAGGTCAGATGTACCGCTACCCGTAGGGCTGCCCGCAGTACGTTTCTGGGCTCCAAAGCTAATTAGAAGAGACGCTTAACCTATTGATTTTGATGGTGGGCGCACAAGGGCTCGAACCTTGGACCCGCTGATTAAGAGTCAGCTGCTCTACCAACTGAGCTATGCGCCCATCAAAATCATCGACGATAGGCGCTGGAAAGACGCTGAATTGGCTCCGCCAAGTAAAGCCTGGGCCTCGCAGCGAGGCCGTTCACCGCTCTCCAGCGTTTCGTTTCTCGAAGGCGAGAAAGCGTCGTCCGAAGTGGAGCTTCCTCTAGCAAACGCGCCTCGCCCTGTCCAGCGCTTCCTGTCGTCGTCGCGTCATCCCGCCAAAGCGTCAGGCCGCGACCGGCCGCGCTTGACCATGAGCTTGTTCAGCGCGGCGATATAGGCCCGCGCTGCGGCGACCAAGGTGTCAGGGTCGGCGCCTCTCGCGATGACCGACTTGCCGTCCTCGGAAAGCCGCACGGAGACCTCGGCCTGCGCGTCGGTCCCATGGGTGACGGCGTGAACCTGGAACAGCTCAAGCGTCGCGTGATGCGGCGCCAGCGCGAGAATGGCGTTGAAGATCGCGTCCACCGGACCATTGCCGGTCGCCTGATGGGTCTTGCGCTCGCCGTCGATCTCGAGCGTCAAGGCGGCCGATTGCGGGCCGTTGGTGCCCGCGATCACCGTCAAGGCGACGAGCTTGATGCGATCATGCGCATTGACGATCTCATCATCGACGAGGGCGACGAGATCCTCATCATAAACGATCTTCTTGCGGTCGGCGAGATCCTTGAACCGCGTGAAGGAATCCTCGAGCGCATTGTCGCCGAGCTCATAGCCGAGCTCCTTCAGCTTCTCCTTGAAGGCGTGTCGGCCGGAATGCTTGCCCATGACGAGCGAGGTCTTGCTCACCCCGACGCTTTCGGGGGTCATGATCTCGTAGGTCTGCGCATTCTTCAACATGCCGTCCTGGTGGATGCCGCTCTCATGCGCGAAAGCGTTCCGCCCGACGATCGCCTTATTGTATTGCACCGGGAAGGAGCTGACCGCCGAGACGAGCTTCGACGCTCGAGTCAACATCGTTGCGTCGATGTTGGTGTGATAGGCCATTGCGTCGCCGCGCACACGCAAGGCCATCACCACTTCTTCCATGGCGGCGTTGCCGGCCCTTTCGCCGAGCCCGTTGATGGTGCATTCGACTTGGCGCGCGCCGCCCTTGATGCCGGCGAGCGTATTGGCTACGGCGAGGCCGAGGTCATTATGGCAATGGACCGAGAACACCGCCTTGTCAGAATTGGCGACGCGCGCCCGCACCGTCTCGAACAAGGCCTGATATTCGTCCGGCACCGCATAGCCGACCGTGTCGGGAATATTGATCGTCGTCGCGCCGGCTTTGATCGCGGCGTCGACGCAGCGGCAGAGGAAATCAATTTCCGTCCGGGTCCCGTCTTCGGCCGACCATTCGACGTCGTCAACGAGATTGCGCGCCCGCGTCACGCTCGTCGTGATCATCTCCAGGACCTGCGCCGGCTCCTTCTGGAGCTTGTATTTCATATGCAGGGGCGAGGTCGAGATGAAGAGATGGATGCGGGGGCGGCGCGCATGGCGGACGGCCTCGGCGCAGCGGTCGATGTCCTTGGCCGCGGCGCGCGCGAGACCGGCGACGCCCGCCTGCTTCATCCGTTTGGCGATGGCCGAGACCGCCTCGAAATCGCCCTCGGAGGTCACGGGAAAGCCCGCCTCGATCATATCGACGCCCATGGCGTCGAGGAGATCGGCGACCTCGAGCTTTTCCTCGAAGCTCATCGAGGCGCCGGGCGATTGCTCGCCGTCGCGCAAAGTCGTGTCGAAAATAAAGACGGATTCGGAATTCGGGCGCGATTCCGCTTCGCCCTGGGTCGTGCTGGAATTTGTCATGGCTTCGGTCCGAAGAGAGTGGCGTTCAAGCTTGCGTCATCCCCTGAGCGCCCAGGCGTAGCCCGGCCGGCCCTCAGGGGCGGATAAGCAGAAGCAAACCAAGAAGGCGCAAAGCTCCGCCGCGCGCGGGGCGTCGCCCAGCGTCGATTCTCTTCGGCATGTCGGAGCGGATGGACACCTGAGCGTCTCACATCAAGAACTGATTGGAAACTTAAAGCGAATCTCTCGCAAATTCAAGCTTCATTCACGCGCCCGGCGCGCCGCTCGGCGAAACGGCGAGTATTTCCCGCGCCTTCAGGAGGTCCTGCTTGATTTGCGCGGCGAGCGCCTCGACTGAAGCGAATTTTGTCTCGCCCCTAATCCAGCCGAAGAAAAAGACTTCGATCGTCCGGCCGTAAAGATCGCCCGAAAAATCGAAGAGAAAGGCTTCGAGCAGGGGAGGGCCGTCGTCGACTGTCGGCCTTCGTCCGTAATTGGCGACGCCGTCATGCAGCTCTCCATCCGCCTCGACCCTAACCGCATAGACGCCGTGACGCAGGCGGCAGCTCGGGTCGGGCCTGAGATTGGCGGTCGGAAAGCCGATCGTGCGGCCGAGCTTTTGGCCTTCGACCACGGCGCCGATGATCGAATAGGGCCGCCCGAGTCGGCGCGCCGCGCCTTCGACGTCGCCAGCTTCGAGCGCGGCCCGGGTGGCTGTCGAGGAGGCGGCCTCGTCGGGCGCGCCGGGGGCGGCCGGGACCCGCTCCACGATCTCGACCTCGAAGCCATGTTTCGCGCCGGCCTCTTTCAGGAAGGCGGGCGTGCCGGCGCGTCCCGCGCCAAAATGGAAATCATAGCCGGCGACGACCGCGCCCACGGCGAGGCGACGAACCAGGATCTCGGCGACGAAATCCTCGGCCGAAAGCCGCGCCAGGGCCGCGTCGAAGCTGATGACGATCATGCCGTCGAGGCCCAGGCGCCGGAACGCCTTGGCTTTGGCGGCGGGAGGGGTGAGGCGGAAGATCGTGTTCGGGCCGCGAAAGAAATCGCTCGGATGCGGCTCGAAGGTGAGGACGGCGCAAGGCCGCCCGAGGCGATGCGCCAGCGCCTCGGCCCGGGCGACGACCGTCCGGTGGCCGCGATGGACGCCGTCGAAATTGCCAATGGCGACGACGGCCCCGGCGAGGCCCTTCGGCGGCGTCGCTGGATCGATGGCGAGGATGAATGCGTCGGTCGAGGATGGATCGGCCAATGGAACCTGTGACCTGTGGCGACTAGAGGGCCGCGGCGCCTTTAGAGCATGTTCCGAAAAAGTTACTCGGCTTTTCGGCATTTAGGCGTCGGAATATCCGACGTCTCACGAGAACATGCTCCAACTTGTTGATCTGAAGCGCGTTATTGTCGATTGGACGATTCCGTCTGATCGGAGCGCGCTTTAAGGGGAAGATCGGGCGGGAAACTGCCTCGGCGGGCGCGTCGCGTCAAGCATCGCGCGGCTCTTTTCCAAGGGCTAGCGCTCGTCGCGTCGCTCGGCCCGGCGTCGATTTTTCTCGGGCGATTTCGCGTCCGAATGCATTCGCTACCAAGCGAGTTCGGCGATCGCCGCGTTCGGAGCAAAGCCCGCGGCGGCAGTGAACTGCCGTAAGGCCGCCGCGTCGAGAGCGGCGTCGGCTGCCCCGCCATGCAGCTCCTGGCGATGAATTCCGGCAGTTACGAAAAGGCTGTCCAGTCCCTGGTCGCAGGCGCCTTTGATGTCGGTCCGCATGGCGTCGCCGATCGCCAGCACGCGGGCGCGGTCGAGCGCGCCGCCGCGAAGGTCCTTGGCTCGCGCGAGCGCCCGCTCGTAAATTGGCGCATGGGGCTTGCCCGCTTGTATAACCCTGCCGCCGATTGCGGCATAACGCTCGGCGATCGCGCCCGCGCAATAGATCAGGGCGTCGCCGTTTTGGACAACGATGTCCGGGTTGGCGCAAATAAAGTCGAGGCCGCGGGCCTGCATCAGCGCGAGCCGTGCGTCATAGTCCGCAGGCGCCTCGCGCGCAGGATCGACGAGGCCTGTGCAGAGAACGATTCCGGCTTCTTCGAGCGGGGCGATGCGCGGCCTTTGCCCGGTCGTTGCGAGAACCTCGTCGAAAAGGGCTGTCTCGGAGGCGGGACCAATATGGCAGACCGGCGTTCCAGCGCGCTCGATGAGCAGGCCGACGGCGACGTCGCCCGATGAGATCACGGCGTCATAGGCCTCTGGCGGGACGCCGAGCGCATCGAGATAGGTTCGCACAAGGCGGCTGGGGTTCGGCGCATTGGTGATGAGCGCGACGGCGCCTCCCTTTGCGCGAAAGCGGCGCAGCGCCTCGGCGGCCGCTGTGAAATAGGATGCGCCATTGTGGAGGACGCCCCAGATGTCGCACAAAATCACGTCATAGCCGTCGGCGAGATCGGCTAGGCCTCGAATGAGTCTCGGCAATGTCGGGCTTATCCTTGCAGCCGGCCTGACTGGCCGGGGTGAGGCGGAGCGGAGATCAGAAAAAGCTGTAAAATCAAGAGGCTCGCCGAAAGTCGGGGATTTGCCCCGCAGATCGATTTGAGCGTTTGGCGCCTGACTGTCAAGCCTTCCGAAGCCGAACGGATGGTCCGTGTGGCATATATGGCTCAATCATTTTTAATATTTATCATGTCATTGATTCGAAGCCTGTTGTCGCGGACTATGGCTAGAACGTGACGTTGGCGGCGCAATGGCCGCGGCGTCGATCGCGCCGCTTCGCTTGATCGCGTGGGAAGGGCGTTTCGTTGCGTGTCTTGCGTCTCGCCCGGCTTTGCACTTGCGTCTTGATTGCGGCTTTCGCCGGCGTAAAGGCAGCCTCTGCCGGTGCGTGGCTGATGCCGCCGGGGGAAGGGCAAATCATCGCCTCGACGGCCTTCTCCGGCTCGACCCGCGCCTTTGACGCGCGAGGCAAGCTTATTCCTGTTCCATCTTATGACAAGTTCGAGCTCGGAGCCTATCTCGAATATGGCGTGAACGATTGGCTGACCGTGATCGCCGCGCCGGCCTATGACCAAATCAAACAGCCGCCGCCCGCGGCGTCTTACGCCGGACTCGGCGAAAGCGAGATCGGCGCGCGGTTTGGCCTCTATCATTCAGACAATTGGGCCTTCTCCGCTCAGGCGAGCCTGCGCACCCCCGGCGCCTCGCTCAACGACACGCTCGCGCCGTCCCAGCCCAAGCGGGCGGGCGGCCTCGACTTGCGGCTGATGCTCGGACGCACGTTCGACCTTGCGGGGCTCCCAGCCTTCGCCGAAGTGCAGACGGGTTATCGGGTCTACGCCCAAAATCAGCCCGGAGAATATCGCTTGGATCTAACGCTCGGCCTTCGTCCGCTCCCGCAGCTTTTGGGCTTGCTGCAAAGTTTCAGCTCGATTTCGAAAGGTTCTGGCGGCGGCTTCAAGCACGGCTCCTGGCACAAGCTGCAGCCGAGCCTAGTCTATGATCTTTCGCCGCAATGGTCGGTGCAATTGGGCGGGTTCGTAACTGTGGCGGGCGTCAACGCGGGCCGTGAATTGGGGCCTTTTGCAGGGCTTTGGTATCGGTTTTAATTCGCTGGCCGGCCTTTTGCTTGAGACCGGGGGCGGCCTTGTCTATATGTCTGCTTGAAACTAACAAGACAAAATGGAAGCCTTGGCTTCAGGTCTTTGGGTAAGGAAACAACCCCGCATGGCAGGCGCCAATCATCAAATCGTTCGTCGTTTCGACCATCCGGGAGAGGGAGTCAGGCGGGCCAAATCAATCCCGAAGGGCCGCCAGGTCGATCCGATCGCGCAAGAGGAGATCGAGGCGCTCCTCGGCGACCGCTCCCGCCAGCGCGATCTTTTGATCGAGCATCTCCATCTGATTCAAGACAAATATCACCAGATTTCCGCGGCTCATCTCGGCGCGCTCGCCGATGCGATGAAGCTTTCTCTGGCGGAGGTCTTCGAGACCGCGACCTTCTACGCCCATTTCGACGTCGTGAAGGAAAACGATCCGCCGGTTCCGCCGCTGACCATTCGCGTCTGCGATTCCCTGAGCTGCGCTCTCTTCGGCGCCGAAAAGCTGCTTCATGCGGTGCGTTCGGGCGCCGGTCCTCATGTCCGCGTCGTGCGCGCTCCTTGCGTCGGGCGCTGCGACACGGCCCCGGTCGCTGAGGTCGGGCATCATTTCGTCGATCATGCGACGCCTGAGCGCGTCATCGCCGCGGTGGAGCAGGGTGAAACGCATCTGCATATCCCCGAGTATGTCGACTATGAGGCTTACGTCGCCAAAGGCGGCTACAAGCTTCTCGAACGGCTCCGGTCCGGAGCCTTGACCAGCGAAAGCCTATTGCAGGCGCTCGACGGCGCGAGCTTGCGCGGCCTGGGCGGCGCGGGCTTTCCGACCGCGCGCAAATGGCGTTCGGTGCTCGGCGAGCCGGGCCCCCGCCTCATGGCGGTCAATGGCGACGAAGGCGAGCCCGGAACGTTCAAGGATCGCTTCTATCTCGAATCCGATCCGCATCGCTTCCTCGAAGGCGCGCTGATCGGTGCGCATGTGGTCGAGGCGCCGGAGATCTATATTTATCTGCGCGACGAATATCCGGCGGCGCGGGAGATTCTGCTTCGCGAGATCGCTAAATTGCCTCCGGGCGACCCGATAATCCATCTGCGGCGCGGCGCGGGCGCGTATATTTGCGGCGAGGAATCCTCGATGCTCGAGAGCCTCGAGGGCAAGCGCGGCCTGCCGCGCCACAAGCCGCCGTTTCCGTTCCAGGTCGGGCTCTTCGGCCGCGCCACGCTCATCAACAATGTCGAGACCTTGTTCTGGGTGCGCGACATTGTCGAGAAGGGCGCCGAGTGGTGGACGCGCCAGGGCCGCAACGATCGCCATGGGCTGCGCAGCTATTCCGTTTCAGGTCGGGTCAAGTCGCCGGGCGTGAAGCTCGCGCCCGCCGGGGTCACGATCCGCGAGCTGATCGAGGAATATTGCGGCGGCATGGCGGAGGGCCATGAATTCCGCGCCTATCTGCCCGGAGGAGCGTCGGGCGGCATCTTGCCGGCTTCGATGGACGATATTCCGCTCGATTTCGGCACGCTGGAAAAATACGGCTGCTTCATCGGCTCGGCCGCCGTCATCGTGCTCTCGCAACAAGACGACATAAAATCCGCGGCGCTCAACCTCATGCGTTTCTTCGAGGATGAGAGCTGCGGTCAATGCACGCCCTGCCGCGTCGGCACGCAAAAGGCGGCCGCCCTTATGGAGGCGCAGGAGTGGGATCAAGACTTGCTCGGCGAGTTGAGCCAGACCATGCGCGACGCCTCGATTTGCGGGTTGGGGCAGGCCGCCTCCAATCCTTTGATGACCGTCATCAAATTCTTTCCTGAAGAATTCGCGCCCAAGGGAGCAGCGGAATGACCGATAAGATCAGCTTCGAGCTCGACGGACGGCAAGCCGAGGCCGCGCCGGGCGAAACGATTTGGCAGGTCGCCCAGCGGATGGGGACCGACATCCCGCATCTGTGCTACTCGCCGGAGCCCGGTTATCGCGCCGACGGCAATTGCCGCGCCTGCATGGTCGAGATTGAGGGCGAGCGGGTGCTCGCCGCTTCCTGCAAGCGCACGCCGAGCATCGGCATGAAGGTGAAGACGGCCAGCGAGCGCGCCGCCAAGGCGCGGAAAATGGTCATCGAGCTTCTGGTCGCAGACCAGCCGGCGCGGGCGACCTCGCATGATCCGGATTCGAAATTTTGGCATTGGGCTGACAAGGTCGAGGTCCACGCGAGCCGCTTTCCCGCCGCCGCGCGCTGGATCGGCGACGCGAGCCATCCGGCGATGCGGGTCAATCTCGACGCCTGCATCCAATGCGGCCTCTGCATGCGCGGCTGCCGCGAAGTGCAGGTCAATGACGTCATCGGCATGGCCTACCGCAATCATGACGCCAAGATCGTCTTCGATCTCGACGATCCCATGGGCGAATCCTCCTGCGTCGCCTGCGGCGAATGCGTGCAGGCCTGCCCGACTGGCGCGCTCATGCCTTCGGCGCTGCTCGACGAGCATCAGACCCGCACCGTCTATGCGGACCGGAGCGTCGATTCGCTTTGCCCCTTCTGCGGCGTCGGCTGCCAGGTGAGCTACCAGGTCAAGGACGAGCAGATCATTTACGCCGAAGGCCGCAATGGTCCCGCGAACCAAAACCGCCTTTGCGTCAAGGGTCGCTTCGGCTTCGATTATATTCACCATCCCCACCGCCTGACGAAGCCGCTCATCCGCCTGCCCAATGCGAAGAAGGATTCGAACGATCAAGTCGATCCGGCCAATCCTTTCACCCATTTCCGCGAGGCCACTTGGGAGGAGGCGCTCGACGTCGCCGCCAAGGGGCTCGTCAAGATCAGGGACGAGAAAGGCGTGAAGGCACTGGCGGGCTTTGGCTCGGCCAAGGGCTCGAACGAGGAAGCCTATCTGTTCCAAAAGCTGGTCCGCACCGGCTTCGGCTCCAACAATGTCGATCATTGCACCAGGCTGTGCCACGCCTCGTCGGTCGCGGCCTTAATGGAGGGGCTGAACTCCGGCGCGGTCTCGGCGCCCTTCTCGGCGGCGCTCGAAGCCGAGGTCATCATCGTCATCGGCGCCAATCCGACCGTCAATCATCCGGTCGCCGCGACCTTCATCAAGAATGCGGCGCAGAAGGGCGCGAAGCTCATCGTCATGGATCCGCGCGGGCAGACCTTGTCGCGCCACGCCTATAAGCATCTCGCCTTCAAGCCGGGCAGCGACGTCGCCATGCTGAATGCGATGTTGAACACAATCATCACTGAGGGGCTCACCGACGAGCAATATATCGCCGGCTACACCGAAGGCTTCGAGGAGCTGAAGGCGCGCATCGTTGATTTCACGCCGGAGAAAATGGCCCCGATCTGCGGAATCCCGGCCGAGACCCTGCGCGAGGTCGCGCGCCTCTACGCCAAGGCCAAATCCTCGATCATCTTCTGGGGCATGGGCATCAGCCAGCACATCCATGGAACGGATAATTCGCGCTGCCTGATCGCGCTCGCCCTCGTCACCGGCCAGATCGGGCGGCCTGGCACGGGGCTGCATCCGCTGCGCGGCCAGAACAATGTGCAAGGCGCTTCGGACGCCGGCCTCATCCCAATGTTCCTGCCCGATTATCAGCCGGTCGGGAGAACAGATCTGCGCGAGGCTTTCGAGCAGGTCTGGGGCCAGGAGATTGATCCGCAGCGCGGCCTGACCGTAGTCGAGATCATGAACGCGATCCACGCCGGCGAGATCACGGGCATGTATGTCGAGGGCGAGAATCCGGCCATGTCGGACCCCGATTTGCAGCATGCGAGGCAAGCGCTCGCCAAGCTCGATCATCTTGTCGTGCAGGATCTCTTCGTCACCGAGACGGCCTTCCATGCCGACGTGATCCTGCCGGCTTCCGCCTTTGCCGAGAAGCTCGGCACCTTCACCAACACCGACCGCCGGGTGCAAATGGGCCGCCCGGTCGTGTCGCCGCCCGGCGACGCGCGCCAAGATCTCTGGATCATTCAGGAGATCGCCAAACGCATGGGCCTCAATTGGAATTATCCAGGGCCCGCCGAGGTCTACACTGAAATGGCGAGCCTCATGCCGTCGCTCGCCAATATCAGCTGGGAGCGTGTGGAGCGCGAAGGCGCCGTCACCTATCCGGCGGATTCGGCGGACGCGCCCGGCAATGAGATCATTTTCACCACCGGCTTTCCGACTGAATCCGGGCGCGGCAAGATCGTCCCCGCCAATGTCGTCCCGCCCGACGAATTGCCGGACGACGAATATCCGATGGTGCTTTCGACCGGCCGGCTTCTCGAGCATTGGCACACGGGCTCGATGACGCGGCGCGCCAATGTGCTCGACACATTGGAGCCTGAGGCGGTCGCCTTTCTGTCGCCGAAGGACCTGCGCCGGCTCAATCTCTGGCCCGGCGATTTCATCCGGCTCGAGACGCGGCGCGGCGCCGTCGAGATCAAGGTCCGCTCGGATCGCGACGTGCCGGAGAATTTCGTCTTCATGCCCTTCTGCTACGCCGAGGCGGCGGCGAATCTTTTGACCAACCCGGCCTTGGACCCATTCGGCAAAATCCCCGAGTTCAAGTTCTGCGCGGTCAGGGTGACGCGCGCAGAAGCGCGTGAAGCGGCGGAATAAGATCCTTCCGCCTCTGCCTGAATCGCTTGCTGTTGGAGGGAAACAGCCGAGAGCAAGCGGTCGGGTCCTGAAATGAGAGCGGGGTTTTACGCGAAAAGCTGGGTTCGACTTTTTCGCGTCCCGTTCTGAGAGAGGGCGCCGACGATATGGCCGAGCTAGCGGAAGCCGACGTCTTTTCGAGCTATGTCATTCGCCCTGATCCGGCGGATCCTCGGCTGAGCTGCGAGGTCGAGGGCGTCGACCAGACCGGCGCGCGGGTCAGGACGCGCGTCGTCTCGGAAAAGCCGCTGACGCTCTATCTCAACGCGCAGGAGATCGTCACGATGATGACCATCGGCGATCATCCGGGCCTGCTCGGCGTCGGCTATCTCCTGAACCAGATGATGTTGCGGCCTGATGATGAAGTCACTGGCGCCGATTTCGACGAGGAGCTCGACGTCGTCGTCGTGCGCACGACGCGACGAACGGATTACGAAGACAAGATGCGCAAGCGCACGCTCACCTCGGGCTGCGCGCAAGGCACGACCTTTGGCGATTTGATGGAGGCGATCGAGGAGGTGAAGCTGCCGGCGGCGCAGATTCGCACCTCCTGGCTCTATCGCCTGACCCATGTGATCAATCTGACGCCCTCGCTCTATCTCGAGGCGGGGGCCATTCATGGCTGCGTGCTCTGCGAGGCGGACCGTCCCCTGGTCTATATGGAGGATGTCGGGCGCCATAACGCCGTCGATAAGATCGCCGGCTGGATGTTCGTCAACAAGATCGATCCCGCCAATAAGATCTTCTACACCACAGGGCGGCTGACTTCGGAAATGGTCATCAAGACGGTGCGCATGGGCATTCCGGTGCTCGTCTCGCGCTCCGGCTTCACCGCCTCCGGCGTCGAGCTGGCGCGCCGGACCGGATTGACCTTGATCGGCCGCGCGCGCGGAAAGCGCTTCGTCGCGCTTTCCGGCGAGGAGCGCATCGTGTTCGATCAGGATCTCGCCTACGTCGCCGAGGAATCCGCTCGCGCCCATCGTAAAGGCGCCAGCGCCGATGATTGAGCCCTGTATCGGCATATTGCTTGCCGGCGGACTCGCGCGACGCATGGGTGGCGGCGACAAGGCTTTGCGAACGGTCGGCGGCGAGACCATTCTCGCCCGCGTCATCGAGGCGCTGGCGCCGCAATGTGCGGGGCTCGTCCTCAACGCCAATGGCGATCCGGCGCGGCTCGCGGATTTTGGCCTGCGGATCGTTCCCGACGACCTGCCTGGGTTCAAAGGCCCGCTCGCGGGGATTCTCGCCGGGCTTGACTGGATCGCCGCGCAGCGTCCAGACGTGGCTTATGGGTTGAGCGCGCCGACCGACACGCCATTTTTGCCCGGCGATCTCGTCGCCCGACTCGCCGAGGCGCGGGCGCGCGAGGGCGCGGACATCGCCTGCGCGAGTTCAGGCGGCGTCGCCCATCCGGTCGTCGCGCTCTGGCCGGTTTCGCTCAGAGCCGATTTGAGACGGGCTCTGGTCGAGGAAGACCTGCGCAAGATTGACCGCTTCACTGCGCGTTATCGCCTCGCCATCGCCGATTGGCCAGCCGCGCCCGTCGATCCGTTCTTCAATGCGAATGAACCCAGCGATCTTTCGGCCGCCGAAGCGATCGCCGTCGCGCGAAGCCGCGACCCGGCGTAAATTGCCGAAGAATTGTCATATGAGCCATGGATTTTACCGGGGAGCGGGCTAGAAAGGCATGGCGATTGCGTGCCTTGAACCGGCGCGAGCTTCATCAAAACAGGACTTTCAGGCATGGCTGCTAAAGTTGAAAATGTGACGATCGACGAATTGAAGCAGGGCCTCGCTGACGGCTCTATCTTGCTCGTCGACGTGCGTGAGCCCAATGAATTCGCCGCCGGCCGCATTCCCGGCGCGACGCTCAATCCTTTGCAAAAATTCGATCCCACGATTTTGCCGAAAGAGCCCGGCAAGCGTGTGGTCCTCTCCTGCCGCGCCGGCGGACGTTCGCTGAAAGCGTTGGAGCTCGCGCAGGCGGCGGGCCGCGGCGACGTCACGGCGCATTATCCAGGCGGCTTCGACGGCTGGGCCAAGGCAGGCGAAAAGGTGGAAATATAGCGCGCGCCGCCGGCTTCACGACGACGCGGCGCGACGCCGAGCGCCTGCGCGCGCGTCGTTTCTTGAGCCATATATAGACGCCGGTGACGGACAGCATGACGACCGCCAGCCCGAGCGCGCAAACGAAAATGCGCCAGGGCAGGCCGAAGACAGCCGCCATATGCAGCCCAGCGAGCCAGCTCGTGACTGTATTGCCGCTATATTGTCCAGTTGGAAGCGCGACGAGACGCAAGGCGGCTGTGTCGCCGTCGAGATAGATCTGCGTCTGGCCGGTCTTGTCCCGGATGTCGAGGCTGCTTCGGACCTCAAAGACGTAAACGCCTTTTCCCGCGTCATAAGAGAGGCTGAACGGCCGTTCGACGACGAATCCGCGTTTTTGCGCCTCCTCGGCCATCAGGCCTTCGCCAGCCGCTAGCGCGGCGCGCCAGCCGAGGCGCGGGTTTTCCAAGGGCTTCGGTGCGTCTTGTAGCTCTGCCCATACCGGCCTGTAGTCGAGCGCGGCTTTTGTGGTCCAGGTGTAGACCGTGTCCCATAGGTTCATGTAGACGCTGGACCAGGCGAAGACGAGCAGGGCGGCCCAGAGCCATAGTCCGCCCGCGCGGTGCAGATCGAAATTGAGGCGAAAGGCGCCGCCGCGAAAGCGGATCAGCCACGCCGGGCCCCACCGCCGCCAAAACAGCGCGCCGCCGGCTGGAAGCGTGAGATAGAAGCCGACGAAGCAATCAATCGTCCAGACAAGGGCCACTACCCCAAGGATCCAGACGCCGGGCATGCCGAGCGCAAGCTCGAAATGCAGCTTGTAGATGAACGGCATCAGGTTGGTCCAACCTTCCGACAGCTCGGCCCAGCTGCGTCGGCCCAGTTCGGCGCCGGTCCATGGATCCAGGAAAAGCTGGTTGAACCCCAGTTCTTTGGGCTCGGCCCCTGTTGGATCGGCGCGCGGGATCATCCAGACCATGGCCTGGCCGGGCTCCGCAAGCGACACGCTTCGCGCGCGCGCCATCGGCGCGAGGGCTTCAGCGCGTTCGGCAAGCGTCGCCAGATCGAGCATGGGCGCGTCCGGACGCTCCGCCGCGTAGAATTGCGGGCTGATGAGCCGCTCAAGCTCGCTGTTGAAGGCGAGCAGGCTGCCGGTTAGGCCGACGATGACCAGAAACAAGGTCATCGCTAGGCCCGCCCAGCGATGAAGCAGGAGAAGGACGCGTCGGGCCACGCCTAATATTCCACTTTGAGCGACACGGTGATCGCCCGCGGCGCGCCAGTGTGAATTCCAAATCTCGGGGAGTTATTGTACCAAAAGTCCGTGCCTGTGTAATAGGTCGTGTTGGCTATATTTTGAATGTTGATCTGGCCGGTCCAGCGAGTCGGGCCGAATGTCGCCTTGTAGGCGGCGAATGCGTCTAGACGGGCGTAGGCTGGTAGGACGAAATCGTTCTGGTCGTCTCCCCATCTTTGTCCCACGGCGTAAACGCCGCCGCCGGCGCGCCATCCGTGAAGGATATTGTCTGGCGCGAATTCATAGGCGAGAAACACGCTGCCCGAATTCGGCGCGACGCTGGCCGGCGTATGTCCAAGCAGGCCCCCATTGTCCTTGATCACTTTTGCGTCGATATGCGAATAGCTCCCGATGACGCTGAGCTCGCCGGTGAGCTTTCCAAGCGCGTCGAGTTCGACGCCCTGGCTGCGGACCAGGCCGATCGGGCGCGACGGCGAGTACGGATCATTGGGATCGACGGGCGTGAGGACATTCGATTTCGTGATGGTGAAAAAGGCGAGCGTGGTCGTCAGCCTTTTGTCGAGCAGCTCGGTCTTGACGCCGCCTTCCCATCCTTCGGCGATCTCCGGTGGAAGCGGCTCATTATTGTCGGATATGCCATTGGGTTGACCGAAGGATTTTGTGTAGCTGCCATAGAAGGCGATCCATGGCACAGGCTGGTAGTTCACGCCGTAGCGCGGGCTGAGGAATTGATTGTGCTGTAGCGGGTTTGTATTGAATCTTTCATAAGCCTCGCCGAAAGTCGCCGAGCCGTTGTAATTAGTGGAATTCCCTGACCGCACGTCGGCCAGATCGTAGCGGCCGCCAATCAAGATATGGAGATTGTCGAAGAGCGTGATTGAATCTTGTCCGTAGACGCCAAGGTCCCTTTGCTGACTGCAGGAGAACATGGTGAAGCCTGCCGTGTTGGTCCACGCCTTGGCGGCGGCGGTGGCGAAAGCGTAATAGGGCACGGTTCCATAAGTCGGATTATAGATATTGATCGGATAGTTCCCGTCGCCGGATAGTACGTAATTGTAGTATTGATAGAAATAGTCAGTTCCAATCAAGATGTCATGTCGGGAGCCGGCGACGAAAAATTTGCCGGTCAGGTCGAGATTGGCCGAATAGTTGGTCCCCGTCAATTTCTGATAGGTGACGCCTTGGTCGAGGGTGAACCAAGAGGTCGTGCTCATATCATTGGCGGTCATGTCGGTCTTTTCGATCACGCCGCGCGCCGCGAGGAATCGATTGGTGATCGCCCAATCATTATTGATCTCATGTCGGAGATTGTAGCTGATCAGCGAGCTACGCACCGTGTCCAAGGGCTCATTGGGTTCGAGGAAGGAGCGGGTGACGGGAATATTGGCCGGATAGGCGCCGAGCGCCGGCTGGCCGACATCGCTGCGGCCATCCTCGCGGGTATATTGCCCCTCGACGGTGAGTATTGTCGAGGGCGTGAGCTTGAAGGTGATGGCCGGGCTCAGCAGAAGTTTCCGGGTGTTGGTGAAATCCACCCATTGGCCGCCGTCCTGATATGCGCCGCTAAACCGGTAGCTGACGGCTCCCTCCGTGATGCCTTGGATCTGCGCAGGGCCGGTCAAATCCCATACCGAGCGCAGCATGTTGAACGAGCCCATCTGCTGCTCGACGCTGTAATAGGGCGTATCGAGAGGCTTTTTCGTCACCATATTAATGACGCCGCCGGGATCGGCGCGGCCGAAGATGAATGACGCCGGACCCTTAAGAACATCGACGCTTTGCAGATTGGCGGTGTCATAGGCTTGCGGGATGGCGACGCCGATCAGCAATCCGTCGCGGAGCACGTTGAAGCTGTTGAAGCCGCGTATGTTGAAGACATAGCCTTCGATATTGTTATTGTTCGACTGCACGCCGCTGACGTTCTGGAGCGCGTCTTGTATGGTTATGGCGTTCTGGTCGACGATGACCTGCTCGGGCACGGATTGCACCGCGATGGGCAGATCGAAAGTCGGCACGTTGATCTTAGTGGTCGTGGTCAGGATAGGCGGCGCGCTATAGCCCATTTTCTCGGACGGGCTTTGCCATCCGGGCGCGCCCGCGCCCTCTCCGCTACCAGCGCTTGCCGGAGTTCCTCCCGAGACATCGATCGGCTGCAAGGCGACGTCCGCGCCGGCGTGGGCCTCCTGCGCCGCCGCGCGCAAGGCGAAGGTCGAGACGCCTAAGGCGAGGCTTGCAAGAATTGAGGCTGAAAGGCCGCTTTTCCGAAGCGCTTTTGTTGTTCCGACTAGGGCGGCGTGCCTCGCAGAAGATGCGCGTTCATCGTTGTTCATCTTGGTTCCCCCTAAACTTAGTGCGCCGAAACGCGGATCGGTCGCAAGGCGCCGCCGTTTGGGCGGGCGCGTCCCTTGTTTGGGAAGACGGAGGGCAGGGGAGCGTACGACAGGGAAAATGCACGCCTAAAGAGGTCTCGCGGCGACTGTGCTAAAAATGCAACAAATGGCGGAGTCGTGACGCATCCGCGGGCGCCAGCCTCGACGCGAATAAGCGACTGGCGAGACGCTCCTCCTCAACGCCAGTGGCGTCGGCGGTCGATCAAAGTACGGGATGGCCCAGAGGTGAACGCCCTCGGGAAAGCTGCGGACTGTACGCCGGTCCCGCTAGACCGCTTTCTGAAATGCCGACATCCGCAGCAAAGCAGAGCAGCCTGGGGCGCCGCCTCGAGAAACCTGCGAAGCGGCGGCCTCGGCAATTGGGTCCAAGCCTAGATCCAGCGTCCGCTGCTTCAGCCGAGCCGCCCCGCCGCATGGGCGAGCATCGTATAAACCTTGCCGGTTTCCGATGCGAGATAGGCGCGCGCCGCTGAATCGTCTGGATGATCGCGGCCGACCTCGGACAAAAGCCGCTCGAACTCTTGCACATAGCGCTCGACGGTCGCGCGGAACTCGGGATCGACCCGATAGCGCCGCCGGACCTCGTCAAAAGTCTGCGGGCCGCGGCCGATATAGATCCGCTTCGAAAACGCGCCGGCTTCGCCGCGACGATAGCGCTCCCAGGCGTCGGCCGCCGCGTCATGGTCGATCAGCCGGGCGACGTCGAGCGACAGCGGCTCGAGAGGCTGAGCCGGTTGCTGGCTTTTGGCGGGCGCTCTCGGGCTCTCGGCCGGCTCATCGGTCGACGCGCGGGCGAGAAGGTCGGAGAGCCAGCCGCCCTTTTGCGGGGCTTGGCTGCTCGGCGCGCGCGCCGCCGTCCGCAGACGCGGGTCGGCCTGAGCCGGTTCGGCCGCGCGGGGCGCCTCTGGGGCCTTCGGCGGCTCGACGCGGCGCGGCGGCGGCGTGACTGCCGCGCGTTCGCCGCCTGTGGAGGCCGGGGAGGAGACGTCGAAGGCCCGTCCGGAACGGGTGACGATCTCGCTCAATTCCTCGAGCGCCTTGATCTGATCGGCCACGACGCGGCGCATGGCGGCGGCTTGCTGGGCCGTCTCCTGAGGGAGGTCGGCCGTGTTGGCGCGCAGGGCTTCGCGGGTGGCTTCCAGCTCATGCTGGATCTTGCGCGCCATCTCACGCAAATCCGTGGTGGCGGTTTGGAAGCGCTCGGTCGTCTGACCAAAGATCGTTTCGAGTTCGCTGCTTGCCTGCGCGCTTGCGGCCCGCAGCGCGCTGGTCACACGCTCGCGCTCTTGCGCGATATTGGCGCGGATTTCGGCGAATTGCTGATCAATCGCGCCGCCTGCGGTCGCCGAGGTCTCCGCCAAAACGGAGACGATGTCGCGCGCGCGCCCTTCCGCCCGATCGAAGGACTCGCCGACGAGCGAGGCGAAGGAAACCATCACATGCTCGAACTCGTCGCGGCGTTCCTTGACGTCCCGGAGCAGCGTTTCGAGCGAGGCGCGGCGTCCGTCGAGCGCCTGGTTCAGCTCGTTTTGCGAACGGATAAGCTCGCCCGCCGCGGCCGCGAGAGAATCTCGATGTCGCGCGATGGTCTCGGCGAGCCCGCCGGCTTCGCCCAGCGTTTGACCCGCGCTTCGATTGAACTGCTCGACTTCATTGGTGACATTGCCGAGCAGCGTGCGGAAATCGTCCATTCGGTCGCTCAAGGAATGCTCGACCGTGGTGAAATTGGCCCCGGCCGCGACGATGGCGTCGCGCAGCGACGTGGAGCTGTCGCTGAGGCGGTCGACGATGTCCGTCATTTCCGTCTTGAGGCGTTGATTGGCCTCGACGAGAGCCGCGACGGAGGCTGTGGCGCCCGCATCGACCGCGTGACGCAGATGTTCCGTCGATTGATCGATGGCGGCTGCGAGCTCGACCTGCTTTTGGCCGAGATGCTCGACAATGGCGGAGCCACGCCCTTCCAGCGTCTGCGTCACCATCTCCCCGACGCTGGCGAGCTCCCGCGCGATCTCGCCGCCGCGATCGGACAGCTGCGCGATGAGGCTCCAGCCCTGGGTCTCGAAAAGCTCGCGCAAATCGCCCGAGCGCTCGGCGAGCGCGACCTGCAATTGCTGGCCGCGTCCGTTGATCGCTCCGTCGAGCTCCGAAAGCCTTGTCGCCAGAGCGACGCTGATCTCGTTGACGCGCGTGACGAGCCCCTCGCCGATCTGTTCGGCGCGCAGGGCGAGCGTCGTGTCGAGGTCCTCGATCGCCTGAGCCAAATTGTCCTTAATCTCATCGGCGCGTCCCGCGAGCAATCCGCCGATCTCGCCGGATTCGCGATCGAGCGCCGCATTGATATTGTTGACGTGGAGGCCGAGGGTCTGATCGATCTCGCTGGTCCTCGCGGCGATATTTTCGGCGACCGTGCGCCCGCGGGCGTCGAGCTCGTCTGAAACGGCGTCGAGGCGGCCGACGACGCGTTCTTCGAATTGGGCGATGCGCCCGTCGAGCGTGCCGGCGATGGTTGTCGCCTGGTCGCCCAGGGTCGCGTTGATCTCGTCGGCCTTGGCGGCGAGCGTCTCGGCGAGCGCCGTCGAGCGCGTCGACAGGATCGAGCCGATTTCCTGCGCTTTCTCATCGAGGGCGTGGATGACGTTTCTGCCGCCGTCGCCGAGCGCATTGGCGATGTCCACGGCGCGTTCGCCCAGCGCTTCGTTGAGCGATTTCGCGCGCGCGTCGAGATCCTGATCGACTCGGGCGACGAGCGTCTCCAGAACCTCGCTGACCTGCTGCGTCTTGCTCGCTGCGCGCGTCTCGAAGGCGCCGATTTGCGTTTCGAGGACTTCCGCCGCCTCCTGCGCGCGGAGCGCGAGCCGGTCGGTGAGTTCGCCGCCATGGACCGTGATCGTGGCCTCGATGGCGCCGAGACGGTCCGCGAGGGTGGCGTTGAAGCGTTCGGCGTGCTCGCCGATCGAATTCGCGAAAGCGCCGCCCTGTCCGACGAAGGCGTCCTCGAAATGTAGCAAGCGCTCCGAGAGAGCCTCGTTGACGCGCTCGCTATGGGTCGCGATTGCGTTGATCGCCTCATTGGCCGTGTCGGCGAACCGCTCGTTGAGGTCGTTCGCATGATAGCCGATCGACGAGATCGCCTGCTGGGCGGTGGCGTCGAAGCTTTCCGTGAGTGCGCCGGCATGGTCGGCGAAGGAAGCGACCACCTCCTGCGTTTTCGCCGCGAGCTCGGCGCTGATCTCGCCGGCGCGGCTCGACAGGCCGTCGAAGGCCTCGCCGAGAACGGAGGCGAATTGCTCGCGCAGGGACTCGGCGGCGACGGCGAAGGCGGCGGCGGAGTCGCGTCCCGTTTCGTCGAGCCTTTCGCTCATCTGCTCCGAATAGCCGGACAAGACGCCGAGCGTTTCCCCGAGCGTTGAGGCGAGGCGCGATTGCAGTGTCTCGACATGGCCGGAAAGAGCCGCGATCGAATGCTGCGCCGCCGCGTCGACGCGTTCGCTCAGATGGTCGGAATGGCTCGTGAGTGTGGAAACCGTCGCTTCGAGCGTCCCGTGTAGGCGGCCTGTGAGTTCGGCGACATGATCTGTGAAGGCGGCGACGGAGCGCTGGGCGATCTCTTCCAGGCGCGCGCCGACTTCGTCGGAATGGCCGGCGAGGGCGCCGAGGACGTCATGGGCCGTGGCGGTGATGCGCGATTGCAGCGCGTCCGCCTGGCCGGAGACGGCGGCGACCGATTGCTGCGCCGTCGCTTCGAGCCGCGCGCCCATTTGCTCCGAATGCTGGGTCAAAGCGCTCAGGGTTTCGCCGACCGTCGAATTGAGCTGATCGTGCAGAGCTTCGGTCCGATCGGTGAAAACGGCGACTGCGCGCGCCGTCTCTTCCAGCCGCTCGCTCATCTGGTCGGAATGGCCGGTGAGCGCGCCGAGAGACTGGCTCAATGTCGATTCCAGACGCTCCTGCAGCGCGTCGGCGTGGCCGGCGAAGGCGGCGACGGACAGCTCCGCCGTGCTCTCCAGCTTTTCGCTCATTTGGCTCGTATGGCTGTCGAGCGCGCCGAGAGACTGGCTCAGCGTGGATTCGAGGCGCGTCTGCAGCGATTCGGCGTGGCCGGCGAAGGCGGCGACGGAATGCTCCGCCGTGCTCTCGAGCCTTTCGCTCATCTGACTGGCATGGGCGTCGAGCGCGCCGAGCGTCTGGCTCAATGTCGTCTCGAGCCGCGACTGAAGCGCTTCGGTCCGGGAGGCGAGGGCGCCGACTGTGTCTTGGGCCGTCGTCTCAAGTCGCTCGCTCATGCGGCTCGAATGGCTGTCGAGCGCGCTGAAGGTTTGGCTGAGCGCTGCTTCTAGCCGCGATTGAAGCGCGTCCGCTCGGCTGGTGAAGGCTGTGACGGAACGCTCCGCCGTGGTCTCCAGTTTTTCGCTCATCTCGCTCGAATGGCCGTCGAGCGCGCTGAAGGTTTGGCTGAGGGTCGCTTCGAGGCGCGATTGCAAGGCCTCGGTCTGGCTGGTGAAGGCCGTGACGGAACGTTCCGCGGTGGTCTCCAGCCGCTCGCTCATGCGGCTCGAATGGCTGTCGAGCGCGCCGAGCGTTTGGTTGAGCGTCGTTTCGAGGCGCGATTGCAAGGCCTCGGTCTGGCTGGTGAAGGCCGTGACGGAGCGCTCCGCGGTGGTCTCCAGACGCTCGCTCATCTGCTCCGAATGGCCGGTGAGCGCCCCGAGCGTCTCGCTCAACGTCGATTCGAGCCGCGACTGAAGCGCTTCAGCGTGATCGGCGAAGGCGGAGATCGACCCGTGCGCCGTGGTCTCGAGCCTTTCGGTCATGTGATCCGAATGGTCGTTCAAGGTGGCTACGGTTTCGCTCAGCGTCGCGGCGAGATGCTCGTTGAGGGCGTGCGTATGGGAGGTGAAGGCTTCGAGCGTATCCTGAGCCGTCGAATCCAAATGCTGTTGCAGCGACTCGGAATGGTCGGTCAGGGCCTTGAGCGTATCCGCGACAGAAAGGGCGACGCGTTCGTGCAATGCTTCCGTATGCCCAGCGAGCGAGGCGGCCGTCGCCTCCGCCGTGGCCGAGAAGCGCGCCTGAATCTCGCCGCTGTGGCTTTCGAATTGCGTTTGCAGCCGCGTCTCGGCGTCTTCGAAAACCTTGATCGCGCTTTGGGTCGAGCGTTCGATCGCGTCCTGCGCCGAAGCCGCGCGCTCTTCGACCAGGCCGCCGAAGCGGGCGCTGAGCTCGCTCAGATTGCTGTGCAGGACCTCGCCTTGAACGGCCACGACGTCATGCAATCTGTCGCTGGTTTCGGCGAGGCGGGCCGCGAGGCTGTCGCCGCGCGACGCGATCGTCTCGGAAATTTGCGTCCTGGCGGCGTCGAGCCGCTCGACCAGCGCGTCGCTGCGCGAGCCGAGGTCGGCGGCGAGGATTTCGCGGGCGGTCTTCACGCGATCGTCGAAATCCGCGAGGCGCTCCACGACAGTCTGCGCTATGCCGTCGCTGGCCGCGGCAAGGCTGGTTTTGGCGGCGTCGCCAGCCTGGCCCAGCTTGCCGATGAGCTCGCTTCCATGGGCGGTCAGTTGACCGACCAAATCTTCCCGGCCGCGGTTGAGGGCCGATTTGATCTCGTCGCCTTTCGCGCCGAGCGAAGCCGTGACGCGGCCGGCTGCTTCGCCGACGCTTTCCGCGAAGCGGGATGAGGCCGAGTCGAGATCGCGGGCCACTGAGTCTTGCGTCGCCGAGATCGCGCCGCGCACGCGATCGGCGTTGGAGAGGATGGACTCGCGCTCGGCCGCCAATTCGTCGATGAGCGACCGGATGCGCCGCTCATTGTCGGAATAGGACCGCTCCAGATTTGACACCTCCGACCGGACCAGGGTTTCGAGCTCGCCGGCGCGAGCCAGGGCGCGCTCGATTCCATCGCCCATCGAGGCGACCTCGCGACGAATGGCCTGGGACAAGGTGACGATCTGCTCCGTGGCGATCGTCTCGGGCTCGGCGAGGCGGATCGCGACCTCGGTCATGGAGCGCGCCGTCAGTCGCATCTCCTGGGCGCGCCGAACCATCATCGCCGTCAGGAAGAAAAAGACCACGGGACCGAGGACGGCGAGCGCGTAAAGCGTCGTCGGCGCCAGCAATGGCCCGCTCTGAGCGCCGAAAAGGGCTTCTCGATTGGCCAAAAGATAGCCGAGGGTCAGGATGATCCAGAGGCCGGAGCAAAGCGCGGCCGCGATCGTCGGGGCCCGGCTGGAGCGGGACTGGAAGGCGCGGAGAATCTCGCCGACGGTGTGACGGTCGTCATTGGCGGGCAGCGCCGCCGGAGCGCCAAGAGTAGCCCGCGCGGCGCCCCGCATCGGCCCGAGCAGCTGATCGTCTTCGATCAAAGAGTTTCGGCGCGCGCTCTTGCTCGCGGCGTCGCGCGGCTTTTTGCGCGTCTCCGACGCGAGCGCCTCGGGAAATTTCACGTCGCCGGGAGCCGGCGCGATCCCTTCTACGGTGTCCGGGCCTTGGTCGACGGCTCGGAGGTTCAGCGCCTCCTCGATGGCTAGGAGCGCCGCCGCCGCCGGATCTTGAGTCTGCCTGGAGCTCGCCATCGGATGCCTCTTGAAACTCATTCGCGTCGAACATTCACCGTGACGCGAGTACACTCGGCTCGGCCGCAAGCGGAACCGTTAACCAAATCTTACTTTACAACCTGAATGAAAGGATTCAAACCCAAGCGGCGCATCGTCTTTAAAACATCGTTAACGCAACCCTCGCCGCGGCCGATTCTAAGCAGGTTGGCCCTGCTCAGCGGAAAATCGACGGCGTTTTCCGTGTCTCCGTCATCGACGGCAACTCGGCGCCTTTTGCGCCCGACGCTCGCCTTTACAGATTGAGCGCTCGCATTGCGCGTATGATTGCAAGATTTACGTGGAGTCTGCAAGAAAACAGGGTCGCTGGGGCTTTACGTTTGGCCTGTCAACTGGGCTTAAGGGCGCGAAGCTCTGTCCTGGAGCAAGTTGAAGTTCGGGGAATATCGGAATTAACGGATTGACCGCCCGATGAAGCGAATAGCTTCTTTGGCTCGGCGCTCAGCCTGGCTCAATAAGCCTCTTGGGCGCTCTTGCGGGATCCAGGAAGTTCGGCCATGTGTGATCCGCTTCCCGAACCTCTGCGCCGCGGCGCAGGGTCGGCCTGCGGTTTGCGTAACTCCACTCGAGAGAGCCGGCACGGTCCATGGTGAAAATTACCTTCATAGATTCGGTTGGGGAGGCCCGCTCGGTCGAGGCGGAGCCGGGCACGACCGTGATGGAAAACGCGATTCGCAACGCGATCCCCGAGATCACGGCCGAATGCGGCGGCGGCTGCGCTTGCGCGACTTGCCATGTTTACGTCGACGAAGCTTGGAAAGGCCTCGCCGGCGCGCCTTCCGACAAAGAAGAAGACATGCTGGATTTCGCCTATAATGTTCAGCCGAACTCGCGGCTCAGCTGCCAAATTAAGGTGACCGAGGCGCTCGACGGACTCGTCGTCATCACGCCGGACCGGCAAGGCTGAGGCCGCGACTCGCTCTGCAGAGCGGGGCAAGAGCTCAAATCGCGACTGAAATTGGAGTCGCGCTTGCGTTTCTAATCGCGGCGCGGGCTGGGCTCTGGCTCAAGGCCTGGATTATCCCAATCGCCTATCTCATTCCTAGAATTTGGGATTTTGCACATCGGCCGCAGTCGCGCCTGGCGACTATTCCAACCTGGTATCCGCCCTTTTGCACCATCTATGATTTCCTTGCCGCCGCGAGCCTTGCGGTCATCTGGAGCCTGCGTGGTTGACGGGGGCGGCCGCCTTCGGGATTATAAACCTCTTGTTAAAGATTAATAAACTCTATTAAACTGTTGATTACAAAGATATTCGTTACAAAATCGAGCCGAGCTAGCTTGGCGCAGATCAACTAATTGAGGACACACTCCTCTGGACTTGCGCCTGGCCGGTCAGTATCGCTCCCGCCATGTCATCCAAGCCGCCCAGCCGCGCCCACGAGGCTCGCGCCTCCGTCTGCGATCCTTCCGCGCCACATCGCCTCAGCGTCCGGGTCTATTACGAGGACACGGATTTTTCCGGCGTCGTCTATCACGCCTCCTATTTGCGGTTTCTCGAGCGCGGCCGCACCGAATTTCTGCGCGAGCGCGGCATTCATCACAGGGCGATTTTTGCAGAGGGTGGTCAGAATAGCGTTAGCTTCGCCGTCCGTAACATGAGCCTCGACTTCGCGAAGCCGGCGCTCATGGACGATTTGCTGTGGGTTGAGACGCGGGTGGCGTCTCTCGGCGGGGCTTCGATCGACATGGAGCAGCTGTTGCTGCGCGACGCCGATCTGCTGGTTAAGGCGAAGGTCAGGATCGCTGTGGTCGCGGGCGGTCGGGCGATCCGCATTCCGCCGGCGCTCTTGGCGAAGCTCGAGGGGCCGGCGCCGTGACCTCTCCGCGCGACGCTGCTTGATCCTTTTTCGGCGCAAAGAGACCTTCTGAGATTAATCCGGCGTTAACCTCGATTGAGGCTAAGTTCTGCTGCGCGTGGCGGAACGAGGCGCGCGACAGCACGCCCGGCGACCATCGTTTCTGGTCATGGGCCTCGGACCTCGACTAAGCCTGATCATTGAGTGAGCAGATGCGAACCTCGGGCGCGCTTCGGCCCCAGAATTGACCGATTTCCGCGACAAGAATGGCGGGTTCAATCCGTGCGATGAAACGCCGTCGCGTCCGACTTGCCGGTCCGAAGGAGAAGCTACGAGATGAATCCGGCCGAAATTGCAGCCGCCGCCACGCCGCTCCCCGGCGCCGAAGTTTCGCTCTTGAGCATGTTCTGGTCCGCCCATCTCGTCGTCAAGATGGTCATGATCGGATTGCTTTGTGCTTCGGTCTGGTGCTGGGCGATCATTATCAACAAGGTCATCCTCCTGTCCCGCACGCAGCGCGCCATGGCTCAGTTCGAGGATGTCTTCTGGTCCGGCGCATCGCTCGACGAGCTTTACGCCACCTTATCCTCGCGGCCGACCAGCGGAATGGCGAGCCTTTTCGTCGCCGCGATGCGCGAATGGCGGCGCACCGTGCAAGGCGCGAGTTCCTCTTTCATGGGCTTGCAGGCCAGGATCGAGAAAGTGCTCGACGTCGCCATAGCGCGCGAGGTCGAGAAGCTCGAATCCAATCTTCTGGTTTTGGCGACAGTTGCGTCGGCGAGCCCTTTTATTGGCCTTTTCGGGACGGTGTGGGGCATCATGTCGTCGTTCCGATCGATCGCCGCCTCGCGCAACACCTCCCTGGCCGTCGTCGCGCCCGGCATCGCCGAGGCGCTTTTCGCAACCGCGATCGGGCTCTTCGCGGCGATCCCCGCTCTTATCGCTTACAATAAGCTGCAGGGGGACGTCGCCAAAAAGCAGGCGCAGCTCGAAGCTTTCGCCGACGAGTTCTCGTCGATCCTGTCCCGGCAGATTGATCAGCGCGCGGCGCATGATCAGGCGGCCTGAAGCAGATCAGGCGATAGGTCCTCGCGCTCGCACGGCGCCGAAACGGCGGGCGCGGGCGAAGATCTCGGTCGAAGCAAGTCCCTGGCGGAGATTTTGAAATGGCGATGTCTGGCATGGCGATGAGAAAGGCGGGCGGACGCCGGCGGCGGGGCGTGCCGCGTTACGGCGCGATGGCCGACATCAACATGACGCCTTTCATCGACGTCATGCTGGTCCTTTTGATCATTTTCATGGTGGCGGCGCCCTTGCTCGCAACCGGCGTGCCGATCGACCTGCCGCAAACCAAGGCCGCCGCGCTGAATATCGAGCAAAAGCCATTGTCCGTCGCCGTCGACGACAAGGGCGGCGTCTTCGTCATGGACCAGCCGGTGGCGCTGAACCAGCTCGCGGACAAGCTCAAGGAAGTCGCCGCGGCCGGCTTCGACGAGCGCATCTATGTCCGCGGCGCGAGCGCGGTCAATTATGGCCGCATCGCCGAGATCATGTCGATCATCACCACGGCGGGATATAAGAAGGTCGCGCTGGTCACGGACCCTAGCAAGAACTGAACGGCCATGTCGCTGCGCGAAAAGCCAGGTCTGGCGCTCTCCGGCTGCATTCATCTCCTTTTGCTCGCGGCTCTCCTTCTGTCTTTTTCGCGTCCTTCGGGCTTCGAGGATGCGCAGGAGACCATTCCGGTCGACATGATCAGCGCCCAAGATTTCAATCAGATCATGAAGGGCGAAAAGACCGCCAAACAGATCAAGCCCTCGCCGAGGGCGGAAAAACGCGCCGAGATCGCCGAGTTGAAGCCGCAGCCGGCGCAAGTCGACGCTAAGCAGGAGATCCCGACGCCGCCTTCGCCGCTGAAGCGCCAGCCGGACCCTGGCCGCGAGGAGGCGAAAGAGACGCCGAAGCCGCCGGATCATTCCGCGTCGGTGCAACCGCCCCCACGTCCGGTCGAGGAGCCGCAAAAGCCCGCACCCGCGAAGTCGCCTCCCGCAGCGTCTCAGGAGAAGCCGCCGCCGGATGAAAGGGCCGAGGCCGTCGACCCGAAGCCGGTTCCGCGGCCGAAGGTCGAGCCAGAGCCCAAGCCCGACACCGCCTCCGAAGCGAAGGCGAAGCCGGTCGAGAAGCCGAAGCCGCTGTTCAAGCCGGATCAGGTCGCGAAATTGCTGAACCAGGAAAAGGCGAAAGAGACGCCGGAAAAGCCTGTTCAGAAGCCTGCCGCGCGGCCGAAATCAGGCGACGAGGCGCCGGAGACGACGCAGAAATTTGATCCCGGCGATATCTCCAGGCTCTTGAGCAAGGACGCGCCGCAGCATAAGCAATCGACGGGGCGCGAGCTTCAGCAAGTGGCCTCGCTCGGCTCTCCGACGGCGTCGGCGGCGAAAATGTCGCCGTCTCTCTGGGGCATGCTCGACGGATTGCTGCAAGAACAGTACAAACGCTGCTGGAACTATATCGGCGTCGCCGGCCAGAAAAAATATGTTCCGGAGATTCATGTGCAATATGCGCAGGATGGTTCGCTGATCGGCCAGCCCTCGCTGCTCAACCCGCCCTCGGATCCGAATCTGCGTAGCCTCGCCGAGAGTGCGCTGCGGGCCGTTCGGCGGTGCGATCCGCTGCATATTCCGGCGCAATACCAGCCCTATTACGATCAATGGAAAGGCCGGATCGTGCGCTTCGATCCGGAGGACATGCTGTGAGGTTTTTTAATTTGAGGTCGAAACTTGTTCATCGTCCCGCGCGCGTAGGACGCGCGTCCAGCGAGAGCCCTACGCTTGTGACCCGCAGATCGGCGCTCGTCATGGCCGGGTCCGGCCTAGCGGCCGGCGTCGCGGGACCCGCGGCTTTTGCTCAGCAGGATCGCTATCTTGACGTGCGCCGGTCGGGCGAGTTTCAGCCGATTCTGATCGCTGTGACGGGATTTGCCGGCGAGCCGGCGGCGAGCGCGCAGATGACGGGGATCATCACCAATAATTTCAAGCGCTCGGTCTTTCTTTCGCCGATCGATCCGAAAACATTCGTCGAGACGATTTCCAACCCAGATCAAACGCCGCGCATGGACGCTTGGCGCGCCATCAACGCGCAATTCATCGTGACTGGTCGGGCCGGGCGCAACGCCGACGGTCGGCTCCAGGCCGAATTCCGGCTTTGGGACGTCTCGACCGGCGCGCAGGTCGCCGGCCAGCAATATGTCACGGACGCCGGCAATTCGCGCCGCATTGCGCATATCATCTCTGACGCGATCTTCACGCGCATTACCGGGGAGGGCGGGTTTTTCGACACGCGCGTCGTCTTCGTCGACGAGACGGGATCCAAGGAGAATCGGCGCAAGCGCCTCGCGATCATGGATCAGGACGGGGCCAATGTGCGCTATCTGACCCGGGGCGACGATCTCGTGGTGACGCCGCGCTTCTCGCCCTCGTCGCAGGAAGTCACCTATATGTCCTTCGGCGCTTCGGATCCGAAGGTGCTGCTCTTGAACATCGAGACGGGCCAGAGGGAAGTGGTCGGCAATTTTCCTGGCATGACCTTTTCGCCACGATTTTCTCCCGACGGCCAGAAGATCGTGATGTCGCTGGCGCAAGGGGCCACGTCGAATCTCTATTCGATGGATTTGCGCTCGCGAGCCACGACTCGGCTTTCTGATTCCAGCGCGATCGACACGTCGCCTTGCTATTCGCCGGACGGGAGCCAGATCGCCTTTGAATCCGATCGCGGCGGGACTCAGCAGATCTATGTCATGTCGTCGAGCGGCGGCTCGCCGCACCGCATTTCCTTTGGCGAAGGACGCTATTCGACCCCGGTCTGGTCCCCAAAGGGCGATTTTATCGCCTTCACCAAGCAAAAAGGCGGCAATTTCGGCATTGGCGTCATGCGCGCCGACGGATCGGGCGAGCGCCTTTTGACCGAGGGCTATCACAATGAAGGCCCGACCTGGGCGCCGAACGGTCTTTACCTGATGTTCTTCCGCGATCCGGGCGGCCAAGCGGGCGCGAAGATCTTCATGGCCGATGTGTTCGGCCGCGGCGAATTTCCGGTGCCCACGCCGAGCTTCGGCTCGGACCCGGCATGGAGCCCGCTCCTGAATTGAGCGTCACGCGAGCGGCGAGCGGAGTTCGATCGCGCCCACCCCGCGCCAATCGCCAGCGTAGCGAAAGCTTGCGCCGCTACACGCCGAGATGGCAAAAGACCAGATCGCCGACGGCCGCGATTCAGCGGGCGCGTCTTCGAGGCGCCATCAAGACAGGATTAACCATTAGGATCGATTGCTCAAATGCAACGCTTTTCGAGAGAGTGTCATCAAGGTTGACGGAACCTTCCATTAACCGACGCGGGCTAGGACAAAGCATGTCCTGCGCCCACACAAGGAGGAAAGGGATGAGCTTTCGCAAACGGACGCGCGAATTCAAGTTCGCCGCCGTGCTGGGCGCCGCCCTCGCGATTGGCGCATGCGCCAAGAACCCGGCCCAAGACCAGGCTGCCTTGTCCGGCCTTGGCGCGGGTTCCGGCGCGGCCGTTCCGGGCAGCGCCCAAGATTTCGCGGTCAATGTCGGCGACCGGGTTTTCTTCGATAGCGATTCGAGTGAATTGAGCCCGACCGCGCAAGCGACGCTCGACAAGCAGGCGCGGTGGCTGCAGCAATATGCCCGCTATAGCTTTACCGTCGAGGGCCATGCCGACGAGCGCGGCACGCGCGAATATAATTTTGCTCTGGGCGCTAGGCGCGCCGAGGCGGCCAAGGATTATCTCATCGCGCGCGGCATCCCCGCGTCTCGCGTTCGCACCATCAGCTATGGCAAAGAGCGCCCGGTCGCGGTCTGCAACGATATTTCCTGTTGGTCGCAAAATCGCCGCGCTGTCACGATATTGGGTGGCGGTCAATCTTGATTTGAGTCGGACGGGGAGGCTCGTTTCCTCCCAGGCCTCTCGTCCGAAACTGGCCCGGCGTTTCTCACGAAGCGCCGGTTTTTTTTCTGGCGAAAGACCGGATCGGCGCCTAAGCTGAAATATTATGGCTCTCGTCATTTACCATAATCCGTCCTGTGCCACCTCGCGCAAGGTGCTGGGCTTCATCCGCGAGGCGGGGATCGAGCCAGTCGTCGTCCCTTATGTGAAGCAACCGCTGACGAAAGCGGAGCTAAAGGATCTTCTCGCGCGCCTGCATCTTGCGCCGCGAGCGATCCTGCGCCGACGCGGGACGCCTTACAACGACCTGGGTCTTGCCGATGAAGCCCTTACGGATGAGGCGCTCATCGAAGCGATGGTGAAACATCCTATCCTGATCGAGCGACCGATTGTGGCGACGGAGACTGCGGCCGTGCTGTGCCGTCCGCCGGAGCGGGTCTTCGAGCTTCTTCAAGATTCAGCAAAAGCGAAGGCGGGGCAGGGCAAGTCGGCTGACGGCGTCGCCGCCAAGGTTAGACCCAAGCCAAAATAGGCCGGCCGCCGCTCTTTCGCCTTTGACCACGCGGGGCAGCGGTCACGCTTTTATTGCACTCAATCAAAAATATGGCCGCCTTTCGCTTGCGACGAAAGGCGGCCATTCTGTTCTCAAGTTTTGCTTGAATGCGTCAGCGCAGAACTCACGCCTGGGGTTGAGGCTCCAATCCGCCGGGCTCCTTGCCGGGCTTGGGCGGGCGAACAGCGCCTGCTGTGGGCACCGGCGATCCGCGCAGAGGCGTGGTTTCGTCGCCAGTGTCGCGCACGGGGCGGCGTCCTTGCAGAAGCCCGAGGATTTCCTCGCCGGACAGGGTCTCGAACTCGAGCAGGCCCTTGGCCAGGGTCTCGAGGTCGTTGCGCTTCTCGGTGATGATCCGCCTTGCTTCGGCGAAGCCCAATTCTACGAGGCGGCGCACTTCGGAATCGATCTTCTGCGCAGTCGCCTCCGAGATGGTCGTCTGCCGCCCCATCGAATAGCCGAGGAAGACTTCCTGCTGATTGTCGCCATACATGACCGTGCCGAGCTCGTCCGAGAAGCCCCAGCGGGTCACCATGGCGCGCGCTAGATTAGTCGCCTGTTCGATGTCCGACTGCGCGCCGGAGGTGATCTTGTCCTTGCCGAAGATGATCTCCTCCGAGACCCGGCCGCCCATGCAGACGGCGAGGCGCGAGGTCATTTGCTCATAGGTCATCGAGAGCTTGTCGCGCTCGGGCAGCTGCATGACCATCCCGAGGGCGCGGCCGCGCGGGATGATCGTCGCCTTATGGACGGGATCGGTCGCCGGAACATTCAGCGCGACGATCGCATGGCCGCCCTCGTGATAGGCCGTGAGCATTTTCTCGTCCTCGGTCATCACCATGGTGCGCCGCTCGGCGCCCATCATGATCTTGTCCTTGGAATCCTCGAACTCGACCATGGTGACGACGCGCTTGCCGCGCCGCGCCGCCAGAAGCGCCGCCTCGTTGACGAGATTCATGAGATCCGCGCCGGAAAAGCCCGGCGTGCCGCGCGCGACGGTGCGCAGCTCGACGTCGGGCGCGAGCGGCACTTTGCGGACGTGGACCTTGAGGATGCGCTCGCGGCCGACGACGTCCGGGTTCGGCACGACGATCTGGCGATCGAAGCGGCCGGGACGCAGCAGAGCGGGGTCGAGCACATCGGGACGGTTCGTCGCCGCGATGAGGATAATGCTCTCATTGGCCTCGAAACCGTCCATCTCGACGAGCAACTGGTTCAAGGTCTGCTCGCGCTCGTCATTGCCGCCGCCGAGGCCCGCGCCGCGATGCCGGCCGACGGCGTCGATCTCGTCGATGAAAATGATGCAGGGCGCATTTTTCTTGGCCTGCTCGAACATGTCGCGCACGCGGCTCGCGCCGACGCCCACGAACATCTCGACGAAGTCGGAGCCGGAAATCGTGAAGAAGGGCACATTGGCTTCGCCGGCGATGGCGCGGGCGAGCAAGGTCTTGCCGGTGCCGGGCGGGCCGATGAGCAGGACGCCGCGCGGAATGCGGCCGCCGAGCCTCTGGAACCGCTGCGGATCGCGCAGGAACTCGACGATCTCCTGCAAATCTTCTTTGGCCTCGTCGACGCCGGCGACGTCTTCGAAGGTGACGCGCCCATGCGCCTCTGTCAAAAGCTTCGCCTTGGATTTGCCAAAGCCCATAGCCTTGCCGCCCGCCCCTTGCATCTGCCGGGACAGGAAGATCCACACGCCGAAGATGGCGATGAGCGGGAGGCCGTTCACGAGAAGCGTCAGCAGCCAATTATTGCCCTCCGACGGAGGTTTGGCGCTGATCGAGACGTTCTTCTTGTAAAGGCTCTGCACCAACGACGGATCGTTCGGCGCATAGGTCGCGAAGGCGCGATTGTCGGTGAAATGGCCGGTGATCTCATTGCCCGAGATCGTGACCTCACGAACATGGCCTTGCTCCACCTCATTCAGAAGCTGGCTGAACGAAATGTCTTGCGTCGGCGCGCGCTGGCCCGGATTCTGAAACAGCATGACGAGCGCGACCACGAGCAGGATGATGATCACCCAAAGCGCGAAGTTTCGGAGGTTCGGATTCATTTTCGTTCCCGCTGCAGGTCGTTCGGGCCCAAAGGCCGGTCGCCCGTTGAATATGAGATCACGCCTGCTCCCGACCAGGCGATCGAGGTAATGTAGGCGTCGTCCTCAGCCTTGCCAAGGGGATGCCCGGCCATGACGACGCCGGAACGCGATTTAGCTCTTGACGCATGGCTCCGCTCGCGTTTTGGCGAAGCCGCGGCGACGTTCAGTTTCGACCGCAATCACAAGCGCGCCGTCGCGGCCGAGACGGAGCCGGCACCCGCCCAGCGTGGCGGAGAAAGCTTCGCCCGCCATCAGCGCGCGCCGTAGTTCCAGCGTCAGAGCTTCGAGCCTCTCCAGGCGCAGGATCCGACTCCGGTCGACGAGATTTCTAATTTCCTCGGCAAGAACGCGAAGAAAAACTTCCTCGGGCCGATCGGCGAGCCAATTCAAATCGAGGGAAAGGCGGTTCTCGTCCCGAATCGCCGGCACATCGGCCCCCGCGGCCGCGGCATAATGGGCGAGCGCCGCCTCGGCTCGCGCCGCTCGGCGGCCGAGACGAAGCAGGGCGCGCCGGTCGAGGCCTTGCTCGGCCAGAAAGCCGCTGAGCCCGCGCAGCCTAGCGCGGGCGAAGGCCGGATCGCGATTTGATGGATCATCGAAGAAAGGATGGCCCTTCGCTTCGCAAAGAGCGATGAGCTCGGCTTTGGTGGTTTGGAGCAACGGCCGCGACAGAGTCACGCCCTCGAGACGCTGCGATGCGGCCATGCCGGAGAGGCCGCCGAGGCCGCTGCCGCGCAGCAGGCGGAACAGGATCGTCTCCGCTTGATCGTCTGCATGATGCGCGGTCGCGACAATATCGGCCCCGATCTCGGCGGCATGCGCAAAAAGAAGCTCGTAGCGCGCCTCGCGCGCCCGCTCCTGAATTCTCGTTTTTACGCTGGTTGAATTCCAGGCGAGGAGTTTATGCGGCAAGCCGAGCGCGGCCGACCAGCGTGCGACCTGCTCCGCCTCCAGGCGCGATTCCTTGCGCAAGCCATGATCGACGGTCGCGACGAAAAGCAAAGGCGCACCGGGAAAGCGCGTCCATTCGGCGGCGAGCAGCATCATTGCGACCGAATCGGGTCCGCCGGAGACCGCGAGCAGGATTTTTCGAGTCTTGCGCCAGGACTCAAAAATCTCGGCGACGACATTCGCGGGGAAAATCGCATCGACTTGCGCAACCCCTATGCTTCGGCTCGGGCTCGGTTCAAAATTACCGTCGGCGCCACGAGATGCGAGATCCGCCTGCGGCTCGCCCGGCGCCGGCTTCAGCATTGCGAACGCCTTGTCTCCCGTTCCGCGCCCGCTTTGACGGACGCCGACGCATTCGGAAACCTACGCCCGATCTCGACGAGAGTCGCGCAGGCTTGCTCCTTTGCGCCGATGGCGTTCAGTGACTGACCCAGCCGCAACATGGCCTCCGGCGCGCGCGGCGAATTCGCGTATTGGGTCGAAATCTTCAGATATTGCTCGGCCGCTTCGGTATGACGTCCACGCGCGAAATAGCTTTCGCCGAGATAATATGTGGCGTCGGACGCTAATTTACTTTTGGAGTTCTTCTTTAAGAAATCAGTGAATCCTTTTTCCGCGCTTTCATATTCCTTTTTCCGGAAAAAGCCGAGGGCAAGTTCGAATTCTTCCTTCGCCGAATTGACTGGCGCGCCGGCGATTGTAGTTCCGCCGGGCGTGACGCTCGGCGTCGCATAGGCCTGCTGCGGCGGCGTCGGCTCGCCGAATTGCCGCGTCGAAGGAGGGGGGCTCGCCGAAGGCGAAATTCCGCCGCCGCGCAGCTTTCCGCCGGAAAGGTCGAGCGGCGCATCGGGGTCATCTTGATCAAGCGCGGTCGGATCCCGTCGCGCTTGCGTCGAGGCTCCGCCTGTCAGGCCGGCGGTCCTCCCCTCATAAGACGCCGAGGAAGAGGCCGGACTGCCGAGAGGATGAGGCGCGCCCGGCGCATTTGGATCGGCGTCGGGGTCGAAAGCGTCGCCGCGCCGCGACGATCGCGCCGCAGCGGAATTCGACGGCGAGGAATTTGGGACGGTCGCGGCGTCCGCAAAGTTCCGAAGATCGGAATCGGGATCGACGTCGGCCTCAGGCGCCTCGGTTCGCTTTTGGGCAGGCCGCGGCGCCGCCGCGGGAGATGCGCCGCGCGCCCCTGAATCCTGGAAACGGAAATCAACGTCTTCCTGAAATTTCCTCAACTGCTCCGCGAGCTTTCGCGTCTCGAACTGCAACTGCTCGATCTGGCCGTTGATCTGCCGCATGTGGTTCTCGAGCCGGTCGATTCGGACGGTGACGCCGCCGGAGTCCGGCGGCGCGGCGCCATAAGGATAGTCCCTGGAACCACCGATGTCGGAAGGCGGGACGCCATAGCCTTGGGCAAGCTCGATCGTCGCTTGCGCTGCGGCGACGTCCGCCTCGATGCGGTCGAGCCGAGCCGCCTGCTCCGCCGCGCTTTCCGCGTGGAGCGTCGAGGACGCGACCAAGGCGAGGAGAGCCCCGGCGGCCAAAACCCCGGACGAACTGCCGAAAAAGGTCATGAAGACGATCCCCATGAATTTGATATTGAGGCTGTGCGCATTTTCGCCAAAGTTCGGATCGCGATTCCGCGAGACGAACGCGCGCGTTTTTAAATTATCTCGCTTATTTGGCGCTATTATGCGGCGAGCGCGCATCAGGTGAATTCTTTTTCCGGCTCTCGATCAAGCGGTTTTTGTCGCGGCCCAGGAAATAACGGGCGACGATCGGAGCGTATGCCTTGCTTGTTGGGGGCACGATCATTCACCAAAAATAAAATTAAGGGAAGCATTTTGTCGGTCGAAGGTCAGTTCGGCCGCGCGCCGCGCCTCAATCTGGGCATCTTTAATCGCATGATCCCGTCCAAGAGCTTTGCCGCGCTTCTTCAAGCGTCGCATTTTGAAGGATACTCTCGCGATGGCTCGCAAATATTTCGGCACCGACGGCATTCGGGGGCTCGCCAATTCGGCGATCACGCCGGAACTCGCGATGAAGGTCGCCCAAGCCACCGGCGTCGTGTTTCAGCGCGGCGACTATCGCCATCGCGCGGTCATCGGCAAGGACACGAGGCTTTCCAGCTATATGATCGAATATGCGATGGTCGCGGGCTTCACTTCGGTGGGCATGGATGCGCTGTTGCTCGGGCCGATGCCGACGCCGGCCGTGGCGATGCTCACCCATTCGATGCGGGCCGACATCGGGGTCATGATCTCAGCCTCTCACAATCCTTATGAGGATAACGGAATCAAGCTCTTCGGCCCCGACGGGTATAAATTGTCCGACGAGGTCGAGGCGCAGATTGAGATCATGCTCGCGAAGGATTTCGCGCTCAAATTGTCGAAGCCCGCCGATCTCGGCCGCGCTATGCGCGTCGAAGGCGATCGCGCCCGCTATATCGAATTCGCCAAACGGACTCTTTTGCGCAGCCTTTCGCTCGAGGGGTTGCGGGTGGTCGTCGATTGCGCCAATGGCGCGGCCTATAAGGTCGCCCCCGAAGCCTTCTGGGAGCTCGGCGCCGAGGTCATTTCGATCGGCGTGGAGCCTGACGGCTTCAATATCAATCGTGGCGTCGGCTCGACCGCGCCTCAGGCCCTCGCGAAGAAGGTCCGCGAAATGCGCGCCGACATTGGCGTCGCGCTCGATGGCGACGCCGATCGCGTGATCATCGTCGACGAGATGGGCAAGATCGTCGACGGCGATCAATTGATGGCTGCAGTGGCGAAAAGCTGGAAAGAGGACGGGCGGTTGTCGCGGCCGGGCATTGTCGCGACCGTGATGTCCAATCTCGGGCTCGAGCGTTATCTGAGCGACATAGGCTTGTCTCTCGCGCGCACGCCGGTCGGCGACCGCTATGTGCTCGCCCATATGCGCGAGCAGGGGTATAATCTTGGCGGCGAGCAGTCCGGCCATATTATCCTGAGCGATTACAACACGACAGGAGACGGCTTGGTCGCGGCGCTGCAACTCATGGCGATCGTGAAGCGGGAGCAGAAGCCGGTGAGCCGCGTCTGTCATCTGTTTGAGCCGCTCCCTCAGGTTTTGAAGAATGTGAAGTTCAAGACCGGGAAGCCGCTGGAGGAGGCGAGCGTCATTCACGCGATCGAGGCCGGTCGCGCAAAGCTCGGTGAAGGCGGCCGCCTTGTCATTCGCGCGTCAGGAACCGAGCCGGTGATCCGCGTGATGGGGGAGGGCGACAATCTCGATCTCGTCGAGCGCGTGGTCGACGACGTCTGCGACGCGCTGCAGGCGGCCTGATGCGTAAATTCGCTCCGTTGCGTCGGAGCATGTTCTGATCGAAAAAGTCGATCAACTTTTCGGGAGCCTGCTCTCAGGCGGCTGATGCCCGTTTCGCAGCCGGACGAGGGCTATTCCTGTCCAGGTTCCGCCTTGCAACCGGCGCGTCCTGCGACGGCTGTGTCGCGCGCGACGGGCCCAGGGGGCGATTCAAGGCGGCTTCAAATGGGCGAAGCCTCGCTCGCACGGCGTTTCATCGCGCGAATGACAAGGAACAGCGCTAAATCCGCAATCGGCCGAATCGTCGTTCCGGCAAGGCCGAAACCGCTCGGTGTCTGACCGGCTGTCATCTGCAGGGGAAGCGCATGGATCCAAACGCGCCGCAACAGGAGCGCGACGTTTCGTTTCTGGTCTGTGGATTGGGCCGACTCGGCCAGCAATGCATTTTGCTTCTCAAGGAATTCGAATCGACCGTCATCGGAGTCGACGTCGCCTCCTCGATTCATTGGCAGGCGCCGGGGTTGCCGGGCCTTCTCGACGATCTTGTCATTGGCGATTGTCGTCAGGTTGACGTCTTGCGACGCGCGGGCCTCGCCCGATGCCGCGCGGCGCTCCTAGTGACAGATGACGAACGCGCCAATATCGCCGCTGCTTTCGCCGCCCGCTCCATCAATCCGAATATCCGTCTCATCATCCGGTCGGCGCAGGAGAAGCTGAACGGGTTGCTGAGCGAGCAGATGGGCAATCTCGTCGCCTTCGAACCCTCTCAATTTTCCGCCAATGTCTTCGCCCTCGCATCCCTCGGCGATGCGACCCAGGCTCTATTCGCGGTCGAAGGGGAGAAGATGCGCGTCGTCCGACTCGCGGTTGGGCCGGGCGCAGACTTCACCGAAGGCCACAGGCTTTCCGAATTGAACTCCGCCTCGCATCGCATGCTCAGCCATGCAGTGGGGGGACGGTCCGTCTCAGGCTCGTTTCACGACTGGGACCCTGAGGATCGGGTCCGCGACGGGGATTTCGCGACCTTGGTTGAGAAAGCCGACCGAATGGCGAGTCCCGCCGAGCCTCGACCTTCCGGGTTGACCAAGCGCCGCCGTCGCATGTCGGCCAAGGATCTGCATCTCCCGAACTGGCGCGCGCGGGTCAGGCGCTTCTGGCGGACAGGCTCGCAGGTCCGGCGCGTCGCCCTCGCGTCGTCGATCATCATGCTCGGCCTTGTGCTCGCCGGGATTGCGCTGTTCCGCTGGGAGAACCCGGACATCAGCTGGTTCGACGCTGTGAACGTGTCGGTGGTCTTGGGGGTCGGTGGGTTCGACAACATCTTCGGCGCGCTTCGCCTGCCATTTCCGATCTCTCCTGGCCTCTATGCATTTGCGGTCCTCGTCAAAATATCGAGCGCCGTCTTTCTCGGCATTCTCTTCGCCATGATGACCGAGCGCATCTTGAGCGCACGCCTTCAGATCGCGCATCGGCGGCCGCGCGCGCCGATTGGGGCGCATACGATCGTCGTGGGATTGGGCGTCATTGGCCTCAGGGTCGTCGGCATCCTGCGCGACTGGAAACGGCCAATGATCGGCGTCACCGATCAGCCGGTCGGGCCAGACGTCGCGCCCGATGCGCCGATTGAGATCGGACCTTTCCACGAAGCCTTGGAGCGAGCCAATGTGAAAACGGCCGAATGCGTCGTCGTTGTCACCGACGACGAAGTCGTCAATCTCGAGATCAGCCTGACGACCCGGTCGTTAAATCCGAATTGCCGGCTCGTTTTTCGCAGCGCCGACGAGCAATTCGCTCAACATGTCGCGACGCTGATCCCGGCGTCGATTGGCATCGGCGATTACGGCATCGCCGCGGAAGCGATCGCCGCCGCCGCCTTCGGCGAGAACATTCTCAGCGCCTTCCATCTCGATGGACGCCTAGTGCTTGTCGCCGAATATACGATCTATCCGGACGACACGTTGAACGACCGCCTTCTTGCGGAGATCGCCTATGGCTATGACGTCGCGCCGATCGTCCATCGCCGCGGCGACCATATTCGTCATCTCCCTGCCGACGACATTCGTCTTGAGCCGGAAGATCGTCTCATCGTGCTCGCGACCATCGACGGATTGCAAAGGGTTGAGATGGGGCGGCTCTTTCCGCCAGATTGGAGCCTGTGGATCGACAAGGCGTCGTCGCTCGACGTCGCCTTCGACGCCGCCAACGCCATCGCGCGAATTTCGGGCTGCGATTTGCGGCTCGCGCGTGAGGCCTTGACGCATCTTCCGGTCAGGCTGGCGTTCCCGCTCTATCGACACCAAGGCTTGCGCTTGGTTCGCGAGCTCAAGAAGATGTTGGTGAGCGCTCGTCTAGAGCAAGGCGACCTGGGCAAGCCTGAGCCGAAAGCCTCGGCTTTAAATTGATCCGGTTTCGTCGCGCCTTTCGGAAGCTTTCCTACGAAATCGAGAACTGTCGTCTCAATGTAATCTCTCCGTGCATGCAATCGGCAAAGCGGACGATGCTCTGAGCGGACTCCGATTGTCCAAATGCTGAAAAAGCCGACCTGCTTTTTCGGAACGCGCTTTTGGAGCCGCAGCGCTTTTCTGCTTGCCGCCCGGGGCGATCAAACTCAAGAGGCGAGACGATGGAGCCTTCTCTCAGCCCGGTCGATTTCGTCCGCCACACGTCGGACGCTGCTCATGTCCTGATCCGCCAGGCCGAGCTCGCTCTCGTGAGCGCGACGCGCCATGCCGAGAGCATGGGCCGCGCCCATCATCCGTCCTTGCGCGAGGCGACGGACAAGGCGCATGTCATCGCCGAAGCCTTGGCCTCCAGCGCACATCGGGGCCAATTGTTTGAGCAAGCGATCGAATATTGGATCGACGCCGGGCAGCGAATGATCCTGACCCTCGACGTCTTGCGCGAGCGCGCCGATAACGACCTCGCCCATGAGGCGGCGGGCACGCCGCCGATCTTGCACTATGACACCGAGACGATCGTCGATGGCAAAGCGCTGAAGCGTCCCGTAAATTATGTGCTCCTCAAGATCCTGCCGCCGAAAGGCGTTGAGGTTTTGGACTGGAAGCGGCCCTATATGATCATTGATCCGCGCGCTGGGCATGGCGCGGGCATCGGCGGCTCCAAGCAAGACAGTCAGGTCGGCGTCGCATTGGCCGACGGCCATCCGGTCTATTTCGTCGCTTTCCGTCCGCATCCGGAGCCGGGACAGACGCTCGCCGACGTGATGCGGGCGGAGGCCGAGTTCGTCAAGGAAATCGGGCGGCGCCATCCTAAATCGCCGAAACCCATCATCGTCGGCAATTGCCAAGGCGGTTGGGCCGCGATGATCCTCGCCGCCGCCAATCCCGAGATCAACGGGCCGCTCGTGATCAATGGCGCGCCGCTCTCCTATTGGTCGGGGCGGGTTGGCGAAGACCCGATGCGATACCGCGGCGGGTGGCTCGGCGGCGTCGCGCCGGCGTTGTTCTGCGCGGATCTCGGCTACGGGGAGTTCGACGGCGCCTATCTCGTCGCGAATTTCGAGCAGCTCAATCCGGCGCGCCATTTCTGGACCAAATATTACGATCTTTACCGCGACGTGGACATGGGCCGTCAAAAGTTCCTCGAATTCGAGCGCTGGTGGGGCGGCTACCACTTCATGACCGAAGCCGAAATTCGTTGGATCATCGAGCAATTATTCGTCGGCAATCGCCTGGCGAGGGGCGAGGCCAATCTCGAGCGGGGCCGCCGGATCGACCTCAAGCAAATTCGCTCGCCGATCATTTTATTCACGAGCTATGGCGACACGATCACCCCGCCGCAGCAGGCGCTGAACTGGATCGTGGACACTTACGTCAATGAAAACGAGATCAAGATCCGTGGGCAGCGGATCATCTACATGATCCACGAGAAAGTCGGGCATCTCGGAATCTTCGTGTCGTCCTCGGTCGCCAGGCGCGAGCATACAGAGGTCAGCTCGACGCTGAAGACGATCGAGGCGCTTTCGCCCGGACTTTATGAAATGCAGATCGAGGATCAGCAGGGCGAGGGGATTCACGCGCGATTCCTCGTGAATTTTCAGGAGCGGAAGCTGACGGATGTGGCGGCGATCGACGATGGACGCAGCGAGGAGGAGCCGTCCTTCGCCGCGGTCAATCGTCTCTCGGAGCTCGGCGGCGAGCTTTATGATCTTTGCCTACGGCCTTTCGTTCAAGCCATGGTCACGCCGCAAAGCGCGGCGATCCTGCGTGAAATGAATCCCGTTCGTGTGCGGCGCGCGATTTTTTCTAATCGCAACCCAGCCATGAGCGCCGTCGCCGAATGGGCGAAACAGGCGGCGGCGGCTCGAAAGCCGGCCCCCGCACAAAATGTCTTTCGTCAATATGAGGCGCTTTGGGTCGGCTTGGTCGCCGAGGCCGCCAACCTTTGTCGTGACATGCGCGACGCATGGCAAGAAGCTGCATTTTACGCCTACTATGGGTCTCCGCTGATGGCGTGGATCGGCCGCACCCATAATTTCCAGCGCACGCTGAAGGACCCGGCCGAGCTGCGCTTCTTGCCGGAAGTCCAGGCCATCCTCCGCAATATGGAGCGCGGCGGCTTAGCGGAGGCCGTCATTCGCATGCTCATCGTCTTGGCGGAAGCGCGCGGCTCGGTCCGGCGCACGAGGCTCGAACGCTCCGCGCGGGTGCTGAGCCATGACGAGCCCTTCGCGTCACTCGGCGCCGAAGGCCGCGCGGCTTTGATCCACGAACAGTCGGTGATCGTCGAATTTGAGAAGGATCTCGCGATCGAGGCGCTCACGAGTCTGTTGCCGGCGCCCGACGACCGGCTGAAGGCGGTCGGCGTCGTCGAATATATCGCCGGCGCCATTGAGGAGATGGAGCCGCATACGCTTCAGGCGCTACAGCGCTTCCGACGCGTGCTCGATCTCCCGCTGCTCGAAGTCCGGCCCGTGGGAGGCGACCCGCTGGCGCCTGTCAGCCTGGAAGGGTCCTGGGGGGACTGACGCATCGAAATGTCGAAGAAGTCGATCGACTTTTTCGGAACATGGCCTACGCGGCGTTGGCGACGGCGCGGTCCAGCGTCGCCAAGGTCTGGCGCGCGATCATTGCCTCTTCGTTGGTCGGGATCACGAACACGCGCACGCGGGAGCGCTCAGAGGAGATGACTTGCGCGCTCGCCCGGTTGGCGGTCCGATCGAGCTCGACGCCGATCCATTCCATGCCTTCAAGCACTTGCTCGCGCACGCGCCAGGCGTGTTCGCCAATCCCGCCGCAGAACACCATGGCGTCGAGCCCTTCCAACACAGCGGCGAGGCCGCCGAGCTCGCGGCGGATGCGGAACACGAAATATTCGATCGCCTGCTGCGCCTCGGGACTGTCCGAGGCCTCAAGCTCGCGCATGTCATGAGAGATCCCTGAAAGACCTTTCAAGCCGGATTCGCGATACAACAGATCGACGATCGCCTCGGCGCTCATGCCTTTTTCCTGCATTAGGTAAAGCACGACTCCGGGATCGAGCTGGCCACAGCGCGTGCCCATCGGCAGCCCGTCCAGCGCCGTGAAGCCCATCGAGCTTGCGACGGAGAGCCCATCGCGCACCGCGCACATCGAGGCGCCATTGCCGAGATGGGCGATCACGACGCGCCCCGCCGCATGAAGCGGCGCGATTTGGCGAAGCCTGTCCGTGACATATTCGTAGGAAAGACCGTGGAAGCCGTAACGCCGCACGCCCTCGTCGTAATATTTGCGAGGCAGCGCGAAGACGTCATTCACGAAAGGATGAGCCCGATGAAAGGCCGTGTCGAAACAGGCGATCTGGCTCACATGTGGCCAGGCTTCGCGCGCCGCAAGGATGCCCGCGATATTGTGCGGCTGATGCAGGGGAGCCAGCGGAACGAGGGCTTCTAGGTCGCGCAACACCTGATCGGTCACGACGACCGGCGCGTCGTAGGACACGCCGCCATGCACGACGCGATGGCCGGCTGCGACCACATTGGCGTTGGGGAAGGCGCCGAGCCGCCAGGCGAGCACCCGCCGAAGCGCTTCCGTATGGAATGACGCGTCTGGCTCATCAGACCATATTTCGTCGTGCAATTGCGCGCCGGCCTCGTCGCGCACCTTGATGCAGCGCTTCTGCTCGCCGAGCATCTCCACCAAGCCGATCGCGAGCGCGAAGGGCTCATGTCCGTCGAGTTCGAACAGGGCGAATTTGATCGAGGACGATCCAGCGTTGAGAGTGACGACGTGACGGCTCATTCGGCGGCTTCCTTGAGCGGCGCCGGCTCGACCGCGCTGCGGCCGGTCGCAAGCCAATGGGCGTAAAGAACGGCGACGGCGCAGGAGAATAGGCGCGAGGCTTCATCGTCGGCTCGGCTGGTCAGAAGCACAGGAACCTTGGCGCCGATGACCAGACCCGCGCCTTCGGCCTGGGCCGCATAGGTCAGCTCCTTGGCCAAGATGTTGCCGGCCTCTAGATTTGGCGCGATGAGAATGTCGGCCTGCCCGGCGACCAGCGAGGTCAGGCCCTTGGTCTTGGCGGCAGATAGACTGATTGCATTATCCATCGCAAGCGGGCCGTCGACCACGCCGCCGCGGATCTGGCCGCGCTCGGACATTTTCGATAGGGCGGCGGCGTCTAGGGTTGACTGGATCTTCGGATTCACGGTCTCGACCGCCGACAGCACGCCGACTTTCGGCCGCGCGATGCCTAGCGCCAGGGCGAGGTCTATGGCGTTTTGCACAATGTCGACCTTTTCCTCGAGCGTCGGCGCGATATTGATCGCCGCATCCGTCACCAGCACCAGCTGGCGCAGCGACGGCGCGTCCATCACGAAGACATGGCTGATCCGCCGGCCGATCCGCAGGCCGCCTTGTGACTTCACCACATGCTTCAGAAGCTCATCCGTATGGAGATGGCCTTTCATAATCGCCGTCGCCGCCCCTTGGTGCACCAGCTCCACGGCGCGCGCCGCGGCAGCGCTATGGTTCGCCGCATCCTCGATCGCGACGCCGGAGAGATCGGCGCCGATGCTCGCCGCGATGCTGCGAATTTTCGCCGCATCGCCGATCAAGATCGGGACGATGAGATTTTCGCGCGCGCCGGCGAGCGCGCCGAGCAGCGCATTCTCCTCCTCGGGGGCGACGACCGCCGTCGGCATCGGCGGCAGGTTTCGGCACGCGATCAGCAGACGCTCGACCTGAGAGTGATGTTGCACGGTCAGATCGGGGAGGTCGACATCCTCGATCGTCTGATGCGTCTGGGGCGCCAAAACCTCCGCGATCCCGTCGAGGAGCAGCTCATCGCCGCGTTGAACGCGGGTCTGCAACACGACCGTCGCCGGCGGCCGCAACTCTTGGACGCGCACGGACGCGGTCAAGGCGTCGCCGACATGGGCCCGACGGTGGAAGGTAAGGTTCTGTGACAGGTAGAGGGTTCCGGGGCCCGGCAGGATATTGCCGAGAATCGCCGAGAACAGCGAGCCGATCCACATGGACGGCGCCATCGGCGCATCGCCGCCGTCGCCTGGCGCGCCCGGCAGGCTTTTGGGATTCAAGTTGCCGCTGGCATGAGCGAAGACAATGAGGTCATTCGGAGTCACAACACGGGCGATCGAGGCCTCGTCGCCCACGGCGAGCTCAGCGAATGTCTTGTTGACGCGCATCACGCTTCCCCCGCTTCGAGAGACCTCAAACTGCCGACGGCCTCCGACCATGCTTTCTCGGTCTCCGTTTCGAGCGGAGAGGGGCCGACGCCGAGCGTGTCGCGCAGGCGCCTCAGCATGCGGACCGTCGAACCGCTCATTTCTGTGGGGTCGCCCGCGATCTCCTCGATCAAACGGATCGCGCGCCGCCGTTCCTCGGGCGTGGGCAATAGCTTGAGCAACGCGCGAATGGCGGCGTCCGGCTCGAAATCGATGATCAGCGTCTGCTCGTCGATGATCTGAGTCCGCAGGGCCTCGCCCATGCTGTGGAATGGTTCGGTCGATTGCAAGATCGCGTTGGAGCGCTCCAAGCGCGATTGGCGGACCGAGCCGCGCGAGCGCGCCATCAGGATCAACATGCGGATAACCGCTTCCCCGAACCCGCCGCGCTCTATATTGGCGAGCGCGGCCTCGACCTTTGGAAGTTCCCGCAGCGTTTCTCCGAGCATGGCGTTCGGATCCGGGACATGGCCTTGGTTTAACAGCGTCATGAACGGGTTGGCGTAAAGCGTGAAGAACAAAAGCTCCTTGCGCGCCGCGCCGAGGTCGCTCCAAAAATTCAAAGCCTGCTCGATCACGCCGGCGAATAATTTCTCCGTTTGCAGAAATGGGTTGGAAAGCTCGGCGGGCTTCCGCGCCCCGCGCGTGGTCTCGGCGAGCGCGCCGATCCCTTGCATTGCAGGATTCTTATCCGACAAAACATAACGGCGCGTCCGCAGCGGATGCGAACGCACCGACGCTTCGGCGAGCGCCGGGGTGACCAGAGCTTTGACAAAAGGCCGCACAGTCAATTCATAGCCGTCGACCCAGAAGCGCGAGAATCGCGCCACGGTCGCGAAAGGCTTTTCATCGGCCTGCCCATCATCGAAAGCGCGGATATCCGCGATTGTGCGTTCTTCGCAAGACATGACGAAGCGCGCGTCAATGCCTTCGCCGATCTTCTGCTCGATCCGCATCTCATAGAGGCCCGGCGCCAGCGCCTCGATCATCTCGAGCGTCGAGACGATTCTGTCATGTTCCTTTTTCGCGACCTTGGCCGAAACGAAAATGCCGAGATGGCCAATGTCCTCATGCACCATATAGACAATGCGCTGGCCGCGGGCTCTGATCTCTCGCTCGTCGCCATAGACGGCCGGGATCCAGTTCAACGCCTGTTGCACCGGCGTGATGTCGTCGCCATGGCTCGCGAAGACAATGATCGGCGCCTTGATTTTCTTGAGGTCGATGGGACCGCGCCCGCCGAGCAGAGCGTCGCCGCGCTGAAGCTTGTTGCCGATGAATAGATTCTCGACGATCCAGCGGATCTCGGACTCGTTCATGAAGTAGAATGTGGACCACCATCGCTCGAAGCTCTTGAAGCGCGGCCCTTCCGTATCGGCTTTGGAGAAGACGTTGTAATATTTCGACCACCAGGTGTTGCCCGGGTTCATCGATTCGAAATTCAACACCAGATGAGCGCCGTCGAAGACGCCATTGCCGAGATCGGAGCAAATGGCGGCGGGCAGGGCGCCGAAAGCCAGGCCGCCGCTGTAGCGCAGCGGGTTTGCGCCCTTCACGCCGGCCCAATAGCTCAAGGGCGCGCCATTCGCCACAACAGGGCCGGTGACGTCCGGATTGGACGCCGCCAGCAACATCGCCGCCCAGCCGCCTTGGCAATTGCCGATGATCACCGGTTTCGCAGCGTTGGGATGGCGTTGCATCACCTCGCGGACGAAATGCCCTTCGGCCACGCAGACGGCGGCGAGCGTTTGCCCGGGCTCTGGCTTCGGATGGAAGATCACGAAATAGACGGGGTGCCCTTGCGCGAGCGCGACGCCGACTTGACTGTCCGACTTGAAGCCGCCAATGCCCGCGCCATGTCCCGCGCGCGGATCAATGATCATATAGGGCCGAAGGGCCGGATTTATCTGCACGCCGGCTGGCGGAAGGATATGCACGAGCGCGTAATTGACCGGGTGCTCCAGGCCGCGTCCATCGACGATGATTTGATAATCATAGAGCAGCACCAATCGGTCGCCGCCCTCCATTTGTTCGACGGCGTAATTGCTGACCTCGCGCATGATGTCGAGAAACAGGATGAGACGTTGTCCCGCGTCCACAACATAATCCGCGAAGGCCTGCGCCGCCGCCGTCGGCGAGAGGGGCGCGTCCCAAATTTTTCGCAAGGCCTCCGTAGCGTGGCCTGCGGCGTCGCCATAGGTTGCGTTGAGCCGCTTGAAATGGTCTCCGCTGAGATCCGTCAGCGATTGCCGATGCTTGGAAAACTCCGCGAGCAGGTCGAGCCAATGCCCGCTCTTTTCAGACAGTCCGAGGCGACCGACGGCGGGACGTGCATTTGAGGCGTCCGCAGGCGCAACTTTTAGCATCTCGCATTTCCTTCTTTGGCGGGGGCCGTCGGTGCGAGGCCGAGTTGTACGGGAATCCGATGAAAAGTCGCATCTGTCTGTGGCATTTTCGCGATATGCGCGAAACGCAGCGGCGGTGTTTGCGCCGTGGGATCAGGCGGCGTCCCGATCAATCTCGATGATCGGCATTTCGGGAACGTCGCCGATGATCAGCAACGGCGCTGCGGTGTTGGCTATGATTTCGTCGACCTTGACGCCAGGCGCCCGCTCGCGCAGCAGAAGTCCCTCGGGCGTCGGCTCGATCACGGCCAATTCCGTCACGACAAGGCTGACGCGACGGGTCGCCGTCGGCGGCAGAGTGAGGTTGGGGACGATCTTCGACTCCCCACGCGCGGCATGTTGCATGGCGACGATAACGCGCTTGGCGCCGATCACAAGGTCCATCGCGCCGCCCATGCCGGGAACCAGCTTGCCGGGGACCATCCAATTGGCCAGGCGGCCCGAGGCGTCGACCTGCAGACCTCCGAGGACCGTCATGTCGAGATGGCCGCCACGAATAAGCGCGAAGCTCGTGCCGCTGTCGAAGCTCGCAGCGCCTGGAAGCGCGGAGATGAAGCCGCCGCCGGCGTCGGTCAAGTTTGGATCTTCCATTCCTTCCGGCGGCGGCGCGCCGAAACCGATAATTCCGTTTTCGCTTTGGAAAGCGACGGACAGTCCGGCGGGCACGTAGCGCGCGACCATGGTTGGCAGGCCGATGCCGAGATTGACGAGCGTGCGGTCGCGAAGCTCGAGCGCGACGCGGCGGGCGATCAGCTCCTTCGCCTCCATTACTTCGGCCTTTCCACGAGATGATGCACAAGAATCCCCGGCGTTCGCACCGCGTCGGGCGGAATGACGCCGACAGGCACGATTTCATCGGGCTCGGCGATCACGCAATCGGCCGCGAAAGCGATCACCGGGTTGAAGTTGGTCGCCGTCAGGCGATAGGTCAGATTGCAATTGTAGTCGGCTTCATGGGCGTGGATCAGTGCGAAATCCGCGCGGATCGGCAGCTCGAGCAGAAATTCGCGGCCATCGACCTCGATGAGGCGCTTGCCTTTCTCGACGACGGTGCCGACGCCGGTCGGCGTCAGAACGCCGCCGAGCCCGGCGCCGCCGGCGCGGATGCGCTCGGCCAGCGTGCCCTGCGGGATCAGCTCGATCTCGATCTCGCCCTCGATCATCTTTTTTTGGGTCAGCGGGTTGGTTCCGATATGAGACACGCGCGCCCGCGCAACGCAGCCAGCGTCGATCAGCTTGCCCACTCCGACCCCGGGGCGCGCTGTGTCATTGCCGATCACGGTCAATCCGCGCGCGCCCCGCGCGACGAGGGCGTCGATGATGCGGCACGGCGTGCCGACGCCCATGAAGCCGCCGAACATCAAGCTGGCCCCGTCCGGGATCAGCGCGGCGGCGTCCGCCGCAGAAATCGCCCTATGCATGACGCGCTCTCCTTCAGCCCATGATGTGAAGGCCGGCGTCGATGAAGATCGTGTCTCCGGTCATGCCGGAGGCGGCGCCTCCGACGAGAAAGGCCACGACCCGCCCGACCTCGGCGATGTCGACCAGGCGATGCGCCGGCGCGCGCGCCACGGCGGCTTCCACGAGTTCGTCGAACGCCGCGATTCCGCTCGCCGCGCGAGTCTTCAACGGGCCGGGCGATACGGCGAAAACCCGGATTCCCTTTTCGCCGAGCTCGGCGGCTAGGTAGCGCGTCGTCGCCTCGAGCGCGGCCTTGACCGGGCCCATGATGTTGTAATGGCTGATCACCTTGTCGGCGCCGTAATAGCTCATGGTGAGCAACGCGCCGCCCGGCGAAAGCAACGGCTCGGCCAGGCGCGCCATCTCGATGAAGGAATAGCAGGAGACGCGCATGGCTTGCTGGAACCCCTCCAGCGAGCAGTCGATCACGCGTCCGTGCAGATCCTGGCGCGGCGCGAAGGCGATGGAATGGATGACGAAATCGAGCCCGCCCCATTCGGCGCGGATGGTTTCGAACACGCGCTCCATCTGGCCAGGTTGCTCGACGTCGAGCGGCAGGATCAATGGCGCCTGAAGCCGCTCGGCGAGAGGCCGCACATGTGGCTCTGCTTTTTCGTTCAGATAGGTGACGGCGAGTTCGGCGCCGAAGGCGCGGAGCTTGACCGCGCAGCCGTAAGCGATGCTGTTCTCGTTGGCGATGCCGACGACGAGGCCGCGCCGGCCGCGCAACATGTCTCCGACCCGGCTCTCAGGGTCCCACACTTTGGGGAGAGGATCGGTCGCCTCGGCGACGTCGTGCATCAGCGGCCTCATTGTTTGGGTTGTTGTTGGCCACGCACGCCGATCGCCAACATGAACAGGGCGAATCGCGGGACGATAAAGCGGCGGCGTCCCTCGGTGCGAGGCTTTTCGCACGATGTTGCTAGGTTTCTTGCCATAGTGGAATGACGCGTTCGTGACGTGGCGCGGAACCCCAGTGCGGCGTCGCGTCGCGTGTTTGACCAGGAGCTTAACAAGGATAAATAACGGCGAGTGGGCCGCGAAAATGACGCCCTGCGGAGCAGGCGTCGATCACATATGTGGCGTTCGCCAGTTCCGGACCAACGTCGCCGCCCGAGCCTTTTCATGTTCGACGTGGATCATCGGCCATGATGGCCGTCCCGCGCGTTTCGGCGGCGCCACGGCTACAGCTCGTCTATTGGGTCGATCACCATGTCGGAATCTTCATAAGCATTCGTCGCGGCGGCCGATTTCTGCGAAAGGAGAAATCCTTTATTTGCCTGGTGTTTGAGATATTCAGCGAAGGCCCCGGCGAGGCCGGGCAATTTCAACCGCATCATGATGTTGCGCTTATTCGTCTTCTTGAAGACCGACGATGGATTGAAATATTCGCGCGCATTCTTATCGGTGAGAACGAAGGGCGGGCGGCCTTCGCGTGCGAGAATGTAGGACATGATCAGGGCGCCGGTGCGGTGATTGCCCTCGATGAAGAGCTGAGGCGTGCTCAGGATGCGGATATAAACTCCCGCCGCCCGCCGCCAGCTGCTTTTGCGGCGGTTGAGCTCATACCAGGTCACGATGTCGCGGATGCCTCCGTCGGGCTGCGCGTAGAAGCGCTGGTCCGTGGCCTCGATGAGCCCCTGATGGTCGCGCCGCACGTTTTGGTCGCTTCCGCACAGGACGACGGCGTTGAGCTCCAGCCAATGATGGAGTCGTCCCATCTGGAAAATATCGACGCCCTTGCAAACGAGGCGATCGACCATCGCATAGCCCTCGAGCAGGTTGCCGAGGACATTGTCGTCGAGCGGGTCGCGGCGATCCAACAGGCCCGAATTGATCTGCGGGAAAGCTTGTTGAAGCCTGAGCAGTGTCCGCTCGATCGCGGGGAGATTGAGCGCGGCCAAATCCCCCTCCGGAAATTCAATCTACTTGATCTGCGAAAGAGCCGACTTCCCAAGGTCGGCGACGGCCGGAGGAAGGGCGAGATAGCCGAGTTCCGCGGCGAGCGGCTGGCCGGCGTCGAGGCCGAACTCGACGAAGGACTTTACGGCATTTGCGTGGTCGGAGGGATAAGTCTTGTAGAGGAGGAGCCAGCTATAGGTTACGATCGGATAGGCCTCGGGGTCCTTGGGGTTCGCTAAAGCCGGCGCGAGATTGTCGAGCCCCTGTCCCGCAGAAGTGGCCAAGGCCGCGCCGCCGCTTTCTTGGCTCGGCGCGACGAATTTGCCGGCCTGGTTCTGGAGCAGAGCCACCGGAAGGCCAAGCCGACGCGCGAAGCCATATTCGACATAGCCGATCGAGCCGTCGCTGATCTTGATGCGCGAGGCGACACCTTCATTGCCGCGGGCGATCATCGCGCCGGCCGGCCAATCTATGATCTTTCCGACGCCCGGCCCTTCCTCGATCCAGCGCTTGCCGACGGCGGCCAAATGGCTCGTGAAGGCGAAGGTGGTTCCGCTGGACTCCTTGCGGCCGACGACTGCAATGTTCTTATGCGGCAGGGATAGGCCGGGATTGGCTGTTTTAATCCGCGGATCGTCCCAGGTGCGGACGCGTCCCATGAAAATGTCGAGGTAGACGTCCTGCGGCAATTTCAACGGCCCCGCGAGGCCGGGAAGATTATACGCAAGCACGATCATTCCCGCCGTGCCGGGCACTTGAATGGCCCCACGCCGGATCTTGGCGGTTTCGGCCGCGGAGAGGGAGACGTCGCTCGCGCCGAAATCCACCGTCTCGGCGTCGAACCGGGCGATGCCTTCGCCCGAGCCGATGGCGTCGTAATGAATGGCTACGGACGGATGGATGCTTTGATAAGCATCGATCCATTTCTCGTAAAGCGGCGCGGAAAAGGTTGACCCAGCGCCGCGAAGCTCGATCCCAGCCGCCCCAGCCGTTGTTCCGTGGCCAGTTGCGACGATCAAAATCAGCGCCTGAATGAGCCCTGCCAGCGGCCGGGCCGTCAGCTTATTCGACGAATGCCTCATGCGATCCTCAATGCCCCAAACGTTGGAATCAGCTGAAGTCGCCGCGGATATATTCTTTCGTCAATTGCTCGTGCGGATCCTCGAAGATCTGATCGGTCTGACCCATTTCCACGAGATAGCCTGTGCGCCCGCCTCTCGAAATATCGACGGAGAAAAAGGCGGTCACATCCGCGACGCGACGCGCCTGCTGCATATTATGGGTGACCAGCGCGATCGTGTAGTCGTCCTTGAGCTCGAGCATGAGTTCCTCGACCCGGCGCGTCGCGATCGGATCGAGAGCCGAGCAGGGCTCGTCCATCAACAGCACCGCGGGCTGGGTCGCCACGGCGCGCGCGATGCAAAGGCGTTGCTGCTGGCCGCCCGAGAGTGAGAGACCGCTGGCTTTCAGCTTGTCCTTGACCTCGTCCCAAAGCGCTGCGCGGCGCAGGGCGTGCTCGACCTTTTCTTCGATGTCGCCCTTATAGCGATTGAGCTTCAGGCCGAAAGCGACATTGTCGTAAATGCTCATCGAAAATGGGTTCGGCTGCTGGAACACCATTCCGATATGCCGGCGCACCACGACCGGATCGACGCCCTTGGCGTAAATGTCCTGACCGAGGAAATCGACCTCGCCTTCAAGCCGGAATCCTTTGATCAGATCATTCATCCGGTTGAGGCTGCGCAGCACTGTGCTCTTGCCGCAGCCCGAGGGTCCGATGAAGCCGGTGATCTTGCCCTTCTCGATGAGGACGTCGCTGTCCCTGACCGCCAGAAACTTTCCGTAGAAGATCTTGCTCACACGGCAGTTGATAGCGGCTTCGGAGGCGCTGTGCGCCTGCGGTCGTTCGAGCACCGCGGTGGACATTTTATGCTCCTCAGACTTGGGGACGGCCGATGAATCGGCTCAATATGTTGAAGGTTAGGACAATCAGCACCAGCACCAGCGAGGCGGCCCAAGCGAGCTCGATCTGGTTCTCGAAGGGCATGCTCGAAAAATTATAGATCAGGATGGAGAGGGAAGCCGTCGGCTCCCTGACGCTGCGCAGCCAATAATTGCTGAACAAGGCAGTGAACAGCAGAGGCGCGGATTCTCCAGCGACGCGCGCGACCGCGAGGATGACGCCCGTCACGATGCTCGGCAGCGCCGTCGGCAAGGTCACATGCCAAACTACCTGGGTCTTGGTGCAGCCCATGCCGATCGCCGCATCCTTCATGCGCTGGGGAACCATGCGCATAGCGCCCTCGGCCGTCAATGTGACGGTTGGAAGCATGAGCACGGCGAGTGCAACGCCCCCCGCGAGCGCCGAATAGCCGCCCATGAGCAAGACGACCGCCGCATAGACGAAGACGCCGGCCAGGATCGATGGGAAGCCCGTCAGCACTTTCGACAGAAAGCGGGCTAGGGCGGAGGTCGGACCTTCGGGACGAAATTCGGCGAGATAGATCGCGGCCAGAATGGCGATCGGAATGCTGATGGCCGAGGCGATCGCCACAGTGGCTAGAGTGCCCTGAATGGCGTTGCCGATGCCGCCGCCCTGCTCGAAGCCGGCGGGCGGCAATTCAGTGAAGAGTTCGAGATTGAGCCGCGCGCCGCCTTTCACGACAAGCATGTAGAGCACGGAGATGAGCGGAACCGCTCCGAGCGCCGCGACAAGGCAGGCTCCGGCCGTGAGGAAGACGTTCCTGAGCGATCTCAGCTCGAGGACATTGCGCCTCAAGTTGAATTTCTTGCTCGGCGCCGGACGGGACTGCCTCCGGTCCTGGATCTTGGCCGCTTTCGCCATCATGCTTTCACGATCTTCCGAGAGGTCCACGCCAAAATCAGCGTGCCGATCACATTGACGACCAGCGTTATCGCGAGGAGGACCAGAGCCGCATACATCAGCGCCTGGCGCTCGATCTGACCCGCTTCGGGAAAATTCGAGGCGAGCAAGGAGGCGAGCGTATTCGCCGGCGAGAAGAGAGAGAGCGAGATTTGATTGGCGTTGCCGATCAACATGGCGAGCGCCATGGTCTCGCCGAGGGCGCGGCCGAAGCCCAAGACCAGCGAGCTCGAAATGCCGCCGGACGCTGTCGGGACGATGACCTTTAAGATCGCCTCCCAGCGGGTCGTTCCCATGCCATAGGCGGCTTCTTTGACTTTATAGGGAACCAGGCTGATCGCATCCTGCGAGATCGCGGCCACGGTCGGCAGGATCATGATCGCGAGGACGATGACAGCCGGTGCCATTCCGGGGCCGCTGAGCGAGGTTCCGAAAAAGGGGATGAAACCGGCGACGTCATGCAGCCAGTCGGCGGCGGGGCGGATGAAGGGGATGACGACGAATATGCCCCAAAGTCCGAAAACCACGCTCGGAATAGCGGCCAGCATCTCGATCAGCGTGCGGAAGACGACGGCGATCTGGTGCGGCAGAAAATCCTGAGTGAGGATGATCGCGATGGTGACCCCGACGAAACCGCCGATCAGCAGCGCGAGCAGCGAGCTATAGAGCGTGCCCCAGATTTGCGGCAGGATGCCGAAAGACTGATTCTGCACATTCCAATGTGTGTTCACGAGGAATTGCGGGCCGTTTTTAATGACGGCGGGCAGGGCCTGCCCGCCGATTTCCCAGAGAATATAAGCCACCAGCGCGACGATCGTGAAGGCTCCAAGACCGGCCGCTAGGAAAAAGGCGCGATCCACGACATAGGCGGCGATCGACGGCCGCTGCGACAATGACTTGCCGTCTTGCAATGCAAATTGGATTGCCAAACAAGGGCCTCTTGCTGTTGTGCCTTCGACGCTCGGATCATTGCAACGCGCGGTTGAAGGACGCGCATTTGAGGAGATGCCGGGATCAGCGCGGCGCCTGCAGCGCCGCCCGATGCGGGGCGGCGCAGAGGGCCGCTAGCCTATTGAATCTTGGCCGACGCGGCCTTGACCTTCTCGATCACATTAGCCGGAAGCGGGATATATCCCATGCTATCGGCGATTTTCTGGCCTTCCGTCAACCCGTAGGCGACGAGCTGGCGAAGATAGCCGGCTTTTTGGGCGTCCTGCTTCTGGTAGAAGAGCATCCAGGTGAAGGAGGCGATCGGATAGGCTTTCGGCTGGGCCGGGTCATCGATCCAGACGATCAGATCAGGCGGAAATTCAGCACCGCTGAGCGCGATCGCTCCGCCTTCGCCGCCGGCTGCGACATAGTTGCCCGCCTTATTCTGCAACAGCGCGATGTCGGCCTTGGTCAGTTTCGCGTAGCCATATTCGATATAGCCGATCGCGCCGGGGGTCTGCTTGATCGTGGCGGTCACGCCGTCGTTCTTGGGCGCCGCGACGATCTTGTCGCTCTGCGGCCATTGCACGTTCGTGCCCTGTCCGACCTTTTCCTTGAATTCCGGGCTCACCGCGGCGAGATGCTTGGTGAAGACAAAGGTCGTGCCGCTCGCGTCCGAGCGCCGCACCACCGTGATCGGCAGGTCGGGCAATTTGATCTCAGGGTTCGCCGCGGCGATGCGCGGGTCGTTCCAGCGCGTGATTTTGCCGAGGAAAATATCGGGATAGACGTCGCGCGGCAGCTTCAAATTTTTGGGCTGGCCGGGAAGATTATAGGCCAGGACGATTTCGCCAGCGGTCATCGGAAGCAGGACGACCCCGTTTTGAACCTTGGCGATCTCGGCGGGCGTCATCGCCGCGTCGCTCGCCGCGAAATCGACGGTCTGGTTGATCAGGTCCTGAATGCCGGCGCCGCTTCCCTTGGCTTGATAGTCGACCGACACACCTTTCGTCTTCTTGCTGAAGTCCTTGAACCAGGCCGAATAAATCGGGAAGGGGAAGCTCGCGCCAGATCCGACGAGGCGGAGATCGTCCGCGGTCGCCGGTGCCGCTTGGACGCCGAGCGCGAGTAGGGCCGCCATCGCGAAAATCATTTTGCGCTGCATCATTCTTGTTTCCATCATGGTGTGACGAGACCGCTCATGGTGTGACGAGATCGCGGGACGCAATCTGGGGGGCTTCGCGCGTGGTCGAGGCTAGATCGCCTTGTCGGATTTCCGCGCGCGGCCGTGGGGGGAGAAGGCTCGTCGCCTGTCGCGGCAAATTCATGCGGCGAGGCTCAGAATACGTTCCTCCCTCCCCCCGGGGCGCGCGTCTCGAAGCGTCAGAACAGCATCACGAGACGCCGCGCCTCCCCTTGGCCGCGGCGACAATCTAAGCGGGAGAAATAACATTAAGATGACGCTCCGCGGGAGGAATGCCGGACCCCGCGCGGTCTTGTTTTAAAGCTCCGGCTCTCCGCGAATGTTTGAGGCGCATGCGGGCGACTGCCTCATTCCGCGGCTTTTTCCAGCTTGGCGAGGTCGCCGGCGAGATTGCGGGGCGACGAGCCCGCGCGCGCCTTGCCGCGCCCAGAGAGGCTCGGATTGGTCAGGAAATAGGTTTGCGCGCCGAAAGGTGCCTCGCCGTCGGCGCGCTCGATGCGCCGGCTCGAGCCGTCTTCGAGGATCGTCCAGCTCTGCTCATTGTCGAGCAGATTGGCCAGCAGCACTTGCTCCAGCACCTGCTGATGCAAGGTCGGATGGGTGATCGGAAAAAGCGTCTCGACGCGTCGGTCGAGATTGCGCTGCATGAGATCCGCCGAGGAAATATAGACCGCGGCCTCGGGGTGCGGCAGGCCGAAGCCATTGCCGAAGGCGTAGATGCGCGAATGCTCGAGAAAGCGCCCGACGATGGATTTCGCGCGGATGTTTTCCGAAAGTCCGGGCAGGCCGGGCCGCAAGCAGCATATGCCGCGGACGACGATGTCTATGGGCACGCCCGCTGCGCTCGCCTCGTAGAGAGCGTCGATGATTTGCGGATCGACCAGCGAATTGCATTTGAGCCAGATCGCGGCGGGCCGGCCGGCCCGCGCATGTTCGGCTTCTGCGGCGATATGCTCGAGAAGCCGGCTCTTCGCCGAAATCGGCGAGAAGGCCATGCGTTCGAGTTCCGCGGGCTCGCCATAGCCAGTGATGAAATTGAAGATGCGGGCCACATCGCGCCCGATGGCCGGATCGGCGGTGAAGGCCGACAAGTCGGTGTAGATGCGCGCGGTGATCGGATGATAATTGCCGGTGCCGATGTGGCAATATGTGACGAGGCGTCCGGCCTCCTGCCGCGCGACCATCGAGAGCTTGGCGTGGGTCTTGAGCTCGGCGAAGCCGAAGACCACCTGCACGCCGACGCGCTCGAGCGCGCGCGCCCATCTTATGTTCGCCTCCTCGTCGAATCTCGCCTTGAGTTCGACGACGGCCGTGACCGCCTTGCCGGATTCGGCGGCCTCGATGAGCGCCTTCACGATCGGGCTATCGGAGGAGGTTCGATACAGCGTCTGTTTGATCGCAACGACATTCGGGTCCTGCGCGGCTTGCTGAAGGAACCGCACGACGACGTCGAAGGATTCATATGGATGATGAATGATGATGTCCTTCGCCCGTATTGCCGCGAAGCAGTCTCCGCCGAATTCCCGGATGTGCTCGGGAAACCGCGGCGCGGCGGGCGCGAATTTGAGGTCTGGCCGGTCGACCCCGATCAGCTGCGTGAGCCCGCTCAGCGCCAAAAGCCCGTTTTGAACGACCATCTCGGCCGGCGTCACGCCGAGCTCGCGGGAAATGAAATCCGACAGCGGCGCGGGCATCGCGGCTTCGATTTCGAGGCGGATGACCGAGCCGAGGCGGCGCTCCTTCAGAGCGGCTTCAAAGACGCGGACAAGATCGTCTGCTTCCTCGGCGAATTCGATGTCGAGATCGCGAACGACGCGGAAGAGCCCAATGGGGCCGAGCTCGCAGCCGGGAAACAAGCGGGCGGCGAAAAGCTCGATGACATGCTCGATCCGGACGAAGCGGGCGACGCCCTCGGCGCCGTCGTCGAGGCGGACGAAACGCGCGAGCTTTCCGGGCAAGCGCACGAGGCCGGTGAAGGGCGGCTTGCCGCTCGTCGGAGCGACCGCGAGCGCGAGAGATAGCTCTAGGTTTGGAATGAAGGGGAAGGGATGCTCGGGATCAATCGCCATTGGCGTGACCGTGGCGAAGATCTGGTCGGAGAAATAGGATTCGAGCCGAGCGACGTCCGCGGACGTCAATTCGGCCGGATCGACGACAACGACGCCCGCCGCCGCAAGGCTGTGGCGCAAGGCGCGCCAGCATTCTTCCTGATCATGTGTGAGTCTGCTCGTCGCCACGCCGATTTTTTCGAGAAGCTCGGAGGGCGTGAGCCCGTCTATAGAGGCTTCGGTCACGCCGGCGGCGGCCTGCTCGATGAGGCCAGAAACGCGCACCATGAAGAATTCATCGAGATTGCTTGCCGAGATCGCCAGAAAACGCAGGCGTTCGAGAAGCGGATGGGCGAGGTTCGACGCCTCTTCGAGAACCCGGCGATTGAAGTCGAGCCAGGAAAGCTCGCGATTGACGAAACGCTTCGGATCAAGAGCAAGGCCTTCACCGGCGCTGACGGGCTTCGGAGAAGAAGATTTCCGGCCGCGGGTCGGGGCGGCGCGTTCGGTCGAAATTGTCATAAGGGCTCCAATTAGCCGTCGGCTCGGCTTGCGCAAGCGAGCCCGGACTCATCGTCAGGGTCCGGTGCCCGACGGCATCATTCCGATATGACGAGCTTATGACAATGCGCGCCATCCGGGCATGTCGACAAAGGTTGAGGCGGCCAACCATAGGGCGCTTCCTCACGCTCCCGATCATCCTTCTTCCGCGCGACCGATTAAGGGACGTTTGTGGTTGGCGGCGGCGTGGGCCGCGACGTCTGCGCCGGCACCGTCACGACTTGCCGCGTCGCCCCCTTCTGCACCGCCTGTAGCGTGAGATCGAAAAGATTTGTCTCGACCGTCGTGGTCTGCGGTTGAACGGAAGGGCTGTCGGGCCAGGGAAAGCCATAGAGTTGGCCGACGCCGAATTGGCTGACGAGGGCGTCGTCCGGAACGGAGGAGGCGCCGCCGCTCTGCCCTGGCTTGCTGGTGAGCAGCGCGAGATAGTGATTGATCTCTTCTTGCGACGCCCGCTGCGGCTCACTGGGGCAGGCGTTGCGGCCCTGCACCGTCACCGCGTAGCCCGTGCGCCTAATAACGACGGCGCCGCATTCATTGGCGACCGTGATCTGGCCGAAATGATTGATGACGCGGGTTCCGTCCTTGCCCTGGGCGATGGTCGCGGTGCCGCCTCGAATGCCGATCGTCGCGACGGGCGTGTTGACCGTGGCCGCGCCTTGATGGCTGAGCTGGCCGCCGACGAACCGGAGCGCGCCCTTGGTGATCGAGGTCACGATCTGACCGGCGCCAGCGGCGGGGTCGTAGATGAAGCTGTCGATGACGAGGCTGCTGTTCGGCCCGATGCTGAGCGTGGTCTTATCGACGAACAGAAGCTGGACGGTCCCGTTCTTGGTGGTCTCGATCGCTTCATTGTGCACGATGCGCGAGCCGATCTGCAGCACTCTGGTCTCTTTGCCTGGCGGCGTGCTTTGCGAGAGCGGATTGACCGCCGCCGCAGCGCCGACGTCCTGGGCCGTGGCGGAGACCGACGCCAGCGCGAGGCCGACGACAAGTGCGGCGGCGCATGCGGTCATATGCGTGATCATGTATCGGGGGAGCATCGAGCGCGGCATGATATTCCCTCAAAAGGCGACCGTCGGGCCCATGGTGATCGAAAAATCCCTGACCGAATTGCCGAGAATGTTCGAGTTCAACGTGCGGTACTGAACTTGTAGGCCGAGCCCGAATCGATCCTTGATCGGAATGTCGAGGCCGAGGCCCGCTCGCCATTCGAGGTCATGTTCGGTGATGAAAGGGTTGGTCGTCGGATCAGGCTGCCGATAGAGCCAGCGGCCGACGCCGAATGAGGGCGTCAAAGTCCAAGCGCGTCCGCCCCAGGGCGAGGGTTCGGCGATGGGAAAGGCGATGTCGAACGCATAGCGATCGAAACTATACCAAGCGAAAGCGTCGTCGCTGTGATTGTAGACGAATCTCGCCCGCCATTGCACGCCTTCGACGATCGGGCCGGCGGCGGGGAGGCCGACGCTGGTCAACGTCCCGTCGAGCCCGTAGGCCAAGGGATAAAGATTGGAGCTGTGATAGCCGGATTGGCGAACCTCGACGAAGGGATCGAAGCCGGCTTCGCCCCAATTCAGATGCATTGTGACGCCGCCGCCGCCGCTCGCGAGATAAGGCGCGTCGCCGAGCATCATCCCGGTGCCGACGACATAGGGCTTGACCGACGCGCCGCGCAGCGCGTCTTGAAGAATTCCAAAGCGGGGGCCGACGCGCAGGTCGAGAAAACGAGCGTCGACGGCGGTCGCGTTGAACTGTTGCGAATCATAGCCGAGGAGGTTCGCCTCGAGCACGTCGCCATTCTGATTTCCGAAATCGTGAACATAGTTGACGCCGAAGATCCCGAACCAATTCCAATCCGGGCGGCCGAAAAACTGGCTATTGACGGGGCGCGTGGCGCCGATGAGCGATTGTTGGTTGGGGCCGAGGCTGGCGTTGGATTGATAGCGAAATCCGGTTTGGGCGAAGCCGCTGATCTGGTCCGGCTGGAGCTTCTTGTCGATCGTATCGAGAAAGTCCTGCGCGCGTTGGCGCATCGCTGGCGAAGCGTCAGATGCTGCTTGCGCGGCCTGGAAATAGCCGCGCGCCATCTCGTAGGAGCCGAGGCGGAAATAGAGCATGCCGAGTTCGAAGCGGACGCTCGAAAGATTGGGATTGAAGAACAAGATGCGCTCAAGAGCGCCGATCGAGGCTTCCACATCCCCCGCTTGCGCCGCGCTGGCTGCGAATCTGAGCGTCGCGTCGAGATCGGTAGGCCTGCGCAGCATGTCTTGGAACAACGCGGGCTCGCCGATTGGGCCCGGAGCCGTCTGCGCGCGCGCGCCCATGTCCGGGATCGTGCACAGGACCAATGCAACATATGTTGCTGCGGCCGCAAAAGGAGACCGACGAAACGTCGCGCGCGAATGCCGCCTCTCCGAGGGCTCCGCGCGATCGGACTCGCTCGCGTTGCGGATTGGGGCGCCTCCCTCTCTCAAATCATGGCGGTCTCGCACGCCATGTAGAGAAGCCCCTCCAGACATCCCGCGCCATCCTAGCATTAGCGTTCCGCCCCTTCTGCGCAGCCGAGGATCCGACCTCGATCAAGCGATCGACGGCGCGGCGCTCGGGTCTGCGCGGCTGTGCGGATGGCATCGGAAAGCAGCCGCTGCGTCAAGCCGACGCGCCGGTTCGTGTCAATTCGATGCAATAATCTCAGGGATTGTGGCCGAGCGGCAACAAACGCGCAGCTTATGGGATCGTGGGCGGCGCGATCACTTGGCGGTCATGGCGTAGGCCCCGTCCCAGGATGGTCCAAGCGCAGCGGCGCGAAGAATAGGGAGCCGCGCGGAAAAAGCCGCATAATAGGCGCCGAGGACTGTTCCACCCGCGTCTACGCATCGGCCGATCAGCGCTTCCGCCTCCGGCCAATTCTGGGTGCGGTAGGCGTGCAGAAACGCCTCATGCAGCGGCCGCAGCCGAGCGATGTCGCCGGCCCGGTCGGGCCAAAAATCAGTCAACGTAAAGATGCGGATAGGCCGCGCCCGGCCTTTCACGCGGATCAAATCGAGCTCCAGCGCGTCGAAACTCGGGCATTGCTTGATGGTGCGTTCGCCAACGACGGCCGGGACGCCATATAGCTTGGTCAGGCCCTCGAGCCGCGAAGTCACATTGACCTCGTCGCCGATCGCCGAATAATCGAAGCGCAGGCGGCTGCCGAGATTGCCCACGCAGCATTCGCCGGTGTTGATGCCAATGCCGATTCTTACTTCTTCGAAGGGGCGGCCTTCAGCCTGGGCTTGGTCGCGCCAGCGACTGTTGAGCGCGGTCATCTTGTCGATCATCTCGATCGCGCTGCGGCAGGCTCTATGTGGATGATCGGCGACGTCGAGCGGCGCGTTCCAGAACGCCATGATGGCGTCGCCCATGTATTTATCGATAGTGCCGCGCTCACTCAAAATGACCTCGCTCAATGGCGTGAGCAATTCCTGGATGAACGAGGTGAGCTCGCTGGCGGTCAGAAATTCGGAGATCGAGGTGAAGTTGCGCACGTCGCAAAACATCATCGTGAGCTCGCGTTGTTCGCCGCCGAGGACGAGCTTGTGAGGATTCGCGATGAGTTCCTCGACGACCGCGGGCGCGAGATAGCGGCTGAAGGCGCTGCGGATCTCGTCGCGCTGGGTCTCGACCTGACGATAGATGTAGAAGGTGACGCCGGCGGTGAGCAAAAGCAGCACGAGCGAAGGGTAGAACGGATCAAAGAGCAGGCTCCAATAGCGATATGAGAGCCAGGCGCCGAGATTGAGCGCCGCGAGCAAAACAACGCCGAGTCCGGCCGCAAGACCAGGGGAAAGGCGAGACTCCCCGAGAGCGATCAACAAACCCAGCGCGACCACGAGCAACTCCTCGACGGCCAGCGCGTAATCCGGCCGGGCGAGCCTTCGCCCGGCGAGAATATGCTCAAGCACCTGGGCCTGAATCTCGACGCCGGGAAGCGCTTCGTCCAAAGGCGTCGCGAGCTGATCGAGCAGGCCCGGCGCGCTTGAGCCGACCAGGATAATCTTGCCGGCGATCTGGCTTTCATCGGCCTCGCCGGCGACGACCTTCCAGGCCGGAATGAAAGCGGCCGGATTGCTGCGGCGAAACCGGATCGTGAGCGCGCCTTCGGCGTCGGTCGGGATCTCAATCTTGCCGATGCGGATATGGTTCAGGCCGGTTGTTTGCCCGAAGGCGGTTTCGCCGCTCGCATTCGATGATTTGAGAATATAGGTGGAGGCGCCTTGCGCCACGCGCAAAGCCTCCGCCGCGAGAGAGGGGATGATTTGGTCGCCGAGGCGCACGAACAGGGGCATGCGGCGCACGACCCCGTCGCGATTTGGAAAAAGGTTGGTCGTGCCCACGCCCTTCGCGGCGGAATCGAACATGGGCAAATTGCTGACCGCACCGGGGAAGGGACGCAGGAAGGGCCTGGGATTGTCTCCGGCGAACACGAAGCCGGCCTTGGCTGCGAAAGGGGCGCCGCTTGGCCGGTCGGTGAGAAGGACCGGCAGCACGCTCGGCGCCGCAGCGAGTTCAGCCGCGAAGAGTGCGTCATTGGTCGGCGCATTCGCGGGCCTGGCCAGACGGCTTGCTTGCTCCGGGGGCAATCGCTTCACAACCTCTTCCAGTGAGGTTCGGTCCGGCTCCCCGAAAAGGATGTTGAAGACGACCGCCGCCGCCTTGCGCTCCGCGAGCTTGTGCAGAAGATCGCTCATGATTGTTCGCGACCAAGGCCACTGGCCGAAATGGGTGATCGAGTCGGGATCGATGTCGACGATGCGGACAGGGAGGTCCGCATCATAGGGCTCCGGCGCTAATCGCTGATAGGAATCGAAAGCGATCAGGCGCAGCGCTTGGACGAAGAAGGGATCGGCCTGGCGAATCAGAACGGCGAGCAGCAGAAATCCGCAAACGAGCGGAAGATAAAAATAGCTCAGTCGCGTGCTGGCGCGGCGCAAGGGCGTGGGCCTGGGTGAAGAACTCCGGTTCGCGACCATAGCGCAAAGAGCGCGCGTAGGGGAGCGGCGGACCAAGCGGTGGTTGAAGCCCGCTCGCGCCCTATTCGTCCTCGCCGAAACGATTGGCGACGAGCGTCTCGATGGCGTCCAGGGCCTGCGCCGCCTGCGCTCCGGCCGCCGTGACGGTAATGGTCATGCCGACCCCGGCGCCGAGGGTTAGAATGCCCATGATCGACGTGCCGCCGACGGTTTCACCGCAGCGGCCGATTGTGATGGTCGCATCGAACCCATCGATGCACTGCACGAGCTTAGCCGTCGCGCGCGCATGCAGCCCTTTGCGATTGACGATCTTGAGCTCGCGCACCCATTCGCCCTGGATCTGGATGATGTCCTGACAAGGCTCTTGCGGAGCGCCGCCGCTTTCGTCTTCGTTCATTTTCCGCTCAAGACTTGGCTTGCGACGCAGATATATTTCCGACCCGCCTCTTGCGCCTGGGTCACGGCCTGTTCAAGTCCGTAATTTTCCCGCACCGACGCCAACTTGATTAACATCGGCAGGTTCATCCCGGCGATGACTTCGACATGAGCGTCGTTCATGACCGAAATCGCGAGATTCGATGGCGTCCCGCCGAACATGTCGGTTAGGACCGCCACGCCGGCCCCGCAGTCGACCTGCTTCACCGCCGCGACAATATCCTTCCGGCGCTGCTCGATGTCGTCGTCGGGTCCGATGGACACGGTCGCGACCTGCTTTTGCGGGCCCACCACATGCTCGAGAGCGGCGCGGAACGCCGTTGCGAGATGGCCGTGCGTGACGAGCACCAATCCGATCATTGGCGTCGTCCGTTCATACTGGAGCCGTCTTCGGGATCAACGCCAACGCAAGCGGGCTTCGTCATGGGAGGAACCACGCGTTTTTGGACAAGAGTCCATGGCTGAGACGTTCGATTTCGAGATAAAGCGCGGTCAAGGACGCGGCATGTGTCCGGATCTCGGTTCGGTGGGGCCTATCGAGAACAACCATGCCCAATCATTTTGTGCGTCGCGGCGAGGTTGGCAAGAGAAATGACGCGCCGAGATCTGGAACGTTCTTGTTTCTTCCGAGAAATGCTTATGATTTCCAGAGCAAGTTGAAAAGCTGCAACACTGTGGACGCCAAATCGCTGGCCGGTCGGTCCTGGCTCAATCTAAGGCGAGGCAGCTCGGCTCCGGCCAGAACGACGACGTCGTCGTCCTGTTCCGGATAACGGGGACCGAGCTCGGCCGCGGGCGCGAGATCGATGACGACGCGCAAGACGGCCGAGGCGAGGAAAGGCAGCGACAACAGGCCTTGGCCGCGTCGTTCGATCTGGCCGAAAATTCGCGGATGGGCGCGGGCGATCAGGCGGCCGCCGCGGTTTTCGAGACGGATGCGATCATCGCCGACGAGCCGCGCGAATGAGCCGGCGTTTTGAGCCGTGGCGATCAAGGCGAGGGCTAAACTGCTCTTGCCCGCGCCGGATGCTCCTTTGATGAGCATTCCCGCCTCGCCGACGACAACGGCGCTCGCGTGAATATATTCAAGCTCCGAAGTTTCGGCGTCGCCTGCGCGCCGGCGGCTCTCCACATCGGGCGGAGGCGCCGTCATTCCGCTTTCGGCAGCCAAATCGACACGCGGGCGCCGAGCACGACCGCCTCTCCCCGTGGGCCGGTTGGTCCTTGTCGATTATAGGCGAAGATCCGGCCGCCATGCGCCTCGACGATCTGGCGCGAGATCGACAGGCCGAGGCCCGAATTTTGGCCGAAACCTTGTTGCGGCCTATCTGTGTAGAAACGCTCAAAAATGCGCTCGAAAGCGTCGGCCGGAATGCCTGGGCCGTCATCGTCGACGAGGATCTGATAGCCGTCGCGCCATTCTCCGTTGGCGGCCTCCTCTGAAGCCGGGCGCAAGACCACGCGGACGCTTCCCCCATCCGACGAGAACGATCGCGCATTATCGATGAGATTGTTGAGAACTTGGCCCAATCGAGAGTCGTGGCCGAAAATCAAAAAGCTCAGCTTGCGGCCGCAATCGACGGAGCCGCGGGCGACCATGAGGCTGACGCGGACACTTGGCTCGGCTGAGACCTGATTGGCCATGGAAACGACGGCCGCCAGCAGCGGCTCGAGATCCACGAGATCCATATCGGCGCGTGCGAGTTCCGCGTCGAGCCGCGACGCGTCGGAAATATCGCTGATCAAACGGTCGAGCCGGCGGACGTCATGGGCGATAATGGCCATGAGGCGCTGTTTCGACTCCGGCTTTTGCGCGATCGGCAAGGTCTCCACGGCGCTTCGCAGGGAGGTTAGCGGATTCTTCAGCTCATGGGCGACGTCGGCGGCGAAGCTCTCAATCGCTTCGATGCGATCGTAAAGCGCCTTGGTCATATCCCGCAATGCGCCGGAGAGATGGCCGATCTCGTCGGAACGGTCGGTGAAGTCGGGAATTTCGCGGCGCGATTTCGTTCCTCGTCGGACTCGTTCGGCGGCAGAGGCGAGAAGGCGGATGGGCTCCGCGATCGTGCCGGCGGTGAAAAGCGAAAGAAAGAACATGACCGCGGCGGAGACCAGGAAGATTCGGACGATGACCCATCGTTCCGAGGCGATGATCTTGTCGATCTCGCCGCCCTGGGTCGACAGGAGAAGAGCCCCGCGCACCACGCGGAAGCGCCGGATGGGCGCGGCGACTGAGACAATCGTCTCGCCTTTCGCGTTGACGCGCACGATCGAGGGTTCGCCGCTGGAGAGCGCGCGCACCACGTCTGGGTGAATCTTTCCGCTGTCCGCCCCATTTTCTTCATAGAGCGGTGCCGCCGATTGGCCAAAGAAGGACTTTAGCCGCTTCCAGGCGCGAGCGAGGCCTGCGTCGTCTCGGGAAGAAGCAATCGGCGGCAGGTCGGTGCGAAGAATGTTCGAGCGGCTCGAAAGCGATTGCGAATCGAGGAGGAGATAGCCGTCGCGGTCATAGATGCGGGCGCGCGTTCGCGTCGGCGAGACAAGTTGGTGAAGGACGGGGCCGACCCGCTCGGGATTGATCGAGAACTCCAGCGAGGTCGTTGATTCGTCGGCGAGCCCATAACTTTCGCCGGGCGCGAGCTGAAGCAGCTTTTCGGGATCGATGATGATCGAATCGGTTTCGACGGTCGCGCTTGCGGCGATCGCCGCGGCGATGATCTCGCTTTGGGTCTGCAGGCTTTGCACCCGCGCTTCGATCAAGCCTTCGCGGAATTGATTGAGATAGAGAAAGCCGACGAGGAGGGCGACGAGCCCGCCGAGATTGAGCATAACGATGCGGCGCGTCAGCGAAGATGAAAATCGCGAGCTCAGCGTTCGGGCCAATCCGCGAAACCGGACCGCCAAACTTCGCCTTATGCGCTTAGCCCGTCGGGCAGCGTCGAATGGCCGCTCGAAGCTCAGCCCATCGCGCGCTTCAAATGTCATCGATTCCCGGTCCCCCGTTGCGGCGGAAGTCTTACTCCTTGAAACGATACCCGACGCCGTACAAAGTCTCGATCATCTCGAACTCGTCGTCAACCGCTTTAAATTTCTTCCTTAAGCGCTTGATATGACTATCAATTGTGCGGTCATCCACATAGACCTGATCATCATAGGCCGCGTCCATCAAGGCGTTGCGGCTCTTAACGACGCCGGGCCGCGTCGCCAGCGCCTGGAGAATCAAGAATTCCGTGACCGTAAGGGTGACTGGATCATTTTTCCAGTTGCAGGCGTGCCGCTCGGGATCCATTTTTAGATTGCCGCGCTCAAGGATCTTGGCGTCCGATTCCTTTTGAGCGGCGGCGTCCTTTGGATTGGCGCGCCGCAAGATCGCTTTGACGCGCTCGACGAGAAGGCGCTGCGAAAACGGCTTGCGAATGAAATCGTCGGCGCCCATCTTGAGCCCGAACAATTCGTCGATTTCTTCGTCTTTGGACGTCAGGAAGATCACCGGCAAGTCAGATCTTTGGCGCAGGCGACGGAGCAATTCCATGCCGTCCATGCGCGGCATCTTGATATCGAGAATGGCGAGGTCCGGCGGGTCGGTTTTGAGCCCGTCGAGAGCCATCGACCCGTCGGTGTAGGTCTGAACCCGATAGCCTTCTCCTTCGAGAGCGATCGACACCGAGGCGAGGATGTTGCGGTCGTCATCGACCAAGGCGATCATTGGCATGTATGGTCCTAACTTCGTGATCGAGCGCGCACAGGACTTCGCATGAAATTTCCGCGGCATGCGGAAGCTTTGGCGCCTTTTGAGCCATTGGCGGCGGCGCGACGCTTATTTACCACTGCCGCCGGATTGAGGCTCAAGGTCAGCATGTGATTTTGCGCATGCGTTACGTAAAATTCGAACGAGACGAATTCGCACTGAGGTTGAAGGCTGACGTCCTTCACGAGCTGACCCCCCAATCCGTCGCCGGAAAGATGGCCCCTTCCATCACTGTCCCGCGCCCGGAAGCTCTCCTCGTTTTGCAGCGAGCCGATGTGGATCTCTCCCTCGACTTATGCTCAACAGACGAAAGGAGCGACTGAATTGCGGCAACCTTAGGGCAGTCGCGCAGTATGGCTCAGATATAGCCATGGACTTGCGCCGCCTTCAGCTGAACAAGATCTTTGGCGCGATGAGAAACAGCTACAACTTCAAATGATTGAGCCTGTTCTTGGCGGCTCGGCGGATTCCCTCCGATCGGAATTGGCTTTAGTCGCCCATTCGCCTGCGAAGGCGGATGTAGTCGTAGAGGTCGCTCAGCATGAAGTGGCGATTCTCGACAATTCGCATATGCGCCACGGTGGCCTGGTCGCCGGCGAGATAGCGGTGGGCCGTGGTCCGGAAAGGCTCGGGCAGGCTCAAGTTGAAATCCGAGGGCCGGGCCAGCAGGCGGCAAAGCTGATCGAACAGAAAGCGAAATCGCTCATCTTCAGGTTCGAGATAGGCTTCGCCGAAATCCTTTCCGTATTGGCCGAAAAGATCCAGATAATCCAGGATGTCTGGTTTTTGCACCACATGACCCTATCGCGAATGGGCGCGTCCTTTTCTCGCGACTCCGGCTGTGCGGCGAAGAGACTGCTGCGTCGGACTCCGATCCTTCAGTTTCCCGAGGAGCTTGCGTCCACACTTTTTGTAAGCAGGTTTGCGCCCTTTGCAAGCGGAGCCGCGAGCCCGTGGTCGGCGTCTCGTTGAAAAAGCAAGCAATCCTCGGGCCGCCGCTCAAGCTTGTTTAAAAAAAGCCGATCGACTTTTCCATTCAGAAGATGCGCCAATACATTGATATAAACTGATTATTTCCAATCGGATGGTTGTCCAATCGCATCGCGCGCTAGCCAGGCCCTAACTTTGGCGTCAGGAGCGCTTCGAGCGTCTCGATCGCGTCGGCCTCGGCCGCCGGCTTGTCCCAACGGATGCGCGCGATCCGCGGGAAGCGCATTGCGAGGCCAGATCTATGCCGACTCGAGCGGTTCAGTCCCTCGAAGGCGATCTCGAGCACGAGGCCCCGCGCCGGGTGATGGTCGATCTCGCGGACCGGCCCAAATCGATTGGTGGTGTTGTTGCGAACGAAATGATCGAGCTTGGCGAGTTCGGCGTCGGTGAAGCCGAAATAGGCTTTGCCCACGGGGACGAGTTCAGGCCCTTGCGAGCCCGAGCGCCAGACCCCGAAAGTATAGTCCGAATAAAGCGAGGAGCGCTTGCCGTGGCCGCGCTGCGCATACATCAGCACGGCGTCGACATTCCAGGGATCGCGCTTCCATTTATACCAGTGCCCTTTTGGGCGGCCTTGCAAATAGCCGGAAGCGGCGCGTTTCAGCATCACGCCTTCGACTGCGCCGACATCGGCGCCCGCGCCATAGGCCAAAGGGTCTTGACGCGCTTGCGCGAGTTCCGGCCAGGAGGCGAAGGGAATGAGCGTCGAAAGATCGAGCCTCGGCTCGCCGCGCGCCGAGACGAGAGCCTCGAGCCTAGCGCGCCGTTCTAGAAAGGGCAGGGGACGGAGATCCTCGGTCTCGGACCAGAGGAGATCATAGGCGCGAATATGAGCGGGAAACTCAGCCAACATTTTGGCTGAGACCGTCTTGCGATTGAGCCTTTGCTGCAGGATCGAGAAAGGTTCGATCTTGCCGCCGCGTCGAATTAACAGCTCGCCGTCGAGCGCGAAGCCGGCGGCCGGCGATTGCGCGAGGCATTCGATGAGATCTGGGAAAGCAGCCGACAAATCCTCGCCGCTCCGCGAGTAAATCCGCGCAATGTTGCGTCCGCTCGAATCTGCGCCCGAGACCGCTTGGACCCTGATCCCGTCCCATTTCCATTCGGCGCAAAACTGCGCTGGGTCGAGCGTCTCGAAATCTCGCGCCTCGATCGCGTGGGCGAGCATGGCTGGAAAAAATGGGGCCGGATTCGATGCGGCGGGGCGATCGGCCCGACCTTCGAGCCAGGCGAAGAGATCGAGATAGGGCGGCGCCAGCCCATGCCAGAGGTCCTCGACGGCCACGCCCGTTTGTCCGCCGAGGGCGGCGACAGAGGCTTTCGCCAGCGCGGAAGAGACCCCGACCCGGAGCGAGCCGGTGATCAGCTTGAGGAGCGCCCAGCGTCCGGTTTCATCGAGCGCATCGAGCCATATGGCGAGCTGGCGCGGCAGATCCGCCTTGCCCAATGTAGCGAGGGATTGGACGACCTCGGAGAGCGACGGGGGGCCGGTGAGGCGATGAGCCGGAGCGCTTTGATCGGCGCTCGCGGGGGCAGCCGGCCAAAGAAGCGCGGCGGTCTCGGCGAGATCGCCGACATAATCATAGGAGAGCGCGAAGAGATAAGGATCGACGCGCTTGGCGATGAGGCCGCGAATGAGCGCAGGCTTCGCATATTGGAAGCTCAGCGCGCCGGCGAGCGCGGCGAGCGCATAGCCCCGCTCGGGGTCCGGCGCAGTCTTGAAATATTCCGTCATCAGGCGAAGCTTGCCCGTTCTCGACGGCTCGAAACCGAGCCGGTCGAGCAGTTGCGCGAAGCGGTTCACGCGCTGGCCTCCTCCTGGGAGGCCATGTCCTCTTCGCCATAGCCGGCGATACGCAAGGGTTCTGCTTCGAGGCCTTGGCCCTGCGCCCAATGCGTCAGGGCGTCGGCCTCGCCATGGGTGACGAGAAGACGCGCGCAGTCCGTTTCGCGGATGGTGGCGCAAAGCTCGTCCCAATCCGCGTGGTCCGAGATGACGAGCGGAAGCTCGACGCCGCGCTGCCGCGCCCGCGCGCGCACCCGCATCCAGCCGGAGGCGAAAGCCGCGACGGGATCTTTGAATCTGCGCGACCATGCGTCCTGCAGTGAACCCGGCGGGCAAATCACGATCTCGCCGGCGAGATCGCCGTCCCGTGCTTCCGCTTTGCGGACGGCGCCGATATCGGCGCCCTCTCGCGCGTAAAACTCTGTGATCTTTTCCATCGCGCCGTGAAGATAGATTGGGCGGTCGTAGCCGGCCGCCCTTAAGAGGGCGATGACGCGCTGCGCCTTGCCGAGCGCATAGGCGCCCACGAGATGGGTCCTGTCGGGAAATGTTTTGAGCGAGGCGAGGAGCCGGTCGATCTCCCGGCTGGCGGGCGGATGGCGGAACACCGGCAGCCCGAAGGTCGCCTCGCTGATGAAGAGATCGCAGGGGATCGGTTCGAAGGGCAGGCAGGTCGGGTCCGGCTCGCGCTTGTAGTCGCCCGAGGCGACGAGGGTCCGGCCGGCATGGGAAAGGCGGATTTGCGCCGAGCCCAAAACATGGCCCGCCGGATGGAAGCTGACCTCTACGTCGCTGATTTTTAGCTTTTCGCCGAGGGCCGCGATCTGGACGGCGCCGGCGAAATCTTGACCGCAGCGCAGCCCCATGATCGCCAAAGTCTCGCGCGTGGCGAGCACCGAGCCATGACCAGGCCTGGCATGATCGGAATGGCCATGGGTGATGAGCGCGCGGGGAACCGGGCGGAGCGGGTCGATATAAAAATTGCCTCCTGGGCAATAAAGCCCGATGGGAGTCAATGCGACGAGTGCGGCCGCCATAGCTGAAAATCAAGATCGACTAAAAATCGGCGATCCACGATGCCGGAACGATCGGCGCTGCGCATTTTAGACGCGGAGTGCGCCTCTGATGCGGCGCAGGTTACGTCGCCTGCGTCCGTTCATATCCTGTTCTTGTCTCGTAGCCGAGACCGATTACAAATGCAAACATGCTCACAAAAAGGCTCATGAACCTCTTTATGAGCATGTTTTAAATCTTTGAGTTGAATTGTGTTTTTCGACACGGCGGTCAATGAAGCTGAAAGCCGCTATCGCTGCGGGAGGCGCGCTGCGCCTCCGCTAAGGCTCAAATCAATCCTGGCAGACCAAGCCGCGGGTGACATAGATCCGGCCGTCGGGACCGACCATCCGGGTCACTTTCACGCAATCTTCGTCTTCGCCTTTGCCGGCGCGGCCAAGTTGAAGCGCTGGGCCGGTTGCGAGCGGGCCGAAAGTGGGAACAAAGGCTGTCCTATGCTCGACTGTCTGGCCGCCATTATCAAAGACCTTGCTTTTAGGCGTGATCGTGAGCGGCGCCGCAAACACCGCCGCACCCAGGCATGAAACGGCGATTCCCGCCATGGTGACCTTCAAGGCCTGAATTTCGACCGATTTCCGCGACTTAATCATTATCGTAGCTCCCTCCGCTCGGCACGTCCCCCGATTGGTCCAGGACACCATCGCTAAAACCCGACCTGGTGCTGTGCGGCAATACACTCGCTAAACGCCGGATCGGCGGAAAAGGTTGCGCGCTCCCCAAAAAAATTTAAGAAAAATAAAAGCCCAACCGTTCTGGTAGGGCTTTCGCAAGAGAAGGTTTACGGTGCGTTAACGTAACGCTCAATAGCACACGTAGACCGCCTGATAGCCGACGAAATTGCCCCACGCGTCATAGGCTGGCTGATTGCGCATGCCGCAGGTGCCATAGCCCGCGCCGTAATAGGTTGGCCCGTAAGGATAGGCCGATGAGGCGATGGCGCCGACAGCAAGGCCGCCGATGAGGCCCGCGGCGAAAGGACCGCCCCAGCCGCCGCCCCAATAACCTCCGCGCCAGCCGCCGCCGCGCCAGTATCCGCCCCGCCAGCCGCCCCCATGCCAGCCGCCCCCATGCCAGCCTTGCGCCGCCGAAGGCGTCGCCGTGGCCGTGAGGGCAAGCCCGAAAGCCAAAGCCGCGAAGGCGGCGCCGGCCGCTTTCTTCGATATGCTGCTCATCCGATGTCTCCTTGACGGCTCGGCGGCCTTTTCCCTAACAAGGTCGCTCCCTAAGAAATTCGCCGCTTTCTTTGTGATCCTGCCGTAACGCGCCTGAATGTCGAATGAACTCCGACGCCGCAATTTTGCTGGGATTTAGGAAAGTGGGGCGAAAGATCCAGAGCCGTCGACAAAATTGGCGAACGCCATGAGTCCTGACCACGGTTCGGCTCGCCGCGGTTCGGGCGACATCGTCGTCGACCGCCGGTTTCTTTATGCCGAGGCCGCGGCGAGCGAGAACGATCACGCAGCCGCGGCGGAAATCCTGGAGCAAACGCTCGAGCTTGCGCCGAATTGGGCGCCGCTCTGGTTCGCCCTCGCCTGCGCTTATGAGAAAACAGGACGCCGCGACCAAGCCGCCGTGGGGTTTTCCCGCGCGGCGGAACTCGATGTGGAAGGCGAGCTCGGAGCCGCGCTCCATCTCGCGCGGCTCGGCGTGGCCGCGCCGCCGGCGGCGGCTCCGATCGGCTATGTGCGAGGCCTGTTCGATCAATATGCCGATCGTTTTGACGCCCATCTCGTCGAAAAGCTTGGCTATCGTGGCCCCGATCTCCTCGCCGCCGCGCTGGCGCGACTCGGGGCGACTCAATTCGGCCATGTCGTCGATCTGGGATGTGGAACCGGACTCTGTGGCGCGCGCTTTCGTTCGGCGAGCCTTCGTCTGAGCGGCGTCGATCTGTCGCCGCGCATGATCCACGCTGCGCGCGAAAGAGGCGTCTATGATCGGCTCGAGATCGGCGCGCTCGATGATTTTCTCGCGCGAGAGCCGGCTGGCGGCGCCAGTCTGGTGCTTGCAGCGGACGTTCTCGTCTATATCGGCGACCTCGCGCCCGTCTCGGCCGCGGCCGCCCGCGTTCTTGAGCCGCAAGGCTATTTCGCCTTCACGCTGCAGCGTGCGCCGGAGGGAGCCTATGGGATCGGCGCGGACCTCCGCTACTCCCACAGCGAGGCCTATGTGAGGCGCGTCGCCTCGGCCGCCGGGCTTTCGATCGCGTTTTTGGAGCAGAACTCGACGCGGAAGGATGTCGGAGCGGATGTCCCGGGGCTGGTGGTCGTGGCCGCCCGCGCGTAAGCTTATCGCCGTGCAAGTCGAGCCGGAAGACTCATTTCCGAATTTGCCGGGGCGATTCGAGCGCTGGTTTTCGGCGCGAGGCTGGAGGCCGCGGGCGCATCAGCTCGACCTTTTGGCGCGCGCCAAGGCGGGAGAAAATGCGCTTCTGATCGCTCCCACGGGCGCCGGCAAGACTCTCGCCGGTTTCTTGCCGAGCCTCGTCGATCTGGAGCGCCCGGAAGCGCGGGGCGATCTTCACACGCTTTATATCTCGCCGCTCAAGGCGCTGGCCGTTGACGTCAAGCGCAATCTGGAGACGCCGATCGCGGATATGGGGCTGCGGATTCGGGTGGAGACGCGGACGGGAGACACCTCCGCTTCCAAGCGCCAGCGCCAACGCCGGGATCCGCCCGACATTTTGCTAACGACTCCGGAACAGCTCGCGCTGCTGCTCGCGAGCGCCGACGCGCAGACCCTGTTCGGCGGCCTCCGGCGCATCGTTTTCGATGAATTGCATGCGCTAGCCTCGTCCAAACGGGGCGATCTGTTGAGCCTCGGCTTCGCGCGGCTGCGCGCCATCGCGCCGGATCTTCGCGCCATTGGCCTGTCCGCAACGGTGCGCGACCCGGACGAATTGCGTCGCTGGCTTGCGCCGCAAGCGTCGGGCGGTCCGCCAAACATGGCCGCTCTCGTCACGGCGACCGCTGGCGCGCCGGCTGAGATCTCAATTCTAGACACGAAGGCCGAGCTGCCCTGGGCCGGCCACACCGCGCGTCATGCGCTAGCCGAGATCTATGCCGAGATCAAGGCGGCGCATATGACCCTGATATTCGTCAACACCCGGGCGCAGGCCGAGTTCGTTTTCCAGGAGCTTTGGCGGCGCAATGACGACGCGCTCGCAATCGCCCTCCATCACGGTTCGCTCGACGTGGCGCAGCGGCGGCGCGTGGAAGAGGCGATGGCGGCGGGACGCCTCAAGGCCGTGGTCTGCACCTCGACGCTCGACCTCGGCATTGATTGGGGCGACGTCGATCTCGTCATCAATGTCGGCGCGCCCAAAGGGGCGAGCCGCCTCGCCCAGAGGATCGGCCGCGCCAATCATCGCCTCGACGAGCCCTCCCGAGCCTTGCTCGTGCCGGCCAATCGGTTTGAAATGCTGGAATGCCGCGCCGCCGTCGAGGCGGCGCGGGAGGGCGTGCAAGACACGGCGCGGGCGAGGGCGGGCGGGCTCGACGTCTTGTGCCAGCATATTCTGGGCATGGCCTGCGCCGCGCCTTTCGACGCCGATGCGCTCTTTCTCGAAATCGCCTCGGCCGAGCCCTATTCCGGGCTGACGAAGGAGACGTTTGACTCCGCGCTCGCCTTCGTCGCCACAGGCGGGTACGCTTTGGCGGCTTACGAGCGCTACGCCAAGATAAGGCGCATGAAGGATGGGCGCTGGCGGATCGCCAATGGCCGCGTCGCCCAATCCTATCGGATGAATGTCGGTACGATCGTCGAGGCCGACATGCTGAAAGTGCGTCTTGTGCGCGGCGGCGGGGAGGCGGGCAGGGCCTATACCGGTCCCTTGCGCCGGGCCGGGCGAGTTCTCGGCGAGATCGAGGAATCCTTCATCGAAATGCTCGCGCCGAAGGACACGTTTCTGTTCGGCGGCGAAATCCTCGCCCTTCAAGGCGTCGTGGAGGATGAAGCTCTCGCGGCGCGAAGCCATGCCGAGGCGCCGAAAATTCCGTCCTACGCCGGCGGCAAGTTTCCTCTCTCGACCTATCTCGCCATGCGGGTGCGCGCGCTACTTGCGACTCCCGCAGACTGGAAGACCTTGCCGAAGCAGGTCGCGCAATGGCTCGAGCTGCAAAGGCGCCGATCGGCCCTTCCGACGCGCGACGACCTCTTGATCGAGACTTTTCCGCGTGGAGGTCGATTCTATCTCGTCTGCTATCCGTTCGAGGGCCGGCTCGCGCATCAGACCCTGGGCATGCTGCTCACCCGCCGGATGGAGCGCGCGGGGATGAAGCCGATCGGCTTCGTCGCCAATGATTACGCGCTTTGCGTTTGGTCTCTGTCCGATATTGGAACGCTCTGCGTCGAGCGGCCGGCGCGACTCGACGAACTCTTCGCCGAGGACATGCTCGGCGACGACCTCGAACAATGGCTGCGCGAGGCGGCCATGATGAAGCGCACCTTCCGGAATTGCGCCATTATCGCCGGCCTGATCGAACGAAATTTTCCGGGCCGGGAGAAGACGGGACGGCAGGTCCGAATCTCGACCGACCTTATTTACAATGTTCTGCTGCAGCACGAGCCGGACCATATATTGCTGCGGGCCGCGCGCGCCGACGCCGCGACCGGCCTCCTCGACATCGAGCGGCTTGGCCAAATGCTCGCGCGGGCGCGGGGCAAAATCATCCACAAGGCTCTTGACCGGCTCTCACCTCTGGCGGCGCCGATCATGCTCGAAATCGGCCGCGAATCGGTCTATGGCGAAGCGCAGGACGCGATTCTCGCGGAAGCGGCGGAAGAGCTTGCGGAGGAAGTCATGGCGGAGCCGGCCATCGCCGCGCAGCGCGGTCGCGGCGCCGTCCGCCGGTGAGGACGAGCCTCGCCTTCACAGCGCGCCGGCCCCCCGCACAGCTGAAGGTAGGCGCGGCGCATATGATCGCCGATCCTGCGGGCGCGCTTTTCTGGCCCGAGGAGCGCCTGCTCATCGTCGCCGATCTCCACCTCGAAAAGGGCTCGGCCTTCGCGGCGCGGCGCGTTTTTCTACCCCCTTATGACACCGCGGCGACGCTCGCCGCACTCGCCGGCCTCGTTGCCGCCTACCGTCCCCGCACGGTCGCCGCGCTTGGCGATTCCTTTCATGACGTCCGCGCGGGCGAGCGCCTTGGAGCGGAGGATCGTGGCCGAATCCGCGCCCTGCAGGCCGGGCGCGCCTGGATCTGGATCGCCGGCAACCATGACAGGGACCTTCCGAACGGCCTCGAAGGCGAGACATGCCGAGAGCTTTACATCGGAGAGATCGTCTTGCGCCACGAACCTCGACCTGGTCAGTCCGTCGGCGAGATCGCGGGCCATCTCCATCCGGTCGCCAGGGTGGCGGGCCGGGCTGGATCGGTTAGGCGCCGCAGCTTTTTGTGCGATGGCGAGCGCTGCGTCCTACCGGCTTTCGGCGCCTTCGCGGGCGGGCTCAATATTCATGATTCGGCGTTCTCGCCCCTTTTTGGACGGGGAGGGGCGGGCGACGACGTGATCGCCCATGTCATGGGCCACGACGAGGTCTACGCCGTGCCGCGTCGCCGCTGCCTGCCGGATTGACGCGCGCAAAGTCGGACGGTGGAAAGATGGCTGCGCGCCTTTGCTGGAGGCCGGAGATCTCAGAGCATCTCTCGAAAGAGCGAACCAACTTTTGCGAGCTTTAGACATCGGACAGATCCGACCTCCGATGAGACCATGCTCCGACTTATTGATTTGGTGCGAGTTCTTGTTGATTGGACATTTCCGTCCAATCGGAGCGCGCTACAGGCAGCGTGCCATCCTCGCGGCCGCTTTGGAGCGTGGTCTTCGACGGCGCTCTCAGGCCCGGCGCTTCATTCGCGGCCTGATCGACGGGTTGGGGCCTGAAGGATTCCGCCGTCTTCCGGCCGGCGGCCAGATCGGCGGCATTGAGCCGCGCGCCAAGTTCGTCCCGCCGTTTCGCCGCTTCGGGGTCGCCTTGCGCCGCGGCTATGGCGAACCACGCATAAGCCTGCACGAGATTTTGCGGCGTTCCGAATCCGCGCGCGAGAAGGACCGCCAGGTTGAACTGGCTGTCGGCCACGCCCGCCTCGGCTGCCTTCGCGAACCAGAGCGCGGCGGTGACGTAATTGGGTCTATTGTCTGAATTCTCGACGGCGAGAACGCCGAGATTATGCATGGCGCGCGTGTTTCCTTGTTCCGCCGCGGCCAGATAGAGCTTCACCGCGCGGGCGAGATCGCGCGGCGCGCCGAGCCCTTTTTCATAAAGCGTCGCCAGCCGATATTGCGCCTTTGCGAGCCCTTGCCGCGCGGCCCTGTCGAACCATTGCGCCGCCGATTTCAAGTCGCGCGGACGATCGCGTCCGTCTTCGAAGCGCAGAGCGAGGTCGAACTGCGCCATCGCATCGCCGGCCTCGGCCAGCTCCTCTAGGTTTTCGACGCCTCGGCGCGACGTTTCGAGCAGCGCAGGAGTTGCGCCGGCCGGCGCCGCCTCAGCGACGCTGGCCCCAGTCTCGAAAGAATTGGCCTTGATCGGCGCGCTTCCGACGATGGCTTTGCCGCCGCCGACGTCTTGAATGGATGAGACGGGTCCAATCTGTTGATCGGCGCTCGGGCTCGGCGCATCGCTTTGCGACGACTCGGAAGGTCGAGCGACGGCCTGCGCCGAAGTCGCAGCTTGTCTTCTGCGTCCCACGTCGGCCTTATTTTCCGAGGACGGTCGGGCGAAGCCGTGGATGAGGCCCTTTTCTAATTTTTCGAGGATGCCGGGAGCGAGATCGTCGACTTGCGTGGTTTCGATGAGCTTGCGCGCCAGAGCATAGGCGCTGGTTGCGAGGAGAAACGCGGCGATTACCAGGGCTATCGGTCGCCTCCGCGTGGCGAAGAGGCGGCGGCGTTGACGGTCGGTTTGGGAAGCGCGTCCCGGATTTAATGGGGCGGGGACTTCCGCTCGATCGTCAGCCGATTCGAGCAAATCCTTTTGAGCGGCTTGGGCGGCGCGGCGCGCGGCGGCGATGAAATCCGCGCGGCCGCCCAGGCCGGCTTCGAGGTAATGCGCGATTGAGGACCCGGTGATCTTTTGCGGTTCGAGCTTCGTCTGTACGCTCTGGGGCGCTTCGTCTTCGGCCGGCAGCGAGGTCGCTCCCCTCTGGGGAAGGCCGCTTCCTGGCTCGAGCAGAATTTCCGAGGATTCGGGCGCGCCGCCTTCGCCGAGCGGCCTTCCCTCGAAGGCGATCTGAGCCGGAGCCGCGGGGTTATTGGAAGAGCTGCCCCAGGCGGCGCGTCCAGGGGCTTGATCCTGGGGGCGGTGCGTGAACAGGGGGGTGAGGCTCGGCCCGAGAAGGGAGCCGAGGCGCGCCGGGCGCAGCAGGCCAATGTCTGCCTCGGCCTTGACCAGCCGATCTGCGACCTTGTCGACGGTTTCGCGCAAAGCGCTCAGCGTCAAATCGGTGCGCCGGTCCGCCGCTTCCTGGGCCGCCCGCAAGTTGGCGATCTCTTCGGCGACGCTCGGCGCGCCCTGGCCGCTCGGAGAGGGGAATTCGATCGCCGTCGCGCTGGTCGTCGCCGAGGGCGCGGCGGACGCAGCTTCGGAAGCATTTCGACGCAGTTCCTCGATTTGGCTGAAGAGGCCGGCGATCGAATGGTCGAGCGAACTCAGAGACGCAAAGGCCTTGTCGGTCGCATCCAACCGCTCGGCGAGCCGCCCCATCTCGCGTTCCAGAGCCTCAATCGCTGCGTCGATTGACGAATCGCCGCTGACCGACTGGATTTTGTCCGCAAGCGTGCCGACCATTTTCGTGAGCTTGCTGGTCTCGGCAGAGGCGGAGGCCAAGCCGGCCTCCATCCGCGCGCTGAGCTGACGTCCATAGGCTTCGATTCGGTCTAAAAGCGCGTCATTACCGCTGCGCTCCTCGTCCTTGGGAGCCGTCGCGCCATAGTCCTCGGCAGGCGACACGGAAGATGGGCCCGCCGAATCCCTCTCCAAATGACGCGAATCCAAATCGTCGAGCGGCGCCTCAGTTGTCCGCAGCGACACGTGATCGGGGGCTTCGATACGTGCGGAAATTTCAGCCGACGCAGGGCTGTGAGGGACCTCGTCCTGAACTCTGTCTTGGCCAACGCGCCGCGCGTTTCGCTGCGGCGCAGCTGGCCAGTCTTGCTCGAGCAATGCAGAGGGCGAAGTTGTTTCGGCCGAGACCTCGCGCGGATCAGCGATGTCGTCGTTTTGGCGCGAGCCTGACGACGAGTTCAAATCGGCGTCGATGAGCCGATTCGCGTCCGCCGCGTCCGCCTCGCTCGGATGTGGGGCGTCCGGCGTGAAAGCTTGCTGCCTCGGCTCGCTCTCGAGGCCCGTGGCTGACGTCTTGAAACTCGCGTCGGCGGCTCTCGCCGCCCGCGGGGCGCGAAGCTCCGACAGCGAAGAAGAGTCAGGCCAGCGGCTCGTCGAAGCGCCATCGAGCGACAGCTCGCCCGCGCGCGAATGCGAGACGCCGCGGCACATGTCATCGAGCTTCCGAGCGAGCTCGGCGAGATCGTTTCTGCCGCCGGCGGGAACCTGCGCCTGGACCGGCATGGCTGCGTTGAGCTGTGAAAGGAGATCCGATCGGAAAGGAAATCCGGCCCTCGGAGCGCCTTCCGGGCGCCCGTTTGGCGGCGTCGCGGCGGCGGCCTGTCTGCGCCGGCGCGCAAGGCCCCGAAGCGCCGCCTCGATCTCCCGGAGAGCCTCCTTCAAATAGAAGTCCTCGACGTCGGGTCCTTGCCCCGCGCCGAGAATCGCTTCGAGAGCGTCGAGCTTTTCGGGCAGGCTGGCGAAATCCGCTCCTCCGGCGGGGTCTGTCGCGTCATAGGCCGAGAGCGCGCGGTTGACGGCGAGCATGGCTTCGCTGGCGCGCAGCCGCAGGAGGTCCGTCCCGCCGCCAGATCGCGCCTCTTCCGCCCCACGCTCGTCTCGAGCCGCGTCGCTCATATGAAATGCGTCTCGTGAATCCCACGTCCTCGTGCTTGCGCCAGATGGGGCGACAGGTCCCACGGCGGTCTGATCCCTCCAAACGCCATCGGCGCTGCGGAAAAAGGCCGGCGACGACGAGGCGCCGAGTCGGTCCGGCGCCGCGCATGCGTTTTGAGAATCCGGGTCGATTCGCTCGACATTTGGCGCGGTCGCTTCGTTCATTGGTCGGTCCGGATGGATCGCTCGCGTCCTAAAATGGAGCGAAAAACGGGTGGAATTGCGGTCCGATCAAAAGGGATTTGTCGATCTATCTGTACGTGTGGCAGCGGAGACATTCTAAGCCTCGGGTAAACAGGACGTTAAACGCAGAGCCGCCGGTCGAGGCGACGACTCTCGATATGGTTGTTTTGTGCAATGATACACTTTTTAGTTGTGTCATGTTCCAAATTCGCCTATTTTTTTCAAGTTGAATTTCACCATGAATTGGAGGTGACGATGGATACGAACCCTGCGCCCGAAGGCAATTTCGGGCCGCAAGACGGCTTGCGCCGTATTCCGCGTGAATCCGAGCCCTTAGGGCGTCGCGGGCAAAATCAGATGTCGCCGGAAGTGCTCGTAATGCCGTCGAGCGGAGCAACGACAGGGTGGAGCACGATTCGCGAGATGGCGCGCGATTTCGGCGTCAGCATTCGCGCGCTGCGTTTTTACGAGGATCGCGGCTTGCTTCATCCCCGGCGGGAGGGCACGGCGCGCCGATATAGCGCCCGCGACCGCCTGCACCTCAAGATGATCCTCAAAGGCAAGCAGCTCGGTTTCACCTTGGCCGAGATCCACGACATTCTCGCTGCGCGCGAGGTGGCGAGCCCGGATGGTCGCTCGGCGTCGGAACATGCGCTTGCGGCGGGCTTCGAGGGGGCTGATCTGCGGGATCTCGAATTCGACTCGACGGATTTGGAAATGGGCTTGCCGCCAGAGCAGATCATGGCGCAGATTGATCACCTCGAAAGGCAGCGCCGCGACCTCGACGAAGCGATCGGCGCGCTGAAGGATGCGCATCAGCGCCTCCTCGAATCGTCTCGCCGCTGCGCGGCTTCATAGACTTTTCGGCCGCAAGTCAGAGCGCCGAGGCGGACCGGAGCTTGTAGGCGGCGAGGGCCCCGTCTGATGGGCGCGCATTTCCGCTCGAACGTCCAGAAGCGGCCGGTGCGCAATCGGACCGTTTCCAGGGCATGGCCGACTGATGCGAGAGCGCAATCTGTATTGCGCAATGTTTGCGCCGTGCGTCGGCGGGCGCTTCAGCTGGACTCTGGCGCTACGGGAGCCTCAATCAGAGACCGTTTTTGGCAAACGATCGGCCGGGCGAAAGGGCTTGCGCGCGGGTCGAAGCGCTGCTCGAGCGGAACCGAATTGGCCTTCGAATCTTGTCTTAGACTGGTCGAGATCATATGTAGTCAAACGTCAATGGAAGGCCCGCGGGAGAGAGGCCGCCTCGTCGCGTCGGGCCGGCCGCGCAGTTGGGAAGGCGTCGATGCCGAGCTACAAAGCGCCCGTCGAAGAGGTGTTGTTCCTTCTGCGCGACGTGTTCGACATCGAGCGGCGCGGCGATCTGCCTGGTTTCGCCGAGGCGACGCCGGACTTGATCGAGGCCATCCTTTCCGAAGCGGCGAAGCTTTGCGAAGACGCGGTTCAGCCTTTGAATCAACTTGGCGACCGGGTTGGTTGCACGCGTCACCCCGACGGCAGGGTCGAGACGCCTCAGGGCTTCAAGGACGCCTATCGCGCTTTTGTCGCGGGGGGGTGGCTAGGACTCTCCGCCCCACCGGAATTCGGCGGCCAGGGATTGCCGTTCACGCTCGCGACAATCGTCAACGAATTCGCAAGCTCTGCGAATATGGCTTTCGCCATGTATCCGGGATTGAGCCAGGGCGCGCTCGCAGCGATTCTCACCCATGGCTCCGAATCGCAGAAAAAAATCTTCGCGCCCAAGCTCATCAGCGGCGCGTGGTCGGGGACCATGAACCTGACCGAATCCCATTGTGGCACCGATCTCGGCATGTTGAAAACCAAGGCCGTTCCGAGCGCGGATGGGTCTTACGAGATTTTCGGACAGAAGATTTTCATCTCGGCCGGCGAGCATGACCTCGCCGAGAACATCATTCATCTCGTGCTCGCGCGGATCGAGGGCGCGCCCGCCGGCGTCAAGGGCATTTCGCTTTTCGTCGCGCCGAAATTTCTGATCGAGGCGGATGGGTCTCTGGGCGCGCGCAACAAGGTTGCTTGCGGCTCGATCGAGCGCAAAATGGGGATCCACGGCAATTCGACCTGCGTCATGAATTATGACGGCGCGAAAGCTTGGCTCGTCGGCGAGCCGAACAAAGGCTTGAACGCCATGTTCGTCATGATGAACGAAGCGCGTCTCGGCGTCGCGATCCAGGGCCTTGCGGTCTCGGAGGTCGCCTATCAGAACGCCGCTTCCTACGCCAAGGACCGCCTTCAAGGCCGCTCCCTGGCGGGGCCGAAATATCCCGAAAAGCCGGCCGATCCGATCATCGTCCATCCCGACGTGCGGCGCAATCTGATGACGATCCGCGCCTTCAACGAAGCCGCGCGCGCGCTTATCCTCTGGACGGCCCTTGAGAGCGACGTCGCGCATCGCACGGCGGATGCGGCCGAGCGTCAAGCGGCGACCGATCATCTCGCGCTTCTGACTCCGGTGTTGAAAGGCGTGCTGACGGACGTCGGCTTTGACAACACGGTCAAGGCGCAGCAGGTCTTCGGCGGCCATGGCTATATTTCCGAATGGGGCATGGAGCAGTTCGTCCGCGACGCTCGGATCGCCATGATCTATGAAGGCGCCAATGGCGTTCAGGCGCTTGATCTCGTCGGCCGCAAGCTCGCCCGGGACGGCGGGCGCGCGATTATGAGCTTTTTCACCACGGTGAGGTCTTTCATCAAAGAGAATGACGCGGAGCCGGAGCTGAAACCCTATCTGGCCGGGGTGCGGCAAGGCGCCGATCATCTCGAGCAGGCGACGTTATGGTTCATGCAAAACGCCATGGCGAAGCCGGACCAAGCAGGCGCGGGCTCCTATGACTATATGCATCTCCTCGGCCTCGTCGCGTTGGGGTTCATGTGGGCGCGAATCGCCAAGGCTGCGCTCGCCGCCCGAGCCAATGAGCCGGCGCGCGCCGCCCCGATGGAGGCCAAATTGCTCATAGGAAAATATTTCATGGAGCGCATCATGCCCGAGACTGGCGCGCATTTGGCGCGAATCACGGCTGGATCAGATACGCTGATGGCTATGCCGGCCGAGCAGTTTTGAACCGCGCCGCTCGGCCGCTGCCAATTTGATCGAGCGGTCGATCGTTTCCGAGCGGGTCGGCGCGAAGCGAGGAAAGCAAGATGGCGGAAGCCTTCATCTATGATCACGTCCGCACGCCGCGCGGCCGCGGCAAGCCGGACGGCGCCTTACACGAGGTGTCGAGCCTCGGCCTCGCGAGCGGGGTCCTGCGCGCGGTCAAGGATCGTAACGGCCTCGACACGAAGCTCGTCGATGATGTGATTCTCGGTTGCGTCGATCCCGTCGGCGAGGCAGGCGGAGACATCGCGCGCGCTTCCGCCCTCACGGCCGATTACGGCGATCATGTACCGGGCGTGCAGATCAATCGGTTTTGCGCGTCTGGCCTAGATGCGGTCAATTTCGCGGCCGCGCAGGTCATGGCGGGGCAGCATGATTTGACCATTGGCGGCGGCGTTGAATCGATGAGCCGCGTCGGCCTCGGCGCATCGGGCGGCGCGTGGCCGGTCGATCCTGCGATCGCGATTAAGTCTTATTTCATGCCGCAGGGCGTCTCAGCCGATTTGATTGCGACCAAATATGGCTTTTCCCGCGACGACGTCGATCTCTATGCCGTCCGCTCGCAGCAGCGGGCCGCGAGCGCTTGGGAGCAGGGCCGGTTCGATCTGGCGATCGCGCCGGTGCGCGACGTCAACGGGCTCACCCTTCTCGCCAAGGACGAACATATGCGGCCGTCGACCGACATGCAGTCGCTCGCGGGTTTGAAGCCGTCCTTCGTGATGTTGGCGGAGCAGGGCGGTTTCGACGCGGTGGCGATCGACGCGCATCCAGAGATTGAAAAGATCGTCCATGTTCACCATGCGGGCAATTCCTCCGGCATCGTCGACGGAGCCGCCGCGGTTCTCCTCGGCTCCGCCGAAGCGGGGCGCGCGGCGGGCCTGAAGCCGCGCGCGAAAATTCGCGCTTTCGCCAATATCGGTTCGGAGCCGGCGATGATGTTGACCGGGCCGGTGGACGTGACGAAAAAGGTCTTGGCGCGGGCCAAGATGACGCTCGCCGACATCGATCTCTTCGAGATCAACGAAGCCTTCGCCGCGGTCGTGTTGCGCTATCTTCAAGCGTTCGATCTCGATGTGGAAAAGGTCAATGTGAACGGCGGCGCGATCGCCATGGGCCATCCGCTCGGGGCGACGGGCGCGATATTGCTCGGAACCGCGCTCGACGAACTCGAACGTTCTGGCAAGGCGACGGCGCTCGTCACCTTGTGCATCGGCGCCGGCATGGGCACGGCGACGATTATCGAGCGGACGTAGTTTTGGCCGCAGGTCGCGAGGACAGCGACCGATCGCCCGAAGAATTAGGTCGAGGCGAGTTGATAGCGTGGGGACGGGCTGATGAATCTCACAAATTTCCGCCTCGAGACGGATTCGGACGGCGTCGCCCTGTTGACTTGGGACATGCCCGGCCGGTCGATGAATGTCATCACGCCCGACGTGATCGATGAGCTCGAAAAAGTCGTCGAGCATGTCGCCGCCGACGCCGCAATCAAGGGCTGCGTCATCACATCTGGCAAGGAGACCTTCTCCGGCGGCGCCGATCTTTCGATGCTTCAGGTCGCAGCCGCCGAATATCGGAAGGCGCTGCGGGACAAAGGCGAAGAGGAGGCCGCGAGGCTATTTTTCGAGGCTTCGCGGCGCTTGTCGCTCGTCTATCGCAAGCTCGAGACATGCGGCAAGCCCTTCGCCGCGGCGATCAACGGACTTTGTCTCGGCGGCGCCTTCGAGCTTGCGCTCGCCTGCCATTACCGCGTCGTCGCCGACGTCGACAAGGCGCGGGTCGGCTTGCCGGAAATCAAGGTTGGCCTATTCCCTGGTGCGGGCGGAACCCAGCGGGTCGCGCGGCTGATGCACACGGGCGACGCTCTACAGATGTTGTTCAAAGGAGAGCAGATCAGGCCGAAGGCTGCCAAGACGATGAATCTCGTGCATGAGGCCGCGCCGGCCGGGGAGATTCTCGCCAGGGCCAAGTCCTTTATCGCCGGCGGCGGCAAAGGCGTCGCGCCTTGGGATGAGAGCACATTCAAGCTGCCCTCCGGCAAGGTGTTCTCTCCGCAGGGCATGATGGTCTGGCCGGCTGCGAACGCGATTTATCGGCGCGAAACGCACGATAATTATCCCGCGGCGAAGGCTATTCTCCACAGCGTCTATGAGGGCCTGCAACTGCCCATGGATCTTGCGCTACGCGTCGAATCACGCTGGTTCGCAAAGATCCTGCGGTCGCCGGAAGCGGCGGCGATGATCCGCACCTTGTTTGTGTCGATGGGGGAATTGAACAAGGGGGCGCGCCGTCCGGCCCATGCGCCTGCCGCCCCAATCAAGAAAGTAGGCGTGATCGGCGCGGGCTTCATGGGCGCCGGAATAGCCTATGTGACCGCCGGCGCCGGCATGGACGTCGTGTTGATCGATCGCGATCAGGCCGCGGCGGACAAAGGTAAATCCGTCTGCGATCAGCTCATCTCCGGGCAAGTGCTGAAGGGCCGCGCCAAAACCGCCGAGAAGGAGGCGCTGCTCGGCCGGATCAAGCCCAGCGCCGACTACGAAGATCTCGCCGGCGCGGATCTGGTGATCGAGGCGGTCTTCGAGGATCGCGCGATCAAGGCCGACGTCACGCGCAAAGCGCGTCTCGCCCTCGGGCCGAACGCCGTCTTCGCCTCGAATACGTCGACCTTGCCGATCGGCTCTCTCGCGGAGGCTTACGCCGAGCCCGAGCAATTCATCGGGATTCACTTTTTCTCGCCGGTCGAAAAAATGGCGCTCGTCGAAGTCATCCTCGGCGAGAAGACCGGCGATCGCGCGCTCGCCGTAGCGTTGGATTTTATTCGCGCGATCAAGAAGACGCCAATCGTCGTCAATGATTCGCGCGGCTTCTTCGCCAATCGTTGCGTCGGCAATTACATTCGGGAAGGCCATCTCATGCTGCTCGAGGGCGCGCCGCCGGCGCTGATCGAGAATGTCGCGAAAATGGCTGGAATGCCGGTTGGGCCGCTCGCGCTCAATGATGAGGTGGCGCTCGATCTCGCCTTGAAAATCCTTGAAGCGACGAAGCAGGATCTCGGCGAGGCGGCGGTTGACGCGGATCAGGAAGCCTTGCTTCGGGCGATGGTCAAGGGTCATGGCCGGCTCGGTCGCAAGAACGGCAAGGGCTTTTACGATTATCCGGCCCAGGGTCCGAAATTCCTCTGGCCGGGCCTCGCTGATTTTCAGAAAGCCAAGCTCGATCCCGATCGGATCGACATCGCCGAATTCAAGCGGCGCTTCCTCGTGGCGCAAGCGCTCGAAGCGGCGCGGGCGATCGAGGAGGGCGTCGTCACCGATCCGCGCGAGGCCGACGTCGGCTCGATCATCGGCTTTGGCTTCGCGCCTTTCACCGGCGGGGTCCTCAGCTATATTGATGGAATGGGCGCGGCGAATTTCGTCGTGCTTTGCGATGAGCTCAGGCGCAAATACGGGCCGCGCTTCACGCCCCCGCAAATCCTGATCGACATGGCCAGAGGCCACGAGACCTTCTATGGCCGTTTCGCCAACGAGGCGAAGCGCGTCGCCTGAGCGCGAGCAGGCGTTGCGCGCTTCGGCGAAGGAAGGGCGCTCTTCAATATTTGGCGACGACGGGCGTTGCCGAAGGCGACAGCCAATCGAACTTATAGTTCAAGCCGACGCGGCCGATATGATACATGGTGCGCGTGCCGAAATTCACGGCGCCGGCGGGCGTCGAGAAATTCGTGTTTCGCGCATTGATGAAATCATACAAATATTCGGCCTTTACGGTGATATTGTTGGTGACGGCGTATTCGCCGCCGATGCCAACCACGCCCACATGCGGCAAGAGGCCGGAGCGCGTCGAGGTGCTCGATCCGCTGGCGTAGAAAGGCGCACCTGTCGCGGCGCTATAATATGTGTTCACAGAACCAAGCGTCGCTCCGCCTGTGAAATAGACCATGAAACGGTCGAACGCATAGCCTATGCGTCCGCGCGCCGTCGCGAAGTCGAGAAATTTCGAGCCGAATGTCGCGCTGCCATATCTGTCTCCGCCGACGAGGACGCCGTTGACAGTGGTCTGGCCTCGGATGCCGCTCCAGGCGTTGTCGACCTCGACGCCAAGCACGACCCCGAACGGCAGTTGATAGTTGAATCCCACCTGCACACCCCCGAGAGGACCGCTCGCCGTGATGCCGCTGCGGCCCTGAAAGGTCGCGTTAAAGTCGCCTGAGGTGACAATATATGGAAAGGCGAAATGATCGATTCCGTAGCCGACGTTCACGCCGGCATAAAAGCCGGTCCAACTGAAAGCCGGCGGCGGCGGAGGCGGCGTGAAGACCGGCTCGCTTACCCTGGAAGGAAGATCGGCTGCATGGCCTGTGCCGGCAGCGCAGAGCGCTAGAGACGCGGCTGCGGCCAATGTCGAGACAGCGACGCATGCACGGCGGCGCATGGTGACGGAAGCCGCGGCGGTCTTTCTCTTATCCATGATGGCGTGAATGCGCACGGCCCTAGCTCCTGCTCCAAGACGTTCTTAGGAGACAATCAAAAGCGGTTCGCTGCGCATTCGGCAAGCTCGGCTCTGCCCAAAGCCATGGATTTCAAATTGCTGTTGCGGATGAGCCACGACCTGGGCGGGGCATTTCAACCGATCCCGCTTTAAGGAGCGGCTTGCTTAGCCAGGCCGGAAAAAGGAAAGGCGGGAGCAGGCGTTCCGCCCGCATCCCGCTCCCAATAATCCGAATCGATCTGTTTGCTGATCTTCGCTTGTAGGATCTTGGATCGCTTCGATCCAAGATCATCCTACGGAGTCGCTCAAATGTCAGCGTCTTGCTGCTCGAGCTTTTCCTTGCCCTCGAGATCCTCGCCGGTCTGTTGATCGACGATCCGCATCGAGAGGCGCACCTTGCCGCGATCGTCGAAGCCAAGAAGCTTGACCTTGACTTTGTCGCCTTCCTTCACGACGTCGGAGGATTTCGCGACCCGTCCCTTGGCGAGTTGAGAAATATGAACGAGACCATCCTTCGAGCCGAAGAAATTCACGAAGGCGCCGAAATCCACGACCTTGACGACCGTGCCGTCATAGATCTGCCCGACTTCGGGATCGCTTGCGATGGATTTGATCCAATTGATGGCGGCGCGAATCGAATTGGCGTCGGACGAGGCGACCTTCACGGTTCCGTCGTCCTCGATATTGATCTTGGCGCCGGTCTTCTCGACGATTTCGCGGATGACCTTGCCGCCGGTGCCGATCACTTCCCGGATCTTGTCGGTCGCGATCTTGAAGGTTTCGATGCGCGGCGCGAACTCGCCGAGCTCAGCCCTCGCGCCGGTGAGCGCCTTCGCCATTTCGCCGAGAATGTGGAGCCGGCCCGCTTTCGCCTGATCGAGGGCGACGCGCATGATCTCCTCGTTGATGCCGGTGATCTTGATGTCCATCTGCAAGGAGGTGATGCCCTCCTCGGTGCCGGCCACCTTAAAATCCATGTCGCCGAGATGGTCCTCGTCGCCAAGTATGTCGGAAAGCACCGCAAAGCGCTCGCCTTCCAAGATCAAGCCCATGGCGATGCCGGCGGTCGGCCGCTTCAAGGGCACGCCGGCGTCCATCAAGGCGAGCGAGGAGCCGCAGACGGTCGCCATAGAGGATGACCCATTAGACTCGGTGATCTCGGAGACAATCCGCACCGTATAGGGGAATTCCGCCGCAGTCGGCAGCATGGGATGGATCGCGCGCCAGGCGAGCTTGCCATGACCGATCTCGCGCCGGCCCGGGGAGCCCATGCGGCCGGTCTCGCCGACCGAATAGGGAGGGAAATTATAGTGAAGCAGGAAGCGCTCCTTGTAGGTGCCTTCCAGGCTGTCGACGAATTGCTCGTCCTCGCCAGTGCCGAGGGTCGCGACGACCAGGGCCTGCGTCTCGCCGCGCGTGAACAGGGCCGAGCCATGCGTGCGCGGCAGAATGCCGACTTCCGCGAGGATCGGCCGAACCGTTTTGACGTCGCGGCCGTCGATCCGGATTCCGACGTCGAGAATGTTCCAGCGCACGACCTTGGCTTGCAGGTCGTGAAAGACCGCGGCGACCTCTTCCTTGGAGAATTTGGTCTCGTCCTCGGTCGAGAACAGCGCTGCGGCGACCTTCGCCTTGACCGCGTCGACTGCAGCGTAGCGGTCTTGCTTCGAGGTGATCTTATAGGCCTCGCGCAAATCGGCCTCGGCGATCTGGCGCACCGCCGCCTCGACCTCGGAATGGTCGGCCACGATCAAATCGCGGGGCTCCTTGGCGGCGCGCTCGGCGAGCCGGATGATTGCGTCGATGACGGGCTGAAAGCCGCGGTGGCCGGCCATCACGGCTTCGAGCATGGTCGCCTCGGAAAGCTCCTTGGCCTCGGATTCGACCATGAGCACGGCGTCGCCCGTGCCGGCGACGACGAGGTCGAGGGCAGAGTCTTTCAATTCCTCGATCGTCGGGTTGAGTTTCACGGCGCCATTGATGAAGCCGACGCGCGCTGCGCCGACGGGCCCCATGAATGGAATGCCGGACAAAGTCAGCGCCGCTGAGGTCGCGACCATGGACAGAATGTCCGGATCATTTTCGAGGTCATGCGACAGCACGGTCACGACGACCTGCGTGTCATTGCGGTAGCCCTCGGGAAAAAGCGGGCGGATCGGGCGGTCAATCAGGCGGGAGACGAGCGTCTCCTTTTCCGAAGGGCGTCCTTCGCGCTTGAAGTAGCCGCCGGGAATGCGCCCCGCAGCGAAGGCTTTTTCCTGGTAATTGACAGTTAGCGGGAAAAAGTCCTGGCCGGGCTTTGCCGCCTTGGCGGAAACGACCGTCGCGAGAACAGTGGTTTCGCCGTAGGTGGCGACGACGGCGCCGTCCGCCTGACGGGCGATCTTGCCGGTCTCAAGCACGAGCTTACGCCCGGCCCAGTCGATTTCTTCACGATGGATTTCAAACATTCATTCGTCTTTCTTCTTGTGGAAAGGCGAGGATGAAAGCCAGAGCAAGACGGCTAGAAGCTGTCGCGAGAGCGGATGACCGCTCGAGACAGCGCCTGGCGATCCTGCCATGGCGCGCTCTCCTCACCTGGTTGTGGAGCGGCGACCCCTTGCCGCCGCGCCCATCGGAGCGACGCTTGGTCGCTTCGGCTAAAATAGAGAGGCGGTGATGAAGTCCCATGCCGCTCTATGCTTTGCTCGAGCTTTCGAAGAGCTTCGAGATCGATTCAAGACGACGCAGAAACGCGCCGCAGGCTCGAATCGGGACAGGACGTCCTACCATGTCTCAGCGGACGCTGCTGCGTCTCTTATGAGTCGAGGACTCTTTCGCGCTCTGTCCCATTTCGGTTGAAGCGCCGGCAAACCGACATCACCTCGAAGGATCAGCGCTTTAAAAAGCTTTCGAGACTCTCAGTTAGGCCGAAAATTCGTCGCCGCGCAATGCGCGCGGAAGGCGAAGAATTCTGGCCATCGGAGCCTAACGACAGGGCTTTGGCTTCCAGGGTTGCGAAACGCGCCTGGCGCCCTTTGCGCCGAATTTGACGCAGTCCGGCCGGAAGGCTCCGAATCGAAGCTATCGGCGGATGCCGAGGCGTTCGATCAAGGATTTATAGCGAGGCTCGTCCCTCGCCTTGACATAGTCTAGGAGCTGACGGCGCTGGGAGACAAGCTTGAGCAAGCCGCGCCGGGAATGATTGTCCTTGACATGAGTCTTGAAGTGTTCGGTCAAATTGGCGATCCGTTCGGTCAGGATCGCAACTTGAACTTCCGGCGAGCCGGTATCGCCCGATTTTTGCGCATATTCCTTCACGAGCGCTTGCTTGCGCTCCGCTGTAATCGACATCGGTCAGACCTTTCGATGAAGTGACGACAGGAGGCGCCGAGAAGCGCCTCATCCGTTCGCCATTGGGGGTTTTTCCAGCCGCGCCGCCCGGCCGGGATGTCGTCCAGCGGGGTTTCGGCAGTTGGGCCGCGCAATGATTGCGGATTGCTCCCTATACACGAAACGGGCGGCAAGGGAAGAGGCTCGCGCGAATCGCCGTCGCTTCGCGGTTGACGGCGCTTGGAGATCGCCTCGACGCGGCGGTTTTAGATTTCAACGTTGGATTCTCGGCCTGGCGCAATCTCATTTTCGTTCGGTAGGTTTTTCAGCAACACGGAATCCGCCGCGCCGTAGCGGAAACTGCGCCAAATGCCGCTGCGTAATGGAAGCCATTATTCATCGCAATATTTCACCTCTTGTTTGGCTGAGCGTCCTACGATGACGCTAACTCAGCGATGATCTATTTTTAAGAGTGGGACTATTTATAATGATCTTGGATATTTTCCGAGAATTTTCCAAAAGGCTTCCTGGGGAAAGGCTCGAGCAATTCATCCCCGTGGCCACCGCTTTTTGCATTTTCCTATGGTGCGCCGCTTGCGCCGCAAAAGCCTGCTTCAGCGTCCAACGAAAAGGCGCGCAGGCGCATGGCGTGCTGGCGATCGCGCATTCGGGCCAGGACGGAGGAGGGGCGGCGATCTGCGAGGAACTCGCCGGCGAGGCCGCGAAAAAAGGCGTGACGGCGGCCTCCTTGCAGGGACTTCACGCTTATTTGCGCGAGGCTGGGGTATCTGACGCCGACATTCCCGGACGGATGCAAGGCGCGCTTGATCGCATGGCTGAATTGCGCGCGAGACTGGCGGCGAGCGACGCTTTCTCTCAGGGCGAGTCCAATGTCCAGGCTGAGGCCTTGGCTTGCTTCGACCGCGGTGATCTCGCCTCCGCGAGACAACTGTTGTTCCACGCGGCGGACGATGCCGTCGGCGCGGGCGCGCGGGCCGAGCGTTATGTCGCCGCCGCTTCGATCGACCATCTGCTGCTCGACTATCGCGCGGCGGCCGAAGCCTATTGCGCCGCCGAGGCATCGCTCGAAACGGCGTTGGCCGATGGCGCGGACCCCTTAAAAAAATGGCGGCTGCGCATGGAGCAGGGGCGAGCGCTTCTCGCCGCCGCCTCCGCTGACGCCGATTGGCGGAATTTTGTCGAGGCGATCGACGCCTATCGCGGCGCCCTCGATTTGGTTGCGCGCGCGGCGGCGCCGCTCGATTGGGCGGAGTGCCAATATTGTCTCGGCGAGGCGTGCCTAGCTTTCGGCCTGTCGGAAAAGGATCCAGATCGGGTGGAGGAAGCAATCGACGCTTATCTCGCCGCGCTGGAGGAATGGACGAGGGAGCGCGCGCCTTTCGATTGGGCGAAGACGCAAAATAGCCTGGGGGACGCCTTGCTCGCCCTCGGCGAAGACGAGGGCGAAGGAGACAGGCTTCGTCCCGCGGTCGAGGCCTATCGCGCCGCGCTTCAGGAATGGACGAGAGAGACAGCCCCGATGCTATGGGCGATGACGCAGGCCAATCTCGGCGATGCGCTCGAGGCCCTGGGCGCGCGCACGGACGGACAAGAAGCGCTTCGGCAGGCGGTCGAGGCCTATGAGGCGGCAGTCAACGGCGGCGCGGGCGATCTCGATCCATCGAGCGCCGCCGCGACCAACGCGGCGCTCGGCGATGCGCTCCTAGCAATGAGCGCCCGCGAAGAGACCCCCGGGGCGCTCGAGAGATCTGCGGAAGCCTATCGCACGGCGCTCGCTCTTCAAGGCCCCGACGCGCCGCCGCTCGAGAGGGCGAAAATTCAGGTCAATCTCGCCTATGTCCTGGGCTCTCTTTCGAGCCGGAGCCGGAATCGTAGCTTACTCGGAGAAGCGCTCGCCTTGGTGGACGTTGCCGTCGCCGCGATCAAAGGCGGCGGCGCCAAGAAAGATATTCAAGCGGCCGAGAATGCGCAGAAAACGCTTCGCGAGGCTCTCGCGCGGACTTGATGCGGCTTCTTGGGGAGCTTCGCCAGCGGCCGGATTTTGCTGGCTGCGTCATTCCGCCGCGTGCGCGTGTTTTTGACACAGGGCGGAGGTCGCGGTACAGGGCGCACATAAGGCCGCTCGGCGTCGCCGCGCGGCCAGGGGATGGGGTGCCCCCTCTAACCGCCGGTCCGGCTGATGACTCCTATTAAACACGGCGCTCCCGCGGAGCGCCGGCGGGTCGTTATGCTTTGGAGAGTGTGGTTATGGAACAAGACGTTTCGATATTTTTGGCGCCCGTCATGATCATCGTCGGCGGGGGCTTGATCGCCAGCGGCCTCCTCACCCTATTCAATTATCAATTCTATAAGACCAAGCTTCAGGCCATTGGCGCCTTGGTCGGCGGCATCGCGCTCATTGGAACGCTGGAACTCATGTTTCTCAGCGGCAACAGCGTCAGCAATTTCTTCTTCCAAGCTCAGAAGCAGCAGGTGACCGCCTGCGAGCTCGTGGGCGAGGCCGCCCATCCCGAACAAAGAGGGACGCATAACAGCCCGGAAATTCGTCAGACGATCGTCGCCTGTCTGAACCAGGCGGGATATGAATGGGCCGGAGAACACCATAATTGCCGCGAAGCTCCGATCGCGACCAATCCCTATTGCTATCTCCCGACCGACTTTTTCAGCCGCGCCTTCACGCATGTGCAGCTGGTCTTCGAATAATTTTCGCAAATTGCTGATTTAGCGCGATCCGGCGCGGACTGTCGCGCCGGTCAGAGGCCCTTGTATTTCCGCCAGCCTTCGGCGCGAAGGAGGCAGGCGGGACAAGATCCGCAGCCATAGCCCCATTCTCGCCGGACGCCGCGCTCGCCGAGATAGCAAGTGTGGGTCGTCTCGACGATGAGGTCGACGAGCGCGGCGCCGCCCAATCCTTCCGCCAGCCGCCAAGTGTCGGCTTTGTCGAGCCACATCAGGGGGGTCTCGACGATGAACCGGGCGTCCATGCCGAGGTTTAGAGCGATTTGCATCGCTTTGATCGAATCGTCGCGGCAGTCGGGATAGCCGGAAAAGTCGGTTTCGCACATGCCTCCGACAATCCGACGTACGCCGCGCCGATAGGCGAGCCCGGCAGCGAAAGTCAGGAACAAGAGATTGCGCCCCGGCACAAATGTGTTCGGCAGGCCGTTTGCGTCGAGGGCGATTTCGACCTCCTGGGTCAGGGCCGTGGCGGAGAGTCCGGGCAACGCCTCGATGGGGATGATCTGGTCGGGACCAAGCCGGTCGCGCCAGGCGGGAAAGCCGCGGCTAAGCGCGTCCAGGATCGCCGGGCGTTGGTCGAGTTCGATCCGATGCCTCTGGCCATAATCGAATCCGATCGTTTCGACATAGGCGTAGCGGTCGAGCGCATAGGCGAGGCAGGTCGTCGAGTCCTGCCCGCCGGAGAAAAGCACGAGGGCCTTTTCGTTCATCGACCAATCTCGTTCATGGACCAAATCTCCAAAGGCCGGCGTTTCAGCGCGCTTCTCCAGAGACCCATGCCGAGATCAATAGATTGGCGATCGCAAGTTTGGGCGGGCACCTGAGCCCGTCTGGATGGGCGTCGGTCAGGATAAGCTCGGCTTCCTCACGGCTGAACCAGCGGGCGTCCTCGATTTCCTTGGGATCGATCTGAACGTCGCGGCCGATCGCCTCGGCGATGCAGCCGATCATCAGCGTGGCGGGAAACGGCCAGGGCTGCGAGGCGTAATAGTCGACTCGCCCGATCTTGATCCCGGCCTCCTCGAAAACTTCGCGCCGGACCGCATCCTCGCAGGTTTCACCGGATTCGACATAGCCGGCGAGGCAGGAATAGGTTCCTTTCGGATAGCCCGCGCGGACCGTGCCGACGTGGCGCCCCAAGAGACAGTCTCCTCCATTCACGACAAGCATGATCACCACGGGATCTGTGCGCGGAAAATGCTGCTTCCCGCAAGCGTCGCAAGCGCGCCGCCATCCGGCGGCGGCGAGACGAGTCGGCGCGCCGCAATTCGCGCAGAACCGGTGCGTCGCGTGCCAATGCATGAGGCTCTTGGCTTGAGCGAAAGCGCCGAGCATCTCGACGGGTAGAAGATCTTGCGTCGCGATCGAGCGTAGATCGACCATCGCGATATCCTCGCGGTTGAGGTCCTCTTCGGGCGCTCTTGCGTCGATCAGAGCGGCGAACAGGGGCGCATCGCCGTCCAGACCGAGAAAGGCGATTTCCCGCATCGCGCCGAGACCTGCGGCTTCGTCGAGCGTGAATGGAGCAGCATGGTGTTCCGAGGCCTTTTTCAAAACCGGGATCTCGCCGGACAGCACGAGAACGCGAGCGCCGGGGGCCTGCTTCAGCGCGTCGATCCAGTCCGCGTCGTCGCGACGCTCGGATCTGCGGTCGAGGCGGTTCACGGCGAATCCGGCGCTTGCCGAGGGCTCTGGCGGACGGGGCGGAGGAAATTGGCGGTCTTGCATCGGCCTTCCTCGCCGGATGAAAATTCCAAGGTCAAGCCTGGGCTCACGCGGGAAACTAGCTGCGTCGCCGGCCTAATCCAACTCGCGTCTCGCAGGGAACGCGCGCGGCGAACATATTGCGTCGAACTTCTGCGTCGAACGTGTTGCGAAATTTGCGCCGACGGTCCAAATAGGGGGCGGGAGGTTGGCGGTGGACGCACCACTCGCCAACCGGGTCAGGTCCGGAAGGAAGCAGCCCTAACGAGACCGGGCGGGTCTCTGTCCAGCCTCCCACCTTTGACGCCTCGGGCGCCCGCCGCGCCTTCTCGCGCGCGGATCGTGCGCGCTTTGGGCCTTTTCCTCTACATTGGCGGCGCGATGCAAGAGAATCGCAGGCAAGACGGGTCCGACGCAGAGGATCGGTCCGACGCCGATGCGAGCCTGCCGCTAGGCTTCAGCCAAATCGAGTCGGCGCAAGCGGATCCCGGCAAGAGCGTCTATCGCGTTCTCGCGCGGAAATATCGACCGACGGGCTTCGAGGATCTGATCGGCCAGGAGGCCATGGTCAAGACCCTGTCGAACGCCTTCGACCTCGATCGCATCCATCAAGCCTATATCCTGACGGGCGTCCGCGGGGTTGGCAAGACGACGACGGCGCGCATTCTGGCGCGGGCCTTCAATTATGAGCTGCCGGCGCGCGGCGACCGTCCCGCGATCGCCCGCCCGACGATCCATATGCCGGAGCTCGGCGTCCATTGCCAGGCGATCATCGAATCGCGTCATATCGACGTCGTTGAGATGGACGCGGCCTCGCACACCGGCATCGACGACGTGCGCGAGATCATCGAAAGCGCGCGCTACCGGCCGGTGATGGCGCGGACCAAAGTCTATATCATCGACGAAGTGCATATGCTTTCGAAGCAGGCGTTCAACGGCCTGTTGAAGACGTTGGAGGAGCCACCGGATCACGTCCGATTTCTTTTCGCGACGACCGAGATCGACAAGGTTCCCGTCACCGTGCGCTCGCGCTGCCAAAGGTTCGATCTGCGCCGCATCGAGGCCGAGGCGCTGATCAAGCATCTCGCCGCGATCTGCTCCAAGGAATCCGTCTCGGTCGACGAGGACGCGCTGGCGATGATCGCCCGCGCCGCCGAGGGCTCGGCCCGCGACGCGCTCTCGCTTCTCGATCAGGCGATCGCGCATGGGGCCGGCGCGGCGCATATTTCGGCCGAAAGCCTGCGTCTGATGCTCGGCCTCGCCGATCGGGGTCTGATCGTCGATTTGTTCGAGGCGGCGTTGAGCGGGAAGATCGCCGCGGCGCTTGGCCTCTTGAAAGATCTGTATGATCGCGGCGCCGACCCGGCCGAGGTGCTTGTCGAACTCGCTGAATTCACGCATCTCGTGACCCGCCTCAAGCTCGCGCCGGAGGCCGCGCAGGATGCGACCCTCTCGCCGGACGAACGCGCGCGCGGCAAGATCTTCGCGGAGACGCTCTCGACGCCGGTCCTAACCCGCGCCTGGCAATTGCTGGCGAAGGGCCAGGCGGAAGTGAAGGATTCGCCGCGCCCGCTCGCCGCCGCCGACATGGTCCTGGTGCGCCTCGCCTATGCGGCCGATCTGCCGACGCCGGACGAGGCTTTGCGGCGGCTTTCCGCCGCGCCTGGTCAAGCGCAGGGGGCGTCGTCTGGTCAAAAAGCTGCGCCGACTCGGAACGAGCCGGTCGCCGCATTGGGCGGCCAAACGCGGGCCATGGCGGCAATCCAGCCGCAGCTGGCTGACGCCCCGCCGGGGATAAGGCTCGTATGTTTTGAAGACGTTGTCGCGCAGGCGGCGCGCATTCGTGACATACAATTGAAGCTGGCGCTCGAACGAGACGTACGACTTGTTCGTTTCGAGGAAGGCTGCATCGAGTTTTCGCCAGCGCCCGGCGCGTCGCCGCAATTGGCGCAAAATCTGATGCGGCGTCTGCAGGAATGGACGGGCCAGCGTTGGCTCGTCGCGATTTCGCGCGAAGTTGGCGCGCCTAGCCTAAAGGAGCAGGAGGAAGCCAAGGCCCTGGAAACCAAGAGCGGGCTCAGCGCCGATCCTTTGGTGCGAAGCGTGCTTGCCTATTTTCCGGGAGCCGAGATCGTCGCCGTGCGCCCCGCCGAGGCGGTCGCGAGCCCGGCCCCTCCAGAGCCCACGGCGGGCGATGAAGAGATCGGCTTTATCGACGACCTCAACGCCGACTCCGAATTTTGATTGGGCAATAGTCCGCGGGTTCGACCCCGACAACATGAAAAAGGAAACTCCATGCGCGACATGTTGGGCCTGATGAAACAAGCGCAGGCCATGCAGGAGAAGGTCCAGGAAATCCAGAGCGAGATGGAGCGGTCCGAGGTTGAAGGCGAGTCGGGCGGCGGCATGGTGCGGGTCGTTTTGAGCGCGAAGGGGCAGCTCAAGCGCGTCAATGTCGACGCCCAGCTTCTGCAGCCCGGCGAAAAGGAGATTCTGGAGGATCTGATCGTCACGGCCCATGAGGATGCGCGCAAAAAAGCGGAGCGCCTGATGGACGAAAAGATGAAAAGTGTGACCGCTGGCTTGGCTTTGCCGCCTGGAATGAAGTTGCCGTTTTGATCCGGCGGTCGTGAGGTCCTCGACCTGATGGCGGAGCGAATCGCCGGTCCCGAGATCGAGCGCATGATCCAGCTGCTGGCGCGCCTGCCGGGCCTTGGGCCGCGCTCCGCGCGCCGCGTCGCGCTGCATTTGATCCGCAAGCGCGAGGAACTGCTCGGTCCTCTCGCCGACGCGCTTCAGGCGGCGCGCGAGAAGATCGTGACATGCTCGGTCTGCGGCAACATTGATGCGCGCGACCCTTGCACCCTATGCGCGGACGATCGACGCGATCGCGACACGCTTATCGTCGTCGAGACCGTCGCCGATCTCTGGGCGCTCGAGCGCGCGGCGGCCTTGCGCGCCCGCTATCACGTCCTTGGCGGCGTCCTATCGCCGCTCGATGGAGTCGGCCCGAAGGACCTCAATCTCGCGAGCCTGGTCGATCGGGTCGAGGCGGACCGCGTCAAGGAGGTGATTTTGGCCGTCAACGCCACTGTCGACGGACAGACGACTGCCCATTACATCACGGATCTCTTGGCGCCATTGAGCGTTAGGACCACGCGTCTCGCCCATGGCGTGCCGGTAGGCGGGGAGCTCGACTATCTCGACGAGGGCACGCTCGCTGCGGCGATCCGAAGCCGGACGGAGTTTTGACCGTCCCTTTTTAGGCTCCCCGGACGGCGCGCGTTTTTCGGAATGTTCGTCACCGGGGCGTCATCAGAGAAGCTTTATCTGACGCCTCAGCCCCTCGGTCGGACCGCAAGTAACGGCAATTCCGGCTCGGCGGTTCAAATAGGAGCGGTCATGGCTAATCCTTTCGTGCATGTCGAACTCACGACCCAGGACCCCGACAAGGCCAAGGCGTTTTATGGATCCTTGTTCGATTGGTCGCTCAACGACGTCGAGATCTCGCCCGGCTTCACCTACACGATGATCGGCGTTGGCGAGGGCACGGGCGGCGGCTTGATGAAGACGCCTGCGCCTGGCGTGCCTACTGCTTGGCTTCCTTATGTGTTGGTCGCGGATGTGGCGGCGTCGACCGCTAGGGCGGCCTCGCTCGGCGCGACCGTGATACAGGACGTGACGGAAGTGCCCGACGCCGGGTCTTTCTCGATCATCATCGATCCGACCGGCGCCGCCATCGGGCTTTGGCAGCCGAAGGCGAAGTGACGGCGCGTCTTTCGATGTCGCGCGGCGCGGCGGAAGGACTATTCGGCGGCCTTCAGCCGCTCGGCGCCTTCGGCAGGGTCCGGCTCCGCGAAATCCATCCGATCGATGCGCTCGCCGGTTCTCGCGATGCGCTCGATAGAGGCGAGGATCTGGCCGACGTCGTCGCCCGCATTCTTGAAATGCGCGTCGAGCTTCGCGACCTTTGTCTTGAGTCGGGCGACCTCTTCGATCAGGCGGCGCGCCTCGGCCTGGATCACATGAGCCTCCTCGCGCACCCTGGCGTCGCGGGTGATCGCCTGGATGACCTGGACCGCCATCATGAGAAGCGAAGGCGAGACGAAGACGATGTTTCGCCGATGCGCCTTTTGAACAATGTCCTCGAAATATTCGTTGAGGTCTGCGTAGAGCGACTCGGAGGGAATGAAAAGGAGCGCGACGTCCTGGGTCTCCTGCGGAATAAAATAGCGCTCTGCGATGTCGTGAATATGCTTGGCGACGTCAATGCGGACCCGCGCCGCGGCTTGCTTTCGCGCATCTTCCCCCGCCGCCTCTTTGAGCGCGGTGAAGGATTCGAGCGGAAATTTGGCGTCGATCACCATCAGCCGCGGATCGCCGGGCAGGCGGATGACGCAGTCGGGCCGCGTCCGGTTCGAGAGCGTGTATTGAAACGCGTAGGCTCGCTCCGGCAAGGCGTCGCGAATAATGGCTTCGAGCCGGCCTTGGCCGAACGCCCCGCGCGCCTGCTTATTGCCGAGAATCTCCTTGAGCCCCACGACCTCCTCGGTCAAACCCGCGAGCCGCGTCTGGGCTGCATCGATCACCGCGAGCCTTTCGTTCAACCGGGACAGATGCTCGCCCGCAGTCTTGCTCGACGCTTCGAGCCCTGTGCCGACGCGCGCGCCGACGGCGTCGAGCCGTTCCGAGACGAGCCGGGCGAGATCGGCTTGGCGCGATCCGAGAATCTCGGCGACGCTGCGCATGCGCCCGGCGAGCTCGGCGTTCTGGCGCGTGATCTCGACCATGCCGCGCTCGAGGGCGCGCTGACGCTCCGCTGCCTCGGGAGAACTGCGTCCGCGCGCGCCGCGGCCGAGCACGAGGATCGCCAGAAGCACTATGGCGAAGCCGGCCGCGCCGAGAATGGCGTCCGAGACCCTGATCGGCGCGCCGTTCAGAATGAAAAGGATGCGCTCCATGGCTTAACGCTTACCTGATTCGCTTCAGCTCGCGAACGAATCTAGAACATATGGTTTATGCGAGCGATGGGCACGACCCTTTCAGGCTCTCGTCGTCGAGGCTTCGACCGATGAAAATTCCGCGCTGGTTTCGATCGACGGTTTGCGTCATTGGCGACGCGTGGGACCATTTTTCCCGCGACGACGGCTGGGCCATTGCGAGCCATATCGCCTTGTCCATCCTGACCTCGATGTTCCCCTTCTTGATTTTCGTCACCGCGCTCGCGGGCTTTTTGGGCTCCAAGAACCTCGCTGACGAGGCGGTGCGCATCCTTTTTCAGACTTGGCCTCAGGACGTCGCCGCGCCGCTCGCGGCGGAAATTCATAATGTCTTGACGCTGTCGCATGGCGGGTTGCTCACCATAGGCATCGTTCTTGCGATCTATTTTTCGGCGAGCGGCGTCGAGGCGCTGCGGATCGGGCTCAACCGCGCCTATGGCTCTATCGAGACGCGGCCCTGGTGGCTTTTGCGGCTCGAATCGATCGCTTATGTCCTCGTTGGGGCGGTCTCGCTGCTGACCCTCGGCCTCTTGGTCGTCTTTGGCTCCTTGATATGGAAGGCCGCGTTGCGCTTTGCGCCAGCGCTCGAGCCGCTCGCCCAGATCGTGACTTTGAGCCGGTTCGGCATCGCGACTTTGGTGCTTTTGTTGGCATTGCTCCTCGTCCATAGATTATTGCCGGCCGGGCGGCGATCGATGTGGGAGATCGCGCCCGGCGTCGTATTGACCTTCGCGCTTTGGATCGCCAGCGGCGTGGCCTTTGGCAATTACATCGCGCAATTCGCTCGCAATTACGTCACGACCTATGCCGGCTTGGCCTCGGTGATGATCGCGATCGTGTTTCTTTACATGATCGCCGCGATCTTTATCTTCGGCGGCGAACTGAACGCCGCGATCCGACGCGCCGGCCAAAAGCCTGCTCCCGACCGATTGGAGCCCGTTCAAGAGTAAAGCTCAGGTTTCGCGTTGATCTTCTCGTCTGAGTCTGGAAAAAAGGCCGCACGCCGCATCCCGTTACGCAAACCTCCAGGGAAGACAAGATCATGGCCTCTGCCTGCACTGAAGGGCTGGACACCGGCTTCGTCGCGCTCGGCTACGCCAAGGTGGGCGTTCTCGGCGTGGTTCAAGGCCTGACTGAGCTTTTGCCGATCTCCTCGACCGCGCATATGCGGATCGTCCCAGCGCTGCTTGGCTGGCAGGACCCAGGCTCGGCCTTTTCGGCGGCCATGCAGGTCGCGGCTCTCGCCGCCGTGATCAGCTATTTCTGGCCCGACGTTCGCGGCCTTTTATTCGGCTCGGTCGCTGCCGCCGCGCGCGGAAGATTTCACGATTGGAATTTCCGTTTCGCGGCCTGGATCGTCCTGGCGACCGTGCCGATCGTCATCGCCGGCAAATTGCTCAAGCCGGTCCTCAACGCCTGCAACTCGCCTTTGCGCTCGCTGGTCGTCATCGGCATCGCCTGCATCGTCATGTCCGCGCTTCTGGCGCTCGCGGAGCTTTATTCGCGGCACAAGCGCACCCTCGACCATGCGACGCTGAAAGACGCGCTCGTCATCGGCCTGGCGCAGATCGGCGCGCTTATCCCCGGCGTCTCACGCTCCGGTTCGACATTGACGGCGGCCCTCTCCCTCGACTTCCGGCGCGCCGAGGCGGCGCGCTTCTCTTTTCTTCTCGGGCTCCCCGCGATCGCCGCGGCCGGCCTGCTGGAAATTTGGGAATTGCATAAGGCGCATCTCGACGCGCAGGGCTGGTCCATCCTGGGCTTTGGCCTCGTGATCGCGTCGATTTCGGCCTTTGTCGCGATTTGGGGCCTCTTGCGCATTCTCGAGAATTTTTCTGCCTGGCCCTTCGTCGTCTATCGCGGCCTCATGGGCGTCTATCTTCTTGTCGCCGTTTATTTCGGCTGGCTACATAACTGAAGCGTCCGGAACTGCGCTAACCTATTGATCTGACCGCAGTTCGATTGGATGCATCCATTGGATCGACCAGCGATCTAGTCGCGCGGCGCGATCATCGTCTCCGGCCGAACCAAGGCGTCGAATTCCTCGGCGGTGACAAAGCCCGAGGATAGCGCCTCCTCGCGCAGGGTCGTGCCGTGGGCATGGGCCGCTTTGGCGATTTGCGCCGCGCGGTCATAGCCAATTTTAGGCGCGAGCGCGGTGACCAGCATCAAGGATCGACGCACCAGTTCGTCGATCCGCGCGCGATCGGGCTCAAGCCCTTCGACGCAATAGACGCGGAAACTGTTTGCGGCATCGGCGAGAAGGCGCAGGCTCTCGAGCAGGCAATAGGCGATGATCGGCTTATAGACGTTGAGCTCGAAATGGCCTTGCGATCCGCCGAAGGCGATCGTCGTCTGGTTTCCGAAGACGCGGGCGCACGCCATGCTCAGGGCTTCGGCCTGGGTCGGATTGACTTTGCCCGGCATGATCGAGGAGCCCGGCTCGTTTTCCGGCAAGATTAGCTCGCCGAGCCCAGAGCGTGGGCCGCTGCCGGCGAGGCGAATGTCATTGGCGATCTTGAAAAGGCTCGCGGCGATCGTATTCAGCGCGCCATGGGTGAAGAGGCAGGCGTCATGGCTGGCGAGCGCCTCGAACTTGTTCGGCGCCGAGACGAAGGGCAGTCCCGTTACGGCGGCGATCTTTGCCGCGAAAGCCTCGCCAAAGCCGCGCCTGGAGTTGAGCCCCGTGCCGACGGCGGTGCCGCCCTGGGCGAGGCGATAGAGGCCTGGCAAAGTCGCTTCGAGTCTCTCAATCCCATATTCCACCTGCGCCGCATAACCGGAGAATTCCTGACCCAAGGTCACAGGCGTCGCATCTTGCATATGGGTGCGCCCGATCTTCACGATCGAGGCGAAGGCCTCGGACTTCCGCCGCAGCGCCAGAACCAGATCGCGCAAAGCCGGCTCCAGCCTATGCTTGATCTCCAGGACCGCGGCGATATGCATGGCCGTCGGAAAGCAGTCATTCGAAGATTGGCCGAGATTGACGTGATCGTTTGGATGAACCGGATCCTTTGCACCGCGTGGCGCGCCGAGCATTTCATTGGCGCGATTGGCGATCACCTCATTGACGTTCATATTGGTTTGCGTGCCGGATCCAGTCTGCCAGACGAGCAGAGGAAATTCTTCGTCTAAGCGACCCTCCTCGATGTCACGCGCGGCGGCTTCGATCGCATTGAAGAGGGGAGGCGGCAAGAGCCCCAGGTCGCAATTGACCTCGGCCGCGATGCGCTTGACGAGAGCGAGCGCACGGATGATGGCGAGCGGCATTTTTTCCGCGCCGATCGCGAAATGGATGCGGGAGCGCTGTGTCTGCGCCCCCCAATAGCGATCGGCGGGAACCTCGATCGGGCCGAAACTGTCGGATTCGACCCGTGTTTTGGCGTCGTTTTCCATCCGAGCAGCAGCAGACCGCGTTGAACCTGTGGAATATCGAACCGGCCCTCAAGCGTCGCGCGCCAGGTTGCGGAGGGCAAGGCGTTGGACTTCAGCCGACCGGTGCGGCCGAATTGTCGGACCAGCACGATCCTGACGTCCCGATCGACGTGCTAGTCGCCTCCGCCGCCATGCGAATAGCGCTGGCCGAACAGAACGGGATCGAGCCCCTGCCAATCGCCATCATGTCCGAACTCGCTGCTCGAGCTGATCGACAAGATCTCGGCGAGACGACCTCTGGCCCTATTGACGCGGCTCTTCATGGTGCCGACGGCGCATCCGCAGACGCCGGCCGCCTCTTCATAGGAAAGGCCGGAGGCGCCGATTAGGATCAGGGCTTCGCGTTGATCGGCCGGCAATTGCTGAAGCGCCGCGCGAAAATCGAGCATGTCCATATGGCTGTTTTGCGCCGGCGCGGCAGAGAGCCTCGCGGCGATCGCCCCGTCAGAATCGGCGACTTCCCTCCGCCGCTTGCGATATTCGGAATAATAAATGTTGCGCAGGATGGTGAAGAGCCAGGCCCGCAGATTGGTGCCCTCGACGAAGGAGCCGAGCTTGCTCCACGCCTTGACCAGGGTCTCCTGGACGAGGTCGTCGGCGCGGTCGAGATTGCCGCACAGGGACACCGCGAAGGCGCGCAGGTTGGGAATGACGGTGAGAAGATCCGCCGTCATCTGGGCGCTGGCGCTCTGCGCCGGCGGCGCGTCCTCCGTGACCAGGTCGCCCGCATGTTCCTTGTGCGTGACTGTCACGTTGCGCCTTTCTTGGAATGCGCTCCGGCTGTTTCGAGCTGCCGAAGGAGCTCGAAGAAGCGATCCGGCACCGGCTGCGCCAGCACGTCCTCATAAACGCTTCGCAAGCCTAAGCCAATTTGCTCGGTGATGTCATTCTTGGGCACCCCCCTTTTGGCGCGCGGCGAAGTGAGCGCGTTGGCGCCTTCGGCCTCTTGTAACTGCATTGACGGACACTTCTCGCCGAGCGCCGCGTCCGCTAAAGATTCGATCCCCTTATTTATCGTCCCGCCCGATTTTGTCGCCTTCGTCACTTGGCCACCATTGCTTTGGCTTTCTTTGTCTTTCATTCTTCCCCCAGTGACGGCCGGCTTGCGAACGTCATCGAGCCAACGAGCGCAAGTGTCTTCTCAAGAGCCTTGATTAGCCTGTTCCGCCATGTAATCTTGATTAGCCTTTTCCGCCATGCAAACTTGCCGTCAACGTCGGCATCCAACGCATCGAGGGCGCGTAAAGTTCCAGGCGTTCAACCCCTTTCTTAACCATTACGGCGTGTTTCAGCTGTCCTGGCCCGCCGCGCCTGTTGCGATCGTAAGGCGCCCCCGAATAGATCGCCGTGGCCAAGGCCGCGGTCGAAAGGGCATGTTCAATGTCGGTATCTCAGACCATTTCTTCCTATATTCCCTATCTGCGGCGGTTCGCGCGCGCTCTGACGGGATCGCAGGCCGGGGGCGACGCCTATGTGCTGGCCGCGCTTGAGGCGATCGTCGCCGACCCCGGCGAGTTCGAGATAGGCGGCGACGTGCGGACGTCGCTTTATCGCATCTTCCTCAAGGTTTGGGCGTCCATGCCCGTCAATGAGCATGTCGACGAGGTCGAGTTTTCCGGGGACGCGGTCGGCGCTCAGCGCAATCTCGACGCCATCACTCTGCGGCCACGCATCGCTTTTCTCCTCAGCTCGCTCGAAGGGTTCGACACCGCCGAGGTCGCGCAAACGCTTGATTGCTCGCTGGACGAGGCTGCGGCCCTGATCGACGCCGCCGGCAAGGAGATCGCTAATCAAATTCGGACGGATGTCGTCATCATCGAGGACGAGCCCTTCATTGCGCTCGACCTCCAGACTTTGGTCGAGGAACAGGGGCATCGGGTCATCGGCGTCGCCCGCACGCATAGAGAGGCCGTCGACACGGTCGGCAAGGAACGGCCCGGCTTGATCCTCGCTGACATTCAATTGGCGGACGGGAGTTCGGGCCTCGAGGCGGTGAACGAGATCCTCGCGGCCTTCTCGGTGCCGGTCATCTTCATCACGGCCTATCCTGAGCGTTACTTGACCGGCACGCCGCCCGAGCCGGCCTTTCTCGTGACCAAGCCTTTCGGCGTGGACAGTCTCAAGGCGGTGATCAGCCAGGCGTTGTTTTTCGATCGCAAATCGCATCGCAAGGATCGGCCTGAGGCGAGCGCCGCGCTTGTCTGAACGCGCTAGCTCGCGTCGCCGCGCGGCGGCTCGCGTGGGCCTCCGAGGCTGCGGCCGAGGATGAAGCCGGCGACGATCGCGAACGTGACGACGGACAATGGATTGAGCTGCTTGGCGATTGCTGCCCCGGTCTCGACCGCCATCCGCTCGCGCTCGTAGCCGCCGCGACTCAGGATGTCGATCAACGGGCCGAGAGCGCCGTCAATATTGGCTGCGAATTGCGGAGCCGGCTCTTCGGGTGGGGGCGTTTGCGCGAGCTTTGCGGGGGCCGCGTCCGGAACGTCCCTTGAGGATCGGGATCTCATGGCGATAAAAAGGCAAATGAGCCCTACGCATAGATAGGCGCCGCCTACGCCAAGCGCGGCGATGGCGCTTCCTTCCAGGCTCTGAACGAAGACGTAAAGGGCGATCGTCAAGAAGACCGATGCGAAGAACAGGCAAAAGAGCGCAATCAGAAGAAACGCGCCCTTTTTAAGCAGACGCTCGCCCACTTGCTCGAACGGCGCGGCCGCGCCTCGCGCGATCCGCTCGAACAGCGCGATCATGTGCGCGAGCGGCTCAACATTCCGAATAGGAATCCTGCGGCCATCGCGACCAGCACGGCTGTGAGCGGATTGCGCTCAATAGCCGCCTCGAGATCCGGGGCCGCGGTCGCCGCGCGATCCTTGGCTTCGGCCGCGGTCTCCGAAATTTTTTGCCGCGCGCGCTCGACGGCTCCCAAAACCGTGTCGGCTTTGGCGGAAGCCTCGGCGTGAAGAAGCGCCGAGACCGAAGCGGTCAAATTGGCGAAGTCTTCCCGCAAGGCTGCCAGATCGGCCGCAATATCCTGCGAGGCGTCTTCGGGAGGCTTGGCATTGGACATTTTCTTTTGCACTCGCGAAGCTGCCTCGCAGACGGACCGCGGTCGAAGCGCGATTAGGACGTTTTCCGACCGGCGGGACCTAAGTCGACAGGGCCTTTATCAAAGGGCCCGGATCGCACTCGAAAGGCCGGAGCGTGTCGCGAACGAAAAACCGATTTGGTCTTTCGCGACACGCCTTAGTGCTGTGCGTCGCCGATGCCGTTCAAGGCGTTGGTGACGGCGATCAAAAGCGCCAACCCAAAGACGAGGCCGAAACCGATCGATGGGCCATAGCCCCAGTCGCGGCTGAACGACCAACGTGGAAGCGAAGCCACGAGCGCCGTGCCGACCAGGATCAGGAAAATAAACGTAAATGCCATGAGTCGTCTCCCTCTTATGCCGTTTCTTTTATGAATTCGCACGATCGTGCGTAGCGGGAACGGCTGACTTGGCGATTGGTTCCAAAGATGCGGCATATTATTGCAGCGTTGGTGTTTTAATTCGCCAATTGACGGGCGCGCCGCGCTCCGCCGTCAAAGGCCGCCGCGCGCGAGGAGAACGATGACGACGATCAACAGGATCGCGCCGAGTGCGCCCGAAGGAGCGTAGCCCCAGCGCCGACTGTAAGGCCAGGATGGGATCGCCCCTAGAAGCAACAAGATGACGATGATCAGAATGACCGTGGAAAGAGACATGACGGAGCTCCAACTCGGATGTCTCGGCGCGCCGAACCGAGGGGCGCCGCCCAATGCAGCGGGCCGCTCCGGCTTCTGGACGGCGACAGTTCGATATTCGCTTGAAGATATGTCGCTGTGGTGGCGAAGCGAGGTCTGTTCGAGGCCGAGATCGCGATCTTTCTCCGGCTTGCTTCCTTATGACGCCGTCCCGATGCGGCCATTTTCGAAACGCGGCCGCGGCGCATCGGTTCCTGCGCGCGTGACGCCGCCCGCCGGAGCATGTTCCGAAAAAGTTGATCGACTTTTTCGATCGGAACAGCTCCAACATATTGATCTGGAGCGAATTCTCATCGATTGGGCCGGTCCATTCGATTGGAACGCGCTTTTGCGCAATTTGGCGCCGCCAAGAGGTCAAAGGGCGGGGGCCGCATGGGGCTTAACGGGACCGGCGTGCGGTCGCTGAGATCCTTGGGCGATGAGGATCGGAGCGCTATCGTCCCCCTGGATGAATCTATGTCGCGGAAGCCGACCCGGCGAAGGAGTGCGGCGCGGGGCTGATCGGCGCGGCCGCGCCATTGTTGATCTGGAGAACGGTCAGGCCGCGTTCGTTCGACCCGTCCGGACGAAATCGAAAGACGCCGTCGGCTCCATTGAAGCCGGAGCGGTTGGTCAGCACATTTTCCGAATAGCGTTGCGAGCCTTGCGTGTGGGCGAGCGCCGCGGCGAGCGATACGGCGTCGTAACTAAGGCTTGAAATCCGCGTTGGTTCCGAGCCGAATTTGGCGCGGTAGCGCGCCGCGAAGGCGTTGAACGCGCCATTGTCGGGCGCCGCGAACCAAGCGCCTTGCAAGGCGGGCAGCTTGAGCACGCGCGCGTCGTTCCAAAGGCCTGTGCCGAGGATTTGCACCCGCTTGGCGTTGATCCCCGCGGTGGTCAGGGCTTGCGAGACAGACGGCATGGCGTCGGCCTGTTCGGCGATGAACAACGAATCGATTTGATCGCCGAGCGCCGCGATCTTTTGCACGGCGGCCGCGAGCGTCTGCGGCTGGTAATGCTCGATCGCCATGACGCGGATATTGTCGCGCGCCGCGGCCTGCTGGAAGGCGCCTTCCGCGACACGGCCATAATCATTGTCTGGAATAAGCGCGGCGATGGATTTCTTTCCCTTCGAGGCGGAGTAATCCATGATTCTGTCGACGTAGCCCTCGGCCTGGAACGAAAGCAAATAGAGGCCCGGCCCGGCGGTCGAGGCGTCGGTCGAAAAGGCGATGACGGGCTTGCCGGCGCCGCGCGCGATCCGCCCGACCTCGCGCACGTCCGGCGCGAACAAAGGGCCGATGATGAGGTCGGCGCCGTCGGAAAGGGCCGCCTGGGCCGCGATGCGCGCGCCTTCGGGCGTCGAGTGATCATCCTTGACGAGCAGCGTGATGTCATTGGCGCCGGCCTCGGAAACCGCCAGTTCGGCGGCGTTGCGCAGGGACTGCCCGAGCGCGCTCGGACCGGAGGCCTGGGTTAAAGGTAGAATGAGCGCGACGTGGACCGGACCGGAGCCGATTTGTTCGGCGGCGGCGGGCGCGGTGGCCGTTGGCGCCTTGGGTGGATTGCCGGAACCATCTCCAATCCCAGCGGCGCCGATAGGCCCGCCGCCGAGCGAGTTGCAGGCGCCGAGCGAAAGAGCGAGGGCGAATGCGACAAGGCAGCGAGGCGCCGCGGCGACGTCAAAAGTTCGATTGCGGTCCAAAGATCGAATGCGGATGCGCCGCTTCGAGCGGCAGCGCGAGACAGCGTTCATCCGGGCCAACCTCCAAACGCAAATTCTCCGAGCGCTGAGCGAGAAAATGCCTGAAATGTCATCGTTGAAATTCTATGCCCCTTTTCACGCATAAAATCGAATCGGCAGCAACAGGAACGGAGACAATGTGTTCCTTCCTTGCCAATTTGCGCGGTGCGTTCTATAAATAGAACGTTTGGTTCTTTTATCGAACAGAGCGCTGCAAACCTGCTGGGGCGGGGCGGCGTGTGAGACGATGAAAAATGGCTGAGGGGAAGAAAATGAGCCTAGGCGAGCCGCGTGGCGCCCCGCCGAATCGGCTCGAAAAAGAGCTTCCAGCGAGCTTCACGGCCTTCGGCCTAAGAGCCGAAGCGGAGCCGATTCGGCGCGGTTTGCATGTGGTCGCGACGCCGATCGGCAATCTCGGCGATATTTCGCTTCGCGCCTTGGCGACTCTTGCGGCAGCGGACGCTGTCGTCGCCGAGGATACGCGTGTGACCAAAACGCTCCTCGCCCATTACGGGATCGCGACGCCGCTGGTCGCTTATCATGAACATAATGCGGCGGTGATGCGCCCGCATCTGATAGCCCGTCTTGCCGGCGGCGCGGCGCTCGCCCTCGTCTCGGACGCCGGCACGCCGTTGATATCCGACCCCGGCTTCAAGCTCGTCGCCGAGGCTTTGGCGCAAAACATAGAGGTCACGTCGGTTCCGGGCGCATCCGCCGTGCTCGCCGCGCTCGTCGTCGCGGGCCTGCCGACCGATCGGTTTTTCTTCGAAGGATTCCTGCCGCCAAAAAGCGGTCCACGGCGCCAGCGAATCGCCGAGCTCGCGTCCATTCCAGGCACTTTGGTGTTTTTCGAGTCCCCTCGGCGGTTGGGAGAGACCCTTGCCGATCTTGTCGCCGTTCTGGGTCCGCGCGAGGCGGCGATCGCGCGCGAATTGACGAAATATTTCGAGACGGTTCGCCGTGGACGTCTCCCGGACCTTGCTTCGGCTGTTGCGGAAGAAGCCATTCCGAAAGGCGAGATCGTGCTGCTCGTTGGCCCACCAGGCGCGGAAGAGGCCGTCTTGGCCGGGGAGGGCCTCGACGAAAGGTTGGGCCGGGCGCTCGAAAAGTTTTCGGTTAAGGACGCCGCGGCGGTGGTTTCGGCCGAAACAGGTCAACCGCGCCGAAAGGTCTACGCACGGGCGATCGAACTCGCTGCCGAGCTTCAAGAGCGCGGCCGTTGAACGCGCGCGGCGAGCTCGAAAGGCGTCGCGCGCATGGACGTGGCCTTCTCGCCGAGCGCGTCGCGGCGGTCGCCTTGCGACTCCGGGGCTACCGCATTCTGGCCTGTCGCTATAAGGTCAAGGGCGGTGAAATCGACATTGTCGCGCGCCGCGGCGACGCCGTCGTCTTCGTCGAGGTGAAAGCGCGCCAAACTCTCGACGACGCTATGGATGCGATCGACTTCGTCAAGCGTCGGCGCATGTCACGGGCGGCGCGTTTCTGGCTCGCGGCCAACCCCTGGGCAGCGGCGCTCACCTTGCGAGGGGACGCCGTTTATCTTGCGCCTTGGCGCTGGCCGCGCCACTTGATCGCGGCGGTCGAGCTGGATTTGGGATGAGGTTGTGCGGCCGTCTCGCCAGAGCCGACGCCCGCATGGCGTGCTTTGAAAGTTTGTTCATTCGCAATCGAGGCTTCACATTGTCGGCGTTTATGCTCGTTTTAAACTCGGATTTTTTGCTAGCAACTGAGCCGTACTTGATCGAGTCGCGCCCAGGCTCCATTTGACGCTTAAAGTCATGAATACATATCCAGACAACGGCATGGCCGAGATCGCCGCGCCGGCCTCGGCGCTCTTGATCGGACGCGGCGTCGCGGCCGATCTCATCGCCGTCCTCGTCGCCGTGACCAGCGGGGAGCCGCGCGTGCTCACGATCGCGGATCAGCGCGCTTTGCCGTCCGGCCCTTTTCAGCTCGCGCATCGGTCGTTGCAATCCGGCCTTCGCGCATGGGTCGAGCGGCAAACCAGGCTGCCGCTCGGCTATATCGAGCAGCTCTACACATTCGCCGACCGGGACCGCGGCGGCGGCGAGCAGCCGGTGATCTCGATCAGCTATCTCGGCCTCACTCGCGAGCAGCGGGCGTCCGGCGAATATGAAGCGAGCTGGCGCAGCTGGTATCTCTATTTTCCCTGGGAGGATCATCGTCTCGGCGCGCCGGCCCTGATCGCGGACGAGTTCCTTCCGAGATTGCGCGCCTGGTCCGATGCGGCCGGAGATCAGTTCCTCCGCCAAAATCGCTGGCAGCGGGCAATCATCACCTTCGGCTTCGAGGATCGGCCCTGGAACGAGGAGCTCGTGCTGCAACGCTATGAGCTGCTTTACGAGGCTGGCCTCATTACGGAAGCCACGCGCGGCGAACAGCAGGGCGCCTTCAGCAACGCCATGCCCAATGCGGGTCAGGCCATGGTGCTCGATCACCGCCGCATTCTGGCGACAGGCATCGCCCGGCTTCGGGCCAAGATCAAATATCATCCGGTGGTGTTCGAGTTGATGCCGGAAACCTTCACGCTCCTGCAGCTTCAGCGTTGCGTCGAAGCTTTGGCCGGTCGCCTTGTTCACAAGCAGAATTTCCGCCGCCTGATCGAACAGCAGGAACTGGTCGAGGAAACCGGGGAAACCAGCCAGGACACGGGCGGACGGCCAGCGAAACTGTTTCGCTTCCGCCGCGACATATTGGCCGAACGGGCGGTCGCCGGAACCAAGCTCCCGATCTCCAGGGCTTGACAAATCTTATGCTCAACACCAGCATATGCCTTGATAATACTCATCTGGAGTATAAGGCCATGGCGCCGGTTGTCGACTTGCAGCGTTCAGAAAAACTCTATGCGGACGATCTTTATGAGAAAGTTCGTCATGCGATTCCCGCGATCGAATGGCCGGTCCATGCGAAGGAGATCGACGCGATCATGGCGTTGAAGCGGACGCGCAACGCCGTGATCCTGGCGCATAATTATCAGACGCCGGAAATTTTTCATTGCGTCGCTGATCTCGTCGGCGACAGCCTCGCGCTAGCTCGCGAGGCGATGACGGTCGACGCCGACGTCATCGTTCTCGCGGGCGTTCATTTCATGGCCGAGACGGCGAAATTGCTCAATCCGGACAAGACGGTGCTGATTCCGGATCTCGGCGCGGGCTGCTCGCTCGCCGAGTCCATACGGCCGGAAGACGTTCGGCTCCTAAGGCAGGCCTATCCGGGCGTTCCGGTCGTCACCTATGTGAATACGTCGGCGGCGGTCAAGGCGGAGTCCGATATCTGCTGCACCTCCGGCAACGCCCGGGCCGTCATCGAGTCGCTCGGCGTCGAGCGGGTCATCATGCTGCCCGACGAATATCTCGCCCGCAATGTCGCCGCCGATACGGGCGTCGAGGTGATCGCCTGGAAGGGGCATTGCGAGGTGCATGAGCTTTTCAGCGCCGCGGAAGTGCGCGAATTGCGTGAGGATTATCCCGGCGTGGTCGTCCTCGCGCATCCCGAATGCCCGCCCGAGGTCATAGCCGAAGCGGATTTCGCCGGCTCCACGGCCGCAATGGCGGCCTATGTCGCGCATAATCGTCCCGCTCGCGTCGTGCTTCTGACCGAATGCTCGATGAGCGACAATGTCGCGATCCAATATCCTGAGCTTGAATTTGTCCGGCCCTGCAATCTTTGCCCGCACATGAAAAAGATCACCTTGGGCAACATAAGGCGCGCTCTGGAAACCATGCGGCACGAGGTCACGATCGATCCGGCGCTCGCCGCCCCGGCGCGCCGCGCGGTCGAGCGCATGTTGGCGGTCAAGTGATCGACGAGATCCGAGACGCGGCGGGCGCGTGCATCGTCATCGGCGGCGGCCTTGCCGGCCTGAGCGCGGCTTTGGCCTTGGCGCCGCAGCCGGTCATCCTCCTCAGCAAGGCGCCGCTCGGCCGTGAGGCGTCGAGCGCTCTCGCCCAAGGCGGCGTCGCCGCGAGCATCGGATTTGACGACAATGTTTCCTTGCACCTCGCCGACACGCTGGAGGCGGGCGACGGGCTTTGCGACGAAGATGTGGCGAGGCGAATTCTCGCCGCCGCTCCCGCCGCGATCGAGGATCTGATCCGCCTCGGCGCCCCGTTTGATCGCGACCAAGATGGAAATCTTCTGCTCGGCCTCGAAGCGGCCCATTCGCGTCGGCGCATCGTCCATGCCGGCGGCGACAGCAGCGGCCGGGAAATCATGCGGGCCTTGACGCGGCTCGCCTACGAGACGCCTTCGATCACCATTATCGAGCGGGCGGCCGCCAGGCGTTTGATCGTAGAGGACAATGCGGTCGCGGGCCTCGTCGTCAACACCCATTGCGGGCCGGTCTTCTTCGCCTGCGATCGCATCGTCATCGCGACGGGCGGCGTCGGCGGTCTTTATGAACATGGCACAAATCCCGCCGGCTCGTTCGGCCAAGGCCTCGCGCTTGCGGCTGAGGCCGGCGCCCTTATGGCCGATCTGGAATTCGTCCAATTTCATCCGACGGCCCTCGACGGAAAGTCCTTTCCGCTAAAGCTGATCAGTGAAACGGTGCGCGGAGAAGGCGCGATCCTGATTGACGAGACAGGCCATCGATTCATGGCGGGCGTCCCCGGCGCGGAGCTCGCGCCGCGCGACGTGGTCGCCCGGGCCGTCTGGCGGCGCATGACGGCGGGCCATCGCGTGTTTCTCGACGCGCGAGACGCGGTCGGCGATGATTTTCCGCGACGCTTTCCTGCGATTGCGGGTTTTTGCCGGGACGAGGGAATTGATCCCGCCGCGCAGCCGATCCCCATTCGTCCAGCGGCGCATTATCATATGGGCGGAATCGCCGTCGATCTCGCCGGCCGGACCTCGGTCGAAGGGCTCTGGGCTTGCGGCGAAGCCGCCTGCACCGGGCTCCATGGTGCGAACCGCCTCGCCAGCAATTCCCTGCTCGAAGCGGCGGTCTGTGGGCGTTTCGTCGCTGAAAGCATCAGCGGGACCAGCGCGAGACGGCCGGCTAAGACGGCGCCGTCGGCGCGCTTCGTCGGTAGCGATCCCGCGCCGGTGCGAGGCGTCCTATCCTCGGCGGCAGGCGTCTTGCGCGACGCCGACGGTTTGCGCAACGCCGTGCGCGCGCTTTATCCTATGGCGCAGGGCGACGGCCCCGCGCGGGATGCGGCTATCGTCGCTCTGATGATCGTCATCGCCGCGCTGCGCCGCGAGGAAAGTCGCGGCGCTCATGCGCGCACGGATTTTCCCGGCAAGGCGGTCGAGGCGCGAAGAAGCTTTCTCAAGCTCGACGAGGCTTTGGATTTGGCGCGCGAGTTCGCCGTCGAGCCGGTCGCGTGAGTGGAAAGGCTAGGTCCATGGCGCCGCCGCTCTCGCCGCTTCCTCGGATCATGCTGGAGCCTCTGGTTCGCAGCGCATTGCTCGAAGATCTCGGGCGCGCCGGAGACATTACGACCGACGCGATCGCGCCGGTCGGCTTCAAGGTGAAAACCGCTCTCGTCGCCCGGCAGAAGGGCGTCGTCGCGGGGCTTGATCTGGCCAGGCTGGCCTTCGAGCTTCTCGATCCGCAGATCGCGTTTCGCTGTGAAAAGCAGGATGGCGGCGAACTCGCGCCGGGGGACGTGATCGCAACGATCAGCGGGCCGGCGCGCGGAATATTGACGGGCGAGCGCACGGCGCTCAATTTTCTCGGTCATTTGAGCGGGATCGCAAGCGCAACCGCTTCGATTGTCGACGCCGTGCGCGATTATCACGCTGCGATTGTCTGCACGCGAAAGACCACGCCGGGCTTACGCGCGGTCGAGAAATACGCCGTTCGCGCCGGAGGCGGCGCCAATCATCGTTTCGGCCTCGACGACGCCGTGCTCATCAAGGACAATCACGTGGCCGTCGCCGGCGGCGTCGGCGAGGCGCTGCGGCGCGCCCGGGCCGGCGTCGGACATCTCGTGAAGATCGAGGTCGAGGTCGACACGCTGGAGCAACTCGCGGAAGCGCTGGAATTTGGCGTCGACGCCGTGCTTCTCGACAATATGGATCCCGCGATGCTCGCGAAGGCGGTCGCCTTGGTCGGCGGCCGCGTTGTGACCGAAGCCTCGGGCCGCATCACGTCCGAAACAGCGGCGGCAGTCGCGGCCTCGGACGTCGATTTGATCTCGATCGGCTGGCTGACGCATAGCGCAGCGGTGCTCGACATCGGCCTCGACTTCAAGGCGTAGAATTCCGTCTCGGTCGAGCTGCTCCATGGGATCGAAAGGTCTCGATCGAACCAGCATTCTCCCAGTCGGCCTAGGGCTCGCTTAGTTCGGAGATTGTGGGTTCTCCGGCAGGCCCGAGGGGTAGCCTTTCTCATCAACTCGATTGTTGAAGTACATGGGATGTCCCATCCGATAGATGGACCGGCCTTCGTATAGCGGATAGGCGCTCGCCTCGTCCGGCGTGGCGTAGCGCAAAGACGGGGGCGCTAGAGGTCCATAATAGGCTTGAGCAAGAGCTGATCCTCCGCTCAAAGCGAGGCCGATGTATAATGAGGCTATCCCGAGAGATTTGATCATTGCCATTCTCCATCGCGTTGACGCGCAGGCGGCGAGCGCCTGCTTTCATGACGATTATGTGACAATGTTCTAGACTCGCGAATAGGTCGGAAAAGTCCTGAGACCGCCTTCACGTTTTCGTTATATTTGGGCAAGCAAGATAAATATAAATATAGGTTTTCACGCAGGCAATTGAATAATTTTGTTCGCAAATACATGCAAGACCGAATGTAACTGCCTTACAGCTATGTTCTAAAGAAGCTTGCGGGCGCCACTGTCGCGCGCTTCATTCGCATTCAGCGTCTTGATCGCGCCGCGGCCCCGATTTTCGGATGTCATCGGCGCGACGAAGAAATCCGCCCGAGCAGATAATCGAGGGAAAGGACTCCAGGCCCCCGCGCGATGACGACAAGGAAGCAGGTCGCCCAGACGCCATGGGTCGGCCAAGCGTCGGGATAGACAAAGATCTCGATCACGGCGGTCATGCCGAGCAGAGCAAGCGCCGCGAAACGGCTCGCCAGGCCGATCACGAGCAGGATCGGAAAGAAATGCTCGCTGAAGGCCGCAATCCTCGCGGCGATTTCGGGGTCGATCCATGGCAGCGCATATTCATCTTGAAACAGGGCGATCGCCGAGTCCTTGAGATGCCAGCCCTCGACCTTCGTGCGCCCCGACATCCAAAACACGGCCGCGGGGAAGATCCGCGCCGCGAACGAGATCAAGGACTGTGGAATTCGGTCGAGGAGCGCGTTGACGCCGCCGATCGCCTGCACGAGCTTCATGTCGAGGATCCTTTACGGACGATGCGTCGCTGAGATGGCGAGCCCCGCCGAAAACAGCGCCGCGAGATTTACAGCGAGATCGAATGCGGGATCGCTCGCGGCCGCGGATTCCGCGGCCGTGCCGAGCGGAGCATCCGCCGAAAGGCTTTGGAGGAAGGCCGCCGCGCCAGGGGGCAGGCGGCGAACCTCGACGTCGAGCGCCGGCCGCGCGACAAGGGCGTCGTCGCCGCGCCAATCCGCAACGGGGCCGAGCTCCATGTCGCCTGCGTTCATCGCCCAAATCACGACGATCGGAAATTGTGAACGAATAATCTCGACCGAGGGATGCAGGACGATGCAAAGGTCCGCGAGCCTGTCTGCGTCAATCTGGCTGAACGCGGCGGGCTCGAGCGGCGCTGCATCGGCGGCGTGATAGGCGCGGGTGCGGGCGGCCTCGAGGCCCGCCACGTCGGCGAGATAGGCGATCTCGGCGGCGGGCTCGAAACTAGCGAGAAAATCGGGAAATTCGTCCCCGTAGGTCATCATGAGCGGCGAGCGCGGCGGCTGCGTCGACGCAAAGACGCGCGCCGCCGCAGCGAAGAACTCGTCGCCGACGATGCGCCGGGTCGCTGGAAAACGGGACTCCAAAGCGCCGATCAAGCCGACCATGACATTGTTGCGGTAGACGGCGAAGCGCTTTTGCGGCGTGCGCGACGTATGTGAAATCACGCTGGTCGGTAGCGGGAGGGCCGGATCGCGGAGGACCGTCGCAAATTCGGCTTGGAGCGCGTGCGGCATGATCGCTTCGCCTTTAGATCCTGTTGGAGACCGAATTCTTGCGACATACGTCAAGCCGCCGATTGCGCCCGATCGCGTGCGCAGCAACGGTCGAGAACGGCTTGCGCGCTTTGCGCCTGCCCGAGCAAAATCGGCCAATCCGGCACGTCATTGTCCCACTCGATCAATGTCGGCAATGGGCCCGTGCGGCCAATCACGCTTTCATAAAGCGCAAGCACCTCGTCGATCATCGGCGATCCGTGCGCATCGATGCAGAGGGGAGCGCCCGCCTCGTCGACCGTCTCGAAATGGCCGGCGAGATGAATTTCGCCGACGAGATCGAGCGGAAATTCGTCGAGATAGACGCGCGCCTCCGCGCCATGGTTGCGCGCCGAGACGTAAACATTGTTGACGTCGAGCAGAAGCCCGCAACCGGTCGCGCCCGCAATCGCGGCGAGAAAGGCGGGCTCTGAAATCTCGCTCTCGGCGAAGCGCACATAGGTCGCGGGGTTCTCGAGCAGCATGCGGCGTCCGAGCGCAGCCTGAACCTCATCGACATGCTCAATGATCGTAGCGAGGGTTGCTTGCGTGTAGGGCAGGGGCAGGAGGTCGTTGAAGAAGATCCCGCCATGGGACGACCAGGCGAGATGCTCGGAAAAGCTCTCCGGCTGATAGCGGTCGCAAAGGATCCTCAGCCGCGCGAGATGGGCGCGATCGATCCGCTCGGTCGAACCGATCGACAGGCCGACGCCATGGAAGGATAGCGCGTAGCGCTCTCTCAGGAAGCCGAGCTGGGCGTGCGGAGGACCACCGGCGCCCATGTAGTTTTCCGCATGGACCTCGAAAAAGCCGAGCGGCTGGGCGACGGCGGCGATGGCCGGGAAATGTTGCGGCTTGAAGCCGACGCCGGCGCTTGCTGGAAGCGATGAGGCGATGCGCATGGATGCGCCCCTTTGTGTTCTTTCCGGGCGAAGGGAAGGGCGCGGTCGAGGCCGCGTCCTTCACGCAAATCCTTTTAGTCTTACGACTTGACCGGCTTCAGCGAGCCCGTCCCCTGAGGCGTCTTGATCGTTTCGCAGGTCCCCTTCGGAACATATTTCCAGATCGAGCCGTCATAATCGACTTTCGACGAGCCGGCGCAGCTCGTGCCGGCGCCGGCCGCGCAATCATTCTCTCCCTTCAGGGAGACGCCGTAGCACTTCTCCTTGCCGGCCTTGTCGCCGCCCATTGTCTGCGCCGAAGCCGTCGCGCTGACGAGCGTGAGCGCCGTAGCGAGCGCGCCGGCAAGCGCGGCGGCGCCGATCTCGGTCTTGGTGATCTTCGTGGTCATGGCTGTTCCCTTCGATTAAACGGGCGTAAGTTCATGGCAGAGATTTTCACGGCAGTCTCCCGCCCGTTCGCGTAGCATTATCGCGATGGCGCCACCCCGAGTCAGCTGGATTTTAACGCCTGTCGGAGCGGCGCCGGGCAGGCGTCAGGTGGGGCTGTTCATGCCGTGGCCTTCCGGCGTGACGATCGACTCGCATGTGCCTTTGGGGACGTATTTCCAGCGGCTGCGCTCATAGTCGGCCTTTGACGTCCCGGCGCAGCTCGCGCCAGCGCCGGCTGCGCAATCATTGGCACCTTTCAAGGCGACGCCGTAGCATTTGTCCATGGACGGCTGCGGAGCGACAGGGCCCGCTGAGGCCGAAGAAGCCATAAGCGAGAGCGCGGCGGCGAAAGCTCCGGCGAGCGAGGCCGCAGCGTGTTGTGTCTTGTCGGTCATGTCGAATTCCTTCTGGCGCGAATTTGAGAAATATCATGAGGCGCGACTGAGCCGCTCGGCGCGATGCCGGAACGGGGCTCAGCTCTGTCCCATGCAGCCTAGTTCGGCTCGATGGACGCATGCGTTACGCAGCCCGGCGGCTTTCGCGATCACAAAAAAATGCTGCCGATCCGCGGCGTAGACTGTAACAAAGGGCTCCGTCGGCCGAAGCTATGGGTGAGACGTTGGTGGGCGGAGAAATTCGCGAGAAGGAATGGGCCATGTTGATGCGGGCCGCCATGGCAGGCGACGCGGCTTGCTACCAGCAATTGTTGCGCAGCCTCGCGCCGACGCTTCGCGCTGCGGCGCGGCGCGGCTTGGCCCACGCCGGCATGGCCGAAACGGATGCGGAAGACGTCGTTCAGGAGATTCTCCTCGCCGTTCATCTCAAGCGCCAGACCTGGGAGAAGACAGCTCCTTTTTCGCCTTGGCTCTGGGCGATCGCGCGACACAAGATCATCGACGCTTTGCGGCGTCGCGGCCGCCGCGTCGATCTTCCGATCGAGGATTTCGCTGAGAGCCTGAAGCAAGATGAGGCCGAGCCGAATATGCTTGTGTCCGACGTCAACCGCCATCTCGATGAACTGCCGCCAGGGCAGCGCAATGTCGTGCGCATCGTCGCGGTTGACGGCGCGTCGATCGATGAAGCGGCTGGTCGACTCGCGATGACCAAAGGCGCAGTCCGGGTGGCGCTTCATCGCGGCCTCGCGGCCCTAGCCGTCAAGTTCAGAATGGCTGACGCATGAAAACCGGCGATCTTATCCGCGCGCTGTCGGCCGACGCCGACTTTCGCCCCGCGTCGCCGCGTCGCGCTTTGCGGCAGGCTTTGGCGCCGGCCATCGCGATCGCCTTGGCGCTCTATTTCGCCATTCTCGGCGTCCGCCCGCATCTGTTGGCTTTGCTCGGAGAGAATCCGCGGCTCGTCTTCAAGCTCGCCTTGACGTTTCTTTTGGCGGCGCTCTCCGCTCGCCTCATCTTGCGCCTCGCCCGGCCCGGCGCGGATACGCGCGCCGTCGCCCTGCTGCTGGCGCTCGCGCCGGCTTTGCTTGTCGCCGCCGATCTCGTTGAATCGCTTACGGTCCCGGCCGCGGAATGGGGACGCCAACTCATTGGCCATAACGCGGTCTCTTGCTTGGCGAGCATCCCGCTGCTCGCCGCCGCCCCGCTCGTCGCGGCCTTGCTGGCCCTGCGCCATGGGGCGCCGGAGCATCCGGCCCTGGCGGGAGCCGGCGCCGGGCTTTTCGCGGGCGCTGTCGGCGCGGCGCTCTATGCGACGCATTGCCCGGATGATTCGCCCTTTTTCGTCACAGCCTGGTACGGTTTGGCGATCGCCTTCGTCGCCGCCGTCGGCGCTTTAGTTGGGGCGCGCCTTCTGCGCTGGTGAGCGGCGCTTCGCCCGCGCCTGTCCCCTCGATCATCATCAATAAATCGTGCTCGAGCGGCCTCGCTTTCATAGCGTCGGAACCGCTCCGATCCTGGGGCGTTGGGCTTCAGCGGGACATTGCCGCTAGAGCATATATCGAAAAAGTTGATCGGCTTTTTCGATCAGAAGATGTTCTAACTTATTGATCTAGAGCGCGTTCTAATTGGATCAGTCCACCCCGTCGGAACGGGCTCTAGCCCGGCTGGAGATGCGGATCAATGCGGTTAGGAAAATCAGCGGCAGTTTTGGCGATCTTCGCGGCGCTTGCGGCGCTCGATATGACGCCGGACGCCGCGTCGGCGAACTCACGGCGAGCGAGCGCGCGCCACGTCCATCCGCAAGGGGTCGCCGCGCGATATGCTTATGCGGGACATGGCTCGGGCCGGGTGCGGGGCCGACTGACCGCCGCGCGCGGACCCTCTCATTTCGCGCCCTTGTTCGGCGACAGAGCCAGCGGCGCGGGATTTTATCCTCTGCCTTTGGGCGTTCGCATCGCCGCTTGGCGCTACCGCCAACGCCGCGCCATGCAAAGGGCGCAGGATATCGGCATCGCCGTGGCTAGCACGGCGGTCTATAGCAATTGGGCCTTCCCGTTCAATTATGGCGAGAACTTCGGCCATCACCACGGCGTCTTCAATCCGAACGATGGCGTCGGCACGCCGTTTTTTGCCGGCTATTATGGCGGCGGCGATGACGAGGATGACGACCCGCCGCCCTTTTCAGGCGCCCATGGTCATTAAGGGCTGAGCGCCGAAGACGCGATGGTGGCCTGGATGACAATTCGAGGCGGAAATTTGGGACGCGATCGAACGCCGTCAGGGCGTGACGCGCTGACGCAATGAGCTGGTTTCGCTTTGACCGCAATCTCGAACAGATGCTGGCCCCGATCACATTGATCCGGGGCGGCAGCAGCCGGGGGTTCTATTTTGAGGGGCGCAACGTCCCCTTGCCGGGCCACGGGCTCGAGGAATTCCTGCTGGCGGTGCGCGGTTCGCCCGACCCGATGGGGATGGACGGACTCGGCGGCAACACCATCCTGCAATCGAAGACCGCGATCGTGCAACCTTCGACGCGCACCGGCGCTGATGTCGACTATACCTTCGTGCAGATCTTTCCCGACCAGCCGGCGACCGTCACCTACAAGATGAACTGCGGCAACATTTCGGCCGGGGTGCCGGTGTTCGCCTTGATGAAGAACATGATTCCAGGCGTTCCGGATGGCCGCGTCACGGTGCGCGCCTTTTCGACCAACACGCAGAAGATGATGTACATGACCCTCGACGTGGCGAACGGCGAGGCGCGGGTCGCCGGCCAGACGGCGATCGGCGGGGTGCCTGGAACGGGCGCGGAAATCCTGGTCGACTTCCGCGAACAAGGCGGCGGTTTCACCGGTCGGACCTTTCCCACCGGCAATCTGGTCGACACCGTCGTATTGAGCGACGGCGGCAAGGTCGACGTCACCATCGTCGACATGGTCAATATTTGCGGTTTCTTCCGCGCGGAGGAATTCGGGCTGGGCTGCACAGGTCTGGAACTGCCGTCGCCCACCGGCGCGATCCTGACGCCGCCCGGCATGCTCGCCCGCCTGACCGAGCTACGGCTGAAGATCGCCCAATTGATCGGCTGGAATCAGTACACGCTGCAAACGATCGGCGAGGCGACGCTGCCCTTCGCCGTCTCGGTCGCCGCGCCAGCCGCCTACACCGACCTCGACGGTCATTTGGTCAAGGCGGAGTCGGTCGATCTCGTAGCGCGCTTCTATCTCGAATCGATCATGCATTCAGCCGCGCCGGGCAGCGGGTCGACCTGCCTTGCCGCCGCCGCGGCCATTCCCGGCACTGTGCCCAATCGGGCCTTGCGCGAGGGCGCGCTGAAGGCGGGTCAAGGCGGCCTTCTGACGCTCGGTCATCCCAGCGGCTTGTTCGCGTTGAGTACGCGCCCGATCCTAGGCGGTGATTCGACCGAGGCGACATTCGCCGAACTGAGCTTTCCACGAACCGCGCGCATTATCTGCGACGGCACGGTCTTCATCAAGGTGAACCGCCCATCCGACCAGAAGGCCTGGACATTGGCGAGCGATATCGACGCGGCATCCTATTTCCTGCGCGGCGAGGATATTGCGGTCCAGCGTTAGGAGGCGAGCCCATCCGCCGCCAGCATGATCGGTGGCCCTTCCGTGAAGACAATTAGGAGCGGCGGGTCCTCAGACTTTCTTCTGCGGGAGGCCTGCGCCGCCGTCACTGCCGGCGCAGGCCCTGCTCCAGGAGCCCTTCCCAACGCAAATCCTTGCGCAGGATCTTGCCGACGTTCGACTTCGGCAATTCATCGCGGAAGACGATGAATTTCGGGACCTTGTAGGCCGCCAGTTCGCCCTTGCAGAAGGCGCGGATCGTCTCGGCCTGGAGCGTCGGATCGCGACGAACCAAGAAGGCCTTGACGGCTTCTCCGCTCGCCTCGTCGGGCACGCCGACCACCGCGCATTCCTTCACGCCTTGCATCTTGCTCAGCACGGCTTCGACCTCGTTCGGATAGACATTGAAGCCGGAGACGAGGATCATGTCCTTGCGCCTATCGACAATCGCGAAATAGCCTTCCTCATCCATCGTTGCTATGTCGCCAGTGTAGAGCCAACCGTCGCGCAGCACGTTTTTGGTTTCATCCGGCTGGCGCCAATATCCCGCCATCACTTGTGGTCCGCGCGCGACGAGCTCGCCCGGCGCGCCGATCGGCGCCTCGCGCCCGTCTTCATCGACACATTTGATCTCGGTCGAAGGAAGCGGCACCCCGATTGATCCGCGCTTGACGCGATGCACCGGATTGAAGGTCAGCACGGGCGAGCATTCGGTCAGGCCATAGCCCTCGATGACGGGCGTGCCGGTGACGTCCCGCCATTGCGCCGCGACCGAATCCAGCAAAGCCATGCCGCCGGCGACTGAGAGGCGCAGGCTGAGCGGAGGCTTTTCGCAAAACCAGGCCTCGTGCAACAGCCCATTGAACAAAGTGTTTACGCCGGTGATGAAGGTGATGTCCTCCTTCTCGAAAGCTTTGCGCAAATTGCTGAGCGGCCGCGGATTGGGGACCACGACATTATGGGCGCCGCGGAAGAAGAAGCCCAAGAAATTCACCGTGAAAGCGAAGCAATGGTAGAGCGGCAGCGCCGTCAGAAGCCGATCATTCTCGTTGATGTCGGCGCCGGTGAAGCTCAAAAATTGTGCGACATTCATGATGAGATTGCGATGCGTCAGGATGGCGCCCTTGCTGATCCCAGTGGTTCCGCCGGTATATTGCAGGCAGGCCGGGGCGGAGGGATCGAGGCCGCGCGTGTAAGAAGCGATATCTGCGCCTGATCTCACGCGCGCGGCGCCGGCGGCGAGCGCCTTCGCGAAACTGGTCGACGTGAAGCCCGGCCGCGGAATTTGCTTCTTCACATATTTCTGGACGAAGCCGATCAATTGGCGCCGCGGCATGGGGAAGAGGCTCGCGGCCTCCGTCAGGATCACATGTGGGATCGGGACCTTTTCCATCGCCGCGTCGAGCCTGTCAGCGAACATGTCGAGGCCTATGATCGCGGCGGGCTCCGAATCGGCAAAGAGATGCGCCATTTCGGCGGCGGTATAGAGCGGGTTGACATTGACCAGGATGCAGCCGGCCTTGAACACGCCGAAGGCGACGACGGGATAGGCGAGCCCATTCGGGATCTGGATCGCCACGCGTGTCCCGGGCTCGAGCGCTAGCACCTCGCGGAGATAAGCGGCGAAATCGTCCGAATAGCGATCGACTTCCGCGAAGCTGAGGCTCGCGGACATTCCATTCGGCAGGATGTCGGTGAAGGCCTTGGCGTCGCCGCGTCGCTTCGCGAGGTCGCGCGGCGCGTCGGCGAGCAGGTGATAGGGCGCGGCCTCGATTCGCGCCGGGGCGTTAGCCGGATACAAGGCGAGCCACGGCGATCCGTCGCCAACGGCGCTGTTGGCCGCCGTCATGTCTTCATTCATCGGCGTCTCCTCGGCCTGCCCTTGGCCTGTCGCTAATTTTGTCGCCAGTTTCTCAAGGACATGGCTTTATCCCGATGTCGCCGCCTAAGCCTCCCGGTTCAAGGGCCGATGCGGCGCGCTGGCGCTTTTTTATCTTGGTCGATCGTCCGAAAGGCCTCGGCCGCTTGCCGAGCCTGACGCTATGATATACGCGCATAGGCCGCCGCATGTTTCGGAGCTCATGAGATTTGGCTGAAACAAAGAAAATTAATTGGGTCCATTTTTCGACCCTCCTAGCCGTCGCGATCCTGGTCGGCACCGAGATGGTCGGGGCCTCCTGGGCGGCCGGTTGGGCGCTCGGCGGCCTCCTGCAGCTCGATCCGCTCGTGAGCCGCATCATCGAGGGCGGCTTCGCCTTGTGCGGGCTCGTCCTTCTCTATTATTTCATGCGCACCGCAATCAAAAACGAGCCTATCCGGGAATAGGTTCAGTCGGGCTCGCGCGGGGGTGAAAAATCTTGCGCGGCGACGCCGCATGAGGTTGCGGGACCGGACGCAATCCGATACGAAAAGCCCTCGATATTCGGCGATCTACCTTTGTTTCGGGCGGGTCCGATGATCGATCGTTGAAACGACAATTCAGGGGCCGCCGAGATATTGGCTCCTGTCGGCGGGCGTGGCGGAACTGGTAGACGCGCCGGACTCAAAATCCGGTTCTGGTGACAGAGTGTCGGTTCGATTCCGACCGCCCGCACCAAATTTCCGGGCTCCGCCGGTCGCGCGATCGGCTTCCTGAAAGCCTTCGTTTCCTTATCGTCAAGCTTTGCCTCCATTTGCGATGAGCTGGCGCGCGAGCTTCGGAGAGCGTCGCCCATGACCGGCGCCGGCACGGATCGGACCAAGCCAAGTCTTATCGGTGGTCCCACGATCATTCTGGTCAGGCCCCAACTCGCTGTGAATATCGGCATGTGCGCGCGGGCGATGGCCAATTTTGGCCTGGCCGATTTTAGGCTTGTCTCGCCGCGCGAGGGCTGGCCCCGCACCGGCGCCTTGAAGAAAGGCGCCTATGCCGCAGCGGCCGGGGCCGTGCATCTTCTCGAAGCGGCCAAGCTCTACGACAGCGTCGAGGGCGCCGTCGCCGATCTCAATTTCGTCTGGGCGACGACCGCGCGCGAGCGCGGCCAGCATAAGCCGATCCTGACCCCGGCCGAGGCCATGCCGCAAAGCGCGGCGGCGATCGCCGGTGGTGAGAAGCACGGCGTGCTTTTCGGCCCGGAACGCACCGGTCTCGCCAATGACGAGGTCGCCTTGGCCGATGCGATCCTGACCTTTCCGGTGAATCCGGCCTATGCCTCGCTTAATCTCGCCCAGGCTGTTCTCCTGACCGGCTACGAATGGATGCGCGCCGCGACGGACGCGAAAGCGCCTTTCGCGCCGACGGAGCGTTCGCCGGCCGCGTCCCGCGACATGGTTCTTTCCTTTTTCGCTTATCTGGAAGGCGAGCTTGAACGCGCCGGCTTTTTCCGGCCGCCCGGCAAGCAGCCGGTCATGCGCCGCAATCTGCGCAATATTTTTCATCGCATGAAACTCTCCGAGCAGGACGTGCGCACGCTGCGCGGCATGGTGGTCCGGCTCGTCGACGGGCCGAGGGCCGGCCGGCGGGAGGCGGCGCGCGAAGAGGAAAATTTGGCGCATGACTTCGGCGCCGTCCCTCTAGAGTCGTCGCAGCCTCCCAAGGATGAAGGATGAACCGGCGGCGGGGCGGAGTTTCGCCATGATCTCAATTCTTTTTTGACCGAATTATTGGTTAACCAATAACTGCTTTCATGGCGCAGCGGCGATCTCCCGTCGCCAAGAGCCATGGCGACGCGCCAATCAACTTTCGGTTTCCTCGATGCCGCAGCCGCCCAAAGTCCTTGTTTTTGATTCCGGCTTGGGCGGGCTGACTGTTTTTGCGGAAATCGCGCGCGCGCGGCCGGACGCGCAATTGATATACGCCGCCGACGACGCCGGCTTTCCCTATGGGGAGTTGGAAGAGGGGGCTTTGGTCGCGCGGGTGATGACGGTCATGGAGCGTTTGATCGCGGAGGCCGCGCCGGACGCCGTCGTCATCGCCTGCAATACGGCGTCGACCCTCGTGCTTCCGCATTTGCGCCGGCAATTCCCGCTGATCCCCTTTGTCGGCACGGTTCCCGCCGTGAAGCCGGCCGCGAGCCTGTCGCGCTCCAAGTTGATCTCGGTTCTCGCGACGCCCGGCACGGTCGCGCGCGATTACACGCGGGAATTGGTGCGCACTTACGCCGCACATTGCGTCGTGACGCTTGTCGGCTCAAGCGCTCTGGCGAGCCTCGCCGAGGCGTTCATGCAGGGCGAGGCCCCGTCCGATGCGGCCATCCTGCGCGAGATTGCGCCCGCCTTCGTCTCCGAAGGGGAGCGCACCGATTGCATCGTCCTCGCTTGCACGCATTATCCGCTGCTGATCGATCAGTTCGCGCGGCTTGCGCCCTGGGCGGTCCAATGGATCGACCCCGCGCCCGCAATCGCGCGGCGGACGGATCATGTCCTGCGGGAAGATCTCGGCTTTCCCGCGCCGCAAGAACATTTGGAGCCCGCGACGCAGCATCGCGCTCTTTTCACCAGTTCGGCGGCTCCGAGCGAGCGTCTTTCCGAGGCCTTGCGCAAGCGCGGCATCGGCAAGATCGGCATGGAGCCCATGCCATTGGTCTTCGCCTGACCTCGTCGAGCTTGTTCTGAAGCGAGTTCTTGTCGGTTGGATTGAGAGCATCCGACAGAACGCGCTCTAAATCGCTCTTAAAAGAGCGAGCCTTGATCGCGCTTCGCGCGCCCTTTTTTCACGGCCGGCTTCGCGGGGGCGGCGTCTTTCGCCGGTCCGGCGATTGCGCTTCTACGCCCGTCGACGAACTCGATTTCGAGCGCCGCGCCGTCTCTGATCTCGGCGGCGAGCCGCAAAGGTCTCTGATCCGCGTCACGCACCAGCGCATATCCGCGCGCCAGCACTTGCTTATAGCCTAGGCTTCCGAGCAATTGCGCGAGGGCGCCGAGCGTGGTCCGGCGTGTGGCGACGCCGGCGTTGACGCCGTAACTTAAGCGCCTCGCCAAGGCGTCGATTCGGTGGCGGGCGGCGCTCAGCTTTTCGGTTTCGACCCTTCTCGATGTCGATCGAGCGGCGGCGAGCCTCGCTCCAACGTGCGCGAGCCTTCGCAGTCTGGCCTCGCGTCCGGAGTCGAGCGCGCGGCCAAGCCTCCCTCCGAGACCCGCGAGGCGCTCGGCGCTTCGCGCGAGCCTTGCGTGCGGCGATTGCTGAGATAGTCGATGCGACAGGCGGGCGAGGCCGATGCGCTGACGGTCATGCGCCTTGGAGAGGGCAGCTCCAAGGCGCGCGCCGACATGATCGAGGCGCTGGCGGGGCAGGGCGATAATGGCCTCTCCCTGCGGCAGCGCCCGTAGCAGCGCGCGAAGATCGGCCCGCCGTCTCTCGCCGAGCCGAAACATAGCGCCCGATTCGCGACGCCCAAGATCGGCTAAGGTCGTGGCAAGCTCGGCGCGGACGGGAACGGCCTTCTCGGCCGCGGCTGTCGGCGTCGGGGCGCGCAGATCGGCGGCGTAATCAATCAGGGTCCAGTCCGTCTCATGGCCGATGGCGGCGATGATCGGCGTCCTGCTTTGCGCGGCTGCGCGCACGACGATTTCTTCGTTGAAGCTCCAGAGATCCTCAAGCGATCCGCCGCCGCGCGCGACGATGATCACATCTGGCCGCCGCATAGGGCCGGTTTCGGGAAGAGCGTTCAATCCGTCGATCGCAGCGGCGACCTCTGCGGCCGAGGTTTCGCCTTGGACGCGCACGGGCCAAACCAGAACACGCCGCGGGAAGCGCTCAGCGATGCGGTGCAAAATGTCGCGGATGACTGCGCCGGTCGGCGATGTGACGACCCCGATCGAGGAAGGCAGAAAGGGGAGCGGCCGCTTGCGCGCCTCGTCGAAAAGTCCTTCCGCCCCGAGCTTCCGGCGGCGCTCCTCGAAGAGCGCCATCAGCGCGCCGACTCCTGCCGGCTCGAGCGCCTCAATCACGATCTGATAGGCTGATTTGCCGGGATAGGTCGTGATCTTGCCGGTCGCGACGACTTCGAGACCTTCCTGCGGCTTGGTCTTGAGCTTAGCGTAGACGCCTTTCCAGATCACCGCGTCAATGCGGGCCGACTGGTCCTTCAAGGAGAAATAGGCGTGGCCCGAAGAATGCTGGCCGCGAAAATTCGAGATCTCGCCGCGCACGCGCACAAAGCCGAATCGATCCTCGATCGTTCGCTTGAGGGCCGAGGAGAGCTCGCTGACGGAGAGTTCGGGAGCGTTGCTTGGAAAGGGATCGGGCATGGCGTGAGAATGCCGGAATCAATCCGCCTGGGAAAGCGGGACGCGGCTTCCGGGTAGGAAATTCCTTTATCTGTGGAGAGAATGTCGAGCCGATGGCGACTACAATTGATACTGTCGCCAAATCGCACGATCGGAAGGAGATCAATGACCAGTTTCGCGCCGGAGCAATATAAAGAAACGCTGATTTTTCTCACGACGGCCGGCGTCGTGGCGCCGCTTTTCCGCCGTTTGCGGGTCAGTCCGGTGCTCGGGTTCCTGGTCGCCGGTGTCTTGCTCGGACCTTACGGCCTCGGCGCGCTCGCGCATGGACGCCCGTGGCTCAGCGCTTTCGTGCTCGAAGATCTTGAGCAGATCGCGCCTGTCGCCGAGTTTGGCGTCGTCTTTTTATTATTCATGATCGGGCTCGAATTATCTTGGGAGCGCTTGGCGACCATGCGGCGCGCCGTTTTCGGCTTCGGCGCGCTCCAGGTCTTCGGCTCGGCGGCGGCGCTCGGCTTCGCAGCTCTCCTATTCGGCGAGCAACCGACATCGGCGGCGGTTCTCGGCTTCGCCTTGGCCATGTCGTCAACCGCCATCGTCATCCCGGTTCTTGCCGAGTCCAAACGCCTGGCGACGACGGCCGGCCGGACGATTTTCGCGGTGCTGCTTTTTCAAGATCTCATGGTCGCGCCGCTTCTGTTCATGGTTTCCATGCTCGGGATTCGCGAGCTTGATCTGGGCGCGGCTCTCTTCTCGACTTTCCTTCCTGCGGCCGCGGGCTTGAGCATTCTCGTCATCGGAGGCCGCCTCGTCCTGCGCCCCTTGTTCCATCATGTCGCGGCCGCGGGCTCGACGGAATTTTTCGTCGCCGCCTGCCTGCTCGTTGTGATTGGCACGGCGGTGCTGACCGCGATGAGCGGGCTGTCAATGGGTCTTGGCGCATTCTTCGCGGGCGTTCTTCTGGCTGAGACGGAATATCGACGCGAGATCGAGGTGACGATCGAGCCCTTCAAGGGCCTCTTGCTCGGCTTATTCTTCGTCTCCGTCGGAGCTCGGCTTGATTTTTCCGAGGTCCTCGCCGCGCCGCTGCGGACAATCGAACTGATGGCGGGGTTTATCCTCATTAAATTCTGCGTCGTGTGGTTGGTCGCGCGGATCTTACGCTTCACGCCCTCCGTCTCGACCGAGGCGGCGCTCATGCTCGCGCCCGGCGGCGAGTTCGCCTTCATCATCATTGCGGCTGCGGTCGCGGCGCGGGCGACGCCAGGGGGCTTAGGCGCCCAAATGGCGGTCGCGGTGACGCTCTCCATGTTTGTGGCGCCGGCGCTGGGCGCGTTGACGCAGCGGCTGTTTCGCCCGCAGATCGCCGTGGAATCGGCCCCGCCGCCGGAGCTGGAGCACGAGCTCGCGCATGACGCGATCGTCGTCGGCTATGGTCGGGTCGGAAGGCTCGTGGGCGACATGCTGCGAGCCCATTCCATCAGCTTTATGGCGATCGACACCGACGCAAGCCTGGTGAAGCGCTATCGCGCCGACGGCGTCGAGATTTATTGGGGCAACGCCTCGCGCGCCGAATTTCTCGCCCGCTGCGGCCTCGCCCGCGCCAAGGCACTCATCATCACCATGGATCGGCCCAGCATGGCCGAGCAGATCGTCCGTATTGCGAGGGCGGATTTTCCCCATCTGACGATCGTCGCCCGTGCGCGCGACGCGCATCATGCAACGATCCTCTATAAGCTCGGCGTGACGGATGCGGTGCCCGAGACCATCGAGGCGAGCCTGCAGTTGTCGGAAGCGGTGCTCGTCGAGATGGGAGTCCCGATGGGGCTCGTCATCGCCTCAATTCATGAAAAGCGCGACGAATTCAGGAAGATTCTGCAACCCGTCGCCCTTCGCGCCGAAGCCAGGCACGCGCGAAAGCTATCGCTTCGTATGAAGGAGATTAACTTGCGCAGGCCAAAACCAGAGGCCGACGACGAAATCGCGTGAGCGCCGCAGTCCGCCCGCTCAAGTCGATTCCGCGATGCGCTTGCCGAGGCGGTGGAAGAACCACAACACCGCGCCGGCGATGAAGGGAACGGCGCCTGCCGTCGCGACCACGGGATCGAGCGTCTCCATCTCGCGATGGACGCCTTCAAAAATGAGATGCAGGATCGACAACAGATAATAGGTGATCGCGGCGATCGACACCCATTTCACCGCTTGCTGAAGCTTTAACTGAAGGTGAACTCTTTCGCCCATATTGCGCAGGAGATCCCGGTTTTGGCTTTCGAGCTCGATGTCGACGCGGGTGCGCAGGAGCTGCGCTGCGCGGGCGAGCTTGCGAGAGAGATCTTCCTGGCGGGCCTCGGTCGCGCTGCAGGTGCGAATGGCGGGCGTCAGCCGGCGCGCGAGAAAGGACGCGAGCGTCGGCAGATTGGCGATCGAACTCTCGCGGATCGACGCCAGGCGCAGGGTCATGAGTTCATGATAGGCCCGGGTCGCGCCGAAACGGTAAAGGCTTTGGGCCGCGCCTTCCTCGAGCTCGGCGGCGAGAGCCGTCAGCCGATCGAGCAAGATGCGGCTGGCCTCCAGTCCCTTGGCCTCGCGCATCAGCTGGACGAGGCGCGGCAATTCGATCTCGATGCGGCGAATTTCCGGCCCAAGCTCCAGCGCTTTCGGGAGCCCGAGCAAAGCCAGGGTGCGATAGGTCTCGACCTCGAGCAGACGTTGCACGAGCGAGCCCGCATCGTTCGGCGTGAGTTTTCGGTCGAGAACGAGCAGGCGGACGAAGCCAAGAGCGTCGGGCTGAAAGTCCGTCGCGACCATGGCGGCCCCATCCAGCACGTCAGATGCGGCGAGCTGACCGGGCACGAACAGGGTTCGCCAGGTTTCGCCGACGACGGCGGCCGGCAAAAGGCGAAGATCGACGGCCACCAGCAGGGGGCCGGGCTGGGGCAAAAGCCGCATCTGGCTCGCGAGCTCGTCCGCGCTCGGCTGAATCGGCAGTGTCTTGCCTTTGCCAAAACGCGGCGCTTCGGCCGCCTGCGGAAACTCCCAAGTGTAGGTGACGAATTCGGCGTGAACTTCCCAACGAAGTATGGCGGCCTGAAGCTCGATCCGGTGCTGCTTGGCGTTGGCGGGTGGCGGCGGGCAAGCGCGGGCGAGGCAGAAATCGGTGAGCGCGGCTCGCGCATCCGCGGCCTCTTCGTGATCCGTCATGAAGGCGAAATGCAAAATGCGTTTCGGTCCCTCGATCGGCACGAAAGGACGCGCGTGGACTTCCGCGAGGACGCGGTCGCGCAAGGGATGTTCGGTAAAGCCGCTTGCCTCGGGTTCGCGCGTTTCGGTCAAGCTATTCATGTCTCGCCTATTGCTCGCTGCCGCACAGCGCGCTGCTGGATCGATTCTCGGGCATCTCAAGCGGCTCGCGGCCCGGAAAAGAGGGGGGCCGCCGCTTTGCTTTGTCCTTATCCCTATTTGAGGCGGCGGATCGGATGAGCTCGGCTCATCGAGATTCCGTTCTGCGGCCTCTTAAAACATGTTCGAGCCTGAGCGAGGCTTGCGGCCCCCAGGGCGAGATAAATGCGCGCCGCCCGCGATTCGAGCCTATGGCCATCGTGTAGCTCATTTGGGCGTGAAGCCGCAAATCACGCCGCGCGGATCTGCGAGACGGCATCCGAGTTAACGACTGCGGCTATTGGCCTCGTCATTCTCCGACGCGGGGTCAGGCCCGGCGGGAGAATGAAAAGGTTCATCCGAGCAAGAGGCGGAAAGGCAGCTGTTGGCCTTCCGCCCGCATTTAGTTCATCGTGGCGATTGGACGCAGCTTTGAAGCTGGCATGGTCGTTCACGCGTTCGCGGCCAGCATCTCCAGCACCATGCGCAAGGTCGCGGCGTCGGAGCCGGGCGGCACGCGCACGATTGCGTCGCCGATCGCGATTTCGATCGGAGCAGGGCGCTGCGGCGCGCCCGCCTGCGCCGTTTGAGACGGCGCCATCTCCATTTCGAGCGCGGGGTCGGCGTTATTCTTCGCCGCGAATGAATCTCCGCCGCCGAGGCGCGCGTTCTTCCGCCAGGCGAAGAGTTGCGCGGCCATCAGGCCGTGCCGGCGGGCGACGGAACAGACCGACGCGCCATCCTCGAAGCTCTCCGCGACGATCCGCGCCTTTTCTTCGGCGCTGAAATATCGCCGCTTGGCGGCGCTTTGAAATTCCATCGTTCGGCGTGGGGGGGCCGCAGCAAGCGCCACATCCCAGTTTTTGACGTGTAGCATCAGATGGCCTTTTGATCGGGTCCGGGGCAGCCGTAGAGCGCTCGCCGGCCTCGAAAAACGAGATTAATCCAGAACGCCGGATCGCCGGCGCGCGCGACCCTCGACCTGACCGCCGCATTCGCACCGCCTTCAAAAGGGTTCGGCGCGACATGCAACGTTAAATCAGCGCTAAGCTGAACGGCGGATTAAGGCCGTCGGCGCGCGCGAGATTGGGGATTGGTCGAGAAAATCAGTCGGTCAGAGCCAGATCGGTGGACCGCGAGCGGCGAAATGGAACCGTTCGGACGCGCGCGCGGGAGTTGCGCTGGCCGCATTCCAGGCGACGGCGATGGCCCAACGTTGCGGGAAGGCGGAGAGGCCCGACGCCAAAAGTCCGGCATCGCCGGAAGACGAGCTGCAAGTCGAGATGCAGCAAAAGCAATGTTGATGACTGGATTCGCGGTTGGGCGCTTGTGGAATAGAGCCTTGCGGCTCGCAAATTGCGCTGCCGAAACGATCGAAAGCGGCCGCCCGCGCCGCCGCGCCGACGACGCCTTGCAGCAGGAGCGCATAAAGCGCCACCACGCTGATCGCGACCCGTTTCGTCGCCGAGGCTTGGCTCAACCCGATCATAAAATCAGCTTATCATGGCGATTTTCTATTGCAATGGATCGCGCTTTAGGACGTGGCGTCCTGCGCCTTTGATGAGAGCGGCTTGTTGACGCGGGTGGCGCGCCGGACGTCTTTCCATCCGATATTTGAGCTTGTGGCGACCGCACCGGCGCGGAAGTCCGGTGTTTTGCCGATCAAAGCAAAATCAATGCGTCGACGGTTTCACGATCCGTCAGACGCAGATTTAGCGCCTCGTCGCCCAGAGGTGCGGAAGAAGGATCGCCGATGCAAATTCTCGGCGTCCAGGTCAGGAATTAGCGACGCTCGCGGCAGAGCCGGCGACAACATCAGTGCGCGAAAAATTCATCATTCCAAGCTTTTGCACCGCTTCCTTGACAAGTGGGTCGAGCCCTTCGCCGCCATGTTCGAGATGAGCGAGGATTTTCTTGCGCATGCTCGGGTCCCAGAATTTCGCCAGGTGGTCGGCTATGCCGGCCACCGCCTGGTCATGCCGCTGGGCGCTGAAAAACTTGCCGATTTGGTTGGCCATATAAATGAGCTTGTCAGGCGACATGATGGGAGGCTCGATCGATAAAGCGTTCGGGATGGGTGAAGACTTCGAAATCGCGGCCTCGCGCGACCGCAACAAGCGTGATTCCGCAAGCGTCGGCAAGGCGGATCGCGGCGGCCGTGGGCGCCGAAATGGCGACCAGCACCGGGGCAGCGAGCTTGGCCGCCTTCTGAATCAGCTCGACCGACACGCGGCTCGTCATGAGGACGAGCCCCTGCGCGGCGGAGACTCCCTGACAGGAGAGTGCTCCGACGAGCTTATCGAGCGCATTATGACGTCCCACGTCCTCGCGCAAGGCCAGCAGTCCCTGTGAGGGGGTCCAGAAGGCCGCCGCGTGAACCGCATGAGTCTGCCTGTGCAAGCTCTGCGCAGGACCGAGAGCGGCCATGGCTGATTCGATGGCGGCGCTGTCGAACAGGCGGGCGCCTGCGACGACGGGCGCCGGGCGCATCGCCTCAGCAAGGCTCTCAATGCCACAAAGGCCGCAACCCGTCGGCCCGGCCATGCTGCGGCGTCGCGCCGAATAGTCTCTCGCGCGATGATCCGCCAACCAGAGCCGCAATTCGACTCCGAGAGAGGTTGCAACGATGTCGAGACTCGAAATTTCGGCGGGATCGGCAATCAGCCCCTCGGTCAAGGCGAAGCCCCGCGCGAAATCCTCGAGATCGGCGGGCGTCGCCATCATCACGGCATGGGTGGAGCCGTTGACCGTGAAGGCGATCGCGGTCTCTTCCGGAACGGCGCGGACCAAGGTTAAAACCTTATCGCCGCGCCGCGCCGTGCAAGCGACATTGGCGGCCGGGGAGGGCGGCGCGCTGAAGTCGCAGAGATCCATGTCGAACTGGCTCTCGCTCATTCCGCCGCTTCGATCGAATGCACGATGCGGCGGCTCTGCTCGGCTTGCTCGCGATATTGCTCCTGCCAATCGCTCGGTCCGTTCGAGCGCGAGATCTGGACCGCCGTCACCTTGAATTCGGGGCAATTGGTCGCCCAGTCGGAGAAGTCGGTCGTCACGACATTGGCTTGGGTCGTCGGATGATGGAAGGTCGTATAGACGACGCCCGGCGCGACCCTGTCGGTGACGAGCGCGCGCAGGGTCGTTTCGCCGGCGCGGCTATGGAGCTTCACCCATTCGCCGTCGCGGACGCCGCGCTGCTCGGCGTCATGGGGATGGATCTCGAGAAGATCTTCCGGATGCCAGGCGACATTTTCGGTGCGCCGCGTCTGGGCGCCGACATTATAATGGCTCAGAATGCGGCCGGTCGTGAGCAGCAGCGGGAAGCGCGGGCCGGTCCGCTCGTCGGTCGCCACATATTCGGTCAGCACGAACTTGCCCTTGCCGGAGGCGAAGCCGCCGATATGCATGATCGGCGTGCCGTCCGGATGCGCTTCATTGCAGGGCCATTGCACCGAGCCAGCTTCGTCGAGCCTTGCATAGGAGACGCCGGCGAAGCTCGGCGTCGTGCGGGCGATCTCATCCATGATCTCGCTCGGATGCGCGTAATTCATCGGAAAGCCAAGTGCGTTTGAAAGCGCCACTGTGATTTCCCAATCGCCGAACCCGTTCTTAGGGCTCATCACCTTGCGCACGCGCTGAATGCGCCGCTCCGCGTTGGTGAAGGTGCCGTCCTTCTCGAGGAAGGTCGAGCCCGGCAAAAAGACATGCGCGTAATTGGCGGTCTCGTTAAGGAAAAGGTCCTGAACGACGACGCATTCCATGGCGGCGAGGCCAGCCGCCACGTGATGCGTGTCGGGGTCGGATTGCAGAATGTCCTCGCCTTGGATGTAAATGCCTTTGAACGTTCCTTCGACGGCGGAGTCGAGCATGTTCGGAATGCGCAGCCCAGGCTCGTTGTCGAGCGCGACGCCCCAGACGCCTTCGTAAATGGCGCGCGCCGTATCGTCCGAAACATGCCGATAGCCCGCGAATTCATGCGGGAACGAGCCCATGTCGCAGGCGCCCTGGACATTGTTCTGGCCGCGCAGCGGGTTCACGCCGACGCCGGGGCGACCGAGATTGCCGGTCGCCAGCGCCAGATTGGCGATCGCGAGCACGGTCGTCGAGCCTTGGCTATGCTCGGTGACGCCGAGCCCATAATAGATCGCCGCATTGCCGCCCGTCGCGTAAAGGCGCGCCGCCGCGCGGATCAGCTCCGCCGGAACGCCAGCGACTTTCGCGACTTCCTCCGGGCTGTGGCGCGGCTCCGACACGAAAGCCGCCCAATCCTGAAACTCCTCCGCGTCGCAGCGCTCGCGCACAAAAGCCTCGTTGACGAGCCCTTCAGTGACAATGACATGGGCGATGGCGGTCAGAATGGCGACATTGGTGCCGGGCTGCAGCGCTAGATGATAGTCCGCCTTCACATGCGGAGTGCGGACGAGGTCAATGCGGCGCGGATCGATCACGATGAGCTTCGCGCCTTGACGCAGACGCTTCTTCATGCGCGAGCCGAAGACCGGATGGCCGTCGGTCGGATTGGCCCCGATGACCAGGATCACGTCGCTGTCTTCGACCGAGTCGAAATCCTGGGTCCCAGCCGAGGTGCCGAAGGCCGTCTTCAGCCCATAGCCGGTCGGCGAATGGCAGACCCGCGCGCAAGTATCGACATTATTATTGCCGAACGCGCCGCGAATGAGCTTCTGGACCAGATAGGTCTCTTCATTGGTGCAGCGCGAGGAAGTGATGCCGCCGACAGAGCGCTTCCCATAGGTCGCTTGAATGCGCTTGAACTCGGAGGCCGCGTGATTGATGGCCTCCTCCCATGAGACTTCGCGCCAGGGATCGCTCACCTTGGCGCGGATCATGGGGCTCAAGATGCGCTCTTTATGGGTGGCGTAGCCCCAAGCGAAGCGGCCTTTGACGCAGGAATGGCCATGATTAGCCTTGCCGTCCTTGAAGGGGACCATGCGGACGAGCTCCTCGCCCCGCATTTCCGCCTTGAAGGTGCAGCCGACGCCGCAATAGGCGCAGGTCGTGACGGCCGAATGTTCTGGCTGGCCGATGGAGATCAGCGATTTCTCGCTCAATGTCGCGGTCGGGCAGGCCTGGACGCAGGCCCCGCAGGAGACGCATTCGGATTCGAAGAAGGGCTCGTCCTGGCCCGGCGCCACGCGGCTCTTGAAGCCGCGTCCGTCAATCGTGAGCGCGAAAGTGCCTTGCACTTCCTCGCAGGCGCGCACGCATCTGTTGCAGACGATGCATTTGGTCGGATCATAGGTGAAATAGGGATTCGACTCGTCTTTGACTTCGTCGAAATGATTGGCGCCTTCATAGCCGTAGCGCACTTGCCGAAGCCCTACGGCGCCGGCCTGCGTCTGCAATTCGCAATCGCCATTCGCGGCGCAAGTCAGGCAATCCAGCGGATGGTCCGAAATATAGAGTTCCATCACGCCCTTGCGGAGCGCTTTCAGCCGCTCGGTCTGGGTCTTGACGACCATGCCCGGCGCGACAGGGGTGGTGCAGGAAGCCGGCGTGCCGTTGCGCCCCTCGATCTCGACAAGGCAAAGGCGACAGGACCCGAAGGGCTCCAGCATGTCATTGGCGCAGAGCTTAGGGATTTCCGTCCCCATTTCCATGGCCGCGCGCATGATGGACGTGCCTTCCGGCGCCCGTACCTCAACCCCATCGATGGTCAAGGTGACCAATTTTTCCGAGCGCGAGGCCGGCGTTCCATAATCGACTTCGTTGATGAGAGACATCGCCGTTTTCCTTATTCCGCCGCGAGCGCGCGGGGGCCGAAATCCTCGCCGAAATGGCGCATGGCGCTCAAAACGGGATAGGGCGCAAATCCGCCGAGCGCGCAGAGAGAACCGAATTTCATTGTTTGGCAAAGGTCGTCGAGCAGCACGAGATTCTCCGCCGTCTTCACGCCCTGCCTGATGCGATCGACGGTTTCGACGCCGCGCGTCGAGCCGATCCGGCAAGGCGTGCATTTGCCGCAGCTTTCAACCGCGCAGAACTCCATGGCGAAACGCGCCATGCGGGACATGTCGACCGTGTCGTCGAAGACGACGACCCCGCCATGGCCGATCAGCCCGTCGCGCGCAGCGAAAGATTCGTAATCGAAGGGCGTGTCGAAATAGTCGCGCGGAAAATAAGCGCCGAGCGGGCCGCCGCATTGCACCGACCGCACCGGCCGGCCGGAGGCCGTTCCGCCGCCGATGTCCTCGACGATCTCGCCGAGGGTCAGGCCGAAGGCCGTCTCGAAGAGGCCGCCGTAGCGAATATTGCCGGCGATTTGCAAGGGCATGGTGCCGCGTGAGCGGCCCATGCCGTAGCTCGCATAAAAATCCGCGCCGCGTTCGAGGATCGTGGGCGCCGCGACGAGCGACAGGACATTATTGACGACGGTCGGGCGTTGAAACAGCCCCTTATGCGCCGGCAGAGGCGGCTTGGCGCGCACGACGCCGCGCTTGCCTTCGAGGCTTTCGAGAAGGGCCGTCTCTTCGCCGCAAACATAAGCGCCGGCGCCCATGCGGATTTCAATGTCGAAGGAGAGCCCGGATCCCAGGACGTCGGAGCCGAGATAGCCCGCCTGGCGGGCGAGGACGAGCGCTTCGGAGAAGGTCTTCGCCGCATGCGGATATTCGGAGCGGCAATAGACATAGCCCTTGGTCGCGCCGATCGCGACCGCGCAGATCGTCATGCCTTCGATCAGTGCGTAGGGATCGCCTTCTACGATCATGCGATCGGCGAATGTGCCGCTGTCGCCTTCGTCGAAATTGCAGACGACGTAGCGGCGATCCGCCGGGGCGTCGGCGACGGTCTTCCATTTGATTCCGGTCGGGAAGCCGGCGCCGCCGCGTCCGCGCAAGCCCGATTTCGTCACTTCCGCGATCGTCGCCGCAGGACCGATCTCAATGGCGCGCGCAAGGCCGCGCCAACCGCCGAGCCCGGCATAGTCGGAGAGCGACGTCGGATCGATGATCCCGCAACGCGCGAAGGTGAGCCTCGTCTGGCGAGCGAAAAAAGGATGCGCGTCGGTCTTGCCGATCCGCAACGCATGGGCGCCGCCGGACAAAAAGCCCGCGTCAAAAAGGGAAACGACGTCAGACGGCGCGATGGGACCATAGCCGATGCGCCCCTCGGCGGTCTCGACCTCGACCAGGGTCTCGAGAAAATAAGCGCCCCGCGATCCGTTGCGGACGATTTCCGCAGAGAGTCCACGCGCGCGGGCTTCCGCCTCGATCTTCGCCGCGACCTTATTGGCGCCGACGGCGAGGGCGGCGATGTCCTTGGGGATGAAGATGCGAGTCATAGGCCGCGCGCCTCATCAACGGCTTCGCCGAGCGTCGTCGCGTCAAGCCGGGCGATAGGCTCGCCGTCGATCAAGGCGGCGGGAGAGGAAGCGCAGAGGCCGAGGCAATAGACCGGCTCGACAGTCAATTCGCCGTCGCGAGTGGTGCGGTTCCAGTCGAGGCCAAGCTTGGTGAAAAGGTCTTCCGCCAATTCCTCGCTTCCCATGCTTTGGCAGGCTTCGCCACGGCAGAGCTTCAGCACATGCCGTCCGGCGGGCTCATGCCTAAAATCATGGTAGAAGCTGATGACGCCATGCACTTCTGCGCGCGACAGGTTGAGCGCCTGTGCGAGGAGCGGAGCGGCCTCGGGAGCGACATAGCCGAATTCCTCCTGCAGCGCATGAAGAATTGGCAGCATCGGCGCCTCTAAACTGAGATGCTCGTCGACGATTTCCTGAGCCCGATCGGCATTCCAGGTGGAGGCTCCAAGCATCCGTTCCCGCCCTTTTGTTATTGATCTATTTTGAGCGTGCGGCGTCGCGCAGCCTAGGTCAATAAAGCAGTCCGGTTGGTTCATAGGCATTTTCTATTGAACGGCGCCGCACAATAGATCCGCTTCGTCAATCTGGCAGGGCGATCCGATTGGCTTCGGCGACGAAGGCGCGCAGAAGCGGAGTCATCGGCTCGCGGCGCGGGAGAACAAGCCCGATCTTATGCACTTCCTGAGGCTCGACGATGGGGATCGAGCGCACAGGGCCTTCGAGATCGAGGACGCCGGCGAAGGCTTCCGGCACGATGCTGGCGCATTCGCCGGTCCGAACATGCGCGAAAAGCACGACCATGGAGTTCGATTCGAGCATGGGCGTCGGCGGCTCAGGGCAATGATTCGACAAGAGCCGGTCGATGATCCGTCGATTCTGCATGTCTGGGGTGAGGAGGCAGAGAGGGATGCGCGCGACCTCCGCCCAGGTGACGGTCGCGCGGTCGCCGAGCGGGCGCGTCACGGTCGTCAGCAAGCGATAGCGCTCATGATAGAGCGGGACGGTCCTGATCTGGCCCAGCGGCTCGTTGTCGAGATAGGTGAGTCCGGCATCGATCTCAAGATCATCCAAAAGACTCAATATCTTACGAGAAGATTCTGAGAGAATGGTGAAGCGAACGGCCGGATGTTTCGCGCGCAATGGGGTCGTGAGTTCGGCAACCATCCCGAGCGCGGTCGGTACGGCGGCGATCCGCAAATGCCCGGAAAGCGCGGCGTTCGACGCGCGCACGTCCTGGCGCATCGCCCGCGTGTCGCTCACGATGCGTTTCGCCCATTCGAGCACGCGTTCGCCCTCGGCGGTCAAGCCATGGAAGCGGGAGCTTCGATTGACGAGTAGCACGCCGAGACTGTCTTCGAGCTGCTTGATCCCGGCCGAAAAAGTCGGCTGCGTCACCCCGCAGCTCTCAGCCGCCCGGCTGAAGCTTTTCTCGCGCGCCAGCGCCATTAGAAATTCGAGCTTGTCGATCAACGTAGGGCGCCTACGGCGAGAGGGCCAGATTTTTTCGCGCGCAAGGCGGCCGCGCGGCTCGCGAAAGCGGTGATGAAGGCCGCGTGGCTCCAGGCCAGATCCTTGGCGGAGGCCGGCGCGCCCGTCGCCTGATCGAATTGCTCCGCGAGTTCTCCGGAAGTCGGCGCATAGGCCTCGACCGTCGCCATGAACAGGTCTCCCCTATGGAACAGCGCCTCGCCTAATTCGGCCCGGCGATTCGGCGCCGAAGATTCGGTAGCCGCGGCTGAATCTTTCATTACATGAAAGCCAAGTTGATGCAGAAACTCCTGATCGTCGGGGTTGGATCCTATCGAAGCGCCTGTGGCAATGGCGGCGCTGAGCGAAAAATAGAATTGGGCGGCGCCGAGGGTCGAAAAATAATAAGCGCCGCCGCTGTAATAGCGGTCGCCCGCATAGCGCCCCATTGCCGGCGCGCGGCGGGCCGGTTCCAGCCGGTTGATCGGGTAAGTGGTCTCGAACAAGCTTTCGAGCTTGGCCAGGGTCGCAAGAGCTTTGGGGTCGAGCACGCTATGTGGTCCCTCAGGCCGGTCGGCGTGGATCACGCCCAATATGGTCGCAAAGTCCAGATCCTTGCTCGATTCCTCGATCGCCGGCGCAAGGCGGCTGCGGTAATAGCCGGAAGAATCGCTCCAATGCTGGTCGAGGCTTCGTTCGATCTCTTCTGAGGCCGCGCGGCAAGCGCGCGAGATTCCAGACTCGCCTTCGTCCTCGAGCCAGCGCGCCCCATCGGCGAGGGCCGCATATTGCACGAGGCGCGTGTAATAATGCCGCCCGAGTTCCTCTTCCCAAATATCGTAGCTCGGATCGCGCCAATGCTGGATGCAGAAAGCGACATCGCGCGTGATAAGCGCCCGCGCGGCCGCGCGGGTTGCGGCGTCGAGCTCAAGCGAACAAAAGCGCATGGCCGTCAGCGCGCGCAAGGCCGGTCCGTCATGTTGCGGGCGTGACCATTTGATGATGTCGAGCGTCCCATCGGGATTGAAGCGGGGCTCGGCCAAAGCGTGATCGCCAATGATTTTAGCGAGTTCAGCTTCAGGCCTTACATATTGCAGAAAGAAGGGCTCGACATTTCGCCTGAAATCGCCGGCCTCGCTCAAGAACTTTTGTCCGTTGAGGTCGCAAAGGCTCAGGCTGAAAGCGAGAAAATCCTTGAAATGGTCCAGGCCTTCCCGCCCGACCGTCCCGGCGACGATCAGGCGGCGCAGCGCATCGATCACGATCGCCGAATCGCGCATCCAATGAAAGAAATAGTCGGGATCCGGATCATAGGAGGCCAGGATTGGCGAGGCGAGCACCGACCCTTTGGCCGGCCGGATGGTCTGGCCGAAGCCAGGCCGCGTCTTGATGAGCTCAGTCGCCGAAATGCTGCGCAACAAAGCCGCAGCAGAGAAGGAATATTGTCGCGCGAGCCACGTCTCCGAAAGGGGGCGAGCGGAGGTCGGCGATCCAATTGGGGACATAGCGGGCCTAGCTCATATGCGGGCTTTCGAATCCCAGCCGTTTCAATCCGGTTTGCACGTCAGGGTCGGCCATGAACAACCGCCAAAGGAGGCCTGATCGATAATTTTCGATCATGGCAACGATCGGTCCCTGATCGATCGCGAGATAGGATTTGGCGTACCAGTCCTGGCCTTCGCTGAAAGCGTCGACGAAGCCGAAACGCCCCCAAATTCGGTCGCCGAGAACATCGTAAAAATGACGCAGGGCGCGCATGGCTTGCGGCGGCGCATAGGGAAAGCTCGATAGCGCCGCGGTCGGCGCGATGACGCCGGTGTCATTGTCTGGCGCGTGGGCGACATAGCCGGTCGGGTCGTCGCTCGCGGTCAGGCCCCAGGCGTCGGGGCCATAGCCTTTGTGGCGCTTCGGATTGCGGACGCAATGCTCGTAATTGATCAGGGTGTGCTGAACGTTCTGCTCGAGATAAGAGGCGTAGGCGTCGGTCAGCCCGCGCGGGTCGAGGCCGCAAAAGGAATAATGACAGAAAAAGAGCGGACCGCCGAAATCTGGGCCGAGGGGCAGGTCGATGTCGTAGAAGCGTCGTCCGTTGATGAATCGCCGGCTCTGAGCCCAACCATTGTGATAGACGGCTGGATCGATCGCGAAAGTGGGGGAGGCGGCGGCGAGAATATAGGTGATCAGGCATTCGTTCCAGCCTCTGACGTCGGCGTCGAGGCTCCAGCCGTGATTGGGGCTCCAATGCCAAGTCAGCGCATTGCGGCCATTATGGGCGTGCCAGCTCCATTCCGCGTCGCGCCAGAGCCAGGTGATGCGGTCGCGCAGGCTTCTCTCCTTGGGGTCGCGGCCGTCGAAATATTGCCGCGCGCACAAGAGTCCCTGTAGCAAAAACGCCGTCTCGACGATGTCGCCGCCGTCGTCCTTACGGCCGAAGGCGACGGTCTCCCCCGAGCGTCCATTCATGTAATGCGGGAATAGCCCGTGATAGCAGCGGGCGCCGGCGAGAAAGTCGAGCGTGGCGCCGAGCCGCTCGACCGCCTCGGTGCGGGCGATCCATCGGCGGGCGGAGGCGACGATGATGGCCATGACGCCGAATCCCGAGCCGCCGACGGCGACGAGATCGTCGCTGGGGTCGTCCTCTATCCCGGTGCGGTCGCGCGCAAGGCCGCTTGTCGGATGCGCGCCCTCCCAAAAAAAGCGGAATGTCTGCCGTTGGACCAGATCCAGCAGGGCCTCGTCGGACGACCGCGCATGCGGCTTGCCGATTGTCTGATGTTTATTGGATGGAGACATCTGCTCGAGACTATTCGATGTTGAAACGCTCCTGATGAAGATCAGGCGGCCTTTTGCTCGATCGGCCTCACGTGGACTTGGCTTCTGGCGCAGGGCGACAGCCGCAACCCTTCCGGATCTTTTCGTAGATGCAGAACCCGCGTGTAGAACCCGTCCGGCGCGTCCTGTCGGCCAATGCTGACGACCGTCGCCGAGGCGAGCTCCCGCTGGAAGATGTCGATGACGATCGCGCGGCTCGCGGCGTCCAGCCTGCCGATGGCGTCGTCGATCAAGACCCAGCTTGGCTTATGCAGCAGCAAGCGCGAGAAGGCGATATTTTGTAGCTCGTCAGGGCTGAGGTCGTTTTCCCATGCCGCCACGCGGTCGAGCTCCGGCGCCAAGTGGGACAACTTCATGCGGTCGAGCGCGCCGGTGAGATCGCGATCCGTGAAGGCGGCCGCGGGCGAAGGGAACGAGAGCACCTCGCGCAAGGAGCCTGGTGGAATGTAAGGCGGCTGAGACATGAAGAACATGCTTTCGCGCGGCGGCAGCAAAATGCGGCCGCATCCCCACGGCCAAAGGCCCGCGATGGCGCGGAATAGATTGGTCTTGCCGACTTTCGGCGCGCCGACGATCAAGACGCGCTCCCCCGGCGCGATCGAGATGTGGGTCTCGCTCAGCGCGGTGCAGCCGGCCGGCGCGGCGACGCCGAGATTGTCGAAGGTGAGCTTGCCGTCGCTTGCTTCGAGCCGTTCGATCTGTCCGGTCTTGTGGCCGAGCTTGTCCATTTCGACCAGCGCCTGGCGAAAGCTTGCGACCCGGAGCAGCGTAGCGCGCCAATCGGCGATGGTGCTGAAATTGTCGATGAACCAGCGCAGGGCCTGCTGAACCTGATTGAACGCGCCGACGGCGACCATCAGCCCGCCGAGGGAAAGATCGCCGCTGAAAAACCCCGGCGACGCGACGATGAAGGGCGCGATAATGGCGAACCAGCCATAGCCGGCGGTGACCCAGGCGAGCCGGGTCGCGGCGCTGACGAGGCGCCGCATCATCGCGACGACTTTGTCGAGCTCTCCGTGCAAATGGGCCTTTTCGTCGCTCTCGCCGGCGTGGATCGCGATGCCGTTGGCGTGCTCGTTGACGCGAACGAGCGCGACGCGGAGATCGGCCTCGCGGGCGTAGCGCTCGGCGTTGAGGCGAACGAGCGGACGGCCGACGAGCCAGCTCAGCCAGGACGCGGTGCCGGCGTAAAGGAGCGCGCACCAAACCATGTAGCCCGGGATGGCGAAATGCAATCCGTCGATATTCAGGATAATGCCTCGCGACAAAATCCATAAAACTCCGATGAAGCTCGCGAGAAGCAGGGTCGCTTGGAGCAGGCCGATGCCGAGGTCTGTCGATAACTCGGTCAGGTGACGGACGTCCTCGTGAATGCGTTGGTCGGGATTCACCCCGATCTCACCAGAGCCGGCGAGACGAAAAGCGCGGTTCGGCTCGAGCCATTGATCGACGAGATCCGCCGTGAGCCCCTCGCGCAGTTTCATCTTGGTCGTCTGGTTTAGCCAGGTCTGCGCGACGTTCAAGATCAGTAGGCCGCCGGCGATCCCGGCGAACACGACGAGCTGGTACAGAAAACTCGCGAAATTCTTGTGCGAAAGCGAATCATAAAACGGCCCGTTCCAGGCGTTCAGTTTGATTTGGCCATAAGCCGTCGCGCCGACGACCACGCAGAGGGCGACGCCGAGCGCGACCAGCGCGTTGCGATTCGCGGAGGCCATAAAGGCCTTGCCCATGATGCGGATCTGATGGGCGAGCTCCTCGACAGGCGCCGGCCATTTCGCGACTGATTCTGAAACTTCGATGGCTTGTTCCACGATCGCGCTCGGTTTGAGGTCCAGATCTGCGATCCTAGGGCCGGATGAGGAAAAAGTTGATCGGATTTTTCGACGAGCGCGTGCTCCGCATCTCTTTGAAAGCAAGCGGATCCTTTGATCAGGGGAAACCGCCGGCTAGAGCGGCGTCGCCGACGTCTTAAGGCGTCAGAAACGGGCTCGCCGCGATAAAATTCAAGAACTCCGCGACGCTATCAGCGGCTTTGACGCGGTTGCGAAGGGAAGCGTTGAGCAACGCCGATTGAACGTCGGCGGCGGGGCGTGCATGGCGAAGGGGCGTGTGAACATGGGTCGGATCGATAGGCTCCTCGCCGAAATGACGCTCGAGGAAAAGCTCGGGCAGCTCAGCATGTCCGCGGCAGAATTCGCCGTGACCGGTCCGACCTCGGCGCAGGGCATTGCTGAAAGCATCCGCGCCGGGCGCGCTGGGGGTCTCCTCAACATTTGGGGCGGCGAGAGAACGCGGGCGATGCAGCGCTTGGCCCTAGAGGAGAGCCGCCTCGGGATTCCGCTTTTGATCGGCTTCGACGTTCTGCACGGGCACAAGACCATTTTCCCGATCCCGCTCGCTGAGGCGGCGACCTTTGCTCCGCTGTTGTGGGAGCGCACCGCGCGGGTCGCAGCTGAGGAGGCGGCGTGCGATGGGGTCAACATGACCTTCGCGCCTATGCTGGACGTTGCGCGCGATCCGCGCTGGGGGCGCATCGCCGAATCGCCTGGCGAAGATCCATGGGTCGCGGCCCGTTTCGCCGAAGCCAAGGTGCGTGGCTTTCAAAGTTCGGATCTCGCCGCCGTGGACGCGATCGCCGCGACAGCCAAGCATTTTTGCGCCTATGGCGCGGTTCTGGCCGGACGCGACTACGCCCCGGTCGACGTCTCGGAGCGGCTCCTCCGCGAGGTCTATCTGCCGCCCTTCGCGGCCGCCGTCGCCGCCGGTTGCGCCGCCGTCATGCCCGGCTTCAACGACGTCAACGGCGTTCCTATGACCGCTCATGTCGACTTGCTGCGTGACTGGCTGCGCCAGGAAAGCGGCTTTGAAGGCGTCGTGATCAGCGACTACAACGCGATCGCGGAACTTATGACGCAGGGCGTCGCGGTGGATCTCGCCGAAGCGGCGAGCCTTGCGCTTACGGCGGGCGTCGACATTGACATGATGAGCGGCGCTTATCTTTGCGGCCTGCCGGCCGCTCTCTCGCGCGGTCTCGTCGGGATGGACCAGATCGACCTTGCGGTCGGGCGCGTGCTCGCCTTGAAAGAGCGCCTGGGACTTTTCGAAGATCCCTATCGGCGCGGATCGCAAAACGCGCTTGTCGCATCGAGGAGGGGACTTCGGCGCGATCTCGCGCGCGACGTCGCCCGACGGGCGATCGTGCTCCTCGCCAATGACGGCGTGTTGCCGCTTGCCCGGGATCTTCGCAAAATCGCGCTCATCGGGCCTTTGGCGGACGCGGCCGCGGAAATGCTCGGCCCCTGGCCGGGCGCCGGACAGGCGGGCGATTGCGTCACGATCCGTCAGGCTTTGACGGAGGCTCTGCCCGAGGCCGAGATCCTCTATGAACCCGCCGTAGGGATCGATGACCGCGATGCATCCGGCGTGGCGGCCGCCCTGCGTTTCTGTCGCGATGCAGATGTGGTGCTGCTCTGTCTCGGCGAAAGCGCCCACATGAGCGGCGAGGCGGCGTCGCGGGCGAAACCGGGGCTCCCCGGCATTCAGAACGATTTGGCGCGCGCGGTTTTGGCGCTGGACAGGCCGGTCGTCGCGATCATCGGATCGGGCCGTCCGCTGATCCTTCCTGATCTCGTCGAGAAGGCTCAGGCGACGCTCGCGACTTGGTTCCTCGGCTCTGAGGCAGGACATGCGATCGTCGATGTCCTTACCGGCGCCTTCAATCCGGTTGGCCGGTTGCCCGTCACTTGGCCGCACGACGTCGGTCAGATCCCCATCAATTTTTCAGTTCGTCAGACTGGCCGTCCGGCGGACTCGGGCGCGCCCTATGCCAGCAAATATATCGACATGCCGACCGAGCCGCTTTTTCCGTTCGGCCACGGCCTGTCCTATAGCTGCTTCATCGTGGCGAGCCTGCACGCGGAGCCTGAATGCTTCAGGCCGGACGACGAAATCTCGATCGCAGCCGAAGTCTCGAATCTTGGGCCATTTGCTGGCGAGGAGACTCTGTTTCTGTTTGTGCGCGATCCGATCGCGAGCGTGGCGCGGCCGCTTCTGGAGCTGAAGGGCGTGGCGAAGATCGCGCTCGCGCCGGGGGAAAGCGGAATCCTGCGATTTCCGCTTCCCGCCCGGTCGCTATGTTTTCTCGGCGCGGACCTCGCGCCTCGCTTCGAGCCCGGCGAATTTCGCTTCTTCGTCGGGCCGAGCGCCGATCCCGCGCATTTGGCTTGTGTGACCTTACGCGCTTTGTCCGATTGAGATCCGCGCCGGATCGGCTTTCCCTCTGCTTGCCTCCTCCGCGAAGCGATGCAGGCGCCGCCGCAAATGGGCGACCGCCTTGGCCATGTGGCGGTCGATCGTGCGGACCGACACGCCGAGCCGCTTGGCGATCTCGGCATGCGTCAATTCATCGACGCGGTTCAGAAGAAAGGCCGTGCGGCAAAGCGGCGGCAGCTCAGAGAGAGAGGCATGAAATAGGCGAAGCTCCATGGCGCCTTCGACAGTCGCCTCCGGACTCGCCGAATTCGCGACGAGGCCGAGAAACTCGATTTCGTCTTCCGCGTAGCGGGATCGCGTCTTCGTCTTGCGCGCCGCGTCGACCGCAAGATTCGCCGCGATGCGGAAGAGATAGGCGCGTGGATGCTCGAGGCCGGCGATCATGCCGCGCTGTAGGAGATGCAGATAAGCGTCTTGCACGACGTCTTCCGCCTCCTGCCGCCCCACGCGGCGGCGGGCGAATCCATGCAATTCATGCGCGTGAGCTTTGTAGAGGCTCTTGAGGGCGGCGTCACGGGCATCCATAAGACCCTCCTCTTGCAGAAGAGAGCTGGCGCGAGCCAACGCAAATCGGGGCGAGCGCAAGCGCGCCGCCGAGCGACCGGGAAAGCAACATCGAATGACCCTTTTGATGCAGGCGGGGCCGCAAAGGGCGCGCGACGCCTTGCGAAATAGAAATGGGGATTGAGCGTGGCGATGAGGCCGCGATGCGGCGCATCTCTCAGCCGAGCGGCGAGTCAAGCCATCGTTGGCGCACTACCATCCGATCATGGACGAGAGGCGGCAGAACGTAGACGATGACTCTGTTGAAGCTCGCGCGAAACGCTAAGAGGAGATGCGCAATTCAGACGATTGCAGGCGGACCGCGTGCGCCGAAATAGAATTTGAGCGGCGGTTGCGCCGCGCCGGCGGGCGCCCGTTCCCAAATGTAGGCGCTTGCGCTCGCGCGCGCCGGGAAAACGGCGATGCCAAAGGCTACCGCGATATAGGCGCAGGCCGCGCTCGCGCATGCGACAATACAGCACAGAGTGCTGTGATGATGGCTCGCGCCGCCTGTTCCGTCGGTCTGGGAGATCTCATCGGCGCAGGTGACGCCGGCAGAGGGGTCGAATGCAGCCGGTCCCGCCGCCGAGGAGATCATCGCCTGCAGCAACAGCGCATAGAGCGCGATCACGCTAATCGTGACGCGTCTTACGTGCGTGCCTTGGCGAAACCATCCCATGCGAGCGACTGTAGCATGCGTCCGACCTATTGCAACGGACGGTTTTCAGCGCGGCGCCTGAAAGCTCAACAGGCGGTCGGTCGGGAAGTCGTAGAGCTTGCCGGTTTCCGGCCAATCCTGCGCGCAAAGCGCGAGCAATTTCGGCGCAAGCTCTTCCGGCGTGCGCAGGATCGTCGGATCTTCGCCGGGCATCGCCTTGGCGCGCATGTGCGTGCGCAACGGTCCGGGATTCACCGCCATGACCTTGACGGCGGAGACATTCACGGTTTCGGCGGCGTAGGTGCGCGCCAGGGCGTCGACGGCTGCCTTAGAGATAGCATAAGGCCCCCAGTAAGGCTTGTAATCCGCTCTATGGCCTGCGCCCGACGAAATGAGCACCACGCGTCCGGCGTCCGCGGCGCGGAGCAGCGGATCGAGCGAGCGGATAAGCCGCCAGTTCGCCGTGACATTGACCGCGAGCACGTCCTCCCACTGTTTTGGCTCGACATGGGCGAGCGGCGACACGGGCCCGAGCACGCCTGCGTTGCCGATGAAAATATCGAGCTTGCCCCATCGCTCGAAGATCGCCGCGCCGAGGAGGTCCAGGGCGGGGAAGTCTCTTACGTCGCAAGGCGCGAGTGTGGCTTCGCCGCCCTCCGCGCGAATCGCGTCGTCGAGTTCTTCCAGAGCGCCTTGGGTGCGGGCGAGCGCCACGACATGCGCGCCAGCCCGTGCGAGGGCGAGGGCCACGGCGCGGCCGATTCCGCGTGAGGCGCCGGTCACGAGGGCGATGCGGCCTTCAAAAGGGCGAGACATGTGCGGAATTTGTCGCTGTCTTAAACGATGGCGGCGGAAGGCGACTCGTCCGATCGCAATGACCTCGACCGGAACGCTACTGGCGGAGCCGCGCCAGTCGGACTTTGGCGCGCATCCTGCCCTAGACGGCTTCCGCGAGAAGAGACAGCTGGCTCTTTGCTTCGCCGCTGACGTCGGTCAGATGGGTGGGGTAGTCGCCGGTGAAGCAATGATCGGTGAATTGCGGCCGCAAAGGATCTCGCGCCTTCTCGCCCATGGCGCGATAAATGCCGTCGACCGATAGAAAGGCCAGGGAATCACAGCCGATATAGGCGCGCATTTCTTCCAGAGTATGGGTCGCGGCGAGTAGTTTATCCCGCTCCGGCGTGTCGATTCCATAATAGTCCGGATGGGTGATCGCCGGCGAGGAGATTCTGAAATGGACTTCCCGCGCGCCGGCGTCGCGCATCATTTGCACGATCTTGACGGAGGTCGTGCCGCGCACGATCGAATCGTCGATCAGCACGATGCGTTTGCCCGCGACGACCGCCCGATTGGCGCTATGCTTCAAGCGGACGCCCAGCTCGCGCACAGACTGCGTCGGCTGAATGAAGGTTCTGCCGATGTAGTGATTGCGGATGATGCCGAGCTCGAAAGGGATTCCAGAGAATTGCGCATAGCCGATCGCGGCGGGAACGCCGGAATCCGGAACCGGCACCACGACGTCGGCTTCGACCGAAGCCTCGCGCGCGAGCTCCGCGCCCATCGCCTTGCGCACATTATAAACTGGGCGGCCGTGCACAACCGAATCGGGACGCGCAAAGTAGATATATTCGAAGATGCAGGGACGCATCGGCCGCGGCGGAAAGGGCCGCAGGCTCTCGACGCCTTCCTCGGAAATCACGACAATCTCGCCGTTCTCGATGTCGCGCACGAATCGCGCGCCAATAATGTCGAGGGCGCAGGTTTCCGAAGCGAGAATATAGCATCCGTCGAGCTCGCCGAGGACGAGAGGGCGGATGCCTAACGGGTCGCGGGCGCCGATCAGCTTCTTGTTGGACAGCGCGACCAGAGCATAAGCTCCTTCGATCGCGCGCAACGCCTCGATGAAGCGGTCCACCAGACGTTGACGCCGGCTGCGCGCGACCAGATGAAGGATCACCTCGGTGTCCGAGGTCGATTGGTAGATCGCCCCTTCGCGCACGAGGTCACGACGCAGCGTCAGACCATTGGTGAGATTGCCATTATGCGCGACCGCGAATCCGCCGGAATCAAGTTCCGAGAATAGCGGCTGGACATTCCGCAGAACGGTCTCGCCCATCGTGGAATAGCGGACATGGCCGATCGCCGATTCGCCGGGAAGCCGCTCTATGGTCGAGGCTTTGGAGAAATGCTCGCCGACGAGGCCGAGCCGACGCTCTGAATTATATCTCTGGCCGTCGAAAGTGACGATGCCGGCGGCCTCCTGGCCGCGATGCTGGAGCGCGTGCAGGCCGAGCGCAGTGATCGCCGCCGCCTCGGGATGGCCAAAAATGCCGAAGACGCCGCATTCCTCGCGCAACCGATCGGCGTCAAGGTCGAAATCCTCCCATGCCTGGGGGGAGGATTCCGTGCAAGGCGCGCGCTCCAATCGTTCGGAGACTGTCGACGAGGGGTCGCCATCCTGACCGCGACCGCCATTGACCATGTCGCCCATGACCCGTCTCCCGAAAATGTCCAGGTAAAACTGCTCAAGTCCAGCTTCGGGCCGCTCACACGCGCTTGCGCCCGATGCTTGCGTGAAGCAAGCCGGAGACGACGCAGCTGACATAATGTTTACATAATCGAAGTCGCGGCGAATGTCAGCCTCGCAGTCGCGAACCAGCTGAGTCGGAGCGAAAAAATTTCCTATGCCTTCAATTTCGCGCGATTTCGCGATGGGTTAGGAGTTTTTACTGTGATTAAATCTCATAAATCTTAGGCAAAACGGCCAAGACTGCACGCGCGAAGCGGGGTCGCGCCGACCTATTCAAGTCTTGCGCGCTCCGCTTTATCAAAACCGTCGCCGCGGACGGTGGACGGTCGTGCGTCAGGTCAGGTCCTTTTACCGCTTCCGGCTTTATCGGCGGGCCCTGCCGGCGCCGGCTTCGTCTCCACGTCCGCGTCAGGCGCCGGCTCCTCGGAAGCGGGGCTTCCCTTCGGCTTTTTCAGCTTGGCCAAAAGACCTTCCGGGTCTTCCGGCAAAAGCGCCATGAGTTGGTCGCCCGTGGCCTGCAAAAGCGGCCGCATGCGTGCCGTCTTGACCCATTCGGGCTGGTTTTTTTCCTGGACGAGCCAGCTGAAGAAGACGAAGGCGATGACGCAGAGCAAAAGTCCGCGCGCTGCACCGAAGACAAATCCGAGTGAGCGATCGAGCGCGCCGACCTTTGAGTCGAGGATCGCGTCGGACAATTTGATGGTGAGGAGCGAGACCAGGACCAGGGCGGCGAAGAACACAGCCGCCGCCGCGGCCGCGAGAGCCGCGTTCTTATTGGCGATATAGGGAGTCACATAGGGCAGAACGAGCGGATAAAAATAATAGGCTGCGGCCGCTGCGCCGCCCCAGGATGCGATCGCGAGCACTTCTCGGGTGAATCCGCGCAGCATTGCGAGGAAGGCTGAGATGAACATGACGACGATCAAGCCCAGATCGAGATAGGATGGCATTAGCTTTGGCCCTTCGCGCCGTTGGCGAGAAACAAAATTCACGTTTGACGCGTCAGAGCGATGGGAAAATCGGCCGCGTCCGTTCAGGTGATAAGGAATCCGCCGAATTCAACAGGCTGAGGCGTGTCGAAACTGAAACCGGTGAAAAAATGATTCGCGGATGCGCTTTCGCGCGTCGAGGCAAGGTCTTATAGCGATGCTGGCGGCGTCCGTCACCCTGCAAAGAAAAGGGCCGCGCACCTAAGGGCGCATGTGTGACGTGGATGTGCGGCGGCCTCACGGGCGAGGCGATGCGCGCGCACCGTTCGGACTTGAACTCGGCGCGCCGGCGGCGATCTCCGCAACCAGCTCGGAAATATGCTTGCACGCGTGGACGACGAGTTCATCCGCTGTGGGCTCGCCCTTTTCCGCGCCGGCGTCCGGCGACGGTTGCGGCCGCGTCGCTCGGCGAAATCCTAGCTTTGCGGCTTCCTTCAGTCGCGCGTTCGCCTGCGTGACCGGCCGAATCGCGCCGGAGAGCGCGATCTCGCCGAAATAGACGGAATCCGCCGCCAGAGTCCGGCCTGTCAGGGAAGAGACCAGGGCGGCGGCGGCGGCCAAATCGGCGGCCGGCTCGCCGACGCGCAATCCGCCCGCCACGCTGAGGTAGATGTCATATTGGCCGAGCTTGAGCCCGGCATGGGCCTCGAGGACGGCGAGAACCATCGAGAGCCGCGCCGCATCCCAGCCGACGACGGTGCGGCGCGGCGTCCCAAGCGCGCTTTGCGCGACCAGCGCCTGAAATTCGACGAGCAGCGGACGCGTTCCCTCCATGCCCGCAAAAACCGCAGCGCCCGGCGCAGCGGCGTCGCGCGCCGAGAGGAACAATGCCGACGGGTTCGGCACCTCTGCGAGGCCGCGCCCGGTCATCTCGAAGACGCCGATCTCGTCCGTCGGGCCGAAGCGATTCTTGACGCCGCGCAGCAGGCGGAGATCGCGCCCGCCTTCGCCCTCGAAAGAAAGCACGGCGTCGACCATATGCTCGACGACGCGCGGCCCGGCGATCTGGCCGTCCTTGGTCACATGGCCGACGAGGATCACCGCCGCGCCGGCGGATTTGGCGAAGCGAATGAGCGCTTGCGCCGCGCCGCGCACCTGGCTCACCGTTCCCGGCGCGGATTCGACGAGCGGCGTCCACATGGTCTGGATCGAGTCGATGACGACCAGGGCGGGGGCCGCGCCATGGCTGAGCGTCGCGACAATGTCGTCGACATTCGTCTCGGCGGCGAGCTCGATTGCGGCGCCGGCGACGCCGAGGCGCAGCGCGCGCAGCCGCACCTGATCGACAGCCTCTTCGCCCGAAATATAAATGACGCGCCGATCTTTCATGGACAGCGCGGCGCAGGCCTGAGCGAGCAGGGTCGACTTTCCTATTCCCGGCTCGCCGCCAAGCAGCAGGACCGAGCCCGGGACGAACCCGCCTCCGATGACGCGGTCGAGCTCGGCGATGCCGGTCGTGGTGCGCGGCGGGGCCGGGCGGTCGGTTTCAGCGAGGCTCGAAAGCGCGAAGACCCGTCCTTTGCGGGCGCCCGGCGCCGCCTGCGCTCCGATGCCTGATCCGGCGCTCTCCTCGACGATCGAATTCCACGCGCCGCAGGATTCGCAACGGCCTTGCCAGCGCTGGCTGACCGCGCCGCAATTCTGACAAACATAGGCGAGGCGCGGCTTCGCCATGCTCAAAGCCTGGTGTAGCGGCGATAAAACCGCCGCCCGAGCTTGGTCAGGATCTCATATCCGATCGTGCCCGAGCGGGCGGCGACCTCGTCGATCGTGATCGTCGGCCCGATCAGCTCGACCATGTCGCCGCGCTGCGCGTCGCCGACCTCCGAAACGTCGATGACGATGAGATCCATCGACACGCTGCCCACGAAGGGACAGCGACGGCCCCTGACGATCGCCTGGCCGCCTGGCCTTGCGTCGCATGCTGTCGTGGAATGCGGGATGCCGTCGGCGTAGCCGGCGCTGATCGTCGCAAGCCGCCGCGCGCCTTTGACGGTCGAGCCTGCGTCATATCCGACGCTTTCGCCGGGCGCCGCCTGATGGATCTGAAGGATTTTGGCCTCGAGCCGAACCACGCTGCGCATCGGGTTAGGTCGGCCCGGCGTGGGGTTGCCGCCATAGAGAGCGTAACCGGGCCGGACCATATTATAGAGCGGGTGCCGGTCGAGAAAGACGCCAGCGGAATTCGCCATTGAGGCGGGAAGATCGAACCAGCGCGCGCGCATCCTTTCGAAAGCGTCGATCTGGACGACCGCGCCGCCGGCGTCGCCATGGCCTGTCCAGACCAAATGGCTGAGGACAAGCGAGATGTTCATTTGGCCTATGATCTGCTCGGCGGCGTCGAGATCGTCCCCCTTGAGGCCCAGCCGATTCATTCCCGTGTCGATCTGCAAGGCTGCGGGCGGCGGCCCGTCGCCGGTTCGCGCCAGCGCGCCGGAGAAAGCTATGAACTGCAGCCATTCCTCGATTTCGGGGATCGAGGCGAGCACCGGCCGAAGGTCATACGCGGCATAGGCCGGCGCGGTTCCCGGCAGGAGGCCGTTGAGCACATAGATTACGGCGTCGCGGGAGAGCGCTCGGAGGTGGCGGCCCTCGAAAATATGCGCGACGAAATAGGTCTTGCACCCGGCCCCGACGAGCGCACGGACGATGGGCTCCATCCCGAGCCCATAGGCGTCGGCCTTGACGACCGCGCCGCATTCCGCCTCGCCGCACACAGCCTGGAGCGCGCGCCAATTGTCGACCAGAGCCTTGAGGTCGATGCTGAGGACGGCGCCGGCTTCGAGCTGGGGGACCTCCGCGCGGCCCGCCGTCTTCATCGGGGCTCCGGCAAGGCGTCCTCGCGGGCCAGGTTTGAAAACCGCGTCATCTCCGCCTCGAAGGCGAGTTCGACGGTTCCGGTCGGTCCGTGGCGCTGCTTGCCGATGATGATCTCGGCGCGGCCATGCACGCGCTCCATATCGGTCTGCCAGGCCAGAAACTCCTCGGTCCCCTCGCGCGGCTGCTTGTTGTTCAAATAATATTCCTCACGAAAGACGAACATGACAACGTCGGCGTCCTGCTCGATCGAGCCGGATTCGCGCAGGTCGGAGAGTTGCGGCCGCTTGTCGTCCCGGCTTTCGACCTGTCGCGACAATTGCGAAAGGGCGATGATCGGCACGTTCAATTCCTTGGCGAGCGCTTTGAGGCCGGTCGTGATCTCGGTCACTTCCTGCACCCGGCTGTCGCCGCGCGATTTCGAGCCGCCAAGCAATTGCAGATAGTCGATCACCAGAACGTCCAGTCCCCGCTGCCGTTTGAGCCTTCGCGCCCGCGCCGTCAATTGCGCGATCGAGAGGCCGCCAGTTTGGTCGATATAGAAGGGAATCGTCTGCATGTCCCGCGCGGCCTCAGCGAGGCGGTGGAACTCGTGCTCGGCGATGTCGCCGCGGCGGATTTTATAGGAGGCGACGCCGGCCTGCTCGGCGATGATGCGCGTCGCCAATTGCTCGGAGGACATTTCGAGAGAGAAAAAGCCGACGATCCCGCCGTTGACGGTTTCCGGCGTTCCGTCAGGCCTCGGCCTGAACTCATAGGCCTTGGCGATATTGAAGGCGATATTGGTCGCCAGGGCAGTCTTGCCCATGCCGGGGCGGCCGGCGACGATCACCAGATCGGAGGCTTGCAGCCCGCCCATCATGCGGTCGAGATCTGCGAGGCCGGTCGCGACGCCGGAGAGGCGCCCGTCGCGCTCGAAGGCCTTCGCGGCCATGTCCACTGCGGTGGTCAAGGCGTCGGAAAAGCGTTGGAAGCCCCCTTCATAGCGGCCGAATTCGGCGACGGAATAGAGCTTGCGCTCGGCCTCCTCGATCTGGTCGCGCGGGCTCGCGTCGACCGGCGCGTCAAAGGCCGCGTTCACAATGTCCTCGCCGATCAGGATCAAGTCGCGGCGGATCGCGAGATCATGGACGGTGCGCCCGTAATTTTCGGCGTTGATGATCGTCGTCGCCTCGGCGGCGAGGCGAGCGAGATATTGCGGCGTCGTGACGCCGCCGAGATCATGGTCGCCGAGAAAGGTTTTTAAGGTGATCGGCGAGGCGAGCTTGCCGGCGCGGATCAGCTGCGACGCGATGTCGTAGATGCGCCGGTGGATCTCCTCGGAGAAATGTTCCGGCCGCAGAAAGTCGGACACGCGGTCGAAGGCGTCATTATTGACGAGGATTGCGCCAAGCAGCGCCTGCTCGGCCTCGATATTATGCGGCGCCAGGCGAAATTTTGCCTCGGCGGAAGTCGTTTCGAACCGGTCTGCGAAATGATCGATCGTGGTCATGGGACTTTCTGGGATCGGCGCGGTTTTGGCGACGAAGCGATTCGGATGCGAACTCTCTTTCTCGCACGCCGTCGCGGCCGATTGGAGCCCATTTTCACTGAAGCGGGGAAGCGTCCCACTCATCCCGCAATTCACATGCGCCAAAAATTTTTAAAAATTTTCGCCTGGACTCAGGGCGAGCTTGGCGGCATGAGCCGGAACGGGCTTTCCCTTAGCCGATTTCTTTCAGCTTCTTGGCTGCGCGCGGCGCGAAATAGGTGAAGATGGCGTCGGCGCCGGCGCGTTTGAAGGCAAGCAGGCTCTCGAGCATGGCTTTGTCGCCATCGATCCAACCATTATTCGCCGCCGCCATGATCATGGCGTATTCGCCCGAGACCTGATAGGCGAATGTCGGCAGGCCGAAATGATCCTTTACCCTGTAGATCACGTCGAGATAGGGCAGGCCGGGCTTCACCATCACCATATCTGCGCCTTCTTCGATGTCTTGGGCGACCTCGCGCAACGCTTCATTCGTATTGGCCGGATCCATCTGATAGGTGCGCTTGTCGCCGATGAGAATGGCGTTGGTGCCGATCGCGTCCCGAAAAGGCCCATAAAAGGCCGAGGCGTATTTGGCGGCGTAGGAGAGGATCTGAACCGCCTGGAAATGATGCGCGTCAAGCCCGGCGCGGATCGCGCCGACGCGCCCGTCCATCATGTCCGACGGGGCGATCACGTCGGCGCCGGCGCGGGCCTGGTTCAGCGCCTGCTGAACCAGCACGAAGACTGTCTCGTCGTTCAAGATTTCTTCGCCGCGCAGCAGCCCGTCATGGCCGTGGCTCGTGTAAGGATCGAGCGCAACATCGGTGATGAGGCCGATCTGCGGCGTCTCGCGCTTGATCGCGCGCAACGCGCGGCAGACGAGGTTCTCGGGGTTCAAGGCCTCGCTGCCCTTCTCATCGCGCAAGGCCGGGGCCGTGTTGGGAAAAAGCGCGATCGCCGGAATGCCGAGCGTGGCGGCCTCCGCCGCGGCGCGAACGGCTTCGTCGATCGACAGACGCTCGACGCCGGGCAGGGAGGGGACCGGCTCGCGGAGATTCTCGCCTTCGTTCAGAAAGATCGGCCAGACGAGATCGGCTGGAGAGAGCGCATTCTCGCGCACGAGCTTGCGCGACCATTCGGCCTTGCGATTGCGCCTGAGGCGCAAGCTCAGGTCGAGGCCGCCGGCCGATGGCGCCTGGGCTTGATCCCTTAGGAGGGGCTCATATTTCGGCTTCGAGTTGAGCGGCCAAATCATGCGGTGCTCCGGAGCGGGGGAAGCTTCGACCGATATGCGCCACGTCGGGCCTGTCAATTGGCGCAACCAACCGGCCGCACGAAAGAACTTGGACCCAGCGAGGTTAGGGCGGCGCTGCGGATTTTTGGTAAACTTAGCTTTGCGACCGTGCAAGCGAAGAGCGCCGTCGGTCGAAGGTCAATTCGAAATGATCATCCATCAACCTTATCGGAGGGGCTTTGCCGGAGCGTCTTGTGCGAAACCCAAAAGCCTATTCCAACACTGATCGGAAAAAGCAGCCCAGTCGTGGTGACGACGACGCCAAGCGCAACCAGGGCGGTCAATCCGTCATTCGACATTAATTCTTTGTGTAGTAAATATACAACAATCGAAACCATAGAACATAATGAGAGGAGGCTGATCAGAAAGAAGATTATTGCCCCTCTGAGCTTGAGGCGACTCATTCGATCCTCTTTGATTCTCATGAATGGCTGGAGTTACGCCAGGGTCGCCGATTTTTTCCTTTTGGCCCTCGTCACGCAGGCGAGGCGCTTCGAAATTAAATATGCAAAAACCTGCTTTCATGCGCGGGTTCAAATCGGCGCGGACAAGGCGATGACATATCTGCAAAGGTTGGACGGGAACGCCCGACGGGTCATGGATCGATTCAAGCCTAGGCGGGCAATGCTGGAGAGCGGGTTTGGACCCAGGCGATCCTACGCTTTGGGCGCTCGTTTCGAAAGACAAAAGGACCGGATTTGATGACATTGCATTCACAGACGATCCTCATGTGTCCGCCTAATCATTTCGAGGTCGCTTACGTTATCAATCCTTGGATGGAAGGGCAGATCGCAAAGACCGACGACGACTTGGCGCATCGGCAATGGGACGACTTATGCAACGCGGTAGGACAATATGCGAAGCTCGCGTTGGAGCCGCCGCAGCGAGACCTCCCGGATATTGTCTTCACCGCGAACGCGGGGCTTGTTCTTGGCGAGAAGGTCATTGTCAGCCGGTTCCGCAGTCGCGAAAGACGGGGCGAAGAGCCGCATCATCGCGCGTGGTTTGAAGAAAGCGGCTTTGAAATTCTGGACTGGCCGCAGGACGTGCCCTTTGAAGGGGCAGGCGACGCATTGTTCGATCGCGGGCAGGATTTGCTCTGGGTCGGCCACGGCTTTCGCTCGGACGCCGCCGTGCCGGCGCTTTTGGAGAAGCTTCTCGGCCGCAAAACCGCGGCGTTGAATCTGGTCGATCCGCGCTTCTACCATCTCGACACCTGCCTCTGCCCCCTCGAGGGCGGATATTTGCTGTATTTTCCCGCGGCCTTCGATGAAAAATCGCGCGCCTTGATCGAAGCGCTCACGCCGCAGGGCAAGCGCATCGCCGTCGAGGAGGCCGACGCCATGAAATTCTGTTGCAACGCCGTCGATCTTGGCGGCCATGTCTTCATGAATGACGCGTCGGAGACTTTGCAGACGCATCTGCGCAGCGCTGGCTTCGCGCCGATCGTCACGCCATTGTCGGAATTCATGAAGGCGGGCGGCGGCGCCAAATGCCTGACGCTCAAACTGGTCGAAACCTGAACGCGCGCTCTTGCGTCCAGGCGATGTCGCATGAAATTGAGGGCGGCGACGGATTCATTTATGTAGCGCCGCAACAAAGTGAGGTGGGCCATGGGACTGCTCGTCGACGGCGTGTGGCGAGACCAGTGGTATGACACGAGCGGCTCGGGTGGCCGGTTCGAGCGCGACGCCGCGAGATTTCGCAATTGGATCACGCCGGATGGCGCGCCGGGTCCGACGGGGCAGGGCGGCTTCAAGGCGGAGCCGGGGCGCTATCATTTATACGGCGCCTATTTCTGCCCCTGGGCGCATCGAACTTTGATCTTTCGCGAGCTGAAAGGACTGGCTGGCACCGTCTCGCTTTCGATCGCGCATTGGCTGATGCGCGAGAATGGCATTACTTTCGCGGAAGGCGACGGCGTGATTGGCGATCCGATCCATCATGCCCAGTTCCTTTATGAAATCTACCGCGCCGCAGCGCCGACTTACTCAGGCCGCGTCACCGTGCCCGTGTTGTGGGACAAGGAAAAGCGGACGATCGTCTCGAATGAATCTTCAGAGATCATTCGCATGTTCAATTCGGCCTTCGACGGCGTCGGCGCGGCCGCAGGAGACTATTATCCTGAAAATCTCCGCGCGGAAATCGACAGCCTCAACGCACGCATCTATGACACGGTGAATAACGGCGTCTACAAGGCCGGCTTCGCGACCACCCAGGCCGCTTATGAGGAGGCGATCGGCCCCTTGTTCGCGACGCTCGACTTTCTGGAGGCGAGGCTCGCCGATCGCCGCTATCTTTGCGGCGACCGTCTGACCGAAGCCGACATCAGACTGTTGACCACCTTGTTGCGCTTCGACATCGTCTATGTCGGCCATTTCAAATGCAACATCAGGCGGATCGCAGATTATCCGAATCTATTCGCCTATGTTCGCGATCTGCATGAGATTGATGGAATCGCCTCGACTTTTCATCCAGATCATATTAAGCGCCACTATTATCAAAGTCATCTACAGATCAATCCGACCGGGATCGTGCCTGTAGGGCCGCATATTGGGTTTATTGCGACGCATAGCGAAAATGCTTAATTCCACCTTCGCAAACGACCTTACGCCAGAAGATCTTTTTCATGCGCCCTGGGCGCTGAAAATCGCTGATCCTCAAGTAGAGATTGTCAAGGTTGAGAGCGGCTCAATCCCTGTCTTCTCGCTTCATAAGCAATTCGGGCTTGTGACTCGCCTTCCGCCAAACGTCATGCGCGCATCGGTGAGCCAGGGTCCGCTTATCGAGGAAAAACTCAAGGATTCGACGAAGATCGAGATTTATTCAAAGCTATTGGCGAGCGTCCCGCTTTCGCATGCCTGCCACTATATGACTGACGATCCGCTTGCGGCGATTGCTGCGCGCAAGGCCAAATTCAATCGGATCGATCCGAATTTCAGATTTGTGGCGCGGTTTCGAGATCGCGATCATGCTTTGCAGTCGTTCAAGAAAAAACTGCGTTCCGACATCCATCGCGCCAATGTCACTGTAGCTAGAGAATATGACGTCGCCTCGTTTTTCGTCGCCTATCGGTCGCACCTGCGGGAAAAGAGAGAGACGCCGAGAGATTATACAGGGCCTGAGGCCGAAGTATTCGCCAATGAGTGTTTGGCGCGAACGTGTGGAAGGATTTATGCGGCGTTTCGATCAGACAAAATGCCTGAAGCTGTCCTGTTTGTCCCTAACGACAAGAACTACTCATACTACTTCTTATCTTCGCGTCATCCGAATGCGCATAGCGGCTCGATGTCGACCCTCATATTTGAAGCAATCGTCGACGCCAATGAGGCGGGACGCGCATTTGATTTCTTGGGACTTTACATGCCTACGACCGTCGATTTCTATCTCGGCTTTGGCGGTAAGCTCGAGCCGTTTTGGGAATTAAGGCGCACGTCGGTCGCATGGGAATCGCTGCGGCTTGTTAATCGCGCGGTTCGCAAGGCGCGCGGCGACGAGTGGTTTTAAGGTGCGTGGTTCGATGCGCGCCGCCTGCGCCAATTGCAATGAAATCGGCCGTTTTGACCTGAGATCAAAGTTTTGGGCCTGCGTGCAGGGGCCGTTAGAGCCTTTTGCGGCTTGCACGCAGGCTGAGGCCTTTGACGATCGCTTGTGGACCGAATTTGGCGCGAAGGCTGTCGATGGCTTTATCCTCCGCCTTTTCCCGCGCGAGGCCCGTATCGACGAGATCGCCCTGATCGGCCTCGGCCGCGGGACAAAGATCACTAGCGCCGATCCCGATCAGCCTGAAGCGCGCCTCGCGCCCCGCGCTCGCAAGCTCGCGCGCGAGAAGCTCTCGCGCGGGCGCGAAGAGGCGATTGGGCAATTGCGTCGCCGCAAGCCCTGAAAGCGCGCGCGTGCGGGATTTGAAATCGGCGCCCTTCAGCTTCAAAGTCACGGCGCGCGTGCCCAAACCCGCGTGCTTCAGGCGCGCGCTGAGCTTCTCGCAGAGGCGGTAGAGGATTGGCGCAAGCTCGTCGAGCGCGCCGAGATCGGTCTCGAACGTCGTTTCGGCCGATATGCTTTTCGTTTCGCGGTCCGTGGAGATCTTGCGTGCGTCGATCCCGAGCGCGAGCCGCCGCATCCGCTGGCCTTCCGCACCATAACGGGCGAAGAGCGCCGCCTCATCGGCCAGCTGGAGGTCGCCGATCAAGCGAAAGCCGTCTCGCGCAAGCCTCTCTTGCGTCTTCGCTCCGACGCCGGGAATGAGCCCGATGGGCCGCGGCCTCAAAAAGCTTTGGGCCTCGGCGCGCCCGATGATCGCAAATCCGCGTGGCTTGTCGAGATCTGAAGCGATTTTCGCCAGGAACTTGCAATAGGAGAGTCCGATCGAGATCGTGACGCCGACCTGCGCCTCTACCTTCGCGGCGAAGCCGGCGAGGACCATCGCCGCGCCGGCGCGATGCAGCGCCTCTGTGCCGGCGAGATCAAGAAAAGCTTCGTCGATCGAGACCGGCTCGACCAGGGGCGTGAGATCTTTCATGAGGGCGCGAATTTGCCGCGCGACTCTGGCGTATTTCGCCATGTCCGGGGCGACGACCGCGGCGTCCGGACAGGCTTTCAGCGCTTTGAACATCGGCATGGCGGAATGGACGCCGTAGGTTCTCGCCACATAGCAGGCGGTGGCGACGACCCCTCTCTTGCCGCCGCCAATGATCACCGGCCGATCGCGCAGAGATGGATCGTCGCGCTTCTCGATCGCGGCGTAGAAGGCGTCGCAGTCGACATGGGCGAAGGTCAGCGCGCCGAGTTCCTGGTGGGCGACCACTCGCGGCGAGCCGCAGGATCGGCAGCGGGCGGCGCCAGCCGGCTGCTCGACGAGGCAATCGCGGCAAAAGGCCTGGTCCATGCGCGCCAATTCACAGAGCTATCGGTCGTCCGTTGTCGGGGCGAGCCGCTCGCGCGCCCGCGCGACGATCGACGGATCATGGCCGCCGTTGGCGGCGAAGGCGAGCAGCATAGGTTCGTCCGCGGCGAGATGGTCGAGCACGGCGGCCAAAAACCCGGATTCCTCGGCTGCCGCCCGCAGTCCTTCCGGCGTGAGGCCGGACAGCGTCATGAACCGCTCGAGGCGCACGCGTTCGGCGCCGATGAAGGTCAAGACGTCAATGGCGATGGATTCCGCTGCTTCCTTGGTCAGCGGGCTGGATTTGGACCGCGAAATGGGGCTTGATCCATTTTCCATGACGCTGATTTCCCTTTCGTCAATTTCTATTCGCTAAAGCTCGGACCTATGATCGGATCGTCCCGGGCGGGCTTGTCCGCCGCCTCGCGGGGCGGAATGGGATCTTCGATGCAAAAGAGCATTCTGATCGTAGAAGACAATGAGTTGAACATGAAGTTGTTCAACGATCTTCTCGAAGCGCATGGCTACAAAACGGTGCAGACGCGCAGTGGCCTGGAGGCGTTGGATCTCGCGCGCCTGCACAAACCCAATCTGATCCTGATGGACATTCAATTGCCCGAGGTTTCGGGCCTTCAGGTCACGCAATGGATCAAGGAGGACGAGTCGCTGCGCCACATTCCGGTCATCGCCGTAACCGCTTTCGCGATGAAAGGGGATGAGGAAAAAATCAGGGCCGGGGGCTGCGAAGCCTATCTCTCCAAGCCGATCTCCATCGTCAAATTTCTTGAAACCGTGCGCACCTATCTGCACGATTGATCGAAATCGGCTGGGCGCGTCTCAACGCCCGCCGCGCTGCGTCGCAAAGCAAATGGGTCATGGCCGTGGAAAACTGGACATATCCGGCGTCCTTCAGCTGGCGAGCGGGCAATTCAATCGATTTCACCGCGATAGTCTTATGCTGCGCAGTCGCCTCGGCTCCCGACTCGAAGACGGTCTCGTAATTTTCCTGAGCCTCGAGCAATTCCCGCGGATCTTTCGGCGACGGCGCGCCGGGCAAGGCGACGCCTTGCCGTTCAGCCGCCGGCAGCAACGCCCTGAGTCCCGCCTGGAGAAGCAGGCCTGTGTTGAAGACGGCGTCGCGCGAAGGCGCACGAACGACGGGATCGCTGGGGAACTGCCGATAAACACGCGCGGAGCCGCCTCCGCCGGAGACTTACTCGCTTTTCCTGAGGGCATGCTCAATTCCTCCACGCAAGGGAGGACGCCGAGCCTATTCGGCCGATTCGAATTGGGCGATAAACAATGTGCAAAGGTTGGCGTCGAGATGCAAGACCGAAAAGCGCGGAGGCCGCTGCGTGCTTCGGCTGCTGTTCCTACGGCTGCGAAATTCCCGCTTCCGCGCTGCAAATCGGAATTTAGGTTAACGAAAGTTCAACCATCAGGAGCAAACAAGCCGATTGCATTTTCTCCGCCGCGCGCTAACGTCGAACCGCCGAGCCGAGACGAAATCCGGCGGCGTGGAAGAGGCTCCTGCAAGAAGGTCTCAACCGAGCCCCCGCGCAGATCTGCGCAGGCGGCGAACTGACTATCGAATGCCCTGCGGAGTGCTCAGGTCCGCCGCATCTCCTGGGTCCGTAGGGTCGGCCGGCGCGCAAATGGAAGGAGTGGCCTCCTCGAAACGCCATTTGCCGCCGGCCGCCTTCGATGGAAACCGCGTTTTCGCTCGTCTCAGCCTAGAGCAGCGCATGAAACCCGGCCGTCAATCGCCCTTCGCGCTTGCTTTAGACCACCACGAGATCCGCTACATTCGCGAAGGCGGCGCGTTCCTGAATGAAGGCGAAGCGCGCGTCTGGGCGATTGCCCATCAAGCGCTCGACGGAGTCTGATGTGTCCTCCCGATCCGCCGGGAGCACGACGACCTGGAGAAGATTGCGCTTTTTGGAGTCCATCGTCGTTTCTTTGAGCTGTGCGGGAAGCATTTCGCCCAAGCCTTTGAATCGACTGATCTCGACCTTTCCCTTCCCAGTTAGAACTTTAGCGATCAGCTCGTCGCGATGGGCTTCGTCGCGGGCGTAAACCTGGCGCGCGCCTTGGGTCAGGCGATAGAGCGGCGGAACCGCCAGGTAGAGATGGCCGGCCTCGATGAGCTTCGGCATTTGGCGATAGAAGAAAGTGATGAGTAGGGACGCGATATGGGCGCCGTCCACATCGGCGTCGGTCATGACGATCACTTTCTCATAGCGAAGCTCGTCCTCCTTGTAATGCGAGCCGACGCCGCAGCCGAGCGCTTGGACGAGATCGGCGAGTTGCTGATTGGCGGCGAGCTTGTCCCGCGTGGCGCTGGCGACATTCAAGATCTTGCCGCGCAACGGCAGGATGGCCTGGCTCGCGCGGTCCCGCGCCTGTTTTGCCGAGCCGCCGGCGGAATCGCCTTCGACGATAAATATTTCAGAGCCTTGTGAGGCATTATTCGAGCAATCCGCGAGCTTTCCGGGCAGGCGGAGCTTCCGGCTTGCGCTCTTGCGGGCGACTTCCTTCTCGGCGCGGCGGCGGAGCCGTTCCTCGGCTCGGTCGACCGTCCAGTCGAGCAGCTTGGCGGCATGGGACGGCGACGCCGCCAACCAATGATCGAAGGCGTCGCGGATCGTGCTCTCGACGATCCGCGACGCCTCGCTGGACATCAGCCGGCCCTTGTTCTGGCCCTGGAATTCGGGCTCGCGCAGGAAGACAGAGACGAGGGCGGCGCAAGAGGCCATGACGTCTTCGCTCGCTATCGGTGCTGCGCGCTTCGACTGGCCGATCCGGTCGGCGTGATCCTTCAGGCCGCGCAGCAGAGCGGACCGGAGGCCTGCCTCATGCGCGCCGCCGTCGGGCGTCGGAATGGTGTTGCAGTAGGAATGAACGAAGCCGTCGTCGGCGGTGAGCCAGGCGAGCGCCCATTCCAGCGAGCCATGGCCGCCCGGCTTTTCGACCTTGCCCGAAAAGATCGGCTCGATGACGAGCTCCTTGCCGTCAATGTCTTGCGCGAGATAATCCTTGAGGCCGCCGGGAAAGCGGAAAACTGCCTCGGTCGGAGTCTCAGCGCCAGAGTCGAGCCATTCCGGCGCGCAATGCCAGCGGATCTCGACCCCGCCGAAGAGATAGGCCTTCGCGCGGGCCATTTTAAACAGGCGCGCCGGTTTGAAGCGCGCGCCTTTGCCGAAAATCTGCTCGTCTGGCTTGAAGCGCACGCGCGTGCCGCGCCGGTTCGGCGCCTTGCCGATCTGCTCCAGCTTGCTCTTGGGATGCCCGCGTTCGAACGTTTGGCGATAAAGAATCTGGCCGCGCGCGACCTCGACCTCAAGCTGTTCAGAGAGCGCATTGACGACAGAGACGCCGACGCCATGCAAGCCGCCGGAGGTTTGATAGGCGCCGGAGTCGAATTTGCCGCCGGCGTGCAGTGTCGTCATGATGACTTCGAGAGCAGATTTCTTGGGAAATTTCGGATGCGGATCGACCGGAATGCCGCGGCCATTGTCGGTCACCGCGAGAACGCCCGAAGCCTCGTAATGGACGTCGATAAAGGAGGCGTGGCCGGCGACGGCCTCGTCCATGGCGTTGTCGATAACTTCCGCGAAGAGATGATGAAGGGCGGTCTCGTCCGTCCCTCCGATATACATGCCGGGACGACGGCGAACCGGCTCAAGCCCTTCCAGAACCTCGATGGAGGCGGCTGTGTAGCCTGATTCTCCGGGTGTTCCCAACCGCGGCGGGGCGGACATGGGCTGGGTCGCCTCGCCTTTCGGGGATCCGCCGGCCTTGCCGTCGCGGCGGGCGGGGGGCTGCTTTCGCGCCGCATTTCCGAAAAGGTCGCCGCCGCCATTAGCCATGGGATCTCCCGCACCTGCCGATCGTCATATTTGGAATTATAGTCCAAGCATTGACGCGAAAGAAAGAACAAAACAAAAACATTAACAAGTTCAAAATTTCGGCAAGGGTCTGCCCCTTAATCGCTCTCTAGGTGTCCTGCGCGTGCCGGATTGAATTTGCGGCTTGCCGCGAGGCCGCTGAAGCGCCGGCTCGATGAACGATTCGCCTGCGCGGGTTCGAACGAGGTCCGTTCGAGTTCGGCCGTTTGCCTAAAGGAGAAAAGACGATCCCGGAAAATCCGGGATCGTCGAGGGCGAAGCCGCCGCGCGTCCGATGCGATCAGTAGGAATAATACATGTCGAACTCGACCGGATGGGGGGTCGTCTCGAAGCGCAGCACGTCCTGCATTTTCAGATCGATATAGCTGTCGATGAAATCATCGTCGAAGACGCCGCCGGCCTTGAGGAAGGCGCGGTCCTTGTCGAGATTGCTCAGCGCCTCGCGTAGCGAGCCGCAGACGGTCGGGATCTTCTTCAATTCCTTCGGCGGCAGATCATAGAGATCCTTGTCCATCGCCGCGCCCGGATCGATCTTGTTCAGGATGCCGTCGATGCCGGCGAGCAGCATAGCCGCGAAGGCGAGATAGGGATTGGCCGCCGGGTCGGGGAAGCGAACCTCGACGCGTTTCGCCTTGGGGTTGGTCGCGAAGGGAATGCGGCAGGAGGCCGACCGATTGCGCGCCGAATAGGCGAGCAGGACCGGCGCCTCATAGCCCGGCACGAGCCGCTTATAGGAATTGGTCGACGGATTGGTGAAAGCGTTCAGGGCGCGGGCGTGGCGGATGATGCCGCCGATATAGAAAAGGCATTCCTCGCTCAGATCCGCATATTTATTGCCGGCGAAGAGGGGCTTGCCGCCCTTCCAGAGCGATTGATGCACATGCATGCCCGAGCCATTGTCGCCGAAGATCGGCTTCGGCATGAAAGTCGCTGATTTGCCGTAGCTATGGGCGACCTGATGGATGGCGTATTTGTAGATCTGGAGATGGTCCGCCATGGTCGTGAGCGGCCCGAACTTCAGACCGAGCTCATGTTGGGCGGAGGCCACTTCATGATGGTGCTTCTCGACTTTGGCGCCCATTTGCGCCATGGCGGCGAGCATTTCGCCGCGCATGTCCTGCGCCGAATCCTGCGGCGGCACCGGGAAATAGCCGCCCTTCGTACGAATGCGATGGCCGAGATTGCCGCCCTCATAGGGCGTTCCCGTGTTCGACGGCAGCTCGGAGGAATCGAGGATGAAGCCCATATTGTAGGGGTCGGTATTGAAGCGGACGTCGTCGAAAACGAAAAATTCGGCTTCCGGCCCGAAATAGGCGGCGTCGGCGATGCCCGAGGAAGCGGCGAAGGCTTCAGCCTTCTTGGCGATGCCGCGCGGATCGCGGCTATAGGGCTCGCCGCTGGCCGGGTCGAGAATGTCGCAAACGATCACCAAGGTCGGCGCGGCGAAAAAGGGGTCGATGAACGCGGTCTTCGGATCGGGTAGAAGCGTCATGTCCGATTCATTGATCGCCTTCCAGCCGGCGATCGACGAACCGTCGAACATCACGCCTTCGGTAAACGTCTCGTCTTCGATCAGCGAAACGTCGAAAGTGACATGCTGCCACTTGCCGCGCGGGTCCGTGAAACGGAAATCGACATATTTGATATCATTGTCTTTGATCGACTTCAGCACATCTTTGGCGGTCGTCATTTCTGTCCCTCATGGTCTGAATGAACGTCGTGTCCGGTGGGAAGGCCTGTGGAAACGCAGAATTCGGCGGCGCCGCAACGTCAAATGGCGTCGCTTCCGGTTTCGCCAGTCCGAATTCGGATCGCGCCTTCTATATTTGAAATGAAGATTTTTCCATCCCCGATTCGGCCGGTCTGGGCGGCCTTCCGAATAGCGTCGGCGGCGGCGTCGACCAAGCTATCCGGGACGACGACCTCGATCTTAACCTTGGGCAGGAAATCGACGATATATTCTGCGCCGCGATAAAGCTCGGTATGGCCCTTCTGCCGGCCGAAGCCCTTCGCCTCGGTGACCGTGATGCCGGCCACTCCCGCTTCCTGCAGCGCCTCTTTCACTTCGTCGAGCTTGAATGGTTTGATGATCGCCTCGATTTTCTTCATCGGTTCTTTATTGCTTGGAACGGTCGCCGCTGATCCGGACGAGCCGAACGTGCAGAGAACCAGAAATTGAGCGCTTTTTCGGCTCTTAGCACTTGCTGAGCAAAACTGCCACGCAAAAGCAATAAAGTGGAAGGTTCTTTTCCGCCACCCATCGTCGACGCGAAAATTCCACAGGGCCGTGGCGTGTCATGACGTTTCCTCGCACGCGCCGAAAGGGGCGATTGACCAAGGTCCTCGAGTTCCGCCGTCGCCGGCGGGTCTCCGTGAGCGGCGAAGATCATTTTGCTTGCTCGGCGAAATATGCGCTGAAAAAAGCCCGTCCCGCGTCGATCGCGGAACGGGTTCAAAGGACCTACCAATGGAGCAGCTCAATTGTCGCGTTTTAGCGCGCGATCAGTCCACAGTTTCGAGAATCTCGCGAGAGACGCGCGCCGGCGCCGGTTCCGCAATCGTCTCCACGAGCGACACACCGACGCCCGAGCCGAGAAGCTGAAGCGAGATTTCCTTGCCATTCTCGAACTTGACCCCGTCGCGATAAGCGCCATGCTCGAGCCTTGCGAAGACGACGTGCTCGCTGGGCATAACGCTGAGACGGGTTTGCAAGTCGCTCGAAATTCCTTCGAGCTTGAGCTTAGTGTCATACTGAACACAGACCGCCGTCGTGCAATCGCCGGGGGCCGCAAGACCGATGCTTCCCGACGGGAAGCGGGTCGTGACATACTTCTCGGACTCGCGTGCAGGCCGAGAGGCATACATTTCAAGCGAATAGTCACACATGTGCGTCACTCCTAAGTCTCGAGGCGGATTTCTCCCTTTTTAAGCCGCATGGTCAGCCGAGAGCGTGCCATGGCCAAGCCCGGCTTCGAAGCTATGAAAAGGAGAATGGTCTCCCCCAAGGCGGGGGTCGGCGTGGAAGCCCCTCGGGGCCTGCTGGCTCGATCCTGAGAAAAACGCGCGTGGTCCGGCGTTGGATCAAGCTTCGTCCGACGATCGCCGAACGATCCACTTAGGCTGCGAACGCGTAAAAGCCAGAAAGGGTTCAAGGCGCTCGCGCTTAAAGATATGCTAGCGCAGCCTATTGTCGCGTCAAGCGATTTCCCCTCTGAGCGCACGGCTTTTTGAACGTCGACGGCATTGTCGCCTGTCGATAAATTTCATCCGTGAAGCAAAGCTCAATCGCCTATCGCGATCGGAAGATCGTCGCGGCCACCCCATTCGCTCCAGGAGCCGTCATAGAGCGCGACGCCGGTCTTGCCGATCGTCTCCAAGGCGAGCAGGAGGACCGCGGCCGTTACGCCGGAGCCGCAGGTCGTGATGATGGGACGCGTGAGGTCGACGCCGGCCGCGACGAAGGCCGCTTTGACCTCGTCCGCGGGCTTGATCGCGCCGTCCGCCGCGATTTCGCGCCAGGGCAGATTGCGGCTGCCGGGGATATGGCCCGAGCGCAAGCCGGCTCTCGGCTCGGGGACTGCGCCTTTGAAGCGCGCCGCTGCGCGCGCGTCGACGATTTGCGCTGAGCCGCTTTCGCTGGCCGCTTTCACTTTTGCGGCGTCGAGGACCGCCACGGCGTCCAGATGCGCCGCGAAAGCGCGAGGCGCGCGAGAGGGCGCGCCGGTTTCGAGCGGCCGTCCCTCCGCCCGCCATTGCGGCAAGCCGCCGGACAGGAGCTTCACGTCCCTCGCGCCAAAGACGCGTAGAGTCCACCAGACGCGCGCCGCCCCGGGAAGGCCCGTGGCGTCATAGACGACAAAGCGCTGGTCGTTGCCGAGGCCAAGGGCCTCCATCGCGGCGGCGAAGACGTCGACGCTCGGCAACATGTGGGGAAGCGCCGTCGAATGATCGGCGATCTCGTCAATGTCGAAGAAGACCGCGCCGGGAATATGCCCGGCGAGATATTCGCGCCGCGCATCGCGATTTTCGTCGGGCATGAAGAAGGTGCCGTCGACGATCGCGAGATCCGGCGCGTCTAAATTCTCGGCGAGCCAAGCCGTCGAAACAAAAAGCGAATTGCCAGCGCTTGCGCTCATTTCGGTGGTCCTTGCGTCAAAGAAACTCCGGCCTCGCGATCTGCGGCTGGAGCTAGCGCCAAAGAAACGGCGACATGTTTCATATCTGCTCGGCGCGTGTAAAGGCGCGACGGCCGGTTCGCGAGCGCATCTGTCTCTGCCTTCTGAGCGATTGCCGGCGCCGCGGTCTATGGCGCGGGGCGTCCGAGCGCGCTCCAAGCGCGCAGGACGTTCTGGACCCAATCCATCTGCGGCGCGACGAGGGCGGCTTGGGTCAAGGCCCCGCATAAATGGCCGCGGTCGCCTTTGGCCCAGACCGCGACCGCGACAAGGAGCGGAGCGTCTTTCGTGAAGACGGGCGCGCCGGAATCTCCGGTGCAGCCGCCGAGGCCGGCGCGGTTCGGATCCGTCAGCCAGAGCAGGATGGCGGATCGCGGCTCGCTCGCCACAAGCACGCCCTGCCTTAGGACCCCGCCGGTCCCGCCGGCATTTTCCGACGCCACCCCGAAACCCGCGATGCGGAAAGATTGGCCGACAGCGGCCTTCGCCGATTTCGAAAGCTCGACTGGGGCGAAAGACGTGGGAAGCGGCTCGGCGAGACGCAAAAGCGCGAGATCGATCGAGACGAGTCGTCGCTTGATGGCGTCTGGCCGATAGCCTGGATTTATGGCGACCGAAGCGACCTCCAGCATTATTGGTCGGCTGTCCGCGCCAGCCAAATAAATCCGCGTGTCATCAGGAGTCGACACGCAATGGGCGGCGGTTAAAACGACGTCTTGCGCAATGACGCTTCCGGTGCAAAAGCTCGCGCTCGTCCCATTGCGGTTCAGCACGACCACGACATAAGGCGCGAGATCGGTCGATTCGCGCGCGGGTCCGACCAGCGCGGCGGCAGATGTCGGCAGCAGCCAAAGCAGCAGCCCAACCAGACCTAGCGGCGCGGCGCAAAGGCGTTCCGTCCATTGAAAATGTGCCTTCATGTGGACATTATTCATTCCGCATTCATTTGCGCGGCGCCAGCCTCGATTGATGAACATCCTCATTCTGCTCCTCGTCGCGGCCGGCGCCGGCTTCGCCTCCGGAGCGGAGCCTGCACAGCCGCGCCTATGTTATTCGACCGCCGAGACTCGCGACAAGATCGTGGCGCTCGGGCTGTCGGAGCCTTTTCATCTGATGCGGAGCGTCGCGGCGAAGATGCAAGCTGAAGCGATCGGGGCGAAGCTTTGTCGGTGGAGCGAGGATTTCGTCTATGAAATCAGCTTGCTGCGCCATGATGGACGAGTCCTTCATATTTCCATTGACGCGAAGACCGGCAAGGTCGTCGGTTCTAAAAGTGAAGACTGAGCGTCCTTAACTCAAGCTAGGGTCGAAATATTGCGCCTGCTCGTGGTAGAGGACGATAAGGATCTCAATCGGCAGATCGTCGCCGCGCTGGAGCTTGCGGGCTATGCTGTCGACCGCGCCTTCGACGGCGAGGAAGGCGGGTTCCTGGGCGACACCGAACCTTACGACGCGGTCGTGCTCGATCTCGGCCTGCCGAAAAAGGACGGCATTTCCGTCCTCTCCGACTGGCGCAAAGCCGGCCGCATCATGCCGGTCCTAATCCTGACCGCACGCGACCGTTGGGGCGACAAGGTCCAGGGTTTCGACGCCGGCGCCGACGACTATGTCGCCAAGCCTTTTCACATGGAGGAGATCCTGGCGCGGCTCCGGGCGCTCTTGCGGAGGGCCGCCGGCCACGCCAGCAACGAGTTTAGCTGCGGCGGCGTGAGCCTTGACGCCCGCGCCGGCCGGGTTTCGGTCGAGGGCAACGCGATCAAGCTCACCTCGCATGAATATCGGCTGCTGTCCTATCTGATGCATCACGCCGGGCGAGTCGTGTCGCGCGGCGAGATCGTCGAGCATCTCTACGATCAGGACTTCGACCGCGATTCCAATACGATCGAGGTTTTTGTCGCGCGATTGCGAAAAAAGATCGGCGTCGACATCATCCAGACCGTGCGCGGGCTCGGCTATCTTCTCGCCGCGCCCGAGACGAAGGACGGGGAGGCGAAAGACCGGGCCGGCAAGAGCTAAACGGCGAAATGGCGGCGTCGATTGCGCGGCGAGACGCGCGGACGCATCCCTGTTACGCGTCGTCCCGTCCAGTGACGAGCGCACCGAGAAGCGTTCCGCTTGCACAAGCCCAGACACGAAGACGACATGCAAACAGCGAAAGAGCCTGGCGCAAACATGGACGGGGACGCCGTCGGCGCGAGCCCGAAACGGCCGGGCTTGAGAATATCTAGGGACTCTATCGCGAAGCGGCTCTTCTTCTCGGCTACGGTCCTGAGCTTCGTCATTCTGCTCGTCTCCGGGCTCGCCCTTACGACGATTTATAAGCGGGGCGCTGAGGATAATTTCGACGAAAGGCTTGGAGTCTATTTGCGCGCGCTCGTGGCCGAGATCGCGACGCCCGGCGAGGCCGTCCGCCTCGACCCCGACGAACTTAGCGATCCCCAGTTCGAGCTGGCCCTGTCGGGTTGGTACTGGCAGATCACCCGATTGGACAGCGAAAAGCCGCTGATCAGGGGCTCGCGCTCGCTCTTCGCCGCGAAGCTGCCGCGTCTCTCCGAGCAAGGCGTCGAGGCGGGCCTCGGCGGCGCGAGGCGCGGCTATGTCAAGGGTCCCGACGATCGCCCGCTGCGCATGCTCGAGCGGGTGATCGACGCTGGCGACGACGGAATTTTTCTGGTCCAAGTGGCGGCGACGACAAAGGACCTCGACGCCCAAATCGCGCGCTTCGAGCTCGATCTCGTCGTCGCCTTCAGCCTGCTGGCGCTCGCGCTCATCGGCTCCTCGATCATCCAGCTCCGCTACGGCTTGCGGCCGTTGCGCCGGTTGCGAAGGGCCGTCGTGGCGATCCGGCGCGGTCAGAGGGAAATGATCGAAGGGGATTTTCCGCGCGACATCGCGCCGCTCGCAGGCGAGCTCAATCTTCTCATCGCCGCGAACCGCGAGGTCGTCGAGCGGGCCCGCACTCAGGTCGGCAATCTCGCTCACGCCCTGAAGACGCCGCTGAGCGTTATTATGAACGAGGCCGCGGTCGATCAGGGAACGCTTGCGAGCAAGGTCGAGGAGCAGGCCTTGATCATGCGCGATCAGGTCTCCTATTACCTCGATCGCGCGCGAGCCGCCGTGCGCGCCGGGACATTGACGGGCGCGACCGAGGTGGCGCCGGTGGTCGAAGCGCTTCTTCGAACCTTCGAGAAAATCTACGCGGCGCGGGCCATAGTTTTCTCGGCGACGACGGAGCGTTCCATCCGCTTCCTCGGCGAGCGCCAGGATCTCGAGGAAATGATCGGCAATCTTGTTGACAACGCCGGCAAATGGGCGGCGCGCGAGATCACGATCAGCGTCGTCGCGGAGCCTGTTACGGACGTCGCCGGGCGAACGTTCTTCCGCGTGACCATCGACGATGACGGGCCGGGGCTCGCAAAGGAGCAACGCGAGGCGGCGTTGCGGCGGGGAAGCCGGCTCGACGAAACGAAGCCGGGCTCCGGCCTCGGCCTCTCGATCGTCGTCGATCTCGCCTCCATGTATGGCGGCGCCCTGGAACTCGGCTCCAATCCGACGGGGGGGCTGAGGGCGGAGCTGAGGCTGCCTTTGGCGGAAGCCGCAGCCGAGCGGAGCTGAGCGCAAAAATATTTTCTTTTTTCCGCGGCCGGAGGCTGGTTTTTCGCCGAGTCGAGGCTTGCCCATGGCGTCTCCGAAGTTCGGCGGTCGACGTAGCTGAAAGGCCTTTGCAAGGCGCCGGGCAATCACTATTAAGGGCCTCATGCTATGGCTAATTTTTGCGCTCCTGACCGGATCAGCGGCCCTCAGCATCCTGTGGCCGCTGATCAAGACGCCTCGCGGCTTGTCGCAGGGCGCGACCGAGGTCGCGCTTTATAAGGCGCAGATTGCGGAAATCGACCGTGACGCCGCGCAGGGCCTGATCGCCGCCGATGACGTGGAGTCTGTGAAAGCTGACGCCGCCCGCCGCCTGATGGCGACCGAAACGCCCGCTAGGACGCCGCCCAAGGGGCGCGGCTCCATCGGGCGTTTCGCCGTGCCGGCGGCCGCCTTCGCCGCGCCTGCCTTGGCGATCGGCCTCTATTGGATGATCGGCAGCCCGACTTTGCCCGATCTTCCGCTCGAGGCGCGTCGCGCCGCTTCGCCTGAGCGAAACGAATTGATGGCGGCGGTCGCCAAGATCGAAGCGCATTTGGCGCAGCATCCTGACGATGGGCGCGCCTATGAGGTGCTGGCGCCGGTCTATCTCAGCATGGGCCGAGCGTCTGAGGCCGTTCGCGCCTATTCGGAGTCGCTTCGTCTCCTCGGCGAGACGCCGGAGAGGCTCGCCGCTTATGGCGAAGCGCGGGTCTTCGCCGCAAATGGCGCCGTCGATAGTGAGGCGCGCCAGGCTTTCGAGACGGCCTCCGCGAAAATGCCCTCGCTCGCCAAGCCGCGCTTTTTTCTCGGACTCGCCGCCGAGCAGGACGGCGACGCAGCGAGCGCGCGGCGAATCTGGAGCGCGCTTCTGGCCGAAGCGCCCGCCGACGCGCCCTGGGCGCGGGTGTTGCGCGAGCGTGTCGCGGCGCTTCCGGACGGCGCGTCCCCCGCCGGAGCAGACGCCGAGACGCAGGCGGGACCACGAGCTTCGCCGGGATTGGCCGCAAAAATCGAGGCCATGCCCGAGACGGAGCGGGCAGGGGCCATTCGGGGAATGGTGGAGCGTCTCGCGACGCGCCTCGCTCAAAATGGTCAAGACCTCGATGGTTGGCTGCGGCTCGTGCGCGCCTATGCGGTCTTGAACGAATCGGACAAGGCGCGCGCCGCCGTCAGCGACGCCAAGCGCAACCTAGCCGCCGATGAAACTGCGATCGGGCGGATCGACGCGCTTGCGCGCGAGCTCGGTCTTGAAGGCTGAAAAACATGACCCGTAAGCAACGCCGTTTCGTCCTGATCGCGGTCGCGGGCTGCGCCCTCGGTCTCGCCGTCGCGCTTGTGCTGGTTGGGTTACGCGACAATATCGTCTTTTTCTATGGACCGAGCGAGTTGGCGCAAAAGCAGCCCTCGCCAGGGACGAGGCTTCGCATAGGCGGCCTCGTCAAGGAGCGCTCGCTCCATCGCGAGGACGGCGGGACGGCGCGTTTCGCGGTCACCGACACCAAGCAGGAGGTCGAGGTCCTCTATGCGGGCCAATTGCCCGATCTCTTTCGCGAAGGGCAGGGCGTCGTCGCCGAGGGAAGCTTCGGCAAGGACAAGCTGTTTCACGCCGACAGCGTTCTCGCCAAGCATGACGAGCGCTATATGCCGCGCGACGTGGCCGACGCGTTGAAGAAGCAGGGCGTTTGGAAGGAGGAGGCGCAGGACGCCGCCTCCAGTCGCGCTGTTCCAGCCGAGACGTCGCATGAGTGACGCGCAGCAAGCGAGAAACAGATGATCGTGGAAACTGGCCATTACGCGCTCGTCCTGGCCTTGGCGCTGGCGCTCGTCAATTCGATCCTGCCCGCATGGGGCGCGGCGAGCGGAGACCGCCGCCTCATGGCGGTGGCGCCCTCGGCGTCGATCGCTATTTTCGGCCTTATCGGCTACGCCTTTTTCGCCTTGACCTACGCCCATGTGGTTTCGGATTTTTCGCTCGTCAATGTCGTCGAGAATTCCCATTCCGCGAAGCCCTTGATCTACAAAATCTCCGGCGTCTGGGGCAATCATGAAGGCTCGATGCTTTTATGGGTCCTGGTGCTGTCCCTCTTCGGCGCTGCGGTCGCTCTGTTTTCAGGCTCCATGCCACAGGACCTTCGGGCGAATGTGCTCGCCGTCCAGTCCTGGATCGGAAGCGCTTTTCTTCTGTTCATCCTGCTGACGTCCAATCCGTTCGCGCGGCTCGGCGCGCCGCCGCTGGAAGGCAATGACCTCAATCCTTTGTTGCAGGATCCGGGGCTCGCCATTCATCCGCCGCTCCTCTATCTCGGCTATGTCGGGCTTTCGATCACCTATTCCTTCGCGGCGGCGGCGCTCATCACCGGGCGCATCGACGCGGTGTTCGCCCGTTTCGTGCGGCCTTGGACTCTCGTCGCCTGGATCTGCCTCACGCTCGGCATCGCGATGGGCTCCTATTGGGCCTATTACACCTTGGGCTGGGGCGGCTTCTGGTTCTGGGATCCGGTCGAGAACGCCTCTTTGATGCCTTGGCTCGCGGCGACCGCGCTGCTGCATTGCGCGGCTGTGATGGAAAAACGCGAGGCCTTGAAGATCTGGACGATCTTTCTCGCTATTCTCGCTTTCTCCCTGTCGCTGCTCGGCACTTTCCTTGTCCGTTCCGGCGTCCTGACCTCCGTCCACGCCTTCGCCAGCGATCCGACGCGCGGCGTCTTCATCCTGGCCATTCTCGTGACCTTCATTGGCGGCTCGCTCGCGCTCTTCGCCTTGCGCGCAGGCGGGCTGAAGCAGGGTGGCCTTTTTGCCCCGATTTCGCGCGAAGGCGCTTTGGTGATCAATAATCTCCTATTGACCACCTGTTGCGCGACGGTCCTCGTCGGCACGCTCTATCCGCTGGCGCTCGAGGCCTTGACCGGCGACAAGATTTCGGTCGGCGCCCCTTTCTTCAACATGACCTTCGCGCCTTTGTTCGTTCCGCTTTTCGTGTTGATGCCGATCGGCCAGAATCTCGCTTGGAAACGCGGCGACCTCATCGGGGCGGCGCAACGCGTCGCCGTCGCGTTCGGCGCGGGCGTTGTTTGCGCGCTTGCGATAGCCGCATGGCGAGGCGGCCCGGTGGTCAGCGTCCTTTTGTCCGGGCTCGCGGTCTATGTGATCGTCGGCTCTTTCGCGGATCTCGGCCGGCGGGTTTTCGCGAGCAGCGCCAACGTCGGAACCGTCGTCTCCCGCGCGCTTGGCGTGCCGCGGCAGGCGCTCGGGACGGCTTTCGCCCATGCCGGGCTCGGCGTGACTTTGCTCGGCCTCGCGGCGACCGGCTGGGGCGCGGAGAAGATCCTCGTGATGAAGCCCGGCGGTCGCGTCGCGATCGGCGCCTATGAACTGGCGCTCGATAGTCTCTTTTCCCGCGCGGGCCCGAATTATACCGAGATCGTCGGCAAGACGATTGTAAGCGCGGACGGACGGGTGAAGGCCGTGATCGAGCCGGCCACGCGTTTTTATCCCGCGCGACGCATGAGCCGGACGGATGCGGGGATCGCGACGCTGGGCCTCGGCCAGGTCTATGTGAGCATCGCAGACCCCGGAGAGAATGGCGCGGTCAGCGCCCGCATCTTTTGGAAGCCGCTTGTCGCCCTCATCTGGATCGGCGCTTTGATCATGGCCTTCGGCGGCGGGCTCTCTTTGAGCGATAGAAGCTTCAGGATTGGCGTCGCCCGCCGCGCCCGCAAGGTAGCGGCGCTGCCGCAACCGGCGGAATGACGATGTCTTCGCTGAGGGCCATCGTCGCGCTTCTGTTCATGCTCGCGCCGCTGGCGGCGATGGCGGTCGAGCCCGACGAGATCATGAGCGACGCCAGGCTCGAGGCGCGGGCGCGGGCGCTGTCGGCTGAATTGCGCTGCATGGTCTGCCAAAACGAGTCGATCGACGAGTCTCACGCCGAACTCGCCCGTGACTTGCGCCTGCTGGTGCGCGAGCGCCTCCAGGCCGGCGACAGCGACGCGCAGATCCGCGCCTTTCTGGTCCAACGCTATGGCGATTTCATTCTGCTGAAGCCGCCTTTCAAGCTTTCGACCTGGCTTTTGTGGGGAGGGCCTTTTCTGGCGTTTCTCGGCGGCGCTGCGGCCATTGTCTTTTTCGCCCGGAGGCGGCCGAGCCTTCCATCTTCCGTTCCATTGAGCGCGCGCGAGCGCGCAAGGCTCGAGAGCTTGCTCGCCGACGAGGATCGCCCGCTCGATCCGCGCTAAAGCTATCGCGCGCTCCGATCGAAAGTTGATCGACCTTTTCGGAAAATGCTCTAGCGCATTGAGTTTGGCAGGGCTGCGAGCGCCTCGCGCCCGGTCACGACATAGTCCTTAGGCCAGGTCCAGAAATGAGCTTGTCCCGCGATCGCATCGGCGAGCCGGCGCCGATAGGCCTCCTTTGGAATCTCGACGGCGCCGAGAGAGGCCAGATGCGGCGTGATGAATTGGGTGTCGAGGAGGCGGAAGCCGCCCTGCGCCAGCCGCGCCGCGAGATGGATCAACGCGACCTTGGAGGCGTCCGTCTTGCGATGAAACATGCTCTCGCCGAAAAAAGCGGCGCCGAGGCGAACGCCATAGAGGCCGCCGGCGAGCTCGCCTTCGCTCCAGGCTTCGACCGTGTGAACATGGCCCATGTCGAAAAGCTGGCGATAAAGTGATTTGATCCGCGCGTTGATCCAGGTTTTGTCGCGGTCCTCGTTCGCCCGCGCGCAAGCCTCGATGACTGCGTCGAAATCGTGATCGACCCTGATCTCGAAACGGTCGGACCTGATGGCCTTGGCCAAGCTTCTCGACACGATCATTCCGTCGAGGGGGAACACGCCGCGAAACTCGGGATCGACCCAGAAGAGATTGGGATCGTCCGCGCTTTCGGCCATGGGAAAAAGGCCGATCGAATAGGCGCGAAGAAGAATGTCGCAGGTGATCTCGAAGCTATCGCGCGCGCGGCTCATGAGCGGAATCTGATCTCCGCGCCGCAACGCGTCAACCCCGCGCAGGGGCTCGAGCGCCATATAGGCGCCGCCTTTTCCTGTGTGAGATCCGCCCGAAGACGTCTCGCGTAGGCTCAAGAGGCGACAGCCGGTTGCGCGCCTCCTTTCGGGCCCTCTGTCGCTCCTCCGTGGCGGGGCGATCTCGTCAACGCGGGGTTGCGTCAGCCTCGGCGGTTTCGCCTTCTTCGATCTGATACCATCGATGCGAATCGAGGAGCGCCCAAATGAGCATGGCAATGACCATCGAGCGGGCCCGCCCGGCAGGCCTAGTCGCGGGCGGGATTCTGTGCCTCGCCGCATCCGTAGTCTTCAGCGTCGCCGCGCCGCCCCTCGTCGGCGCCTTTCTCGCCGTCCTGCTCGGCGTTTGCGGGCTTGCGACTTTGCACGCGGGCTTCGCCGGGAAGCTGCCGAGGCTCTCCGAATTGGCGATCGACGCCGGCGTGATCGGCGCCTTCGTCGCCTCCCGCGACGATGCGGCCGCGATCTGGCAATTGCCGGCCCATTGGCTCGACCTTTTGCGCCTGACCGCGCCGGGCGCGGGGGCGGCCTGCGCCTTTTATTTCGCCAGCGCCGCCGTCGTAGAGGCGCGCAACCAGCGTCATTTGACGCTTCGCGAAAGCCTATCGATTCTCATCCTGCCGCTTCTGTTCAATCTCCTGCTTTCGCTCGGCTCGACGGCGCTCATGCGAGAGCTCGGCTCATGGCTCGCATTCGGTGCGATCGCTTCCATCGACGTGAGCGTGACCTTGGCGCGGGCCGTCATCCTCTTCGCTTTCGTCGAAATTCTCGTGGGCGCGCTTTGCCTCGTTATGTCCGGGCGCCTTTTCCGCAGCCGGCGATTGCACGCCCTACTTTTCGTCGCGGCGGCCCATGCCGTGCTGACGCCGGCGATCGCGGACCTGCCTCAGGCGGCCGGCGACGCGGGCGCCCTTGCTCAATTCGTGCTGGCGGTCACGTCCGCCGCTCTGGCCCAGGCGGGGCTCTGGGCGATCGTCTTTGTTCTGACCGGGCTCGCCATCGACTCCCTGGAAGGATCCCCGCCAATCTTCGTCACCGCCTATCGCCATTGGAATAATGGTTTCGTGAAAGGCGCGATCTATGGCGGCGTTTTCGTCTTCCTGCTTCTCGCCGCGGCGGCGGCCATGCGCGCGCCGGCGCTCGGCCGGCTTGCCGCAAGCGCTCCTTATCTTTGCGCCGCGATCTTCGGTGCGCTTTTGTTCCCGTTGGCGAAGACGATCGTCGGCAGCTCCGACGGCACGCCGCCTTTCTTCGGACGGCTGATCGACTGCTATCGCAATCCGCGCTCCTATTTGCGCGGCGTCGTCGCTGGGCTGGGCGCGGCTCTGGCGCTGCTCGGCGGCTTGCCCGAGCAAGACGGATTGAGCCGCTTTCTGGCGCTGTTTCTCGTTGGGGCGATCGCCTTTGCGGGAGTCGATCTCGTCTTCGATGCGGCCAATGCGTTTCGCGGCCGCCGCGTGATGGAGTCCTGGCGCATTTATGCGCTCGCGGCCTTGCTCGGCGGCCTCGTCGGCGGCGCCTTGGGCTGGTATTTCGACGCCGCGCAGCTCAACGTCGTCGGCGCCAAATTCTGGACCTATGCGGCGCTGAGCTTTCCGGACTCCGGCCGCGCTGTGAGCCATTCGATCATCTATCCCTGGTTCAGCAAATGGGGTCCGATCGATCTCGGCGCGACCGGCGGCGGCGTCCGGCTTTTCTACAATGAATCCCTTTCGGGCATGATCAACTGGTCAATCGCGGCGTCCTTGTTCAGCGTGAATTTCTTTATTCTAGCGGCGTTGTTCCAGCGCAGTCTCTCGCCCTTGAAGAAGCTTTTCAGCATGGAGGGGTTCAGGGAGCTGTTCGAGCAGACGATCCGAGTGATGCGCTGGGGCCTTTGGATGGCGCCGATCATCAATTCTTTCCTGCGCCAGGCGCCCGATCCGACTTGGTACAATCAGGACGGCGGCGTGCGCACCGTTGCCGCAACCTTCGCGAATCTCGCCATGCCGGCGCAAGACTTCCGGTCTTCGAGCCTCGCCGTCTTCACCGGCCTTCTCGCCTATGATTGGCTCAGGGTCGCCATTTGGTTCGACCACATGGGATTGCGCGTCGCCACCTTGGTGAATCTCACCTTCATCGGCGGAGATCGGGCGGACGAGGCGGCGGCGCGTTTCGCCGGCCACCCGGCTCGGACCCGGATCATCCCCGATCCGATCCGGCGCTTTGCGACTTGGGCGCCCTTGCTCATTCCCTTCTACATTCCACGCGGCGCGGAATGGGACGTCGCCTGGACCGGGGCGGAAGCCATTCGCGCCTCCGCGCCGCCGATGGGGACCCCGGTGGCCGCGCTCGCCGGCGCCTATGTCTTGGCGCTCGGCGGCGCTTGCGTTGCGGCGGGCGTCATCGCGAGGCGATGGAGCCGACGCGGGCCGGGGGGGCCGGCGATGTCAGGCGTCCCCCATGCGGTGAGCGACGGCCCGGCGAGGTTCGGGCTTTCGAACGCCTTCATGGGCCTTGAGCTTCTTTCGGACGGCCGCGGCTACAGCTTTGTGAGCAATGGCATTGCGAGAGGCGGCCATCCGATCGACGTCACCCGCCGTCCGACGGATCCGCTGCAGCTCCGAGGCCGCTTCTTCTACCTGCGCGACGACGGCGATGACGAGCCCTGGAGCATCGGCTACGAGCCCACGCGAACGGCGGCGTCGGATTATTGCGTCGAGCAGCCGAAGCCGGATCGTCTGCGCATCGCCAATAGTTTCGACGGCGTTCGCGCCGAGGCGGAGATCACGCTTTCCGAGGAAGGCTGCGTCGAGATCTGGCGGGTGCGTCTGTCTGAGCTTTCCGGCCGGCCGCGGCGCCTTTTGCTGACGAGCTTTCAGGAATTGGCGCTGCATGAGCCAGGCGCCTATCTGCGCGATCCCGACTTCAACGCAATGCATGTCGAGACATGGTTCGTGAGCGCGCTCAACGCCGTCTTTGCGCGAAACCGCCTTCTGCGCGCGGGAACGTCGGGGCGAATGTCCAAGGAGGTCGCTTTCCATGCTGCCGGGGCGGGCGAAGGGCTTTCCCTGCTCGGTTATGAGGATTCGCGCACGCGCTTCATCGGGGCCGGCGATTTGCGACGGCCGCAGGGCCTCCAAGTCGAGCACTGGCGCAGCCCCGACGATCAAGGAGGGCTCTACACGTTCGATCCTGCGGCGAGCCTCACGATCGCCGTCGACTTGCCGGCGGGCGGCAGCCGCGAGATCATCTTCGTTAATGGCCATGCACGAACGGAAATTGCCGCCGCCCGCGTTCTCGCGAAACATCTGTGCGTCGGCGCGCCGAACGAGCACGAGCTTCAGGCGGCGCGCGCGGATTTTCGCGCCCTTGAGCCGCTTCCACGGCCGTCCGCCAACGCTTGGCCCTTCGCCTTCTCGCCGACGGGCGACGAACTGCGCCTGACGCCCCGCACGCCTCGGCCATGGGCGCATGTTTTGGCGAGCACGACCGGCCATGGCGCCATTGTCTCAAACGACGGCGAAATCCATTCCTTCGCCGGCAACGCCAGGCAGAACGCCCTGACGCCGTTCCGTTTCGAATCGGTTCCGACCTCGCTGCCGGGTCAATTGATCTATGTGGTCGATCTCTCGAGCGGCGAGGTCGACGCTGCCGGCTCTATTCCATTCCGGCGCGCCGATGCGCGCTACGAGGTGGTCTATGGGCTAGGCTTTGTCACATTCCGCAATTCGCGACCAGACACCGAGCTGGAATTGACCTTTTTCGTGCTGCCGTCGGATTCCTCCGACGTGCGCATGCTGACCTTGCGCAATAGGACCGGCAAGCCGAAGGATTTTCGGATCGCGCCTTATTTCGACATCGCGCTCGCCGAGAGTCCGGCCGAAAGCCAGGGGCTCATCCATGCCGTTCGCGACGAGATGTCTGAGGCGCTTCTCTTCGCAAATCCCGCCAATGATTATGAGCAGGGTTGGGCCTTTGCCGCGACGAGTCTGACCGCTGCGACGACCGAGACAGTGCGCGCCCGCTTCATCGGCTCCAAGGGCCGCGATCTCACAAATCCAGTCATGGTCGAGACCGGCGCGGCTGACGGATCGCGCGAGGACGATGGGCGCCGAGTCGCGGCTTTTTCTGGCGTGGTCACCGTGCCGGCCAATGGGGCGATCGACGTCGCCGTAGTGCTCGGGCAGGCGGCTTCGCGCCATCATGCGACAATGGTTGCGAGCGATCTGCGCGATCCGGTCGCCGCGCGCGCGGCGCTTCATGCGACTAAGGCGTGGTGGGAAGATCGGCTCGACGTGGTGCGAGTTGAGACCAATGATCCGGCCTTCGACCGCCTCGTCAATTATTGGCTTCCCTACCAAGTCTTGACTTCGCGGCTTTGGGGACGAACCGGGCCGAACCAGCGCGGCGGCGCGACCGGTTTTCGCGACCAGCTTCAAGACGTGCTGCCTTTCCTGCTTTTGGATCCGACTCTTGCGCGCCGTCAGATCGCGCTTCACGCGGGCCAGCAATTTCCGGAAGGCGACGTGCTGAAATGGTGGCATGCGGCGCCCGATGGACGCACCGGCGTCGGGCAGCGGACGCGCGCCTCCGATCCGCATCTTTGGTTGCCCTATGTGGTCGCGCGCTATCTCGCGGCGACGGGGGATCACTCCCTGCTCGATGAAAATATCCCCTATCTCGAGGGTCCGCCCGTGCCGAAAGGTGCGTCGGATATTTTCATCGCGCCGCGCGCCTCACGCGAGAGCGGCGACGTCTATGACCATTGCCGGCGCGCCATCGCCTATTCGCTTGCCCATATGGGCGCGCATGGCCTGCCGCTCATCGGCTCTGGCGACTGGAACGACGGCATCGACCGCATCGGCGTCAAAGGGCGTGGCGAGAGCGTGTGGATGGGATTTTTCCTTCACGACGTGCTGACGAGCTTCAGCGAGATCGCGCGCGGCAAGCAAGACGAAGCGGCGGCGCGCTTCTATTCCGGCGCGGCGGAGAGGCTCGCGCGCGCGCTCGAGCAGGCTTGGCTCGGCGATCGCTATGCGCTCGCCTTCGACGACATGGGCCGCGTCCTCGATCCGCAGAGCGCGATGACGGCCGCCTGGCCTATCCTCTCGGGCGCAGTCGATTTCGAGCGCGGGCTCCAAGCCCTTGAGCAAGGGCTCGAGCATCTCGAAAAATCGGATCGCATTCTTCTCCTCGATCCGCCATTTGATGAATGTTCCGAGCCTTATCCGGGCCGGATCGCCGATTATCCGCCAGGCGTGCGCGAGAATGGCGGCCAATATTCCCATGGCGTCTCATGGACGATCGACGCCTATGTGCGCCTCGCGGAGCTTGCGATGCAGGCCGGCGATCAAGCGCTCGCGGCGCGCCTCAAGGCGCGCGCCCTTACATGCTGGACCAAGATCTCTCCGATTGGAAAAACCGAGGGAGATCGGCTCGCGGTCTATGGCCTCGCCCCGCATCAGCAGCCGGCCGATATTTACGACGGAGGCGGCTATTCGGGCCGGGGCGGTTGGTCTTGGTACACTGGCTCGGCCGCGCGCATGCTCTCGACGGCCTATGCGATCTTGGGACTCGAGGCGCGCCATGGGGAGATCGTGGCGGCGGACGATCTTTTCGCGCCAAAAGGGGCCCTGCAGGTGAAATCAATCAGCTTGAAAGGACAGACGCTTCGCGCCCCTAGCCGAGTCCAGGCGATTTTCGGAAGGCGCGCGTCGGCGCGGTCGGTTTGACGAGATTCGCGGCTCAGGCGCCCCAGCTTTGCGGCGCAGGCTTCGGTGAACTCGGCGTGAGCCCCGGTCGTCAGGAGGCGAAGGGCGGCGTGAGCCAGGAGACCGCGCCCGGATGTTCCTTATGCGGCCGCACGACCAAGACGGAACAGTTGGCGTGGCGCACGATCTTCTGGGCGTTGGAGCCCAGGAGATAAGTGCTCATCGAGGGGTTATGCGATCCGATGATGATGAGATCGGCGCCCCATTCCTCGGCTTCGGTGAGGACCTCGTCATAGGCCGCTCCGGTGCGCAGGATATGTGTGAAGCGGCCCTCGGGAATATTGGCCTTTTTCGCGAGATCCTCGAAGAGCGAGACGACGGCCTTTTCCCGCTCCGGGCCTACGTGCGGCGGTAGGAATTCCTGAAAACTATAGGGAATTTCTGGAAACACATGAATCATGCGGACGGCGCCGTCGCTCAGGGCCGTCAATTGCGCGGCGAGAAAGACGCCAAGCTCGGCGAGCGTCGGTTCGGCGGCGTCGATTGGGACGAGAATTTTTCTGAACATGCGCCCTCCTGGACTCCGCGCTCATTGAGCGCTTCAAGAAAGACTCGATCAGGGAGCGACTCGTTGATGCAGATCAGCGAAACAGAGCCCGTGCGGGCTGATTCGCCCATTTCGCGGCCTCAGCGCGACGCGATGGGCCGCCGAATTGCTGCGCAATCGCGCGATCACGAAAAAATTGCTCGACAATTCCGGTCGTGACATGCTCCAGCTCAACAAAATGTGAGCGGCGCCCTGCGCGCGCGGCCATTGGCGCTCCGGTGGCGAGAATTCGCTCCGGCCATTCATTCATCTTCATCCTCATGTCGCTTTCGGCGCGTCCGACGCGCGGCGGCATGGAGGTCGTCTCGGGATCGCGGCGGCGACGAGCCCTCGCGCAGAATCATGTCCGCATCGGCATTCGCGCAGGTCCTGCGCTTCGTCTGGCGTTATTGGCGCAGAAGCCCCCGGCTGTTGGCGGCCCTGGTCGTGTTGCGCATCGCCTCGTCCTTGATCGACGTAGCGACGCCCTTCGCGGCTGGCCATCTCGTCGACGCCGTGGCCGCTGAGGTCCGCGACGTCGGGCGCGTGATCGAGGCGCTGGCTTGGCTTCTCGGCATCGTTCTGGCGTTCCAGATTTTGCGCAGCGCGGTCGAGTTCATCATCATCCGCTTCACGGCCGACGCGATGTCTGCGCTCGTCGGCGAGGCCTTCGCCAGAGTTCAACGTTTTTCCGCCGACTGGCACGCGAATTCCTTCGCGGGCGCGACGGTCCGCAAGATCACGCGCGGCATGTGGGCCTTCGACACATTCACCGACGCCATGGTCTTTCAATTCGCGCCGGCCATCATCGTGATCTTGACGATCAGCACGATCTTTCTCGCGCGCTGGCCCATGCTCGGCGTCCTGGTGACTCTGTCCATTTTCGCCTATCTCGCCGTCAGCATCGGGCTTTCGGTCGCCTGGGTCGCGCCTGCGAGCAGCGCCGCGCAAGCGTTGGATTCGCGCATGAGCGCCTCTCTCGCCGATGCGCTGACCGCCAATGCGGCGGTCAAGGCTTTCGCCGCCGAGCCGAGGGAGGAGGCGAGCTTCGCCGGGCTGACGGCGGCCTGGAAGGCGCGGACCCTCGTGTCCTGGCGGCGAGGCGCCTATGCGGGAATAGCGCAATCCGGCGTCTTGCTCGGCATGCAGGTCTTGATGCTCGGCGCTGGAATTTGGCTTTGGGCGCGCGGCGAAGTTGGGCCCGGCGACATGGCGAGCCTCGTTTCGGTTCAAGCCCTGGTGCGCGGCTATCTACGCGACATCGGCCAGCATGTCCGCAATGCGCAGCGCGCCTTGAACGAGATGGAGGATGTCGCCGCCTTCTGCGAGACGGCCCCTCATGTCGACGACATGCCGGGCGCGAGGCCGCTCATCGTGTCGCGTGGGGAAATCACTTTCGACAAGGCGAGCTTTGGCTATGCCGCTGGGGCAGGGCTTCTCTTCGATCGTCTTTCGCTCGAAATTCGGCCAGGTGAGAAAGTCGGGCTCGTCGGGCCGTCCGGTTCCGGTAAGTCCACCTTCGTCAAGCTGTTGCAGCGTCTTTACGATCTGGACGACGGACGAATTTTGATCGACGGGCAGGACATCGCCGGGGTGACTCAGGCGAGCTTGCGTCGAGCGATCGGCCTTGTCCCGCAAGATCCGGCGCTGTTTCATCGCTCGATCGCCGAAAATATCGCCTATGGCCGGCCGGACGCGACCCCTGCCGAAATCGCGGAGTCCGCAACGCTCGCGCATGCGGATCTTTTCGTCGAGGCTCTGCCGGCGGGCTACCGGACTCTTGTCGGCGAGCGAGGCGTCAAGCTTTCGGGGGGCGAGCGGCAGCGGGTGGCGATCGCCCGCGCGATCCTGGCGGGAACGCCGATCCTCGTCCTCGACGAAGCGACATCGAGCCTCGACTCCGTCTCGGAAGCCTTGATCCGCGACGCCATCGACCATTTATCGGCCGGACGCACGACGATCGTCGTCGCCCATCGCCTGTCGACGGTTCAACGCCTCGATCGGATTCTCGTCTTCAAGGCCGGCCGCATCATCGAGGACGGAACCCACAAAGAACTCGTGGCGAAGCCGGGCGGGGTCTACCGGCGCCTATTCGAGACGCAGAACGAAGGGGCTTTATCGGAAGACCCGGACGAAGAGCCGCGCGCCCGTCGGTTCGGATGGCGGTCCCGCGTGTTTTCGTGATAACCAACGCCGCATCGGCCAGCGCGGTTCGCCGCCGCGCGGCTAACCCTGCTCCGATCGAAGGCCGAGCTTCATGCCGAACCCGCGCCGCCTGCGCCTGGGCGTCAATATCGATCATGTCGCGACGCTGCGTAATGCGCGCGGCGGCGCCGTTCCTGATCCGCTTCGTGCGGCGCTCTTGGCGATCGAGGCCGGCGCCGACGGCATTACCGCTCATCTCCGCGAGGATCGCCGCCATATTCGCGACGAGGACATGGCGCGCCTCAAGGCCACGATCTTCAAGCCGCTCAATTTCGAGATGGCGGCGACCGACCAGATGCTCGACATCGCCCTCAAGACCAAGCCTCATGCGGCCTGCCTCGTTCCCGAGAAGCGGACGGAGCGCACGACGGAAGGGGGCCTCGACGTCATCGGAGGCCATGATTATTTGAAGCCTTTCGCGTCGGAATTGGCGCGCGCCGGCGTCAGGGTCTCGTTGTTCATCGAGCCTGCGATCGAGGCGATCGACGCGGCCGCGGAGATCGGCGCTCCGGTAATCGAGCTTCACACCGGCGCCTGGTGCAACGCGGCGATCGAAGGCGACGCCGCAAAGGCGGCGCGCGAATTCGCGCGGATCGAGTCCGCCGCGGCCCACGCGGAAGCGCGCGGGATCGAGTGCCATGCCGGGCACGGGCTGGATTTCGACACCGCCCGGATCATCTCGGCCTTGCCGCAGATCGTCGAGCTCAACATTGGCCATTTCTTGGTTAGCGAAGCGGTGTTCATTGGGCTCGGCGCTGCGGTGGAAAAGATGCGCGCGGCCATGGACGCCGGTCGGACTTGCGTCGTGCGAAGCGATTCGGATTGAGCGAATGATCATTGGTTTCGGCAATGACCTTTGCGATATTCGGCGCATCGAGCGTGCGCTAGACCGCTTTGGCGAGCGATTCGTCAATCGTTGCTTCACTGAGGTCGAGCGGCGAAAATCCGACGGCCGGACGGGGCGGGCGGCCTCCTACGCCAAGCGCTTCGCCGCCAAGGAGGCCTGCGCCAAAGCCCTCGGCACGGGGCTGCGAGTCGGCGTCGCCTGGCGCGAATTGGGCGTCGTTAATTTGCCGTCAGGCAAGCCCACGATGCGATTGACGGGGGGCGCCGCGGCCCGGTTGGCCAAATTGACGCCGTCGGGACGCCGCGCAATTATTCATCTGACCCTGACCGACGAATATCCGCTAGCGCAAGCGCAGGTCATTATCGAGGCGTTGGAAGACGCGGCCATTGTCGACGGAGCGCCGAGCGACGCCGGCCCTTGAGATCAAGATAATTGTGGATCAAACGATCCGCCGTTTGGAAGAAAACGGATCGAACGGGCGTGAGGAAAACCTTGGCCTATGGCCGGCTTCACTTTTTTCTGATCCGCCGCGCGTGGTTTTGGCCCTCAACGCATGCTCTATACCCGCGTTTCGTCGCATGGTAATGAGCGGCTATTCTGTCCGACGGCGCGCCCTAAGCAAAGTCCGCACCATTTCGGCGCACAATCGAATAGCGGCGGGCGGCCGAGCCTTTAAAACACAGACTTTCGTTTGCCGCGGCGGTTCTTGATGCGGCCTCGGCTTCGATGGAAAATGCTCGAGAAAGATAACCAAGATGAGTGAGCCAGTGCGGTTGAAGGAAAAGAGCGACGAGGCGGATCGCGCAAAGGAAGGCGGTTGGGGCGATGCTGCGAAAGTCGCGCTGCAGGCCCTTCTCATCGCGCTCGTGGTCCGCACTTTCTTGTTCCAGCCCTTCAACATCCCCTCGGGCTCGATGATCCCGACCCTGCTGATCGGCGATTATCTCTTCGTGTCCAAATATGCCTACGGCTATTCCAGGTATTCATTCCCCTGCGTCCCGAATGTTTTGGACGTCGGCAAGCAAATATTCGTGGATTCCAGGACCGAAGTCAGATCTTATTGTCTGCCCGCGTCGTTGCTCTCCGGCCGCATTTTCGCTTCGCCGCCTAAGCGCGGCGATGTGGTCGTGTTCAAGCTGCCGCGCGACGGTCAGACGGATTACATTAAGCGCGTGATCGGCCTGCCCGGCGACCGGATCCAAATGCGCGAGGGCCGTCTCTATATCAATGGTGAGATCACGCCGCGCCAGCCGATCGCCAAGGCCCACACGGAAGATTTCTACGGTCGTGAAACCGATGTTCCGACCTATGAGGAGACCCTGCCGGGCGGAGTGAAGCACACGATCATCGAAATTCAAGGCGATACGGGCTTCAAGGACAATACCGAAGTCTATGAAGTGCCCCCCGGGCATTACTTTATGATGGGCGATAATCGCGACAATTCCACCGACAGCCGCTATTCGCCGGACGAGAACGGCGTCGGCTATGTGCCGTTTGAAAATTTGGTCGGACGGGCGGAGGTCATCTTCTGGTCCATCAAAGGGCCTTTCTGGGCGGTCTGGGAATGGCCGTGGACGGTGCGGTTCGGCCGGATGCTGAAGCCAGTGAATTAGGATGACGCGACAGGCTCTGGACGTCGGCGCGCTGGAGGCCCGCATTGGCCATAGATTCGCCGATCGCGGCCTCATCAACGCCGCCTTGACCCATATGAGCGCCGTGAACGGATCCCGGCGCGAAACTTATCAGCGGCTCGAATTTCTCGGCGATCGGGTGCTCGGGCTTGTCATTTCGGAAATGCTCTACGAGTCCTTTCCCTCCGCGGAGGAAGGCGAATTGTCGCGCCGCCTCGCGGATCTCGTCCGCAAAGAGACTTGCGCCGAGGTCGCGCTCGAATGGGGGACGCAAGCCTTTATTCGCCTCGGCGAAAGCGAAAGGCAGGAGGATTTCACCAAGACCGCGATCCTCGGCGACATTTGCGAATCGATCATCGGCGCAATCTTTCTCGACGCCGGCTACGCGGCGGCCAAAGGCGTCGTGCGTGAGGCCTTCGAGGCCCGGATGCGCTCACCGCGGCGGCCCTTGCGGGATCCCAAGACGGCCTTGCAGGAATGGGCGCAGGCGCGGGGATTGCCGACGCCGCTTTATCGCGAGATCGGGCGCTCGGGACCCGATCACGCGCCCGAATTCACCATTGCGGTCGAAATTCAGGGCTTTACGCCTGCCGTGGCGCGCGGCTCGGCGAAACGTTTGGCGGAACAATCCGCCGCGGCGGATTTCATCTCCCGCGAGGGCATCGAACAAATCAGCCGAAAGGGCGTGGCGTGAACGCGGACATCGACGTCAAGACCCGTTGTGGCTTCGTCGCTCTCATCGGCGCGCCGAATGCGGGAAAATCGACGCTGATCAATCAGCTCGTCGGAGCGAAAGTCTCGATCGTCTCGCGCAAGGTTCAAACCACGCGCACGCTGGTGCGTGGGATCGCCCTCGATGGCGGCGCACAGATCATCTTCGTCGACACGCCCGGCATATTCGCGCCGAAGCGGCGCCTCGATAGAGCGATGGTGAGCTCAGCCTGGAGCGGCGCCGGGGACGCCGACGCGGTCGCTTTGCTTGTCGATGCGCGAAAGGGCAGGGACGAGGAGGTCGACGCCATTCTCGCGGGCCTCGGGCAAGTTCGCGCGGTGAAAATCCTCGTCTTGAATAAGATCGACACGGTCGAGCCGCCGCGACTTCTCGACCTCGCCGCCGCGCTCAACGCAGCACTGCCTTTTTCCGACACATTCATGATCTCAGCCCTGCGTGGCCATGGCGTCCCCAAGTTTAAGCAAGCGCTTGGCGCATTGATGCCGGCGGGGCCCTGGCTTTATCCGGAAGACCAGATTTCCGACGCGCCCTTGCGATCTCTCGCCGCGGAAATCACCCGTGAAAAGATCTTCGAGCGCTTGCATGACGAGCTGCCTTACCAATCGACCGTCGAGACCGAGCTTTGGAAGGACATGCCGGATGGTTCGGCCAGGGTCGAGCAGACTATCTATGTCATGCGCGAAGGCCATAAGAAGATCGTGATTGGAGAAGGCGGTCGCACGATCAAGGCGATCGGGACGGCGGCGCGCAAGGAAATCATGGCCGCGGCCGAGCAAACCGTTCATCTCTTTCTATTCGTCAAGGTGCGCGAGAACTGGCCGGATGATCCGGAGCGCTATCGTGAGATGGGGCTCGACTTCCCGAAATCCTGACGGTCGTCTCGGGGCGGCCGAAGCGAGAAAGATGGGCGGCCGCCACCTTGAGTGGGAGCCGCCTCAGCCCTATGGTGCGGCGACGGGTCATGGGGCTGTAGCGTTGAATTCTAAGATGATCGCCAGCATGACCGGCTTTGCCGGAGCGTCGGGAACTGTCGGAGCCTGCCGTTGGAGCTGGGAGCTCAAGTCGGTCAACGCCAAGGGGCTCGACGTCAGGCTTCGCCTTGCGCAAGGCTTTGATCCGATCGAGCCCGACGCCCGATTGAGAATCACCCAAAAGCTCGCGCGCGGGACAATCTACGCCTCGTTGACGGCGCAGCGCGAATCGACGGGTCCCGAAATTCGCGTCAACCACGATCTATTGCAAAGGCTTGTGACCGCGGTCGCGGGGGTGGACCTCCAGGGCGCCGTCGCGCCAGCGACGCTCGACGGGTTGCTCGCCGTGCGCGGCGTCGTCGAAGTTGCCGATGCGGCCGAGACCGAAGCGGAAATGTTTCGGGCGCGGGCGTCGGCGATCGCCGGACTGGATGAGGCGCTCGAAGCTTTGACCGCAATGCGGCTGCGCGAAGGCGCAGCGCTCGCCGCCGTGCTGAGCGAGCGTCTCGATCACATCGCCAGGCTGACGCAAGCCGCCGAGCTCTGCCCGGGCCGCAAGCCGGAAGCGGTGCGCGCGCGTCTCGAGCAGTCGCTCGCCGCCCTCGCCGGACATGCGGGTCTCGATCAGAATCGTCTGCATCAGGAGGCTCTCATGCTCGCCGCGAAGGCGGATATCCGCGAAGAGCTGGACCGTTTGGCTGCTCATGCGGCGGCGGCGCGCGATCTTCTTGGAGCGGGAGGCGCGGTCGGGCGCAGGCTTGATTTTCTCGCGCAGGAACTGGGGCGCGAGGCGAACACGCTTTGCGCGAAATCAAACGATGCGAGCCTGACTGCACTTGGCCTCGAGCTTCGTGTCGAGATAGAGCAGTTTCGCGAGCAGATTCAGAATATCGAGTAGGCCTCATGCGGACGAACGCGCGCTTCGCGGGCCGAGCTTTGCGAGTTAAGAAATGATACGGACGCAAAGCGAGCCGGGGCTTCCGCGGCGCGGCTTGATGTTGATTCTGTCGTCGCCGTCCGGCGCGGGGAAGACGACTTTGACGAGGATGCTGCTCCAGACCAAGGAGCTCGATCTCACCTTGTCGATTTCCGTCACCACTCGGTCGCGCCGGTCGAGCGAGGTCGACGGGATTCACTATACATTCATCAGCAAGAAGCAGTTCGAGGCTCTACGCGACGCCGGCGAGCTACTCGAATGGGCGGAAGTCCATGGCAATTTTTACGGGACCCCGCGCGAGCCGGTCGAGAAAGTGCTGGCGCAAGGCCGCGACGTTCTCTTCGACATCGACTATCAGGGCACGCAGCAGGTCAGGCAGGCGGTCGGTTCGGACGTCGTGACAATCTTCATCCTTCCGCCCTCGATCGCGGAATTGCGCTCGCGCCTCGAACGCCGCGCCGAAGATCCTCCTGATGTCATTGCGCGCCGGTTGGATAATGCGCGCAATGAAATCAGGCGCTGGACGCAATATGACTATGTTCTGATCAACGCCGATCTGCAAAGCACCTTTGACGATTTGCATGCAATCCTGACCGCGGAGCGGCGTCGGGCGACCCGCGCCCAGCAAGGAATCAGCGCCTTTGTCGAGAAATTGCTGGCGAATCGATAAGCAACAAAGGAGCGAGGCGGGATAGCCCATGCCGACCGCGCGCCTAAGCTGCAATTTTGACTTGTATCTATTCAAAAATTGTGAAGACCCTGGTCAAAGCGGCCTTTTCTCTAGGTCGCGAAATACTTTCGTTTGGGACGAGCTTCATGTTAATATAACAATTATACGTCACAAGCTCGGCACAGCTTCGTTTATCTTGAGTGAGCCGTTCCTTGTCCTGAGCAATCCCAGCGCGTCGAGGCGGCGGGCCTCGATGGCGGACCAACTTCGCGACAAGGTTCTTCTCCAAAAACCTGAGTTGCGATGCGATCTCGCCCTTTTGGACTTAGGGCGCTTAGAGGGCTGTCAATTCGCATGTTTCGGCCTCGCTTCCTCGGCTACGAAAAGCGACGTCGGCGAGAATGCTGGGAAAGCCAATGCCCAATGCTCGGAAATTGACTAAATATTTCGACTCCGGCCAGTTTTGGCTTCGGCTCGAGAAAATCAGGACCGATATCGTCGATTGGGCGAGGCGAAGATTGTGCAGTTGGACGGCGAGGACCATGTCTGAGGGCGAGCCGGGAGGCGGCGACGGGTCGTTTGGCGATGGGCGGCGCCGTGACCGCGGACAGGGAATAGCAAAGGCGTCGTCGTTGAGTCAGACGAAAAAGTCGGACCAGCGGATCCTGATCTATCGCTTGGGCAGCCTTGGCGACACCATTGTCGCTCTGCCTTGCCTCCACAAGGTCGCGGAGGCCTTCCCCGACGCCGAGCGCTATGTATTGACTAATTTCCCGGTCTCGACCAAGGCGGCGCCGCTTGAGGCCATCTTGGCGAATTCCGGGCTGATCGACGGCGCGATCCCTTATCCGGTCGGGTTGCGATCGATCAGCAAGCTGCTTGCCCTGTCTTGGAGGCTGCGGAAATTCGGCGCCTCGACCCTGATTTATCTGTCGGCGCCGCGCGGCGAATTCTCGGTCTATCGCGATATCGTCTTTTTCTTCCTCTGCGGGTTCACCCGCATTATCGGCGCGCCGACAACCAAGGATTTGCGCTTGTGCCGCAGGGATCCCGACACCGGCGAGCTCGAGCCGGAATGCGTCCGGCTATCCCGCACAATCGCCGACCTCGGGGCTGTCGATTTAGAGAATCCCGCTAGCTGGGATTTGCGGCTGACCGCCCAGGAGCGGGAGGTCGCTGCGCAAATCATCGCTCCCTTCAACGGCAGGCCCTATATCGCCATCAACATGGGCGGAAAAGACCCGGCCAAGTTATGGGGCGAGGCAAATTGGAGCTGGCTTTTGGACGATCTCGCGGGCGATCTCGGCGGGTACGGTTTGCTGGTCGTGGGAGCGCCTGATGACGCCGCCTGCGTCGCGCCAATCACGCAGCATTGGCCGAGCGAGGTGGTGAATGCGTGCGGCCGTCTTCTCCCGCGCGAAAGTGCGGCGGCGTTGCAAGACGCCCGCTTGTTTATCGGCCATGACTCAGGACCATTGCATCTCGCAGCCGCCTGCGGCGTCACTTGCGTTGGGCTCTTCGGCGACGTCAACGAGCCGAGGCAGTGGCATCCCTATGGCGCCCGCCACACGATCATTCACCGCACCGAGGGCATCGCTTCGATCCGCGTCGATGAAGTCGCGGCGGCTGCGCGCGCGGCTCTGCTGGCCTCGACGGCCGCGATGCGGGCGCCGCAATAAGATTTCGCTACAGGCCGAGCAGACGAGTCGCCTGATCGCCCTCACTATCTGTAGCGGTCTTCCGCCGCCAGATGTTGCTTGACGTAGATCTCTACCGCTTCCTCGAGCTTGAGAAATGGTAGGTTGTAACCCGCCGATCGTAGCTTATCAGTGCTCGCCTCTGTGAAATATTGGTAGCGGCTTCTCAGCTCCATCGGCATGTCGATATATTCAATGTTGGGTTCGTGGCCCGCGGCGCGATAGGCCGCCGAGACTAGATCGGCAAAGGACCGCGCCTGCCCGGTGCCAACATTGTAGATTCCGGACTCGGCTTCTCCTCTTGCGAAATGGAGGACGGCCTTGCACACGTCATAAACAAAAATAAAGTCTCGCGTCTGTCCGCCGTCGGAAAAGTCGGGCCGGTGCGACTTGAACAGTTTCGCCGGCTTGCCGAGCAATATGTCTGGGGCGAGCTTGCACACAACGCTGCGCATGCTCTCCTTGTGATATTCATTCGGCCCGAAAACATTGAAGAACTTGAGCCCGTACCAATGTGGCGGCGCCGGGTCTGTGGATTTGACCGCAAACAGATCGAACATATGTTTGCTCCAGCCATAGAGGTTCAGAGGCCTTAGCTGGCGGAGCCCCTCATAGTCCAAACGGTCATCGAAATGATCGGTGCGATCGCCGTAGGTCGCGGCGGAGGAGGCGTAGACAAAGGTCGCGCCATTGGCGGCGCACCACTCCCATAACATCTTCGTGTATTGATAATTTCGCTTCAGCACCAAATTGCCGTCGGTCGCGGTCGTCGCGCTAATGGCGCCCATATGAAGCACGGCGTCGATCCGCTTGCCTTTCGCGGAGGCGAGAACTCCCTCCAATTGCTCAGGCAAAAGCAGATCATGAAACGAGCGCTTGCTCAGGTTTTCCCAGCGGCCATCGTCAGAGAGCCAGTCACAGGCAATGATGTCGTCGCGCCCGGCCTCGTTCAGATCCGCGACGAGATTTGATCCGATGAAGCCAGCGGCGCCGGTGACGAGAATCATTTACGACCTCAATGTGACGATGAGCGGCGGAGCGGGAGATCGGCGCCGCCTTATGGATAGCGCGTATGCGACGAGCCGAGGAATATCGCGCGGAGTCAGTTTCCGCAAGTTGACGCAGCGCGACTACGCTTTGAATGTGCTTACGCCTAACCTATGGACGCCTCGGTGGACTCGGGTTAAAACGGCGTCGCAACATGAAAAGGCTGCGTCGCTCGCGCAAACGCTCAACTTTGACGGGCGCGGCCTTGTCTCCCCTTTCAAGGCTCGGCATGCCGTCTCCAGCTATCTTCCTCGATCGTGACGGGACGATCATCGTCGAGAAAAACTACCTCGGCGATCCCGAGCAGGTTGTTCTGCTCGAAGGCGCCGCGGAAGGCCTGCGCGCCATGGCCAAGTACGCTTTCCCTTTCGTGATCGTCTCAAATCAATCGGGCGTCGGGCGCGGCTATTTTTCCATCGACCAGGCGCATGCCGTCGAACGAAGGCTGGAAGCGCTTTTGGCGCAGGAGGGCGTGACGATCGCTGGTTGGTATATGTGCCCTCACGCGCCGGATGAGAGCTGCGCTTGTCGCAAACCGCTTCCCGGCATGATTCGATCCGCGGTCCAAGATCTCGATATAGATCCGGCGCGTTCCTTTGTGATCGGGGACAAGCGGAGCGACATAGATCTCGCCGTCGCGGTCGGCGCGAAGGGGATTCTCGTCACCACCGGCCATGGTCATTTGGACGTCGATTACGCGCGCTCCATCGCCGCGCCGGTTTGCCGCGATCTCATCGAGGCCGCCGAGGAAGTCGCTCGCCATTTGGCGCGCGAAGATGTTTAAGTCCGCCGAGGCATCGCCTTCAACGCTTTCTCCAGATCGAAAGAGTCAAATGGCGTCATCGAGTTCGCTGCGCCGGGTCGGCTTCACCTTCGGCGCGCATATTTTCAATCAAGTCGTCAACATCGTCGTGCAGATCGCCCTGGTGCCGATCCTGCTTTTCGGCTGGGGAACCGAACGCTACGGCGTCTGGCTGCTCCTGTCCGCGATCCCGGTCTATCTGACCTTCAGCGATTTTGGCTTCACGCTGAGCGCGAAGAACGAGATGACGATGCGCGTGGCGAAGGGGGATCAGCACGGCGCCGTCGTCATCTATCAGAGCGTCTTGATGCTGCTCAATATGGTCGCGGTCGGCGTCGTCGCTGTGATCGTCGTCGCGCTTCTCAGCATCCGGCTCGGGTCGTTCCTGAATCTCGGCGAGGTGTCGGAAGGACAGGCGAAGCTCGCGCTTTTTCTCCTTTTGATGAACGTCATCCTCTACCAATATTTTCTGCTCTTGTCCGGCGGCATGCGCGCCGCGGGTCGCCCCGCCACCGAGGTGGCCATCGCGGCCTTGAGTAGGCTTGCGACCGGATTGGTCACCGCAGTCGCCGCTGTTTTCGGAGGCGATCTCGTCGTCGCCGCCGCAATCATCATTGTAGACGGTGTTTTGAGCATCATTTTAATGATTTTTTGGCTCCGCGCGATCGCGCCATGGCTGGAGCTAGGAACGCGGCATGCGTCCTGGCTTGAGGTGAAGCGCTTGTTTCATCCCTCGGTCAGCTTCATGTCGCAGACTCTCGGCCAGACGCTCGCGATCAGCGGTCCGGTCATGGTTCTCGGAATGGTCGTCCGGCCCCTCGACGTCGTCACCTATTCGACTTGCCGGACCCTCGCGCGGCTCGGCACGACTGCGACCAATGTGATGGGTTGGCCCCTCGTGCCTGAATATTCGCGCTTGTTCGGCTTGGGGAATATCGCCGTTTTTCGGCGATTGGCGTTGATGCAGTTCGCCGCTTCGGCCGGAGTTTCCGCTGTTTATTTTGTCAGCCTTTATTTTCTCGGCGGGTGGATTCTGTCGCTTTGGACCAAAGGGGCGGTCAGCCTCGTGCAGCCGTTTTTCACTCTGCTTCTGGTCTCTATCGTCGGTGAGATGTTGTGGAGCACGCTCCTGATCCCGCTTGCCGCCATCAACCGCCATGTCGTCACGGCGAACACCTATGGCGCGCTCTCTTTCTTAGGCGTGGTCTGCAGCTATTTCCTCGCCGAGCCCTATGGGCTCACCGGCGTCGTCCTGCCGGCGATCGTCGTCAATACGATCATGATGGCCATGGTCGGGGTGCAGTTGTCCCGCCGTACGCCCAAGGAGACTAAAAAGGAGAACGAATAGGGGGAGACCGGCGCGTCTTTGCTCGCCTGCCACGGACTCATTGGATGCGGGACCTGTCCCGCATCGGCTTGCGCAGACGCCTATCGCGCCGCCTTGCGCGCCGTCACGAATATGTTGGCGGATAAAATATGTCCCCTAATCACGCCGGTCTCGGCCGCGATCCAAAGAATGGCGCCGGCGCGCATGATCGACCAGAGGATCGCGCGCAGCGTACTCTTCAGCCCGTGTCGCACCGGCCCCAACTCGCTCGCTTGAATGTCTTCGAAGCCGAGCGGCGCCAGGACCTGCGCAAGCGAGAACAGGGTGTAAGGCCGCTCATGCGTGAGGTCGCCCGCGAAGACGCCGCCGCAAAAAGGCGAGGCGCCGTTCGGGACGCGAATGAGCAAACGCCCGCCGGGCTTCAAGATGCGATGGATTTCGCGACAGGCGTCCAGGAGTTCGGGGCGTGTGAAATGCTCGAACACGTCGAAAGCAGTAATGGTCTCGAACGTGCTTGTAGGCTTCGACTTTAGAAACGCCAATCCGTCGCCCGCCGTGAGTTCGGCGGACGTCCGCTGCGACGCTATTTCGATGAGGCGCTCTGAAGAATCGACGCCGGACAGGCGTCGATAGCCGAGCTTTTCCGCGACCGATAAAAGCAACCCGTCACCACATCCGAAATCAAGGAGCGGTCCGTCCTTGCCGGGGGGCAGAGCCCCGCGCAGCAAGACTTGGAGTTGCCAAGATCGTTGGACGTCGTCGTCGCGAATGTGGTCCCCGAGGGCCGGATGCGTCTCGGTGTAAGAATCATAGATAAATCGCCGGAATTCGTCGAGGCTCGCCTGTTCGCGCGACGGTGACGACATGGGAAGCGCAGCCTTGTCGAAGTAAGCCTTAGCCATTAGCTCGAGCCGAACCTGCTTAGGCTTTCCGGCTCTTCATATCAAGCATATGTGTATGAATTGGCGCCGCGCAGCCAATTTCCGCCTAAGGGCCAATCACATCGGAGAGCGCCGCGGCGCTCGGCGCCGAACATCAGTCCAAAGCCGCGGGTCCCGTCGAGCCCTCCCGGCTTTCGAGCCTTTGTCTGTCTAGCTTTTCTTGGTCTGCAATTCCTTCTTGTTGAAATTGGTGAGATCGCCTCCAGCCGCCGCCGCCCGCCGCCAGGATTTGGCGATAGCGGGATATTTGATCTCGACGCAAATCTTGGCGACCTGTTGCTGCAATTTCTCGCTGCCGCATGACGGGCAGGCGGGAACGTCGGAGGATCGAACCAAAAGCTCGAACTCGGCGTTGCAATCCTGGCAATTATAGACGTAGAGCGGCATCAAATCCTCGTGTCTTTGATTGCGTGAAGAGCATGGAATCCCTGAGGATCGCGCGCATTAAAGCAAATTTTGCGCCGATGCGCGCCTGAAAGTCGAGGAGCCGGCGGACCAAGCCGGGGCCCGACCGCTGTGCATGGCGCAAAAGCCGCCAGCCTTTCTTGTCTTTGCGGCTCTGGACGCATAGGTTCTCGGAACTAAAGGCGCAAGGACCCCGCCGGGGTCTCGCATCGGAGGTTTACGCGATGGGCGGTCTATCGATCTGGCATTGGCTTATCGTCGGAGGCGTGGCGTTGCTTCTCTTCGGCGGCAAAGGCAAAATTTCGGATATTATGGGCGACGTCGCCAAGGGCATCAAATCCTTCAAGAAGGGCCTGTCGGAAGACGAGGACAAAGCCGACCCCTCCAAGGGCGGCGAGGCGGCGCTCCGTAGCCTTGACCATCAGCCGGGGGTCGATTCGGCCAAGGCGCCGGACGCTCGTAAGGTCGGTTGAATGCGCGCAGCTGCTTTGCGGTCGCGTCTGGCCTTGAGCGAAGCGCGCCTTCCACGAGACGCTCTGCAGCCGGCTGGCGGCCCGATAGCGAGATGCCGATCCTGACCCTGTCCCGATCGTCTAGGCGAGCTTTATCCGTTCATGTTCGAATTTGACGCCGGCAAACTCATCATCATCGGAATCGTGGCGCTGATCGTCATCGGGCCGAAGGAACTTCCGGGCGTGCTGCGCCAGCTTGGGCAGGCGGTCGGCAAGATGCGGCGCATGGCGGCCGAGTTTCAAGGCCAGTTCATGGAGGCGATGCGCGAAGCCGACATGGCCGACATTAAGGCGGATGTCGATAAGCTCGCCAATAGCGCCAAGCTTGACGTAGGCTTTAACCCGATCGCCGAAATCGAAAGCCAGGTCCGGGGCGCAGTCGACGCCGCCGGCAAGCCCCCGTCCGAAGCCATCGATGCGCTAGCGCTCGCCGCTCCGCATGCCGCCGAATCATCATTGAACTCCATCGAGATCCCCCGCCTTCCCGAAGCGGCGCCTGAGGGCGGCGATTCGCTTCTCGCGGCCTGGATCGCGCCGGCGCCGGTCGAGGGTGAGGCTGCGGCGGCCTCGTCCAAAGCGCCAGTCGCCGGCGTCGAAGCCGAGATGCAGGCGCTCGCCCATGCGCTTGAGGCTGAGATGCGGGGCCAGGAGGCCGCGGTTGGCGTCGCAACGCCCGCCGGCGAGGCGCGAAATCCGGCGTGACTTTCCCGCCAAGCCGGTCCATTGAGCCTGTGCGTTCGGCTCGCGCGGCCGCAATCTTCTCGGGGACAAGCCCTAAATGACCGACGCCGACATAGAGGCGACCAAGGCGCCTTTGATGGATCATCTGATCGAGCTGCGGTCGCGGCTGATCAAGGCGCTCTTGGCCTTCCTCGTGATGTTTCTTATCTCGTTCTATTTCGCCAAGGATATTTACAACATACTCGTCATGCCTTTCGAGCATGTCGCCGGGCCGGACGCCCGCCTAATTTACACGGCGCCGCAGGAATATTTCTTCACGCAGATCAAGGTGGCCCTGTTCACGGCCGCATTCTTGTCCTGTCCCATTGTCTTCGGGCAGCTTTATGCTTTTGTGGCGCCTGGTCTCTACAGGCATGAACGCAAGGCCTTCGCGCCCTATCTTTTCGCCACCCCGATCTTCTTCGCGCTGGGCGGGCTCGTCGTCTATTTCATCGTCATGCCGAATCTTCTGCGCTTCTTCATCGGCATGCAGCAGGCTAAGGAGCCGGGCAGGGCGCAGATCGAGCTTTTGCCGCGCGTCAGCGAATATTTGTCGCTGATTATGACCCTGATCTTCGCCTTTGGAATCACCTTCCAGCTGCCTGTGATTCTGACCCTTCTCGGGCGGGTCGGAATCATCTCGTCGGAATTTCTGCGCAACAAGAGGCGCTACGCTGTCGTTCTTGTCTTTGTCGTCGCGGCGATCCTGACCCCGCCTGATATATTTTCCATGCTGGCGCTCGCGGCGCCGGCGCTTCTGCTTTACGAGGCCTCGATTCTCTCCGTGGCCTGGATCGAGAAAGCGCGAGAGGCGGAGAAAGCAGGCGGAGACACTCCCACGGCGTGAGTCGGCGCGCGCATTGCCCTTGTCGCGCGCCCATTGCCCTTAATGCTGATGAGGGTCTGAAACACCCCTCTCGAAGCAAGAGGGCGCCCTAGGACCGGGATGAATTCATCCTTCGTGACGTCGGCTTCGCCGGCTCCTTAGGATGAAAGCTTTGGCGCCATATGGACGAAATTTTATGTACGATATTAAATGGATACGGGAAAACCCTGAGATTTTCGATAAGGGCCGCGAGAGGCGCGGACTGGAACCGCTCGGCGAAAAGCTGCTGGGGCTCGACGACGCGCGGCGCGCGGCCATCGCGAAATCACAGGCCGTGCAGGAACGCCGCAACGCCGCCTCGAAAGAGATCGGCCAGGCCATGGCCGCGAAAGATTCCGCTCGCGCTGAAGCGTTAAAGGCCGAGGTCGCCGAGCTCAAGGCGGGATTTTCCGCTCTTGAGGCCGCGGAGCGCGAGGCCATCGCGTTCTTAGACAAGGCCTTATCAGAAATACCTAATCTGCCGCTCGAAGATGTGCCCTTCGGCAAGGACGAGAATGACAATCCCGAGCTGCGCCGCGTCGGCGAGCCGTCGAAATTCGCTTTTCAACCGAAGGAGCATTTTGAAATCGGCGAGGCGCTGGGCCTCATGGATTTCGAGACCGCGACCAAGATTTCCGGCGCGCGATTCGTAGTCAATAAAGGGCCTTTGGCGCGGCTGGAGCGGGCGTTGGGCCAGTTCATGCTCGATCTACATACCGGCGAGCACGGCTATACGGAGGTCAATCCGCCACTCATCGCAAATAGTGCGGCGATGTATGGCACGGCGCAGCTTCCAAAATTTCGTTCCGACCAATTTTTTGCGTCCAGTGAAATCGATTGGAGCGACATCGATAGCATTCTTGAATCAGAGCGCGAAAATCCGTGGCTGATAAAATCGATGCACCCAGATAAAGTGCGCAGTCTCTCTCAGAAAATTGCGAATATTAGTTTGGAGGATGAGGCCGAGTATGCCGCTGAGCACGAGGGAGGGAGTCGAATCCTGCGGGAATTTATTGATGGCACGGGGCTTCGAGGTCTTAGCAGGTTTTCCTACCTCATCCCCACCGCCGAAGTCCCGCTCACCAATCTCGTCCGCGAATCGATTCTGGAAGAGAAGCAGCTTCCCCTCCGCGTCACCGCCTGCACGCCTTGCTTTCGCGCCGAAGCTGGATCGGCGGGCCGCGACACGCGCGGCATGATTCGCCAGCATCAATTCACCAAGGTCGAGCTCGTCTCCATCACGACTCCCGAAAATTCGCTCGTCGAGCATGAGCGCATGCTTTCCTGCGCCGAGGAAGTGCTGAAACGCCTGGGTCTCGCCTATCGCGTCGTCACGCTCTGCACCGGCGACATGGGCTTCGCCTCGCAAAAGACGTTCGACATCGAGGTCTGGCTGCCGGGACAGAATCGCTATCGCGAGATTTCCTCTGTCTCCGTCTGCGGGGATTTCCAGGCGCGGCGGATGAACGCCCGTTATCGCCCCGAAGGCGCGAAGGCGACCCGATTCGTCCATACGCTCAATGGCTCTGGCGTGGCGGTTGGCCGCGCGCTCGTCGCCGTGCTGGAGAATTACCAGAACGAGAACGGCTCCGTGACCGTGCCCGAGGCGCTGCGCCCCTATATGGGCGGCCTCGCGCACATCGAACAGCCAAGATAATGCCTGAGTATTGGCCTAGCCGCAGCCGATGACCACGATGAGTTTTGGCTCATCATGGAGCGTAAGAGGGAAAAGCCGCCGCATTTCGTATAGGGAAGGGGTTGACGCGCTAGCGCGACATCACTAAGTTCCGCCCACCTCAGACAGGCAGTAGGTTTTTCTATTCGGAACGACTCGTTCTGAAACCTTAAAACCTAAACGCTGTCGGATTCAGCGACTGAATAGTCACAGCATAGATTCAGGGCTCGCCTTGGGTCGCTCGGAGGCAAGACCGCGGGCTTCGCCGCCGTGGTCCTCTGCGCAATGGCAGCGCCACAAGCCCTTACCGGCTGTTGGCGCTGACGTGTTTGCGTCTCTATAACGCCGCCGGGCCTGCATGACGCAGGGTGGGGCGGCGTTTTGAATTTGGCGAATGCGGGTTCTCTGGAGCGGCGGGCTCCGCCCGACTGCGAAGATTTGGACCTATTGGAAAGATAATAAGTATGCCGACGATCAGCCAATTGATCCGCAAGCCGCGGCACGAAAAGACCTACCGGGAGAAGGCGCGCCATTTGGGCGCCTGCCCGCAGAAGCGCGGCGTCTGCACGCGCGTCTATACGACGACCCCGAAGAAGCCGAACTCGGCGCTCCGTAAGGTCGCCAAGGTCCGGTTGACCAATGGGTTCGAGGTGATCGGCTATATCCCTGGCGAGGGACACAATCTGCAGGAGCATTCGGTCGTCATGATCCGCGGCGGCCGTGTCAAGGATCTGCCCGGCGTGCGCTATCACATCCTGCGTGGCGTGCTCGACACCCAGGGCGTCAAGAACCGCAAGCAGCGCCGCTCGAAATACGGGGCCAAGCGGCCGAAGTAATCTGTATCGAGCCTTCGGGGCGGCTGTGATCGGGTGACCGAGCGCACCGGCCCGCGTTAGAAATCAATTCGACGGAGCATACCGAGATGTCGCGCCGCCATAGCGCCGAAAAGCGGGAAGTCATCCCCGACGCCAAATTTGGGGACGTCATCCTCACCAAGTTCATGAACTCGATCATGTATGACGGCAAGAAATCGGTCGCCGAGTCGATCGTTTACAACGCCTTCGACATCATCGGGCAAAAGACCAAGTCCGAGCCGCTTAGCGTGTTCCGGCAGGCGCTGGAAAATGTCGCGCCGGCGATCGAGGTGCGCTCCCGCCGCGTCGGCGGCGCGACCTATCAGGTCCCGGTCGAGGTTCGCATGGAGCGCCGCCAGGCGTTGGCGATCCGATGGATCATCACGGCCGCGCGAGGACGCAACGACAAGACCATGGTCGACCGTCTTTCGGCCGAGCTGATGGATGCGGCGAACAACCGCGGCAACGCCGTGAAGAAGCGTGAAGACACGCATCGTATGGCGGAGGCGAACCGCGCCTTCTCGCACTATCGCTGGTGATGGGTTTTTACGACGCTGTTTGCGCTTGAAGGGAAATCTCATGCCTCGTAGCCATCCGATCGAGGACTACCGTAACTTCGGCATCATGGCCCATATCGACGCGGGCAAGACGACGACGACCGAGCGCATCCTCTATTATTCCGGCAAGTCGCATAAGATCGGCGAAGTCCATGACGGCGCCGCGACCATGGACTGGATGGAGCAGGAGCAGGAGCGCGGCATTACGATCACGTCCGCCGCCACGACCACCATCTGGAACGGCAAGCGCCTTAACATTATCGACACCCCCGGCCACGTCGATTTCACGATCGAGGTAGAGCGTTCGCTGCGCGTGCTCGACGGTGCCGTATGCGTGCTCGACGGCAACCAGGGCGTCGAGCCGCAGACCGAGACCGTGTGGCGTCAGGCCGATAAATACAACGTGCCCCGCATCGTCTTCGTCAACAAGATGGACAAGATCGGGGCCGATTTCTATCGCTGCGTCGACGACATCAAGAACAAGGTTGGCGGACGGCCGGTCTGCATTCAATTGCCGATCGGCTCGGAAGCGGATTTTAAGGGCGTCATCGATCTCATCCGCATGAAGGCGGTCGTCTGGGAAGACGAGGCGCTCGGCGCCAAATATAACGACGCCGAGATTCCGGCCGAATTGAAAGAGAAGGCCCAAGACTATCGCCATACCCTTTTGGAGGCGGCGGTCGAGCTCGACGACGACGTCATGAGCGCCTATCTCGATGGCGTGGAGCCCGATGAAGAGACGCTGAAGCGCTTGATCCGCAAGGCTGTTCGGCAAATCACCTTCATTCCGATCCTGTGCGGCTCGGCCTTCAAGAACAAGGGCGTGCAGCCTCTGCTCGACGCGGTCGTCGACTATCTGCCGTCGCCGCTCGATCGCGAGGCGATCAAGGGCGTCGACGTCGATAGCGGCGAGGAAGTCGTGCGTCTGCCGAACGACGATGCGCCATTCTCCATGCTCGCTTTCAAGATCATGGACGATCCCTTCGTCGGCTCGATCACCTTCGCACGGGTTTATTCAGGCCATATCGACTCGGGCACCACCGTGCTCAATTCGACAAAGGACAAGCGCGAGCGCATCGGCCGCATGTTGCTCATGCATGCGAATAATCGCGAGGACATCAAGGAAGCCTATTCGGGCGACATCGTCGCGCTCGCAGGCCTCAAGGACACGCGCACCGGCGACACGCTCTGCGATCCGAACAAGGCCGTGATTCTGGAGCGGATGGAGTTTCCCGAGCCGGTCATCGAGATCGCGATCGAGCCGAAGTCGAAGGCCGATCAGGAAAAGCTCGGCATCGCCCTGTCGAAGCTCGCGGCGGAAGATCCTTCCTTCCGCGTGTCGACCGATCAAGAGTCTGGCCAGACAATTCTGAAGGGAATGGGCGAGCTTCATCTCGACATTAAGGTCGACATCCTGAAGCGCACCTACAAAGTCGACGCCAATATCGGCGCGCCGCAGGTCGCCTATCGCGAGAGGCTTACGCGCAGGGTCGAGATCGACCACACGCATAAGAAGCAGACGGGCGGCACCGGCCAGTTCGCGCGCGTGAAGATCATCTTTGAGCCGAACGAGGCGGGCGCCGGCAATAGTTTCGAGTCGCAGATCGTCGGCGGCGCGGTGCCGAAGGAATATATCCCCGGCGTCGAGAAGGGCATCAACAGCGTGATGGGGTCCGGCATCCTCGCCGGCTTCCCGGTGGTCGACGTGAAGGCGACTCTCGTCGACGGCGCCTTTCATGACGTCGACTCCTCGGTTCTCGCCTTCGAAATCGCCTCGCGGGCGGCGTTCCGCGAGGCGCTCCAGAAGGGCGGCTCGGTGTTGCTCGAGCCGATCATGAAGGTCGAGGTGACGACTCCCGAGGATTACACGGGATCGGTTATGGGCGATCTCCTCGGCCGTCGCGGTCAGGTCCAGGGACAGGACATGCGCGGCAACGCCGTGGTCATCAACGCCATGGTGCCTTTGGCCAATATGTTTGGCTACGTCAATCAGCTGCGATCCTTCAGCCAGGGCCGCGCCAATTACACGATGCAATTCGATCATTACGAGCAGGTCCCCGCGGGCGAAGCCGCGAAGGTCCAGGCGAAATACGCCTGATCTTGAAACGCAGCGCGCGAAGAAATCCTAGAGGAGCCGGACGATGGGCAAGGAAAAGTTTGAGCGGACAAAGCCGCATTGCAACATTGGGACGATCGGCCATGTCGACCATGGCAAGACGTCTTTGACCGCGGCGATCACGAAGGTCCTGGCCGAATCGGGCGGCGCGACCTTCACCGCCTATGATCAAATCGACAAGGCTCCCGAAGAGAAAGCGCGCGGCATCACGATCTCGACCGCGCATGTCGAATACGAGACGAAGAATCGCCACTACGCGCATGTCGATTGCCCCGGCCACGCGGACTATGTGAAGAACATGATCACCGGCGCGGCGCAGATGGACGGCGCGATTCTCGTCGTGTCCGCCGCCGACGGTCCGATGCCGCAGACCCGCGAGCATATTCTGCTTGCGCGTCAGGTCGGCGTCCCAGCGCTGGTCGTGTTTCTCAACAAGGTCGACATGGTGGACGACGCGGAGCTGCTTGAGCTCGTTGAGCTCGAGGTTCGCGAGCTTCTGTCCAAATATGAATTCCCTGGCGACGACATTCCGATCACCAAGGGTTCAGCGCTGTGCGCGCTCGAGAACCGCAATCCCGAAATCGGGCATGATGCGGTCCTGGCTTTGATGGCGACGGTAGACGCCTATATCCCGCAGCCGGAACGTCCGATCGACCAGCCCTTCCTGATGCCGGTCGAGGACGTGTTCTCGATCTCCGGCCGCGGCACGGTCGTGACCGGCCGCGTGGAGCGCGGCATCATCAAGGTCGGCGAGGAAATCGAGATCGTCGGCTTGAAGCCCACCGTGAAAACCACGGTGACGGGCGTCGAAATGTTCCGCAAGCTGCTCGATCAGGGCCAGGCGGGCGACAATATTGGCGCTTTGCTTCGCGGCACCAAGCGCGAGGACGTGGAGCGCGGCCAAGTGCTCTGCAAGCCCGGTTCGGTCAAGCCGCATACGAAGTTCAAGGCGGAAGCCTACATCCTCACCAAGGACGAGGGCGGCAGGCATACGCCTTTCTTCACCAATTACCGGCCGCAATTCTATTTCCGCACGACCGACGTGACCGGCGTCGTCACCCTGCCGGAAGGCACGGAAATGGTGATGCCTGGCGATAATGTGACCATGGATGTCGAGCTGATCGTTCCGATCGCGATGGAGGAGAAGCTGCGCTTCGCCATTCGTGAAGGCGGCCGCACTGTCGGCGCAGGCGTCGTCGCCTCAATCACCGAGTGACGGCGAGGCGGGTCGCTATAGCGAAGACAAAGACTCTTCGGGGCGCGCCGATTGAGGCGCGGCTCGAGGGGATCGCGGGAAGCAGGATGAGCTGGCAAGCCGGGTGCTCCGAGGCTGGCCGACAGGGAATGAATAGATGAACGGCCAGAATATCCGCATTCGCCTCAAGGCGTTCGATCATCGAATCTTGGATTCGTCGACGAAGGAGATCGTATCCACCGCGAAGCGCACCGGCGCGCAGGTTCGCGGCCCGATCCCTCTCCCGACGAAGATCGAGAAATTTACGGTCAACCGTTCGCCCCATGTCGACAAGAAGTCGCGTGAGCAGTTCGAGATCCGGACGCATAAAAGGGTGCTCGACATCGTCGATCCCACGCCGCAAACCGTCGACGCGCTGATGAAGCTCGATCTCGCCGCCGGCGTGGATGTGGAGATCAAGCTTTAGGCATTGCGGGGACGGACGTTTCCGAAGGTTGACGCGTCCGTCGCGACGAAGGCGCGCCGCGGCAGGCGCAAAAGTGGGTCTTGAAGGATTTAACCATGCGATCAGGTGTCATCGCGCAAAAGCTCGGCATGACCCGCGTCTTCACCGACGTCGGCGAGCATGTGCCGGTCACGGTTCTGAAGCTCGAAGGCTGTCAGGTCGTCGCGCATCGGACCAAGGAGCAGAACGGCTACACCGCTGTCCAGCTCGGCGTCGGCCGCGCCAAGGTGAAGAACGTGTCAAAAGCCGAGCGCCAACGCTTCGCGGTCGCCAAAGTCGAGCCCAAGCTCAAGCTTGCCGAGTTTCGCGTCGAGGAGGGCGGCTTGCTGCCCGTCGGCGCCGAGATCACGGCAGATCATTTTGTCGTCGGTCAATTCGTCGACGTGACCGGAACCAGCACCGGCAAAGGTTTTGCCGGCGCAATGAAGCGCTGGAATTTCGGCGGTTTGCGCGCGACCCATGGCGTGTCGATCTCGCATCGCTCGCATGGTTCGACCGGCGGTCGGCAAGATCCCGGCAAGACCTTTAAGAACAAGAAAATGGCCGGCCATTTAGGGGCTGAGCGGGTGACGACCCTCAATCTTCGCGTGGTTCAGCTCGACACTGAACGCGGTTTGATCCTGGTCGAGGGCGCGGTTCCCGGAGTCGCCGGCGGCTGGATTCATATTCGCGACGCAGTCAAAAAGGCGCTTCCGAAAGATGCGCCGAAGCCGGGCAAGTACCGCTTGGCCAGCGATGCGTCAGAGGCGCCTGCAGGCGAGACGACGGAGGCGGGCGCGTGAAGATCGACATTACCTCTCTCGACGGCGTCGCCGCCGGCTCGATCGATCTCGACGATTCGATTTTCGGTCTGACGCCCCGCGAGGATTTGATCGCGCGGATGGTGCGCTATCAGCTTGCCAAGCGGCGCGCCGGCACCCATGCGGTCAAGAATCGGGCGGAGATCGCCCGGACGGGCAAGAAATTGTACAAGCAGAAGGGCACGGGTTCTGCCCGGCACGGCTCTGCTCGGGTGCCGCAGTTTCGCGGCGGCGGGCGCGCTTTCGGCCCGGTCGTGCGCTCCCATGCGCATGATCTGCCGAAGAAGGTTCGCGCCCTCGCCTTGAAGCACGCCCTCTCGGCGAAGGCTCAAGAAGGCGGGATCATCGTATGGGCGGATGCGAAGGCTGTCGACGCGAAGACCAAGGGACTGAAAGCGAGCTTCGCCAAGCTCGGCCTGACCAGCGCCTTGATCATCGACGGCGCCGAGCCCGAGGCGAATTTTAGCCTTGCCGCGCGCAACATCCCGCAGATTGACGTGTTGCCGGTTCAGGGCATCAATGTCTATGACATTCTCCGCCGCCAAAAGCTGGTTCTGACCAAGGCGGCGATCGACGCGTTGGAGGCGCGCTTCAAATGAGCTCGGCGAAACTCGCGCTCGAAGCGCATCATTATGACGTGATCCTGGCTCCGGTCATCACCGAGAAGGCGACTCTCGCCTCCGAGGCGAACCAGGTGATCTTCAAGGTTCCGAAGACGGCGACCAAGCCTGAGATCAAGGCCGCGGTCGAGCGCCTCTTCGACGTCAAGGTGGAGAGCGTCAATACGCTGATCCGCAAAGGCAAGAGGAAAGTGTTCAAAGGAACGCGCGGCGTTCAATCGGACGTGAAGAAGGCGGTCGTGACCCTCGCCGAAGGTCACAAGATCGACGTGACGACCGGGCTTTGATTTCGATTTGAGGAGTGCGCCGATGGCGCTTAAGACATTCAAACCTGTCACGCCGAGCCTTCGCCAGCTCGTCATTGTGGACCGCAGCGACCTTTACAAGGGCAAGCCGGTGAAGCAGTTGACCGAGGGGAAATCTTCCTCGGGCGGACGCAACAACAATGGCCGGATTACCGTGCGTTTTCGCGGCGGCGGCCATAAGCAGGCCTATCGGATCATCGATTTCAAGCGGCGCAAGCTCAATGTCGCGGCGAAGGTCGAGCGGATCGAATATGATCCCAACCGGACCTCTTTCATTGCCCTCATTCGCTACGCCGACGGCGAATTGTCTTATATCATCGCGCCGCAGCGGCTCTCTGTCGGCGACGAGGTGATCGCTGGCCTGCAGGTCGACGTGAAGCCGGGCAACGCCATGGCCCTCGCCAATATGCCGGTCGGGACGATCGTGCATAATGTCGAGATGAAGATTGGCAAGGGCGGCGCCATGGCGCGGTCGGCAGGCACTTATGCTCAAGTCGTCGGGCGCGATCAGGGCTATGTCATCGTTCGGCTGAATTCGGGCGAGCAGCGGCTGATCCATGGCCAATGTTTCGGCACTGTGGGCGCCGTGTCCAATCCGGATCACATGAACGCCTCGATCGGCAAGGCGGGACGGAGCCGCTGGCTCGGGCGCAGGCCGCATAACCGCGGCGTGACCATGAACCCGGTTGACCATCCGCACGGCGGCGGCGAAGGCCGCACCTCGGGCGGCCGCCATCCCGTGACCCCTTGGGGCAAGCCGACCAAGGGCAAGAAGACGCGGTCGAATAAGTCGACCACCAAATTCATCGTGACCTCGCGTCACAAAAGCAAGAAGAAGGGCTGACCATGGCTCGCTCGATCTGGAAAGGTCCGTTCGTCGACGGCTATCTGCTCAAGAAGGCAGAGGCGTCGCGTGGAACGGGGCGCTCCGAAGTCATCAAGATCTGGAGCCGGCGCTCAACGATTTTGCCGCAATTCGTGGGGCTGACCTTCGGCGTCTACAATGGCCATAAGCATGTGCCGGTGTCCGTGACCGAGGAAATGATCGGTCATAAGTTCGGCGAGTTCTCGCCGACGCGAACCTTCCACGGCCATGCCGCGGACAAGAAAGCCAGGAGAGGCTGATCATGTCCAAGGAAAAAACCGAACGCGCGTTGAAGGACAATGAAGCGAAGGCGGTTGCGCGCATGTTGCGCGTGAGCCCGCAAAAGCTGAACCTGTTGGCGCAGCTGATCCGCGGCAAGAAGGTGGAGACAGCCTTGGCCGATCTCGAATTTTCACACAAGCGGGTCGCTTTCGACGTGAAGAAGGCGTTGGAAAGCGCGATCGCCAACGCTGAGAACAATCACAGCCTAGACGTCGACGATCTCGTCGTAGCGGAGGCTTATGTCGGCAAGGCTTTGGTGATGAAAAGGTTCAGCGCGCGCGCCCGAGGCCGCTCGGGACGCATTCAGAAGCCTTTTTCGAATTTGACGATTATCTTGCGCGAAGTCGCGGCGGCGGCCTGAGGAGATAGGCATGGGTCAGAAAGTCAACCCGATCGGCCTGCGGCTCGGCATCAACCGGACCTGGGATTCGCGCTGGTTCGCCGGCAAGGGCGAATATGGCAAGCTGCTGCACGAGGATATCGCGATCCGCGAGGTTCTGATGAAGAACCTCAAGCAGGCCGCGGTCTCCAAGATCATCATCGAGCGCCCGCATAAGAAGTGCCGGGTGACCATTCATTCGGCGCGTCCGGGCGTCGTGATCGGCAAGAAGGGGGCGGATATCGACAAGATCCGCAAGCTCGTGTCGAAGCTCACGGATTCGGAAGTGCTGATCAATATCGTCGAGGTGCGCAAGCCGGAAATCGACGCGACATTGGTCGCCGATTCCATAGCGCAGCAGCTCGAGCGCCGGGTCGCTTTCCGACGCGCCATGAAGCGTGCGGTTCAATCCGCCATGCGTCTCGGCGCGGAAGGCATTCGCATCAATTGCTCTGGCCGTCTCGGCGGCGCCGAAATCGCCAGGCTCGAATGGTATCGCGAGGGGCGAGTCCCGTTGCATACGCTGCGCGCCGACGTCGATTATGGCACAGCCACAGCGCATACCGCCTATGGCACTTGCGGCATCAAGGTCTGGATCTTTAAGGGCGAAATCCTTGAGCATGATCCGATGGCGCAGGACAAGCGGCTGAGCGAACAGGAACATTCGGGCGGCGGCGGCGGAGAACGGCGTCGGCGCGACCGCGACGCGGCCTGATCGCACGGGCAATATTAAGTCTGAGAGTTTTTGAATCATGCTTCAACCCAAGCGCACAAAGTTCCGCAAGGCCTTCAAGGGCCGCATTCACGGCGCGGCCAAGGGCGGCTTCGAGCTGAATTTCGGACAGTTCGGTCTGAAGGCCCTTGAGCCCGAGCGCATCACCGCGCGGCAGATCGAGGCGGCCCGCCGGGCGATGACGCGTCATATGCGGCGCGCCGGGCGCGTTTGGATCCGGATTTTTCCCGACGTTCCGGTGTCGAAAAAGCCGACCGAGGTTCGCATGGGCAAGGGCAAGGGCGCGCCGGAACTATGGGCCTGCCGCGTTGCGCCCGGCCGCATCATGTTCGAGCTTGACGGCGTTCCGGCCGAGCTTGCCCGTGAGGCGCTGACGCTTGCGGCCGCTAAATTGCCGATCAAGACGCGGTTCGTTCAACGGATTCTCGAGTGACAAGGGCGCCGTCATGAAATCGAAACAGCGTTTGTCGGATCTCAAGGTCATGTCGGGCGATCAGCTTGAGCAGGAACTTTTGAACCTCAAAAAGGAACAGTTCAATCTTCGCTTCCAGCGGGCTACGGGCCAACTGGAGAACACGGCGCGGGTGCGCGTCGTGAGGCGGGACATCGCCCGGGTTAAATCTCTGGCGGGACTGAAGCGGCGCGAAGGCGCGAGATAGGATTTTGCTCGTAGGAGCTGGCAAGAGCATGCGCCAATTGGGACATGCGCCAGGTCTTCGAGTTTAGGCGCTTCAAGGCGCTTTGAGCGCAGAGTTTGCAGATAGGTTTCAGAGACTATGCCGAAACGAATTCTTCAAGGCGTCGTGGTGAGCGACAAGCAGGAAAAGACCGTTGTCGTGAAGGTTGAGCGCCGGTTCACCCATCCGCTCTTGAAGAAGACGGTGCGGCGATCGAAGAATTATCACGCGCATGACGAGGCGAAAGCTTTCAAGGTGGGCGATCAGGTTTCGATCGAGGAGACGAAGCCCATCTCCAAACTGAAGCGCTGGACCGTTCTGCCGGCGGCTGAAAAGGCCTGAGGGGCGGCGGCCCGAAACGAATTTGGTTCTGAGGGGGCTTTGAGCCTCCTTCAGACGTAGTCCGGCGGCTTTGCGGCCGGAAACCGATCTGAGCGGAAAGGCATGAGACGATGATACAGATGCAGACCAATCTCGACGTCGCCGATAATTCCGGCGCGCGCCGCGTGATGTGCATCAAGGTGCTCGGCGGCTCGAAGCGGAAATATGCCGGCGTCGGCGACATTATTGTCGTCTCGATCAAGGAGGCTATTCCGCGCGGGCGCGTCAAGAAGGGCGACGTGATGAAGGCGGTCGTGGTGCGCACCGCCAAGGACATCAAGCGCGCGGATGGCTCGGTCATCCGGTTCGATTCGAACGCCGCGGTGCTGATCAATAATCAGTCGGAGCCGATTGGCACCCGCATCTTCGGGCCGGTGCCGCGCGAGTTGCGCGCTCGGAACCAGATGAAGATCATTTCCCTCGCGCCGGAGGTGTTGTGATGGCGGCGAAGATCAAGAAGGGCGACCGGGTCGTCGTGCTCGTCGGCCGGGATAAGGGGCGGTCCGGCGAGGTCGTCCAGGTCATTCCGAAGGAATCCCGCGCAATTGTGCGTGGAATTAATCTTGTGAAGCGGCATCAGGCCCAAACGGCGAAGCAGGAAGCCGGCATCGTCACCAAAGAGGCTGCGATCCATTTGTCGAACCTCGCTGTGGCCGACCCCAAGGACGGCAAGCCGACCCGCGTCGGCTTCAAGCTTCTCGACGATGGCCGCAAGGTGCGCGTCGCCAAACGTTCCGGAGATGTGATCGATGGCTGAGTCCAAGACGGGCAAGGGTGGGGCCAAGGGCGCCGCGAAGGGCGGCAAGGGTCCGACTAAATCCGCTCCGAAAGAGGCGGCCAAGACCAAGAAGGGCGTCGGTGAAGGCGGCGGGCGTCGGGAGCCAACGCAATTTGTGACCGCCTCGGCGGAATCGCTCGCTTCGCCGAAAGATTACGCGCCGCGGCTGAAGAAGCATTATGAGGAGGTGGTTCGTCCGAGCCTCATCGAGCAATTCGGCTATAAAAACGCTTTCGCCGTTCCCACCATCGAGAAGATCGTGCTGAACATGGGCGTCGGCGAGGCCGTGAACGACACCAAGAAGGTCACCGCTGCGGCAGCGGATCTCGGCTTGATCGCGGGGCAGAAGGCCGTGATCACCCGCGCGCGCAACGCCATCTCGACGTTCAAGGTTCGTGAGAACATGCCGATTGGGGCGAAGGTCACTTTGCGCAAGACGAGAATGTACGAATTTCTCGATCGTCTCGTCACGATCGCGCTGCCGCGCATCCGCGACTTCCGCGGCCTCAATCCGAAGAGCTTCGACGGCCGCGGCAATTTTGCTATGGGGATCAAGGAGCACATCATTTTCCCCGAGATCAATTACGATCAGGCGGAAAGCATCGTCGGCATGGATATTATCGTTTGTACGACGGCGAAATCCGACGAAGAGGCGCGCGCCCTGTTGCGCGCATTCAACTTCCCGTTCCGGCAGTGAGGCGAGACCGTCTCAGACGCGGCGACCAGAGGTAGAAGGTTTATGGCGAAGAAAAGCTCCATCGAAAAGAACAAGCATCGCATTAAGCTCGTCAAGCAATATGCGGCTCGGCGCCTCCGTCTGAAGGCCGTCGCCAATGACGAAGCGCTGACCTTTGAGGAACGCTTCGCGGCGCGGCTTAAATTGGCGGAATTGCCGCGCAACTCCTCGGCTGGGCGCATTCGCAATCGGTGCGAGGTGAGCGGCCGTCCACGCGCCTTCACCCGGAAGATGAAAATGTCCCGCATCGCCTTGCGCGAGCTGGGTTCCAAAGGCCTGATTCCGGGCCTCGTCAAGTCGAGCTGGTAAGGAGAGCGGATCATGGCAGTGAACGATCCGCTGGGCGATATGCTGACCCGCATTCGCAACGCCCAGATGCGGCGCAAGGGCAAGGTTCAGACTCCGGGGTCGCGGCTTCGCGCGCATGTGCTCGACGTTCTCCAATCGGAGGGCTATATCCGGGGCTATTCGACGACCGAATACGGCAATGGCCGGACGGAATTCGAGATTGAGCTCAAATATTTCGACGGCGCGCCCGTGATCCGCGAGATCCAGCGCGTGTCCAAGCCAGGCCGGCGCGTCTATGCCGCGGTCGACGCCATGCCGCGGGTCGCGAATGGGCTCGGCATCACCATTATTTCGACTCCCAAGGGCGTGATGGCCGATTACGCGGCGCGGGAAGCCAATGTCGGCGGCGAAGTGCTTTGCAAGGTCTTCTGACCGAGAGAATGAGGAAAACGGTTCATGTCTCGCATCGGTAAGAAACCGGTCGTCATTCCGGCTGGCGTCACTGCCAAGGTCGAGGGTCAGTCGATCTCGGTGAAAGGCGGCAAGGGCGCTTTGTCCTTCACGGCGCCGGACGAGGTCAGTGTGAGCTTCGCCGAAAATCAGATCGCGGTTTCGCCGCGCAACGAGACGAAGCGCGCGCGGGCCATGTGGGGCATGACCCGGTCGATCGTGAATAATCTCGTGATCGGCGTGTCCCAGGGCTTCGAACGGAAGTTAGAGATTACTGGCGTCGGCTATAAAGCCGCCGTCGCAGGCAAAAACCTGCAGCTGTCGCTTGGCTATAGCCATGACGTGAGTTTTCCGATTCCGGAGGGCATAGCGATCGTCGCGCCTAAGCCGACAGAGGTTTCGATCTCCGGGATCGACAAGCGTCAAGTTGGCCAGATCGCGGCCGAGATACGGTCATTGCGGCCGCCGGAGCCCTATAAGGGCAAGGGCGTCAAATATGCCGGCGAATTCATCTTCCGCAAGGAAGGTAAGAAAAAGTAGGCCAACACAGGTTCGAGGAGCCAGCATCATGGCGAAAGATAATGCGGCGACGGATCGGCGGCGGTCGCGAGTACGGCGGTCTCTGCAGGCGCGGGCCTATGGCAAGCCGCGGCTGTCGGTTTTCCGATCGTCGAAACAAATTTATTGCCAGATCATCGACGACGAGGCTGGACGCACGCTTGCGTCTGCGTCCTCGCTCGAGAAAGCCAATCGGGAAAGCCTCAAGACCGGGGCGACCGTCGAGGCGGCGAAGCTGATCGGCAAATTGATCGCGGAACGCGCGACCGAGGCCGGCGTCAAGGAAGTTGTCTTTGACCGCGGTGCCTATATGTATCATGGCCGGGTCAAGGCCTTGGCCGAAGGGGCGCGCGAAGGCGGCCTCAGCTTTTGATGGAATTCGGAGCCCGCGCCGAGAAGACGCCGGCGCTTCGGCTCGGAATTGGAACAGCGGATTGAAGGCGGAACAAAGATATGGCGCGTGAGGGTGAAGGCGGCCGCGGCCGCGACCGCGATCGGGAAGAGCGCGATAGCGAATTCGTGGATCGTCTGGTCCATATCAATCGCGTCGCCAAGGTGGTCAAGGGCGGTCGGCGCTTCGGCTTCGCTGCGCTCGTCGTCGTCGGCGATCAGAAAGGCCGCGTCGGCTATGGCCATGGCAAGGCGCGCGAAGTGCCGGAAGCGATCCGCAAGGCGACCGAATCCGCCAAGCGCGGCCTCATTCGGGTCCCGCTTCGGGAAGGCCGCACCTTGCATCACGACGTGAACGGCCGCCACGGCGCGGGACGCGTTGTTCTTCGGGCGGCCCCGGCCGGAACCGGCATTATCGCTGGCGGTCCGATGCGCGCCGTTTTCGAAACGCTCGGAATGCATGACGTGGTCGCGAAATCGCAAGGGTCGTCGAACCCTTACAACATGGTTCGCGCGACCTTCGATGCGCTGCAGCGGGAGGATTCTCCCCGCGCGGTCGCCGCCCGGCGCAGCCTCAAGGTCTCGACGCTTCAGGCCCGGCGCCAGGGCGGCGAGGCCGAGGCCGGCGCCGATTCCTAAGGAGCTTTATTGTGACCACGAGCGCACAAGCTAAAATTACGGTCGAGCAGACCAAAAGCCCGATCGGGCGGCCATTCGCGCAGCGCGCGACGCTGATCGGGCTCGGCCTCAATAAGATTGGGCGGCGGTCGACCCTCGAAGACACGCCGGCCGTGCGCGGCATGATCGCGAAGGTCGCGCATCTCGTCCGCATCGTCGACGCCGCGTGAGACGAGATCAGGGAAAGCCACGACAATGAAATTGAATGAAATCGGCGACAATCCGGGCTCCTCGAAGTCGCGCATGCGCGTCGGCCGCGGCATCGGGTCGGGCAAGGGCAAAACCTGCGGACGCGGCGTCAAGGGCCAGAAGGCGCGGACCGGCGTCGCGATCAAGGGCTTCGAAGGCGGTCAGATGCCGCTGCATCGCCGGTTGCCGAAGCGCGGCTTCTGGAATCCTTTCTCGACCGATTACAACGAGGTCAACCTCGGCCGCATTCAGTCGGCGCTCGACGCCGGCAAGCTCGATGCGGCCAATCCGGTGACGATCGAGGCGCTCGTCTCTGCGGGCCTGTGCTCCAAGCCCCGTGATGGCGTCAAGATTCTCGGTGTCGGCGCGCTGAACGCTAAGCTTGCTTTTGAAGTCGCGGCCGCATCGAAAAGCGCCGTCGCAGCCATCGAGGGCGCAGGCGGATCGATAACGCTTCTCGCTGCGGCCGATTCTACTCCGCCCGCGGAACAAGCATAATCAAATTGCGGGGCGGGCTTTTGCCTCGCTCCGCCGATGGGCTATGATGCGGCCGCGCGGTCGTGTTTGCGAAACTGGTGTGGCGGGACCGTGAGGCCATCTCGATGGCGGAATGCATTGCGCCGCGTCGCGGACAGTGCGAAATGATCCTTCGGATCGCCACGAGGTCCGCGCCAGCGCGGCCGGCGAGCCTGTTTCGAGTTCGGCCCGACGCCTGGCGCTGCCGAAATCGGCGACACAATAAGAACAAATTGTCTGGCGCCCGCGCGCCTTGGGAGCAATAGATGGTATCGGCGGCAGAGCAGCTTGCGGCGAATGTCAACTGGAGCGCCTTTGGCAAGGCCGAGGAGCTCAAGAAGCGCATTTGGTTTACGCTGGGCGCCCTTATCATCTATCGGCTCGGCACGTATATTCCACTGCCGGGCATAGATCCCGCCGCCTTCGAGGCGAGCTTCACCAATAACCGCCAGGGCGTGCTCGAGCTTTTCAACATGTTCGCGGGCGGCGCCGTGCAGCGCATGGCGATCTTCGCCTTGAACATCATGCCTTATATCTCGGCCTCCATCATCATCCAGCTTCTAACGTCCGTTTTTCCGACGCTCGAAGCCCTGAAGAAGGAAGGCGAGTCCGGGCGCAAGATCATCAATCAGTATACGCGATATCTGACTGTCGTTCTCGCGGCTTTCCAGGCCTATGGCATCTCGATCGGACTCGAGGGACAGGCTGGCGTCGTTACGGAGCCCGGCTGGTTTTTCCGCGTTTCCACCGTGCTGACCCTGATGGGCGGGACAATGTTCCTGATGTGGCTCGGCGAGCAAATCACCTCGCGCGGCATTGGCAACGGCTCGTCCTTGATCATCTTTGCGGGCATCGTCGCAGCTTTCCCTTCCGCGATCGTGAATACTTTGGAGCTCGGACGCCAGGGCGCGATCTCGACCGCTCTGATCCTCGGCGTCATGGTCATGTCGGTCTTGGTCGTCGCCTTCATCGTCTTCATGGAGCGCGCGCAGCGACGCCTTCTGATCACCTATCCAAAGCGACAACAGGGCAATAAGATCTACGAAGGACAGACGTCCTTCCTGCCGCTGAAGTTGAACACATCGGGCGTCATACCGCCGATCTTCGCGTCCTCGCTACTGCTTTTGCCGACGACCATCGCCAATTTCTCGCAAAGCCAGGGTGGGACCGGCATCCTCGCGACGATCTCGACCTACCTCGGCCACGGCCGGCCGCTCTATCTCATTCTCTATGTCTCGCTGATCGTGTTTTTCGCCTTTTTCTACACGGCGATCGTCTTCAACCCGACCGAGACGGCCGACAATCTCAAGAAGCATGGCGGGTTCATTCCGGGCATAAGACCCGGCGAGCGGACGGCGCAATATATTGACACGATCCTGATGCGCATCACCGTGCTCGGCGCCGGCTATCTCGCGCTTATCTGTCTCTTGCCCGAAATGCTGATCTCCTATGCGGCGCTGCCCTTTTATTTCGGCGGAACGTCGCTTTTGATTGTGGTCAGCGTGACGATGGATACGGTCGCGCAAATTCTCAGCCATTTGCAGGCCCATCAATATGAGGGGCTCGTCAAGAAAGCCAAATTGCGAGGACGACGCAGATGAGGCTTGTGATTCTGGGACCGCCCGGCGCCGGAAAAGGCACTCAGTCGGCGCGGCTCAGGGACAAGTATAAGATCCCGCAATTATCGACGGGTGACATGCTGCGCGCGGCGGTGCAGGCAGCGACGCCGATCGGGCTCAAAGCTAAAGCCGTCATGGATTCCGGCAGGCTCGTCCCGGACGATACGGTGGTTGGAATCGTCGCCGATCGCATCTCTGAGCCCGACGCGAAGGCCGGATTTATCCTCGACGGTTTTCCGCGAACCGTTAAGCAGGCCGAAGCCCTGGCCGAAATGCTGCGCGCCAAGAATATGGATCTCGACGCCGTCATCGAGCTCAAGGTCGATGAAGAGGCGCTGCTGGCGCGCATCGAGCAACGCGCGCGCGAGACCGTCGCCGGCGGTGGATCGGTCCGAGCCGACGACAATGCCGAAGCCTTCATGGCGCGGCTCGACGCCTATCGCGCGCAAACCGCGCCGGTATCGGCCTATTATGCCGAGAAGGGCGCTTTGAAAACGGTCGATGGGATGGCGCCGATCGACGCGGTTTCGGCGGCTATCGACGACGCGCTGCGTCCAACGTGGGCGCATAAGGTCGGCGCGTTCTTACGGCGCCTCGCCAGCAGACTCTGCGGCTAGTCCGCCTAAGGACTTAGACACGGGGTCCCCGCCCACCGGCTCGCGAAAAGTCCGGCGTCCGCCCGCGAAAATCGCTCGCTCAATTCAGAACGCTCTGGCCGCCGGTCGGTCCCCAAGCATGAAGCGCTCGCCAAACGCGCGCTTTCGCGCCGTCCTAATCATCCTATGACGGATGTCGCCGGAAGCGCTTGCCTTCCGCAGCCGGGATTAGATGTAATACATAAGCTGCGCGTCTTCGCCCGCGCCGAGCGCGCGCATTTCGGCGAGCGTCCGATTGTCGAGAATGGTCGCAATCGCGTCGCGGGCCTCGAGCATGATCAAGCGAACGCTGCAGCGTCTCTCGTCCGTGCAATCATCGCAGCGGCGATAGGACGTCTTGCTCGCGCATTGAATGGGGGCGAGCGGACCGTCAAGCACACGCACGATATGGCCGACTCGAATCTCATGCGCAGGCCGGGCGAGGGTATAGCCTCCGCCCTTGCCCTTTTTCGAGTTGACGAAGCCGGCATTGCGCAGTTCGCCTAAAATCGTATCGAGAAATTTCTTGGGGATGTCGTTCGAGACGGCAATATCCGTCACAAGCGTGGCTTCACCCGGCGGCCGGCCGGCGAGATGAACCATCGCCTTCAATCCGTATTTGCCTTTTTTTGTCAGCATGCAGGCTCCGACGGGAGTTCCCCGGACCTCCGTCGACGCGAGGAGGGACCGCATTTGTACTTATCTTACGGATATGAGGTCAGTTCACAATTGTCCACCAGATTTATAGGCTTACAGAAACATACTGCACAAGTTTCGTGCGTCGAGGGCAAATTTGAAGGCGGTTCGCGCAGATATTCAGCCAAGTTCCAGTTTAGGCAACTTCGGCTTTTGTCCGTGATTCTTCAAGAAATCTTCATCTCAGAAGCTGAGGCTTGGCAAGTCGGAAGCCCGCTCCTGCTTTTTGCAAGGATGCAGCGGCGCATCCAGAGTCCCGGCATGCCTCCCGGGCAAAAGAATATGTCTGTCTTCCAGAGCCCGAGCGCTCATGAAAAATTTGTTCGACTTTTGCAGCGCATGCTCTAGAGCGGGATGACACAGGAAGACCGATTTCCCCGAAAGGGGGCGGTCCGCGCAATCCCATGGAGATCGATCATAATCGCAGTCTTAGATCGATTCGGCTCAAAAGCTGCGTGATCTCGTGGATCAAGGCGTCGGACGCAGCCGATCGAGCGCCTCGCCCCTTTAGCGAATGCGCAGATCGATTGATCTGGCGCGCTCCGGTTGCGATTTGGGGTGCGGCCGGTCAGTCAGGCTGCGGCAGGTTCGCCCCGATTCGCGGTCTCGATCGGACGCCCGCGCGATAAATTGGAAAGGCTTGTTCGAATGGCAGCTGCTGATGGGACGTCGATTGGCCCGAGACTCGCGCCGATTCTTGCGCAGCGTCAGGCCGACATCGACAAGGCAAAGGCGAAGCGCTCCGCCGGCGCCCTGACCGGCATGATCGGCGAAGCGCCGATGACGAAAGGGTTTCTCGGCGCGCTGTTCAATCGGTTCCAGACGAGCGGCAAGCCGGGCGTCATCGCCGACATAAGAGGCGCCTCGCCGCTATCGAAATCGACGCGGTCGCGGCTCGACGTCATGGAGCTCGCGGAAGATTTTCGCGACGCCGGGGCGACATGCGTCTCCGCCTCGCCGGATCGCCGTTTTTTTCGCGGCAGCGTCGCGGATCTCGCGACCGCCAAAGCGGCCAATGTTCCGATTCTCTGTAACGACGTCGTCATCGATATTTATCAGATCTATGAGGCGCGATATGCCGGCGCCGACGCGATTTTGCTGATCGCGAGCATCCTCGGCGATAGACTCGGCGAATTCATGGCCCGCGCCGAATCCGTCGCGCTCGATTCTTATGTCGAGATTCGTGACGAGGCCGAGCTCGAGCTCGCTCTGTCCGCGGGCGCGTCGCTTATCGCGGTTAATAATCGCAATCTCGAGACTCTCGAGATCGACCCGACCGTCTGCGAGCGCCTCTTGCCCAAGATTCCGGCCGACAGGACTTTGGCGGTGGCGTCGGGCGGCGTTAAGAGCTACGAGGACATTGAAAAAATGGCGGGTTTGGGGGCTAAGGCCGTTCGGGTCGGCGGCGCGCTCCTGGAAGCCAAGGACCCGTACGAGGCTCTTCACGCGCTCCTCGGCACCACGCCGCCCGAAGACGAGGAGCAGCCGGCTTCATGAGATGGGCGCGCGGCTTTTGACGGCCGCGCGCGTTTGACGCCATAAGAACGCGTCGCGACGCTATCGGATGGATTTGACGGAATCGCATGCAAACACACGAAACTGTCCTGAGCTTCCGCAAGGTCGCACTTGGATCGGACCGTAAATTCGGGCTGACCTTTGCGCTGATTTTCGCGATCCTCGGCGCTTGGCCCTTGCTGCGCCACGCCGAATCGCCCAAATGGGCGCTGCTCGCCTTGGCCGCATTATTTCTTGCGACGGCGATCGTTAGACCGCGCTGGCTCGCGCCGCTCAATCGCGCCTGGTTTAAGCTCGGCTTTCTCCTGAACAAGATCGCCAATCCGATCATTATGGGCGTCTTGTTTTTCGGAGCGATCGTGCCCTTGGGTTGGTTCCTGCGCAAAAAAGGCGAAGACTTGTTGCGCCTCCAGATCAAGCCGGACGCCGCATCCTATTGGATCGAGCGCGATCCGCCGGGCCCAGCGCCTGGCACGTTGACGAAACAATTCTGAGGAGAGCCAATGTCCATTTTCGCCGAGCTTTTCGAGTTTCTGGGCGCCCGAAAGAAATTCTGGCTGTTGCCCCTCCTGATCCTTTTCCTGATCGTCGGCGGCTTGTTCGTGCTGAGCCAAGGCTCCGTCGTCGCGCCATTCATTTACACGCTCTTTTGAGCGCGCCTTGATGCTTGTTCTCGGCATTTCCGCTTTTTATCATGACAGCGCCGCCGCCCTCGTGCGCGACGGCGAGGTCGTTGCCGCGGCGCAGGAAGAGCGGTTCACCCGCAAAAAGCATGATCCGGGATTTCCGGTCCATGCGATCCGCTATTGCCTAGAGGCGGCGCAGGCCTCAGGAGCGTCGGTCGATCGCGTCGCCTTTTACGAGAAGCCGTTCCTGAAATTTGAGCGTCTGATCGAGACCTATCTGGCCTTCGCCCCGCGCGGATTCGAATCGTTCCGAAAGGCGATGCCTTTGTGGATCGGCGAGAAGCTTTTCCAGCGCGATCTTCTTCTCCGCGAACTTTCCGCGATCTCGCCGGAACTGGGCGAGAAAGCCAAGCTCCGATTTTCGGAACATCATTTTTCGCATGCGGCGTCGGCCTATTATCCTTCGCCTTTCGAATCTTCCTTGGTCCTGACCATGGACGGCGTCGGCGAATGGACGACGACCTCCGCGGCGATCGGCGACGGTCGCTCGCTCGCCATTCACAAGGAAATTCATTTCCCGCATTCGCTCGGGCTACTCTACTCCGCGTTTACCTATTACACGGGCTTCAAAGTTAATTCGGGCGAATATAAAGTCATGGGCCTCGCTCCCTATGGCGAGCCGAAATATGTCAAGGATATTTTGGAGCATCTCATCGACGTTAAGCCGGACGGATCATTTCGGCTGAACCTCGATTATTTTAACTATTGCACCGGGCTCACCATGACGGACCCGCGGTTCGACGCGCTTTTCGGCGGGCCGCCGCGCCGCGCTGATGAAGCGCTCGAGCAGAGGCACATGGATCTCGCCGCCTCGATCCAGGCGGCGACCGAGGAAGTGGTCCTCCGCCTCACCCGCGCTCTCGCCGCGGAGACCGGACTTCGCAACCTGTGTCTCGCCGGCGGCGTGGCGCTCAATTGCGTCGCCAATGGGAAGGCGCTGCGCGACGGCCGCTTCGACAATATTTTCGTCCAGCCGGCCTCGGGCGACGCCGGGGGCGCCCTCGGCGCAGCGCTCGCCGTCTATCACGACGAAAATCCTGACGGCGGCGCCACAAGGATCATCAAACGCCCGGACGCGATGCAAGGCTCCTATCTCGGGCCCGCCTACGCGCAGTCGGATATCGAGCGTCGGCTCGAGGCGGCTGGAGCCGTCTTCAGCACGGTCGACGATCAGGCGCTCATTGAAAAGACGGCCGCGGCGCTTGCAAGCGGGCAGGCGGTCGGCTGGCATCAAGGCCGCATGGAGTTTGGCCCGCGCGCACTTGGGAATCGCTCGATCCTCGGCGACCCGCGCTCGCCCATCATGCAAAAGGCGCTTAATCTCAAGGTGAAATATCGCGAAAGCTTCCGTCCCTTCGCGCCGTCGGTCTTGCGCGAGCGGGTCGCCGACTGGTTCGAGCTCGACGTCGATTCGCCCTATATGCTTCTCGTCGCCAATGTCAGAGATGAGCATTGCCGCAAAATGTCGACCGACGAGCAGGCCTTGTTTGGCATTGACAAGCTAAATGTCCCTCGGTCGGACATTCCCGCTGTGACCCACGTCGATTATTCGGCGCGCATCCAGACTGTCCACCGCGAGACCAATCCGCGTTATCATGCGTTGATCAGTCGGTTCGAGCAGCTGACTGGTTGCCCGGTGCTGGTGAACACAAGTTTCAACGTGCGTGGCGAACCGATCGTCGCCACGCCCGAGGACGCATTCGCTTGCTTCATGGGAACCGAGATCGAGTTTCTCGCCATCGGAAACTGCATCCTGCACAAGGAGCATCAAAATCCCGCGCTTGCCCGCGACTATAAGAGCGCTTTCGAACTCGATTGACGCGCAGTTATTGCCGGGACAGAAGCTCTCCGCGCTCATGCGTCGCGATGAGCGATTTCAGCATCTCCGCCCGCAGATGGTTGGCGAGCGGAGTTGGGTGTCCGTCGCCTTCGATGGCGATCGCGGCGCCGGCGGCGGCCTCCTTCTCCAGCGTGACGTCGATGACGATCGCTCCGCCGTCCTTCAGACGCTGCATGATCGCCTCATTGTCGAAGGCTGTTCCCGGAAGATAGTTTGGCGCAGCTCGTACGAAAGGCACGACCGTGTCCACGCCATATTTCTCCTTGGCGAGGCGCACCGCCGCGAGCGTGATCTGAATATAGGTCTCGATGTCGTCATGGCTGAGTTTTGACCGAAGCGCCGACATCGATACGCGATAGGCTGCAGAATTCCAAAGCCATTCCTGCAGCGCGAGCCTCCCGCCTTCGTAGCAGGAGCCTTTGAATTGGACGTGGCCGTTCTCGACCTCATAGCGCGGCGCAAGCAGTACCCATGAAACCTTGCATGCCGATCGTTCGGCGTGCCAAGGCGACGTCATGAAAATGAACAGTTTAGGTTGCCGCCCAATAACCGGATCGAAAATCCCGGTTTCGAGTTCGCGCAGAAACTGCTGCGGTCCATAGCCGCCGAAGGCTAGATTGAGAACGCGGTTCTTGCGGTCGAGACTATCGGCGAGTGCTTGCGGCAAGGTGTCCGCGTCGTTCACCCCCAGTCCAAAGGTCATGGAATCGCCGAAGAATACAATCGCGGGATCTGCTTCGTTCGAGTCAGTCCGGCGCAGGAGATTGGCGTCGATTGTGTAGTCGACGCTGTAGATCGTGGCGCCTGTGCTCGGGTCAATCTTCTCAGAATGGAAGCGCCCAGGATGTTCGGGTCCCCAGCCGATCACCGGCCGGCGAACCGTATAGCCATCCGTCGACACAATGATCTGTTTCGGCTCGATGAGATAGGCGATCCCTTCGATGACGCTTGCGCCGAAAGCGAGCGAGACGGCTATCAGGAGCAGATCGCGTAATTTCCCGCGCGCGAGCGAAGCCAGATCAATCAACAGGAAAAGAACGAGGACAAAGCTGAGCAGGCGGAAATAATTGGGAGAGTGATGCGTCTCGATCACTATGACGAACGCGATCAGGATCGGCATTGCCACGAGGCGGAGGGCGAGGAAAAGCGTTCTAGTCATAGGCGAACAGATCTCTTTGGTTTAGGCGTCTGATGAGAGCCAGCGGCTCGAGTCAATCCGGGCGAGACGCAAGGATGGAGGTCATATGCCGCTCGACATAATCCTTTACCAATGAGGCGCGAACGCGATTTGCGAAGGGTGTCGGATGGCCGTCGCCGTTGATCGCTATGAGAGCCCCCGCGGCCTTTTCCGTCGCAAGCGACGCGTCCACCACCTCGGCCCCGCCTTTCGTCAGGCGCTCGATGATCATGTCGTCGTCGAAGCCCGTTCCCGCGAGATATCCGTCCTCGACCCTGAGATATGGAACGAGCGTCGGCGCTCCATATTTTTCCTTGGCGAGGTCGACGGCCGCGAGCAGGATCCGAATATAGAGCTCGACGTCGTCATGCGTGAGCCTGTGCCGATAAGGCTCGATCGCAACCCGATACAAAGCCGTGTTCTCGAGCCATTCGCGCAGCCACAGGCGCGCCCCTTCATTGCACGAGCCCTTGAAGACGATCTTGCCGTTCTCCAGCGCATAGAGGGGCGCATGGGCGGTCCAATAGGATTTGCAGGCGGTTCGCTCCGCATGCCAGGGCGCGGTCAGGAAGACGAAAAGCTTTGGTTTCGGGCCTATGACTCGGTCGAAAAGGCCGGTCTCCATCTCGCGCAGGAATTGCTGAGGCCCATAGCCGGTGAAGCCGAGGTTGAGGACCCGCAACTTGCCGTCGAATGCGTCGGCGAAGGCTTGCGGCAAAGTCTGGGCGTCGGCCACGCCGTCGCCGAAGGTGAAGGAGCACCCGAAAAAGACGACCGTCGGTCCCGACTCGCAGGATTTCGTCGCCCGCAATAAATTGGCGTCGATCGTATAATCGGCCTCATAGATCGACTCGCCGGTTGTAGGATTCCATTTCTTGGCATGGAAGCTGCCCATACGCTCTGGTCCCCAGCCGACGATGGGCTGCTGCACTGACCAACCTCGGGTCATCTCGATCCCGTTTTTCGGCTCCAACATATTCGCCCCGGCCTCGACGAGACTGAGTCCAAAAGCCAAGGACGTGAGAATGAGTAGAAGGTCGCGCGTCTTCCCCCGCGCCAAAGAAGCTGCGTCGGCGAGAAGCAGGAAAACAAAAACGAATGTGGCCAGACGGAAACTGGGGACAGGATGCTTGAGCTCAAAGAACACAATGAGGCCGAGCAAGACGATTATCGCGGCCAGCCGAATGGAAAAAGAAAGGCTTCGGACCATGGGTGGGCTTAACCTGGTTCCTATGAGGGAGATCAAAGCGCTGATACAATTTTCATCGACAGTCTGTCTAGCAACGTTCGGCGACGGCCAATTTTTCCGCGCTAATGCCGCCGCAATCGTCTCGTCAGGAGCGATTTGCGCGGCAAATGGCGGATCGCTAACTTTTGCGCCTGCCGGCGGATCACCTAATTTCACCGAGATTGCTTTCTGGCGGCGTCGTGCGGATTTTCGTGAGCCAGCTGGTCGCGGCTCTGCGGAAATTCGGATCTGATGGAGAATCACAGGTGATTTTGACGCATGTCGACGAGGCCCGCGCGGCGTTGGCCCGCGCGATAGATCAAGCGTCGAGGATCGTGGCCTTTACAGGCGCAGGCATATCGACGGAATGCGGCGTGCCTGACTTTCGTTCGACGAACTCGCCCTGGCTCAAATACAAGCCGATCGATTTCGACGTTTTTGTTTCAAGCGAACTCATGCGGGAGGAGGCTTGGCGGCGCAAATTCGCGCTCGACGACATCTATGCCCAAGCGCAACCGGGACGCGGCCATTACGCCCTCGCCAATCTCGTCGCCAGCGGCAAGGCGACGGCGATCATCACGCAAAACATCGACAATTTGCATCAATGTTCTGGAACGCCTGACGACCGCATTGTCGAGCTGCATGGGAATGGAACCTATGCCTCCTGCCTTTCCTGCGGATTGCGGCATGAGCTCGTCGACATAAGGCGCGGCTTCGAGGCGACCGGCGCCGCGCCCCTATGCTCGGCCTGCGGCGGGCCGGTTAAATCGGCGACGATCTCTTTTGGACAACCCATGCCGGCCGAGGCGATGCGCCGCGCCCATGAGGCGACGGTTGCGTGCGATCTTTTTTTGGCGATCGGCTCATCGTTGATTGTTTATCCGGCGGCTTCCTATCCATCGCTGGCGAAATCACACAATGCGCGATTGGTGATCGTCAATGGAGAGGCGACCCCCCTCGATTCCGAGGCTGACCTCGTATTGCGCGGCGATATTGGCGATATTTTGGAGCCTTTCGCGTCCTGATCAGCGCCAAATCATACGCGAGAGGGCTCTGCGGGCATCGAATACGAGGCCGCCGCACGAAATATTTTCCCAGGACTCCTCAACAGTTGGTCGAGCGCAAGAGTCGCCGCAACGACACAGCGCCGTCATTTTTTCATTCATCCACAAGTTCCTCTTCTTTGGCCGCTTTTGTCGTGACAAGTGAATGTTATTCTCATGTTGAAATGCCCGCCGTAGCGTGATTCGTCGCCGACGCGACAGGCTTGAGGCGGTTTTGGAAGCCACGCGTGCGCATTGAGGGAGGCGTCCTTGGACGACAAAATTCCCGCATCGCTTCGGCTTGATTTCGCGGCCTTTTCGTCGCGCGTCGAAGCTTTGGAGCTCGTCGAAATTTCCGGCCAGGTGAAATGGTTCGACGGCGGCAAAGGATACGGCTTCATTGTGCCGGACGACGGCGGGCCGGACGTGCTTTTGCACGCCACCGTCCTGCGTAAGGACGGCTTCGAGACGGCGCAGGAGGGCATGCGAATCGTCTGCGAGGCTGTCCGCCGGGCTAAAGGCTTACAGGCCTTGAAGATTATCTCGCTCGAGGCGTCGCGCGTCCCCGCGCCAACCGAATGGCGCGCGCCGCGCACGCACGCTCAGGTCTCCTCCGCAGGCGGCTTCGAGATCGTCGTGGTGAAGTGGTTCAATCGCACGCGCGGCTTCGGCTTCTTGACGCGCGGCGAAGGAACGCAGGATATATTTATCCACATGGAAACGCTGCGCCATTATGGAATTGGCGAATTGCAGCCGGGCGAAAGCTTGCTCGCGCGTTTTGGCGATGGCCCAAAAGGCCTCATGGCGGCTGAAGTGCGCCTGCTTAACGCCGCCGGGCCGGTTGCGCATTGAAACTGCCGCCGCTTTTTCATCGCGTTATGAGCGGGCTAGGGGAGGACGACGTGTCGAGCGAAGGTGACGCCGGATCGCGTTGCTCGTATCTTTAGGCTCCGCGATCAGGACAGGATGAAGGGCCTTCGATTTGACCGAGATAGCCTTTGGACGGAGACGCAAGGCGGCGACGGCCGCACGGCTCGCCTTTCTCGCTTTTGCCGTCTTTGGCGCATCGTTGGGGACGTTTCTTTCGGCCGGCGCGCTATGGGCGCAGGCCTCGGACGGCCCCGACCGTGGGCTTGAGACCGCTTCTTTCGCCACGGCGAGCGGCCCGCATGAATTCAAGGTCGAGGTCATGCGCACCGAGCAGGAACGCCAGCGCGGGCTGATGTTTCGCCGGTTTCTGCCGCAGGATCGGGGAATGTTGTTTATTTTCGAGACCGAGCGCCCCGTGGCGATGTGGATGAAGAATACCTATCTGCCGCTCGACATGATTTTTATCGGCAGGAGCGGCGGGGTGGTCAGCGTCGCTGAAAATGCCGAGCCGCTATCGGAAAAGATCATCCCCTCCGGTGGCCCGGTCTTCGCCGTTCTCGAAGTCAACGCCGGCGTGGCGGCAAGGATCGGGCTGAAGCCCGGCGACCTGCTGCGCAGTCCGGAATTCGGCAAGTGAGGCGAACCCGTCTCCGCGCGCCGCCGAACTTGTTTGCCCGGCGCCCCCGTGATAGCGAGAGGCGCGACGACAAAACGCCGTCCATGCGACGCGGGGTATAGCGCAGTCTGGTAGCGCGGAAGTTTTGGGTACTTCAGGTCGCAGGTTCGAATCCTGCTGCCCCGACCATCCCAGCCATGCGAAGCGCGTCGCGATAGATTGATCGAGGCCTTGCACGAAGTCTTGGATGCCGCAATGACCGCACGGATTTACCGCCCCGCCAAAACCGCAACCCAATCCGGCTCGGCTAAAGCCAGAGACTGGATTCTTGAATTCGAGCCGGAGGAGCCTCGCCGGATCGATCCTCTCATGGGCTGGACCGGTTCCGGCGACATGAAAAGCCAGGTTCGTCTGCGTTTCGGCGACAAGGAAGAGGCGATCGCCTATGCCGAGCGAAACGGCTTGGCCTATCGCGTCGAGGAGCATCAGTTGGTCGCCCGCAAGATCTTGTCCTATTCGGATAATTTCAAATCCACTCGCCTCGGCCAATGGACCCATTGAGCTTTTGGCGGGCGAAGGCTTGGCCCCGTAGCTCAGCTGGATAGAGCAGCCGCCTTCTAAGCGGCAGGTCGCAGGTTCGAGCCCTGCCGGGGTCGCCAACAAATATCGCCTCGCGTCATGACGCACCGAGCGAACGACGAACGCCACGCCCGGGGCCTGCGCCGCTTTGCTTCAACGCATAGGTTTTGCCGATGAGCGCCGACGGCGACCAAGAGTCCAACGCAAAAAAGCTCGCCATGATCGCGGAGGCGATGGTTCCCCGCGCTGGCCCCGTCGGCGGCGATGGCGATGCGCCGGCCATGCCTTCCGCGACTTTGGAAGCGCTGAAGATGGCGCATCAATCGGGGGGCGACCTGACGCAGGTCCTCGAGCGCCTGGCGATCGCGCCGGCGTCGCAACCATCGGTCGCTCGACCGGGCGAGCGCGTCGTTACGGCGACGATGGAGACGATCCTCGACGCCGCCGATCTGATCGCCGACACGCGCAGAGCCGCCGCCAAGATCGAAATGCTTGAAAGCGCCCAAAAACAGCTCGCCGAGGCGATCAGCGCGCTGGACCAGCGCCTCCGGGATCTGGAGGGAGGCCGTAGAGATCGGACAACAAATGCGCCGACGGACAGCCAAAGCTGAATGCAATGACGATCTCCGGTGGGCTTTTCGAATCGACGGCCGGCGCGCATAGTTGCGCGGGGTGACGGGACTTGCGCAGCTTTTATGAATTTTTCGCCGGCGGCGGCATGGCGCGGGCAGGTCTCGGGCCTGGATGGACATGCCTTTTCGCCAATGATTTTGATCTCAAAAAAAGCGCCGCCTATCGCCGTAACTGGGGTGCGCGCGAGCTTCGAACCGCCGACATCCGGCTTCTGACCACGGCGCAACTTCCTCATGAGAGAGCCAATCTGGCTTGGGCGTCCTTTCCTTGTCAGGACCTGTCCTTGGCCGGGGCAGGGGCCGGGCTGAATGGCGCGCGCAGCGGCGCCTTCCATCCCTTTTGGGCGCTCATGAACGCGCTGATAGCGGAAAGCCGCGGCCCCGATGTCATCGCGCTTGAAAATGTGACCGGCGCTTTGACCTCCCATGGAGGCCGTGATTTCGCCGCCATTTGCAGCCGCTTTCATGAGGCGGGCTACGCCTATGGCGCGCTGGTCGTCGACGCCGCGCTATTCTTGCCTCAATCGCGTCCGCGGCTCTTCGTCGTCGGCGCACGAAAGTCCCTACGCATTCCGCGGAAATTGCGGGCGAACGCCCCGTCGCCGCTTTGGCATCCCCGTGCGCTCCAAGAGGCGTTCGACACGCTGCCGGAAGGCGTCAAAGACTCCTGGATTTGGTGGCGCATGGCGGCGCCAGCGCTTCGCAATATCGGGCTCGCGGAACTGATCGAAGACGAACCGTCAAGCGTCGCCTGGCGCACGGAGGAAGAAACGCGGCGCCTTCTCGCGCTGATGAGCGAGGTCAATCTCGCAAAGGTCGAAAGCGCGAAATCAACCGGACAGCGGATGGTCGGCTGCATCTATCGGCGCACGCGCTACGACGAATCCGGCGCCAAGATTCAACGCGCGGAGGTGCGCTTCGACGACATGTCCGGCTGCTTGCGGACGCCAGCCGGCGGCTCCAGCCGTCAGCTCTTGCTCATCGTCGAGGGCGAGAGCGTGAAATCCCGCCTGATTTCCGCCCGCGAGACCGCCTGGCTCATGGGTCTGCCGGACCATTATGAACTGCCCAAAAACTACAATGAAGCCTATCATCTGACGGGCGACGGCGTGGCGGTCCCGGTCGTGCGGCATATTGCGGAGCAGATCCTTGAGCCGCTTCTCGCGCAGCTCGGTTCGGCGGCGCAAGCGGCGGCATGATGGAAGCGCGGTCCAAGGCGGCGCTCCGACCGCCGGCCACTGATCCGGCGCGCAGCGCCATCATGCGCGCGGTGAAATCGACGAACACGCGCCCGGAAATGATCGTCCGATCCTTGGCGCATCGGCTCGGATTCCGGTTTCGACTCCATCGAAAAACTCTGCCGGGCTGCCCGGATCTCGTCTTTCCGACGCGGCGCAAGGCGATCTTCGTCAATGGCTGCTTTTGGCATGGGCATGACTGCAAGCGCGGGGCCCGCGCGCCCAAAAACAACGCCGCCTATTGGCGCGCCAAGATCGCTCGCAACGTCACGCGGGACGCACAGTCCAATTCGGCGCTTTTGGCGGACGGATGGGACGTCCTCACGATCTGGGAATGCGAGATCAAGGATTTGGAAGGCTTGGCCGCCCGGCTCCATGCCTTTCTCGCCGGGTCGCCGCGATCGGCCGCCAAGCGAGCAGGTGGGCTTGAAGACCAGCAGGCGCTCAATCGATGAATTTCACGCCGGGCAGGCGGCGCAGGATCGCCCGGTCGAGCCGCCAGATCGGATGAGTCTTGAGAGATTCGCCGAGGGCGCGGCAATCGACAGTCAGATTTTCCAGCCGCCCCGCCGCCTGGGGCGCCTGGTCCGCCAACTCCTCGAAACATTCGTCGGCATAGGAATTGAGATTGCTTGACTCCTCGAGCGCGCGGCTATTGTAGCACGACACGCCGGCCGCGACAGCGCGCACATAGCCGATGACGATCTCGAGAATCTGGCTCTCGTCGCCGTGGGCTTCGACGGAGAGCGAGAAGGGTCCGTCGAGCGGACCGAGACGGCCGTTCTCCAGGGGCGCAAGGATCAGTTTGGTCATTCGATTTGACGATGCCTGCGATTATTGGCGCGCCGGGCGCTCCATCCACCTCCAGCGCTAGCGGCCGCAATCTTATATTTGGCTCGCGTGTAACGAGCTATGAAAATCGTGGTGGTCGGCGTCAATGCGAGGCCACGCCTTCCCCGGAGAAACCATCGACGCTTTGTCGACGTTCGGTACCTACTAGGCGTGAACATGCTCATCGTTTTCAGCGGCATTCCCGGCACAGGCAAAACGACCCTCGCGCGCGCGCTCGCCCGCGAGCTTAGGGCGGTCTACCTTCGCGACGACACGATGGCGCCCCCGATCATGGCGGCCTACGGCGATGACATCGCCGATGTGAGCTATCGCGTGGCCTATGGCGTCGCCAGCGACAATCTGAAACTTGGACACGCGGTCGTCACCGACTCAGTCAACGACGTGAACGTCACGCGCGACGCTTGGCGGGAAGTGGCGCTTGGCGTCGGCGTTCCATTCCTGGAAATCGAGATTGTCTGCTCGGACGCCGCCGAACATCGCCGTCGCGTCGAGAACCGGGTTCCCGACGTTCCAGGGTTGCAGCTCCCCGACTGGGAGGAGATTTGCAACTGGCGAGCCGGTCCTTGGCCTCGCGAGCATGTGGTGATCGACACCGCGAACCGCGCCGTCGAAGACTGTCTAAGGGAGCTGAGGAGCCTCATGCCGAGCCAAAGCTCCGAGCCTCAAGCGTTAGATTTTGAGCGCTAGTCGTCCTCTTCGAGGATCAGATCGGGCAGGGGACGACGGTTCAGCACATGGCTGTGCAGGATCAGCAATAGATTGTCTCCTGAAAGATCATGATACCAGACGCCGTCCGGATGCACATAGGCCAGGGGCTCGCCGGTGCATTTGCCCAGACAGGATCGGCGAACGCAGGAGGCTTCGCCGACGAGCCGCTCGGCGAGGCCCTCATCCAGAAGCTTGAGCCGTAGCTCATCCAAATAGGCCTGCGCCGCGCCGGTGCTATTGCAGCAGGGGCCGGTGCAAACCATCAGCCTTCGGGCCACGGCGGGGCGATCAAAAATATCCAAGATCGGCATATCGGCCCATAGCTCGGCGCGGCGCGCGAAAAGCTATTCCTTTTTGTTTATATAAACTTGTCCCAACCTGGAGCGGCGGTCAATCCAGCGTTTCGACGCGCAATTTACAGCAACTGTTGCACAAATGCATAAGGCATTGAATTCGCTTGACTGCCTTGTTGCCCTAGCGTCCCCGAAGCACTTTCTTCTGCACAGCTAACGCCAAATTTAAGTCTGATTTTCGCGTTCATTGAAGCCCAATGGCAAACGTTGCCCCGGCTTTTAAGCTTTCGGCAACCGAATGAATGCGAAGGTCGGGCCAAGCTCGGCAGGTTTTTGGGGTCGAGCGCGGGCAGGTCGCATGGCCTCGATGAGGAAGCGAGAGGAAAGAACGATGTGGGTCAAACAGCTTTGGCGTTTCCCCCCTAGTCGCTTCATCTGTGAATCCTATTCGGAATCTTCCGCCGTAGATCCAAACGGTCCTGTATCCCCCGCGCCTCGGGGTTTGCTGATCGTCGGATTTATCGGAAGCGCGGCTTTCGGCCTCGGCGGATGCGCGCAGCAACCACAGGTCCAGCGCGTCGCCGCCCATCATTCCAAGGAATATTTTCCATCCTCGAAATATGGCGCCGCGAGCCCGCGCGTCGTCGAATATGGCGAGCCGGTGCCGCGCGGCGGCGGCATGTATATGGTCGGCAAGCCCTATTCGGTAGCGGGCCACACCTATTATCCGAGCGCGAAGCAATATGCGGCGGTCGGCTACGCCTCCTGGTATGGCGACGCTTTCCACGGCCGACGCACCGCGAATGGCGAGGTTTACGATCTCGATTCCATCTCGGCTGCGCATCCCACCATGCCTTTGCCGAGCTATGCGCGCGTCACCAACCTTCGCAATCATTATTCGATGATTGTGCGCGTGAACGACCGCGGGCCGTTCGACTCCAGCCGCATTATGGACGTCTCGCGCAAGACTGCCGAAGTCCTCGATTTCCACGGCGCCGGAACGACCAAAGTTAAGGTCGAATATCTTGGTCCGGCGGGCCTAGAAGGATCGGACGACAATAAGCTTGTCGCAACCTTGCGTAATGATGGGCCGGCCCGTTTTGAAGGCGTGAGCGGCGAAAGCACGATGGTCGCCGAGCGCGCGCCCGTGCGAACAGCCTCGGCCGAGCCTGAATCCGAGCCCGCCGAGGCCGCCGAAACCCCAGCCGTTGCGCCGGCCCGCGCCTCAGCGCCTCTCCCGGTCAGCCGACCTTTTGCCGGAACCGCGCCTTTGCCTCCGGCGCGGCCTTTTGATCTCGCTTCCAATTCCGGCTCGCGCGGGGCCAGCTCCGCGCGCACCCGGCAAGCCAATTTACGCTGAGATTTCGCCGCCGGCGCATTGAAATCGCGCCACGTCCGGTGCAGGATTCGCTGCGTCGTCGAGCGCCGCCTCGGTTGCGGAGCTCGACCGGGGGGCCTCGCCGAAATATCGCGGTTTCATCGGCTTTCCGCGGAATTCCCTTTGGGAGCTTCGGGCGGCGAATTCCAGTGTGGCGCGACGCCAGGGAAGGGGTTTGCGTGATCGCTCTGTTTTCGATCTTCCGTATTTCGCATCTCGTTAGGTTCGCTGCGCCGGCCCTGTTTGCGGCGGCATTTTTCGGCGGCCTTGGGGCCGCCGGCGCGCAAACGCTGCAAACCAATGTCCCCCATGTCATCCTCATGGACTCGGACACGCAAAGCGTTCTGTTCGAGAAGGACGCCGACACGCCGGTGATCCCGGCCTCCACGATCAAGGTCATGACGGCCGAGCTGGTTTTTCATGAAATCGCCGAAGGACGCCTGAAGCTCGACGACGAATTTCTGATCAGCGAGAACGCTTGGCGCTATGGTGGCGCTCCGGCGCGCGGTTCCAGCATGTTCGCCGTCCTCAACAGCCGTGTGCGGGTCGAGGATTTGATCCGTGGGCTCGTGATCGCCTCTGGCAATGACGCCGCTATCGCGCTCGCCGAAGGCGTGGCCGGCTCCGAGGGCGCTTTCGCCACGCTGATGATGAAGCGCGGGCGCGAGCTTGGGCTCACCCATTCCACCTTCACCAATCCTTGGGGCAGGAATGACGCCGACCAGAAGGTCAGCCCCAGGGACATGGTCTTCCTCGCCAATCACGTCATCCGGACCTATCCGGATCTCTATAAATATTTCGGCGAGAAAGATTTTACCTGGAACAAGATCAAGCAGACGAACCGCAATCCGCTGCTGACAATGGATTTCGGCGCCGATGGGCTGAAAACCGGCAATATTGACGCAAGCGGCTATGGCCTTATCGGCTCGGCGGTGCAGAATGGGCAACGCCTGATCCTCGGCCTTTATGGAGCCACGTCCTCTAAGGAGCGCGCCGACGAGGCGCGCAAGATTTTCCTCTGGGGATTCCGCTCGTTTGACACGAAGACGATTTTTCAAGCTGGAGAAACGATCGGATACGCCAAGGTTTATGGCGGCAATGTTTGGGAGGTTCCTCTCGTGGCCGATGGCGACGTCAAGGTTCTGACGCCGCGGACGGGAGGCGAGAAGCTGACTGGCCATGTCGTCTATAATGGACCTTTGATCGCGCCGGTTGACGCCGGCAAGCCGGTCGCGCATCTCAAGATCACGCGCGGCGCGGTCGAGGTGCTCGACTTGCCGTTGAAGACGGCGTCCGCAGTCGAGGTCGGCTCGTTGCCGCGGCGGGCGATGGACGCGGGACTCGAATACGCGACCGTCTTGTTTCGAAAATATGTCGTCAAGAAAAATGATTGAGGCTGCGCCGGAAGCCCAGGTTTCGCAGAACGAGGTTTGCAACGAAAAAGCCGTCCGGCCGCGAGGATATTTCATCACGCTCGAGGGCGGCGAGGGGGCCGGCAAGTCGACCCAACTTAAGCATCTTGTTGAGCGCTTGCAGCAAGCGGGCGTCCATGCGATCGGCACCAGGGAGCCGGGCGGTTCGCCCGGCGCCGAGATCCTGCGACAGGTCCTTCTTTCCGGCGCCATTAAGCCGCTCGGCGCCGCCGCGGAGGCCATTCTTTTTGCGGCGGCCAGGATCGACCACATCGACCAAACCATAGAGCCCGCTTTGCGCGCGGGCGCCTGGGTCGTCAGCGATCGCTTCGCCGATTCGACCCGCGCCTATCAGGGCGCGCGTGGCCTTGATCCGACATTCCTGCGGGCCCTCGAGCGTGTGACGCTCGACGGTCTACGGCCCGCTCTGACCCTGATTCTCGATCTGCCGCCGGAAGAGGGGCTAGCGCGTGCGGACCGGCGGCGGCGCCCCTCTGAGCCGCTCGATCCGTTCGAGAATGAGACGCTCGAATTTCACCAAAATCTATGCGCCGCCTTCCGCGCGATTGCAGAGGCGGAGCCAGACCGCTGCGTTCTGATCGACGCCGCTGGCTCCGAGGCGGAAGTCGCCCAAGCGATCTGGGACGTCGTCTCGCATCGGTTTCCGGTTCAGCTCCTTCCCAGGGAGGGGGCGCTTGACGCCTAGGCCGCGGACCCCCCCAGCGGAACAGGCCGCGCCCGAGGCGGATCGTTTCACGGATGCGCCGCATCCGCGCGAGACCTATGCGTTTTTTGGACATGCCGAGGCTGAAGCCGAGCTACTGCACGCCTATCGCTCGGGGCGATTGGCTCAGGCTTTCGTCATCGGCGGTCCGCCGGGCGTCGGCAAAGCGACTCTGGCCTGGCGATTCGCGCGTTTCCTCCTCGCCGACGCGGAGATAGCGAGAACTCATGGCGACTTGGCGCAGGATCTCTTCGTGCCGAGAGAGCATCCGGTCGCAGGCCAGATAGAATCTCTCTCTCATCCCGATCTCTTTCTGCTGCGGCGGGCATGGAACGAGAAGACCAAGAAGCATTTTACCGAAATTCGCGTCGATGACGTGCGCAGCGCCATCCATATGTTTCATCAGGGGGCAGGCCGCGGCGGCTACCGCGTATGCATTGTCGACAGCGCGGAGGATCTGAACGCCTCCGGCGCCAATGCGCTCTTGAAGCTGATCGAGGAGCCGCCGCCGCGCTCGATCTTCCTGATTGTCGCCCACCGGCCGCACCGAATTCTTCCAACGATCAGGTCGCGCTGCGTCAAGATCGCGCTACGGCCGCTCGGTTCCCTCGACATGACTCGAATCGTGACCGAACTCGGGCCGCCCTGGTCCGAGCCCGACGCGGCCGCGCTCGAGGCGGCGATCGGGCGTTGCCAGGGCTCCATGCGCGATCTTTTGCGTCTCCTCGGCGGCGGAGTCGATATTGACGCAGATGTCCATCGGCTCCTCGATCGGCTGCCGGCGGTCGACTGGCGGTCCGTGCATTCTCTCGCCGAGCGCGTCGCGCCGCGCGACCGAAGCGATGACTTCGAGACTCTGCTTGTCGCGGTCTTGGATTGGCTCGACGACCGGCTGCGGCGAAGCGCTCAGGCCGGGGAGGGCGACGCCTTGCGGCGCCTTGCGCCTTACGCGGAGGTATGGGAAAAAGCAGCCGAGACCGCGCGGGAGATCGAGACCCTCAACCTCGACAGGCGCCCTCTCGTTTTCTCCATCTTGGCCGAATTGGCCGCCGCCGCTCGGGCTTCCTCAAACTGACGCCGCTCGGGGCAAGACAAAGCTTCCGTTGAGGGCCGCCGCGCGCGAACCTGAGACTGTCGCCCATGTCCGCCCGCCCGCGCTTTTACATCACGACCGCAATTCCCTACGCCAATGGCGCGCCTCACATCGGGCACGCCTATGAGCGAATCGCGACCGACGCCATCGCCAGGTTCAAGCGGCTCGACGGCCACGAGGTCCTGTTCGTCACCGGGATGGACGAGCATGGCCAGAAGATGCAGCAAACGGCGGCGCGACAAGGATTGACGCCGCAGCAGCTCGCCGATCGCACCGCGGCTCAATTCGCCGAAATGGGCGACCTCCTGTGCGCTACGGCCGATGACATCGTGCGCACGACGCAGGACCGTCACAAGGCCGCCGCCCAAGAGATCTGGAACCGGATGGCCGCCGCCGGCGACATCTATTTATCGAAATATCCGGGCTGGTATTCCGTTCGCGACGAGGCGTTTTTCGACGAGTCCGAATTGACGCAGGGGCCGGGCGGCGCGCGGCTCGCCCCGACCGGCGCGCCGGTCGAATGGGTCGAGGAGGAGAGCTATTATTTCAAGCTTTCCGCTTATGGCGATCGCCTGCTTCAGCTCTACCGCGATCGGCCGGATTTCATCACGCCCGAGCATTATCGCAATGAAATCGTCGCCTTCGTCGAGCGCGGCCTAATTGATCTTTCGATCAGCCGCTCGACCTTTGGCTGGGGCGTGCCGGTTCCCGGCGATTCGAAGCATGTGATGTATGTATGGTTTGACGCGCTGACAAATTACATCACCGCGACGGGTTTTCCTGATCCTGACGCGCCGCGAGCGAAATTTTGGCCGGCCGACGCGCATGTGATTGGCAAGGACATCACGCGGTTTCACGCGATTCATTGGCCCGCAATCTTGATGTCTGCCGGCCTGGCTCTGCCCAAGCAGATTGTCGTGCATGGCTTTCTGTTCAATCGCGGCGAGAAAATGTCGAAATCCGTTGGCAATGTGATCGATCCCTTCGCCTTGGTTGAACATTACGGCGCTGATCAGTTCCGCTATTTCTTTTTGCGCGAAGTGCCTTTCGGCCAGGACGGCAATTATTCGCATGAGGCGATCGTCAACCGGATCAATTCCGATCTCGCCAATGATCTCGGCAATCTGGCGCAGCGCTCCCTATCGATGATCGAAAAGAATTGCGCAGGCGCCTTGCCCGCGCCGGGGCCGCTGACCGAAGCGGATCTGGCGATCCTCGCCCAGGCCGCGGCGCTCCCGGCCAAGTCCCGCACGGCCATGCAGGATTATTCCTTGCATGCCGCGCTGACCGAGATTTGGCGCGTCGTCGCCGAGGCCAACCGCTATTTCGCGTCGGAGGAGCCATGGATCAAGCGAAAGACGGATCCTGAGCGGATGCAAACCATTCTCTACGTGACGGCGGAGGTCTTGCGCATGATCGCGATCGTGACGCAGCCGTTTATGCCGGGCTCGATGGCGCAGCTTCTGGATTTGTTGAGCGTCGCGCCCGAGGCGCGCGGCTTCGCGCAGGCGGAGGCGGCGCAGGCCCTTGAGCCGGGCGCGCGCTTGCCGAAGCCCTCGCCGATCTTTCCCCGCTACGTCGAGCCGGAAGGCGTCGCCGCAGGCTGAACGGAGCCAGTCGCAGGCTCGAAAAATCCGAACTATTGAGGCAGCCTTTGTTGATCGACAGCCATTGCCATCTCGATTTCCCGGATTTCGCCCCGGAGCGCGACGCCGTCGTCGCGCGGGCGCGCGCCGCGGGCGTGATGCGAATGATCACAATCTCGACGCGTATCGACAAATTCGCGGAGATCAGCACGCTCGCCGAGGCTTATCCGGATGTGTTCTGCACCGTTGGCGACCACCCGGAACACGCCAATGAAGGCGCCGAAGCGACCCTCGATCGTCTCACAACGCTGGCGCAGCATCCAAAATGCGTTGGAATCGGTGAAACCGGCCTCGACTACCATCACGATAAAGTTCCGCGCGACACTGCCGAGCGCGTCTTCCGCACCCATATCGCCGCGGCGCGTCAAACCGGCTTGCCGGTCGTCGTCCACGCCCGCGACGCCGACGCCGACGTCGCCGCGATCCTCGCCGACGAAATGGGGAAGGGACCTTTTAAGGGTCTGCTGCATTGCTTCACTTCGTCCATGGCGCTCGCCGAGGCCGCGCTTTCTCTTGGCCTCTATATTTCCTTCTCCGGAATCGTGACGTTCAAAAACGCGAGCGAAATCCGCGACGTCGCGCGCGCAGTCCCGCTGGATAAGTTGCTGGTCGAGACGGACGCGCCCTTCCTTGCGCCGGTTCCTCATCGCGGCGGACGCAATGAGCCCGCCTATGTCGCGGCCACGGCCGAATTTATCGCTGGCCTCAAGGGCGTTTCGATCGCAGATCTGGCCGCCGCGACAAGCGCCAATGTGCTTCGCCTTTTCGATAAAATGTCGCGGCCGGACAGCGCCCGCGAGGACGCCGCGTGAGCCTCACGATCACCATTCTCGGCTGCGGCTCTTCCGCTGGCGTCCCACGGGTCGGCCAGGGCTGGGGCGCCTGTGATCCAAACAATCCGAAAAACCGTCGGCGGCGCTGCTCGATCCTTGTGGAGCGCGCGGAAGGCGGCGACGCCAAGACTCAGGTGCTGGTCGACACCTCGCCTGATCTTCGCGATCAATTATTAGGGCTCGGCGTCAGCCGTCTCGACGGAATCCTGCTCACTCATGCCCATGCCGACCATATCCATGGCATGGATGACGTCCGGCCGTTGGTCATCATGGCCCGCCGCAAGATCGACATACATATGGATGCGCCGACGTCCGCCCGGGTTCGGACGGCTTTCAGCTATATTTTCGAGACGCCTCCCGGAAGCCAGTATCCGGCGCTGCTGAACGAGCATCGCCTTTTCGCCGGCGAATCCGTCACGATCGACGGACCCGGCGGCGCCGTGGAGGCCTTGCCGTTCCAGCTCGAGCACGGCGACATAGACGCGCTCGGATTCCGTTTTGGCAATGTCGCTTATTCGCCAGACCTCAACGCCATTCCGGTCGAAAGTCGTGGCTTTCTCGAGGGGCTCGACATTTGGATCGTCGACGCCTTGCGCTATACGCCGCATCCCAGCCATTTCTCTTTGCCGGAAACCCTGGATTGGATCGCCAAGCTGCGACCCAAGCGCGCGATCCTCACCAATATGCACACGGACCTCGATTTCGAGCGGCTCAAGGCGGAGTTGCCTGCCAATATCGAGCCGGCCTTCGACGGCATGCAGATCCTGGCGTGAGCGCGGATCGACTCCGACGGCAGATCCTGCTTAGTTAGGTTCCATAATATTGATTATGCGAATCATCCTCTAGGGTAGCCCCCTTCGGCGTTGACGCGCCCCGCGCGCAGAAAGCCTTGCGACATGCCGAAGCGCGCCCTGATCCGGCGTTCAGCCTGCTCCGAGGGAGTCGCGGCCCTTTGCGCGGCGGAGCGAACGATCTCGAACCCAGCGCGCTTTAGCCGCATAGAAAGCTCAAGCGTACTGCAAAGTTCTCGGAATCTCTTTGTTTCCACGCGTTATATCCGTCTGAAGAAGCCCTAACTTTTCGCCATCACGGTCTAGCCAAGGCGCTGAACAATTGATATATTTGTTCAAGGCTGGGACTATTGGCATTCATAGCGAATACCATTTTCAAAACTATTGGCTGGAGCCTATTTGGCTGCCGGCCTTTTGGCGTAGCGGACGCGATCGCCATTAAGGCGTCCCGCATTGGAATCGGGCGATTTTTACGGGCGGAGTGACGCCGGGTTTTAAGGCGTTAGGCGGTTGTAGGTGGAGACGAGCAGGCACATCATGAGCAAAGGTAGAGATTTCCGGGGACCCAAGAAAAGGGGCTTCGACGACGACGGCCCCTCACCCTACGATATGCCGCGGCAGAGTCGCGCCCCACGCGCGCCGTCGAGCTTTGGCGGTGGAGCGCCGGAATTCGGCGCCCCCATGAGCGGCCCCACGGTCGACGCCGTCGTCAAGTGGTTCAAGGGCGACAAAGGCTTTGGCTTCGTTGAGCTGGGCAATGGAACGGGCGACGCCTTCCTCCATATCGGCGCGCTTCAAGCGGCTGGCTATGAGACGGTTCCGCCCGGCGCGAAGCTGAAGGTGACAGTCTCCAACGGCGTCAAGGGCGCGCAGGTCACGCGCGTGCTCGAGGTCGATACGGCCGGCGCCGCGGAGCGCGCGCCACAGCCGCGCACGTTCGGCGATTCGCCGCGGCCGCCTCGCCGCGCGCCGGACCCGTCCAGCGCCGTCTCCGTCAGCGGGACCGTTAAATGGTTCGACGACAATAAGGGCTTCGGCTTCGTCCAGTCGAATGATGGCGGCAAGGATGTCTTCGTCCACATCTCGATTCTAGGGCCGTCCGGCGTTCAGCATCTCGCCGAAGGCCAGCCGGTGACCATGCGCGTCGTTGACACGCCGAAAGGGCGTGAAGCTCTGTCGCTGTCGCTCGATTAAGCGGAAGCGTCGCCGAGGCGCGTTACAAGCGGGAGATGGACTCTTCTCCGTCTCCCGTGGGGTATTGTCGTCATTCCATGCAGCCCACTCGCGACATCCATCGCCTCCTTGAGATCATGGCGGCTTTGCGCGACCGGGAAACCGGCTGCCGCTGGGATCTTGCGCAAACCTTCGAGACCATTGTCCCATTTTCCATCGAAGAGGCCTATGAGGTCGCTGATGCCGTAGCACGAGGCGATATGGCCGATTTCAAGGAAGAGCTGGGGGATCTGCTTTTCCAAGTGGTCTTTCAGGCGCGCCTGGCCGAGGAGGCCGAGGCTTTCGATTTCGGCGACGTGGTCCTGTCGATTGCTCAGAAGATGATCCGACGTCATCCGCATGTCTTCGGCGACGCCGGCCTCCTGACGCCTGACGAGGTGAAGGCTTCCTGGGCGAGAATCAAAGCCGACGAAAAAGCCGCGAAAGAGTCCGCGCGAAAAGCGATTCCAGGCGATGATGGCGCGGCGGACGTAAGCGGGCGAGCGAGCCTGCTCGAACATGTCCCCCTCGCCCTTCCCGGCTTGACCCGCGCCGTGAAATTACAGGCCAAGGCGTCGACCGTCGGCTTTGATTGGAATGACGCGCGCTTGGTGGTCGCCAAGATTCGTGAGGAGACCGATGAAATCGAAGGCGCTCTCGACTCCGGCGATCCTAGCGCGGTCGAGGATGAAATCGGCGATTTACTGTTCACCGTCGCCAATCTCGCCAGGCATGCCGGGGCGGATCCGGAACATGCGATTCGCGGCGCCAACGCCAAATTTGAGCGCCGCTTCCGTTTCATCGAAATGCGTCTAGCCGCTCAGGGCGTCTCGCCCGATCAAGCGAGTTTGGAAGAAATGGAAGCGCTCTGGGTCGAGGCCAAGACCTGCGAGAAATCTGCGGGAAGCTGATCCCGCGATCTCACGCCTGGACAGGCGCGTCAACTATGAAGCGCCGCCTGACCATTTCCGCCCGTTCCAGGGCGACGCGAATGGTGATGCTGAGAGACCCGTCGGACTCTGTCCTTTTACGCAGCACCTCAGTATGTTCATAGAGCCAATTGAGGCTTCGGCCGTCGACAGGATCGAGCGGCACCTCGAAAACGACGCGCCCGATCGCGAGCCGCGCCTCGATGGCTGCATAGAGTTCGTCCACGCCCTGCCCTGTGAGCGCCGAGACGATGATCGGCTTGGCGCCAGCCGATCGGCTGCGCGCGTCGGCGCGCGATGCGGCGAGCCTATCGTCGTCGAGAAGATCGGCCTTGTTCCACACCTCCATCAAGCGCCTGTCGCCGCTCGGGTCGACTCCGAGATCCGCCAGAACCGCCTCGACGTCGGATCTCTGCGGCTCAGAATCCTCATGGGCGACGTCGCGGACGTGAAGAATGACGTCCGCCTCGAGCACTTCCTCAAGGGTCGCGCGGAATGCGGAGACCAGCATGGTCGGAAGCTCGGAAATAAATCCGACCGTGTCCGACAGGATGATTTCACCGCCGTGCGGCAAACAAACGCCGCGAAGGGTCGGATCGAGCGTTGCGAAGAGCATATCTTCCGCGAGCACGCCGGCCTTGGTCAGTCGGTTGAAAAGGGTGGATTTTCCGGCGTTCGTATAGCCGACGAGGGCGATGATCGGATAGGGCGTGGCCCGGCGCGTCTTGCGGTGCAGGCCGCGCGTGCGCTTGACCCCGGCGAGCTCCTGCTCGATGCGGCTCATGCGCTCCTGAATGAGCCGGCGATCGGTCTCGATTTGGGTTTCGCCAGGACCGCCAAGAAAGCCGAAGCCGCCGCGCTGCCGTTCAAGGTGGGTCCATGAGCGCACGAGGCGGGACTTTTGATAGGCCAAATGAGCAAGCTCGACCTGCAGCGCGCCTTCCCGCGTTCGCGCCCGGAGGCCAAAAATTTCGAGAATGAGGCCGGTTCTGTCGATGACCTTCGCCGAGAGCGCCTTTTCGAGATTGCGCTGCTGGACCGGCGAAAGCGCGCAATCCATAATGACGAGGTCGATCTCTTCCGCCCGCGCGAACTCCGCGAGTTCGGCGACTTTTCCTTTGCCGAGGAAGCTCGCCGGATGGATCTGCCTGAGCAGGACGATTTGCGCATCGACGATATCGAGATCAATGGCTTCGGCTAATCCCCGCGCCTCAGCCAGACGCGCCTCTGGCCCCCTCGCGGATCGTAGCGCGGCCGCGCCTCCCCGCTCGTCGAAGGTCCCTCTCGTTCTTTCGCTAAGATAGGGACCGATGACAAGCGCGCGCGCTCTTGTCGCAATCCCGTTTTCGCTCATTTTGGTCGTCGCTGAACGCAACGGCTTTGCTTGCTCTTCGATGTCCGTCTCCTGCGGGACTGTGGGCGAGACAACGAGCCCATGTCCAATCCTGACTATATATAGGCATAGAAATCGCGATTTTCAGGAAAACCATCGGCTATTGAGCTGGACTTTAGCTCTACCCTGCTCCGCTCTCATCGCCCGATTCGAACATCTGGATCGGCTGCCCCGGCATGATGGTCGAAATCGCGTGCTTGTAAACGAGCTGGGAATGTCCGTCCCGGCGAAGGAGCACGCAAAAATTATCAAACCAGGTTACGACGCCCTGGAGCTTCACACCATTGACCAGGAAAATCGTCAAAGGCACCTTGTTCTTACGCACAAAATTGAGAAAAGTGTCCTGGAGGTTTTGTGGCCGTTCTGCCGCCATCATGAAAGTCCTGTTTTGTTCTTGGCGCACTGGCCGACGCTCATCGCTCGCCTGTTCAATAGAGCCGGGTCAGACGCAATCAATGGCGCCGATAGTTTGTTTTCGGCCATATAAAAGCGGCCGACAGGGGCGCGCCAGCGTTTTTATGACGACGCGAGACAACTCATCGTAAAAAATGTCACTAACCGTCTATGTTCAAAATTCTAGAATGTTCGCGCCGCCGTGTCATGAAAAATCGAGCGCAATCTTTGCGCCAATGGGCCCGGAGCGCCGTCCCCGATCTTGCGTCCGTCGATGGTGACGACCGGCGTGACCAGAGTCGTGGCGCCCGTGATGAAAGCCTCCTGCGCCGAGAAAGCTTCCTCGAGGCTGAATTTGCGCTCCTCCAGCGTCAAGCCCTGCGCGGCGATAATGTCGATCAGCGTTGTCCGGGTGATCCCGCGCAAGACTGAGCTGTCAAGCTGGCGGGTGACGATCGCGCCGGATCGGTCGATGATCCAGGCGTTCGAAGCCGCGCCTTCGACAACCATTCCATCTGAATCGATGAACCAGGCCTCCTGCGCGCCGCCCTCCTTGGCCGCCTGACGCGCCAGGCAATTCGGGATCAGCGATATGGTCTTGATGTCGACGCGCTTCCAGCGCAGATCTGGAGTCGTGACGACGCTGATGCCTTTGCGCGCGGCAGCTTCGCCCTTTTCGGGATCAATTTGTCGCGCGGTGACGATAAGGCTTGAGCGGACGGAGCTTGGCGGGAAGGCGTGATCGCGTGGCGCCGCGCCCCGTGTGACCTGAATATAGACATAGCCATTGGCGACTTTGTTTCGTGCGATGATCTCGCGCAGGACCACGCCCAAGGCGCCCTTCCCCAAGGGCGCGCCGATGCGCAGTTCCTCGAGCGATCGCGCGAGCCGATCGAGATGGCGGGCCTCGTCGATCAGCGCCCCTCGAAAGATTTCGCAGACTTCGTAAACGCCGTCGCCGAACTGATAGCCGCGATCCTGAATTGAGACATTGGCGTCGCGTTGGATGACATATTGACCATTGACATAGGCGATCCTGCTCATCCGTGCGCTCCAGGCAATCAGAAGGCGAAGCCCAGTGGGTGGGACGCCAAGCCTATGACGGCGCCCGCCGCGATTCCCCAAAGCGGGTTCAGTCGAGTTCGGGCGACAATCAGGGTCATGCCGGCTGTCACAGCGATCGTCAAGCCGCCGTGGTCCGCCGCGCGAGCCATGACATAGCCGCTTGCGAACATGAGTCCGACCGCGATCGGCGCCAGGGCTTTCTTGACTGTCGAAAGAGGCGCGCTAGCGGAGAAATGTTGCATTGTTCGGCGCGCGCCTATGGCGACGAGGGACGATGGCAAAATCATCGCCGCCGTAGCGACTCCCAACCCGAGGAGGCCCGCGATATGCCAGCCGATCGCGCTGATGACGATGACATTCGGGCCGGGGGCCGTCTGCGCGACGGCCACCAATTTGGCGAAAGTCGCGTCATCCATGAAATGCGCGAGTTCGACGATCTGCCGATGAATTTCCGGGAGCGTCGCATTGGCCCCGCCTACCGCCGTGAGCGACAAGAGCGCAAAGGTTGCAGCTAGTTGGACTAGTAAACCCCACATGGAGTTGGACGGCGTCAAGACCGCCGCCCGAATGCGGCGAAGCCGAGAATGCTCAAGGGGACGAGAACAGCCAGGCTCGCCGCGAGGGGGAATTGCCAGATGGCGACGGCCGCGAACGTCGATCCGGCCACGATCATCGCCCGGAAATCCCCGCGAATGGCGCGCATGATTTTATAGGCGTTGCCGATCACGAGTCCGGCGGTCGCCGCTGCGGCGCCGCCCAGCGCGCGGCTGACGTCCGGCTGAGACGCAAACTGATCGAAGAGCGAAACGATCGTGATCAGGATAAGGATCGGCGCCAGAAGAAGCCCGAGGAGCGCGGCGAGGACGCCAGACGGGCCCTTATAAAAATCGCCGAGCATGACAGCCAGATTGACGGTGTTGGCTCCCGGCAAGATGCTCGCGACGCCGAGCCATTCGGCGAATTCGCGTTCATCGAGAAAGCCCCGCTCCTCGACGACGATTTGCCTGACCCAGCCGGCGACTCCGCCGAAGCCGAGAAGGCCGAGCTTGAAGAAAGCGGAAAAGAGATCGCGATGCGAAACCAATATGAACAATCGCGCTGAATTGTGAATGAGGGCGCCTTATGGCGCCCTTTTCCGCCGCGCGCTACGGCGAGGCTCGCGTAATTTTCGCGAATCGGGCGCGCCGAACCAATGTCCGTTCCGCAGCCGCGACGCGGATCGCTCGTCGGCCGAGACGATCACCAATAGCAGGCGTTTTCGTTCTTCTGGACCGTATCCGGCGTCTCGCTCGGGCTCGGCCTCACCCAGTTCTCGTTAATATATTGGTGAAAGGCCTTATTATCTTTCCAGCGGTTGCCGTAGACGCCGAACAAGACCTGAAGCGTGCCCCCCATATGAATTCCGACCTTGCCGTGTTGCTTGGCGTGGGTCGCCAAAGGAAGTGAAAAAGCCCCGGCGCCGATCAAAGCGACGTCATAGTTCTGAGCATCCATCTGCGCTTTCAGATCGTTCAGCGCCGCGATCCAATCAGGATGCTTGGGCGGCACGAGGCCGGCGCTGAAGGGCGGAAGGATTGTCAGGAGCGTGAATTCGGGCAGCACGCGCGGATCCTGCCAGATCGACGTCCGGCGAGCATATTGCTTTTGGATGCTCGCGGCGAAGGGAGAAACGACGAGAACGCGCTTGCCCTGCAGCGCCTCGCTCCAAGGCTTGTCCGAGAGAAAAGGGTCTACGGCGCCCCATGGCACCAGCGTCGCGCGCCGCCCCAAACTGTTGAAGATTTTATATTCTCCTTGGAGCTCCCACGAAACCAATATGTCCATGTCAGAGACGGCGTTGCGATAGATCGCGCCGAATTTGTCGTAAAACTCGTCTTGCTGGGGGAAAACGCCGGAATTTATATAAAGCGTTTCGAAGGCGTAGCGCGGATAAGGCTCCGGCTTCCTATTTTTCGTCAGCGCCGCATCCCGCTTTAGAAAGTGATTGAGCGCCAATAATTCGGTGAATCCGATTTTGCCCGCCGCCAGCGGCCGCGCGCAGCGGATGGCCTCCGCCAGAAGAGGGCCGCCCGGAACAAGAGGCCGTTTGGGCTCGGCAATGGCCTGCAGCCGCCAAATTGCTTTGCGCAACCTCCATACATAAAAATGTAAAAAAGGGAACTTCCTTATTGTATCCCTAACGAAAATATACAGCCTATAAAACATCTAACCACCCTTCGAGCATAACGTTACAGGGCTGCTTCAGTCAGGTGCAACAACAGTTGCTGCTATAGTGAGGAACGCTATACGATTCAAGCATCGTATGGTCTAAAAAATATATCAATTCAATGAGATTTTCCGGACAATCTCTACGTGCAACTTGGATCGAGCGATGAAACTCCAATGAATAATAATGCAGCTGAAGCGTGTTTCTCACTGGCGGCATTTCTGAAAGAGAGAGTTGAAATTCTGTTCACTTTATTTTGAGAACACCTTTTGTTCGAGCAGAATCTCCGAGCACGAAGGTGGCGCAGAAGCTGACGCCCATGCGGTTCTCTAGGCTGTCCGGCGCGCCTTGCGCCGTTGGCTTTTGAAGCATCCTCGCCGCTTGATTGCAGCCGATGCCCGCCGCTCACCCTGACAAGCAAGACGCCGCGCAGACTTTTTGATCTCACTCGATCGCAGTGAAAACGTTGGAGGCGATCAATCGACTCTCAGCGACTTTAACTTGCGATGTAGGGCCGAGCGCTCCATGCCGATGAATTCAGCGGTGCGCGAAATATTTCCGCCGAAGCGATTGATTTGGGCGACCAAATATTCCCGCTCGAAGACCTCGCGGGCCTCGCGCATGGGCAGTCTCATCAGCTTTTCTCCTCCAGCGCCATTCGGAGTCGAAGGCACAAGCGCGCCGATCTCTGCCGGCAGCATGTCCGCGGTGATCTCGGCCTCAGGGTCGCCAGCGGTGAGAATCATCAGGCGTTCGACATTGTTGCGGAGCTGTCGGATATTGCCAGGCCAGTCATGCGATTGCAGAACGGCCATGGCGTCGTCGGCGATGGCGCGGCGCGGCATTCCCGTCGTCGCCGAAACCTGATCCATGAAGAAGGCGATCAGTTCCGAGATGTCCTCGCGTCGCTCGGAGAGCGAAGGCACCCGGACCGGCACGACGGATAATCGATGGAACAGGTCCTCGCGAAGGGATCCGTCGGCGATGAGCGCCGTCAGGTCGCGCGAGCTTGACGACAGGATGCGGACGTCGACATGGACGCGGGTCGTTCCGCCGACGCGCTGAAAATTCTGCTCGACGAGAACGCGGAGGATTTTACCTTGCGTTTCCTTCGGCATGTCCGCGATCTCGTCGAGGTAAAGAGTGCCGCCATGGGCCTCCTCCAGCGCGCCGACCTTGCGGCTGCGGCCGTCCTTGCTCTCGACTCCGAAAAGCTCGAACTCCATGGTGTCGGGCGCGATCGTCGCGGAATTGATGACGATGAACGGACCGCTGGCGCGCGCCGACGCCTCGTGGATGGTTCTCGCCACGAGCTCCTTGCCCGACCCTGGCCCGCCGGTGATGAGAACCCGCGAATTTGCCGGTCCGACGCGGTCGATGACCTGCCTTAGCTGGTTGATCGCGGTCGAACGTCCGATAATGCGGTTGGCCGCCCCGGTTCGAGCCCGAAGATCAATGACCTCGCGCTTGAGGCGCGAGGCTTCGAGCGCGCGCTCGGCGACGAGAACAAGGCGATCCGCCTTGAAGGGCTTCTCGATGAAGTCATAGGCGCCGAGCTTGATCGCCGAGACCGCCGTTTCGATATTGCCATGGCCGGAAATCATGACCACCGGCAACATCGGATTCTGCTCCTTGATGATCTTCAGCAGTTGCAGGCCGTCGAGACGCGAGCCCTGCAGCCAAATGTCTAGGAAGACGAGGCTCGGCCGTCTGGCCTCGACGGCGGCCAGCGCCTCGTCTGAATTTTTCGCGGTCCGCGCGCCATGGCCTTCGTCCGACAAAATTCCAGACACGATGTCGCGGATGTCGGCCTCGTCGTCTACGATCAAGATGTCGCTCGCCATAGAGTCCTCACGAACCTCGGTGCGCCGCGACCGCCGCGGCTTGATCCGACGCCTCGGTAAAATACTGCGTCTCGTCGTTCCAGGGGAAATACAACCTGACCCAGGCCCCGCGGCCCTCAGGCGCGTCGCGCAATTCGAGCCCGCCGCCGTGATCGGCGAGGATCTTGGCGACGATTGGAAGCCCGAGCCCGGTGCCTTCGGCCCTTGTCGTCATGTAGGGCTCAAGGAGTCTTTGACGGTTCTCGCGCGGGAAACCCTTGCCATTGTCGATCACGTCGATGGCGACGCTTCCTTCAACCATGGACAACGTCACCGAGATGCGTCCGTCGATGCTTCCTTGCTCGGCGAGGGCCGCAATCCCCTCGCAGGCGTTCTTCACGATATTGGTCAGGGCCTGGGACAAAAGGCGCCGATCGAATTGTCCAAGAAGGGGAGCCTCGGGCAAATGCTCATCGAAAACAATGTCTGGATGCGCGACCCGCATCAGAAAAAGGACGCGTCGGACGCATTCGCCGAGGTCGTCATGCTCAACTTTCGCCCTCGGCATGCGCGCGAAGGCGGAAAATTCGTCGACCATCCGTTTGATGTCGTCGACCTGCCGCACGATCGTGTCGGTGCACTGGTCGAAGACGTCGCGATCCTGGACGATCAGGCGTCCATATTTACGCTTCAACCGCTCAGCCGAAAGCTGAATGGGGGTCAATGGATTTCTGATCTCATGGGCGATGCGGCGTGCGACGTCGGCCCAGGCCGCCGTCCTTTGCGCCGTCACCAAGTCCGTGATGTCGTCGAGCGTGACGATATAGCTCTTATCAGCGCGCTCGGTAGGCTCGCTGGTCACCGTCACGTTGAAAAGCCGTTCCAGGCCATCGCGATCAAGTGAGACTTGGCCTTGCGCTATGCGTCCGTGGCTGAAGTGCGCTTCGTCGAACGCCTCCTTGACTTCCGGCAGCACCGCCTCGAGGGGCTGGCCGACTGCGCCGGAGGCTCCCTCGCCCGCCTGCGGGATCAAGCGCTCGGCCGAAGGATTGAGCACGGTGATCTCGCCTTTGGGGCCGACGCCGATGACGGCGACCGGAACGCCGGAGAGCACGGCTTCGGTGAAGCGCCGCCTTTCATCGATGAGATTGCTCGCCGCGATGAGGCGGTTCTGCTGTAGCCTCAACTCGGAGGTCATTTTATTGAATGTCTCGCCGAGATGGGCGAGATCTCCCTCGGACTTGCGGACCTGCACCTTCACGCCGAGATTGCCCGACGAGATTTGGTCCGCCGCCGCAATGAGGCGCCTGATCGGCGCGACGAGGCGATTCGCGAAGGAGAGCCCGAGCCACGTCGCCGAGAGAATCATGATCAAGGCGATCAGGACGAAGACCGTCGCAAAGGCGATCTGAATGCTGCGTCTATGGCTGTCGAAACCGTCGTAGAGGGAAACAAGCTTGGCCGCGGAGCGCGCAAATTGAATCGTGAACGGATCGACTGGCCTCGCGACATAAAGAAACGTGTCCTGGAACGAGCCTAATGCGATCAGCGCGACGAAGGTTCGCCCCTCGTCGAGGATCAAGCAGGATGGGTCCTTGGTTTTCTGAGCATAGGCGAAATCGCTTGCGTCAGGCCGCACGACGGCGTTGCCGAACAAAGCCCCAGTGTCGACTTTCTCGATGGTCTCGCCGCTCGATTTCAAAAGGGCCGCGGCGCTGAAGCCGAGAAAGCGCGCCCGCGAGCGAAAAAATTCGCGAAAGGTCGGCCGGTCGACCTCGAACATGAGTTTGGCTCGGTCAAGATCTCCCGCCGTGAGATTCGCTTCTTGAAACAATGAGGTGCATTGCGCTTCGCGAAACAGCCGCGCGGCGTCGATCGTGTTGGCGACGAAGCCGCGTCCGTCCGCCATGAAGGATGGGTTCAGACTGCGGTCGAGCGTGACTGATCCGACCCCGGCCATGAGAAGCGCAGGCGCTGCGGCGATGATCGAAAATAGCCCGACAATCCGTATGTGAAGCTGCGCCGCCGCCACGCCGGCTCGGCGCGCTTTGAAGAGCGCATAGGCTTCGGCCGCCACGAAGGACACAACGAGCAGAATGCAAAGGATATTCGCCAGAAACAGCCCGAAAAGGACGCCGGGACGCGGGGCGATCGGTGTGAAGCCAGCGAAAATAAGAAAGCTGACCAAGGCGACGACCAAGGCCATGACCACGGCCGCAGGTCCGAAGCGGATGGTGAACCGCGCCTTGGTGCTGGTTCCGGCCGACGAAGGACTTGGCGCCATTTGTTTGCCGTCTATTGGCCGTCGGGGAAATATTGCAAAATATCTAGAATATGCAGCATAAATTTCTTTAGGTTGCGCTTATATCACACTGTTGCGCAATTGCGACATTTTCGGGGCTGAAATTTTCTCTTTTCTCTCAGGCTCACCCATGTTCCGATGCTGTCAGGACAGAAACGAGCGACACTTTTCTCATCGCACTTTGCGCTTCACAAGACGCAGCCGCGGCTCGACGTCCCGGCGCTGAAGCGCCGACGACAAGGCGACCGCAGGATGACCATGCGGGCGCGATCGATCAAAACGGTGAACAATGGAACCGCTCCCGCGCAGAAACGCATCGCGTTTGAACGCGGCGCGCCTCGCCGGCCTTCCACGGATCTAGCGCGGGGCCCGCATCAGCCTGATGTCGAGGTCGCGAACCTTTTTACGTAGCGTGTTCCTGTTCAGGCCCAAAAGTTCGGCAGCCTTGATCTGATTGCCGCGCGTCGCGGCCAGCGCAGCCGAAATCAACGGATATTCGAGCTCGCGCAAGACGCGGTGATAAAGGCCGGGCGGCGGCAGATTGTCGCCATGGCCGCGGAACAGTTCCGAAAGATGCTGCTCCACCGCGCTCGCCAGCGATCCGCTATGCTCGCCGTCCCTGATCGGCGCTGCTGAATTGAAGGCGGCGGCGAAGCCCTGCTCGAGTTCAGCTGCGTCGGTGGAGAGCTCCGCGTCCACGAGCTGCGCCGTGATGGTCTCTTGTGGATAAAGAGCCGCCAATCGCCGCGTGAGATTCTCGAGCTCCCGGATATTGCCCGGCCAGCGGTAGCGCTTGAGCCGCTCCAAGGCGTCGGGCTCAATATGTTTCAAGGGCAGGCCTTCCGCCGCCGCGAGCGCGAAGAAATGCTGAGCCAGATCGCCAATGTCTTCAGCGCGCTCACGCAAAGGCGGCAGGCGCAGGGGCACGACATTGAGGCGGAAAAACAGATCCTCGCGGAAGAGTCCCTGCTGGATCAGGATGCGCAAGTCCTTATTGGTCGCCGCGATGATGCGGACATTGGTCTTGATCGAGGTGCGCCCGCCGACTGTCGTATATTCGCTTTGCTGAAGAACGCGCAGGAGCCGGGTCTGAGCCTCCATCGGCATGTCGCCGATCTCGTCGAGAAACAAGGTGCCGCCTTCGGCCTGTTCGAACCGGCCCGCCGAGCGCTGATTGGCGCCGGTAAACGCGCCCTTCTCATGGCCGAACAATTCACTTTCGATGAGGTCGCGCGGAATGGCCGCCATGTTGATCGCGACAAACGGGCCTTTTTTGCGCTTGCCGTAATCGTGCAGCGCGCGGGCGACGAGTTCCTTGCCCGTGCCCGATTCGCCCGTGATCATGACTGTGAGGTCGGTCTGCATCAGCCGCGCCAGGGCGCGATAAATCTCCTGCATCGCGGGCGATCGGCCGACGAGCGGCATGCCCTCGAGTTCTTCATTGCGCTCCGCTCTGACTCTATTTTTCGGCTCGCTCATCGCGCGTCCGACGATCGAGACCAATTCCCGGAGATCGAAGGGCTTCGGCAGATAGTCATAGGCCCCGCGTTCCGAAGCCTTGATCGCCGTCATGAAGGTATTTTGCGCGCTCATCACAATGATCGGCAGATCCGGCCGAAGCTTTTTCATTTTCGGCAGCAGCTCGAACGCATTTTCGTCCGGCATGACGACGTCGGTGATGACGAGATCGCCGTCGCCCGACTGCACCCAGCGCCAAAGCGTGGCCGCCGTGCCGGTTGTGCGCACGTCATAGCCCGCGCGCGACAGGGCCTGACTCAGGACCGTGCGAATGGCGGTGTCGTCATCAGCGATCAGGATATTTCCGGTTGCCATCACGAGGCGTCTCCTGCGGGCGTAAAATCAGCGCGGCCAAATCGCCAGGCGGCGCCGACACGGGTTTGAAACGGCGGAGCGAGATCGCCGCAGCGTAATAATTTCAAGCAGGGACGATCAGAGCACGCTCCACCCCCCAGCATTTGGCGCGTCCGCCAGTCGATCCCGCCGAGGCGCTCGACAATGGCTCTTGAAGAGCGCCGGCGTCACCTGCGCGATGCGCCACGCCCATCACGCGGCGCATAGCGGGGCATGAGCACCCTGAAGGTCGTGCGGCGCGCGTTTGTTTCGCATTCGATGGTGCCGCCATGATCGCCAACTATTTTGGCTACCAATGCAAGTCCAAGGCCAGTTCCGGACACCTTTGTCGTGACGAACGGATCGAATAGACAGGGCAATACTTCTTCGGCGATGCCCGGCCCATTGTCGCGAACGCAAAACTCTAAAGGTAGACTAACCGGCGCGCTCGAGCCGGGAAGCTGCAGGCGAACCCCTGGCCGATAGGCGGTGGTGAGTTCGATTTCCCCATCGGAGCTTTCTTCGCCAATGGCTTCCGCAGCGTTCTTCACCAAATTCAAAAAGATCTGAATGAGCTGATCCCGGCTGCCGAGCACCGGCGGAAGCGACGGGTCATAGGTCTCCTTGAAGTGAATGTGGCGCGCGAAGCCGACTTGCGCCACTTTCTTCACGTGATCCAGTATTTCGTGAATATTGACGCTCTCCCGCTCGATCGGCCGCTCGTCGGAAAAGGCGCTCATCCGGTCGACAAGCTTCACGATCCGGTCGGTCTCCTCGCAGATGAGCCTCGTCAAGGCCCGGTCGGCGTCGCTCGCCTCGGCCTCGAGCAATTGCGCAGCGCCGCGGATGCCGGACAGAGGATTCTTGATTTCATGGGCGAGGGTCGAAGCCATGGCTGCGACCGATCGCGCGGCGCCGCGATGAGTGAGCTGACGATCGATTTTTTCCGCAAGCGAGCGCTCTTGCAGCATGACCACAACGCCCTCTCCTACTTGCGGCAAGGGCGTCACGAAGATGTCGACTAATTTTTCACCCGGGATCTTCGCGAGGCCAAGATCGACGCGATATTCATTGATCGCCGCGCCGCGCGTCATGACCTGAGAGATGAGCGACAGAACCGGCGAATCATCCGGCACGAGCTCGGCCAACTTCTGGTGCCGCAAGGAGGTCCGGCTCATGCCGAAAAAGGCCTCCGCCGCCGCGTTGGCCTCGGCGACGGCCCCATTTGGCAAAATGGCCAGGACCGGATGCGGCAAGGCGTTCAAAAGCTGAGCGGAATCGCCTGAGGGAGGAGCCGGATTTGGAGCCATAGGCACCCTGTCAGCAGGTGAATTGCAAAAGCTCGTCGTCATGCCGCCGCCTCGGTCAACGGAGGATGGTCAAATAATTCGCGCAAAATGGCTTTGACCGAGCTTGGTCGGTCGAGCGCGACGAGTTGCCGGCGCAGCGTCGCGGCGTTGGTCGCGCCGGACCATTCGGCATAAGCGGCAAGATGTTTGCGGGCGTGGCGCACGCCTTGCGCCGCCCCGAGCCTCTCGAGCAGGCTTTCATAATGAGCGATGGCCGCATCGCCGCGGACGGCCCCCGGCAACGGACGGCGCTCAGTCTTTCGCGCCAGAAAATGCGCGACCTCGCCGACGAACCAGGGCCGGCCGATCGCGGACCGACCGATCATAACCGCGTCGGCTCCTGATTGCGCCAGCATGGAGGCGGCATCGGCCGCGCTCGTGCAATCGCCATTCGCGACGACGGGAATGGCGACCGCCTCCTTTACGAGGCGAATGGCGGCCCAATCGGCTTTTCCCGCATAAAACTGCTGACGCGTGCGTCCATGCACCGTCAGCATCGCAACGCCCTCAGCCTCGGCGATCCGGCCGAGATCGGCGGCGTTCATCGAACCTTGATCCCAGCCGAGCCTCATCTTGAGCGTGACCGGCACGCGCGCCGCCTGGACGGTCGCGCGGATCAATGCGAGCGCTAGATCGAGATCACGCATCAGATGCGATCCGGCATAGCCGTTTGTCACGCTTTTGGCCGGACAGCCCATATTGATGTCGATGATCGCGGCGCCCGAATCCTGCGCAAGGCGGGCGGCTTCCGCCATCGCCCAAGGCTCGCAACCGGCAATTTGCACGGCATGGACGTTGACGCCAGCGCCTTCGGCCTTGAGCCTGTTTGCGGCGTCGCCCCGCGCATATTGATCGGCGGCGACCATCTCCGTGAAGGTTAGCGCCGCGCCGAAATCATGCGCGATCCGGCGCATGCCGACATCGGTCACGCCCGACATGGGTGCAAGGAAGGCGCGACCGATCACGGACACAGAGCCGATTTTCAAGGCAGAGTCCTGAAAAGCATCGCCTAAATCGTTAGCAGTTCGATCCATGCTTAGATCATAGTCATTTGGTGCGGCGCCGCAATAGGGATGGCGCCCATATAATTGTCAGCGAGCGAAAATTTGACGGGGGCCGCCAAAAAAGAGAGGAAAGGCCCAATCTTGCGTCCTTACCCACGGCGTTAAAGCCCGACTCATGACCGTCATCTCCGATTTAGCGATCCTCGTCGTCGCCGCCGGCCGCGGATCGCGCATCGGCGGCGGACGTCCGAAACAATATAGAAGCCTCGCCGGCCGGCCGATTCTTGCACACAGCCTAGCCGCGCTTCATCGGGCGGCGCCTGACGCCATCATTCTGCCCGTGATTCACCCCGACGATCAGGATCTCTATTTGGAGAGCATCGCCGGGCTCGATGCGAAGCTCCGCGGCCGGTTGCGGGATCCGGCTTTTGGCGGGGCGACCCGGCAGGCAAGCGTGCTCGGCGGACTTGAGGCTTTGCGCTCGGCCGAAGCAGAAATTCCAAAATTTGTTTTAATTCATGATGCTGCACGACTTTTTGCGAGCTCTGAATTAATTGAGCGCGCCATCGCCGCCGCCAAGGCGCATGGCGCCGCCATTCCTGGCGTCCTCGTGACGGACACGATCAAAGAGGTCGACGCAGAGAGCGGCGTCGTCGCCACGCCGGCGCGGGCGCGCCTGCGGGCGGTCCAGACCCCGCAGGCCTTTCACTTCGATCTCATTCTCGCCGCGCATCGAAAGGCGGCGGCGGCGGGTGAATGCGATCTTACGGACGATGGCGCCATCGCCGAATGGGCGGGCTATCGCGTCCATGTATTCGAGGGGGACAGCGCGAATATGAAAGTCACCAGCGCCGAAGATCTCGCAATCGCCGAGGCGCGGCTCATTCGCGAGTTGCAGGATGTCCGAAACGGACAAGGCTATGACGTCCATGCCTTTGGCCCCGGCGACCATATTTGGCTCGGCGGGTTAAAAGTCCCGCATGATCATGGGCTTCTCGGCCACTCTGACGCCGATGTCTTAAGTCATGCGATCACGGACGCCCTGCTCGGCGCCCTGGCTGACGGCGACATAGGAAGCCATTTCCCGCCCTCCGATCCACAATGGCGCGGCGCCGCGTCGAAAATATTCCTCGCCGCCGCCGCCGCCAAAGTGCGCGCGCGGGGCGGCATGATCGCCCATGTCGATGCGACCGTGGTTTGCGAGAGGCCGAAGGTCGGACCACATCGCGACGCCATCCGGGCGAGTCTGGCGGAGATCATGAACATTCAGATCGACCGCGTGGCGATCAAGGCGACGACCTCCGAGCGGCTCGGTTTCACCGGGCGCGAGGAAGGCATCGCCTCGCTGGCGATCGCGACCGTCCGGCTGCCGATCTGATTTTCGCCGAAGGATCCGCGCCATGTTCGATCGAGATCTGCGAGACAGGGCTGCGGCGCTCATCACGCAGTGCCGCTCGGCAGGTTTGGCCTTGGCCACGGCTGAATCCTGCACCGGCGGCCTCGTCGCCGCTCTGATCACCGAGATCCCGGGCTCCTCCGACGTCTTCGAGCGCGGCTTCGTCACCTATTCCAATACGGCGAAAATCGAATCACTCGGCGTCGCCCCTATCCTCCTTGAAGCTTGTGGCGCGGTCAGCCCGGAGGTCGCCATCGCTATGGCGGCCGGCGCATTGGCGCATTCTCGCGCCGACATCGCCGTTTCCATCACCGGAATCGCCGGGCCTGGCGGAGGCTCGGCCGAAAAGCCGGTCGGCCTCGTCCATTTTGCCTACGGGCGCAAAGACCGCGAGATCATCGCCGTGGAAAGGCGCTTCGGCGATCTCGGGCGAGACGGCGTGCGCTTAGCCTCGCTTGCGCTGGCTCTTGAGCTGCTCCACAAGGCCGCGGCTTAAATTTCGGATCGGTGATTGAGCGACGCCGCTGGCGCCGCGCCATAGACGACATCCGCCCGGCGCTCGAAAGCATCTGCGAATTTCCGAAACGCCGCGTCGAACATGCCGCCCATCAACAGTCCGAGAGCGCGGCTCCTGAATTCATAGTCGATGTGGAAACCGATCTGACAGGCCCGTCCCTCGTCGAGATCGCGAAAGCTCCAACGATTTTGAAGATGCTTGAAGGGCCCGTCGATATATTCGACGAGGATCTCGAGCTGTGCTCGATCGCAGGTCACCCGACTCGTGAAGGTTTCGCGGATCGCCTTATAGCCGACCTGCATATCCGCGATCAGCATCACGACCTCATTCGCCTCCTTGCGGCGCTTCACGCGCAGGGCGAGGCAAAGCGGCACGAATTGCGGATAGGCCTCCACATTGGACACGAGTTCGAACATTTCGGCCGCGCTGTGGCGGACCTTGTGGATCGTCTGAAAGGAAGGCACGCGGCGTCACAGCATAAGATTGAGGCCACGCGTTTCGGCGCTCGGCCAAGGGGTTAAGCTCGACTTTAGGAGGCAATGCTCTAGAGCATGTTCCGGAAAAGTCGAACGACTTTTTCGGTCAGAACATGCGGCGTCTCGTTAGAGCTCGATCTGTTCAGGCGGGGCGTCACGACGCCAGCGCCGCGCCTGCAGCCGAGCGAAATCCTCCCCAGCATGGTGAGACGAGCGGGTCAGCGGCGAGGCCGAGACGAGGAGAAACCCCTTGGCGAGGGCATGGCTCGCATAGCCGGCGAATTCCTCCGGCTCGACGAAACGCGCGACGGAATGGTGCTTTTTGGTCGGTTGGAGATATTGGCCGATGGTCAGGAAATCCACATCCGCCACGCGAAGATCATCCATGAGCTGCAGGACTTCATGGCGCTCTTCGCCGAGGCCGACCATGATTCCGGACTTGGTGAACATTTCCGGGTCGAGCTCCTTGACCCGCTGCAAGAGCCGGACTGAGTGGAAATAGCGGGCGCCGGGACGGACGTCGAGATATTTCGAAGGCACAGTCTCTAGATTATGATTGAACACGTCTGGCTTGGCGGCGACGACCGTCTCCAGCGCGCCCGGCTTGCGCAGAAAATCGGGCGTCAGAACCTCAATCGTCGCCGCGCTCGCGGCGCGAATGGCTCTGATCACCTCGGCGAAATGCCCTGCCCCGCCATCGGCGAGATCGTCGCGATCGACGGAAGTAATGACGACATGGGAGAGGCCGAGCTTGGCGACGGCGTCGGCGACAGAGGCCGGCTCGCTGGGATCGAGCGCGCGCGGCAGTCCAGTCTTGACGTTGCAGAAGGCGCAGGCCCGCGTGCAGGTGTCGCCCATGATCATGAAGGTCGCGTGCTTTTTAGCCCAACACTCGCCGATGTTCGGGCACCCCGCCTCCTCGCAGACGGTGACGAGGCCATGCTTCTTCACGATCGCGCGGGTCTCAGCCCATTGCGGCGAATTTGGCGCTTTCACCCTGATCCAGTCGGGCTTGCGCGGCGCGGGCTGGTCCGGCCGATGCGCCTTTTCAGGATGGCGCAGGGGAACATCGAGGCCACGGCTCGGGCGAAGCACATCGGAGTCCAAAGCCATGTGTCATTTTCTCCATGACCGCGCAGTCCGAGGCGCGCCGAGCGGCTCATTACGCTCCACAAAGATAAGTGGGCGTCACGCAAAATTCACCTACCTATAGCGACATCGCATCGATTGACGCTCCGAGCGCAGGCGAAGTGTTGGCCAACGCCCAAAAGCGCCGCATTCACTTTCGAGTCGTCCCAATGCCCTATCCAAGCAACGACGACCTGCCGCCCTCCGTGCGCGATCATCTGCCGGCACATGCGCAGGATATTTTTCGCGCCGCGTTCAACAGCGCCTATGAAGAATATCGAGACGATCGGCGCCAGGAAGAAATCGCCTTTCGGGTCGCCTGGGCGGCCGTCAAGAAGAGCTATCACAAGGCCGGCGAAACCTGGCTGCCAAGCTCGTAGAGCCACGCGTTCAGGCGCGCCTATCGACGATCCACGTCCGGAGGCCGCGCGGTCAAAACTGGCATTCCTTGGGCAGCTTTTCATCCGACCAATCGGCGAGCTTGATCGGCGCAAGCTTGCCTTCGATCGGCTTGCCGTTGCGAGTCCCTTTGCCCGAGAGAAGGTTGAGATCGCAAGCGCCTCCGGCCTTGAGATCGATCGTGTCCCTTGCCGTATAGGCGATCCCGCCAATGAGAAACGCGTTGTTGCGATAAACGACGGTCAGGGTTTGGCTCCATCTGTCCCGGCCAACGCCCTCGTTTTCCGATTTGATGAGCAGCGATCCTTTGCCATTGACGTCGAGCGAAGGGAGTTGACCCCACATGGCCCCGCTGAAGACCAGGTTCTTCTTGAGCTCCGCAAGCGTCCAACTACGTTCGGAGTCCGCCTCGTCCTTGACGAGATAAATATAGAGATCGGCGCCGTCATCCGCATTCTGCACCAGCACCGCGCGATCTTGCTGTCCACCGCCGGCAAAATCCAAGGTGACGGCGGAGAGCACATTCGCGAAATTCGGCGCCTCAGCGAGCGCCGGCGAGGAAGCACGCCAACATGCGACGGCGAGTGCAAAACCAAGAGCCAAATGGCGAGCCGTCATCTCAACCTCCAACTTCAGCGCGTCACATGTGGATGACTCGTCCATAGGCGTCGAGCACGCTTTCATGCATGGTCTCCGAAATTGTCGGATGCGGGAAGATTGAATTGATCAGTTCCACTTCAGTCGTCTCGCAATTCATGGCGACGACAAAGCCCTGAATCAATTCGGTGACCTCGGCGCCAACCATATGGGCGCCGAGTAGCTTGCCAGAGCTGGCGTCGAAAATTGTCTTCACGAGCCCGTCCGGCTCGCCAAGCGCGATCGCCTTGCCATTGCCGATGAACGGGAAGCGGCCGATCCGGATTTGGAAGCCCGCCTCCTTCGCTTTGGCCTCGGTGAGGCCGACCGAAGCCACCTGCGGATTGCAATAGGTGCAGCCGGGGATCATCGATTTATCGAGTGGGTGCGGACCCAGGCCCTTGATCGCCTCGACGCAGATCACACCTTCATGCTCGGCCTTATGGGCGAGCATGGGGGGACCCGCGACATCGCCGATGGCGTAGAGTCCGGCCAAATTGGTGCGGCCGAAGCCATCGGTCTTGATGAGGCCCCGCTCCAGGGCGAGGCCGAGCTTTTCAAGCCCGAGATTTTCGACATTGCCGACGACGCCAACGGCCGAAATCATACGCTCGGCGGCGAGCGTTTGGACCGGGCCGCCCGCTTCCTCCGCCGTCGCCACGAGCCCGTCGGCCTGCTTCTCGATCTTCGTCACCTTGGCGGAAGTGAGGAACTTGATCCCCTGCTTTTCGAATTGCTTGCGGGCGAAGGCGGCGATCTCGGCGTCCTCGACCGGCAGGATCTGCGGAAGCACCTCGACGACGGTCACCTCGGCGCCCATGGTGCGATAGAAGGACGCGAATTCAATTCCGATCGCGCCCGAGCCCATCACGAGAAGCGATTTTGGAAATTTTTCGGGAACCATGGCCTCGAAATACGTCCAGACCAGCCGGCGGTCCGGCTCGAGGCCGGGCAGTACGCGCGGCCGCGCGCCGGTGGCGATGATGATGTTCTTGGCCTGATAGGACCCCGCGCCGAGAACGCCCTTCGGAACCGGCGCCTGCGGCTGCATCGGCGATTTTTTTGAGGGGCGGACGAGGACCTCGCCGGGTTTGACGATCTCCGCCTCGCCCCAGATGACGTCGACCTTGTTCTTCTTGAGGAGAAAGCCCACGCCGCTATTGAGCTGCCCCGAGACGGCGCGGGAGCGCTTGACGATCGCGGCCGGATCGAAGCCGATCCTGCCTTCGATCGTGAGGCCATAATCCTTGGCGTGCGCCAAATAATGATAGATTTCGGCGGAGCGGAGCAACGCCTTGGTCGGGATGCAGCCCCAGTTCAGGCAGATGCCGCCCAAATGCTCGCGCTCAACGAGCGCGGTCTTGAAGCCAAGCTGCGCCGCGCGGATCGCGGCGACATAGCCGCCGGGTCCGCCTCCGATGATCAGAATGTCGTAAGGGCTCGCCACGGACGCCTCGCTGATGCATGTCCCAAATTCGGGGGCCTCCGCGCGGACAAGCCGGCGCGGAAGCGGTCTGACGTCGTCGCCTAAACCAGCATCCCCATCGGATTCTCGATCAGACTCTTGAAGACGGCGAGAAGCTCCGCCCCCAAAGCGCCGTCGATCGCGCGATGATCGGTCGAAAGGGTCACGCTCATGAGCGTGGCGACCGCCAGCGCGCCCTTCTCCACCACCGCCCGTTGCTCCGCCGCGCCGACGGCGAGGATGGAAGCCTGCGGCGGATTGATGATGGCGGAGAAATTCTTGATCCCCACCATGCCGAGATTGGAGACCGAGGCCGAGCCGCCCTGATATTCCGCAGGCTTTAACTTGCGCGCGCGCGCGCGCGCCGCGAGATCCTTCATCTCATTGGAAATGACGGAGAGCGTCTTGCTCTCGGCGCCGCGAACGATGGGCGTGATCAAGCCGCCCGGGATGGCGACCGCCACGCCGACATCGGCGGAGTGATGCTTCAGCATGGCGGTTTCGGTCCAAGTCACATTGGCGTCCGGCACGCGAATCAACGCCAGCGCCAAGGCTTTGATGATGAAATCATTGACCGAGATTTTATAGGCCGGCGCCCCGTCCTTGTCCTTGGGCGCGACTGAATTGATCGCTTCGCGCAGGCTCAAAAGCGCATCGAGGCGACAATCGATCGAAAGGTAGAAATGCGGGATCGTCTGGCTCGCTTCGACGAGCCGCCGCGCGATCGTCCGGCGCATGGAATCATGCGGAATTTCGTCAAAGGAGCCGGGCGCGAAATTTGATTTGATCATGTCGCCGCGCGCTGAGGGCTCGCCTGCCGGCGCCTGGCTCATCGGGGCCGATGTCGGGCGCGCTTCTTCGGCGGGAGCCGGCGCCGAGGGCCGCGCCAGAGCCGTCTTCACGTCGCGCTCGACGATGCGGCCATGCGGCCCAGACCCCGTCACGCCGGCGAGATCGAGCCCCGCCTCCTTGGCGATGCGGCGCGCCAGCGGGGAGGCGAAAAGGCGAGGTCCGGCCTCGCCGTTGTGAGAGGGCGCGGACGCCGGAGCCGGGGCCCTCTCCAAGCGCGGCTCAGGCTCAGTTGGCGCAGCGCTGGGGGCGGCCGCGACCGACGGCTGCGGCGATGCGACCTCGCCGGCCTCCTCGCCCTCCTCTGCGATCAAGCCGATAACGTCATTGACCGGCACGTTGGCGGTCCCTTCGGGCACGACGATCTTGGCGAGAATCCCTTCGTCGACCGCCTCCACCTCCATGGTCGCTTTGTCGGTCTCGATCTCGGCGAGCACGTCGCCTGATCTGACCTTATCGCCTTCCTTCTTCAGCCAGCGGACGAGATTGCCCTTCTCCATGGTGGGCGACAGCGCGGGCATGAGAATATTGGCGGGCATGGTGGCTCATTTCATCGTGAGTGATCGGCGAGTTCTACACGATGCAGACCGTGCTCTATCTGCACGTCGCCTACGCAGCCTCGGACCTTGCGAATATCCGACTTCACATCGGCGGGATCCGACTGGATAGGCCGAAGAATTTCGAGAATGCGCTCGTCTCGTCGCTCGGCCATGCGCGTCCTATCGGTAGCAAACGGCTTTCGCGGCGGCGACGACCTCCGCGACACTCGGCAAAGCCAGTTTTTCGAGATTGGCCGCATAGGGCATGGGGGCGTCTCGTCCGGCTACGCGCATGACCGGCGCGTCGAGATAGTCGAAGGCCTCCTCCATGAGCCGCGCGACGATTTCCGCGCCGACGCCGCTTTGCGGCCAGCCCTCCTCGACCGTGACGCAGCGACCGGTCTTTTTGACCGATTCGATAATTGTGGCGCTGTCCATCGGGCGGATCGTGCGGAGATCCACGACCTCGGCGTCGAGGCCTTCCTTCTCCAATTCGGCGGCCGCCTGCAGCGCATAGGTCATCCCTATGCCGAAGGAGACGATGGTCACATGCTCTCCTTTGCGCGCGATGCGGGCCTTTCCGATCGGGACCAGAAAATCGTCGAGCTTCGGCACTTCGAACGTGTGCCCATAGAGGATTTCGTTTTCGAGAAAAATAACGGGGTTCGGATCGCGAATGGCGCTCTTGAGCAGGCCCTTGGCGTCGGCGGCTGTATAGGGCGCGACAACCTTGAGGCCAGGCACATGGGAAAACCAGGCGGCGTAATCCTGGCTATGTTGCGCCGCCACCCGCGCCGCCGCGCCGTTGGGGCCGCGAAAAACGATTGGGCAGCTCATCTGGCCGCCGGACATATAGTGAGTCTTAGCGGCCGAATTGATGATCTGATCCATCGCCTGCATAGCGAAATTGAAGGTCATGAACTCGACGATCGGGCGCAGGCCGGCCATGGCTGCCCCCACTCCGAGGCCCGCGAAACCATGTTCCGTGATCGGCGTGTCGACGACGCGCTTCGCGCCGAATTCCTGCAAGAGGCCTTGCGTGACCTTGTAAGCACCTTGATATTCGGCGACCTCCTCGCCGAGAACGAAAACATTCTCGTCGCGGCGCATTTCCTCGGCCATGGCGTCGCGCAACGCTTCGCGCACAGTCATGGTCTCCATGACCGCGCCTTCCGGAACTTCAGGCGCCTCGGGCGGCGGCGCGGCGTGAACCGTCGCAGGAACAGAAGCCGCCGTGGCGACCGCAGGCGGCGGCGGAGCGCCCTTTTGAGCGGCGTCTTTCCCTTTTGCCGCCTGAGTCGCGTCGCTGGCGACGTTGAGGCGCGAAGCATCCTCCCCATCGGCGGCGATGACGGCGATCGGCGTATTGACCGCGACATTATCGGAGCCCTCGGGCACGAGGATCTTGGCCAGAGTGCCTTCGTCGATGGCCTCGACCTCCATCGTCGCCTTATCGGTCTCGATCTCGGCGAGAATGTCGCCGGAGCGCACGGCGTCGCCTTCCTTCTTCAGCCATTTCGCGAGCTTGCCTTGCTCCATGGTCGGCGAAAGCGCGGGCATCAGAACATTGGTCGCCATGTCTTGTCCTTGAAATGGCCGCGCCCGTCAGAGCAGCACGTCCGTCCAGAGTTCGGCTGGATCTGGCTCTTGATCATGCGAAGCGAAATCGGCGGCCTCCGCCACGACCTTGCGAATCTCGGCGTCGATCTCCTTCAACTCCTCCTCGCTCGCCTGCTTGCCGGCGATGAGGCGCGCGCGCACCTGCTCGATCGGATCGTGCTCCTCGCGCATTTTCTGCACTTCTTCTTTGGGACGATATTTCGCCGGGTCGGACATGGAATGACCGCGATAACGATAGGTCTGCATCTCGAGGATGATCGGCCCATTGCCGGCTCTGCACCATTGCGCCGCGCGATCGCCGGCGGCCTTCACCGCGCGCACATCCATGCCGTCGACCTGCTCGCCAGGAATGTTGAACGACTGGCCGCGCTTGGAAAAGTCCGTAAGCGCCGAGGATCTCGCGACCGATGTGCCCATGGCATAGAGATTGTTCTCGACGACATAGATAACCGGCAGCTTCCAGAGCTCGGCCATGTTGAAGCTCTCGTAGACTTGCCCCTGATTGGCTGCGCCGTCGCCGAAATAGGTGAAGGAGACATTGTCATTGCCGAGATAACGATCGGCGAAAGCGAGCCCGGTGCCGAGAGGAACTTGCGCCCCGACGATCCCATGGCCGCCGAAAAATCCCTTCGCGCGCGAGAACATATGCATGGAGCCGCCCTTGCCCTTGGAGGCGCCGCCGCGCCGTCCGGTCAGTTCCGCCATGACGGCTTTCGGGTCCATGCCGCAGGCGAGCATATGGCCATGGTCGCGATAGCTGGAGATCGTCTGATCGCCCTCCTTCGCGGCCATCCGCATGCCGACTGCGATCGCTTCCTGGCCGATGTAGAGATGGCAGAAGCCGCCGATGAGCCCCATGCCATACATCTGACCCGCCTTTTCCTCGAAACGGCGAATGAGCAACATCTCGCGATAGGCGGCGAGTTCTTCGTCTTTCGTGAATGCGGGGATCTTCGGCGCCGAGGCGGAAGATTTCCGCGGCGCAGCCTTGGCGCGGGCGGTGGAAGAGGCAGCGGCCATGGGAGATCCCGGGGTGCGGGCGAAACAACTGAGCAGCAATGGGAAAATAGCGCAGCTCGCTGGTAAAAGCGAGCCTTTGAGCCTGTTCCCGAGAAGTTGACCGAGGCTTGCGAGACCGTCGGGAACGGCCGGGCGGAGCTCAGTGCGCCTGAGGCCTGCTTGGCAACATGATGACGAGATCGTTGCGGTCCACGCGGCCGAGAAGAGACCGAACCTCGTCCTCGAGAATATCGCGGTCGATGGTCTGTCCCCGCATCAGAGCGATCTTGCGGCTCCAGACCGAGCGCTCTTGTTGCAAGCCGCGCAATTCCTCGCGCAGCTGCGCAATGCGCTGCTCATATTGATCCTTGGTCTTCAGGCCGCGCTCGCCGTTCACCGCATGCCAGATGAAATAGCCGGCGACGGCGCCCGACACGCAGTAGAGGCAAAGAGGATAGAGAACCGCGCGCACGCGCCTGCGGGTGACCATGGCTTTATGATCGCCGCTCAAGGTTAGCGAGTCGTTAAAAGGGTCATCAAAATTGGCGTGCGCTTTGTCAGCGCGAGAGATGCCATGCGCCAAAGGCGAGGCTCAAAGCCGTCAATGGCAAGCCGACGCGCAAATGCGCTAGGAATGAAATCCGGATTCCGGCGGCTTTCGCCTGCTCCGCGACGATGAGATTCGCGACGGAGCCGATCAACGTCAAATTGCCGGACAGGGTCGAGGCCATGGCGACGACGAGCCATGCGCGATGCGGGTCGGGCAAGGCCGCGACAAAGGGCTTTAGGGCCAGAACGGCGGGGACATTGCTGACGAGATTGGAGAGCACCGCCGTCGCAGCGGTGAGGCTCCACGGGTTGTCGAGGTGAAGCCGAGCGACCGCCGCGACGACCGGTTCCGAAAAAAGATATTTCTCGGCCGCGGCGACGACGACGAAGAGCCCGGCGAACATCAACAGCAGCCTCCCGTCGATTTGAGCATAAATTTTCTGCGGATTCACCGCGCGCGACAGGAGCAGCACCGCGCCGCCCACGATCGCCGCCTCGGCGATCGGAACGCCGACAAAAAAGGCGATGACGACGCAAATGCTGACGATAAGACCTTTGCCAATCTGGCGCACATGACGTCGCGGCCGCGGCTGTCCGCCGGCGACGCCGAAAGGCGTTCGGAATTCGCGGACGTAAGCAAGGCCGATGAGTCCTGCGGCCAACGCCAGGCCAACGGCCGCCACGGGCGCGAGCCGGGCGGCGAAATCGGCATAAGGGATCTGCGATGCGATCCCGATGATCATGTTCTGCGGATTCCCGGTGATCGTCGCGACGCCTCCCGCGTTCGAGGCCATTGCGACCGCGAGCAGATAGGGTATGGGGTTGCGCCGTAAGACCCGCGCGATCTCGATCGCGAGCGGCGTCATCACCAGGCAAATCGCATCATTGACGAGAAAGGCCGAGAAAAAGCCGGTGACGGCGACGATCGCCGCCAAAAGCATGAGCGGCCCCCACGCGCGCCGGATCGCAAAACGGCTCGCGAGCTCAAAGAAGCCCGAGACCCGCAAATGCCCGACGATGATCATCATGCCGAGCAACAAGGCGATCGTATCGAGATCGATGGCCTTGAAGGCGTCTTCTAGACTCAGCGCGCCCAGCGAGATCATCAGGCACGCGCCGAGCAACGCGATGCCTGCGCGATCGATTCGCAAGCCGGGGATGCGGCCGAGCGCGACGCCGAGATAGGTCGCGGCGAAGACGACCGCCGCGGCGGCCATGCGCCAGTCGACGTCTGTCAGCGTCATTGGACAAACGCTGGCGTGGCCTTTTTCGGCCCACGCTGATCCGGCGGCAGCGTTTCGCGCATGCCGAATAAATATGTGAGGAACCCAATGGCGGCGATCGACGCAAGGACAAGAAATGCCGCGGAATAGCCCGCCTGGGTCACGACAGTCTCGGCCAGGACGACGCTGAACGCCGCGCCCAAGCCTTGCGCGGTTATGACGGCGCCTTGCGCCAGATTGAAATGGCCGGTTCCTCTCGTCAGATCTGCGACGATGAGCGGGAAAAGCGCGCCATAGAGTCCGGCGCCGACTCCATCGAGGCTTTGCACCGCGAACAAGTAAAAGCGATCGTCGGACAAGGTGTAAAGGTAGCCGCGTAAGGCGAGCATGCCGAATCCCACGAGAAACAGGGGTTTTCGACCCCAAACATCCGCCCTTCGGCCTACAAGCATGGCCATGGGCGTCATGACGATCTGAGCCGCGACGATGCAGCCAGACATGAGGGCCGTCCCCTCATTCGTGTTCTGCAAGGCTAATTTCTGGCCCACCAAGGGCAGCATGGCCGCATTCGCCAGATGAAACGTCACGCAGCAAAGGCAGAAGATCAAAAGGCTCCGGTTGGTCAAAAGCACGCGAAGAGTCGAAGGCTTGTCGGCCGATTCCGAATCGCCGTCATGCAGCCCGCGAGCGCGATCATGGTCGATCGCCTCCGGCCTGATGGTCATGACGCTGGCAATCGAAAGCAGAGCCATGCCTGCGATGACGTAGAAGACGACGGACGGGCCGTAGCTCCAGGCGAAAACGCCGGCAAGCGTCGCCGCGAATGCATTGCCTGCATGATTGAAGGCCTCGTTACGGCCGATGCGGCGCGTGAAGGCCTTCGGCCCCAGAATACCCAGAGTGATTGCGGCGATCGTCGGACCGAAGAAGGCTTCCGCGGCGTTGGCTGCGGCTTGCGATCCCGCCACCGGGATGAATGAAGGCATGAAGGGAAGAATGACCGAAGCGCCGGTCACGATGACGGCTGCTGCGATAATGATCGCGCGCTTGGCGTGGCTGGCGTCGGTAATCGCGCCCGCCGGCGTCTGCGCGAGCAGGCCGACCGCGACGCCGATGCTCATGACCAGGCCGATCTTGTCCTCGCTCCAGCTGCGCTCCGTCAAAAGATAGATCGCCAGATAGGGTCCGAGGCCTTGGCGGACGTCGGCAAGGAAGAAATTCAGGGCGTCGAGCGATTGTTCATAGCGCATCGGAGATTGCCCGAGAGCAGAAGCTCAATGCGCGTCAAATGCGCGACGCCTTGAAAGTTCCAACCTTCACGCCCTGGCTAGACGACAGGCGGCGTCGGGGCCTATCAGGCCAGCGCCTTGAACGCGCCCTCGCCAGCGTAGCGCGCCTGCGAGCCGAGCTCCTCCTCGATGCGGATCAGCTGATTATATTTTGCGAGCCGTTCCGAGCGTGAAAGCGAGCCGGTCTTGATTTGACCCGCGTTGGTCGCGACGGCGAGATCGGCGATGGTCGAATCCTCGGTCTCGCCGGAGCGATGCGAGATTACCGCCGTGTAGCCCGCCCGCTGCGCCATATCGACGGCGTCGAGCGTTTCCGTCAAAGTGCCGATCTGATTGACCTTGATCAGAATGGAATTAGCGACGCCTTTTTTGATGCCGTCCGCAAGGCGCGCGACATTGGTGACGAAGAGATCGTCGCCCACCAGCTGACACTTGGCGCCGATGAGATCGGTCAGGATCTTCCAGCCTTGCCAGTCGTCCTCGGCCATGGCGTCCTCGATCGAGACGATCGGATAGTCGGATTGCAGCTTGGCCAAATATTGCGCCTGCTCCTCCGCCGAGCGCGTCTTGCCTTCTCCAGCGTAGACATATTTGCCGTCCTTGAAGAATTCGGTCGCGGCGCAATCGAGGCCGAGCGCGATATCTTGGCCGGGCTTGAAGCCGGCTTCCTCGATGGCCTTGAGGAGGAAGTCGAGCGCGGATTCGGCGGTCGGCAGGTTCGGCGCGAAGCCACCTTCGTCGCCGACATTCGTGTTGTGGCCGGCCTTTTTCAGCGCGCCTTTCAAGACATGGAAGACCTCGGCGCCCCAGCGGACGGCGTCCTGGAAGGAAGGCGCGCCTAAAGGCAGGATCATGAATTCCTGGAAGTCGATCGGGTTGTCGGCATGGGCGCCGCCGTTGATGACGTTCATTTGCGGCGTCGGCAGGACGCGCGCCTGGACCCCGCCGATATAGCGATAGAGCGGAAGCCCCGACACATCCGCCGCCGCCTTGGCGACGGCTAGCGAGACCCCGAGAATGGCGTTGGCCCCGAGCTTGGACTTGTTCGGCGTTCCGTCGAGATCGATCATGACTTCGTCAATCTTGCCTTGATCCTCGGCGTCGAGACCGCTCAAGGCCTCGAAAATGTCGCGATTAACGGCCTCTACGGCCTTCAGGACGCCTTTGCCGGCGTAGCGCTTCTTGTCGCCGTCGCGCAGCTCCACCGCCTCATGCGCGCCGGTCGAGGCGCCGGACGGCACGGCGGCGCGGCCGGCGGAGCCGTCCTCCAGCGTGACCTCGACTTCGACAGTGGGATTGCCGCGGCTGTCCAGGATTTCACGCGCGGCAATGTCGATGATCGCGGTCATAGCAGTTCCTTTTGCAATGGCGTCGGTTGGGGTAAGCTGTTTACGACGAAGCCGCGCCAGAAAAAAGGGCTTCGTCCCATCGACGAAAGATCACGTTAAAGGATTTGATAAAGAGATCTCATCATCAAATTCGCACGCTGGAGCGCGGGGACGCCGGGTGATTCCAGGAAGAGCCATAGACTTCGCTATTATGGGCCTTCTCTTCGGCGGCTTGATGACGCTGTCGGAGATCGCCGCCGCCGAAGGCGATCCGCCCCAGCCGCCAGCGCGGCCGAGCGAAGCGACCAACGCGCTTAAGGCTGTCCGTGGCGCGGCGGAAAGCGTCGACGCCGCCGAGGCACGGAATCCAGATGCGCGGTACGTCTATCGCGCGCTTCTGAAAAAGGAAGCCGAAAAGCGTGGATTGCCGCTCGACATAGCCGATTCGGTCATGGCGATCGAGAGCGGCTATGACCCTTCCGCTATCGGAACCGCCGGCGAGATCGGCCTGATGCAGGTCATGCCCTCCACGGCCGCAATGCTGGGATTCAAGGGAGACGATGTCGAGTTGGCGAAGCCAGAGGTGAATATTCGCTTCGGCGTGGCCTATCTCGCCGAAGCCTGGCGGCTCGCCAATGGCGATCTCTGCCGAGCCCTGATGAAATATCGCGCCGGCCATGGCGAGGAGGAAATGTCGGCCCTTTCTATCGCCTATTGCGGTCGCGCGCGGGCGCATCTGGCGGCGATCGGCTCTTCTTTTGCGAATGGCGTTTCGGTCCCGATCGCGCTCGACTGGGCTGAACCCCGCCCTCGCCCGCAAGCGGCGAGACGCGGTCCACGCATCAGGACCGCTGCCGTGAGCCGCGCCTTTTGGGCGGCCCATGACGCGAGGGTCAAGGCGATCACGGCCCGGATCGAGGCCAAATGGCGGAAGATGGCGTCGCGCTGAAGCATCCGCTTGACGCGTTCTCACTCAAGCCTGCAATTGTGGATTTTTGTCTCACGCTGAACGGGGTGAGACGCCGTCCGCGAAGGCTGAGAGATGGTCAAGTTTCACACGGGCGCGAGTCTTCTCGGGCATCAGGTCGAGGCCCCACGCGGGCCGGATGAAGCGACGCTCGAGCGCGTGCCCAATCCCCATCCCGGTGAGACTTATATTGCTCGCTTCACGGCGCCGGAATTCACCTCGCTCTGCCCGGTGACCGGCCAACCGGATTTCGCGCATCTGGTGATCGATTATCTTCCCGGGGCCTGGCTCGTCGAATCGAAGTCCCTGAAGCTCTATCTCACGTCTTTTCGCAACCATGGCGCTTTCCACGAGGATTGCACCTTGAGGATCGGCAAGGATCTGGTCGCCCTGCTCGAGCCGCGATGGTTCCGCATCGGCGGCTATTGGTTTCCGCGAGGGGGAATCCCCATCGACGTGTTTTGGGCTACGGGCGAATTGCCGGCGGGAACATGGCTGCCGGACCAAGCGGTGCCGCCCTATCGGGGGCGGGGGTGAGCCGGTTTCAAGGCGCGAGATTGCCGCTCAATTGATGAAGCGCGTCGATCCGCTTTTCGAGATCGGCCGGAATCTTCACGTCAATCGAATCGATGTCGCTCTTCAATTGCTCGAGCGTCGTCGCGCCGATGATATTGGAGGTCACGAACGGCCGCGTCGTCACGAACGCCAAGGCGAGATGGACGGGATCGAGGCCGAATTCCTTGGCGAGCGCCAGATAGTCGTCGATCGCCGCCTCAACGCCCGGCTTTTCATAGCGCTGGCCGCGCTCGAACAAGGTCGTCCGCGCGCCCGGCGGCCGCGCGCCACGCTGATATTTGCCGGTGAGATAGCCCTGCGCCAGCGGCGAATAGGCGAGCAGGCCGACCTGTTCCCGCAGAGCGACCTCGGCGAGCCCGATCTCGAAGGTTCTGTTCAGCAGATGATAGGCGTTCTGGATCGAGACGACGCGCGGCCCCTTGCCCGCTTCCGCCGCCTGGACAAAGCGCATGGTTCCCCAGGAGGTCTCGTTCGAAAGCCCAACATGGCGGATTTTGCCGGCCTGCACCAATTCGCCGAGAATCTCGACCGTCTCCTCGATCGGATTCTCGGAGCCTTTCGGAAGATCACGAAAAGTTGTGGTGCGGTCGTTGAAAAGCGGCAGGGCACGATCCGGCCAATGGAGCTGATATAGGTCGATATAATCAGTCTGGAGCCTTTGGAGCGACCCCTCGACGGCGGCTGTGATGTGCTTTCGATTGAGCTCGGTCGGCTCGCCGCGCAGCCAGCTCATCTGGCCCCGCCCGGCGACTTTGGTGGCGAGAATCACCTTGTCCCGATTGCCGCGCGCCTTGAACCAGGAGCCGATGATCCGCTCGGTCGAGCCTTGGGTCTCCGCACGCGGCGGGATCGAATACATTTCCGCCGTATCGAAGAAATTGATCCCGCGATCGAGCGCGTAATCCATTTGGGCGTGGCCTTCGGCCTCGGTGTTCTGCTGCCCCCAGGTCATCGTCCCAAGGCAGATCGCCGAGACGTGCAAGTCCGTTCGGCCGAGTTGACGCCGCTCCATAGTTTCATCCTTTGAAATTTTGCGGCGCAGGTCGCGGCGGACATTCCACCACTCGCGCTTAGACCCTGCCCCGGCTAAGACCCAAGCGTAATCTACGGTACGAGCAGGCGCAATATCTGCATCATGGCTGCAAACGATCGTCCAACCGGAGCTTTGCCAATGACCTCAGATTGCCCCGCAGAGCCGGCGTCCTACCGAGTCTTTTTTCTGGACGGCCAGGGCAAAATACAAAAATCGAAGGCGCTTTCCTGCGCCGATGACGACGAAGCCGTCGCCACGGCGCGCATGCTCGCCGACGGACGTATATTGGAGCTCTACGACGGCTGCCGACTCGTGCTTCGGCTCCCTTAGCTGGCGCGCACCGAGACGCCGCGTGACCTGTATTGAAGCAGATTCACGCGACATTCGGCTCGGGGCCATGTTTAAGTCAAGCTGCACCCGCCGCGATTTAGGCCGTGGCGTCCTGGTTGACCTTGCTCTCGGCCAGATCGGTCAGGAGGCGGTCTGTCTTCTTCTCCTCCTCCAGCGTCTCGCCCAAGAGCTTGCTCGCCTCCTTCTTGCCGAGCCGATCGGCCCACGCGATCAGCGTGCCGTAGCGAGCGATCTCGTAATGCTCGATCGTTTGCGCGGAGGCTATCAGGGCCGCGTCACAGACGGCCTCGTCTTCCACCTCGCCCATGCTTTCCTTCGCTTCGGCGATAATTCCGTCCATCGCCTCGCATCGTATCGACCGCGGAGAGGCCCCGAATTGTTCGAAAACCAGCTCCAGCCGCTCGATCTGCTGTTCGGTTTCGTCGCGATGCTTCTCGAAAGCCTGCTTGAGTTCGGGAGAGGCGGCCGCTTTCGCCATCTTTGGCAAGTTCTTGTAGATCTGCTTCTCGGCGTAATAAATGTCCCGCAACGTGTTGAGGAACAGGTCGTTCATCGACTTGACCTGCATAACCATTCTCCGTGGTCCAAGGCGCGCGCATGACGCGGGCGCGCCGGGTCTCGCCCGTCCGACAAGACAAGGCGTCGGATTGCTCGAACGCGACGAATAGAAGGAAGTTCCGACTCGAGCTGACCGCGCGAGGCTCGGCTCGTGGAGGTTGGCTGAGGAATCTGGCGCTGGTTTCACACCAGTCGCGATTGCTCCAGCGCCGCCGCGATGAAGCTGGCGAAAAGCGGATGCGGATCGAAGGGGCGGGATTTCAGCTCGGGGTGGAATTGAACGCCGATGAACCACGGATGGCCGACGAGTTCGACAGTCTCCGGCAAGAGCCCGTCGGGCGACAGGCCAGCGAAGATCATCCCCTTTTCCGCAAGCCTTTCACGATAGGCCGTATTGACTTCATAGCGGTGCCGGTGCCGCTCCGAGATCTCGGTCTTGTCGTAAATGGCCGCGATTTTCGAATCGGGCGCCAGTATGGCTCGATAGGCGCCGAGACGCATGGTGCCGCCGAGATCCCCTTCGGCGCAACGAATCTGCAATTCATTGCCGCGCATCCATTCGGTCATGAGACCGACGACTGGCTCACGCGTCGGGCCGAATTCGGTTGAATTGGCGTCGTGGATTCCGGCGAGGGACCGCGCGGCCTCTATCACGGCCATCTGCATCCCGAAGCAAATCCCGAAATAAGGCACTTTGCGCTCGCGCGCGAATCGCGCCGCCATGATCTTCCCCTCGGCCCCGCGCTGGCCGAAACCGCCGGGCACGAGAATCCCATGGACATGGTCGAGATGCGGCGCGGGATCGGCGCTCTCAAAAATTTCCGATTCGATCCAGTCGAGCTTGACCGTGATCCGATTGGCGATCCCGCCATGGGTCAATGCCTCGATCAAGGATTTATAGGCGTCCTTGAGCCCGGTATATTTCCCGACGATCGCGATCGTGACCTCGCCCTCGGGATTATGAATGCGCTCCATGACCGCGTTCCAGCGGCTCATGTCCGGCTTGGGCGCAGGCTCGATCCCAAAGGCGGCGAGAACTTCCTGGTCGAGGCCGGCGGCGTGATAGGCGCGCGGCGCGTCATAGATCGAGGCGACGTCCCGCGCCTCGATGACCGCGCTTTCCCGCACGTTGCAAAAAAGGCCGAGCTTGCGGCGCTCCTCGCGGGGAATCTCGCGCTCGGTGCGGCAAAGAAGAATATTCGGCTGGATGCCGATCGAGCGCAGCTCCTTGACCGAGTGCTGGGTCGGCTTTGTCTTGAGCTCTCCGGCGCTCGGAATATAGGGCAGAAGCGTCAGATGGACATAGATCGCGTGGCCGCGCGGCAGGTCGTTGCCGAGCTGGCGGATGGCTTCGAAAAAAGGCAGGCCCTCTATGTCGCCGACCGTGCCGCCGATTTCGACCAGCACGAAATCGACGCCCTCGTTGCCATTCAGGATGAATTCCTTGATGGCGTTGGTGACATGCGGAATGACCTGCACGGTCGCGCCGAGATAGTCGCCGCGCCGCTCCTTGGCGATGATCTCCTGATAGATCCGCCCGGTCGTGATATTGTCTTGGCGCGCGGCCGGCCGGCCGGTGAAGCGCTCATAATGGCCGAGATCGAGATCGGTTTCTGCGCCGTCGTCGGTGACGAAGACCTCGCCATGCTGATAGGGGCTCATCGTCCCCGGATCGATGTTGAGATAAGGGTCGAGCTTGCGCAGACGCGCCGTATAGCCGCGCGCCTGCAACAGGGCTCCGAGCGCCGCCGACGCGAGCCCTTTGCCAAGCGAAGAGACCACGCCGCCGGTGATGAAAATATACCGCGCCATGGGCCCCAAGGCTTATCCTGTTTCCGCCGGTTTGGGGAGCCGCTTTATGGCTGTCCCCTTTTCATCCACATAATTGTCGTCGGCGGACCGAAGTCGGCGAATGGCCGCGATTACTTTTGAGCCGGCGTTTCCGGCGCGCTCGGCTGGCCGTCAGGCGGCGTCGCCGGGGTGCGATTGTCCAACCGTTTCAATTGATCCAGCAAATTGCCTTGAGCCGGCGCTTCATTGGCCGGGCTCGTCGCAGCGCTCGGGATGATCACGGGGGGCGCCTGATTCAGCTTCGCGAGAACGGTCAAGCCGAGGCTGGTGGCGAAAAACAAGCCAGCGAGAATCGCCGTCGCCCGCGTCAGAACATTGGCCTGGCCGCGCCCGGTCATGAATCCGCTGCCGCCGACGCCCAGAGCGCCGCCCTCCGATCGTTGCAGGAGCACGGTCACCACCAAGGCGACCACAATCATAAGGTGAATGACGATCAAGATCGACTGCATGGAAAAAAATAGCCTCGCTATGCCTCGGAACTGCTCTTTATCGGCAAGCAGCGGCCGCGGCAAGCGTCGGCGCCGAGGACGTTGACGCCTCCAGGCGCAAGGATTTTCTCTATTGCACCGCCTACGTTTGTTATATACGTGTTTGAACGCAATTCATTTTATTCATTCGATTTTAGTCAAGGCGGCACATGGAGTTCACGCCAGAGGCCTTGGCGAGCCACATCCTGCCCTTGTTGCCGCGCGACGGGACGCCGGTCCTCAACCGCGTCATGCGGGTGATGCTGTCGCGTCAACTGGAGCATCAAATCGGCCCGGAGATTTATTTCGCGGCCCGCGATATTCTGCTCAAGAAAGGCAAGATTGGGCGACTGCGCGGCCAAAACGGCCAGATTTTCCTGGCCGCGACGAATGGATCTCAGCAGCCTGCCGCCGCCGCCGAGACCGCCGCGCCCTGGCCCGAAGTCAAGCTGATGCAGCCGCTCCAGGCCTATCTCGAAGGCGGATTTCGGCAGGGGCTGGACCTTCCGCCAGATTCCGTCGCCATTGTGCAAGACACCTCCGCGAAAGGCCCGGCGAGAGGCCTTTGGGCGCGGCCGGACTTCATTCTGGTCAGCGCGATGCGGTTCAAGTACCTGCCCGGCGCGCAGGTCGACGTCCATAGTTTCGAGTTGAAGACCGAGACCGGCTGTTCGGTTCTTTCGGTCCATGAAGCGCTCGCGCAGACGCGTTACACGCATTTCGGCCATTTGGTTTGGCATTTGCCCGAAGGCACGAAATCCGAAGCCAAGCTCGCCGAGATCGAAAATCATTGCGCCGAGCATGGAATCGGCTTGATCCGGATGCGCGATCCTTCAGCTGGAGACGGCTGCGAAATTCTGGTCGATCCGGTCCGCAAATCCACGCTGACGACGACGATCGAGGGGTTTTTGGAGACGCGTCTCACAGAGGCGCAGAAAAGCGTTCTCATCCGCGCCACGCAAGGACAGCGCTAATGGCCGGAAAAATGATCGCGATCGCCAATATGAAAGGCGGCGTCGGCAAGACGACGACGGTGGTCAGCCTCGCCGAAGCCTTGGCGGCGGACGATCCCACGGCCTCGATTCTGGTCGTTGATCTCGACCCCCAGGCCAGCGCCTCGGCGTGCTTGGCGGGCGACGGTCTTTTGGCGACGATGATCGAGGAAGGTCGAACGATAGACGCTTTTCTCGCGCTTCGCCTGATTACACGGGAGCCAGCACGGCTCGCGCCAAGAATTCGTCATGCAGTTAGCCGAACGACGCATAAAGGAGACCCGCTAAAAATCTCTTTCTTGCCGTGCGGGCCACATCTCCGGCTCGTGGAGCGCGAAATTATCTATAATCTTACTGAACGAGAATACAGCATGAGGGCTATTGAGGGGCAAACCTGGAAGCTCTTCGAGCAAGAATTTCTGCCCCTCAAGGAGGCCTATACTTATGTTATTTTTGATTGTCCGCCAGGCATCTCTCCCTTAACCGAGATTGCTATTAGAGCAAGCGATCTCGTCATTGTGCCCACCATTCCCGACCGCGTCTCGATACTCGGGTTGGATGCCTTCTGTCAGATCATCTGGAAGGAGCCGCCGGGCGTTTTACCGAAGCCGAGGCTTTTGCCGCATGTTCTCGTCACCCGATGGCAGAAGAATGTTAAACAACACCAAGATATTCTCGCACAGCTTAAAGTCGAGGCCAAAGCCAAGGATCCGGGGATTTGCTTGCTCAATACTAGGGTGCAGCAAGCAGCGGCGCTCGCCGGAGCCTTGGCGAATGACGGTGCGCCGACATTCAAACAAAAGTACGGGGAGGTCATCTCTGTGCTCGACCAACTCGTTCAAGAGCTGAAGGGAGTGCTCCGTGTCAATTGACGTAGACGGCTTCGGCGTGCTGCGCATAATCGCCGAAAACCCACAAATTTTTTCTGATATTGCGGCAGAGATCAATAAAGCCGCGCGCGCGCTCGTCGTAGGCCAACTCAAGGCGAAGACGATCAATCTTGCTCGAGTGCGCGCGGTTTATGATGCGATTGGCGGTGACGCGTTTGCGCATGTTCTCGATGGCTTAGCCGATCCGGCCGCCGCTTCGCTCATAAAGAAGCTCGACAAGAACCACCCCGACATAGCGACGGCCTCCGCGGAATGGCGTCGTCGGAGAATTAGCGAACTCGCACAAGGCTCCGTCGAGCCGGCCGCGAAAGCCAAAGCAGAACCCAAGCAAAAAGCTGCGAAGTCAGCAAAACCGTCGAAGCCAAAAGTTGAGCGGGCCTTGGGCAGCAAAGCGATGGCGGCCAAGTGGGATGGTAAAAACCGCGACGAATAGCGATTCTTGTCACAACCCAAAGCGTTACCGATAGACCCCCGCTATCGCCATGAAATCGTCGGATGTCAGGCTGGCCCCGCCGACGAGCGCGCCGTCGACGTTCTCGACGCGCATCAGTTCGCCGGCGTTGCCGGGCTTCACCGAGCCGCCGTAAAGAATGCGGATTGCGTCGCCTCGGCCCGGCAAATGCTCGTGAATCTGGCCGCGAATGAACCGATGCATCTCGGCGATGTCATGGGTCGTTGGCGTCAAGCCCGTGCCGATCGCCCAGACTGGCTCATAGGCGATGACGAGGGTTTCTGAGCTCGAGTTCAGTGGGATCGAGCCGGCGAGCTGGGCGCCGACGACAGGCAGCGCCTCACCCGCCTCCCGCTCCGCCTTGGTCTCGCCGACGCAGACGATTGCAGTCAAGCCGGCGCGAAAGGCGGCGACGGCCTTTTCCCGGACGGCTTCGTTTCCTTCGTTATGGCCGGATCTCCGCTCGGAATGACCGAGAATCACATATTTGGCGCCGGCGTCCTTCAGCATCTCCGCCGAAATATCGCCGGTGAAAGGCCCGGAGGGCTCGGCATGGCAATGTTGGCCGCCGAGCGCGACTGGAGCGCCCTCGCAAATCGACGCGGCGGCCATGATCATGGTGGCGGGCGGGCAAATGACGAGTTCGGCCTCGCCCGCGCCGCCCTCGGCCGCCGCCGCGCAAATTTTGGCGATCTCCGGGAGATTCTTCCGCAATCCGTTCATCTTCCAATTGCCGGCGACGAGCGGTCGCAGCCGGGGCGAAACTTGTCTATCTCGCATGAATATGTTTCCGATTGCGGAGGTCGGAGCCGCGTTGCATGCGCGGGACCACCTTCTTATAGTCCCGTCCGCATTTGTGAAAGCCGCCAAGCTTCTCCGGTACGACGCCTTCCCCGCACAAAAGCCCTCCCCTGACAAAGAGACCGCGACGACATGCTCGAGAAAATGCGCGCTGCGACCCAAGGCCTAATCGGCCGCGCCATCATGGGCGTGGTCATGGGGTTGATTATCTTGAGCTTCGCGATCTGGGGCATAGGCGATATTTTTCGCGGCTTCGGCGCCGACAAGCTGGCCAAAGTCGGCGGCGAGGAAATTACCGTCGAGGCCTTTCGCAGCGCCTACCAAAACCAGCTGCAGCGCCTACAGCAACAATTGCGGCGCAACATCACGAATGAAGAAGCGCGCCAGTTCGGCCTCGATCGCCAGATCCTCTCCCGACTCGTCAGCGAGGCGGCCCTGGATCAGCAGGCGCGCGCGCTTGACCTCGCGATCAGCGACCAAGAGATCGCCAAGGCGATCATGAACGATCCAGCGCTGAAAGGGCCGACCGGTCATTTCGACCGCGCGCGCTTCGACGAGATCCTCCGCAACAACGGCCTCAGCGAGAAAGGCTTCGTTCGCGAACAGCGCGCCGTCTATCTGCGTCAGGAGATCACCGACGCTTTGACGCATGGCCTGCAATTGCCGAAAGCCATGCTCGAAGCCATTCATCGCTTTCAATCTGAAAGCAGAAGCGTTGATTATGTCGTCCTACCGGCGACGGCGGGAGGCGTCGTTCCCGCGCCTTCCCCCGAGGCGCTGCAAAGATATTTTGACGATCGGGCGCAAAGCTACAGCACTCATGAATATCGGGGCCTCGTGGTCTTGACCGTCGCCCCGGCGGATATAGCGAAGCCCGGGACGGTTTCCGACGCCGACGCGCAGAAGCGCTATGAAGAGGTCAAATCGGCCCGTTTCGGCGCGCCGGAGAAAAGGGCTGTCGAGCAGGTCCTTTTTCCTGATGAGGCGCAAGCCGCCGCCGCTCGCGCCAAGCTTACGGCCGGCGCAAACTTCGACGACATACTCAAGGACAGGAATCTGACGCAAAAAGACGTCGATCTCGGCGTCGTGACGCGGGACGCCTTGATCGACAAGGCGGTGGCCGAGGCCGCCTTCGCCCTTCCCGAAGGTCAGGTCAGCGCGCCGGTCAAGGCGCAATTCGGCACGGTCCTCTTGCGCGTCGCCAAGGTGATCCCATCAAGCGTCAAGCCGTTTTCGGAGGTCAAAGACGATCTCAAGCGTGAGATCGCCCAACAACGCGCCAAGGAGGAGATCGCACGGCTTCATGACGCGATCGAGGACCAGCGCGCCTCGGGCAAGACCTTGGCGGAAGCGGCGAAAAGCGCGGGCCTCGAAGCGCGCGCAGTTCCGGCCATCGACATGGCGGGAAGCGACCCGCAAGGCGTCTCCGTCGCCGATCTACCTAATCTCCAGCCGCTGCTGAAGGCCGCCTTCGCGTCCGACATCGGCGTCGACAACGACACCTTGCGGATTGGCGACGGAGGTTATCAATGGTTCGAGATCACGAAGGTGGACAAAGCGCGCCAGAAGAGCTTCGACGAGGTCAAAGATGAAGTCGAAAAAGCTTGGCGCGACGACGAGGCGACGAAGCTGCTGGCCGCTAAAGCCGACGAGTTGACGAAGCGAATCGACGCAGGCGAATCCTTGGCGGCGATCGCAGCGGCGGAGGGAAAGCTCACGGTCAAGCGCGCCGACGGGGTCAAGCGAAGCGGGGATCCGGAACTGCTCGCCAAGGGCTTCACGCCTCCCATCATCGTCCAGATCTTCAATGTCGGCCTGCATCGCGGAGGCTCCGCGCGGATGGACGACGGCGGCCGGATCCTGTTTCAGGTCGCGGCGGCCGAAGTTCCTGCTTTCGACGCCAATGCGTCGGGCCTTGTCGCAATCGCCGGCGAGATCAAGAGCGGATTCATTGACGACGTCATCGCCCAATATCTGGCGAAACTTCAAAATCAGCTTGGCGTGAAGATCAACATGCGCGCCTTCGCCGCGGCGGCCGGCGCATCGCCAAGCGACTATTGAGCGCGCGCGATCAGATGTTCGAACCTTCCATCGAGGCCTGCGCCAAGAGCTATGAATCCGGCCGTCCGCGCCTTGTCTTCGCGCGCCTCATCGCCGATCTCGAGACCCCCGTTTCCGCCTTTTTGAAGCTTTCGGCGAGCCGACCCGGTCGCGCCTTTTTGCTCGAATCGGTCGAAGGCGGCGCGATGCGCGGCCGCTATTCCATGATCGGCCTCGATCCCGATCTCGTCTGGCGTGTCTTCGGCGGCAAGGCGGAGATCAATCGCCGCGCCCTCGTCGAACCGCATGCTTTCGAGTCTTGCGGGGAACCTCCCCTCATCTCGCTGCGCGCCCTCATCGCCGAATCCCGCATCGAAGAGCCCGAGGACTTGCCGCCAATGGCCGCCGGCGTCTTCGGCTATCTCGGCTATGATATGGTCCGCCAGATGGAGCGGCTCGGCCCCGCCAAGCCGGACCCAATTGGGACGCCGGACGCGATGCTGATCCGCCCGACGGTCATGGTCGTCTTCGACGCGGTGAAGGAAGAAATTTTCGTCGTCACGCCCCTGCGGCCGGAGGCCGGCGCTCCGTTTCGCGCAGCCTATGACCGGGCGCTCGAGCGGATCGACGCCGTGGTCGCCACGCTCGAAGGGCCGCTTGCGCACGATGCCGTTTGCGCCGACCCCTATCTCGCCGCCGGCGAGCCGCGCTCGAACACCGACGAAAAGCGCTTCCATGAGATGGTCGAGCGCGCGAAAGACTATATCCGCGCCGGCGATATTTTTCAGGTTGTTCTCTCCCAGCGCTTCTCGGCGCCTTTCGCCCTGCCCGCCTTTTCGCTCTACCGAGCGCTGCGGCGGGTCAATCCCTCGCCCTTCCTCTGCTATCTCGACTTCGGGCCGTTCCAGATCGTTTGCTCGAGCCCGGAAATTCTCGTCCGCGCGCGCGACGGCAAGGTGACCATCCGCCCTATCGCCGGCACGCGCTGGCGCGGCAAGACGAAAGAGGAAGACGAGCGCCTGGCCGCGGATCTACTCGCCGACGAAAAAGAGCGCGCCGAGCATTTGATGCTGCTCGATCTTGGCCGCAATGACGTCGGCCGCGTCGCCAAGATCGGCAGCGTCGAGGTGACCGACCAATTCGTGGTCGAGCGCTATAGCCATGTCATGCACATCGTCTCGAACGTCGAGGGCGCGCTCGATCCCGCGCATGACGTGATCGACGCGCTTTGCGCCGGCTTTCCGGCTGGCACGGTGTCCGGGGCGCCGAAAGTCCGCGCGATGGAGATCATTGACGAGCTGGAGACGGACAAGCGCGGCGTCTATGGCGGCTGCATCGGCTATTTCGGCGCGTCCGGCGAAATGGACACCTGCATTATTCTGCGCACCTCCGTCGTCAAGGACGGCGTCATGCATGTCCAGGCGGGCGCCGGCGTCGTCTATGATTCAGACCCGGCCTATGAGCAGCGCGAATGCGTCAACAAGGCCCAAGCCTTGTTTCGGGCAGCCGAAGAGGCGGTGCGCTTCGCGACGCGGTCGAAACGGGGACAATGAAGGAAGTAGAGGCCAAATTCTTGCTAAGCGGCTCGGATCATTTTTTCTGAGCCGACGTCGGTCCTGGCGGAGCGGCGCGGCCTAAGGCCGTCGCCAATGAAGCTCGACTATTCCACGCTCTCAAAGGATGGCTTGGTCGTCTATCCGGACATTTTCTCCGCGACCGACGGAGCGCCGAGCCTGTCCGCGCGGGATTTCTTGGACAGGGACCGAGACTTTCCAGAGATTGTCGGTTTTGTGCCCAATTTGTCGGATTTTACGATCGGCGACGATTGCGATATCGGGGCCTTCGAAATCAAGGCGCAGGAGAGCGACGTCGTCTGCGTTCCGAGCAATATCGCTTGGCTTTTGCCGACGACAAAACTCATCCTCGACGATCTCTACAGCCATGCCGGCACGTCCGCCGCATGGCAATGCCAGGTGAGCCTCCAGTTCTTTCGCATGAGCTATGAACATGGACAGCATCTTCTGTTCGATCGCATTCATCGCCATGCGACGGAAGGGAAGATGGTGATTTATGTCGCGACCGCCATCGACTCCGGCGAAGACGGAGATCCGGAAGCCCTGGGCACCGAATTCTACGCGCCGGAGGTCTTGGGCAAGCGCATCAACCGCGCGCAAAGAGCTGCGTCGCCCACGGATTTCCAACGTAAATTCGCGGATCTTGGAATTGTCGCGGCGCCGGGCGGCGCCATCATCCGCTTCAGCGAGAATACGCTGCATGCGGCGCCGGATTTGGCGCATGCCTTGATTGCCGACATGGGCTCGATCGCGCCGCCGAACCGCGCCGGCGTCCGGCGAAGCCTGATCAACATAATTGCGAGCTACAGACAGGACGACGGGATCGTCTACGGCCGCTCGCGTCCGCCGAATGACCATCGCCCCTCTCCTGTCCACGCGATCGCGGAAAGGCGCGAGGGATATGTTGCAGCGGCGGAGCGGGTTTTGGAAGCGCGAGGGGCAGTGCGTTCCGCGACAGCGAGCAAGCGCGCGCAATAAGCGGAATTCTAGCGCCGCGGCGCACAGGCTGTGGTTACTAAGAAACTTCTATTCAAGTCCGAAGAGTTTCTCCACAAACGCGATAGAGAGCTTAAAAAAATCAATTCAATTAAGGACATAAGGCTCCAATTGTGCTGCCATCGCGGAACCACAAGCGTAAACATGCCCCCGGATGTTCTTTGCTCCAAGCCCGAACTTCTTCTTTTGTGCAGGTGTAGAAGGTTGCCAACGCGCGATCGAAAGCTTCGTGGCATTCTGCTACGGATGTATAGCCTTCGATTTTCCAAGGCGCGATTACGGGCTCAATGACCTTGCTATGCTGCACAATATGACCTTCGACTAATGGCTTGCCGCTGTCTTTTGCGTCCGTATTTTTGAGTGCTGGTCGACTGGGCAAATTGCTTCTATTTTCGGATTCTTTCCCGTGTCGGGATGGGACAGGAATTAAAAGCTCTCCAGCGGGAGTGGATGTTACTTGCATCGCCGTGTCTGCGCGGGTCGTCGATTGATTGGAATGAGAAGAATCTAGCGCGCCACTGAGTGCAACCAGTACGCCGCCGATTACAATTAATAGAGCCGGAGAGGTGACGACTCCTATCGCGCTGAGCACTCCAGCCAATAGGGATGTTCCGATGCCCGCCGCATTCTTCCCGATGATACCTAGGGCGAGACCTATGACGGCGCATATCGCCGCCAGCGGAATAAACACTAGTCCCCAAGTCAGAATTCCGAGGACACCGAAAAGGCATCCCAATAGGCCTGCGAGAACCCCCATCTGCGGTTACCTATCTTTGAGTATCGTTCCCTAAACGACCTCGGGTAGGACATCGACGCAGGCGATTGGATCGCCATAATCCTCGATCCTTCAATGTCGGAATCACCGAAAGCAGCTGCATTTAGATTTGCTCGTTTCGTTTTGCTGAAACAAGCACAAACCGCTTAGTCCCAGCATCTGCCGGGCACCCGCCTTGACCTCAGTGCCGGAGCGGCCCAAAACAGCCGTCCCGGGGACAGTTCATCCATGACCGCGATCACGCTCATCGATAATTACGACAGTTTCACCTGGAATCTCGTGCATGGCCTCGGGTCGCTCGGCGCGGAAGTCGCTGTGCATCGCAATGACAAGACGACCGTCGCCGAGATCCTTGCGGACTCACCCGACGCCATCGTCCTTTCTCCAGGTCCGTGTCGGCCGAGCGACGCCGGGATCTGTCTCGATCTCATCAAGGCGGCCGGCGCGACGATTCCAATATTCGGCGTCTGCCTCGGTCATCAGGCCCTAGGGGAAGCCTATGGCGGCGAAGTTGTCCGAGCGCCGACTCCCGTCCATGGCAAGATGGCGTCGATCTCCCATCAGGGCGAAGCGGTTTTTCGTGGCATCAACGGCCCTTTCCAAGCCGTGCGATATCATTCATTGGTTGTGAAAGCGGAGACCTTGCCGGATGACTTGGGCGTCACGGCGGAGACCGACGGCTTGGTGATGGGCCTGTCGCATCGGCGCTATCCCGCCCATGGCGTGCAATTTCATCCCGAAAGCATTGCTTCCGAGCACGGGTTGCGGATCTTTCAGAATTTTCTCGATTTGGCGGCGCAATGGAACAAGACCCAAAGGCGGGCCGGACATTGAGGCTTTGATATGGACGCGTTCAAGCCGCTGATCGCCAAGGTCGCGACAGGCTCGAGCCTGACCGAGAGCGAGGCGGAGGCGGCGTTTCATCATATTTTTTCGGGCGAGGTCACCCCGGCGCAGCTCGGCGGCTTTCTTCTGGCCTTGCGCGTGCGCGGCGAAACCGTCGAGGAAATCTCCGGCGCGGTCATGGCGATGCGCGCGAAAATGCTGGCGGTCGAGGCGCCGACTGGCGCGATCGACATTGTCGGGACCGGCGGCGACGGCCACGGCACTTACAATGTCTCGACCTTGGCTTCCCTGATCGTCGCAGCATGCGGCGTGCCAGTGGCGAAGCACGGCAATCGGGCCGCTTCCTCGCGCTCGGGCGCGAGCGACGTGCTCTCGGCGCTGGGCGTCCGAACCGGACTTCCGCCTGAAGAGGTTGCCGCCTGCGTCGCCGAGGCTGGCATCGGCTTCATGATGGCGCAGACGCATCACGCCGCCATGCGCCATGTCGCGCCGGCGCGAGCCGAACTCGGCGCGCGGACGATTTTCAACCTGCTCGGTCCGCTCGCCAATCCGGCCGGCGTCAAGCGGCAACTCCTCGGCGTTTTTGCGGCGCGCTGGCTCGAGCCGCTGGCGCAGGTCCTGCGTCGCCTTGGGTCGGAGAGGGTTTGGCTCATCCATGGGACCGACGGGCTCGATGAGGCGACCACCACCGGTCCGAGCTTCGTCACCGCTCTCGAGGGCGGCGCGATCCGCTCTTTCGAGATCACGCCCGAAGCGGCCGGGCTGCCGCGCGCGTCATTGTCCGATCTCATCGGCGGCGATCCCGCGACCAATGCAGCGGCGCTCAAGTCGGTGCTGGACGGAGCAAGGACGCCCTATCGGGACATTGCGGTCCTAAACGCGGCGGCCGCGCTGGTGGTCGCCGAAAAAGCCGTCGACCTCCGAGAGGGCGCGGCCCTGGCGTCCGAAGCCATCGATCGAGGCGCCGCCGCCGACACGCTCGCCAAGCTCGTGAAAGTCTCCAACCGCTCCGCAACGCGTCCCGACGCATTCGTTTCCTCAGGCCAGCGCGACAAGGTGAGCTCATGACCGACATCTTGAAAACGATCGAGGCCTATAAGCGCCGTGAAATCGCTGCGGCGAAAGTGCGGATGCCCTTTGAGACCTTGGAGCGCAAGGCGCATGATCATGATCCGCCGCGCGGCTTCCTCAAGGCCATCGAGACCAAGCACGAGACGGGGCATCTGGCGCTGATCGCCGAGATCAAGAAAGCCAGCCCCTCGAAAGGATTGATTCGCGCCGATTTCGATCCCCCCGGGCTCGCCCGCGCCTATGAGGCCGGCGGCGCGGCTTGTCTTTCGGTGCTGACCGACGGGCCCTCGTTTCAGGGCGATCTGGGGGATCTTGAAACGGCGCGTCGCGCCACGCATTTACCTTGCCTGCGTAAGGATTTCCTGTTCGATCCTTATCAAGTTTATGAAGCGCGCGCCAACGGCGCGGACTGCATCTTGATCATCATGGCCTGCGTCAGCGACGAGCAAGCGAGCGCACTCACCCGCGCCGCGCATGATCTTGCCATGGATATTCTTGTCGAGATCCATGAAGAGGTCGAGCTCGCCCGCGCGTTGCGGCTGGAGACAAAACTCGTCGGCGTCAATAATCGCGATCTGCATACGTTCAAGACGTCGATCGAGGTTTGCGAGAGGCTCGCGGAAAAAATTCCGTCTGACCGGATCATCGTCGGCGAAAGCGGTATCTTCACGCATCAGGATTGCATACGCTTGCAAGCTCATGGAATATCGACATTTCTTGTCGGTGAGGCCTTGATGCGTCAAAAGGATGTGACGGCGGCGACCCGCGATCTCCTGATCGGGCCTTTGCCGCAGGCCGAGCATGCGGCGGACAGGCGTGAACATGGCCGGACCTGACGGCGCGCGTCTTCGCGCGATGCAATTGCGGCGATAAGCATCCCATGACTAGGCTCACGCATCTTTCGCCCGAGGGCGAAGCCAATATGGTCGATGTTTCTGGCAAGCCCGCGACCGAACGCGTCGCCATCGCCGAAGGTCGGATCGTCATGCGGGCGGAGACGCTCGAGCTCGCCCTCTCCGGCGACGCCAAAAAAGGCGACGTCTTGGCCACCGCGCGGATTGCCGGAATCATGGCGGCAAAGAAGACCCATGAGCTCATCCCGCTCTGCCACCCGCTCGCTTTGACGAAAGTGGCGGTCGATTTCACGCCCGACGCCTCACTGCCCGGCTTTCATGTTCGCGCCCTCGCCAAGGTCTCGGGTCCGACCGGCGTAGAGATGGAGGCTCTGACCGCCGTCTCGATCGCTTGCCTGACCATCTATGACATGTTGAAGGCCGCCGACCGCGGCATGCGGATCGAGGCGATTGGGCTCACGCAAAAGTCGGGAGGAAAGTCGGGAGATTGGGTCCGCGCGGAGGTTTCGCCGCAATGAACGTCTCGGCGGCGATCTCGGTGGCCGAGGCGCGCGCGCGCATCCTGGCCGGCGTCTCTCCGGATCGCCCGACCGAGCTCGTTCCGTTGGCGCGCGCTTATGGCCGCACCTTGGCGGAAGATCTGGCCGCGACGCGCACTCAGCCGTCCAAAGCGGTGTCCGCCATGGACGGCTACGCCGTGCGCGCCGTCGATCTTGCAGTATTGCCGACCAAGCTGCGCCAGATCGGGGAAAGCGCGGCCGGCCATGGTTTTTCGGGCCGACTCGGGGCGGGCGAGACGGTGCGGATCTTCACTGGCGCGCCTTTGCCGGACGGGGCCGACGCGATCCTCATGCAAGAGGACGCAAAGGCGGAGGACGGCGTGATCGAGCCGTTGCGCAACGTCGGCGCCGGCCGCTTCATTCGTGCGAAAGGCCTCGACTTTACCGCCGGAGAAACCCTGCTTCGGCGCGGAACGCGCCTCGGACCGTCGGAAATGGCGCTAGCCGCCGCGATGAACCATGCCGAAATCAAGGTCGCTCGCCGCCCCCGGGTCGGCATTCTCGCGACCGGAGACGAACTCGTCGCTCCGGGTGGGGCCATCGGTCCGGATCAGATTGTCGCCTCAAATTCTTTTGCGGTCGCGGCCCTCGTGGAAGCAGCTGGCGGCGAGCCAATTGACCTCGGGATCGCGGCGGATGCGCTCGCCGCGCTCGAGGCCAAAATCCAGGCCGCGCGCGACGCCGGCGCGGACGTTCTTGTGACCCTGGGCGGCGCATCGGTCGGCGATCATGATCTTGTCAGGCCGGCTCTCGCCAAGGAGGGCATGGAGTTCGGTTTCTGGCGCATCGCCATGCGGCCGGGAAAGCCTTTGATCCACGGCCGGCTCGGCGGCATGGCGATTCTTGGCTTACCGGGCAATCCCGTCTCGACCATTGTGGCCGGGTTGCTTTTCCTTTCGCCGCTTGTGCGTGCCTTATCTGGCGATCCGACCGCGGCGGATGATCCAAGTGAACCCGCGGCGCTGGGCGAAGCCATTGGTGAGAACGACGGCCGTGAGGATTATCTCCGGGCGGCTCTGAGCGCATCCCCCGATGGATTGCCGACTGCGACGCCGTTCAAGGCGCAGGATTCTTCGCTTCTTGGAGTTCTCGCGCGGGCGCAATGCCTCCTCATTCGCGCGCCACACGCGCCGGCGGCCGAGGCCGGCGAGCGCTGCCGCATCATTCGCCTGCCCTGAGCAACATTTTCCGATGGCCTCGGTCCGAGCTTCGAGCGCGGCTCGAAAGGCCAATTAAATCCGAAATGTGGGAACCTTAGGCCTGGCGTCAGAATTGAGGATGCACATCATTTTCTAAGCTTCGCGCGGCGATGTCGGGCTGCTTCGTTTTCAGCCGTCATTAGACTGACAAGCGGAATTCTGCGGGCCGCATTTCGGCGGGCTGTAGAGAGGCGATCGCTGGGTGGGATCGCCAAGAATTTCATTATGGCTTTTGGGGAGGCGGCGGCAATGGGTCTTTTGAGGCGCACGAGCGCGGAATTTCTCGGTACCTTCTGGCTTACTTTCGGCGGCTGCGGCGCCGCGGTCCTCTCGGCCGCCTACCCAGAATTAGGCATTGGCTTCATGGGCGTCGCCTTCGCTTTCGGCCTCACAGTGCTGACGGGGATCTATGCCGTCGGCCATATTTCAGGGGGACATTTCAATCCGGCTGTCACCGTTGGGCTTTGGACCGCCGGGCGCTTCTCGACCTTGGAGGTCTTGCCTTATGTCGTAGTCCAAGTCATCGGCGCGGTCGCAGCGGCGGCGGTTCTCAAGATCATCGCGCAAGGCCATCCTGGTTTCGTCCTCGGCGGGTTCGCCTCGAATGGCTATGGCGAGTTGAGCCCCGGACATTACACGCTCCTGTCCGCCGCCGTCATCGAACCGATTTTGACCTTCTTCTTCTTGATCGTCATTTTGGGCGCGACGTCGCCGAATGCGCCAGCCGGATTCGCCGGGATCGCCATCGGCCTCGCCCTCACCCTCATCCATCTCATCTCGATCCCGGTCACCAACACGTCGGTCAATCCCGCGCGCAGCACCGGGCCCGCACTCTTCGCAGGCGCAGCCTATATCAAGCAGCTTTGGTTTTTCTGGGCCGCCCCCATTGGCGGGGCGGTGATCGCAGGCCTCGTCGGCCGCCTGCTCTATCGGGAGCCACGCAGCCTATAAAAAGCCAAGCGCACGCGCCCGCGCTTGTTATGATTTAGCGATTCCGCGGGAATAAGCGGCCAAGCGGATCCGGAGCATAAGCACTCCGGATTTTGCGTTTTCGTCAAGCTTTCTACCCTTGCGCCGCTTGCTTGGCATGGGGCTTGATAGCTCGACAGGGCGCACAGGTCCGCTTTACAGTATTTCGATAAAATTACAGGACTTCCTTTCATGAGCTATGCGGCAAATGTGATCGACGCGATCGGCAATACGCCTCTCGTCAAGCTGAGGCATGCCTCCGAGGCCACCGGCTGCAACATACTAGGCAAGGCTGAATTCATGAATCCGGGCGGGTCGGTGAAGGATCGCGCCGCTCTCGCCATTATTCAGGATGCGGTCAAGCGCGGCGCCTTGAAGCCGGGCGGGCTGATCGTCGAAGGCACCGCCGGAAATACCGGAATCGGTCTCGCGCTTGTCGCAAATGCGCTCGGCTATAGGACCGTGATCGTCATTCCGGACACGCAGAGCCAAGAAAAAAAGGACCTGCTACGCCTACAAGGGGCCGAACTGATCGAAGTGCCCGCCGTTCCCTATTCCAATCCCAATAATTACGTGAAGCTATCCGGCCGGCTCGCTGAAAGGCTTTCCAAGGAAGAGCCTTCAGGCGCGATCTGGGCTAATCAATTCGACAATGTCGCCAATCGCCAAGGTCATCTGGACACCACCGGTCCGGAGATCTGGGCCCAAACGGAAGGCAAGGTCGACGGCTTCACCTGCGCCGTTGGCACGGGCGGGACGCTCGCCGGCGTCGCCATGGCGCTCAAGGCCAAGAACGCCAACGTCAAGATCGCCATTTCCGATCCTTTGGGCGCGGCGCTCTTTTCCTATTACACGACAGGCGAATTTAAATCATCCGGCTCCTCGATCACCGAAGGCATAGGCCAAGGTCGGATCACCGCCAATCTCGAGGATGCGCCGATCGACGTCGCCTACCAGATCACAGACGAGGAGGCGCTGCCGATCGTCTTCGATCTCTCCGAGCACGAAGGGCTTCTACTGGGCGGCTCGTCCGGGGTTAATGTCGCCGGCGCGATCCGCCTCGCCAAGGACCTCGGACCAGGACATACGATCGTGACTATGCTCTGCGATTCCGGCGCGCGCTATCAATCGAAACTCTTCAATCCCGAATTTCTGCGCTCGAAAGGCCTCCCCGTCCCTGGTTGGATGGAGCGCAAGCCTTCGATCAAGCCGGATTTCATCTGATTGCGGGATCGTCACCCATCCGAGGGCTGATCCTCGTCTGACGAAAGCGCAGCATCGTCAGCTGGCGCGGCCGCCTCGGAGGCCTCCAACGTCGTCGAAAGCGCAGCGGCTGGAGCATCGGCCGGCTCGTCGGTCAGCGGATCCTCGTCCGCCGCGAGCTCCTCAGCATCCGATGGTTGAGGAATGCGCAAATCCGTCGGCAGACGACCGTCGAAAAGCCCCGCCCCTTTCAGTTCCTCGAGCCCCGGAAGATCGGTGATGGCGTCGAGCCCGAATTGGACGAGAAAGCCCTGGGTCGTGCCATAGGTGATTGGTCTGCCCGGCGCGCGCCGTCTGCCGCGCAGACGAACCCAACCAGTCTCGAGCAGAACGTCGAGCGTCCCTTTTGAAATGGCGACGCCGCGAATATCCTCGATCTCGGCCCGCGTCACCGGCTGATGATAGGCGACGATCGCCAGCGTCTCGAGCGCGGCCCGAGAGAGTTTCTTCGGCTCGCCCTCGCCTGCCGCTAGGAGCCAAGCGAGATCCGCCGCCGTGCGAAACATCCATTTGCCGCCGACGCGCGCGAGGTTCACGCCGCGAGCGCTGTAATCCGCTTGCAGTTCCACAAGAGCGGCTGACACGGACACGCCGCGTGGCATGCGCTTCTCGATGTCTCCCTCCGAGAGCGGCTCCGAAGCTGCGAACAAAAGCGCCTCGGCAATCCGAATAGCTTCAGCCAAAGCCGCGTCGCGCTCTTTAGGCGCGACGAGAGCAAGGGCCTCGCCTTGGCCGCTTGGAAAAAGTCTGGCGATTTCCGCCACCATGGTTCCCCTCTTTTAGTCGCCGACAGCGGCCGGATACTGTTCTGAAGCCGGCCCTTTACGTTTGACCCAAAGCGGCGCGAAGGCCTCGTCTTGACGGATCAGAATGACGCCCTCGCGCGCCATTTCGAGTGAAGCCGACAGAGTGGACGCCCGCACCGTCCTGCGAATCTCGGGCGTCGCGCAATAGTCCAAAAGAAATTGATCGAGCGCGGTCCAATCCAGGGCCATGCCGGCCAGTTTCTCCATTTCGCCACGCGCCTGAGCGAGCGACCAAACGAAGCGTTGCCTGACTGTCACACGCGTCAAAGCATGTTTCTGGCGCCGCTGCGCATAGGCCGTCAGAAGATCGAAAATGCTCGCCCGCCATAGCGGCGCGGCTGGTTCATCAATCGATTCCGGCCGCCCGCGCGCGAAGACGTCGCGCCCGAGGCGAGGCCGGTTCATCAGCGCATCGGCGGCGGCGCGGATCGCTTCGAGCCGACGCAGCCGCATCTGCAAGGCTTCGGCGAGCTCTTCCGCCGGAGGCTCCGAACCTTTTTCAACGCGCGGTAAAAGCAGGCGAGATTTCAGATAAGCCAGCCAAGCCGCCATGACGAGATAATCGGCGGCGAGTTCGAGCCGAAGGCTGCGGGCGGCCTCGACGAATTCGAGATATTGCTCGGCTAGGGCCAGAACCGAAATTTTCTGAAGATCGACCTTCTGTCGCCGCGCGAGATCGAGCAGAAGGTCCAAAGGCCCTTCGAAGCCTTCGACATCGACTACAAAGGAGGCGTCGGCCCTCCCTTGATCGATATTTTGCTCGAACTCTGAGTCCAACGGACGTGCTCCCCGCCGGAAAAACTCCCGGCGTCGAGACTTTGACGGGTTCACGCGGGCGTCGCAACACGGCTCGCGCGCTCCACCCGCCTTTCCACAAGCTTGTCGCTAAGTCGAAGCCACGCGGCCGTGCGCTCCGGCGATCGCTTCAATTCTTGGCGACGAAGCAGGCGCCGCCACCACCCTGGATCTTTTGGCAGAGCGCCACGGCTTCTTCATGCGACAAGTTCGGGACGCGGACGCGATAGACGGTCTTGGCCCCGACAGCCGCCTTGCGAATCGCCGGATGGAATCCCGCCAATTGACTGCCGAGCTTCTTCATCAGACGAGTCTGGATATCGCGCGCTTCTTGCTCTGATTCGGGCGCCGCCAATTGCACCGCAAAGGCTCCAGCGGCCGCCGTCTGAGCCGCCTTGGACGGCGCGGCTCCTGGGGTGGCCTCGGCCACTTGGACCGGTGCTGCATTCGCCCCGGCGCTCGACGCTCGCTGGCCCGATTCGGCGGCCGCAGCAGGTTTGGGCGTCGTGGCGACGCGGGCGGTGGACTTGGGCGTTGCGACTCGGCTTGCGTCCCCTGCGGCGCGTTGGTCTGCCTGCGGCGCGCGCGCTACCGCAGATGGCGGCGGCTTGTCATTTGGCAAAATCGTTAGGTCGGGCCGGACGGAGACGGTTCTAACCTTTTTGGGCTCGATCAAGCTGGTTATGCTGAGCGGCTCACGTTGCGCCTGAGCCCGCGGTTGAGTCGGCTCCGGCGGCGGCGGAACCGGCACGCTGGCCGCCCCAACCATCGCTCCGTCGTCGGAGCGCCCCCGCCCGCCCGCATTCGCGCCATATGGATCCTTATCGGCCTTCGAAAGATCAACCGGCTGCTCGACGTTATTCGCGAGAGAAACCGGCATCGGTTGCGAATTTCTGTTCAGGATGGACGCATCCTGAGCCGGGGCGTCAGCGGTCGCGTTGGCCTCAGGCTGAATCTTCACCGGCCCGTCCGCCGCTCGGATGGTCGCGATTTCCCGTGGACCGGAGACGCTGCCTTTGAACGCGAAACTGGCGCCGATGCCGACGATGCCGACGACGATAATGCCCGCCATGAGATAAAGCGGCTTTTTGGAGCGGATTTCGTCGTCGCCGCCGTCGCGCCCATGCGCGCCTTGGCGGCCCTCGTCCGCCCAATGCGTCTCATTGAAATCCTTCTGGCTGAAGGCGTCGAGCGTGTCGCGCTCCGAGAAAATCGACTGAGGATCCTGGCGGCGCGCCCCGAGCAAGCCCGCTTCTATCGCCGCGAAATCATCGCTCGCCTGCGCATCATGCAGGTCGAAATGCCCCCTCAGATGCGAGTCCTGCGGGTCGGCGTCCTGAAAATGCTGGTCGTGAAAATGGGCGTCCTGCAGATGAGCCTCTCGAGAATGAAGGTCCGGGAATTCACCCTGGTCCCAGAGCTTCTCCCCCTGATGTGGCGGCGGCTCGAACACGGATTTGAATGGGTCTTCCCGCCCGCCGGAAAGGCGCGCGAGCTCGACAAGCGGATCATCGCCATGCCGCTCAACCGCCTTCGGTTGGCGCAAGCGTCGTTCAAATTCCTCTAAATCGATCAAGGGACGCCGTTTCGCAACAGGCTCGCGCATGTTCTTCTACCTCCTGCCGCTTTGGCGTCTCGGGCCGGTTCGCCGCTCTCGACGTCGCCGCGATTGTGGAGCCCGCTGTCGGCTTCGCCCATAGGGTCGACGCGCATTGCGGACGCTACTCCTCGCCGGCGAACTCCAGCGCCGGCAAGCCTCTGGCCTCTCCGCGCCGCGAGTTCAGCTCTCGGCGCGCACCAATCAAGAACAGTCCAATCAAAAACGTGAAACGATCTAAACTATCGCATTTCGTCTGGGGCGCCGACTCCCAAAACGCCAAGCCCAGACTCAAGGACCGTCGCCAAAGCACTTACTAAAGCTAGCCTTGCAACCGTAAGATCTGGCTGTTCTTCATTAAGAAATCGTAATTGTGGTCGATCTTTGCCGCGAGTCCAGTGCGAATGCAAGCTTGACGCCAGATCATGCAGATAGAAGGCGATTCTATGCGGCTCATGCGCATGAGCAGCCGCCTCGATAACGCGCGGAAATTGCGCGATGAGCCGGATCAATTCTTGTTCGCCCGGATCGATCAAAAGGCCGAGATCCGCCCTGCCGAGCGCGCCGGCTGACAGATCGAGTCCGGGAATTATCGCAAGTCCCTGGCGCAAAGCCGATTTCGCTCGCGCATGGGCATATTGGACATAGAAGACCGGATTGTCCTTTGACTGCTCGATGACTTTTGCAAGATCGAATTCCAACGGCGCATCGTTCTTGCGAAAAAGCATGATGAAGCGCACGGCGTCGACGCCGACTTCGTCGACGACCTCGCGCAAAGTGACGAAATCGCCCGAGCGTTTGGACATTTTCACCGGCTCGCCGCGACGCATTAATTTGACGAGCTGACAAAGTTTCACGTCGAGACTGACGCCCCCATCTGACAAGGCGTCGACCGCGGCATGCATGCGTTTCACATAGCCGCCATGATCGGCGCCCCAAATATCGATGAGGACGGCGTAACCGCGATCGATTTTGGCTTTGTGATAGGCGATGTCGGATGCAAAATAGGTATAGGCGCCGTCCGATTTCAGAAGCGGCCGATCGACGTCGTCGCCGAAAGAAGTCGACCTGAACAAGACCTGCTCGCGATCCTCCCAATCCTCGATCGCCTGCCCCTTGGGCGGCGCGAGGCGTCCCTCATAGACGAGACCGCGCCGCCGCAGTTCGGCGATTGCGGCAGCGACTTGGTCGCCGTCCGGACCTCGGGTCAGCGAGCGCTCCGAAAAAAATACTTCATGCGCGATGTTGAGCGCCGCGAGATCGTCTTGGATCATCCCCATCATGGCGTCGATCGCCGTCGCGCGGACGTCCTCCAGCCATTTGCTTTCGGGAGAGGCGGCGAGCCGGTCGCCATATTTTTCCGCGAGAGCCGCGCCGACGCTCTTCAGATAGTCACCGGGATAGAGGCCTTCAGGGATCGCTCCAATCGTCTGGCCCAACGCCTCGCGATAACGCAAATGAGCGGAGCGGGCGAGCACGTCGACCTGGGCGCCGGCGTCATTGATATAATATTCGCGCGTCACGCAGTTGCCGGCGAATTCGAGCAAATTGGCGAGCGCGTCGCCAAAGACCGCGCCGCGGCCATGGCCAACATGCATGGGGCCAGTCGGGTTCGCCGAGACATATTCGACATTGACTTTCAGGGCGCCGCCGCCGGCCGGCTTGCCGAAACGCGGGCCCTGATCTAGCGCGGCCTGCAAGACGCGCGTGAAGACATGAGGCCTGACCCGAATATTGATGAAGCCGGGCCCGGCCACTTCCGCTTCCGCGACATCGGGATCCTCCGCGAGTGCGACGGCGACCTCAACGGCGAGTTGGCGCGGATTGAAGAAAAAGGCTTTGGCCTCCTTCGCATAGACCATTGCCGCGTTGGAAGCGAGATCGCCATGCGAGGGGTCGCGCGGCGGCTCGACCACGAAGCGGCTTAGATCGAGATCCTTCGGCAAACGGCCGCTGGCGACGATCCTTTGCAAGATTTCCGCGATGCGGTCGTGAAACTCGGCGAACAGGTTCATTTGGTCCAACTCTGCATGACGAGCAGCTTTAGCTAAGATAAAAAAATATCTTGATCAAAGTGTTATAGCGTATCTTTGAATTGAAATTTCAAGCTCCGGCGTTGCTGGCGCGCTCTAACGCAAATCGGGCGCCTGGTCAAAAAGCCTGCGATGTTCGGCGACGGCATAACGATCGGTCATGCCTGCAATATAATCGCAGACGAGACGCGCGCGTCGTGCCTCCTCAGGGCCGATCCTCGCCGCCGCCTCGGCCCATTCCTCGGGCATCAAATGCGGCGTCTCGAAAAATCTCGGAAACAGGTTTCTGATAACTTCCGCCGCCTGATCGCGAATGCGGGTCAGGCGATGGTGCCGATACATGTTTTTGTAGAGGAAGCTTTTGATCATCCGATCGACGCTTGTCGTCGCCTGCGAAAATCCGATCACGGGCAGACTTTGGGCGCGGACGTCCGATGCGCCGGCGACGCCGGTCGCCGCGATGCGCCGCCGGCTCTCTTCGATCGCATCCTCGATGAAATGGGTGATGAGGCGGCGGACGATCTCGTGAACGACGCGGGCGGGCTCCAATCCTGGATGAAGCGATTCGATTTCACTTCCGATATCACGAAGGAAATCGACCTCGGCGATTTGCGAAAAATCGATCAATCCGGCGCGCAGGCCATCGTCAATGTCATGCGCATTATAGGCAATGTCGTCGGCGAGGCCCGCCGCCTGCGCCTCGGCGCTTGAATGATGCGAAAGATCGAGCGGCTGAACGGCGTCGAATTCGAGGATCGCCACGGGAAGCCCGCGCTTGGCGTAGCGTCCGAGCGGATCGCCATTTGGCCCTAAGAGCGGCCCATTATGCTTGACGAGCCCCTCCAAGGTTTCCCAGGTCAAATTGAGCCCGTCGAAAGTCGCATAGCGCCTTTCCAGCTTTGTCACGATCCGCAGCGCCTGCGCATTGTGATCGAATCCTCCATAAGGACCCATCAGCTCGTCGAGAACGTCCTCGCCAGTGTGTCCGAAGGGCGTATGGCCGAGATCATGCGCGAGAGCCAGCGCCTCGGCCAGATCGTCGTCGAGGCCGAGGGCGCGGGCGAGGGCGCGGGCGATCTGGCCAACCTCGATCGAATGGGTGAGCCGCGTGCGAAAGTGATCGCCTCCATGCGGGACGAAAACCTGCGTCTTGTGGGCGAGCCTGCGGAAGGCGGTTGAATGGATGATTCGGTCGCGATCGCGCTGGAATTCCGTTCGGGTCGGCGAACTCGGCTCGACGATCTGCCGGCCGCGCGTTTGCGTGGCGTCCGCGGCATAGGGCGCGCGCTTAGGCAAAAACTCAAAAGCCGGCATGAATTCCGATTCCTTTTTCCGGCTTATTGTGGTCGCCGGGCCCGCGTCATATGTTCCCTATTCAATATCCAGGCAAGCGCCCCCATCTTTAGCATGAGTTTTGCTTGCTAATCTGGGCAAATATCCAGCAGAGGTTTTCAATATGACTGAAGTCGCCCTCGAAGCCCCTGTCGAACTGACCGTCGCCGCCGCCCGCCGGGTGGCCGAGATCTTGAAAACAGAGCCAGAAGGCTCGTGTCTGCGTGTCGGGGTCGATGGCGGAGGCTGCTCCGGCTTTACTTATACGTATAACGTCACGACCGAACGCGCCGAGGACGATCTCGTACTGGAGCGGGAGGGCGCAACTGTCCTGGTCGATCAGATTTCGCTTGAATATCTGCGTGGTTGCCGGATCGACTTCATCGACGATCTGATGGGCCGGATGTTCAAGATCAGCAATCCTGCCGCCACCGCCTCCTGCGGCTGCGGCTCGAGCTTCGCAGTCTAGGCCCTTCCCAACGCCCAGCTTTGCTAGCGGCGGGACTCGGTCGCTAGCTCTTTTCCTAGGTCCACGCCAGTCGCAGGCTGAGAGCCCGCATGATGGATATTGCGGCTCGTGAGTTCCACGTCGCAAAGCTGACGTGACGGTGGCGCTGATGAGAACTCATTCCACACAGCGCGGGACGGAGCGAGACCAGCGCCGCTTTGTGCTATGATATGTTATCAATGCTAATCTAGCGACATTCCGTCGCCTCCTTCGGCCCGCGAGAGGTTCGATGCGCTGGAAGACCGTCGCCCGCGTCGGAGCCTGTCTTTGCGTTGCGGCCGCCGGAGCGATCGGTTCGGTCGATATTCTTGCCGACCGGGTGGTCCGCGCCGCATTCGACCGCGTCGGGGCGCTCGGCAAGTCACCCACGGCAGATCAGGTCAGCGTCGAGTCTGGCGCTCTGCTCCTGCGCGGCCTCAAATGGACGATGGCCGGCGCGTCGGTTCGCATCGGATCTGTTCGGCTCAGTCCTGACGCCAAGAATTCGTTTTTGGGTGGCTCGGCCTGGGCGCTCGATGCCTCTGGGTCTCTGAGCCTCGAGAATGTCGCGATCGACACGGCGTTCGAGAGCTTCAAGATCCGCCGCATCGATCTCGCCGGCGCGTCCAACTCCGCCGGTGAATTGGCGCTGATTTTTGATCCTCAAAGCTCGACGCCGTTCGCCGATAGGCTCGCCGGCCTCTCGGCGGCGACTGTCGCGATTCCCGAGCTTATCGCCTCGACGAAGTTCGCCTCCATCGAGCAAACAACGACCTATCGCGACATTTTGCTGAAGGACGTCGTCCGAGGCAAGGCGGCCGCCGTAACCGTCGAGGGCGCGAGCTTTTCGATCAACGGCGCGGAACTCGGTGAATCCGAGGGCGCCTATGGACGCATGATCGCGAAAGCCGTCGATCTCGTCCTCGCGGCGCGGATCATGGCCGGCTCGATATCCGATCCGGCGGAAGCCAAGTCGCTGCTCTACGATGAAGCCGAGATTGAAGGGTTTCATCTTTCAAACACGCGCGCTCATTTCGAGATCGGAGCCGGTGCGATAAAGGCGGCCGGCGTGCGCGGCCGGCCAATGCGCGCGGACCGCGCCGGAGCGGCTGCTGATGCGGTGCAAGAGGCAGAGAGGTCATTCCCTTCTTTTTATGCCGATCTTTTCGATTCGGTCGCAATCGACCAGCTGAAAATCAGCGATCTGAAATTCAACGCGGACGGCGATCGACCGGCGCGTGTCTCGATCGGCGAAATTGCGATCAAAGGTTTCCGAGACCGCCGGATCGAAGCGCTGGAAATCGAGAATTTGGATTTCGCGTCGCATGCGGCCAAGATCGGCGTCGAAAAGCTGGCTTTTCAAGGGATCGGCGTCGCGCGATTGCAGAATGCGCTCGGCCCAATGCAGGGAAAGAGCCTAGAGACCGCGGTGGGCGCAGTCGGTCCTGATTCGGCCCCCCCTTTTGAGGTGCTGGCTTTGAACGGCCTCCACGCGGCCGTGGCGGATGCGAGGCCGGGGCGTGAAGGATCTCGCTGCGAGTTCGCTGCTAGCCGGCTGGAATTTCGCGGCGCCTATCACGCGGATGGGGCTCCTGCGCGGATCGACGCTTTGCTCGAGCATTTAACCTATAGGCTCGATCAAGGCGGCGACGCCGCGCCAAAGGCTCTCGCCTCTATGGGCTATTCGGAACTCGACCTCTCGAGTCACATCGCGATGGCGTGGGATGAGAAGAGCCGCGACCTCGCCGTCGAAACGATCACATTTCAAGGCGCCGATATGGGAAGCCTGCGGCTCTCCGGGCTTTTGAGCAATGTGTCGCGGGATCTCTTCACAACCGAGCGGACGACGGCGATCGTCGCCGCCTTGGCGGCGACGGTGAAAAAGATCGACTTATCTATTGAAAACACAGGTTTTTTCGACAGACTTCTAGTCTCGCAAGCTGAGCGGCAACATAAATCCATCGCCGATATGCGCCGGACCTATGCAAGAGCGGCGGGCGTCTACCTGCCGATGCTGCTTGAAAATGGACCAGCGGCGCAAACGATCAGCGCTGCGCTGGCCCAGTTTATCGCGAATCCAAAGACATTTCACATGGTCGTGGCGGCCCCCGAGGGCCTGAGCCTCGCGGACCTGACTGCGATCCAGGCGCCAGGTGCGCTTTTGACCAAGCTCCAGGTCGAAGCGACCGCCAATGAATAGACGCGGGTTACTGCAAGCATTCTCCGACGCGCCGTAAGACCGTTCGACTTTTTCATTTGGAAGACCTGCTCTGGTCTGGCTTAAGTCGTCAACCTGGTGTATGTCGCCTTTGCTTTCAATCTCTAAGCCAGGAGGCAAGACATGGCTTTACCACGGTTAGAATTTCAGGTTGCTGGAAAAGACATCGAAGCTTTTACTCTTGATGATCTCAGCAATGGTAGCTATGAGGTAATGTTCATCGACAAATCGACACAGAAGGGATTGGGCAGCTATACAGTCCAGAATCAGAAATTCAAAGAAAAGGGTGCGACATATGACATCGCAAAATTCTTTGAATTTGTCGTTTCTGATTTCAAGGCAACCAATGGCTGACGGCTACGGGGTTTAATCCATCGCTATCCGTGAAACAGGCTTTCATCGATTTGGCCAGCCCCCGCGCGCCAAGCGAGAAAGCCTGCTCGGCTCCATTGGACGCTCTCGTAAATAGCGCCCTTCTCGACTGCGCCTATTTGCCGGCGTGAACATTGGCAACGGAGTCCAGGGCCGAGGGTGTTGCGGTTGAGCCGCGTCCCCGGACGCCTCTGGAAAGCTTCATATGCTTAAGTTCTGACGTTTCGGCAACTGGCCCGAATGCGTTCATTCGTTAGAACGCGTCCAAGGCCATGATCCAGGCCGCGCGCGTCAGGCGGTCAAGGCGCGCGGCAGTCAAGCCATCAGAAGGCCGGTAATCAGTCGACTTCGCGGTAGGGCCCCGCCTCGCCGGGCTTCAGGCCGAGCTTCTCAAAGGTCTCTTTGGGAAGATCAATGACCATTGAAACGATATGATCATCGTTCAGATTGAACGTCTTAATCACGTTCAAGACCGCGTCGTCCTCCTTGGGCACCCAGGAAGCATAGAGCTCCACTTCCTGCTCCCCTTCGGCGGGATTTCCCGAGGTCACCTGTATCAGCCATCCTTCGAACATTTTATATTTCCCGTATTCGCGCCTTTGGAGGCCCAATCTTTAAAGGCCGCATGAGCTGTTCTTACGACCGGTAGTCCGATGATTTGAATATTCTAACCGTTCCGATCCTATCTATATCCGGGATGTCCCGATTGCGCTGCGCGAGACGGCGCTCATAATCCGAGACATCTATTTGGCATTAAGCAGAGAGCAAGAACGGCGCCGCCTCTGCAACGCCCAAAGCGCAAATTGCGTCTCCCCGCAAGCTCCGCGCCTCAACGATTCCACCAATAGCCGCCGGACCGCGCCGGATAGTGGTAGTATCTTAGCCAATTCGCTTGGACACTGCGCGCGGCGCCCGGATGATCCGGCCCATACATCACATAAGCGTCGATCGGAAGCCTCCGCTGCTCGTCATCGAGGATGCGCGCAATGACGCCTTCGGCGGCCGCCCCGACTTCGAGGGCTGAGGCGACCAAGGTCGCATCCCAGTCGAATGCGGCGTTAGCGAGCGTGGCTCTAAGCGACGCGGGCAAGCGGTCGAAGCAATCGAGCTGCTTTTTCAAATTCCTCATGAGCAAACTCGGCCGGAACGGATTCGACCGCGCGGCCAGTCGGCGCAGCGGCCCCGTCTTGCAAGCAAAACCAAGGCCGCAGCTCTCGCCCGAGAGAAATTTTGTGAGTGGAACGGATCGGTTCAGCGCGAAACGGCGCGCTCCGGGATCGAGCCGGAATAAAGATGGTCGGAGTGGCGGGATTCGAACCCACGACCCCTAGTCCCCCAGACTAGTGCGCTAACCGGGCTGCGCTACACTCCGACTGCGGCGGTTATAGAGAAAGCTGGACGGGCGCGCAACGTTTCGCCGTGATTTCGCGCAAGGGCGACGAAAGCCCGACGCGTCGCTTATGGCCGGCGAACCATCGCTAGGACGCGCTCGCATTCCTCCAATTCGGCGACGGCGGCCCGGAGGATGGCGACATCCTTGATGAGCAGGGAACTCGGCCAAGCCATCTCTGGACGGGCGTCCCCGTCACTTGCTCCCGCGGCGCTTGCAAGATTGCTGTACGCCGGCCGTCTATCGTCCGAGGCCAACGGCTCGATCTCGTCGTTCGGGTCCTGCGCTTCATCATCGCGCCAGGCCGCGCCCGCCCCGCGATTCGCCTCGCTTAGTGCCGTCGACGTCTTCGTCGCTCCGGCCACGGCTAATCCCGGGCCGCCGTCCTCCGGCGGTTGGCCGGCGGCGGCGACGGCGCGGGCGCCCTGCTCCCGAAACAGCCGCTGCACGCCCTTGATCGTGTAGCCTTCGGCATAAAGCAGACGCTTGATCGCACGCAAAATCTCAATGTCGTGCGGGCGGTAAAAACGGCGACCGCCGGCCCGCTTCAAGGGCTTTATCTGGGAAAAGCGCGTTTCCCAGAACCGAAGGACATGTTGCGGCAGGCCGAGATCTTCGGCGACCTCGCTGATGGTCCGAAAGGCTTCGGCGCTTTTCTCCATCTTGCAGGCGCTCCGGCGAACGTATGGCGAGGCCGGTACGACGGCGCTCGCCACTCTGCGTCATGATTCACGGAAAAGCGACCGGGCGCGACGTCTTACCAAAGATCAGAATCTAATCCGCCTCGTCCGGCGCCGCATGTCCGTTGATCCGGGCCTTGAGCACGCTCGAAGGCTTGAACACCATGACGCGGCGTTGCGTTATCGGCACTTCAATTCCGGTTTTCGGATTGCGTCCGATGCGTTCCGATTTGGCCCTTACCACGAAGGAGCCGAAAGAGGAAAGTTTGACTGTCTCACCGACGGCCAAGGCGTCGGCGAGCTCGGAGAGCACCATTTGAACCAAGACGGCCGATTCCTTGCGCGACAATCCCACGCTGCGGTAAACGGCTTCCGCCAAATCGACGCGCGTGATCGTGCGCGAGCCCATGGGCGCCAAAGAATCCTTTGCCGGTTTGGCGGGCTGCGCCTCATGCTCCCCGGCAGCGGACATGGCTGCAATTTTTGTCATTCTTCATTCTCGAAAATCGGTCCGTCCACACCCAGCTGAACGGCTTGCGCGCAGCGCAACAAATCCGATGACGCGACCCCAACCAACAGCCGCCAATTGGCGGATGAGGCTGGGCAATCTCTCGTCGTCAGTGCAAATCCATGAGCCGTTAAGGTCTTTCGGAACTTGCGACAGGAATATGACTTTTGCGCGCAATAATTATTGGATCATTTTTACCACAAATGCGCGATTTTCGAAGTTTGGTACAAATTTCATGTCAAATCAAGGCGTCTCGGAGTCTCGGCGATTCCTTGTCGGCCTCACCAGCGGATCAGTGCGGAAGCCCATGTAAATCCACCGCCCATTGCTTCAATCATCACGAGGTCGCCCGCTTTGATCCGACCATCGTCGCGCGCTACGGCGAGAGCCAGAGGAATTGAAGCTGCTGATGTGTTGCCGTGCAGATCGACCGTAACGACGACCTTGCTCGACGCAATCCCGAGCTTCTCGGCCGAAGCTTCGATAATGCGCCTGTTGGCTTGATGCGGCACGAACCAATCGAGCTCCGCGGCAGTCGTGCCTGTCGCTTCGAATGCTTCCGTCACGACGTCCGCGACCATTCCGACTGCATGGCGAAAGACCTCGCGGCCCGCCATCCGCAAATGGCCGACGGTTTTCGTAGTAGAAGGCCCGCCGTCCACATAAAGCTTGTCGCGATGGCGTCCGTCCGAGCGAAGGTGAGAGGTAAGGACGCCGCGATCTCGCGCTGTCCCATCCCCCGGCCGGGACTCGAGGACCACCGCGCCCGCGCCGTCGCCGAAAAGCACGCAAGTCGAGCGATCGCTCCAATCGACGAGGCGCGAGAAAGTCTCGGCGCCGACGACCAGGGCCCGGCGATGCGAACCTGAGAGAAGAAATTTGTCCGCGGTCGCCAAAGCGTAGACGAACCCCGAGCATACCGCCTGCACATCGAAGGCCGCGCCATGGTTCATCCCGAGCGCGGCTTGGATCTGGGTGGCGACCGACGGAAAAGTGAAGTCCGGCGTGGATGTCGCCACAATGACGAGATCGAGATCCTCAGCCGTCAAACCTGCGTCGGCAAGCGCGGCCCTGGCCGCGTGAAGGCCGAGCTGAGAGGTCGGCTCGTCCTCGGCGGCGACGTGACGCTGCCTGATGCCGGTCCTCTGCACGATCCATTCGTCGGTTGTCTCCAGCACCTTTTCGAGATCGGCGTTGCTGACGATGCGCTTGGGAAGATAGGAGCCAAGCCCAACGACGACGGAACGAAGCCTGCCTTGCGCCGCATCGGTCACAATAGTTGATCCATAAAAACCAAAGCCTCTTATATTCCCGACTGCGCTGCTTGCGCAGGCTTTTCCTCATCGGCCGTTGAAATCTTCGGCGGCCAGGCTTGCCCATCATGAGACCGAGCGAGCGCCGCCCGGATCCTGCCGAGAAGCTGATGCCGGGCGATCGTATAGCCGATTTCAATGGCGACAGCGGTTCCGACGACGTCCGCGCCGCCGTGACTTTTGATCACCACGCCTTCGAGCCCGAGCAACACCCCGCCGTTGACGTTGCGCGGGTCCATTTTCGCTTTGAGCGCCGCGAAGGCGCGCCGGGCGAAAAAATAGCCGATCTTGGACATGAAATCGCGCCCGAGCTCGTCGCGCAGATATTTTGCCATCTGATTGGCGGTTCCCTCCGCCGTCTTCAGAGCGATATTGCCGGCGAAGCCTTCGGTGACGACCACGTCGGCGACGCCGCGCCCGATGTCGCCGCCTTCGACGAAGCCGAGATAATCAAGGTCTGGAAGCGCGATCTGACGCAAAAGCCGCGAAGCCGACTTCACCTCCTCGATCCCCTTGATCTCCTCGACGCCGATATTCAACAGCCCGACCGTCGGGCGCTCGACCCCGAGGACAATGCGCGCCATCGCTGCGCCCATGATCGCGAGATGGACGAGATGCTTCGCATCGGCCCCGATCGACGCGCCGACATCGAGCACGATGCTCCGGCCGCGAATGGTCGGCCAGATCCCTGCAATCGCCGGCCGGTCGATATTGGGCATCATCCGCAAACAGGTCTTGGCCATCGCCATAAGCGCGCCTGTGTTGCCGGCGGAAACCGCGGCGTCGGCGTGATTTTTCTTCACCGCATCGATCGAAAGCCACATGGACGATTCCCGCCGCCCCGCGCGAAGGGCCTGGCTCGGCTTGTCGTCCATGCGAACCGCGACGCTCGTATGATGCAGAGTGGAAACAGCGGCGAGCTTCGGAAGGGCGTCGAGATGCGGCCGGATCTGGGCCTCGTCGCCGAAGAATATGAATTCCATATCCGGGCGGCGATCGAGCGCGAGCGCGGCGCCCGGAACGATCACCTCAGGGCCATGGTCTCCGCCCATGGCGTCGAGCGCTATGCGAACTGGCTTCGTCATATTCATATTGCCGCGGACTCCGGGCGACGGAGGAAGATCTCGCAGTCGCCGCCTAGCGAAACCAATGGGACTGACGGAATTTGGCTCATCCGCGGATCTCGTGGCCCGGGGATCTCAGCAGGGCGGCGAGGAGAAGCCGCGTCAGGTCCAAAAAGGAAGTCTTGGAATCGGTCGTTTTTACGAGCGCGGCCATGCCTCTTCGTAAATGCGCCGAGACGAGAACGCGCAACGCGATTCGACCGCCATTGGCCGCCGGCGCCGCGCGAGGAAAGAAAAGTTCTGACGACAACGCTCGCTGCATGCGCATCTTGGTTTTGGCCCCTCGCTTTCGCAGCGAGGTTCGTTCGGGGCGGCTTTCGTCTATGCGCGGCTGCGCAGCCGAAACAGTCGGAGCGTCGCGCAGGTCTTTTCAACTCGAGCCGTGGGGGATTTGGCCAAGCGATTTTTCCTTTAATCATTCGGTTCGATGCGCACCTTCTGACGCGTAGCTGTGGACGCGCGCCACGATGGCGCTTTGGAGGTGCGGCGTCCCTTGGCCGCTTCAATCATGGGTAAACACTGGGAAATCCCTTTTGTTCAAGCTCTTTTTTCTCCCGAAGCTCAAGACCAGCGCGTCGACCCGGAGCATTTACGGGCCCAGATCGCGGAAATCTGATCTTTTGACGCCGCTTCTTCAGGTTTCATCCGTAAGCTTTTTCAAGACCGCGAAAGGCGACTCCTTCTCGACGGCGTCGCCCGATATTTCGGCCTCGTCAAAGCTCACGCCGGGCTTTTTCGGATAAGGATCGAGGCTGAGTATCAGAAATTCCTCGGCCAAGGCGCCGAGATCGATGCGGCTATCGACGATCGGATCAGGCGGGTCGCGAACCTGGCCAGAGGACTCCACTGCGCCGCTTGCGATCTCGTCATCTGCGCTAGAAGCGCGGAGAGATTTCGCAGTTGCGGCCGGCGCGAAATCAACGTCAATTTCGGCGGAGAGCTCGGTCTCGAATTGATCGAGGCTGATGACGCAAGCCTGCGTCACGCGCGCGCGCAAGACGCCGCCGACATTGAACAGCATGCCGGGCAGCTTCTTCACCGTCAGGTCTGCTTCGAGATCAGAGATCCCGATCAGTCCAGCGCGCCGCGCCATTGCCCCGCATTCGCCTTCGTCTGCGCGGAAGGAAATCTTAAGCCCCTCGTCCGGCACGTCGTCGACAGACAGCAGCCGCGAAAAATTTTCTCCGCGCGGAAGCGGCGGCGCTTTGCCGGCGTCAGTCCGTTGAGATCTTGAACCAAGATCGCCTTTCGACTTCATCGCAGTCGCCTCAATCGCGCTGGCGGCGAAAGCGCTTGATCGCGCGATCCCGCCGCCCCTCGCCGTTGCAAATAGATAACGAACACTCAAATGTCCCGCTTGATTTTATGTCGCGCGCACAGAATCGGTGGGCTGGGGGCTGAATTGGCCAAAGGTAGGCGACGAGATTGGCTCAAGCGATCGCCGACGGTTCCGGAAACGGGACAGGCCCGATGGAAAAGACCTCGAGCTGAGCCGTTTCAAGCGCGCGATCCGTCGCTTTGACATAGCGTGAAAGACGGATCGCGTTTGTGCGATCCGCATAGACATTACGGGCGAGCGTCGCGGCGAGGACTTCTTCGCCGCTGGTGAGAGCGCGGTCATAGGCGGCGCCGCGGCCGAGAAAGGCTTCGGCCAAGGTTTTCATTCGTTTCGGCACCGCGATGTCGCCGATCCCCGTCTCGCGCAAGGCGATATCGAAATGACGAAAGACGGCGTCAATCAGGTCCTGCGCCAATTCCGGTCCCGGGCGCGGCATCGCATTGAGGCGCCGAAGGACGAGCGCCGCGTGGAGCGTGACCGCCTCGAAGCGCCCCTCGAAATTGTCTTCGATCGCATAATCCGTAAACAAAATCGGGTTACGGGCGGCGGCAACGATCTCGCCATGGAGGCGATCAATCATTTTTCGGTTAGCGGCGCGGCGGACGAACGGAAAAAGCATGCTGCTTGAGTTTCTTGATCCTAAAGATCGGACGCCAGATTTGGTGCGACTCGGTCCAAAATCTTGTCCCGGAGTCTGGTTTGGCCGCCGTGCTTGCATTTGATATGGCATGGAGTTAGGCATCGGCTGGCGTTGGCGCAACCGCAATATCACCCGTAAGCGCAGATTTGGTCGAAGCTTCTCGCCCTCGCGCAAGGTCTTGTCCTCGCGCGGGAACGAAAACGGCGGCGCGCCCGGTCTTGAGGTTTCGCTTTTTAGTCGAATACGAAACGTTAGGATTGCCCCGCTAGCATTGCGGCGCACCGATGAGAAGACAAGCGCGCGCCGCAATCAGCAGGCGATTGCGCGCCAGGCCGGAGGCTCGAAGAATGTGGTTCGATGATGCGTCGGCCGCCTGTTTTAGGACTCGCGCTTTGCGACTGGGATCAGCGGGCGCCAAACTCGCCCTCGTAGCGGCTCTCGCGTCGGGACTCGGCGGTTGCCTCGGATACAATGGAGAAGTCGTCCACGGGTATCAGCTCGATTCAAAAGCCGTGGATCAGGTTAAACCCGGCGCCTCGGCCGAGCAGATCCTGGTCTTGCTGGGCACGCCGACGACCACATCGACGGTCGGCGGCGACGCTTGGTATTATATCACGCAGAAAACCGATCGCGGATTCCAGTTCATGAAACCGACGGTGGTCGATCAGCGCGTCTTCGCGGTCTATTTCACCAAGGCGAAAAAGGTCGATCGAATCGCGAATTACGGCATGCAGGACGGCAAATTGTTCGATTTCGTCTCGCGCACGACGCCGACGGCCGGAGCCGAGTCGACCTTCCTGAAAGGCATGTTCCTCAACTTGCTCAAGTTCAGCTGACGCCGCCCGCCGAAAATTATCGGATCAATGGCGGCGTTTTTTGAAGCGTCGCGACATTTGGATATTGCTCCAAAACATCGCGACGTCGTTCCATCGAACTATCCTTCGCGCGAGCAGGCGCTCGGCTCAATGCGCGAGGACGGCGAGCAGCAACAGCGCGACAATATTGGTGATCTTAATCGCGGGGTTCACCGCAGGACCGGCCGTATCCTTGTAAGGATCGCCGACCGTGTCGCCGGTCACCGACGCCTTATGCGCGTCGCCGCCCTTGAAATGCTGGACCCCGTCCTTGTCGATAAAGCCGTCCTCGAAGCTCTTCTTGGCGTTGTCCCAAGCGCCGCCGCCAGAGGTCATCGCGATCGCCACAAAAAGCCCGTTGACGATGACGCCGAGCAGCGACGCGCCGAGCGCGGCGAAGGCCGAAGCCTTAGAGCCGGAGATGAAGAGCACGCCGAAATAGACGATCAGCGGGGCAAGAACCGGCAGCAGGGAGGGCACGATCATTTCCTTGATCGCCGCTTTGGTCAGCATATCGACCGCGCGGCCATAGTCGGGCCGCTCCGTCCCCTGCATGATGCCGGGCTTTTCAGCGAACTGGCGCCGGACCTCCTCGACGACGGCGCCCGCCGCGCGCCCGACGGCCGTCATGGCGATGCCGCCGAACAGATAGGGAATCATGCCGCCGAAAATCAGGCCCGCCACGACATAGGGGTTGGAGATGTCGAACGAGACGATTCCGATCCCTTTGAAGTAAGGAAACTGATCGGCGTTGGCGATGAAATGCTCGAGATCATGGCTATAGGCGTTGAAGAGCACGAGCGCGCCAAGGCCGGCTGAACCGATCGCATAGCCCTTTGTGACCGCTTTCGTCGTATTGCCGACCGCGTCGAGCGCATCGGTCACGCGCCGGACCTCCTTGGGCAATCCCGCCATTTCCGCGATGCCGCCGGCGTTATCGGTTACCGGACCGAAGGCGTCGAGCGCGACGATCATCCCGGCGAGGCCGAGCATGGTCGTCACCGCGATCGCCGTGCCGAAAAGCCCCGCGAGCTGACTCGTCGCGATGATGCCGCCGATGATGACGAGGGCCGGCAGCGCTGTCGATTCGAGCGACACTGCGAGGCCCTGGATGACATTGGTGCCGTGCCCCGTCACCGAGGCCTGGGCGATAGAGACGACCGGACGCTTGCCGGAGCCAGTGTAATATTCGGTGATCACCACGATGAGGCCGGTGACGAGCAGCCCGATGAGCCCGCTGAAAAAGAGGTGCGATCCCTTGATTGCGACGCCATTGGCCAAGCCGATCTCGCCCCAGCCGACGGTGAACTGGGTCGCGACGGCGAGGCCCAGGATTGACAGGAGTCCGGCTGCGACAAGTCCCTTGTAGAGCGCGCCCATGATCGAGTTGTTCGGCCCGAGCTTGACGAAATAGGTGCCTGCTATCGAGGTGACGATACAGGTCGCGCAGATCGCCAGCGGATAGAGCATGGCCGGCACGAGAACCTCTTGGCCGGTGAAGAAGATCGACGCCAGCACCATGGTGGCGACGACCGTCACCGCATAGGTCTCGAAGAGATCGGCCGCCATGCCGGCGCAGTCGCCAACATTGTCGCCGACATTATCGGCGATCGTCGCCGGATTGCGCGGATCGTCCTCCGGGATGCCCACCTCGACCTTGCCGACGAGATCGGCGCCAACATCGGCGCCCTTCGTGAAGATGCCGCCGCCGAGGCGGGCGAAGATCGAGATCAAGGAAGCGCCGAAGCCGAGAGCGACGAGCGCGTCGATCGTCTCGCGGCTGTTCGCCGCGTGCTTGAGCGGATCGGTGAGCACATAAAAATAGACCGAGACGCCGAGCAGCGCGAGGCCCGCCACGAGCAAGCCTGTGACCGCGCCCGCCTTGAAGGAAATATCGAGGCCGGCGGCAAGCGATTCCGACGCCGCTTGCGCTGTTCGCACATTGGCGCGCACCGACACATTCATTCCGATGAAGCCGGCGGCGCCCGAGAGCACGGCCCCGATCAAGAAACCGACCGCGATCGTCCAGGACAAAAAGTAGCCGAAGGCCAGAAAGATCACGATTCCGACGGCGGCGATCGTCAAATACTGGCGCTTTAAATAGGCTTGCGCGCCTTCCGCAATCGCGCCGGCGATCTCCTGCATTCTAGGCGAGCCGGGACTGGCGGCGATCAGCTTTGCCGACGTCACGACGCCATAGACGATTGATAAGAGCCCCGCCAGAATGATCAGCCAAATCGAAAGCATTGGTTTCCTGCCCTGAATTGTTGTTTTTGGATTCACCGGCTTCCGCGTCCGCGAGCGCTATCGAAGCGTCGGCGATATTTTATTGCTGTGTTTTTATTCAAGCGGGGGCGAGCTTTGCAGAAAGAGCCTCTCTAGGCAATTGCGGCGGCGCGTCTGCAATCAACGCCTAGAAATGCTGATAGGACGCCTTGGCGAGGGCTATCGTTTTCCCCTCTTGGTCCTTGAACGCAGGCGGCGCCAGCCCCGGCGCGGCCTCCCCGATCGCACAGACCGCGCATCCAGCCGCCGCCGCCGCCGCCTCGAAAGCCGCCCTTCGCTCTGGGGGAATTGCGCAGAGGATTTCGTAATCGTCGCCACCGCCGAGAATGATCGGAAGAACGTCAGGCGCGCGCATGAGAACCTCCCGCGCAGCGTCGGACAAGGGAAGCGCCGAGGCCTCGATCTCGGCGGTTAATCCCGCAAGCCGCAGCATTTTGGCGAGATCGCCGGCGAGCCCGTCAGAAATATCCATGGCGGCATGGGCATGGGCGCGAAGCGGCTCGCGCAGCGCGAGACGAGGCTGCGGCAAAAGGTAGCGATCGGCGAGATAGGCCTTTGCGTGCCGGCTAGCCGCGCGGGTCCAATGCCTGTCTTCCGCCGCATCGAGACGAAGCTGAAGGCCGAGCGCGGCGTCGCCGATTGTCCCGGTCGCATAGATGAGATCGCCGGCCGCCGCGCCGCCGCGCGGGATCATGCGCCCGCGCGGCGCGGCCCCGAAGGCCGTCACAGAAAGCGTGAGCGGCCCCGGCGTCTTGACGGTGTCGCCGCCGAGCAGCGGGCAGCCATAAGCCTCAGCGTCCCCACCGAGCCCCCGCGCGAAGGCCGCGAGCCAATCTTCTGTCCAATCTACCGGCAAGGCGAGGCCGAGAAGAAAGCCCTGTGGCTCGGCGGCCTTGGCGGCGAGATCCGAGAGATTCACGCGCAAGGCCTTGCGGGCGATGCTTTCCGGCGGATCGTCGGGAAAGAAATGCTCGCCGGCGACGAGCATGTCCTTGGTCAGGACGAGATCGCAGCCAGGCGGCGGCGCGAGGCTCGCGGCGTCGTCGCGCAGTCCGAACGCGCCCAGCCCGGCGAGCGGCGCGAAAAATTCGGCGATGAGCTCATCTTCCGAAGGACGTGACATGACGCCTTGCCGAGCGGGTTTATTTCACGTCGACGGACCGCCATGCGCCTTTTCCGCAGATTGGTGGACCCCAACGCCGCGCCCAAAGGTCCTAATCGTAGGGAACGTATCTCAGAACGCCGGCGATCCGCGCCGCGCCGGCGTTCTCATTGTCCGAGGGATGATGGACTCCATCGAGCACGGGCACCTCGTTAAAGTCAAATGGGCTGATCCCGCTCAAGCATGCGACGTTCACGCCGTATTCTTGGGGGTTGGATCGGCGCTGATGATGCGTGTAGATGCCACAATTGGAACAGAAATAATGTCTCGCCGACATTGTATTGAATTGGTAAGTGGAAAGCGCATCGCATCCGGCGAGCAAGCTGAAGCCGTCGAGCTTGGCTGATACGGCTATGGCGCCGCGCATTCTGCAATAAGAGCAATTGCAGCGGCGCGCCGTATGAAAACCATCCGTCAGCTGAACGTGAAAGCGGACCGCTCCACAATGGCACTTGCCATCGCATTCCTTGACGTCGAGATCCATCAGGCCCTCCGATGCCAGCGACGCGCTTCGTTTATGGGCGCGCCTCGAACTCCACCGCCCGCAGCCGGCGCGCGAGGGTGTCCAGCACAGCGTTGATCATTCCCGCCTCCTCGCGGCCGAAGAAGGCGCCGGCGACGTCGACATATTCCTTGATCGCCACGCGGGCCGGCACGTCAGAGCGCTTTTTCAGCTCATAGGCGCCGGCGCGCAGAATGGCCCGCATCACCGCGTCGACCCGCGCCAGGGGCCAGCCTTCGGCCAATGTCTTGTCGATGAGCCTGTCGATCGGGCCCTGGTCGGCGAGGATCCCGGTTAGGATGTCGCGGAAAAAGGCGATCTCGGCGGTCTTGTAATGCTCGCCCTCGATCTCTTTGCCGATCCAGAAGGATTCGAATTCAGCGAAAATTTCATTCAAGCCCTTTTCCGCGACCTCCATCTGATAGAGGGCCTGAACTGCCGCCAATCGCGCGGCGGAGCGTCCGTCTGCGCCCGCCATCAGAGCGCTCCGATCTCAAGCTTCAGACCATAAAGCGCGAGCGCGGCGCGAGCGGCGTCGCCGCCTTTGTCGCCGCTTTGCGGGTTTGCGCGCTCCAGCGCTTGCGCTTCGTTCTCGACGGTGAGAATTCCATTGCCGAGCGCCAGCTTGCGCGCGACGCCGAGCTGCATGAGGGCGCGGGAACTTTCATTCGCTACGATCTCGAAATGATAGGTCTCGCCGCGTATGACGCAACCGAGCGCAATCACGCCAGCGTATGGCTGATTTCGTTCTTCCGCCTCATCGAGCGCAATCGTTATGGCGATCGGAATTTCGAGCGCGCCAGGAACGCTGACGAGCTCATGCGCGGCACCGGCGGCGGCCAAGGCCTGCTGCGCGCCATCTAGGAGCATGGTTCCGATTGCATCATAGAAGCGCGCCTCGACAATGAGAAAACGCGCGCCGTCGGCGCGCGGCACGGCGGAGGCGGAAGGTCGCCGCGACAAAGCCATTTTCGATTTTCGCTCCAACGGAGAAGATGTAGGGGAGCATTCCCAAGCGGGAATGCGCTTCGAGTAACAAGCTCAGCGAAGGGTCGCAAGCTGAAAGCGCGAAGCGGAAGCGTCACGCGGGTTATGGCCGTCCTCCGCCCCTTCGCCCGGACGACACTGGTGCAACTGCCGTAACTTCAGCATAATCTATTCAAATCAATGAATGATCCCGCCTCGAACGCTGCGCGAGGGGGCGTGGCCGGTCGTCGCGCAGGACGCTGTGGCTCGACGCGAAATCGATCCGCCATTGGGCGAAGCTTGCGCAATCGCAAAAGCGCGGCTTTGCAGCTGCGCTAAAGTCCGTCGCTCCGGCTGAACGCGCATAATGCGCGCGCTGCCGCGCGCCGATAAAACCAGGAGTTCCCTATGTCGCAGGACCTTGCTCCGAAAGCCCTTGCGTCGCCCGATCATGATCGCCAGACAGAGGCTCGATCAGGCGCGGCGGAGCCGGCGCTCGTCGTCCTCCGCACGCCCTCCGTGGCCAAGGACGCCTCCTCTTTGGCGCAAACGCCGCTGACATCAGCAAGCCGAGACGCGGGGACGGACGACGTCGATCCGCTGGACGCGGCCGCGAGCCTCATCGATCATGCGGTTCACGGCTTGATGGCCAGGGTCACGAATGGGCTTTCGCCCATGGCTCTCGGCAAAGCCTTTTCCGATTGGGGCGTGCATCTCGCGCTTTCACCCGGCAAGCAGATGCAACTCGTCGGCAAGGCGATACGTAAATCGGTAAGGTTCGGACTCGTCGCCTCGACTTCATTCCCGACTCGCTGCTCCTCTCTCGGCATCGATCCCTTGCCCCAGGATCGGCGGTTTGCGGCCGAGGATTGGAACGTTTGGCCCTATAATCTGCTGTCGCAAGGATTCCTGCTGCAGCAGCAATGGTGGCACAATGCGACGACAGGAATTGCGGGCGTCAAGAAGCAGCATGAAGAGGTCGTCGCCTTCACCATTCGTCAGCTTCTCGACATGCTGTCGCCGTCCAATTTCATCCTCACCAATCCGGTCGTCTTGCGCCGCACGGCTGAATCCGGCGGCGCGAATCTCATCAATGGATTCGCCAATTTCTTGGAGGATTGGGCGAGGCGCGAGGCCCATGCCGAGCCCGCCGGCGCCGAGGCCTTCGTTCCAGGTCGCAACGTGGCTGTGACGTCGGGCAAGGTCGTCTATCGCAACCGGCTGATCGAGCTGATCCAATACGCGCCGCAAACCGAAAAGGTCCACGCGGAGCCGATCCTCTTCGTCCCGGCGTGGATCATGAAATATTACATTCTCGATCTTTCTCCCGAAAACTCCCTGGTGCGCTATCTCGTCGCCCAGGGCTTCACAGTCTTCATGATCTCCTGGCGCAATCCGGACGCCTCCGATCGCGATCTGTCGATGGAGGATTATCGGCGCTTGGGCGTCATGTCGGCGATCGAGCAGGTCAAGGCCATTCTTCCCGGCCGAAAGATTCAAGGCGTTGGCTATTGTCTGGGCGGCACGCTTCTCTCCATCGCAGCGGCGACCATGGCGCGCGAAGGCGACGAGACGTTGAAAAGCCTGTCTCTTTTCGCCGCACAGCTCGACTTTACCGAAGCCGGCGAGTTGACGCTCTTCATCAATGAAAGCCAGGTCAGCTTTCTCGAAGATCTGATGCGCAGCGAGGGTTTTCTGCCTGGCGGGCAAATGGCCGGCGCCTTCCAGCTGCTGCGCTCCAAGGATCTGATCTGGTCGAAGATCGTCCATGACTATTTGATGGGGGAACGCCAGCCTTTGACGGATCTGATGGCGTGGAACGCCGACGCCACGCGCCTGCCCTATCGCATGCATTCGGAATATTTGCGCCGCCTCTTCCTCGACAATGATCTCGCGGAGGGCCGTTTCGAGACCGATGGCCGCCCAGTCGCGCTGACCGACATTCGCGCGCCGATTTTCGCGGTCGGAACCGAGACAGATCATGTCGCGCCTTGGCGCTCGGCCTTTAAAATTCATCTGCTGACGGACACGGACGTGACGTTCCTGCTGACCTCCGGCGGCCATAATGTCGGCGTCGTATCGGAGCCGGGCCATAAGAGACGGCATTACCGGCTGCACCACAAGAACGAGCACGATCGCTATCTAGACCCGGACAGCTGGTTTCAGCAGGCCGAGCAGCATGAAGGATCCTGGTGGCCGGAATGGGCTCACTGGCTCTCCGCACGATCGACCCGCGAGCAAGATCCGCCCCACCTCGACAGCCAAAGCGCGCTCCCCGACGCGCCGGGGACCTATGTGTTTCAGACTTGATTGAGGCCCGCGCCGGCGCAGCGCTAATGATCGCGAAGCGCCTTGCGTATTCCCTCGATCAGGCCATCGCCGAGATGCGGCTTGCGCAAGACCAGCAAAACGCCGGCGCCGGCCGCTTTGTGCTCGATCGTTTGGTCCGGATCGCCTGTAATAAGAATGGCTGGGAGAACGCAGCGGCGGTCGCGCAACCGCGCTAGAAGCTCCAAGCCATCCATCTCGGGCAAATGATAGTCTATGACGAAGCAGCCCTTGTCTGGAAGAACGGGCTGCAAAAGAAGCGTCGCTCCGCTTTCGAACACGTCGACGTCAAATCCTTCCGCCTCAAGCATGAACTGCAACGAGCCCAGAACGGGCAGATCGTCGTCGACAAGAACTATTTTCGCCATAGGTCGGGCGTGAGACGACAGGCGGACCTGCATCGGCGATCTACTTTCGCGTGATGGCGCGGGATTGACGCCATAGGAAGAAGACCATGCCGGGAGCGGAGAAGGCGCGCGCTGATATATGTCAGCCCGCCGTCATTCTCGTAGCGGCTGCATTCCGTTCGCCGAGGAAAAGAGGGGACCTGTTATGGATGCGCAGGCCGTGCAAGACCAATCCGATGTCTTCGCCTTTCTCAGCGACCCCGCTGTGCATAAGATCGCAGAGCCGGTGACGCGCATCGACACGCATGGCGCCGCGGTATTTCTCGCAGGACGCGACGCCTATAAGGTGAAACGCGCGGTACATTTTCCCTTCATGGATTTTTCGACTCTCGAGCTGCGACGGCGCGCATGCGAGAACGAGCTCGCCGTTAACAAAGCCAATGCGCGGGATCTTTATCTCGGCGTCGTTCCGATCTCGCGGGATAAGGACGGCCTCAATCTCAAAGGCGCCGGCGCGATCGTTGAATGGGCGGTGCATCTGCGGCGCTTCGACGAGAGTCGCACGCTCGATCGCTTGGCCGAGCGTGGCGAGCTCGATCAGGACATCGTCGCGAAGCTCGCCGACGAAATCGTCGCCGCCCATCGCCGCGCGCCTCGCGCTGTCGAAGTCGGATCGACACTGTCGCTCGAGCGACAGATAGAAGAGACGCTCGACTCGCTGGACGCTTCGCCCGAAATTTTCCCGCCGTCCGAGGCGTTGGCGCTGCGTGCGGCAATGACGGGCGCCTTCGCGCGCGCGACGCCGCTTCTCTTGGCCCGCGAGGCGCAAGGCAAGGCGCGGCGATGCCACGGCGATCTGCATTTGCGCAACATCGTCATGATCGAGTCTATCCCAGTCTTATTCGACGCCATTGAATTCGACGACGCGATCGCGACCTGCGACATTTTGTACGACCTCGCTTTTCTGCTGATGGATCTATGGACCCGCGGCCTTCTCCATCACGCCAACCTGCTTTTGAATCGCTATGTCTCGGCCTGCGACGACGTTGAACGAGAGATCGAAGGCCTTGCCGCGTTGCCGCTGTTTCTTTCTCTGCGGGCGGCGATTCGCGCCAAGGTGACGAAGCTCGAGCCCGCAAAGACCGAGTCCGTCTTGGCGCTCGCGCACAAGAATTTCGTCGCGGCCGGCGCGTTCCTCCGACCGTTCCCGCTCGATCTGGTCGCGATCGGCGGGCGGTCGGGAACTGGTAAGAGCACCTTGGCGCGTGCGATCGCCGCGTTGATTGGGCGCGCGCCCGGCGCGCTGCATCTACGCAGCGACGTCGAGCGCAAGCGTCTCTTCGGCTTTGGCGAATATGACCGCCTGCCGGAGTCGGCTTATCGCAAAGAGCATTCAATTCAGACCTATGCGCGCTTGCACGATCTCGCGGCTCTCGCCCTCGCCGCCGGCCAGAGCGTGGTGCTCGACGCCGCGCATCTCAACGCGGCGGAGCGCGATGCCGCTGCCGAGCTCGCGCGCAAGGCGGGCGCGCGATTCTCCGGCATTTGGCTCGAAGCGTCGACTGGCCTGCTCGCCGATCGGGTCGCGGCGCGGCGACGCGACGCCTCGGACGCCACGCCCGAGGTCGTCGCCGCGCAAGCGAAGATGCTTGCCGGAGACATAGATTGGCGGCGGCTCGACGCCACGCGTCCGCTCGAAGCAATCGCAACCGAGGCTGTCGCCGAAATTCACGGCGGAGCCACGGCGTCTCTATGATCGGACATCAGGAGGAATGAGCACGGCCGCGCCTTGAAGGCGGCCTGCGCGCAGATCCGCCAAGGCCTCATTCGCACGCTCGAGCGGATAGGTCGTGATCGAGGTCTCCAAGCCCGCATGGGCGGCGAAGCCAAGAAAATCGAGGCCGTCCTGACGGGTTAGATTGGCGACCGAAACGATGCGTCGCTCCTCCCAAAGCAAGCTATAGGGAAAGCTCGGAATGTCGCTCATGTGAATGCCGGCGCAGACGACGACTCCGCCTTTGCGGATATTGGCGAGCGCGGCGGGGACGAGCGGCCCGATCGGCGCGTAGATGATCGCCGCGTCGAGCGGTTCGGGCGGCTTCTCATCCGAGCCGCCAGCCCAGGCCGCGCCGAGCCGCAGCGCGAAAGCTTGCGCTTCAGCGTCGCCGGGCCGCGTGAAGGCGAAGACCGTGCGGCCCTGCTTTCTCGCCGCCTGCGCGACGATATGGGCCGCCGCTCCGAAACCATAGAGCCCGAGGATCTTTGCGTCTCCGGCGAAGCCAAGGGAGCGCCAGCCGATCAGGCCGGCGCAAAGCAAGGGCGCGATCGGCGCTGCAGGACCCTCATCGTCCAGCGGAAAGGCGAAGCGCGCGTCGGCGACCGCATGGGTCGCATAGCCGCCGTTTCGCGTATAGCCGGTGAACAGAGGCCGATCGCAAAGATTTTCGCGGCCGTCCTCACAATAGGCGCAAGTCCCGCAGGCATGGCCGAGCCAGGGAATGCCGACCCTCAGGCCAATCGAAAGAGCTTCAACGCCGGCGCCCAACGCGTCGATTCGACCGACGATTTCATGGCCGGGGACGATCGGCAACATCGGGTTCGGTAGCTCGCCGTCGACGACATGAAGATCGGTGCGGCAAACCCCGCAAGCCTCGACCCGAACGCGAAGCTCGCCCGGACCTGGCGTCGGATCCGGCAATTCCTCGTAAGCGAGGGGAGATCCGATCTCATGCAGGACCATGGCGAACATCGCCGCTTGCTCCGAACCGCTTCGCGATTGAGATCAATGCGAAAGTAAATGGCACCGGGACGTCTGCTTGAGGAGATCCTGCGTCACGCCGCCCAGAATCCATTCGCGCAGCTTGCTATGTCCATAGGCGCCGGCGACGAGCAGATCCGCGCCCTCCTTCGCCGCGAGCGCGTCGAGCTGCTCGGCCGGGCGTCCATGCAAGGGCTCTACTCTGCTGACGGCCTTCACGCCGTGATGGCTCAGCCAAGACGCCACATCTTCGACGCTTCGATTCGCAGCGAGCGAATCGGCGTCCTCGTCGATCGCCGCGACAATGACCTGTTGCGCCAGCTGTAGGATCGGCAAAGAATCGAAGACCGCGCGTCGCGCCTCGCTCACATCTTTCCAGGCGATGAGGACTCGTTCGGCGGACAACGAATCGATCTCATGCGGCACAAAGAGGAGCGGACGGCCGGCGCGGCCGATCAAATCGCTCGAGTCGAATTGGCTGTTCAGATCGAGGGCTTCGTCGCTCGCGGTCTTGCCGACGATAATGAGATCGGCTGCGCGGGACTGCTCCGCGATGAAGGGCCCCGGGCGCTCGATCGCCGTGCGCCATTCGATGTCCGCGACGCGTCCCGCAAGCGCCGTGCGAAACCGCTCCTCGGCTTGCTGCATCCGCTGTTTGATGTCGGCGAGATCGCGTTCGGCGATGAAGGCCGAACTATAGCCGTCGGCGTAATAGATCGGCGTCACCTCGGCCTGCGCCGCGACGCCGATCACGCGCGCCTTGAATCGCTCGGCGAGTTCCGCTGCGATCTTGAGCCTCGCATCATTGCGATAGTCGAGATCGAGATGAACCATCAGGCTGGCGTAGGACATGGACGACTCCAAAAGGGATATTGTTCCGATCGCGCTAATCTCGGACGAAAATGATCCAGAATCATGAACGCGATCAACGGCCGATCAAGGAAGCGCCTTCGCCGCGTCCCCGGCGGCGCCCGTCTATTCCTATTGGACTCGCAGGATTGACGCGTTGACCCGGATCAAACGCCTGATCTCGCGCCCCTACAAGCTGGCTCGGGATGCTTCGGCAATCTGCCTTCCAAACGTCGGCGCAGCGGTCTCGAATGGGAATCGCACTTGGAGGCGGCGGCGCGAGCGTCGGCGTGGGTCTGACATTGGCGGTCGCGCCGCTTGGCGCTGTGACAATCAAGGCGTCTGAGCCCGATCCCGCCGCGCATCGCCGTCCGGTTCGCCTGCGACCACGCCGAAACTCGGCGCGGAGTCGAGTCTTGACGCGGCCGGATGCCGCTTTTCCGAGGCTTTGATCAAATTGGATGTGGAATGGCCCTGCGCAAGCTCCGCGAGCACGACCCGGCCGCCACGCGCCCGCACAATATCCGCGCCGACAACCTTGTCTTCCGTGTAGTCGGCGCCTTTCACCAAAACATCCGGCTGCAAGGCTTCGAGCAGTTGAAGCGGCGTATCCTCGTCGAAAAGGACGACGGCCGACACGCCTTTGATCGCGCCCATGACCACGGCACGAGCTTTTTCATCCTGCACCGGGCGCGACGGGCCTTTCAGACGGCGCACGGAGGAGTCGGAATTCAGCGCCATGATCAGGCGATCGCAGGCCTCGGCGGCTTGCCGAATCAGCGAGACATGGCCGGGATGCAAAAGATCGAAGCAGCCATTGGCGACACCGACCGTCAGCTTCTCCCGCGCCCAGGCCCATCGCAGCGCGACGGCTTCGGCAAGATCGACATGACGGCCGTCATTGATCGAGGCAGACGTCATTTCCGACGCCAAGGAGGCATAGAGCTCTTCCGGCGTGACGACCGCCGTGCCGACCTTCGCAACGACGATTCCCGCGGCGTGATTGGCCAGTTTCATGGCGTCGCGCATCGAAAGCTCCGCCGCGAGCGAGGCCGCCAGGACGGCGATCACCGTGTCGCCGGCGCCGGACACGTCGAACACGTCCTGCGCCACGGTGGCGAGATGGATCGGCGTCCCTTCCGCCGCGAAGAAGGACATGCCCTTTTCAGAACGAGTCAGCAATATATCGGCGCCCGAGATTTCGCGCGCGCGGGCCGCCGCGACGGCCGCCTCCTCATCCGTCTCGCAAGGCAGTCCGGTCGCGGCCGTCAATTCCTTCCGGTTCGGGGTGAGGATCGACGCGCCGCGATAGCCGGATAGCTCGGTCCGCTTGGGATCAAGCAGCACCCGCTTATTCGCCGCCCGACAGCGTCCGAAGATCGCCGCCAGGACCCGATCCGCAAGGACGCCTTTGCCATAATCGGACAGGATGACCACGTCCGACGCGTCGATCGCCGCGAAGGCGCGATCGATGACCTGATCTTCGACGGCGCGCTCGAAGGGCGAGGCGTCCTCGTGATCGATCCGAATGATTTGCTGATGGGCCCCGAGCACCCTGAGCTTTCGCGTGGTCGGCCGGCCGGCGACGCTGATCAAGCCAGACATGTCGATCCGGCCATGATCGTGCAAGCGGCTGATCAATTGCTCACGCGCTTCGTCCAGGCCGGTCAGGCCGACGACCTGAACGCCCACGCCGAGCGCGGCGAGATTGGCGACCACATTAGCAGCGCCGCCAGGCACGAGCTTTTCCGACAAGGAGCGCACGACGGGCACCGGCGCCTCGGGCGAGATGCGGCTGACGTCGCCATGAAGATAGCAATCGACGATCAGATCGCCGATGACGGCGACGCGAGCTTTCGCGAAACGGTCAAGAAAATTCAGCACGCCGAGATCCGATTCAGAAGCCAAAAACACTGCGGGCGAAGCCGGATTGCATAAGGATTGCGGCCTGCCGACCAAGTGATAATTCGAATTCGTGACAATTTAGCGTAAATATCCAGCTTTCGCCAATGCAAAATCATCGCGCGACTGTGACGATATCGCATTAACATCGCCTCGATGAATAGATCAATTCGACTTTGGCATGCAGCGTTGCGGTCAGCACTCCAAGGTGGACTATCCCTATGCCAATTGTGCTCAGGATATACGTGAGAGATCATGCTTCGCCTTGTCCTCGGGTGGAAAACACCGCGCCGCTTCCGTCCCGGCTAAGAAGAGGTGATAAAGCGAGCTCGCCGGCGCGTAATCGACCAACGGCCGCCCGTCGGCGCCGATATGGTCGATCCAACCGCCCTCGAAAGGCCTGTCGAGGAAATGGTCGAGCAAGGCGCGGATCGTCGTCGACGCCAGGCGCGGCGCGCTTTCGTCTCCTCCGTCTTGCAAAGCGACCGCCGCTTTGGCGCCTTCGGCATGCGGCCAGATCCGATGGGAATCTTTGACGACTTTCATGTCCGATGCGACTTCATCGAATATGAGCCCCCTCCCGCAAAATCCGTTCGCTTGGGCGCTGACGGCCAATCGATCGATCCAAAAGCCGAGATCCTCACCCGAGAATTTTTCGAACTCGCGCAGCAGCCACACCCATTCGAAATGATGGCCGGGTTCGAAAACGCGTCGCTTTAGAGGGTCTGGATGGTCGCTCCAATCTTCCGCGAAATATTCGAGAAGAACGCCCGGCTCGGCGCGAAAAAAGCGAGCTTTGAACATTTCAACGAGGCTTTTCGCACGCTCCAAATAGCCTCGGCCGGGAGCGGCCGCCTCAAGGGCCAGATAGGCCTCCAAAAGATGCATATGGGGATTTTGTCGCTTAATGCGATCGACGACGGGGGCGCTATCGTATAGCCCTCCATGGATGGGATCGATGAGCTTCGCGTCGATGAAGGCGATCGTTTCATCGGCGCGAAGGATGAGTTGAGGATCGCCATTCAGGCGATGGAGCCAAGCGAGCGCGAAGAGAATGAACGCATGCGCATAGGCGTCGCGCGCGGGAGAGACGACGGCGCCGTCGCCATTGATCGAAAAGGCGAATCCGTCCGAGGCGATTGAGCCGTCTGGAAAATCCCGCAGAAGCGAGCGCATGGCGGCCTCGGCGAGCGGCTTTCCTTCAGGAAACCAGCCGAGCAGCGCCGCATGAGCATAAACATAGATCTGGCGCGCCTGAACCATCGCCCGCCGCGGCGCCGAAAGAACGGGCTCCGCCGTCCAGGACAGGCGCTCATGGAACCGTCCATGCTCGGAATCGAAGCCGACGGTCGCCCAAAGAGGCAGGGCTTTCGCGACAAGCCAGTGGCGAAAACTTTTCGCATCGGAGCGGGCGTCGGCCCAGGCTCTCACGCCGGCGGTCGAGGGTGCAGCGCTTTCGATTGTTCGTCTCCGGCCGGTTCGATCGCGGACGCAGATGCGCCTGCAGAAAAATAAACGATATTGCAGCGCAGCGAAAGCCCGCCGCGACGCGGCGCGGCAAAAACCTCCGGATCAATGCCTCCCGGTCACGCCGCGCGCGCCTGTCTCGTCACGTCGACCCGGTAAGAAAGCGCTTCGGCGATATGAAGGCTTCCGACCTTCTCCGCGCCGTCGAGATCGGCGATCGTACGCGCGAGCTTCAGCACGCGGTGAAAGCCGCGAGCCGAGAGATGAAGACGGTCGGACGCCTCTCTCACAAGAGCGAGGCCGCTCGAATCGGGCTGCGCCGCCGCTTCGATCACCGCCGAAGGGGCGGCCGCATTGGACAGAACGCCGGGAAGCCCGAGGCCGGCGTAGCGGCGAAGCTGGATCTCCCGCGCGGCGGCGACGCGGGCTCCCACCTCCTTCGAGCCTTCCGCGGGCGGCGGCAACATCAAATCCGCCGCGGTGACGGCGGGCGCTTCGACATGAAGATCGATTCGATCGAGCAAGGGCCCAGAGAGCCGAGCCTGATATTGCGCGATGCAGCGGGCGTTCGGCTGGCGGTTGCAAGCGAAGCCTGGCGCCGTCGCATGACCACATCGACACGGATTCATCGCTGCGACGAGCTGAAACCGCGCTGGATAGACGATGCGGTGATTGGCCCGGGCGATGGAGACCTCGCCGGTCTCCAACGGCTGGCGCAGGCTGTCGAGGACCTGCGGCTGAAATTCCGGCAGCTCGTCGAGAAAAAGAACGCCGTGATGCGCCAGAGAGATTTCGCCAGGACGCGCGCGCGTTCCGCCGCCGACCAGGGCGGCCATGGAGGCGGAATGATGCGGCGCGCGAAACGGCCGACGGTCGGTCAGCGCGCCGCCCGCGAGGTCGCCGGCGACCGAATGAATGAGCGAGACCTCGAGAAGCTCGCGCGGCGACAGCGGCGGCAGGATCGACGGCAGCCTAGCGGCGAGCATGGACTTGCCTGCGCCTGGCGGGCCGTTCAAGAGCAGATTATGGCCGCCGGCCGCGGCGATCTCGAGCGCGCGTTTCGCACTTTCCTGGCCCTTCACGTCGCGCAGATCGAGAAGCGCGGCCGGCTCGCCCCGCATGGCCGGTCGCGGCCGCGCCATCACCTGCGTTCCTTTGAAATGATTGACGAGCTGGATCAAGGAAATCGGCGCGAGCACGTCAATGTCCTGGCCGGCCCAGGCGGCTTCGGCGCCGCTGTCATGTGGGCAGATCAGGCCATGCCCGCGTGAATTGGCGGCCATTGCTGCGGGAAGGACGCCGGCGACGGCCGTGATCGTGCCGTCGAGGGCGAGCTCGCCCAGAACCGTGTAATTCAGCAAAGCGTCGGGAGGAATGGCGCCGATTGCGGCCATGACGCCGAGCGCGATGGGCAGATCGTAATGGCTGCCCTCCTTCGGCAGATCCGCCGGGGCGAGATTGACGGTGATTCGCTTAGCCGGCAGGGCGAGGCCGGATGCGTTCAGGGCGGCGCGAACGCGCTCACGCGATTCGGCCACGGCCTTGTCGCCGAGCCCGACGACGGTGAAGACGACATTGCCATTGGCGATCTGCACTTGCACGTCGACGGGCCGCGCCTCGATCCCCTCGAATGCGACCGTCGCGACCCTAACGACCATGACGCCCCCTCAGGCCGAGCCTCCGTTTCAGCCATGCCGGAACTTAGCCGAGACTCCCTCTCCATGCAAGAACAACTCATGAACGAAAATTGATCTCATGGCGTGCAATCGGGGAAAATCCACGTCCTCCTACGCCTGCATCGCCCATCCATGTAGGAACAGGGGTCTACCCCCTTCACAGCACGCTGCGCATAATCATCCGCTCGGCCTCTTCGATCGCCTGGGGGACGCCGACATGGAGCCAAAGCCCGTCGAGCCGCTGGCCATAGAGCCTGCCCCTCGCGGCCGCCTCGAAGAAAAACGGTGCGAGGCCATATACCTCGCGGGTTTCACGCGCGAAAAGCTCGGGCTTGAGGATGCCGACGCCGGTATAGACGAAAGGGGCCACCTCGCGCTCGGGCCGCTTGCTCAGACGGCCGTCGGGCGAGAGGAGGAAATCTCCCGGCCAATCGACCCCCACGCTCGCCGTCGTGGCGGCGACGAGGAGGAGAATGTCCATCGTCTCGGGGTTCCAGGCGGCGGCCAACCGGCGCAGATTCTCCCTCGGGCCCTCGACCCAAAAGGCGTCGGTGTTGCAGATGAAAAAGGGATCGAGTCCGAGCAACGGCAAGACCTTGCTGATCCCGCCGCCCTGATCGAGCAGCTTCCGGCGCTCGTCGGAAATCACTATATTCGGGACATGCCGGTCGGCGAGATGGGTTTCGATCTGATCGGCGAGATGATGGACGTTGACGATTGCGGTCTCGACCCCCGCCGTCGCGAAACGGTCGAGCATATGGTCGATCATCGCCTTGCCGGCGACTTTGATGAGTGGCTTCGGGATCCGATCGGTCAGCGGGCGCATTCGCGCGCCGAGGCCGGCCGCGAACAACATGGCTTTGGCGGGCGTGAAAGATGACATCGCGAGGTCGATCGAGCTCCGGTCAGGACGCGGGGCCGAAGATCCGCGGCAGATGGGTCTCATACCAGATCTTGAGATCCGCCAAAACCGGATGGCTGAGATCTTTCGCCAGATATTTTTCGACGCGGGGCAAATGACGGAGATAATCCGGCTTGTGATCCCTGCGATCGAGGCGCGTGAAAATGCCGAGGATTTTCGTGGCCCTCTGGGCGCCCAAAACCGCATAGGCGCGGGCGAATTCGGCCATGTCGAACTCGGCGTCGGCCTCGCGGCGCAGCCGCGCGTAATGGCTGAGCAGCTTCAGCTCGATCAGATCCGGGACGTCGATGCGGGCGTCTTGCAGGAGCGAGGCCACGTCATAGGCGGGATGGCCGAGGACGCAATCCTGGAAGTCGAGCATGCCGATCTTGCCGACGCCCTCGCGATCGGACAGCCAAATAAGGTTCGGCGAATGATAGTCGCGTAGCGTCCAGGTCGCGCGCGCCGCCACGATGTCCTGGAGCGCCTTGCGCCACAGATTGACGAAATTCGCCTTGGCGCCGGACGCAATCTGCGCGCCGGCCACATGGGGCGCATACCAATCGAGCAGCAGCTCGATCTCAATGGCGAGCGCGTCCAGGTCATAGCTCGGAATCCGATAGGTATCGTCCTCGAGCGGCAAGCTCTCGGGCAGATCGGCGCGATGCAAGGCGGCGAGCGCTGTCGCAGCCCATGCGTAGCGCTCTTGATTGACGCCGTCGGGGCCGACGATCGGTTGGTCGCCGAGATCCTCGAGGATGGCGAGGCCCGCGTCGATGTCATAGGCGATGATTTGAGGCGCGGAGAAGCCTTGCCGGCGCAGGCCCTGGTCGATCGCAAGGAAAGGCCTGATGTCCTCCGCGAGCTTGGCGATCGCGCTATAGGGCTTGCCATAGCGCAGCGGCGGGCCGTCCGGACGCGGCGGCGAGATCATCAAAACTGCGCTTAGGCCGTCCGGACGGACGAGGCGCTCATAGGCGCGCGTCGACGCGTCGCCCTGCATGAAAAGACGCCTTGCGCGGCTCCACCCGCTGCGGGCCAAAATTCCATGAACGGCCTTGGCCTTGGCGAGTCGCGCGGCGAAAGCGCCGAAACCGGTCAGGGCGGCGGCGCGAAAATTGGGGCCGCGCTCGCGGTCGATCGCGAAGCTGATGTCGAGTCGATCCAGCTTCAGCGCCGATTGGGCGCGCTCGGGCCATTCGACGAGAACGAGCGCGCCATCGCAGGCCTCGTCCCAACCGAGCTCGACGAGCTCGTCGGCGTTCTTGATCCGAAAGAAATCGGCATGGACGATCGGATAGGCGCCGCCCTCATAGGCTTGCACCAGGACGAAGCTCGGACTCGGAACCTCGAGATCGGGCTCGCCAACAAGCAAGCGGATGAGGGCGCGCGCGAAAGTCGTCTTGCCGGAGCCGAGGTCGCCCGACAGAGTCACGAGATCGCCTGGCTCGACCAGTTCCGCAACGTCCTTGGCGAGCGCGAGAACGGCGGATTCGTCGTCGAGCTCTCGAGCCCAGATCGATTCGGTCGGGGCTTGCCGAGGCGCGTCACCGGCCATTGCGCTTATGCTCCTTAAATCCCAATGATTTTGGATCGCGTTGATCCAAAATCATTGGGATCGATTCTGATAGCCCCGAGCGAGATCCAGGCGGAAAACCGGTTTCCACTGTTCCTCACCCGCTCTAGGCGGACTGCAATGGCTCCAGCTTCACACCTTCCGACGGGAAGATGCAAGCCACGGTCGTGCCTTCGCCCAAAACCGAATCGATCACGATGACTCCGCCATGGAGCTCGACGAAAGAGCGGACGATCGATAGGCCGAGCCCCACCCCGCGGTGGCGCGACCCCGCCGTATGCGTTTTGAAGCGTTCGAAGACATGCTCGATGAGTTCGGCAGGAATGCCGCGCCCGCGATCGCTGACCTTGAAGATCACCTCGCCGCCTTTTCGCGCGGCGGCGAGCTCGACCATTTGGCCGGGCGCGGAAAAGCCAATCGCGTTAGAGAGCAGATTGAAGAGAATTTGCCGAATGCGCGTCCTATCGGCCACGAACGAGCCGAGCCCGTCTGGGGCGACGACCCGCAGCGTCAGATCCGAATCATCGAGCCGGTCTTGCACGCCTTCCGCCGCCGCCTGCATGGTCTGAGCGATGTCGACCTCCTCCAGAGATAATTCCATCGCGTCGGCGTCGATCGAAGCGAGATCGAGGATGTCGTTGATGATGGCGAGCAGCGCCGATGATGATTTCATGACGTAGCCGGCATATTCGAGCTGCTTCGCGTTGAGCGGACCAACCGCCGGATCGCCCAGGAGCTGGATGAATCCGATGATATTGGTCAGCGGCGAGCGCAGTTCGTAGGAGACGTGATGAACGAAATCATTGCGCAGCTTCTCGGCGTCGAGCAGCGCTTGGTTGCGTTCCATCAAGGCCCGCTCGACATTGACGCCGGCGGTTGCGTCGGTGAAGGTCAAGAGCGTCGCGCCGTCGGGAAGCGGCGCGGCGGCGCAATCGAACACGGAGCCGTCCAGGCGCGAAAGGCGGCGTTCAAAGCCGACGCGCAGATCCTGCAGCCCGGCGACGACGGCGCGGAGTTCACCCCAAGCGCCCTCGTCGGAGAAGCCCGGCGCGCAAACCCGAGCGACGCGATCGATATGCGGCCGGTCCTCGACTTGCGCCGGATCGAGGGTCCACATGCGCATGAAGGCAGGATTATAGAGCTTCAGACGGCCGTCGCTGCCAAAGACCGCGACGCCCTCCTTGAGAGCGTCGAGCGTTTCGCCCTGCACCCGGATGAGAGCGTTGAATTGCGATTCGAGATGGAACCGTTCAGTGACGTCATCGAACAGATAGGTGACGCCGCCTTGCGGATTGGGGTTAATGACGATTCGCAAGGTGCGCCCGTCGGGCAGATACCAGGCTTGCTCTTCGGTCTCCAGTGATTGATAAGCGGCGAGAAGGCTGGCTTTCCAGGTTCGAAAATCCGCCTGTTCCGGCAAGAGGCCGGCGGCGCGCAAGCGATCGATGATCTCGGAATCCGTCGGTCGCTGCTCGAGCCATGCAGCGTCGAGCCCCCAAAGCTGGCGATACGCGGCGTTGTGAAAGACGAGTCGCTTGGCGCGATCGAAAATCACCACCGCCGTCGAAAGCTGATCGAGCGTGCCGGCATGGGCCTGCCTCTCGCGATCGAGGGCGGCGCGCATCGCCTCGATATCCGAAATGTCCATCGCCATTCCGACCGAAGCCCCCCCGGCCGGAGCATCCACGATGTCGAAAACGCGGCGCTCCCCGACGACGACGGCAGGCGCGCGCCCACGCCAAACGGCGCCGCTCGCACGGGCGTCCGCGCTGGCGTCGCGCGCGGGGCTTTCAAGCAATTCGACGCCTCCCGCGACCGCGGCCGCTGGGTCTCTGGTCTCGACGGCGCGCGCATAGGCGGCGTTGACCCAGCTCAACCGTCCCTCGGCGTCGCGCACCCAGGCAGGATTTGGGATCGCATCGAGCAGGGTCCACAGAGCCTGGAGCTCTCCGAGAGTGCGGGCGTGAAGGTCATGCAGGCCAACGATTTCCTGACGCTCTTGCGAGACGTCTCTGATCCGCATCACGGCGAGGCCATTGATTGGACGCCCCTCGACCTCGAGATGGCGCCCCGACAGGCCTACGACGGCGCGCCTGAACGCCTCGCCGCATTCGCGCAGCCGGCTGACGCAGGTCTCGATGGATTGCGCCTGCTCGGGCGGCAGCCAGGACCCGAAGGCCGTTATTCGCCGTGGACTCGACCCAGCGGCGACCAGCGAGAAATCTCCTTCGACGGCGGGATCGGCGTCCGAGCCGGCCCAGGCCATGACGATCTGCGCCTCGGCGGCGAAAAGAAGCTCGGCGCGGTCGAGCTTCGCGCGCAGGGCGGCGATCTCGCGCTCTAGCGCCGCCTGGCGCCTAATCCAGCGCCGGCGTCCGACCAGATAGACGAGCGCCGTCAGAGTCGAGACCAGGCCGAGACCAAAAATCAGGGAAATTGTCCCCACGTCGTTGCTCCGAAACAGAGCGCCGGTCTCCGTTGCGGCGAGCGCCGGCTGCCGACAAAGCAGCGCAATCGGCGTCATCGCGCCTATGAAGCGAAAACCGAGGGCCAGGGAAATCGTTCGCGCCAAACGGCGGACCTCAGGCCGGCCGTCGATGGAAACCAGCCGCGCCGAGGCCGACGATAGCGGGCTTTGCCGTTCGATATGCTTTCGGCCGCTATGACGCCCCATCGCCCTCATCCAAAGTAGTCTGAATCCAGAACCATTCTGCAATTTCATTCGGACTTCGGTCTTGCCTGGACTCTTTTGAAATTTGCCTAAGCTGAAAAATTTTGAAGAGGCGGAGGCGAGACGATGAAATCCAGACGCAATTTTCCTGAGGATGTTGTTCGCATGAAGGGACACGTCTTGCGGCTCCCCCGTGAAAACTGTGTAATCCAACGCAATCTATTGAATTCAATAAAATTTGGCTATTTTTGACACGAAAGCTTTCACACCGGGCGTTATGAGGTCGCGGCGGCCTTGGCCTATATAAGTACGCGCCTGCGCCCATGGCGAAACGGCAGAAGGCCGCCGATTCGATTCGTCAGTTCCATTCCGGCTCTATCCGTTAATGCAATGTAGACGGTCATTCGTCTCGACCGCCTTTGTCTGTAACAGCGGCGCGCCTCCCCCCGCTCGAGGACGCCCACATCGTCATACGGTTGAAATATGAAGTTGCAATTAGTGTCGCCTGTTGCTCGGAGACGAAGGCTCGCGGACGCTTAATCCGCCTCCCTACATTTTCGGCTCCGCGTTTCTTTTCTCGGCGAGCCGGGACGCTCTTTTGAGAATGCTTCTCGGCTGCGTCCCAACGCGATCCGAACTATGGGGGAAATCTTGGCAATGGCGCGCGCCCGCTGATGAGAGTGCTGATCGCAACAGACGCCTGGCATCCCCAGGTCAACGGCGTGGTGCGGACCCTGACGGCGCTCGCCCGCAGCGCGCGCAATCTCGGCGTGACCATCGATTTCCTGTCGCCCGAGGGATTTCCTTCCTTTCCGATTCCCACGGATCCAAACCTCCGGTTAGCCCTTCCCGGACGCCGCGAGATCGCGCAGCGCATTGAAAATGCGGAGCCGGACGCGATTCATATCGCGACGGAGGGCCCGATAGGCCATGTCGTGCGGGCCTATTGCGTGAAGCACGGCCTGCCGTTCACGACGAGCTATACGACGCGGTTTCCGGAATATATCTCGGCGCGCCTGCCTATACCAGACGACTGGTCCTATGCGGTGCTGCGCCATTTCCATTCGGCGGCCACCGTCACCATGGTGTCGACCCCCTCCCTGATGACGGAACTCACGCGACGCAAGTTCAAGAATCTCGGGATGTGGACTCGCGGCGTCGACACTGACGCATTCAATCCCGCCCATGCCATCGACCTCGGCTTTCCGCGGCCGATCTTCGTGAGCGTCGGCCGGATCGCCGTCGAAAAGAACCTCGAGGCTTTTCTTTCGCTCGATTTGCCGGGGACCAAAGTGGTTATTGGCGAGGGGCCGCAGGAAGCCGAATTGCGCCGCCGCTTTCCCGAGGCGAAATTTCTTGGCCTCCTGGAAAACCCGAAATTGGCCGAGCATTTAGCTGCGGCGGACGCATTCGTTTTTCCGAGCCGGACCGACACATTCGGCATCGTGCAGCTCGAAGCTCTCGCGAGCGGCGTTCCGATCGCCGCCTTTCCGGTGACCGGCCCAGCTGACGTCATCGGCAATAATCCGATCGGCGTTCTGAGCGAGGATCTGCGCGCGGCCTGCCTTGGCGCGCTGCGCGTCTCGCGCGAGGCTTGCCGCGCCTTCGCCCTGACCCGCTCCTGGGAAAACAGCGCCCGCCAGTTCATCCGGCACATTAACCAGGTCGTGATCGGCCGGACGCGCAAGCCACGCATCGTTTGATAGGCGCCACGAACCGGCCGATTGCGGACGGACTGGCTTCGTCCCCGAAATATGGGGAGATGGAGGAATAATGGGGACGGAATTCAGCAATGAAGTAATCGAGAAGGCCTATGCGCGTTGGGCGCCGTTTTATGATTTCGTCTTCGGGGCCTTATTTTCTCGCGCGCGCCGCGCCGCCGCAGAAGCGGCCGAGCGGGTCGGCGGACGCGTCCTCGAAGTCGGCGTCGGCACGGGCATTTCATTCCCCGACTATTCTCGATCCACCCGTCTCGTCGGCGTCGATCTGTCGGAGCCCATGTTGCGCAAGGCTCAGGAGAAGATCGCTGAACTGGGCCTCAACAATGTGGAAGGCCTCTCCGTCATGGATGCCGAGCACATGGCTTTTCCAGACAATTCCTTCGACGTGATCGTCGCCCAGCTCGTGGTCACGACCGTTCCCAATCCGGAAGGCACGCTCGACGAATTTATGCGCGTTCTCAAGCCCGGCGGCGAGATCGTGCTGGTCAGCCGTGTCGGCGCGGACAAGGGACCTCGTCGCGTGATCGAGCAATGGCTTACGCCGCTGACCCGCTTTCTGGGCTGGCGGCTCGAGTTCCCCTGGACGCGCTATGAGCGCTGGGTCGAAGGACGTGACGCCGTGCGCGTCATCGAGCGCAGATCCATGCCGCCCTTCGGCCATTTCTCGCTCATTCGCTTCGGGAAAGTGAAAACCTCTGCAGCGCCAGATCAGCGTTTGGAGGCTCACGCCGCCGGATGAGTTCATCGTCCGGACGGACGACAGCCGCCACTGCCGTCCGCCGTTTCACTCTCGCCTTTTTCTCTTGAGTGCGATCGGCGGGATTCGCAAACCCGTGGTGTGTTTAATGTGATTGTTTCCCAACTGTCACATTTAATGCGTAAAAAATCGAACGTGGCCTCATAAGCATTGAAGCGGGGAGGAAATGAACGAATTTCTGCAGGACCTCAGAACCCAGCGGTGGGACGATCATCGCTACTATCATCACAGCCGGATCAACCAGTCGCTCCATCTCTTCAGCGCGATGAGCTTCCTCTGCGCCTATGTGCTGATCTTCACGAATCCGGTCGCAGCCGCGCTCGCGGGTTGGCTTGCGGCGATGGTGACCCGGCAAGTCGGACATTTCTTCTTCGAGCCGAAAGGCTATGACGAGGTCAATCACGCGACGCACGAATATAAGGAAGCCGTTAAAGTCGGCTACAATTTGCAGCGCAAGGTCGTCTTGATGGCGATTTGGGCGGCCTCGCCCATCGTGCTCTATTTCAACTCCAGTCTGTTCGGCATCTTCACGCCCGCCGCTAACACGGGCGAGTTCATCCGTCAGATGGGGCTGATATGGCTCGCCATCGCGGCTGGCGGGCTTATCTTCCGCACCGTCCACCTGTTCATCATCAGGGATGTTCAGACCGGACTTGTATGGATGACCAAGATCCTGACCGATCCTTATCATGACATCAAGCTCTACCACATGGCGCCGCTCTATCTGCTGCGCGGTGAGCTTTTCGATACGCAGACGGCCCCGGAGCAACACGTCTGAGCAACAGCAGTCCCGCCAATCCCGGCGCGTTAAGCCCGGGATTGGCGAAACTCTTCCTTTAGGCGAAGCGGCTGGCGATCATCTCGCGCAGAATTTGCCTTTTGATCGATTTATTTGTGGTCCGCCCATCCGACCACCACCAGCCATCCTGCCGCATCGTCATGGCGGCGGCGACGAAGCGATCCGCGACGGCGTCGAAATCAGTCTCTGTGTAGTTCAGACTGAAGATAATTCGCCCCGTGCCAATCCAGCTCAAGGCCAAACCTTCCGTGCGCAAATAATATTGCAACATCCAATTATAACGCGACGGCTGCGTGTAATAGATCGTCCAAATGGAGGAAATGTTGGCGACCTGAACCGGCAGTCCTTGCTCGCGTAGCCGGCCGTTGAGCCGATCGGCCCGATCATTCCATTTCGCGTCGAGATCGCTATAGAGTTCCCCCATCTCCGGTCGATCGATTCGTTCCAGGAACTCGTGCATCGCGCCCATGACATAAGGGTGAGAATTGAATGTTCCTCTAGCAAAGCAGATATCGGCCGGACGATCGTCGCGGTAACGCTTCATCAAATCCTTGCGGCCGCAAACCACGCCCACCGGCAGGCCGCCGCCCAAGGTTTTGCCATAAGTCACAATATCGGCGCGAACGCCGAAATAGTCCTGAGCGCCGCCGAGCGCGAGGCGAAAGCCGACGAAGACCTCGTCGAAGATCAAGATGATTCGACGCTCGGTGCAGACGGAGCGGAGCTGCTTCAGCCACTCGGCGTAGGCGTGCTTGTCGAAATGCGCGCTGCGGGAACTATCCACCAATGAGGAATCGGACGGCGCGCCAGCGTTGGGATGCAGCGCCTGCAGCGGATTGACAAGCACGCAGGCGATGTCGCGGCGCGTGCGCAGCACGCGCAACGCTTCTTCCGACATGTCCTTCAAGGTGTAGGTTTCATGGGCCGGCGTCGGGTTGCCGACGCCAGGCTGAACATCCCCCCACCAACCGTGATAGGCGCCGCAAAAGCGGACGAGATGGGACCGACGCGTATGGTAGCGCGCAAGCCGCACAGCTTGCATCACGGCCTCGGTGCCAGACATGTGGAAGGAGACTTCGTCAAGACCAGAAATCTCTTTAAGCCGCTTCACATTATAGGCGATCGTGGGATGATAGGCCCCGAGCACAGGGCCGAGTTCGCTGACCCGCTGCGCGCCTTTAGCGATGCAATCCTTGTAAAAGTCGTAGCCGAAAACATTGACTCCGTAGGAGCCGGTCAAATCGTAGAACCGGTTGCCGTCGAGATCGATCAACGTCACGCCGGAGGACGAGAGAAGAAATACGCCCGATTTGATATGGTCGCGGACATAGCGACTGAACTGGAACGGCGCACGATAGGCGTCGGTGAATTGCACGTCGGAGATGGAGTCCTTGACTTCATCCGTCAGCAGGTTCGTCTTGGCGCATCGCTCCTGCGACAAGCGCGCGAGTCGCGCGAAGCCAGCGCGCCTCTTCGCCGCGACGTCTTCGGGCGCGTCGTCGCAACAAAAGAAGCGCTCGTCGTCATACTCGTAGAATGGCGCCAGAGAAGCCACTCGGCGCGCCATGCGCGAATGGCCGGTCAGCGACCGGTGTTTGGCGCGCGACAGATCGAGCCTGGTCTTGAGCTTCACAACCGCCGCCGTGAGCGCCGTCGCGCCGAGCGCGGTAAGCGCGATTAGTGTATAGCGTGATTCCATCTAGTCGAGATCCATTGAGGCGAAACACAAGCAGATGAGCATTCGATCTCTTATTGCACGACTAACCCAGCAAGAGGATCTCAATTTTCTGCTGAGCAACCGAATTCCGCGGCGCCTTGCGACGCGTTTCATGGGCTGGTTCAGCAGGATCGAGCAACCGCTCGTGCGCGACGCCTCGATTGGCGTATGGCGCCTCTTCGCCGATCTGGATCTGAGCGAAGCGAAGAAGACCCATTTCAAGAGCATGCATGATTGCTTCATTCGGGAGCTCAAGGACGGCGCCCGTCCGATCGACGCCGATCCGCAAACGCTCGTCAGCCCCTGCGACGCGATCGTCGGGGCCTGCGGCGCGATCAACGGCGTTGAGCTCATGCAGATCAAAGGATCTACATACACATTGCCAGAGTTTCTTGTCGATCCTAAGCTTGTAGATCTCTATCGCAACGGCTGCTATGTCACGCTCCGGCTGATGTCCAGCATGTATCATCATTTTCATGCGCCGCATGATTGCCGCGTCGAACAGGTCGCCTATGTTCCGGGCGATGTCTGGAACGTCAATCCGGTAGCGCTCAAGCGCGTCGACAAGCTCTTCTGCAAGAACGAGCGCGCGGTGCTGCGGACCAGGCTCGCGGCGAGCGGCCATGTCGTTACCTTGGCGCCGGTCGCCGCCATTCTCGTCGCCGGAATCAGGCTGCCTTTTCTCGAGGAATGGCTAGAGCTTAATCGCCGCGAGACCCGCACAATTTCCTGTGATGTTGCTTTTCGCAAGGGCGAGGAAATGGGCTGGTTTCAGCATGGGTCGACGATTATTGTCTTTGCGCCCGACGGATTCACGTTATGCGAGGCAGTTCGTGAAGGCGCGACCATAAGAGTAGGACAGGCGCTGATGCGCTTGCCGTGATTTCTTATCTTTGGCCAATGGACAGCGAAAATCCCATGGCGAGAGCAGGCGGCCGATCCGATCATAAGCCAATCACAGCCACGGATTGTCCGCCTACAACGGACGATTATCTGTTCAGCTATGCTGCGCCAACCGACTCCCCATTCAAGCGTCGGCTGATCCGTTTTGTCGAGCGCGCAACGGGCCAGCCCACCCTAAAACGCCTATATCTCGCCAATCGGCGCAATCCTCGCTCGAACGAAAGCTTCTGGGCCGCCGCCGTGCGGTCCTTGGCGCTCGACATTCGTTTCGACCAGTGCGCGCTGGCTCGATTGCCGCGCAAGGGCCCGCTCGTCGTCGTCGCGAACCATCCTTATGGGGTGCTCGATGGGATCGTGATTTCCTGGCTGATCCAAAAAGTGCGGCCCGACTTTCTGGTCATCACTCACGCCGTTCTCATGCGCGCCGAGGAAGTGCGCGATTTCATCCTGCCGATCGATTTCAGCGCGTCGCCCAGCTCTCTCGAGACCAATCTCGCGTCGCGCGCAGCCGCGCGCGTCCAGTTGGGCAAAGGCGGCGCTGTGATCGTATTTCCGGCCGGGGCGGTGTCGACGGCGCCGGACAGGATGGGCCGGCGCCCCGCCGTCGACGCCCGGTGGCAGCCCTTTGTCGCGCAGCTGATCCAGAAGTCGAAAGCGACGGTCGCGCCGATTTGGTTCGATGGTCAAAATAGCCGGCTGTTCCAGATCGCGAGCCATGTCAGCGAAACGCTGCGCATCTCGCTGATTTTTCATGAAGTGAAGACCCGGATCGGCGCGACTCTCCGGGTCGCGATCGGCGCGCCGATCCCCTTCGACGAGATCGCGCATCTCAAGGACCGGCAGGCGCTGGCCGATATTTTAAGGGCGCGCACCCATGCGCTCGCGCCGAACCTTGCGCGGTTAGGTCCGACCAAAAAATCGGACCAAAGCCCCAAACGGCCGCGCCCCAATGCGCCATGCGCCTGATGGATAGGCCCGGAGCCGACCGAAACGAGACGATCTCTCAAAGATCATAATTGGCGGGCCGTGCCCGATGATGATGAGCACTACGTCTACGCTATAGCCCTCTAACGCCGCACGGAGGAAGTTGGTGCGGCTACGCAAGCGCCTCCGCAACTCTCGTGAGCATCTCGATGGCATCTGGAGTCGAAGCCTCACGCGCCAGCCGTTCCGATTTCTGAGCGGCCAGGTGAGCTTGCGCCAGTGACGCCCGCCCTTCCTCCGTCAACTCGGTTCGCTGGATGCGTCCATGCTCCGCATCCGGGCTGCGCTCGATCAAACCTGACTGTTCGAGCTTCACCAGCATGGCCTGCATGGTCTGCGGGGTCACAAACGCCCGACGCGCCAGCCTTGCGTTCGAGGCACCCGGTTCGGCTTCGAGGCTCACCAACACGTTGTATTGTGGCGCGTTCAGCCCGATCTCCTTCAACTGCCGGTCCATATGCAGGCGCATCGCCTGCTGCGCGCGCTTCAGCGCATAGCCGAGCGTCTCATGTGGCAAGAAGGGTTGGTCTACGGGGATCGATGTCGTCTTGGGGCTTGTCATGTCAGGGGGCTTAAAATATATTATATCAGGTACCTGACATTAGCATCTTCCCTCTGAAAGGACAACCAGAATGCCGCGCCTCATCGGACCCGACTTCATCGGCATCCAGGTCGCCGACCTCGATGCGGCTCGCACGTTCTATACCAAGGTCGTCGGATTGACTGCGGTCCCGAATGGTCCGCCCGGAGCGGTGGTTTTCGACACCAAGCCTATCCCCTTCGCCGTGCGCGCGCCCGTCGTCGATCTCGAACCTGTCGACATACTCGGCCATGGTATCGCCATCTGGTTCGGCTGCGACGATGCCGACGCCTTGCACGACCACCTCGCCTCACGCGACGTGCCGATTGCCTTCCCGCCGAAAGATGGGCCGTTCGGGCGCTATTTCGCCTTCCAGGATCCGTTTGGCTACACGATCACTGCGCATACCGTGCAAGAGACGGTCTGAGCCGTGGTGTTCTGGATGGGTGTCGCATCGGCAGAACACGCCCGCAGCGGACGCGACGGCGGCTTTGCACAGCTCGGGCACGGCAAGCATATTGCGGTGAAGTCTCTCAGGAAGGGCGACTGGATCGTCTACTACTCCCCGCGCGAAGGCATGGGGGAAGGCGAGACGGTGCAGGCGTTCACGACAATCGGGCGAGTGACGTCAGATGCGCCTTACCGGGCCGAGCAGGCGATGGACTTTAATCCGTATCGTGTCGATGTGGACTACCTGACGGACGCCAGGCCCGCTCCGATCAAACCGCTTCTGAACTACCTCCAACTGACCCAAGATCACGTTTCCAATTGGGGCATCGTGATGCGCGGTCCGAAGCGCAAGCTTGAAAAAGAAGATATGCGGCGTATAGCGGAAGCAATGGGCGTTCTGGCGGATTTCGAGAATTCACCGAACTGACATCATGCCAGCATGGGTCGGATGCTGGCATGATCCAACGTCGGCTTTGTCCCCGCATGACCGACACGCTGAGCTGTCGTTTGCATCCGTTAGGGACCTGCGTAAGGTCCGAGTTGGGTCCACTCCAGACAGGTCTTCCAAACCGCGCTCATCGTGCATCCATGCGGAAAACGACGGTGTTTGCGTAACTATGGCGTGAAATATCGCGCCATAGCGCATAATGGCGGGTTTGGCGGAGGGAGCGGGATTCGAACCCGCGATACGGTTTCCCGTATACACACTTTCCAGGCGTGCGCCTTCAACCACTCGGCCACCCCTCCGGATCTTCGCGCGAGCGGGCTCTGGGAGCCGCCCTCGGCGCCTTTAATGGGACCCTTGATCGAGCGGTCTCCGTCGCCGCCGCGCGTCGCGAATGGCGCGCACTATAGTGCGGCGGAGCGCAAGCGCAAGGCGGGCGTGCGAAGGCGCTCATTCTTGGATTTTTGCGCCGCCTCACCTATGGTCGCGACCCCGAATCACGCGAGCGAGACTCGAATGACCCCTGCCCCCGACCGAATCCTTCAAGCGATCGCCTCCGAAATTCAGGCTCGGCGCGAGCAGGTGAAGGCGGCGGTCGATCTCCTCGACGAGGGCGCGACGGTTCCCTTCATTGCGCGCTACCGCAAGGAGGCGACAGGCGGGCTCGACGATTCGCAGCTTCGCCTGCTCGAGGAGAGGCTGTCCTATTTGCGCGACCTCGAGGCGCGGCGCGCCAGCGTTCTCGAGACGATCCAGGGCCAAGGCAAGCTGACGGACCCGCTTGCGGCGAAAATCGCGGCGGCCGCGACCAAGGCCGAGCTCGAAGATCTCTACTTGCCGTTTCGGCCGAAGCGCCGCACCCGCGCCGAAATCGCCCGCGAGCGCGGGCTTCAGCCTTTGGCGGACGCCATCCTCGCTGACCGCGCCGCCGATCCCGCCGCGCTCGCGAAATCCTATATTTCCGAAGCCGTCCCCGACATCAAAACCGCACTGGACGGCGCACGTGACATTCTGGCCGAGACATTCTCCGAAAACGCGGATCTCGTCGGCGCGCTGCGGACCTATGTCAAAGCCAACGCCATGCTGCGGGCGCGCGTCGTCGAAGGCAAGGAAGAGGCGGGCGCGAAATTCTCCGATTATTTCGATCATCGCGAGCGCTTTTCGACGACGCCGAGCCATCGCGCGCTCGCCATGCTGCGCGGCCGCAATGAAGACATTCTGTCGCTCGACATCGAAATCGACGCCGAAAACGCTTCGGCTCTGAAGCCGGTCGAGCAGACAATCGCCGCCCATTACAAAATAGCCTCCAATGGCGCGGGCGACGCCTATCTTCTCGATGTCGTCCGCTTCGCCTGGAGGACCAAGCTTTCGCTTCATTTGACGCTCGATCTGATGAATGAGCTTCGCGAGTGCGCCGAGGCCGAGGCCATCCAAGTCTTCGCCCGCAATCTCAAGGACTTGCTACTCGCCGCGCCGGCAGGCCCGAGGCCGACCATGGGGCTCGATCCCGGCATCCGCACGGGAGTCAAGGTCGCGGTCGTCGATGGAACCGGCAAGCTGCTCGAAACCGCGACTGTCTATCCGTTTCAGCCGCGCAACGACCTCGCCGGCGCAGCCGCCGAGCTCGTCCGGCTGATCAAAAAGCATGGCGTCGAGCTGATCGCGATCGGCAATGGGACGGCGAGCCGCGAAACCGACCGGCTGGCGGCGGACGTCATCGCCGCCCTGCCCGTCCCACGCCCCATCAAAGTGGTCGTGAGCGAGGCCGGGGCGTCGGTCTATTCCGCTTCGGCCAAGGCGGCCGCCGAAATGCCGGATCTCGACGTTTCATTGCGCGGCGCGGCGTCGATCGCGCGCCGGCTGCAAGACCCGCTAGCGGAACTCGTCAAGATCGAGCCTAAAGCGATCGGCGTCGGCCAATATCAGCATGACGTCAATCAGGCCCGCCTCGCCCGCGCCCTCGACGCGGTGGTCGAGGACGCGGTCAACGCCGTCGGCGTCGATCTCAACACGGCCTCGGCCTCGCTGTTGTCGCGCATCTCCGGGCTCACCGCGTCTCTGGCCGACGCCATCGTCATTCGTCGCGACTCGCAAGGACCTTTCGCCAACCGACGCGACCTGCTCGGCGTGCCGCGTCTCGGCCCTCGCGCCTTCGAGCTTTGCGCCGGATTTTTGCGGATCTCGAATGGAACCGAGCCGCTCGACGCCTCCTCGGTGCATCCCGAGACCTATGGCCTCGCCCGTAAGATCGTCTCAGCCTGCGGCCGCGATCTTCGCGCCCTGATGGGCGACGCCTCGACGCTGCAATCGCTCGATCCCGCGAAATTCGTCGACGAGCGTTTCGGCCTGCCGACCGTGCGCGACATTTTGCGCGAGCTCGAAAAGCCCGGCCGCGATCCGCGCCCTGCGTTCAAGACGGCGACATTCGCCGACGGCGTCGACGATATCAAGGATCTGAAGCCCGGCATGACGCTGGAGGGCACGGTCACCAATGTCGCCAATTTCGGCGCCTTCGTCGACATCGGGGTGCATCAGGACGGGCTCGTCCATGTCTCGCAGCTCGCCGATCGCTTCGTCAAAGATCCGAGCGCCGTGGTGAAAGCCGGCGACGTCGTCAAAGTGCGCGTGGCCGACGTCGACCTGAAGCGCAAGCGCATCGCGTTGTCGATGCGCAGCGGCGACGCCGGAGATGTGAGGCCACCGGCGTATTCTAATCGCGAAGTCGCCAAGAAGGATAAGCGCCCGGCGCCGCAAGCGCGGCCGAGCTCCGTGGCCCAGGGCGCTCTCGGCGCCGCGCTGCGCGAGGCGATGGAGCGGAAATAGCCGCTTTCGGTCGCGCCAATCACTCCTTGAACGCGCGGGCCAAATTGCTCGCCCGGGCAAAGGCTTTTTCCTGCGCCGCGTCGATGCGCGCCGAGGCGAGATCGAGATCCTCGACATCGGCGCCGTCGAGCTTAGCGCCGCGAAAATCAGCGCCGCCCGCCTCGGCGCCAACGAGCGAGGCGCCGGCGAGATTCGCGCCTGCGAGTTTCGCGAATTGCAGATCGGCGCGGCCGAGTTTGGCCTTCTCGAAATTGGCGTCGCGCAAATCGGCGGATTTGAACACCGCGCGCATGAGGCCCATCGACTGATTCTTCATGTCGGCGGCGAGATCGGCCTCAGTGAGCTTGGCGCCGCGCAGGCTCGCGCGGGAGAGATCCGCCGCGATGCGCGCGCCCGAAAGATCAGCGCCGTCGAATTTCGCGCCTTGCATCTGGCTTGCGAAAAGACTGGCCTTTTTCAAGCTCGCGCCGGAGAAATCCGCCTCCAAGGCCCAGACTTGGTCGAAGGACGCACCGTCGAGATTGGCGCCCGCGAGCTTGGCCTTGTTCAGCCGGGCGGCGCGAAAATTAGCGCCGCGCAGGTCCAGGCCGGAGAGATCAAGGCCATTCAAGCTCTTACCGGAAAAATCCAGCGCGCGCCCCGCATTCGCCTTAGCCTCGGCCTCGACCTCCGCTCGCGTCATATCGGCTTTGGTGAACATGGGGCTTGCGAGATCGACATTGCGCATCATGTCTTGTGAAATCGCCGGCGTGGACAGCAGGATCGCGCCAGCAAAAAGGAACAGATAAGTCTTGCTGCTTTGCATTGAAGGCGCTCCAAATGTCTTTCGCAGCCGGGCGTTCATGCACCAAACACGCGGATGCGCGAGCTTTCACGGCCGGCCATCTTTTATCACACTCTCGAAGCGCAGTTCGCGCGATTGCGCCAGTTGGGCAGGTGGTCTCAGCCTTGCGCGAGTGCGGTTTCGCCAACGCTTCCAATTCCTTAGCATTTTTTTGTTTCCTTGGAGACACATGCGCGGCGACGAGTTCCAGCGCAAGCCTGCGCGCCTGACGCCCCGCTTCTCGATGGCAGGAATGGATTTCGCCATGGCTGAAAATACGTTCGAAAGGCTCGTCCCCGCCCTGGAGGACGCTCCTGTCAATCTCGCGCTCGTCGCCGGACGATCGTCCGAACGCCCGCGCGTCGCGACGCGGAAGGAATATGATCTTCTCGGCGAAGCGGAGATCCCCGCCGACGCCTATTGGGGCGTCCACACATTTCGCGCCGTCGAGAATTTTCCGATCACCGGCATCCCGATCGGGCATTTCCCCGATCTCGTCCGGGCCTTGGCGCTTGTGAAGCAGGCCGCGGCCCGCGCAAATCGCCGCCTCGGCCAATTGCCGGCCGAAAAGGCCGATGCGATCGAGCGCGCCTGCGACCTCATCGTCAAGGACAAGCGCTTTCTCGGCCAATTCGTCGTCGACGCCGTGCAAGGCGGGGCCGGCACTTCGACCAATATGAACGCCAATGAGGTCGTGGCCAATGTCGCGCTCGAACTCATGGGGAAGCGCAAGGGCGACTACGCCGTTCTTCACCCCATCGACGATGTCAATATGGCGCAGTCCACCAATGACGCCTATCCGACGGCCTTGTGCCTCGCCCTGATCTTCGCTTCTGCGCCGCTGGTTCAGGCGCTGCAGGAACTTGCGTTCGCGTTCAAGGCGAAGGCGGTCGAATTCGCCGACGTGCTCAAGATCGGCCGCACGCAGTTGCAGGACGCCGTGCCGATGACGCTCGGCCAGGAGTTCGACGCCTATCATGCGACTATCAAGGAGGACATCGATCGGCTGCAAGAGGCGGCGGCGCTGTTCCGCGAGGTCAATCTTGGCGCGACGGCGATCGGCACCGGCCTCAATGCGGATCCGCGCTACGCCTCGCTTGCGGTGGTCGAATTGTCTCGCCTATCCGGCCAACCGCTCGTTCTCGCGCCCAATCTCATCGAGGCGACCTCCGATATGGGCGCCTTCGTCTTGTTTTCCGGCGTGTTGAAGCGCATTGCGGTCAAGCTATCCAAGATCTGCAACGATCTGCGCCTGCTCGCCTCCGGGCCGCGCGCGGGCTTTGGCGAGATCCACCTACCGCCGATGCAGGCGGGCTCTACGATCATGCCGGGCAAGGTCAATCCGGTGATCGCCGAAGTCGTGAGCCAAGTCGCCTATCTCGTCATTGGCAAGGACCTGACGGTGACCATGTGCGCCGAGGCAGGACAGCTCCAGCTCAACGCTTTCGGGCCGATGATCGGCTATTGCATCCTCACCTCTTTGCGCACATTGACCGCCGCGATCGACACCTTGACCCGCCGCTGCGTGAACGGCATCGAGGCGGATCGCGGCCGCTGCCTGAGCCTGGTCGAGAACAGCATCGGGCTTGTGACCGCGCTCGCGCCCGTGCTCGGCTACGAGGCCTGCTCGCGCATCGCGCATCGCGCGCTCAACGAGGGCCGCACGGTGGCCGAGATCGTCCTCGAGGAAAGGCTTTTGACCGAGGCTCAGCTCAGCCAGGTCCTGAAGCTCGAGACCATGACGCGGCCCTCGCGCATGGTCGGGCCCGCCGCCGTAAAGGCGGGGGAATAGCGCGCGCAGCCGTGGCGCAGAGCGCTCAACGCGCCCCGGTCGCCATCAGCGTCTTCAATGAAATATTCTCATCCGCGAGGCTTTCCGCGGCGATCGACATGCGCTCGCCGACAAGCCGCTTCGCAGCCATGAAATCGCCTGGCCGGTTGACTGCGTCGGCGGCGATGATTGTTCCGTCCTTGAGGTAAAAGGCGATGAAGGAGGCGCTCTCCTGTGCGCCGCGAATAACGACCTTCTCATAGCCGTCGGACAGGCCAACCATCTGCAGCTTCAGATCATATTGATCGGACCAGAACCAAGGCGCGGCGGCCGGCGCGCAGGGCTTGCCCATGATCGAGGCCGCCGCCGCCCGCGCCTGCTCCAGCGCGTTGGGAACCGATTCGACGCGGATTTTGCGCCGCAAGAATCCATGGTTCGCATGTATGGCGCAATCGCCGATCGCGTAGATCTCGGGATCGCTCGTGCGCGATTGATCGTCGACGACGATCCCTCCGTCGACGACGAGCCCGGCGCGTTCGGCGAGTTCCGTATTCGCGACAAGCCCGATGCCGACGAGCACCAGATCGGCCGCGATGGCGTCGCCTTCGCCAGAGAGCACCTCGCTCACCCGCGCGCCGTCTTGAGTCGGCGCGAAACCCGCGACCGAAACCCCGGTCCTGATCTCCACGCCGGCCTCCCGATGAAAGCGTTCATAAAAGGCCGAGAGCTCGGGCGCGGTGACGCGGGCGAGCACGCGCGGCATCGCCTCGAGCACCGTGACCGCGAGGCGGCGCTTGATCGCGACCGCCGCGACCTCGAGGCCGACATAACCCGCCCCGATGATGACGAGGCGCCTTCCGCTTAAAAGCTCGGGCTGCAGCGCCTGGACGTCGGCGATATTGCGCAGATAGAAAATATTGCGAAGCTCGGCGCCCGGGACCGCCAGCTGGCGCGCGCGGCCGCCCGTGGCGAGCACGAGCCGGTCGTAGGCGACAGGCTCTCCGCCGTCGAGCAGGATGCGCTTCGCCGCGCGGTCGATCTCGCTGACGCGCTGGCCGAGTCGCAGTTCGACGTCAGCTTTCTCATAGGCCACGGCGGCCTTGTAAATCAGCGCGTCGGCGCCGATCTCTCCTGACAGATAGGCTTTGGACAAAGGCGGGCGCTGATAGGGCAAATAGGGTTCGTCGCCAAACAGAAGAATCCGGCCCTCGAAGCGGCTTTGCCGGAGCAGCGTCGCCACTTCGGCTCCAGCCTGTCCCGCGCCGATGATCGCCATGGTCGATGCGGCGCCGAGCGCGGCCTCAGCTGTCACGAACCCTCTCTCCGATGAATTCCGGTGATTAAAGTTAGGGCAGGCATAGTCGGTGCGTTGGAGGAAATCAGCGATTCTCTTTTGCCGCATTTAGATGGATGATCGTGGATAACTGTTCTCAGCCGACGCCTCAAAAGCCGACCTGTATTGACGTTACGGATCAAATGGCTTGCACTAGCCGCGCCAGCCGGGGACGAGGCCCCCACGCGTCGCCGCCGCGTCTAAAAGCCGCCGTTTTGAACCGGACCCTGAAGCGTTCAGACTTCAAGATGCTCGCCCCGTTGGCGGGAAGTCACGTTCCGTGCAAGGTTGTGCGACAATATTAAGCATGGAACGAAATAACGATTGCCAAGTTCAAGGGTGGTAGCAAGTGCGAAATCATATGTGGCGAGCGATAGGACTCAGGCCACGGCGAATCCGCAGTTTCGACAATATCAATTGTCACTATTCACCCGCCCTGATGGCGAAGAAGAATTGCTTCGATGAATAAGATGCTGAAAGGCGACGGCATGCGCGGTCACTTGCTCGGCGAAAGCAAGTTCGAGACGCCGCAATTCGCCCGCTTCCTCGGGAAGTCTTTTGACGCGCAAATCGGCGTCAGACTGAGGAAAACCTTCGAATTGCCGCCGGCTCAAAGCGAGCCGCCGGCGATCCGCATGTTGTTGCAGCAGATCGAGGCGAAGCTCGAAGGACGCCGATAGAGGCACCACGACCGCGGGCTTTGACTTCGCTAGCGCGCAGGAGAAGCTCGGAGCTTAATCTCGAAGACTTTTCCGTCCCCTACCCCGTTTTTCTACGCCGCTAGGCATATTTCTCCGAAGTTCTTAATCCTTCGCGCGTTCCACGTAAGAGCCGTCCTCGGTTTGGACGACGACGCGGACGCCGGCGGCGATATGCGGGGGCACCATGACTCGAGCGCCATTCGAAAGCTTCGCCGGCTTATAGGAGGACGAGGCGGTCTGCCCTTTCATCGCCGGCTCGGTCTCGAGGATCTCGAGCGTGACGCGCGGCGGCAGCTGGATCGCGACGGCGACCCCGTTGAAGATCGAGAGGACGCATGTCATGCCTTCCTGCAGCCATTGCGCCTGATCGCCGATCACGTCCGGCGGAACAATGACCTGATCATAGGTCTCAGCGTTCATAAACGTATAGCCGTCGGAATCCTGATAGAGATAATTGAAATTCGAATCCTCGACATAGGCGCGCTCGACCTGCTCGGTCGTCTTATAGCGGTCCGTCGTCTTCACGCCATCCGAGAGGCGTCGCATGTCGATTTGCGTCGTCGGCGTGCCCTTGCCCGGATGAAAGCTTTCCGCGGTCAGGACCACATAGAGCTGGCCGTCTTCCCGCTCTATGATATTGCCCTTGCGAATCGAACTGGCGATGACTTTCACTGGCTTTCCTTTATACGATGCTGATCCCGCAGAGCCGTCCGCCCGAGATGGCTCGCGCCGATGAGCTGGCGGGAGCGAGAGGCGCACGCAATGGCGCGGCCCTTCGCTAACCGCCTTCCGGGTTCTTTTTCAAGCGAAATAGCGCAATGATAGAGGCCGCAGCCAAACCGTCGCCCTGGTGGCGGCCGCATATTCACCGCGACCGACGGCCGTTTCTCGCCGCGCGCGCGAAAATAGCGACGGCGGCGCGCGCCTTCTTCGCCTCCGACTCTTTTATCGAGTTCGACCCTGCCATTCTCCAGGTCTCGCCCGGAAACGAAGCCCATATCAGCGCTTTCTCGACCGAGATCATCGATCCTACGGGCCAGGGATCACGACTTTATCTCCATAGTTCGCCGGAGTTCGCGGCGAAGAAGCTGCTCGCCGCGGGCGAAAAGCGGATCTTCGCCTTCGGCCATGTCTTCCGGAACCGCGAGAGGGGAAGGCTCCACCACCCGGAATTCACCATGCTCGAATGGTATCGGGCCGACGAGCCCTACCAGAGACTCATTGAGGATTGCGCCGGGCTTCTCGCCGCAACCGCCAGGGCGGCGGGCGCGCAGGACTTGAGCTATGCGGGGCATTTCGCCAATCCTTTCGCCGAACCCGAGATCTTGAGCGTCGTCGAGGCGTTCGACCGTCACGCCGGGATCGATCTCCTGTCGTTGCTTCAAGGCCTCGAGCCGGATCGCGAGGCTTTCGCCGCCCACGCCCGCGCGCGCGGGATCAGAATTGTCGAAGACGACAGCTGGTCGGATATTTTCAGCAAAGTGCTCAGCGAGAAGATCGAGCGCAATCTCGGCCATGGACGGGCGACGATCCTCATCGATTATCCCGCGAGCGAGGCGGCGCTCGCCAAATTGGGGCTGGATCGACGCTTCGCCGAGCGTTTTGAGCTTTATGCCTGCGGCGTCGAACTCGCCAACGGGTTCGGCGAATTGACCGATCCAATTGAGCAGCGTCGGCGCTTCGAGGCGGAAATGGCGGAGCGGCAACGAATTTATGGCGAGTCCTACCCGCTCGACGAAGATTTTCTCGCGGCTCTCTCGGAAATGCCGGAGGCGTGCGGGATCGCGCTCGGCTTCGACCGGCTCGTCATGCTCGCCACGGGCGCGACGCATATTGAGCAAGTGATCTGGACGCCCGTGGCCGAAAGCCCGACCGCGCCATGAAAAATCACGGTCCGGCGCTGCGCGGCGCCGGCGATCTCGTCGCGGCCGGCCTAGCGGCGGAATCCGAGCGGGACGCCCTGGAGCGCGTGAGTCGCAGCTACGCCATCGGCCTGACCGAGACGGTCGCGGGACTGATCGACCGCGCCGATCCCCATGATCCGATCGCGCGCCAATTCCTGCCGGACCTGGCTGAACTCAAGGTCTCGCCCCATGAGAGAGTGGACCCAGTCGGCGATGACGCGTTCAGCCCGGTCGACGGAATCGTCCATCGCTATCCCGACCGCGTGCTTTTGAAATTCCTGCATCATTGCCCGGTCTATTGCCGCTTCTGCTTTCGCCGTGAGACCGTGGGACCCGGCGCCCCGGCATTTCTGTCGCCCGCCGCGCTCGACGCCGCCTTCGCCTATGTCGCCGATCATCCAGAGATCTGGGAGGCGATCCTCACCGGAGGCGATCCGCTGATGCTGTCGCCCCGTCGGCTCGACGACATCATGATGCGGCTTTCGACGATCGACCACGTGAAGATCGTTCGCCTTCATACGCGCGTCCCCGCGGTCGATCCGGACGCCGTCACGGATCAACTTGCCGCGAGCTTGCGGGCGAGCGGCAAGACCGTCTATCTCGCCTTGCACGCGAACCATCCCCGCGAATTGTCCCCCCGCGCTCGCGCCGCCTGCGCCCGCCTCATCGACGCCGGGATTCCAATGCTAAGCCAGACCGTGCTTCTCGCTGGAGTGAACGACGACGCGGAGACTCTCGCGGCCTTGATGCGCGGTTTCGTCGAGGCGCGGATCAAGCCCTATTATCTGCACCAGCTCGACCTCGCGCCGGGCACCGCGCATTTTCGCGTGCCGATCGCCAGAGGCCAGGAGTTGATCCGGCAATTGCGCGGCCGGCTCTCTGGCTTATGTCAACCGACCTATATGCTGGATCTGCCGGGCGGCCTCGGCAAGACGCCGATCGGACCGAATTACTTGACGGAGAGCGCGCGCGAAGGCTTCTTCCGCATCGAGGATTATCGCGGCGCGACGCATCTCTATCCGCCGCAGGACCCAGCGCCCGATTTGCGCGCTGACGCGCGAATCGCTAGCCAAAGGCGCAAGAGCTGAAACGGCTCGCGTTAACGCCGAGGCTTTCGCCGCCTCAGTCAGGTTCAAAGGGAACGAATTGCTGAAATCTCTAGTCCGGGCGATTTATTTCGTCGCCCTTTGCGCGATCGGGACAGCTTTCGCCCAAGGGCCCGGGCCGTCCCCCTCGCCATCCGGGCAACAGCCGACCGTCGCGCCGATGCGCATGATGACCGGCGCCGATCTCGACAAGATCAATGCGACGCTGAAGCAGATCGAGTCGAGCCTCGATCGCCGCAATCTCACCGATCCAGATCTTCAAGCTTTGCGTCAGCAGATCGGCCCGATAGCCGACCAGCTCAATGCGGCGATCGAGCAGATCGCCCCCAAGCTCGCCGAAATCAAAACGAGATTGGACCAGCTTGGACCCGCGCCGGACGAAAAGGCGCCGCCGGAAAGCCAGGCCGTGACAGCGGAGCGCGCCGCCCAGCAAAAGAGCTTCAACGACGCCGACGAGCTTTCCAAGCGGGCGAAGCTGCTCAGCGTGAGGACCGATCAGATCCGCGCGGCCATCGCGGCGCGCCAGCGCGCCTTGTTCGCCAGTTCGCTATTCGAGCGGGCGCCAAGCCTCACCGATTCCGTGCTCTGGGTCGATGTCTGGAGCGAGGCGCCGTCGAATTTCGCCGCCGCGCAGACGCTCTTCGTCGAATGGTTCAAGTCCATCAACGCAAAATTCGACGGCTGGCGCAATTGGGGTTTCTGGGGCGGGCTCGCCGCCATCGCATCCTTTTACGCCTTGCTGGTCTGGCTCGCCCGGCGCGTGCTTTCGCGTCGGGCCGAGGTCCTCGCGCCGAGCCGCCTGCTCAAGGCCCTCGGCGCCTGGTGGATCGCGCTCGCGATCGCTCTTCCGCCGATCGCCCTGACCTATGTTCTAGGCGTCGTCCTTGACGCATTCGGCCTCGCCGGCGATCCGCTGCGGCCATTTCTGCAGGCCACCGGGCTGAGCGTGGTCCGAATTGCCCTTGCAGCGGGAATTACGATCGGCCTTTTCGCGCCGTCAAGGCCACATTGGCGATTGCCCCAACTCGACGATCCCGCGAGCCGGCGCCTTGTCCAAGTCGCAATCTTCGTGGCCTGCATCGTCTCTTCGACCCGCCTCGTCGAAGCGATGAACGACATTCTCAATGTCTCCCTGCAATTTTCGGTCGCGACCCGAGGGATCGGCTCGATTGTCGCGGCGGCCGCGCTCGGCGCCGGCCTTTGGGGCCTCAGCTCGAGCGACGATCGTTCCGAGGCGCGCGCCGCAAGTCAGATCCACTGGTTCAGCCTCTTGCGCGTTCTCGCGTGGCTCGCCGGCGTCGTCGACATCGCCGCGGTCCTGTTCGGCTATCCGACTTTCGCGAGCTTCCTTCTCGACCAGGCGCTTTGGATCGGCGCCGTCGCCGCGCTGCTAAACATGTCCGCCGTCCTCATCGACGAAGCGTGCGCCGCCGGCTTCAAGCCCACGACTTTTTTCGGGCGCTGGCTCATGGCGAGCTTGGGCGTTAGACGCGAGTCGCTCCCTCTCCTCGGCGTCCTTTTGTCGGGCGCAGCGAGGCTCGCGCTTCTTTGCATAGCCGCGATACTCGTGCTCCAACCTTTGGGACCGAGATCCGCCGACGCGCCCTTCGATCTTCGCGCGGCATTTTTCGGCTTCAGCGTCGGCGACGTCACCATTTCTCCGGCCAATGTCGTCGTCGCCATCGCCATTTTTGGCTTCGCCTATGGCGCGGCCCACACCCTTTTGCGTTGGCTCGATCAAAGCCTTCTGCCGCAAACCCGTCTCGATCCCGCGCTCGCCAATTCAATCAAGACCAGCCTCGGCTATTTCGGCTTCATCACGGCGGCGGCGCTCTCCTTCGGCTATCTCGGGCTCAGCGTCGAGAAGCTCGCGCTTGTCGCCGGCGCCCTGTCGGTCGGCATCGGCTTCGGCCTGCAATCGATCGTCAATAATTTTGTCTCCGGCCTCATCCTCCTTTGGGAGCGCGCGGTGAGCGTCGGCGATTGGATCATCGTCGGCGCCGATCAAGGCTATGTCCGCCGCATCAATGTCCGCTCCACCGAAATTGAGACCTTCGACCGATCCCAGGTCATCATCCCCAATTCGAGCCTGGTCAGCGGCGTGGTGAAGAATCTGATCCGCGGCGACCGCACGAGCCGCCTGGTGATTCCCTTGACCGTCGCCGCGACGGCCGATCCGGAGCGCGTTCGCGAGGTCTTGGTCGCGATTGCGAAGGCGCATGATCTCGTCCTCAAGATCCCGGCGCCGCAAATCCTTTTCACCCGCATGTCCGGCAGCGCGCTCGATTTCGAGCTGGCTCTTTTCATCAATGACGTCGAGATGCTGTCCCGCGCGCGCAGCGATCTTCATTTCGAGATTTTCAAGCAATTCAAGGCGGAGGGCTTCTTCAACCCGGCGGCGGCGCCGGCGACGAAGATCGAGATCGCCGGCTTCGAAGCGGGGTTCAAAGCGCCGATCCCTGTCGATGCGCGAGCCAATTCAGAACGTCGCGCCGACGGCTCCGCCTGAGCCTTCGCAGCTTAGCTCGCGGCGGCCTCGGCAAAGCCAGGAAGCCGCGACAGATCCGGCGGCAGGTGGCCGGTTTTCGTAAGCAGGATGCAGCCCTCTTGCGAAGAGAAAACGGTTTCGCGGCCGCCCGGATCGCGAATCCAGGCTCCTTTTGAATATTCGCCATCCGCGTCGCTTAAGGCGCCCTCGATGACGAGAATTTCCTCTCCGCGTGGATCGAGTCGCCGCGCGACGACGAGGCCGGGCGCCAGTCGCATCAAAGAAGTGGAAACGCCGGCGAAAGCATGGAGCGACATGGTCGCGAGGCCCGGCGTCTGCGTCTGTTTCCAAGCGGCCGAAGCCGTATCGACGACGACGCGAGCCTGATCTTCGGACGCGAATTGCCAGAGCTTCACGAAGATCGTGCAGCCGTCTGTCGCAAAGGGCGCGTGGGAGGAGCCGATGGGATCCCTCACATAGGCTCCAGCCGGATAGCGCCCATATTCATCCTCGAACAGACCGTCCAGCACAAAAAACTCCTCGCCGCCGCCATGTTCATGAAACGGGAAAAACGCGCCGGGACTGAAGCGCACCAGGCTGGTCGCGCGGGCGATTTCGCCGCCAATGCGGTCGAGCATCAACCGATCGACGCCGGGCTGGGGCGAGGGGACCCAATCGGTCTCGCCGGGGCGAACGACGACGCGTTGGGAAAAATCGGCGCGGATTTTCATTCGGCGGCCTCCTTGGCGAACCCGTCCTTATATCCCTCGAACCGCGATCGCGACGAAGCCGTTCTCGCGGAGGCGCCGGTTCGGCGAAGACTCTCGCTATCGAAGCGCCTGCCCCAAAGGAAATTGCGCTTCGCCTACGTCAACCTCAAATCGCGCTTAATATTTGTTTAAGTGTTTTGAGAAAGAGTTTCCAAACACTCACCCGTACGTTTGGAAACGCGCCATGTATTTCAGTCTTGGGCAGGCCGCCAAGGAGGCGGGAGTCGCCAAATCCACCATCTCGAAGGCTCTGTCTTCTGGCAAATTATCGTACACGGAAAAAGGAACCGCCGGATACAAGATCGATCCGGCCGAGCTTTTCCGCGTGTTCCCGAAAACCTCCAAGCCCGAACCCGATGAACTCTCGCTGGACGATTGGAAACCGAGCAAGGGCCAGATGGAAACCTCGCCCTATTCGGCGGCTTTCGAGATTCAGCTCGCTGGATTGAAGCATCTCCTCGCGGAAAAGGATCGGCGGATCTCCGATCTCGAGCAAGACCGGGCGCAATTGCGCGAGGATCGCGGCCGCATGTCGCAAAATTGGCAGGAAGAACGCCTGCGGCTTTTGAAATTGATCGAGGATCAGACCAGCGCCGTGAAGCTCCTGACCGACCAACGCGCCAAAAGCGAAATCGAGGTGGAAGCGCAAAAGACATTCTGGCGGCGCCTCTTCGGTTCGAAAAGATCGAAGCTCGACAAGGCGGCGTGACCCATCGAGCGAAGCGTGATCGAGCCCCCGCGCGTTGCGTTAGAGCGCGTTCCGATTGGACGGCATCGTCCAATCGACAAGAACCCGCTCGAGATCAAACGTTGGAGCATGCTCTAGGAGAACCAGGTCACGATCTGAGCCAAGTCCGGGCGCGGGCGATCCTCGCGTCCGACCGGGGCCCGGCCGATGTGAATATATCCGGCTATCTTTTCAGTCTCGGCGAGCCCGAAGCGCGCGAGAACCGCCCGATCATAGGAATGCCATTCGGACAGCCAGACCGAGGCGAAGCCGAGCGCATTGGCCGCCACAATCAGGTTCATGCAGACCGCGCCGGCCGAGAGGACCTGCTCCCATTCGGGAATTTTGGGATGCGGCGCCGCGCGGGACACGACTCCGACAACCAATGGGGCTAGCGAGAAGCGCTTGCGCTCAATCTCCAATTTGGCGGCGTCCGCGTCAGGATGCGCCGTCGCATAATGCTGGGCGACGATCGCACCGGCCCGGTCGCGCGCCTCCCCAGCAAAGACAATGAACCGCCAAGGCGCGAGCTTGCCGTGGTCAGGAACGCGCGAGGCGATCTTCAACATCAAATCAATGTCTTCGGCGCTCGGGCCGGGTTCGGATAGGCTCGCCGCCGGCGCTGAGCGGCGGGAGGTGAGGAGTGCGATCACGTCATTCATGGCGGGTTCATGCTTTCCGATCTAAATCATTGGAGTTCCGCGATAAACTCCACATCGCGAGAAAAGCCGGCGGTGTCTTCGTAACTTTTGGCGAGGCCCGACTACAAATCCTATCTAATCCATAGAGAGTTAGGTCTTGCATAAAGCTCTTCGGCCAAGCAAACTCCTTTCCAAGCGTTAGCTCTACGGTGGTCGTCGATGTCTCTAGCCTCCGCATGATTTTGCCTTGAATTTTGGCATATTGAGCGCGCCTCTCCGTTTGCGCCCGCTTCGTTTGCGTCATTTGGAACCCGCCATGTCGCTCTTGGACACCGTCGCCTATCCCTCCGCGTCTCGCGTCGGCCGCGGGGGCAAGGCCCCGCCCATCGGCGGGGTGGTTGAGCGCGCCCGCTCGCAGGCTTGGAGCCCCAAGGCGACCTCAGGCGCGGCGATCGGCTTGGGCCTCTTTTTCGCTCTCGCCCTCGCCTGCTGGCTCCTCAGCGGAACCGTGGTGCCCTGGGATTCCAAAAATCACTTTTATCCCATGTTCCGCTTTCTCGGCGACGCCTTCCAGCGCGGCGAGATTCCGCTTTGGAACCCTTATCATTTCGCAGGCCATCCATCGATCGCCGACCCACAATCCTTGATTTTCACCCCTAGCATGGCGCTTTTCGCGCTGATCGCGCCTAGCGCCTCGATGCAAATGTTCGACGCGATCATTCTGGCGCATCTGGCCTTCGGCGGATTTTCCGTCCTCGGCATTTGCCGGCGTTGGCGCTGGCACGCCGCTGGCGCGGCGCTCGCGGCCGCCATTTTCATGCTCGGCGGCGCCGCATCCTCGCGGCTGCAGCATACCGGGATGATCATTTCCTATTCCTTTTTCCCGGCGGCGTTTTGGTGCCTCGAGATCGCGCTCGAGCGGCGCTCGTATCTTTTCGCCGCTTTGTTTGGACTTTTCGCCGCGCTCATGGCGCTCGGCCGCGACCAGGTCGCTTTTCTGCTTTGCGCCGTTCTGGTCGGGCGGCTGGTTTTCCTGGCGATTTATTCGGGAGAAGCCCTCGCCTATGTGCGGGCGCGCCTCGGCGTCCTCTCCCTCGCCTGCGCCGTCATTGGCGCAATCATGGCCATTCCGACGCTGCTCACTCTGCAATTTCTCGCCAATTCCAATCGGCCTGGCATTTCCTTCGGGGTCGCAGCCGCCGGATCTCTCGCGCCGGTCAATTTCATCACTTTGCTCGTGCCGAACTTCTTCGGCTCACTGGACCAACTCTATGACTATTGGGGCCCCGAATATACGACCATGACCCGGCCCGATTGGACGGACCGGGCCGTGGATTACCTTTTTATCGGCACCTTGCCGGCGCTTCTCGTCATTTGGCACGGCATTGGGGCCGGCAGACTGTTCTTGCGCCCGATCCGCTTCTTCGCCATCGTGCTCGCGGCGGCGACGCTCTACGCGCTCGGCCGCTATACGCCTTTTTTTGCGCTGGCCTTCGACTGGATCCCCGGCGTGTCGCTCTATCGACGGCCCGCCGACGCGACTTTCATCGTCAATATCTCGCTCGCCTTCGGCGCTGGATTTCTTCTGCACCGCTACGTCCAGGACGGTCTGCCGCGCCTTTTCCCTTTCGTCCCGAGATGGCTCGCTTGGACGCTGGCGGCGGCCAGCGCGCTCGCCGCGGCCGTCGTGATCGGCGACGGCCTCGCGTTTTCCATGCGCGAAGGCCGCCTGTCGGCCTCGCTCGGGCAATTGGGCCTCGCCTGCGCTTTGGGCGCGGTCGGGGTCGCCCTCTTGTTCTGGCTACGCGACCGCCGCCAGCGCGCGCTCGCGGCGACCTTTTTCGTTATCCTGAGCGGAGGCGAAATTCTATGGCGCAACGGCGCCTCCGCCCTCAACGCGGAGCCGATCGAGCGCTATAGCGTCTATAGCAGCCGCATGAAGCCCGCCGAAGCCGCCGGCGTCGAGGTTCTCCGCAAGGAACTTGCCGCCAAGGCCCGCGAAGGCGACCAGCCGCGCGTCGAGATCCTAGGCCTCAGCGGTCCTTGGCAGAACGCGTCAATGGTCCTCAAATTCGAGAACACGATCGGCTATAATCCTTTGCGCATCGAGGGCTATGAGCGCGCGGTGGGGCCCGGCGACAATGCCGGCGATCCGAACCTGCGCCATTTTCCCGGCACGTTCCGGGGCTATAAATGCCATCTCGCGGAACTTCTCGGACTCGAATATCTCGTCCTCGACCGACCGTTGGTCCGCCTGCCGCGCCATGTGCCGCGCCCCAAGGCGACCCAGATCTACGCGAGCGATTCAATCTATATTTACAAGCTCGGCAAGGCCGCGCCGCGGGCCTATTTCGCCTCCAGGATCAAGCCCGTCGACGGCGATCAGATTCTCGACGACCTCACCCTGCCCGATTTCGACAGGTCGAACGAAGCCTTGATCGACCAGGCGAGCCTAGGCGCGCTCAGCGCCAAGCCGAATGACGGCCAGCTCAATCTCGACTCTCAGGCCAAAGCCAAGGTCTCGATCGTCAATTACGCAGACAATGCCGTCGAGATCGACGTGGACTCTGACCGGCCAGGCGTGGTCGTCCTCCATGATCTTTTCTATCCGGGCTGGGAGGCGCGCGTCGACGGCGTTCAAAGGCCGGTGCTCCGAGCCAATGTCCTCTTTCGCGGAGTTGAGACGCCGGCCGGTCGGCATCGGATCGAATTTTCCTTCCACCCGCTCTCCATGGCGAATTTGACTGCGGCGGTCTCCAGCGTGCTGCACCGGAACGGAGAATAAAAATTGGCGAAACGGAGTTTTCCGCGCGCGTCAACGCCTCTTGCGCTTTGCTCGGCGCCCGTAGGTCGCGCCGCCTTTCGTCTCGCACTGTCTTTCGTCGTCCCATTCGCGCTCGGCCTTGCCGCCACGCAGGCCGCGCCGGCGGAAAATCACAATCTTCCCGCGCCTTCGCCTGGACCGAGCAGCCTGGAGCCGGACCCGGACGCCGCTCCCTTATCGATCCTACATCTCTCCGCGACGCTCGGCGCCTCCGACGCCCAGTCCCTTCACGCCGGTCTGCAATGGCGGATTTTCGACGAAGCGGCGGAGATCGACGGCTCGCATAAGCTCGTCGCCCAATCCTCCGAAGCGGCGCCTGCCTTCTCGCTCCACAATGGCAATTTCATCGTCCACGCCGCATTCGGCCTCGCCGGCGCGACAAAACGCGTCGCCATCGAAGGCAAGGGCGTAAGCGAGAGGCTCGTGCTCAACGCGGGGGCCTTGCGGATCGTTGGGCAACTCGGCGACGCGCCGATGCCTGCCACGAGATCGTCAATCGCAATCTATGTGCCCGAACGCGATAATTCCGAAGCGAAGCTCGTCGTCGCCAACGCCAAGACTGGCGACACGATCGGCCTTCCTGAAGGCAATTACCATGTCGTGTCCACCCTGCTCGACGCGGCGACCAATGGCGCCGCCGCCCCGACAAATTCCGTCGTCAGCGCAGATCTTCGGGTGCAGACAGGCAAATTGACGGACGCGACCTTGCGTCATCGCGCCGCCATTATGACCTTGAAGCTCGTCAGCGGGCCCGGCGGCGAGGCGCTCGCCAATACGGCTTTCACGATCCTGACGCCCGGCGGCGACGTGATCCGTGAAATGATCGGGGCCTTTCCCTCGCTGATCCTGGCCGAAGGCGAATATGTCGCAATCGCCCGGCACGACAACAAGACCTATCAAACAACATTCAAGGTCACATCCACCCTCGACCGCGACGTCGAGATCCTGGCGCAGTAATGCGCTGCTGATCAGAAAGACGACTTCATCAGGAAAGCGGAGAAGGCCGCGCGCGCCTCCTCGCTTTGCAGCGCAATCGCGAAAAGTTGCGCCTCTTCCTCGATGCGGGCGAGAATTTCGTCGCGATTGCCGCGAATAAGGCGACGAGCCGCCGCGAGCGCAGCCCGAGGCTTGGCGGCGAGGCGGGCGGCCTGCTCCGTTGCGAAAGCCTTGATCTTCCCCGCCGCGACGACCTCATTGGCGAGGCCGAGCCGCACCGCCTCATCCGCCCCGAGAGGCGCGCCGAGAAGCAAAATCTCGCTCGCCTTGGCCAAGCCGATCCGGCGCGGCAGGAGCAGCGACGAGGCGGCCTCGGGCACGAGGCCGAGATCCACGAAAGGCATGCGAAACACCGCCCCGGGCGAGACATAGACGAGATCGCAATGCAGGATCATCGTCGCGCCGATTCCAACCGCAATCCCCTCCACCGCCGCGACCAAGGGCTTCTCGAATCCGGCGAGCGCCTTGATGAAGACGAAGGCCGGAAAATTCTCCAAATCCGCGCCCGCGTCGAGAAAATCTCCGATGTCATTGCCGGCGCAGAAGGCCGCGCCGGAGCCGCTGAAGACCACGGCGCCTATGGAGCCGTCGCCCTCCGCCTCGGCCAGCGCCTGCGTCGCGGCGCAATACATTGCGCTGGTCAGCGCGTTCTTTTTCTCGGGCCTGTCGAAAATCACGTGTAGGACGCGGCCCTCGCGTTCGATCTTGATATTCTGGCTGCGGCCCGGCGCAGAGCCGCTCGCGTTGGAGCCAACGGTCATGACGCGAGAGCATCTGCAGCGGCGTTGACCGACGCCGCGCCATGAACCACCGAGAATTCGAGCCCGCCGGCGCCGCTCGCGATATTTTCGGCGAAGAAACGCGCGGTCGCGATCCGCCCCGCCAAGGCTGGATCTGTCTCGCCGGCGCTCGAGAGCCTCCGCGCCGCGAGCGCCCCTCGCGCCAAGGCGCAGCCGCCAAGCGCATAGGCGAAGAGCCGCAAATAGGGCGTCGCGCCCGCGAGGGCGTCTTCGGGCCGCGCGCGCAGAGTTTTCTGCATGAAGGCTGTCGCCCGATCCACGGCGCCGACGGCCTCGCGCAGGCGCGCAGCCATAGCGCCAAAATCTTCGACTTGGATTTTCTCCAATTCATCGACCGTCGCCCGCATCAGCGCGATTTCTTCGGCGACCGCCGCGCCTTCTGCCAGTCCGAGCTTGCGGTGAACAAGGTCGATCGCCTGAATGCCATTGGTTCCTTCGTAAATGGAGGCGATTCGCGCGTCGCGGAGGAATTGTGCGGCGCCGGTCTCCTCGATATAGCCCATGCCGCCATGAACCTGGATTCCAAGCGAAGCGACCTCGCTCCCTATGTCGGTCGAGAACGCCTTGGCGACCGGCGTCAACAAGGAGGCGCGATCGGCGGCGGCCCTTCGAGCCGCGGCGTCCTCGGCGCGTTGCGATCGGTCGATCGCGGAGGCCGTCATGAAGCAGATCGCGCGCGCCGCCGCGATCAGCGCCTTCATGGTCATGAGCATGCGGCGCACGTCGGGATGATGGATGATCACGCTCATCCCCTCGCCGGTCGCGCCGATCGCCCGGCCCTGGCGGCGCTCCTTCGCATAGGCCAGAGCCTGCTGGAACGCGGCCTCGGCGATCGCGACGCCCTGCACGCCGACATTGAGCCGCGCGCTGTTCATCATGGTGAACATGCAGGCGAGGCCCTTGTTCTCCTCGCCGACGAGATAGCCGATCGCGCCCTCACGCTCGCCATAGGCCATGACGCAGGTCGGCGATCCGTGAATGCCGAGCTTATGCTCGAGGGACACGCATTTCAGATCGTTGAGGGTCCCGATGGCGCCATCGGGGCCGACGAGAAATTTCGGGACCAGAAACAGCGAGATCCCACGCGTTCCCGCCGGCGCGTCGGCAAGCCTCGCCAGCACGAAATGAATGATATTGCCGGCGAGGTCATGCTCGCCATAGGTGATGAAGATCTTGGAGCCGAAAATCCTGTAGCTGCCATCGTCCCGCCGCTCGGCGCGGGTCCTAAGCGCGCCGAGATCGGAGCCGGCCTGCGGCTCGGTGAGATTCATCGTGCCGGTCCATTCCCCCGAGACGAGCTTGGCCAGATAGAGGCGCTTCAGCTCATCGTCGGCATGCGAATGCACCGCCTCGATCGCGCCGAGCGTCAGCAAGGGGCAAAGGGCGAAGGCCATATTGGCCGAATTCCAGATTTCGATGCAGGCCGTATTGAGGAGCGCCGGCAAAGCCATCCCGCCATAATCCGCCGGCGCCGTGATGGCGTTCCAACCGCCGGCGATCCATTGCTTATAGGCGGCCGGCCAGCCGGGCGTCGTGCGCACCTCGCCCAGCTCCAATCTGGCCGGATCCTTGTCGCCTGCGCGGTTCAAGGGCGCGAGAATATTTTCGGCGAATTTTCCGGCCTCGCGCAGGGTGGCTTCAAGGAAGCCGTCGTCGAGATCCGCGTAAAGGCCATCCGCCATGCCCTCGCCAAGTCCGGCTTCATGGGTCATGGAAAAGATAATATCGGAAACGGGCGCGCGATAGCTCATCGATCGATCTCCGCCTTTGCCAGCGCGGCCAACGTGTCGATTGACGCCAAGCTCATCCGCGCGCAGCAGATATGTACGGCGCGAGGCGGCGATTATGAAGGCGCCCAGGTTCAAACGTCATCAGGGATGATCGCTCATCATATGAAAATCAATCCGGCGGATGCGCCCCGCCCTTTGGCGGATGAAGGCGCCATAGAGGAAGCGGCGCATATCCTGCGCGAAGGCGGCCTCGTCGCCTTTCCGACCGAGACCGTCTATGGCCTCGGCGCCGACGCGACCTCGGACGCGGCCGTCGCGCGCATATTCGCGGCGAAAGGCCGGCCGAGCTTCAATCCGCTGATCGCCCATGTCGAAGGTCTCGCCGCCGCGCAGGAGCTGGGCGTCTTCTCCGAGGAGGCTGGGCGGCTCGCCGAGGCCTTCTGGCCGGGACCCCTGACCCTCGTGCTGCCGCTGGCGCCGGGCGCGAGCGTTTCGGCCTTGGCCCGCGCCGGCCTCGACAGCGTCGCGCTACGGGCGCCCGCGCATCCCGTCGCGCGCGCGCTCATCGCCGCGGTCGGACGACCGCTCGCCGCGCCATCGGCGAATCGCTCGGGGCGAGTCAGCCCGGTCTCGGCCGCCCATGTGGCGCAAGATCTCGCGCGCCGAGTCGATTTCATTCTCGATGGCGGGCCCTCCCCCATCGGCGTCGAATCAACCATCGTTTCTTGTCTCGATGGAGGCCCCCGCCTGCTGCGGCCCGGCGGGATCGCAACGGAGGCAATTGAGGCCGCGCTCGGCCTTTCCCTCGCCGAGGCGGCGCCGGGCAAGATCGTGGCGCCTGGCGCGCTCGCCTCCCATTATGCGCCACGCGCAAAACTTCGGCTCGATGCGATCGACCTCGACGCCTATGAGGCCGGCCTCGATTTCGGGGGGCGCTTTCGGATCGGACCCATGATTCGCGATTTGTCGCCGGGGGGCGATCTCCAGGAGGCGGCGGCCAATCTCTTCGCTTTTCTCCGCGAGCTCGACGCGCTCGGCGCCTCCCGCATCGCGGTCGCGCCCATCCCGCATCACGGATTGGGCGAGGCGATCAACGACCGGCTGGCGCGCGCCGCCGCGCCTCGTCCCAAGCAGACGTAAGCCGCAGGCCCGACTGGTTGCTACATATTCGGATAGTTCGGCCCGCCGCCGCCTTCGGGCGGAACCCAGTCGATATTTTGCGCCGGATCCTTTATGTCGCAAGTTTTGCAATGCACGCAATTCTGCGCGTTGATGACGAAGCGCGGATCGGTCTTGGTGGCGTCATCGCCATAGACAACTTCATAGACGGCGGCCGGGCAATAGAGCCGGGCAGGCTCGCCATATTCCGGCAGGTTCTTCTCGATCGGGATCGAGGGGTCCTTCAAATGAAGATGGACCGGCTGATCTTCCTCATGATTGGTGTTCGAGATGAACACAGATGAGAGCCGGTCGAAGGTCAGCTTGCCGTCGGGCTTTGGATATTCGATCGGCTTCACTTTCCACAGCGGCTTGAGGCTGGCGTAATCCGGCCCGCCATGCCGCAAGGTTCCAAAGAGCGAGTGGCCAATTGTTTCATTGGCCCACATGTCGAGGCCGCCGAGGGCTATTCCAACATAGGTCCCGAGCTTGGACCAGAGCGGCTTCACGTTGCGGACCTTGTAGAGATCGCGGCCGATCTCCGAGCTGCGCCAGGACTCTTCATAAGAACTCAGCTCGTCGCGGGCGCGGCCGGCCTTTAGAGCGGCGACGATATGCTCGGCGGCGAGCATTCCTGAAAATATGGCGTTATGCGATCCCTTGATGCGCGGCACGTTGACGAGGCCCGCCGCGCAGCCGATCAGCGCCCCGCCGGGAAAGGCGAGCTTCGGCACGGATTGCCAGCCGCCCTCGGTGATCGCTCGCGCGCCATAGGAAAGGCGCGTACCGCCCTCCAAGGTCGGGGCGACCATCAAATGGGTCTTGAAGCGCTGAAATTCATCAAAGGGCGAGAGGGTCGGATTTTCGTAGTTCAGATGGACCACGAAGCCGACGGCGACGAGTCTGTCCTCGAAATGATAGAGAAAAGAGCCGCCGCCTGTCCCGCTGTCGAGCGGCCAGCCGAAAGTGTGCTGAACGAGGCCCGGATGATGCTTGGCCGGAGCGACGCGCCAAAGCTCCTTCAGGCCAATGCCATATTTCTGCGGCTCGCGATCCTTGCTGAGATCATATCGCGCGATGAGTTCCTTGGCCAAGGAGCCCCGCGCGCCCTCGGCGATCAGCGTATATTTGGCCCGAAGCTCGATGCCGCGGGAGAAGCTTTTCTTGCGACGGCCGTCGCGCGCGATTCCCATGTCCCCGGTCGCGACGCCGATGACCTCGCCGGCATTGCCGTAGAGGACCTCGGCGCCGGCGAAGCCCGGAAAAATATCGACGCCAAGCGCCTCGGCCCGCGCGCCGAGATAGCGGGCGACATTGCCGAGCGAGCCAATGAAGGCGCCTTGATTGCTCATGAGCTTCGGAAGAGCGAAATTCGGCAGCCGCACGGCGCCGGCGTGGCCGAGGAAATAGAAGTTGTCGTCCGTCACCTGCGTCGTCAGCGGCCGCGCCTTATCCTTGCGCCAGTCGGGCAAGAGCAGATCCAGCGCGCGCGGATCGATCACCGCGCCTGACAGGATATGGGCGCCAATTTCGGAGCCCTTTTCGATGACGGCGACGGAAAGATCTGGGGCGATCTGCTTCAGACAGATCGCGGCGGAAAGGCCCGCCGGACCTCCGCCGACGATGACGACGTCGAAATCCATGGTTTCGCGCGGCGGAAGTTTTGAGCCTTCGTTTGCCATGATCGTTTCTCGATTCTTGAACGCGCTCGTCGGGTCCCGTCGGCATGGCCACGCCTGTGCGACGGACCTTTAGGGCTATACGATATAAGTTCCTGCTTCAATTGCCGCGCCGAACCTCGCGAGCGGCATTGGATTTCGTCGAACGGGCGCAAACTTGGCCGCGGATTTGGATTTGATCGCGCTTCTGCGCTGGTATTCCGCCATGGGCGTTGACATGGCGGTCGACGACGCGCCGCATGATCGGCTCGCCGAATGCGCCGCCGCGCTCTCGCCGCCGCTGGGAGAGGCACCAGCCCCGGCCGCTGCGCCTCCGAAGCCAGAGGCGGCCGCCTCGCCTCCGCGCCAGTCGCCCCGTGAACGACGCGAACCGCCCGCAGCGCTCCCTGCCGATCGTCTCGAGCAGACGGCGCGGGAGAGCGCCGCATCGGCGCAAACTCTCGACGAATTGCGCGAGGCGCTTTTGAAATTCGAAGGCTGCGGCCTCAAAGCGACGGCGACGCAGCTCGTCTTCGGCGATGGAAATCCGCAGGCTGAGATCATGTTCGTCGGCGAGGCCCCCGGCGCCGACGAGGATCGCCAGGGCGTTCCCTTCGTTGGGCGCGCGGGGCAATTGCTCGACAAGATGCTGGCGGCCATAGGACTCGACCGAAGCAAGGTCTATATCGCCAATGTGGTGCCCTGGCGGCCGCCGGGAAACCGCACGCCGACGCCGCTCGAGACTTCGGTCTGCCTGCCCTTCACGCGAAGGCAGATCGAGCTCGTCCATCCGAAGATCCTGGTCTGCCTCGGCGCGGCTTCGGCCCAAACTCTGCTCGGGAACAAGGACGGGATCATGCGCATGCGCGGCCGCTGGCTCGACTATTTGAGCGGGGCGGAGCGCATCAAGGCGCTCGCGATGCTGCATCCCGCCTATCTTCTACGCCAGCCGGCGCAGAAGAAGCTGGCGTGGCAGGACCTGCGCCTGCTTGCGAAGGAGATCGCGCGACTGCAGCCGCCGTCGCAACACGCCGCAGGACCAGCAAAAGCGGTCGAATGACGGCCGGCGCCGGGAAGAGATCGTTTGAAAATACGGCCCAAATTGGCGTAAAGCTCCCTTGACGCCCGGTCAGCCGGCGCGCGCCCTCGGCGCGCATGAGACCAGGCCACGGTCACTGCTTCTCGTGAGGCTCAAACATAAAGAGCCGGGAGCCCGCCATGAGATGGGAAGATTACCGCCGCTCCGACAATATCGAGGATCGCCGCGATGACGGCTACGGAGGCTCCAGCGGCCCGAGCTTCGGCGGCGGTGGCGGGGGCCTAGGCATTGGAGCAATTGTCGTTCTGGGCCTTATCGGCTGGGCGCTCGGGGTCGATCCGCGCCTGCTGATCGGCGGCGCCGAGCTTGTGAACGGCATGCGCCATGGCGCGCAAACCACGCAGCAAGCGCCGCAGCGGCAGGCCGGGTCCCCATCCGATCAAATGGGGCAGTTCGTCGCCGCGGTCCTCGCCGAGAACGAGGACATCTGGTCCGAGATTCTCCCGGCGCAAAAGGGCGTCCGCTACGTCAATCCCACCTTGGTCATGTACAAGGGCGGAACGAGATCCGGCTGCGGCGGCGCTCAGGCGGCTATGGGGCCGTTCTATTGCCCGAACGATCAAAAGATCTATCTCGACACCTCCTTCTTCCAGGAGATGAAGCAGCGTCTCGGCGGCGGCGGCGATTTCGCCTATGCCTACGTCATCTCGCATGAGATCGGCCATCACGTGCAGAACCTTCTCGGCATCTTGCCGAAGGTCCAGGCGGCGCAGGCCCGCGCCTCGAGCAAGGCCCAGGCGAATGCGCTCTCGGTTCGCGTCGAGCTGATGGCGGATTGCCTCGCCGGCGTCTGGGCCGCCAACGCCAATCGCAAATATCAGATCCTGGAGCCCGGGGACGTGGAGAAAGCCGTCGCGACCGCGCAGGCGATCGGCGACGACCAGCTGCAAAAAGCCTCGCGCGGCTATGTCGTGCCGGATTCCTTCACCCATGGCTCGTCCGCGCAGCGCCAGCAATGGCTCAACGCGGGGCTGAAATCGGGCGAAGTCGATTCCTGCAACACTTTCGCTCAATAAGAGAGCTTGAGGAAAGCTTGCGGCTCTGACAATCAGGTCCGCCGCGCCCGTGCGCGGAAAGCAGCGGCGGGGCCGATCGCGCGGGCAAGACCAGGAAATCCCGTCGCCGGCGCGCGGAGATAAAGCTCACGCGGCGCGATCAGGCCTGCGAGCGGCGCGCGATCGGGAAAGAGACGCTCGAAAAGCGTTTCCGGGACGGCGTGAAGGCGCGCCGCGCGATGGCCGCTCCCGCGCCGCGCCAAAAAATCGCGCGCTTCCTCGATAAAGCCGGCTTCCGGCGCGCGCCCGGCGCGAAGAAGCAGGATATCCGGACCACGCGCGGCCTCGAGCGCGAGGCGAAGCCATTGCGCCTCTGTCTCCGCTTCGATCAGGCCGCATCCAGCCTCGTCCGCGACAATATCAAGGCCCTGCCCGCGCGGGCCGGCGATCGCGACGTCTCGCAAAAGGCCCTCGACATTGGCTGCGATGAGAGAGGCCAGCGACCGCACCAGGCGCACGACGTAATTGGCGTCCGCCCTCGCGGGGCCAGCGGATTCATCCTGGAGAAAAACGATCGTCGACAGCATTTACGCAGGCCAAATGTTGAGGTCGCTCGGCGCGGCCTGGACCTCAATCCGCCTCGTCGAGCTCCACGACGACTTTCGCAAGGCGGTTCATCACGGCGCTCCAGCCGTTTTCGCTGTTCATGATCGCATAGACGGCGGCGGAATCCTCGGTGAAGCCGCTATGCTCGAGCCGCACATGGGTGCCATTGGGCAAGGGCGACAGCGTCCAGGTCAGCACGGTGTCGATATAATGGCCGAAGCCCGGCAGCTCGTGCGAGCCGCCGCGCCAAGTGTAGCGCAGCCGCCAAAACGGATCGGCGTCGAGAATCTCGCCGCCGGAGACCCCGTCCCAGTCGCCGATCGGCGCGCTGCGGAAGACATATTTATGCCCGACCTCGGCGGCGAAACTATTGGGCATGAACCAGCGCGCGATTAAATCCGGCTCGGTCAGAGCGCGCCAAATGGTCTCGGCCGGCTGCACCAGCATGCCTTCGACCATGATCGATCGTGATTGCGCTTCGTCCGCCACCGGCCTATCCCCGCGAAACCTTCACCCGTTGACGGGCTCAACCCAAACCGCGCTGCCATAGGCGAGCACTTCGGTTATGCCGTCCATAATGTCATTGGCGTCATAGCGCATGCCGACGACGGCGTTGGCTCCCCCTTGGGAGGCGTGCTCGCACATCAGGTCGAAGGCCTCCTGGCGGGCATGCTCGGCGAGCTCGGCATAGGCCGTGATCTGGCCGCCGAAAATCGATTGAATGCCGCCGACGAAATTACCGACGACGCTCCGCGAGCGCACCGTGATCCCGCGGACCAAGCCGAGGTGGCGGACGATCTTGAACCCGGCGACCTCATTGGTGGTGGAGACGATCATCGGCGTGCAACCCCTTCATTCCCAGCGGACTCCGATGCCGCGCCAATCACGCGGTGACCAGGACGCCGCTTTCATCGAAATTCATCTCGGTGACGTCGCCATCCATGCTGATCTCAGCGCGGCGCAGGACGCCAGCTTCATCGTATTCGTAACGATGCCAGATCTCCACTTCGCCATAGACCATTTTGTCGAAGCCGGTGAGCCGCTCCAACGCGTCGAATGTCGCGCGGATATAGGTGTTGCGATGATTGAGATCGGCGATTTCGAGCGGATTGACCAATTTCACGGGCAGCTTGACCCCGGTATAGGACACAAAATACCGCCAGTTTTCAGGATTTTCGTCAGTCATGTCGGGAGCCGAGCCTAGAGAAGATTTATATTGTGGAACGCCGAAAGCGGAACTGCAAACGCCGGACATTACGCTAAGTAGCTAAAGTTTCACAATGGCCTCCAGGATGAAAATCCTCTCGCCCCAACCGACTGGATCGGCCCGGTCGCCAGCGGCGCGCAAGAGCGCTCGGAGCGGATGAGCGGAACCAAATTCCTTTCTGCACGATTGTCGGACAACGCGAATCGCCGCGCCCGCCGCGATCCCTTTGTCGCATGCGTAAAAAGCGCAGCTCGATCCATGGAGGGCCATCATGACAGATGCGGAGACGATCGGTCGTCGTGAAAAAGGGCGGCCGCGCGCGGAGCGCCATGAGGCCGGCAAAGCGCTGCGCCATAAGGTTCCGCGTGAAGCCCATGCCGATTGCCCGCCAGCGTCGGAGCGCGATCCTGTGGCGATACTCGCCGAGACCGATGCGGAGCGCATCCCCGAATTGCTGCCCATCCGCTACAAGCGCATGGCCGCCTCGCCGTTTTACTTCTTCCGTGGGGCCGCTGCGGTGATGGCCCATGATCTGGCGCAGTTCCCGCAACTCGGCGTTGGCGCGAATGTGCAAGCCTGCGGCGACTGCCATTTGATGAATTTCGGCGCCTTCTCCAGCGCCGAAGGACGCGCGCTGTTCGACATCAACGATTTCGACGAGACGTTGCCGGGGGTGGATTTCACCATCGATCTGAAACGGCTCGCGACCAGCGTCGCGGTCGCCGCGCGCGACGCGCATATGCCGGACAAGAAGGCCCGCGCCATCGCTCGAAGCGCCGTGAAGGCCTATCGCGATTTCATGCTCGACCTTGCCGAAAAGACGCCGCTCGAGGTCTGGTACATCAGCATGGAGATTGAAAAAGAGGTCCTGCGCATCGAAGACGCGAAGCTTCGCGAGAGGCTTCTATCGACCTTGGTCAAAGCAAAAAAAGATCTCGCAGCCGACGATAATTTCCCGCATCTCGCGGAGGAAACAGGCGGCGAGGCGCATATCGAGGATCGTCCGCCCCTTATCTATCATTTCACCACCGAGACCGAGAAAGCCCAAAAGATTCACGCGCATTCGGCCTTTTCCGGCTACGGCAACACGCTTTTGCCGGAACGGCGCGCCTTGTTCGAGCGCTATGCGTTGCGCGACCTCGCCATGAAGGTGGTCGGCGTCGGCAGCGTCGGCACCTATTGCGCCGTCGGCCTCTTCATGACCCCGGACGAGGAACCAATGTTTCTCCAGGTCAAGGAGGCGCTTCATTCGGTTCTCGAGAAGATTGCGCCGCCGTCGGACGAACCCCGCCAGCAAGGCCGACGCGTTGTCGAGGGCCAGCGCGCTCTGCAGGCTGCGAGCGATCTCTTCCTCGGCTGGACAAAAGATGTGAAGTCCCATCGGCAGTTCTACGTGCGGAGGCTCAAGAACCGGCGCCTCGGCTCCATCGGCGAGGTCATCGAGGCCAAGGCCTTGGAGGCCTATGCTAATCTTTGCGGCCGCACCTTGGCGCGCGCCCATGCGCGCACCGGCGATCCGGCTCTGATCGCGGGCTATATGGGAAAATCGGACGTTCTCGACGACGCCCTCGCCTCTTTCGCAATGGCCTATGCCGCGCAAACCGATCATGATCACGCCTTGCTCGTCGCGGCGATCGACAAAAGCACCGGCCTACCGAGGGCTCGCTTGAGCGCTGTCGCCGAATAGGCCAGAATATCCGCGCCGAGGGCCCTCTCCGCCCTGCGCGCATTGCGTCGGCCTGCGCCTATGGCTAGAATTTGACGCCTTCGGTGGGGTTTTGCTGCTCGCGAGCCGGCTTTCCGCTGCGTTGGCGACTTGGCGCTTCGACGCATAGACCCGCAGGGTGCGGCGACGTTCCGAATCATTGACCGATATTTGATCGGAATAAGCTTGCGTCGTCTCAAATTGAGCGATTCCGTAACGATCTAGACGTTTCATCCGACCGAGGTCGCCGAATGGCGCCAGAACTAACAATGCGCGATCGCAGGGAGATCATCTTTATGGGTTTGTTCGCGAAATCTCGCCGCGCCGCCATGGCCGGAGCCGTCGCCTGCTGCGCGACGCTCGCCATCGGCGTCGGCGCGCTGCCGATTCTCGCTGGGTCTTCCGCTTTCGCGCGGGGGCCAGACTCCCTCGCCGATCTCGCGGATCAGGTGAGCGACACGGTCGTCAATATCTCCGCGACCCAGACCATCGACGAAAAGCACGCGGGAGCGGCGCCGCAATTGGAGCCCGGCACGCCCTTCGACGATCTATTCGAGGAATTTTTTCGTCGCCGGCAACAACAGGGCGGCGGCGAGGCTCCGAGCCCACGCCAACGCGAGCGGAAGTCGAACTCCCTTGGCTCTGGTTTCGTCATCGATCCGTCCGGCATCGTCATCACCAATAATCACGTCATCGCAGACGCTAACGAGGTGACGGTCATCTTCACCGACGGGCAGAAACTGAAGGCCGAAGTCCTTGGCAAGGACGCCAAAGTCGATGTCGCCGTCCTCAAGGTCAAGCCGGACAAGCCGCTGAAGGCCGCCAAATTCGGCGATAGCGACAAGATGCGGGTCGGCGACTGGGTCGTCGCGGTCGGCAATCCTTTCGGCCTCGGCGGGACGGTGACCTCGGGCATCATCTCGGCGCGCAACCGCAATATAGATTCAGGCCCTTACGATAATTATTTCCAGACGGACGCCGCCATAAACAAAGGCAATTCCGGCGGTCCGCTATTCAACATGGCCGGAGAAGTCATCGGCATCAACACGGCCATTCTTTCTCCGTCCGGCGGATCGATCGGCATCGGCTTCGCCACGCCAGCAGCCACTGTGATGCCCGTCATCGAGCAATTGCAAAAATTCGGAGAGACGCGCCGCGGCTGGCTCGGCGTGCGCATCCAGAATGTCGACGAGACCATCGCTGAAAGCCTCAATCTCGGCGCGGCGCATGGCGCGCTTGTCGCCGGCACCGACGACAAAGGCCCCGCTAAAGCCGCCGGGCTGCAGGCCGGCGACGTGATCGTCAAATTCGACGGCGTCGAGATCAAGGAATCCCGCGATTTGCCGAAGATCGTGGCTTCCGCGCCGGTCGGCAAGGATGTCGAGGTCGTGATCTTGCGTCAGGGCAAGGAGCTCGTGAAGACCATCAAGCTCGGTCGACTTGAGGATAATGAGAAGCCGGTCAAGGCGGCGGTCAAGCGGGGCGAATCGGGTAAAGGGCCGGCCGCCAGCGCCGTCGAAAAGGCGCTCGGGATGGAGTTCTCGGGCCTCTCCGACGAGTTGCGGCAAAAATTCTCGATCAAGAGCAGCATCGGTTCGGGCGTCGTCGTGACGGCCGTCGATCCCGACTCCGGTGCGGCCGAAAAACATATTCAGGTCGGCGACGTCATCCAAGAAATCAATCAAGAGGCGGTTAAGGACGTATCCGACGTCAATAAGAAGCTGCAGACGCTGAAAAGCGGCGGCAAGAAATCGGCTCTGCTGCTCGTCGCCAATGCTCAAGGCGAGGTCCGGTTCGTCGCTTTGGCCCTGCCCTGATGCTCGAGCGCGCGGCGCGGCCGCCAGTGAGACTTCGCGCCGCCGCCTGCCCTTTGCCGAGCGTCAAGGCGCGTGAGCATGGATAAAGCCGCGCTGGACGCCCGAACCGCTTGCGGAGGCGGGAATGCGCCGCTATAAGGCGGCTTACCGGGATGCGGCCGAGCAAGATTTCAGCCGCGCGTCGGAGTGTAGCGCAGCCTGGTAGCGCACCTCGTTCGGGACGAGGGGGTCGGAGGTTCGAATCCTCTCACTCCGACCATTTTCTTCATGTCATTCCGGATTGGAGTCGGCTTCCGGCGGCTTGGACTGGCTGTTCGGCTGCGGCTCGGCTCTTTCTTCTCCTATTCCGAAGTCGATTTGCGCCGCGAAAAAGCGTTGCGCTCCCGCCGGGGGCGCGGGAAAAGGCGCCGCGCGGCGAACTAGCGCGACGCTCTCCTCGTCGAGATCCGCTTCCCCGCTCGATCGAAGCAAAGACACGTTCATCGCCTCCCCGGCCTCGTCCACCGAGAAGCCGACCACGGAGACGCCGCGCGCGTGGCGATCAATCGCCGCCTGCGGATAATGCTTCGCCCGTTCCAGCATCCCGAACACGATGACCTTATAGCTCATCGCCTCGTCGCCGCCCTGCGTCGGCAGGGGCACGGCGACCGCGCGGAAAATCGTCGGCCCGAGATCATAGGGCAAGGCCAGCCCCGCCTGTTCCCTTCCAGTCGACGCCGGGCTCGACGGCGCGGCGCCCGGCGCCGGCTTCAGCGAATGTTTGTCCGAGAGAGCAGCGCCGGCTTGCTGCGCTCCGCCCCTGGCTTTAGCCGGCTTCGACGCAACCTTTTTCTCTGCCTCGGCGTCTTTTCGCGCCTCCGCCGTTTTGGCTGCGACTTGCGGCGTAGAAGGCTCCGCAACCTTGGTCTCGGCTGTCTTGGGTTCCGGAGACTTGGACTCTGGAGACTTGGGCTCCGCAGCTTTGGGCTCTACAGGCTTGGTCTCCGCTTGCTTGGCTTGGGCTGCGTCGGCTTTCGAGGCCTGATCCTCGGCTTTCTTAGCCTCACTTCCACGCTGGTCGTGCGTGGCGGCTGTCGCGGCCGGAGGCTTTTGCTCGCCGGTCCCTTTAGCATCCGAGCGGGGGCGGCCTTGGGTTTCAGCTTCGGCTAAGAGTTCGACGGGGATCTCACGCGCCGACGGGACGGCGTCAGGGGCGCGGTCGAAGCCGAGCAGCGCCCAAAAAACAAGGCCATGAATAAGGAACGACGCCGCGACGATGGCCAGAACAAGCCGGCCGTCGGCTCGCGCCGCCGCGGTTCCTTCATCCGCCGGCTCGACGAGGCGGTATAGCCCGCGATCAGGCGCAGGGCCGTTGCTTTTGTCAGGACTGCCGGGCATGGAGGCCATGACGATGGGTCGCCGTTGCGGCGAGTCTCCAGACCGATCCGCCAAAACGGAACGTCGATCAGGCGGTCTCGCTTCCAGTTGCGGGACGCGCCCGCGAATCATTCGATCATCTCGCGCAATGGCCGTCAGAGGTTCGCCGCGCAGGCTTGGCTCAGCCCGCGCTTTGAGACACAAGGGTCTCAGGGTCGGCGTGGGAAAAAACGATCGCCAGAGCCGCCTTATACGCCGCCTCGACGTCGAGCTTCGTCGTATCCAGCAGGACGGCGTCGTCAGCGACTTTCAGCGGCGCGGCGGCCCGGTCTCTGTCGCGCGCGTCGCGCCGACGAATATCATCGAGCACCGCTGCGAAATCGATTTTTTCGCCGCGCCCTTTCAGCTCTAAGGCGCGTCGCGTCGCCCGCGCCTCCGGGCTTGCGGTCACGAATATTTTGACCTCCGCGCCTGGGCAAATGACCGTCCCGATGTCGCGCCCATCAAGGACCGCTCCGCCCGGACGGCGGGCGAAGTCGCGCTGGGTTTCGATCAAAGCCGCGCGCACCTCTGGAATCGACCCGACGATCGAGGCTGCGTCGCCCATGCGCGGCCCGCGCAAGGCATCCTCATCGAAATCCGTGAGCGCGAGACCGCGCGCGGCCGCGACCGCCGCTATGCGATCGGACAGATCCTGGCCTTGATCGAGGAGCGCGCGCGCGGTCGCCCTGTACAAAAGGCCCGTGTCGAGATGCGGGAGATTGAGGCAACCGGCCAGGCGGCGCGCGAGCGTGCCTTTGCCGGATGCCGCCGGACCATCAATGGCTATGATCATGCGAAACGCGCCCCGAGCCGCTCCATGTCGGCCTTGAAGGTTGGAAAGCTCGTCGCAATCATGCGCGAATCATCGATCGCCATCGGCTGTCGCGAAGCAAGGCCGAGGCAAAGAAAGCTCATTGCAATGCGATGGTCGAGATGGGTTTCGACCGAGCCGCCGCCTTCGACCTCGCCGCCCCGGCCCTCGACGATGAGATCGTCGCCGATAATTTGCGTCGCGACGCCGGCTTCGCGCAAGCCAGCCGCCACGGCCGCCAACCGATCGGATTCCTTGACCCGCAGTTCATGGAGCCCGCGCAAACGAGTCAGTCCGCTCGCGAAAGCCGCGGCGACAGCGAGGATCGGATATTCGTCGATCATGGAGGGCGCGCGCGCTGCAGGCACGTCGACGCCCTTGAGCGCCGCCGCGCGGACGCGCAAATCCGCGACCTCCTCCCCACCTTCGATCCGACGATCGAGGATCTCGATGTCGGCGCCCATTTCAAGCAGGGTCGCGAGCAGGCCCGCCCGCAAGGGATTGGTCATCACGCCCTCGATGACGATGTCCGAGCCCGGCGCGATTGTCGCAGCGACCATGGGAAAGGCCGCGGAGGAAGGGTCCGCCGGAACGCTCAGCGGCGCTGGCCGCAGCTCCGGTCGGCCTTCGAGGCTGATCTTGCGGCCATGCGTCCCGAATGGCTCGACGCTGATCGTCGCGCCGAAATGCGCCAGCATTTTTTCGGTATGGTCGCGGCTCGCCTCGGTCTCGACGACCGTCGTGCGGCCCGGCGAATTCAGTCCCGCTAGGAGCACCGCAGATTTGATCTGCGCCGAGGCGACCGGCGTCTCATAGAGGATCGGAACAGGCTCGCTCGCGCCCTTGAGCAGGATCGGGCAACGCCCGCCCTCGGCTTCCGACAAGACCTCGGCGCCCATCTGGACGAGCGGATCGAGAATCCGCCGCATTGGACGTTTGCGCAGGGAGGCGTCGCCGTCGAAGCACGCGGTGATCGCATGGCCGCCGACGACGCCCATCATCAGGCGGGCGCCGGTTCCGGAATTGCCGAAATCAAGCGGCTCGCGCGGCGCAAGCAGGGAGCCGATCCCGCAGCCGCTGACGCGCCAACGCCCCTCGCCTAGACGGACGACTTCGGCCCCAAGCGCCCGGCAGGCGGCGGCGGTGCGCAAGACGTCGTCGCCCTCGAGCAGGCCATCGATCAGGGTTTCGCCGACAGAAAGCAGGCCGAGAATCAGAGCGCGGTGGGAGATCGATTTGTCCCCCGGCGGTTTCAGCCGGCCGCGCAGGGGGCCCGAGGCCTGCGCGGCGAGCCTATTCGGCGCAGCCTCAAGCAAGGCGGCTTCGGACGGGAAATGAGATAAAGACAAGCTGATGCCCCGGAGTTCGCGCCGCTTCTCCGCAGCGCTGGTAACACGACAGCCGACGTTCTGTCATCTGAGGCGGCGTTTGTCGCAAGTTCCATTTGACAGGCGCGTCTCGCATCACTAACCGGACGCCCACGGTTCTGCAACGGCGGCCTGCGCTCGGGCGCCATGTCAGTTCAAGAGGTAAATCGGTGGCGAAACCAGAGCTCGGCAATAAGCATCAATGCCAACATTGCGGCGCGCGATTTTTCGATCTCAACAGAAATCCCATCACATGCCCGAAATGCGGCACGGTGTTTCAGGCCACAGCGCTGTCGCGCGCCGTCCATCACGCCGCCGTCGCTGATGACGAAGATGCCGAAGCCGTCGTTGGAGCCGACGTCATCTCCCTTGAGGACGCGGACGCGGTGGACGATAAGATCGTCGTGGAAGGGGATGAAGACGTCGAGATCGAGGTCGCGGACGATACGTTTTTGGAAGAAGAGGAAGAGGATAGCGACGATGTCGGCGACCTTATCGACGACGTTCACGACGACGACGAGGAACGTTGACGTTTAGCTTGTGAAGCGCCGCGGTTGGGGCTATACAGCCGCCTCATCTCTTCCCGATCGCGGGATTTTGCAGCGGCGTCCGACCCAAACGGACGTCGAAAATGGTTAATTTTCAGCGGGGTCATAGCTCAGTTGGGAGAGCGCTTCAATGGCATTGAAGAGGTCCGCGGTTCGATTCCGCGTGGCTCCACCATATCATATTATAGCAACCGAATTAGCGTTCGGGCGTAGGTCTCGAGGTTAAGCGCCCTTCGACGCGCTGCCTCTTCGGCGGCAGGGATCGCCCTGCTCATGACGATATTCGCTCCGAGTAGAATCTGCCTGAACGCGCTGAGTCGAAGGCGTTTCAGAGAGAGCGATATTCTCAAGTCTTTAACGAGATCGCGGCCGCCTGCCGTCATAGGTGCGGCGACGGCGTGCGCGCCAAGCTTCGGCCCGCGCGCAACATCAAATCCCGAAGCCTAATCGCCTATCGATTATGTCGAAACCGGCTGACCGGAATTAGCCCTCGCCGCGCGCTATCGCTTTGCATTTTGAAACTGCCGAGAAAGCGACCACGAATTGACGGAACCTTCGCCAGGCATCGTCGATTTTGCGTGGGCGGACTATTGATCAATTTTTTTTAATTTACGGGGATTGTTTCAATGATCAGAATTACGCGCGCTCGTCGCTCGGGCTCCAATTTCGCTATCGCCAGTTTTGCGATCGCCTCGGGTTTCCTCGCCGTCTTAACCGTTGAGCCCGCCGCAGCCGCCGACACGCCTTTCGGGGTATTGGCGGCCTGCTCGCCGATCAGCGCCAATCGGCTCCAATGCAATTTCCCCGCGCTCAACGGGGGACAGTCGCTGCACATACAATATGTTTCTGCGAAGTGTGGAAGCACCGGGACGGCCTTCCTGCTTCAGGCCTTTCAAGTCGTAACCTTTCCACCGAACTCCACGATCGAGGTCACCTATCAGATCCAGACCACGAATCAGACAAGCGTCGGCGGCGTCGTGACTGCCGGTTCGCCGGCAGAGCTCTATTCGCGGGCTGGGAGCCAGCCGCGGGCATTTATCGATATTGTTCCCACGCCGATCCAAGCGGGGACGATATGCACGGCGTCCCTATCAGGCCTGACGACTCCCTGAAGCGGCGACTTTGTCGCGATCATCTGGATCGATCAGCCATTCACCCGATCGACCTTGCTGACGACCGTCCGCGTCCGCAAATGCGAGATGATGGCGTTCAAATGCTTTAGATCATTGACCTCGAGGTCAATGATCATTTCGCGAAAATCGGCGCTGAGCGGCTTGATCACGATATTGTCGATATTGGCGGAATGATCGCCGATCACCGTCGCGATGACGCCTAAGGAGCCCGGCTCATTAATTGCCGTTATGGCGATTCGCGCCGAAAAAAAATCCTGCCGCCCCTCCTCGATGTCCCAACGCACGTCGAGCCAGCGTTCGGGTTGCTCGTCGAAGGCGGTAAGATCGGGGGACTGAATCGGATAGATCGTGATTCCCTCGCCCGGCGTGAGAATGCCGACGATGCGATCGCCGGGAACAGCGCCTCCGTTTGGCGCGAAACGAACCGGCAGATCGCCCTGAATGCCGCGGATCGGGATAGACTTCCGGTTTTGCTCGTCGCTCGCCTCGCCTGGAAATTTAAAGACGAGGCTCGCTGCTTTTTTCAGGCCGAACCAGCCGGCCTCGCCGCGCGCCCGTGGCGCGATTGCTTTTTTCTCATCCGTGAATTCCGGATAGACCGCCTTGACAACATCGCCGGAAAACATTTCGCCTCGGCCGACCGCAGCGAGCACGTCGTCGACGCTCGCGCGGGCGAGGCGCGAGAGCACGCTCTTCAGCTTGTCCTCGGTATAGGGCCTGCCGGCCCGCTCAAAGGCCCGGGTCACGATCTGGCGTCCGAGCCCGGCATATTGCGCCCGCACAGCGTCGCGGGTGGCGCGCCTGATCGCCGAGCGGGCCTTGCCGGTCATGACCAACGTCTCCCAGACGGCCGGGGGCGTCTGTCCTTCGGCCCGCGCGATCTCGACCTCGTCGCCATTTTGCAATTCAGACAAGAGCGGCGCATGACGGCCGTTGATCTTGGCGCCGACCGCTGAATTGCCCACGTCGGTATGCACCGCATAGGCGAAATCGATCGGCGTCGCGCCGCGCGGCAGAGCGATTAACCGCCCTTTCGGCGTGAAGCAAAACACCTGGTCGTGGAACAGCTCGAGCTTGGTGTGTTCGAGAAACTCCTCAGGCGTATCGCCTTCTGCGAGCAGAGAGATCGTCCGCCGCAACCATTGATAGGCCCGGCTTTCATTGGTCAAAGTCTCGCGGTCGGCGACGCGTCCATCCTTATAGAGCGCATGGGCGGCGATGCCGTTTCGGGCGATATCCTCCATCGCGACGGTGCGCACCTGAAGCTCAACGCGCTGCCGGCCGGGTCCGACGACCGTCGTATGAATCGACTGATAGTCGTTCTGCTTCGGCGTCGAGACATAGTCTTTGAAACGGCCCGGCACGACGGCCCATTTTGTGTGGACGACGCCGATGACCCGATAGCAATCCTCGATGCTCGGCACGATGACGCGAAATCCGAAAATGTCGGAGAGCTGCTCGAAGGCGATGGATTTGCGCTCCATCTTGCACCAGACCGAATAGGGCTGCTTTTCGCGCCCCTCGACCTTAGCGTCGATCCCGCGCGCGGCGAACTCTTCGGCCAGCTCCTTCTCGATCTTGACGATGATTTTTCCGTTTTTCTTGCGCAGTTCCTCGAGCCTCGCAGCAATCATCGCATAAGCGTCGGGCATGAGGTGGCGAAAGGCCAGATCCTCGAGCTCGTCGCGCATCCGCTGCATGCCCATGCGCCCGGCGAGAGGCGCATAAATGTCGAGCGTTTCCTCCGCGATCCGCGCCCGCTTGTCAGGGCTGACGAAATGGAGCGTGCGCATGTTGTGCAAGCGGTCGGCGAGCTTGACGAGCAGCACGCGCACGTCTTCCGCGACAGCGAGGAGAAGCTTGCGAAAATTCTCCGCCTGAGCCGCGCGCTTCGACACGAGGTCGAGCTTTTTCAGCTTGGTCAGCCCGTCGACCAAGCGGCCGATATCGCTGCCGAAGAGGCGATCGATCTCCTCGCGGGTCGAATCGGTGTCCTCGATCGTGTCGTGCAGGACCGCGGCGACGATCGTGGCGTCGTCGAGCTTCATGTCGGTCAGAATCGCGGCGACCTCGAGCGGATGCGAAAAATAGGGGTCGCCGGAAGCGCGTTTTTGCGCGCCATGCGCCTTCATAGCGTAGACATAGGCCCGATTGAGCGACACTTCGTCGGCTTGCGGATTATAGCGCCGCACGCGATCGACGAGCTCATATTGCCGCATCATGACTTTGATTGACCCGCCTGCGTCGCCCGGCTCCCGCAGCCGCCAGACTGAGGGAACGCAGCCGCGGCGCCGCTAAAAATGCGCAAAGCGACGTAAGGCCGCCGTCCGAGGCCCGATTGTCTGACGAGCCTTCGCCGACGCCTCACGCCGTCGGACCAGCCCGGCGAAATGCGGGCCGGGCCAAGACAAAGACCTCAGTCGCCTTCGTCTTCCGTCTCGGCCGGAGGCACAAGGCCCTCGAGTCCGCGCAGCAGATCCTCTTCGGTCATTCTGTCGAATTGGACGTCCCCCAAAGAGTCGGAACGCGCCTCTTCCGAGACCGAGGCCAAAGCCGGCACGGCCTCCGCTTCGGGCTCGTCGACTTCCACATGCTTTTGAAGGGACTGGATGAAATCCTCCTTCAGGTCCTCGGGCATCAGGGTCGAATCGGCGATTTCGCGAAGGGAGACGACCGGATTCTTGTCATTGTCGCGGTCAACCGTGATCGGGCTGCCGGCGGCGATCATCCGGGCGCGATGCGCCGCGATCAGAACCAGTTCGAAACGATTTTCGACTTTGTCGACGCAATCTTCAACGGTGACGCGGGCCATGCTGCGCTCGCTCCTTGCTCGTGACGCTCATTTGGATTATTTTTGATTTAGCCTCGAAGAGCTTGCGCTTGCAAGATAAAACGGCCAACAAAGGCCGCCGCCCGCGGAGATCGAGCTTCGCGAGCGTTTTGCAATCCGTCACTTAAGCGGTACGTCATCTGGACGGTTTTCTCGACCTTTCGCCTTTTAAATTCACAAACTCATGATCGCCACATTTGCATTTCATATTCTTTATTATATTTAATTGTGGCGACGGCTAGATGCAGCTGATACGAGAATCCTGCGCTTATGCGCCGCTCCATAGCGTTGCGCTGGCCAATTTTGGCCCCGGTCGGGAGCGTTCCTCGGCTGCGGAACGTTCAGGATGGGCAGAGGCCAGCAGCCGTCCTTTGACCAAGCGAAAGCGCTGGGTTTTGCGCAGGCGCGCAAATATCAAAATGACCAGGGAGTTTTTTGTTCTCGCTCCTTGCGAATGAGGTCATATGACAAGCAAGATAGAGCAACAAACGTGCATGCTGAAGAGAAACGTTTATGGCAGACCAAGAGCGAATTGCGCTTTTCATTGACGGCGCCAATTTATATGCGACCGCGAAATCCCTCGGCTTCGATATTGACTATAAGCGGCTACTGAAAGAGTTTCAGTCGAGGGGAAAACTGATTCGCGCATTTTACTATACTGCGTTGGTTGAGGATCAAGAATATTCGTCAATTCGCCCGCTCGTGGATTGGCTGGATTATAATGGCTATTCGGTCGTGACCAAGCCGACGAAAGAATTCGTGGATTCCCTGGGCCGCCGCAAGGTCAAGGGAAATATGGATATCGAACTCGCCGTCGACGCCATGGAAATGGCCGAGCATCTCGATCATGTCGTGCTTTTCTCCGGCGATGGTGATTTTCGTTCGCTCGTCGAGGCCATTCAGCGCAAAGGCGTCCGCGTCTCGGTCGTCTCGACCAACACCACGCAGCCGGCGATGGTCGCTGATGAGCTTCGCCGTCAAGCCGACGAATTCATCGATATCGTCCATCTCGCCGCCAAGATCGGCCGCGACGCTTCCGATCGTCCCGAACGATCCCCCAGAGGGCAAGATCGTCGCTCCACGGTGCAGAACGGACAATTCGATCCGGAACTCGTCGACGATCGGCTGGAGTGAAGCAGGCGTTCGACGCGAAAGTGGTTGCGCCGACAGGAAACAAATCCGAGCCTGAAGCGGACTGCCTAATATGTCCGCGACTCGCTTCGTTCCGAGCCTCCAGCCAAGCCAAGGAGCCGGACTGGCACAATGCGCCGGTTCTGAACTTCCTGGTTCCGAATGCGCGCCTGCTCATCATAGGCTTGGCGCCTGGTCTCCGCGGCGCCAATCGCACCGGTCGGCCGTTCACCGGGGATTTCGCCGGCGACCTTCTTTATGAAACCTTGATCGATTTCGGCTTCGCCAAAGGCGTCTATCGGGCGCATGCCGACGATGGCTTACGCTTGATCGGCGCCGCGATCACAAATGCGGTGCGCTGCGTGCCGCCGCAGAACAAGCCGACGCCACAAGAAATCAACGCCTGTCGTCCATTTCTCTCTGCAACGATCGCTACGCTGCCGGACCTCCGCGCCATCCTCGCGTTGGGCCGCATAGCCCATGATTCCGCTCTGCGCGCCTTGGGCTTGAAACTGTCGGGCTTCCCCTTCGCGCATGGCGCCGAACATATCTTGCCGGGCGGCCCGTCAAAAGATCTCACCCTCTTCGACAGCTATCATTGCTCTCGCTACAACACCAATACCGGCGTGCTGACGCCCGGCATGTTCCGGGATGTGTTCACACGGCTGCGCGAGGAAATCGATCGGCCAAGGAAATGCGCGCGCGGGTGACCGCACGGACAACGGCGCGCGGACCTTTACCATATGCGCTCGAGTTCTTTCCCGGCGCAAAGCGTCAAGCGGCGGCCTTTCGAGCGACCTCCGGCGGTGCCAACTTCGGCTCGGCGGGGGCTCCGACCCATTCGGAACTTGGGGGGATTTGCTCGCCCTTCATGACCAAGGTCAGGGGCCCAAGCCGCGCGTATTCCAATACCCGCGTATCATAAAGAACTGTCGATCCGGCGCCGACGGTCACGCCCTTGCCCACGTTCACTCTTCCGACCTTCATGACGCGATCTTCATAAAGATGGGTCTGCAAGGCGCAAAGCTCGTTGAGGGCGGCGTAATCGCCGACGGTCACGCAGTCGAATTCGGTGATGTCGGTCATATTCATAAAAACGCCGCGCCCGACTTTCGCGCCGAACAAGCGCATGGTCCAGGGGAGAAAAGGCGTCCCGCGCAAATGGTCGAGCAAGACCTTGCCGGCCATGCCCCAATATATAACGGCGACCGCCTCCGTCCGCATCGCCCACCAGGACCACAAAGGCCGGACCAAAGGCTCGTAGCGTCCCATGGTCAGCCATTTGAGGCCGATGACCACAAGCGCGAGCGCGACGCATATTGCGACCGAGGCGATCGTGAAATGCGTGATCAGCTCCAGATATCTACCTTCCAATACGCTCGAGCCAAACCATTCGACGGCCCAAGTGCCGAATGTAATGAAGAGCATGGTCGGCAGGGAAATCGTCACCGCCTCGAAACAGCCGCGCGCGATCTTCTTCCAGCGCGGCGCTTCATAGGTCCAATTGGCGCCGCCGACGTCGAAGGTCTGACGAACCGGCAGCTTGATCGGCGGCGAGCCGAACCATGTATCGCCCTCGCTCATCAGCTCGTTCGCCGGCGGCTTGGATTTGATTCCGATTAGCGCATTCGCCGGGATCACGGCGCCCGTCGGCACCACCGCGCTATTGCCGACGAAGACGCGCGGACCGGTCTTGACGCTTTCAAGATACATCCAGCCGTTGCGGATTTCCTCGTCGCCGAGCACGACCTCGTCGGCGATAAAGCATTTTTCGCCGATGTCGACGAGATCATAGCGTCCTGACAAATTGGTCGAGATCTCCGCATCCTTGCCGATCTTAGCGCCCATCAAGCGATACCAGGCGCGCATGTAAACCGTGGCGTAAAGCGAAGACAGCGTCTCCAGCGTGATCTCGGTCGCGAGGGCGACGCACCATTTACGCAGGTAGAACCAGGAATGCACTGAGTATGTCCCGGCCCGCACCTGCGGCAGCACCACCCAGCGGATCGCCGCGATGAAGCCGACGGTGACGAGAACCATCACAAAGGCCGTCGGCCAGGCCATGACCGGGATCGAGAGCAGATAAAGGGTGCGGTCGATGTCGGCGACGCCGATCATATCGTCGATCTTATCGAACACCCAGAAGGCGGGGAAAATAGGCATGAGCCCGAGCGGCGGAAGCGCCAGCAGGAGCAGACCGTAAATTACGCCCATGGCGAAGCGGCGCACCCACGAGGCCCTTGAGGGCTCGTCGAGGGCGGCGCGATCGACGACGCCCACCTCGCGCCCTGGCGAGCCGTCCCAGGACTCCCATGCGCCAACCCGTCCGCCGGAGCTGATCGACGTCAGGTCGCCGAGCTCGGCGCCCTCGCCGATGACGACATCCTCCTCGAGCACGCAGGAGGAGCCGAGATAGGCGTGCGCGCCGATCTCTATCGGACCGATGACGAGTTCAGCGCCCTCGACGCGCGCATTGCACAAATTGGCGATAGAGCCGAGGCTCGCGCCCTCGCCGATCGTGATCAGATCGACGGCTCCGGCCTCGATCTCGCCAAGCATTGCGTCCTTGCCGACCTTGGCGCCAAGGGCTCTGAGATAAAAGCGGATGAAGGGCGAGCCCTGGAACCATTTGATATGGACGAGGCTGATAAAGCGCTTCGCCAGCCACCAACGGTAGTAATAGACGCCCCATAAAGGGTAACGGCCCGGCTTGAACCGCCCGATCACGATCCATTTCGCGGCGATGGCGATCGCGACCGTCACGACATTGATGCACATATAGACGCCGATGAGCGAGATCACCTCTTCGCCGAAGCTCGCGTCGGCGCTCGTCAGCAGCATGTAGCTGACGAAGACTCCGAGCCATTGCGCGGTCATGAGAGCCAATATGACCGGCAGAGCGACGGCCTGAGCAAGGCCGCACAGAAAGCGCCGCAGGAAAGGCGGCGGCGCGAAAGACAAATCCACTTCCGCCGTTCCGCTTCCCCATTTGCGGTCGAGCAGCTCGCCGAGGGCGCGGATCGAACGCGCGGCATAGACGTCCTGCAAAGTGACGCGGGCCAGCGCGGGCGTCTCCCGCACGAAGGAGATGAAACGCGCGGCGAGCAGCGAATGGCCGCCGAGATCGGTGAAGAAATCGGCGTCTAGCGGAATCGCTTGTGGCGGGAGCGCACGTTTCGCTGCGGCGAGGAGCGCCGCCTCGGTCTCGGTTTGCGGTTGTTCTTGAGCTTCGCTTTCGTCGCTTGTGGTCAAGGCGACGAGCTTCAGGCTCTTGCGGTCCACCTTGCCGGAGGATAGTCGCGGCAGGCTTTCCGCCAGCTCGAACCGAGCGGGCACCATATAAGCCGGCAGGCTCGCGCGCAGCTCGCTGCGCAAAGCGCGCGCGTCGAGCGTGGCGCCCGGAAGAGGGACGACGAAGCCGACGAGATGCTCGAGCCCGTCGTCCTGGCGCAGCACCACGGCGGCTTGGCCGACGCTCGGAAGATCGGCGAGTTTCGCCTCGATCTCGCCGAGCTCGACGCGAAAGCCGCGAATCTTGACTTGATCGTCGATGCGGCCATGGAAGACGAGATCGCGGTCGTCATCCATCGAAACCGCGTCGCCGGACCGATAAAGGATCGGGTCGAGAGCGTCAGGTCCCGCGCCGGCGTTCAAAAACGGATTGACGATGAATTTTTCCGCGCTCAGCTGGTCGCGGCGCAAATAGCCTTTGGCCACGCCGGGGCCGCCGATCAAAAGCTCGCCTTCGACATCCGGTCCGACCAGGGACAAACGCTCGTCGACCACATAGCAGCTGTAGTTTGGGATCGGCCGCCCGATCGTGACTTTCGCGCCCGGGCGCACTTCGCCGATCGTCGCGACGACGGTCGTCTCCGTCGGCCCGTAGGAATTGTAGATTTTTCGGCCGGGCGCGCACCACCGATTGGCGATCGAAGGAGGACAGGCCTCGCCGCCCAAAATGATGAGACGCAAGGTCGAGACGTCGCGCGGCATGAGCGCGAGCAGCGTCGGCACGGTGTCGAGCACTGTGACGCCATTGGCTTCGAGCACATCGGGAAGCTTCTCGGCCTCGCCTATAATGTCCGGGGTCGCGACGAAAAGCGAGGCGCCCGCGAGATAAGGCAGCCAAATCTCCTCCATGGACAGGTCGAAGGCCACGGAGGCGCCCTGGAAAACCATGTCGCTGTCGCGGATTTGGAAAATTTCATTGGCCGCGCGCAGATAATGGCAAATATTGCGCCCGGAAATCGCGATCCCCTTCGGCGTCCCCGTAGATCCTGAGGTGTAGATCAGATAGGCGGGGTCCTCCGGCCGCGCGCCCAAGGCGCGCGCGTCGACTTTCGTCTCGTCCGAGCCGTCAAGGAGATCCTGCTCGGTCCAGGCCGGGCACGGGGCCAGCTCGCCGAGCTTTGCCGCGCAAGCCGGAGAGGTGAGGATGCCAATGGCCTCGGCGTCGTCGAGGCAAACGGCGATTCGCTCGACCGGCGCGTCGGCGTCGAAAGGAAGCCAGGCTGCGCCCGTCTTGGCGATGGCGATCTGCGCGATCAGCAGCTCATGGCCGCGCGCCATCCAGAGTCCGGCGACGCGACCCGGCCGCAGTCCCTGCCGGACAAGCCCGCGGGCGAGCGCTTCGGCTTTCGCGTCGATTTCGGCATAGGTGAACTTCCCGAACTGCGTCGCCATGGCGATTGCGGACGGCCTCATTGCGACCGTCGCGGCGAATATCTCACAGAGAAGCTCGTCGCGAATCAGATCCAACTGCTCCGGACCGCGCAATACCGCCTCATGGGCGGCGACGAAGCCGCCGTCGCTCGCCAGCGCTGTCTTGGCGGTCGCTATACGATGCTGCATTTTCAAATCCAATGCGGAGCCAGCGGAAATCTCAATCGATATTGCCTGGATATCGCTGCGAAATTAAGAAATTCCAGTCGCCGGCCGGTAACGCCGGACGCTCTGCGTCCGCAATCTAGCTTTTCCAACCAGCCAATGCTGCTCGGACGGCCCAAACACTGCTAATATAGAAGCGAATTGATCGAAAAATTCGCCGTTGCGGCATTTTCGCAACAGATCAAGCCAGCCCCGCTTTAAAGCCTCGTCAGACTGCACCTCGAAAGGCGGACCTTCAAGCCGAGCTCATTATCGCGATCTCAACTGAATGGCCAATGAATGCTTCGTCAGCGCAGCGCCCGGTCGAAAGCCGCCTCTGAAAAGTCAGATCCGGCGCGGCTACTCCTTGCCCAGCACGGCGATATCGGGAGCAGCTGGATTCTTCATGCCGACCACATGATATCCGGCGTCGACATGCAATATCTCGCCAGTGATGCCGCGCGACATCGGCGAAAGAAGAAAAGCCGCGCTCTCGCCGACCTCCTCGATGGTCACCGAGCGGCGCAGCGGCGCGTTATATTCGTTCCATTTGAGAATATAACGGAAATCGCCGATGCCGGAGGCCGCCAAGGTCTTGATCGGCCCCGCCGAAATGGCGTTGATTCGAATGTTCTGGGCGCCGAGGTCAGCGGCGAGGTAACGCACGCTCGCCTCGAGCGCAGCTTTGGCGACGCCCATGACGTTATAGTGCGGCATCCATTTTTCCGCACCGTAATAGGTCAGGGTCAGCATGGAGCCGCCGTTCGGCATCAGCTTCTCGGCTCTTTGCGCGACCGCCGTGAATGAATAGCAGGATATCAGAAGGGAATTGCTGAAATTCTCAGCCGTCGTATCGACATAGCGGCCGGTCAACTGATCCTTGTCGGAAAAGGCGACGCAATGGACGACGAAATCGAGCCCGCCCCAGATGTGTTCGATTTCCCGAAACACCGCGTCGAGGCTCGCGACATCGGTGACGTCGCAATGGCCGACGACCTGCCCGCCGAGTTCTTGGGCTAATGGTCGCACCCGCTTTTCGAGCGACTCGCCCTGATAAGTGAAGGCGAGCTCGGCCCCGGCCTCCCGAGCGGCCTTGGCGATCCCCCAGGCGATCGAACGGTTATTGGCGAGGCCCATGACGAGTCCGCGCTTTCCGGCGAGGATGCCGGAAGTCTTGAGTCCAGGCGTGATGATTTCCGGTTGCGTCATTCTCGGTCCGGATCAGAGATTAGGGATGCGTTCGAAGGGAACGGCCACTGCTTCAGCCGCGTTTAAGGGGTGCGCGTGTTTAACGCAAGGCGAACCAGGCGGAAATGCCCAGGACGCGACGTTCGAATTCGGCGAAATTGCGTCCTGGCCGTGCGGCGGCCAGGACGTGCGTTAAGATGTGGATCTTGGCCATGACCGCGCAAAAACTGGCGACAAGCGCCGACGACGGAGCGCGACAGTGAGTTTGCGGGATGATCTGAACCAGAGCGCGCCGCGGCTGCGCCGCTATGCGCGAGCCCTTGTAAGCGGGCGTCCGGGGCCGAGCGCCCTCGCCGATGAATTTGTGGGCGCCGCGTTGCGGCGCGCACTCGATTGCGGCATTCCCGGTCCTCGCGACGACGCCGCGCTCTATCTTTATTCGCTTGTCACAGACATACACCGCGAGTCGCTGCGTTCCGCCTCGCTCGGCGCGCGCGCCATCGAGTCCGCGCCGTCCTATCCGGGCGGCGCCCGGACGATGGGAAAAGTGCAAAGCGTCTGCGCGCCGCAGGATCTGCCGTCCAGCGCGCTCGCCGCATTGCGCCTCGACGAAAAGGAGGCGCTGCTTCTCGTTGCGCTCGAAGGGCTCTCCCATGCGCACGCGGCGCGCGTCCTGAAGATTTCACGCCCTATTCTTCGCGCGCGGCTGGCGCGGGCGCGCGAAGCTCTGAGCGCAGCGCTCTGCGCCGATGCGCCGCAAACCGCCAAAACCCGTCCGTCCCATTTGCGGCTCGTCAAATAGAAAGCGACGGGACTTGATCGGCGCTCCTCCCCCCGTCACCGATGAAGACCTGCACGGTTTGGTCGATGGCGAACTCGAGCCCCGCCGTCGCGATTTCGTCCTTCGTTTTCTGGCGAGTTCTCCGGCGGACGCGGCGCGCGTCGAATCCTGGCGCCGTCAGAACGAGACGATTCGCGCGGCCTTCGCTCGCGTCGAGACGGAAGCGCCGCCGGACTCGCTCCTGCTCGCGCCGCCCGAAAGCGAAAAGCGCTTTTCCTGCAAGATCATTTCTGAGCCCGGTCGCTTTTCTGGCGGCGGCAAAACCGAACGCGACCCGGCGCCGCAAGCAAGGGGGCGCCTTCGGCAATTTCTCCTCCTGCTCGCGGCCTTTTTCGGAGGGATCATCTTCGCTTTGAGCGCTGCGCTGATCGTTGATCATCTCGACGGGCCGGAGCCGCCGCGTCTTACGGTCGAACATCCGCCGGCGCGCGGCGAATCCGACGCGATTTTCATCGGTCGGACGGTCGCGGCCTTGCAGTCCTTGTCGCCCGCGACGGCCTCCCCGGCGCAAGGCGGCGGACTAGGCAAAGGCGAAACTGCGCTCGTCCTGCCAAATTTCGCGGAAACCGGGCTGCGGCTCATCGGCGCGCGGGCCGCGCCCAGCGAATTCGACCGAATGTATTGTTTTTTCTACGCGAAGCAGGCGGAGGCGACGGTCGTCCTATGCGCAGAGAAGATCAATGACGCGACCGCCTCAGCCTTTCATCAGGTCGGCCGCTTTCCCGGCGGCGCAATCGACTGGCGACAGATGGGCGCGCGCTACGCCATCGCCGGGCCGCTCTCGGACAAGGACCTTCGCAGCCTCGCCGAACGCGCGCGCGCTGAAATAGAAGCTTTCGATGGACGCTAAATGCAAAATCGCAAGGGGCGCGTCTTCACAAGGCGGCTTATTCCAATGCGTGCGTGAGAACCTCACAGCCTTCAACCGATAGTTCATTCTTCAACGCGTCGCTTTTTTAGATTCTCATTTATTTACGCCTCCGATGAGGCGCGGAAGGGGCATTTGATGAGGACGATCTTTTTTGCTTTGGGCCTGGCGCTTTGCTTTTTGCTTTCTCCCGCGCTGGCGCAAAATAAATTTACGAACGACGAACTCGCCAGCGCCGCGATTCGGCTCGAGGACCAAATCAGCAAAGCCGGGAGCGCTCTTTCCGGCCGGTCCTTGGCGCAATTGCGCAAAGAGGCGCTCCAGGCCACGTCGCGCGGAAATTTCCAAGACGCTCTTGCCCCCCTCGGCGCTATCGTCGCAGCCAATCCGAAAGACGCCGCAGCCTGGCTCGCCTATTCCCGTGCGGCGATCGCCGCTTCAGAAGATTCCCGCGCCGCAGCAAGCGGCGACAGCTACGCGCTTCAGCAAAATGGCGCGGCGGCGGCCTATCTCGCCTATGAACGCGCAAGCGCCAAGCCGGATCAAGCCGCCGCCCTCGCCTGGCTCGGAGAAGCCTACGCGAAACGAGAACTGTGGCGGCTCTCGCTCAACGCCTATCGCGCAAGCCTCGACCTCGCCGACGTCGCCGCGGTGCGCAAGATTTATCAGGACGAACGCGAAAAGCATGGGTTCCGCATCCTCGACTATAAGGTCGATAATGAGTCGGCCGCTCCGCGAATCTGCTTCCAATTTTCTGAGGCTTTGGCCCGCGGCCGGGCGGATTTCGGGCCTTATGTATCCGTCGCCGGAGCCGCGAATGGCGCGATCTCGACCGAAGATCAGCAGCTTTGCGTCGAAGGATTGAAACACGGCGAGACTTACAAGATCGCGCTGCGGGAGGGTCTGCCCTCCTCGGTCGGAGAAACGCTTTTGCGGACGGCCGACTACGAGATCTACGTCCGGGACCGATCGCCACAGGTTCACTTCACCGGCAAGAATTACGTCTTGCCTCGCGTCGGGCAGGAGGGCGTGCCTGTCGTCTCCGTCAACACCCAGAAGATCGCCGTCGACATCGTCCGGATCGGCGACCGCAATCTTCTGCCAACGGTTCGCTCTCAGGATTTCCTAGGGCAGCTCTCTTCCTACCAGATCAAGCAATATATCGAGAAGGACGGCGCGAAGATCTGGTCAGGGACGCTCGATGCGGCGCCGGAGCTCAATCGCGACGTCGTCACGGCTTTTCCCGTGCTCGAAGCCGTAGGCCGACTTGAGCCTGGCGTCTATGTGATGGTCGCGAAACCCGCGGATGGACAACCAATTGCAAGCGACGAGGACATCGGAGACACCACCGCGACGCAATGGTTCATCGTGTCGGACCTCGGCCTTACGGCTTTCAGCGCCAGGGACGGCGTCCACGTCTTCATTCGCTCCTTGGCGAGCGCCGCGCCGCTGCCAGGAACCAAGGTTCGGCTGATCGCGCGCGACAATGAAATACTCTCAGAGGCGAGCGCCGACTCCGCCGGGCGCGTCCACTTCGATCCGGGACTTTCGCGTGGGAACGGGGGCCAGGCGCCTGGCCTTGTCGTCGCCGAAGACGGCAAGGGAGACTATGGATTCCTCGATCTCCAGCAGACGGCGTTCGATCTCACGGACCGCGGCGTCAAAGGCCGCGCCGAGCCGGCGACGCTCGACGCTTTGGTTTTCGCCGAGCGCGGCGTCTACCGCTCCGGCGAGACGGTCTTCGTCACGGCGTTGCTGCGCGACGTCAAGGGCGTGGCCCGCGCCGGCCTGCCGCTGACCCTTGTGGTAAAGCGGCCTGACGGGGTCGAATACAAGCGCGTACAGATCGAGGATCAAGGCGAAGGCGGCCGCGCCTTCGCCTTGCCCCTGCTCTCAGGGATCGCCACGGGAACATGGCGCATCGAGGCTTTCGTCGATCCCAAGGCCGAACCCGTCGGGCGGACGAGTTTTCTGGTCGAGAATTACGTTCCCGAGCGTCTGGAATTCACGCTTCAGCCGAAGGCGAGCGCGGCGCGCGCCGGAGAACCCGTCGAGATCGACGCTTCGGCCCGCTATCTCTATGGCGCCCTGGGCGCCGATCTCGAGATTGCCGGTTCGGTCGAGATCCGTCCTGCCGAAGACGCGAGCCTGCCCGCGCTCAAAGGCTATGTCGCCGGCCTTCAGGACCAGGATTTCGAGAAGGTCAGCAACGACATCGAGGAGAGCTTCGAGACCGACGCCAAAGGCGCGGCGAAAATCCTCGCGCCCATCCCCGAGGTTGACGCCTCGCGCCCACTTGAAGCCAAGATTATCCTGCGCGCCGGCGAGCCCGGCGGACGCGCGATCGAGCGCTCGGTCTCCCTGCCCATCCTGCCAAAGGGCGGCCTGATCGGGGTCAAGAAGAATTTCACCAATCTGAGCGACGGCGCCGCGGCGACCTTCGACGTGATCGCCGTCGGTCCAACCGGCGCCCGAGCCGCACGCAAAGGCGTCGCCTGGTCGCTCTATCGAATCAGCAACGATTATCAATGGTATCGCTCCGATGGACGATGGGGCTTCGAGCGCGTCAAATCATCGAAGCGCGTCGCCAATGGAACGATCGATGTGGGCCTCGACGCGCCTGCCAAGATTTCGGCGATCGTCGGCCTCGGCCAATACAGGCTGGACCTCGCGAGCGACAATGGCTCCGACGCGCCGACCAGCCTTAGTTTCGAAAGCGGCTGGTCCGGCGAGGCGAGCGCGCAAACGCCCGACCTCCTCGACGTCTCGATCGACAAGGCGAATTACAAGCCCGGCGAGGACCTGCGTCTGCGGATCGCCTCACGCTTCGCCGGCAAGGCGACCGTCGCGATCGTCAGCGATGCGCTGCGCGAAATAAGAACTTTCGATCTCGGCGAAGGCGATACGTCGAAATCGATTCCGGTGTCCGCCGACTGGGGCGCCGGCGCCTATGTGGTGGTCCTCGCCCATCGGCCTCTCGACAAAGCCGCCAATCGCATGCCGGGGCGCGCCATCGGCCTCGCCTGGTTCTCAATCGACGCGGAGGCGCGCAAGATCGACGTCAAGCTCGACGCGCCGACAAAGGCGCGCCCCCGCGGGCTGCTCACGATCCCCGTCGAGATCAGGGGCCTCAGCCCGAACGAGGAAGCGCGGATAACGGTCGCGGCGGTCGACGTCGGAATCCTCAACCTGACCCATTACGAGGCCCCGGATCCAAGCGCCTATTTCTTCGGCCAGCGCCAGCTCGGGGCCGAGATTCGCGACCTCTATGGCTTGCTGATCGACGGCATGCAGGGCACGCGCGGAGCGATCCGCTCCGGCGGAGATGGCGGCGCGGATCTCAGCTCCGAGCGTCCGACGCAAGAGCCGCTTGCGCTCTTCTCCGGAGTCGTCAAGGTCGGACCGGACGGCCGCGCCAAGGTGACCTTCGACCTGCCTGCCTTCAACGGAACCGTGCGCCTCATGGCGACGGCCTGGACCAAGACCAAGGTCGGCGCCTCGCAGGCCGACGTCGTCGTCCGCGATCCAGTCGTCGCGCAAGCGACGGCGCCGCGCTTTCTCTCCCTCGGCGATCGCTCGCAGATCCATGTGCAGATCGACAATGTGGAAGGCAAGGCGGGTGATTATGTTCTCGACCTCGATCTACGCGGCGGGCTGTCCTCATCGACGGAAGCCTCTCATCGCAAGATCAGGCTCGACGCCGGAGCGCGCAAAGTGGTGACGATCCCTGTGGCCGCTACGGGGATCGGCCCGGCCGAGATCGACCTCAAGCTGACCGGCCCGGATTTCGACGGGCCGCAGAGACTCGCCTTTAACGTCCTTCCTGGAACGTCCGAGCTTTATCGCCGCACGGTAAGGACGCTCGCGCCGGGCGCGAGCCTCGCGATCTCGAATGATCTCTTCGCTGATTTCATTCCCGGAACCGGCGCGGTTTCGGTCGCTGTTTCCTCGCTCGCCGGCGTCGACGTCCCGGCTCTGTTGCAGGCGCTCGACCGCTATCCCTATGGCTGCACCGAGCAACTCGTCAGCCGCGCCTTGCCGCTCCTTTACGTCAATAAGCTTGCGAAGGCCGAGGCGCTCGGCCTCGATCCCGACGCCGACGGGCGCGTCCGCGACGCGATCGAGCGCGTGTTGACGCGACAGGATTCGAGCGGCGCCTTTGGCCTCTGGTCGGCGGACAACGCCGATGATATGTGGCTGCACGCCTTCGTCACCGATTTTCTCACGCGCGCGCGTGAGACTAATTTCAACGTCCCGCAAAGACGGCTCGATTTGGCGCTCGAGCGGCTGCGCAATCTCGTAGCCAACGCCGATAATTTCGACGCCGCGCAAGGCGCCTCCGTCGCCTACGGCGCCTATGTCCTCGCCCGCAATGGGCGACCGGTGATGGGAGATCTGCGCTATCTCGCCGACACGAAGATCGACCAGTTCGAGAGTCCGCTCGCCCGGGCGCAGATCGGCGCGGCGCTCGCGCTGCTCGGCGACCGCGTCCGCGCTGCGACGGTTTTCGCCAAAGCCGCCGATCGCTTGAGCGCGATCGGCAATCCGCTTTATTCGAGCGCTGATTATGGCTCGCGCTTGCGCGACGGCGCAGGCCTTCTCGCGCTCGCGGTTGAGGCCTCCATGCCGGCGGCGGAAATCTTGCGCGCCTCCAGAGTCGTGGAGGACGCACGGGCGAAGACGGCGATCACGAACACGCAGGAAAACGCCTTCATGATCCTCGCCGCCGAGGCGCTCGCCAACGAGGCGCAAAATGCGGCGATCACGCTCGACGGAGCCCCGCAAAAAGGCCCCCTATACCGAAGCTGGCGCGCCGCCGCGCTCGATAAAAATCCCATCGCGATCGGCAATGCCGGACAGGCGCCTGCGCGCATCACCGTGACGACCTCCGGCCGCCCGATGACCCCAGAGCCTTCGGCGCAGCAGGGCTACCAGATCGAGCGCGCTTATTACACTTTAGCTGGCGAGAAGCTCGACGCCGCCATGATCAAGCAGAACGATCGCTTCGTCGTCGCCTTGACCGTCACCGAATATGAAGCAGCTTTCGCCCGGCTGCTTCTCGTCGATCGGCTGCCGGCAGGGCTCGAGATCGACAATCCCGAGCTTTTCGAGGGCGGCTCGACCGATGCGCTCGCCTGGCTCAAGAAATCCGTCGACCCCGCGCATGTGGAATATCGCGACGATCGTTTCGTCGCCGCCTTCGCCCGCGACGGCCATGAGAAAGCGACCTTCAGCCTCGCCTATATCGTGCGCGCGGTGACGCCGGGCCATTACGCCCTGCCCCCCGCCACGATCGAGGACATGTATCGCCCAGAGCGATTCGGCCGAACGGCGTTCGGGGCGATCGACATCGGCGAACGCAAATGAGAAGCGCCCCGTGACGTCCGACCGGCGCTTCGCCGTCCTCGCACTCGTCCTGGCGGTCCTCGGCCTCGCCATTCCAGGCGCATGGCTCAACTATGTCCGCTCGTTCAGGCCCCTCGACCTCGCGGCGGCCGCGCGCGGCTCGACGATCATCGTCGATCGCGGCGGGCGCCTGCTTCGGGCCTTCACGACCGAGGACGGCCGCTGGCGCCTGCCGGTCGCCGCGCGCGACGTCGATCCGCGATTCCTCGCCACGTTGATCGCCTATGAGGATCGCCGTTTCGCGGATCATCGGGGCGTGGATTTTCTCGCGCTCGGCCGCGCCGCCGCGCAGCTTGTCGATCACGGGCGAATCGTGTCCGGGGGCTCGACGCTGACCATGCAGGTCGCCCGCCTGCTCGAGCCCCGCGCGGAAAAATCCGTCTCCGCGAAGCTCGCCCAGATGGTCCGCGCCCTTGAGATCGAAGAACGGATCGGCAAAGCCGGCGTCGTCGACCTCTACCTCACGCTTGCGCCTTATGGCGGAAATATCGAGGGCGCGCGGGCGGCGAGCTTGGCCTATTTTGGCCATGAGCCGAAGCGGCTCTCCATCGCCGAGGCGGCTTTGCTCGCCGCCCTGCCGCAATCGCCGGAGACCCGCCGGCCGGACCGCTTTCCAATCGCCGCCCGCGCCGCGCGCAACCACGTCCTCGACCGGGTTTTCCAACGCGGCCTCATCACCCGCGCCGAGAGGGACGCCGCCGCGCGCGAGCCCGTTCCCGAGGCGCGAAAGCCCTTTCCGTTCCTCGCCCCCCATGCAGCCGAGGCGGCGCTCCTGCGCGCGCCTGAGCGGCGCATCCATCGGCTGACGCTCGACGCCAAGTTGCAGGCCTCGCTCGAAGCCTTGGCGCAGCAAAGCGTTCCGACCCTCGGGCCGAAGGTCTCTGCTGCGATTCTCGTGGTGGACAATCGCAGCGGCGAGATCCGCGCCCATGTCGGCGCCGCGGATTATTTCTCGCAAGAGCGCGCGGGGGCGATCGATATGACCGAGGCGATCCGCTCCCCCGGCTCTGCCTTGAAACCCTTCATCTACGCCCTCGCCTTCGAGAGCGGGATCGCCCATCCCGAGACGATTCTCGAGGATCGGCCCAGGCGCTACGGCTCCTATGCGCCGGAAAATTTCGACCTTTCGTTTCAAGGCGCCGTCACCGCACGGCGCGCGTTGCAAATGTCGTTGAATCTGCCCGCCATCGAGCTGCTGGCCGAAATCGGACCGGCGCGCTTCCTCGCGCGGCTGCGCAATGCCGGCGCGGAGATCGCTCTCTCGGCCGAAGCCGCGCCTGGGCTCGCGGTCGGCCTGGGCGGCGTTGGAATCAAACTGCGCGATCTCGCCATGCTTTATGCGGGGCTCGCGCGCGGCGGCGGCGCCCCGTCCCTAACGGAAACCGCGCCGCGCGGCGCCGGGGCTCCCGCGGAGATCCGCCGCATCAGCGAGCCGGTCGCGAGCTGGTATGTCGCCGACATTTTGCGCGGCGCGCCGCCGCCCTTGAACGCGCCGGCTGGTCGCATCGCCTATAAGACGGGGACGTCCTATGGCTATCGCGACGCCTTCGCGGTCGGCTTCGACAAGGCCCATACAATCGCGGTCTGGGTTGGACGCCCGGACAATGGCGCCGTGCCAGGGCTGATCGGCCGGCAGGTCGCTGCGCCGATCCTTTTCGACGCCTTCGCCAGGCTCGGCGGCGCGCATGAAGTCCAGCCCGCGCCGCCCGGCGCGCTCATCGCGCGGTCCGCTCAATTGCCACCGCCCCTGCGACATTTGCGAAAGGATGCGCCCAAAACCTCGGCTGCGAGCTCGATACCGCAATTGCGCATCGCTTTCCCGCCGGACGGAGCGCGGGTGGATCTGGGGCTGGCCCGGCGCGGACCTGAAGCCTCCGCGCAAGACGTCCGCCTCGCATTGAAGGCGGAGGGCGGCGCGCCGCCTTTGACATGGATCGTCAATGGCGCGCCGATCGGCGCGCCCGACTTACGCCGGCAAGCGAGTTGGACGCCCGACGGCGCAGGCTTCGCCCGCGTGTCGGTCATGGACGCGAAGGGCTCGACCGATAGCGTGCTCGTCCGCATCGAGTAGGCGAGCGCGGCATCGACGCGATGATCGCCAATGGCGCCCTGCTCGTCCGCTGAAATCATCCAACCGACGGGCGGGCGGGCGTTCGGCCTCGCCTATTGCGCCTGCCAGGTCGCGAGCACGTCGTCGAGCGCGCGTTGCCCCGTGGGCCCCTTCTCAAAGGTCAACTTGGCGATCCGGCCATTGGCGAGAACGATTGGAACGTCGATCCATTCCCTCGACTTCAACAAATCGAGATTGCTCGCCTCGGCGTTGCCGCGGCTCAGACCTACAAGGAACGCGTTCTGCGTGATCGGGACCGGAACCCCGGTCAGCGCGTCGCCCGTTTCCGCGTTTTCGCGGCGCATTTGCGGAACATTGATCTGCTGAACGTCGGGCAGAGGTCCGCCGGGCGCCACGGTGAAATTGATCTTCATCGTGTGAGAAGCCGGCAGAGACCCGTCGAAATTCTTCTCGAAGGTCATCGCCGCCTGCAGCTTTTCCTCGGGGATCTCGATTTCGGCGCGAACCGCCGTCGTCAAAGGCTGATCCGGCCCATTGCTGACATTGTCGACCCGCCAAACCACCGAGCCAAGAAAAGTCTTCACCTTATTTGGATCGTCCGGCGCCTCGACCAAAAGAGCGGCCCGGGTCGCGACAGCGGCCGCCGGTTCGGTCGATTCGGCGGCAGAGGAGAGCGCTCCGGCCTGCCCGCCAGCGCCGGTCGCTGCCGGTTTGGTCGGGCTCGCCACAGAACCCGCGCCGCCTCCGATGCGATCGACGATCTTGCCGCTCGGAGCTGGCTCGGTCGAGGCTGAAGGCGTCGCCTGTTTCAAGCCAGTTAGATCCTCCGGCCGGTCCCTCAGCTCGAAGGCCGTGATGGCGATGACTAGGACAAAGAGTCCGAGAACCGCGCCGAAGATCCAAAGGCGCTTCGGGCCTCCGCTCGACGGCGCCGGTCGCGGCGCGAAGGGACGCTGTGCGTCTGGCCTCGTCCGCGCGACTGGTTGAATGATTCGCTCTTCCGATTCACTCGGCGCGATAAACCCTGCCGCGTCGTCGCCCGAGGGCGTTTGCACGCGCATGTCTTCAGGCGCAGCCGTTTGGCGGCTGAGCGCGTCGCCCGAAGCGGCGGCCTGCGCGACGGAGAGGACCTCCGGCGGAACAGGCTCGGGGGCGCGCCGCGGATCGCTCGGGCGCGGCACCGCGGGGCCTATGTCTGAGAAGGGCGCTTTGGCGCCTGGCCGCGCTCTTCCCGGCGGGATGTGTGTGATCGGCGCCTTTGGACGCCGCAAATCCGGCTTCGTCCAAGGCGGCCCATTTGACCCTGAGGCCGGAGGACGGCGCGGCTCTCGTTGGGCCGCGACCACGCCGGGCGGCGCTTTCGGCGCAGGCGGGCGGGCCGGCTCGGAACCGGGCGCCGCAACGCCCGATGTTTCGCGAGGCTGCTCCGCGGCGGCCGAGGCCGCGGCTGCAAGTCCCGCCATCGCCGTAGGATCGCGCGGAACGGGTTCGGCTGGCGTCGCCTCTGTCGGGGTCGGCTCCACGGAAGTCGGCTCGGCGGCTGTCGGTTCAACAGGCGCCGAGCTGGGAGCCGTCGCGCTGGGCGGCGTCGGCGCAGCCGGAATCGGTTCGCTCGACTTCGGCTCCTCGGCGACAGTCGGCGGCGCGCATTCGGCTTCGATGCGCGCGACCGCCGCTTCCAGAGATTCGGCCTCGCGATCAACGTCGGCCTCGGGAACCGGAGGGTCCATGCGCCGAAGTTGGCCGATCAAAGCGCCGCGCGCGCGTTCATAGATCGCGCGGCGCGTCTCTGGCGTGGAACTCGGCAGGCCCGCAACGGCCTTGGCGAGCAGCGGGTAGTAATCAGCCATGCGGGGTTCAGAGCATTCCGCGGGCTTGCCGTCAATACCAACGGGCGCGCCCGTGAGCGTTGAGCGTAACTTGGACCGCGCCGCTCTCGGTCGGGCCTTAGATTAGTCGCGGAACGGATCGTGGACCAGAATCGTGTCCGCCCGTTCCGGGCTCGTGGAGAGAAGAGCCACGGGCGCCTCGATCAATTCTTCGATCCGTCGAACATATTTGATCGCCTGTGCCGGAAGCTGGCTCCAGGACCGGGCGCCCGCCGTCGTGTCTTTCCAGCCCTCGATCGTTTCGTAAATCGGCTTGACCCTCGCCTGTCCCGCCTGGCTCGCCGGAAGCCTATCGATCCGCTCGCCATCGAGAAGATAGCCGACGCAAACCTTGATCTCGTCAAATCCGTCGAGAATGTCGAGCTTGGTGAGCGCGATTCCATCGATGCCGGAGGTCTTCACGGTCTGGCGCATAAGAACGGCGTCAAACCAGCCGCAGCGCCGACGCCGGCCGGTATTGGTTCCGAATTCATGGCCGCGATCGCCGATCAGTTGGCCGATCGAGTCCGTCAACTCGGTCGGAAAGGGGCCGCCGCCGACCCGCGTCGTATAGGCCTTGGCGATGCCGAGCACATAGCCGATCGCCTTGGGGCCGAGGCCGGAGCCGGTCGCGGCTTGGGCCGCGACCGTATTCGACGAAGTCACGAACGGATAGGTCCCGTGATCGACGTCGAGGAGAGCGCCCTGCGCGCCCTCGAATAGAATGCGCTTGCCGGCGCGCCGGGCCGCCTCGAGCCGCTCCCAGGTCGCGTCCATGAAAGGCAGGATCTTGGGCGCGACGCAGTCGAGCTCGACGCGGATCGCCTCCGCGGCGACCGGCTCGAGACCTAGCCCACGCCGCAAAGGGTCGTGATGGGCGAGAAGGCGCGCGATTTTCTGATCGAGCAGGTCCGGCTCGGCGAGGTCCATGAGGCGGATAGCGCGGCGCCCGACCTTGTCCTCATAGGCGGGGCCAATCCCTCGACGGGTCGTTCCGATTTTCAGCGCCTCGACATTCGCGGATTCACGATGGGCGTCGAGCTCACGATGAAGCGAGAGGATCAACGTCACATTCTCGGCGATCTTGAGATTGTCCGGCGAAATGGCGACGCCCTGGGCTTCGAGCTTGGCGATTTCTTCGACGAGATGATGCGGATCCAGCACCACGCCATTGCCAATGACGGATAGCTTGCCGGGCCGCACGATGCCTGAAGGCAGAAGCGCCAGTTTGTAGACCTGGTTGCCAATGACGAGCGTATGGCCGGCGTTATGGCCGCCCTGAAAGCGCACCACAATATCGGCCTCGAGGGACAGCCAATCGACGATCTTGCCTTTGCCTTCGTCGCCCCACTGGGCGCCGACCACCACCACATTCGCCATAGCAGGGCTTTGCTCTGTCTCGATTCAATCGAATTGGACCGCGCCACGCGGCCAAAAATAATCCCGGCGCACCCATAATGGCGGCGCCGGGTCCATTACGCGGCCGGGGTACACGTTCGCGGGGCATGAGTAAAGCGCGCCGCCGCCGGATGCAGCCTTTTCGCAAATTGACAATATATTGTCATTACGACAATATACGACATGAGTACGGAAAGCACGCAGGCTCGCGCCGCCGAAACCTTGACCGAATTGATCCTCGAGATCTTTCGCTTGAACGGCCGCCTCATCGAAGCTGGAGACCAGCTTGTGCGGTCTCTCGGCCTGACGAGCGCCCGCTGGCAGGTGCTTGGGGCCATGGATCGCTCGGCAGTCCCGCTTTCGGTCGCCTCGATCGCACGCAACAAGGGGCTATCGCGCCAGGCGGTGCAAAGGCTGGTCAAGGAAATGGCGAAAGACGGTCTCGTGCGCTTCGCCGCTAATCCACATCACAAACGCGCACAGCTGGTGACGATGACAGAAGCCGGGCGAGCGGCCTTCGCCGCCGCGATGACGAAGCAAGCGCCCTGGGCGGAGGATCTGACGAGGGGCTTGTCGCCGGACGACCTGGCGCAAGCTGTCGCCCTATTGCGGGCTCTGCGCGCGAGGCTCGAGCGTGCGCGAGATGGCGGCGCAAGGCCGGACGACGAACGATGCGCAGGAGAAGCAAGTGGACTATAGCCTGCTGAAGTTTTTGCATATTCTCGGCGCGATCTTGATCGGCGGCGGGCTCATCGGGGTTTGGATGGCCGATCTGCGTTCGCGCCAGCTCACCGAGCTCGCGCCTTTTGCAGAAGCGGTCCGCAACATTGCGGTCTTTTACGACGGGCTCGTCGTCCCGGGGGCCGTACTGCTCCTTGCCTCCGGCTCCTGGCTCATCGTGAGCTACTATGGCGGCTGGGGCTTTCTTCAAATCCCCTGGCTCGCGGGAATGATCTTTCTCTTCGCCTTTGAGTTCATCGAGGGCAATACAGTGACCCGCCTCTATTTCCAGCGGCTGCGCCGGCTGACGCGGGCCGCGCTGGCCGCGGGAAGCATCACCCCGGAGCTTCGCCGCGCGCGCGGAGAGACGCTGCCGACCTTCACGCATTTCCTCGACCTGCCGATGCTTTTCCTCATCATCGCGCTCGGCGCGATGCGTCCGACCAGCTGGACGCTTTTTCTCATAGGATCAGCTGCAGCGCTCGCGCTTGCGACCCTCTTCACGATCGCAATCCCAAGGCTCTATCCGTGGCAGCAAGCGGAGGGGGAGACGGCCGAACCATCTCGATCTCAGGCGAAATGAGCGCCGTCGCCGCCACAGATGGCGGCGGCAACCTTGTAACGAGGGCCGCACTGAGATATAGGGCCACAATCCCGTCATCAGCGACGCTGCGACGTTTTTCTGCGCCTGGCGGCACCATAGCCGCTGACGCCGCATTGGCGTTCTTTAAAGGATTCCTGTCGATGAAGCCCGATATTCATCCTCAATACCATCTCATCAAGGTCGTCATGACCGACGGCACCGAGTTTCTGACCCGCTCGACCTATGGCAGCGAGGGCGATACGCTGAACCTCGACATCGACCCGAAGACGCATCCGGCCTGGACCGGCGGCTCGCAGCAATTGCTCGACCGCGGCGGAAGGCTCTCGCGCTTCAATTCGCGCTTCGGCAATCTCAGTTTCGGCAAGAAATAAATTTTGCGCCTGGCGCCGCTATCGGCCGCCGAGCAAAAAATGGGGCGGCGGAATTTTGAGGCGCGGCCGCCCGATTGCCCACAAGCCTGGCGCAAGACGCCGATGCCTATAGATCACAGCGCCCTCGGACAAAAATGTCCAAAAGCGTCGTCGTCCTCGCCGTATAAAAGGCAGTGAAATTCTCGAATGAGAGCGGCACACGAAAAAGTAGTTCTACTTTTTCGTATCTCCCACAGGGCCGGCGCCCAACAGGCCTGGGCCGGCTCACATTGCGGCGGAACTCATCCGCGCCGGACCGAATGCTGCGCGCAATTGCTCGATCTGGTTTCCGACCGGGCTCCGGGACGAGACGTCCATCGCGCGCAATTCACGCGATTGATACAGCAATCCGTCCAGATGGACGATGCGCGCCTGCAAACGCCGCGAGCGGGCGATGAATTCGCGTAGGCGCAGGGGCAATCGCTCCAGAACATCGTCATTGGACAGAGGATCGGATTTGACGAGGCGGATGCGGCGCTTTTCCGCAGCGGCCTCAGCCCGCGTCAATTCGCCTTCGTTGACGGCGCGTTGGAGAAGAAGCCAGGACGCGATCTGCATCAATCGCGTCGTCAGCCGCATGCTTTCGACCGCATAGGCGAGCGCCGCCGCGCGGGCTAAAGCCCTCGCCTCTTCGCGGCCCTCGCCGTCGAGATAGGCGGCGGCTTCGCCGACGAGATCCATTCCTTCCTTGAACAAGATCAGGAATTGCTCTGACCCGGCCAGCTTTTCGCCAAAAGACACCGGCACGCTACTTTTAAAATACGATAATTGCGACATGCTTCGCCTATTGTTGCGTGAATTCGTCGAGCCGGCCACGCCACGCTCGGTTCGCCAACGGCCATGCGGCGCATATTAGCGCCAATTCCGTCCCCGTGTGGCTTCACTTCTCATTAGGATTAACGCGCCTGCCCAGGCCGGCGCACCGCTGCAGGTTTCGCGCAAGCTTCGGGGCCTATCAAGGACCTGCGCGCGGCGCCGGTTTTCCGTCGCGGGACAAGAAGCAAGAAGATTGAAAGCAGCGCCAAAAATTGAGTCGATAAGGTTAATCATGACGCATTCTGTAAAGAGACCGATGGTGTTTATCGCGACCCCTTGTTTCGGGGGACTGGTCTCACAGCATTATATGCAGTCGATCCTCGGCCTGATCCAATATGCGAGCCAAAACAGCTTCGACGCGGCCTTGGCGTTGCTCGGCCACGATTCCCTGATCACGCGCAGCCGCAACACGCTCGTCGCCCAGTTCCTGAACACGCCGACAGCGACGCATCTTTTATTCATCGACGCCGACATCTGCTTCGAGCCTGAGCAGGTGCATCACATGCTCCGTTTCGATCAGGATTTTGTGGCGGGCGTTTATCCGCTCAAAGTCATCGATTGGAGCAATGCCGCGATCGTGCGCGCCGCGAGCCGCGGCGAAAGCTTCGAGGCCGCTCCCCTTCTTTATGTCGGCGCGCTCTGCTCTGGAAACGAGCTGGAGCGCGACGGACGCTTCGCCACCGGGATCTATTGCGGCGGCGGATTCATGATGGTCCGGCGCGAAGTGATCGAACGGATGATCGAAGCCTATCCGCAAAGCCGCTACACCAGCGCGCACGCCTATTCCAACGCCAAGGCCGACGTAAATTACGCGCTGTTCGATTGCCTGATCGACAAGGACACCAACGCTTACGTTAGCGAAGACTTCGGCTTCTGCCAGAAATGGCGCGACATTGGCGGCAAGATTTGGCTCGACACCGAAGGACGGTTGACCCATATCGGCGCCTATAGCTTTCGGGGCGACCCGCGGCCGCGCTACGCCCTGGCCTGATCGGCCGAGGCCGCAAAAGCAGGGCGTGCCGAAGGGGATGAAAACGCTTGCCGTTGTTCGCCGAGGCCGACGGTGCGCCGATTCAGGCAAGCTTGGCTTTATTGACTTGCCCAGCAGGCGCGATTACTTAAGGCTCTCTCCGACTCTGTCGACTCGGATGTTCGGACAGACCGCTCAAATCCACAATTCCGGCTTAGGGTCCGATTGAAACGGGCGCCGCGCTTTTCAAAACATGCTAGGTATTGCGGCGGCCTGCAAAGCAAAATATCCTTGAGTTTCCCGATGAAAATTCTCGTGCCCGTGAAGCGGGTGGTCGACTACAACGTCAAGATCCGCGTGAAGCCGGACGGCTCGGGCGTTGATCTCGCCAATGTCAAAATGTCGATGAATCCGTTCGATGAAATTGCCGTCGAGGAAGCGCTCCGCTTGCGCGAGGCCGGCAAGGGGTCGGAAATTCTCGTTGTTTCCATTGGACCGGCGCAAGCGGTCGAGACGATCAGAAGCGCTCTGTCCATGGGCGCCGACAATGGGCTTCTGGTCCAGACAGACCAGCCTGTCGAGCCGCTCGCGGTCGCCAAGATCTTGAAGGCCGTGGTCGACGCGGAGTCGCCGGGACTCGTCATTCTCGGCAAGCAGGCAATCGACGACGATTGCAATCAGACCGGCCAGATGCTCGCGGCGCTGCTCGGCTGGGGGCAAGGAACCTTCGCCTCCAAGCTGGAGATCGGCGCAGCCGGCGAAGGAACAATCGACGTGACCCGCGAGGTCGATGGCGGATTGCAGACCGTCACGCTCAAACTTCCTGCGGTCGTGACGACCGATTTGCGCCTCAACGAGCCGCGCTACGCCTCGCTCCCCAACATCATGAAAGCCAAAAAGAAGACCATCTTGGAGAAGACTCCGGCCGATTTCGGCGTCGATGTCACGCCGCGACTGAAAATTCTCCAGACGGTCGAGCCCGCAGCGCGCAAAGCGGGCGTCAAGGTCGGCTCGGCGGCGGAGCTTGTCTCGAAACTCAAGAATGAAGCCGGGGTGATCTAATGCCGGTCTTGCTGCTCGCCGACATTCAGAAGGGGCGGCTCAACGAGGCGACCGCCAAAGCCTTGACCGCCGCGAAGGCGCTCGGCGAGCCCGTTCATATTCTTGTCGCGGGCTCTGGACTTCAGGCTGCCGCCGAAGCCGCCTCCAAGCTCGGCGGCGTGGAGAAAGTCCTGCTCGCCGACGACGCGCTTTACGCCCATCACTTGGCCGAGCCTCTGGCGGCCCTTCTGGTTCAATTGGCGGGTCCCTATTCCGCGATCGTCTCGGCCTCGACGGCAACCGCTAAGAATGTGATGCCGCGCGTCGCGGCGCTCCTGGACGTGATGCAAATTTCGGAAATCACCAAGGTCGTCGCGCCGGACACGTTCGAGCGGCCGATCTATGCCGGAAATGCGATCCAAACCGTCCAGTCGAGCGACGCGAAGAAGATCATCACCGTGCGGACCGCGGCCTTTCAGGCGAGCGGCGAAGGCGCGGCGGCGCCGATCGAGACCATAGCCGCAGCCGCGGCGCCAGACGTCTCGAGCTTCAAGGACGAGGCTCTCGGACAATCGGACAGGCCGGAACTGACTTCCGCGAAGATCGTCATTTCCGGCGGCCGTGGCATGCAGAACGCGGAAAATTTCGCGTCTCTCATCGAGCCGATCGCCAATCGACTGGGCGCCGCCATGGGCGCGTCGCGGGCGGCGGTCGATGCGGGCTATGCGCCGAATGACTGGCAGGTGGGGCAGACCGGCAAGATCGTCGCCCCTGACCTCTATATCGCGGTCGGGATTTCGGGCGCGATCCAGCATCTCGCCGGAATGAAGGATTCGAAGGTGATCGTCGCCATCAATAAGGATGAGGAAGCGCCGATCTTCCAGATCGCCGATTACGGCCTGGTCGGCGATCTCTTCACTATTTTGCCAGCTTTGGACGAGGAACTCGCCATCATCGGTCTATGAGCGGCGATGATGAAAATGGACATCTTGTCGATTCGTCGGCGCCGCGCCGGCGCACTATTTTCTAGAAAGTTCGCGCGACGGATCGCATGTCAGGAAGACGCTCCTCGCCGTCAAAGTTGGACGCGTTGGGAAGTTTTTCCAAGCGAGTGGCAATCGCTTCTCCTTTGGTCTAGAACTCCGCCCGCCAATACCGAGCGCGGGTTTCGCTAAGCCTGCGTCGCGTCGATGAAAAAATGAGAATGCGGCGCCGGTTTTCTTGGTATGAGAAATCAAATTGGCCTCGCGTCTGATTTCCGTTACGGACGAATGAAATGGACATCAATAAGATCGGGGTGATCGGCGCCGGACAAATGGGGACGGGCATCGCTGAAGTTTGCGCCCTCGCCGGCATCGAGGTCGCGCTAAACGACATATCCGAAGAGCGAATCAAGGCTGGACTCAATGTCATCGCCGCGCATCTCGACCGCCAGGTTGAGAAGCTCCAGATCGATTCGGCGACGCGCGACGCGGCTTTGAGCCGGATCAAGCCGGCTGTGGATTACGACGCCTTCGCCGACCGTGATCTCGTCATCGAAGCCGCTTCCGAGAATGAAGAGCTCAAGCGCAAGATTTTCGCCAAGCTCTGCCCTTCCCTCAAGCCGGAGGCCATGCTGGCCTCGAACACGTCCTCGATCTCGATCACCCGGATCGCATCCGTGACCGATCGGCCGGAGCGCTTCATCGGGATCCATTTCATGAACCCAGTGCCGCGCATGCAGCTCGTCGAGCTGATCCGCGGCATCGTGACCGAAAACACGACCTTCGAGGCCGCCAAAGAGCTGATCTCGCGGCTCGGCAAGACCTATACGGTCTCGGAGGACTTCCCCGCCTTTATCGTGAACCGCATTCTGCTGCCGATGATCAATGAGGCGATCTACACGCTTTACGAGGGCGTTGGATCGGTCGAGGCGATCGACACGGCGATGCGCCTCGGCGCGAACCATCCGATGGGGCCACTGCAGCTCGCCGATTTCATCGGCCTCGACACTGTTCTTTCGGTGATGCAGGTCCTGCACGAAGGGCTCGCCGATTCGAAATATCGGCCCTGCCCTTTGCTGGTCAAATATGTCGAGGCCGGCTGGCTCGGGCGCAAGACGCAGCGCGGATTCTATGATTATCGCAGCGGAACGCCGGTTCCGACCCGTTAAACGCCTGATCTATTTTTTATTTTAGGTTTGCCCGGAGCGTCGCCGTCGCGGTCGCCGCAAGCGGAATTAAGTTCGCGCTCGGCCTCCTGATCCGAATGACGTTGACGAGTTAAAGCCCAGCCGCTAATGGGGAGCGAATGCAGGGCGAGGGCCGGTTTTGACGGTTCATGTTCACCCCACTGTATCGCCGGAGGCATGTCCGGCCCTCGTGCTCAACGCCGATTTCAGGCCTTTGAGCTACTATCCCCTGTCGCTCTGGTCTTGGCAGGATGCGATCAAGGCGGTCTTTCTCGATCGGGTCAATATCGTCTCCAACTACGATAAGATGGTCCGAAGTCCGAGCTTCGAGATGCGCCTGCCCTCGGTCGTCTCGCTCAAGACCTATATCAAGCCCTCGCGACACCCCGCCTTCACCCGCTTCAACGTCTTCCTGCGCGACCGCTTCACTTGCCAATATTGCGGGGCGCGCCAGGATCTGACCTTCGACCATGTCATCCCGCGCTCGAAGGGGGGAACGACGACCTGGGAAAATGTCGTCGCAGCCTGTTCGACCTGCAATCTGCAGAAAAGCGACAGGCTGCCGAACGAAGCCCATATGTGGCCGGCGCATAAGCCCTATCAGCCCACGGTCAATGATCTCCACCAGAACGGCCGGCTCTTCCCGCCAAATTATTTGCACGAGAGCTGGATGGACTATCTCTATTGGGATTCCGTGCTGGAGCCTTGAGTCTATAGAGCTCCGCTCCGGATAGGCCGATTTGGCCAATCTCAACAATGCAGATCTTAGCTCAGCTCCGCCGCGAGCCTGCGCATGAAGGCGAGTCCGGCCTCGATTTGCGCGATCTCAATATATTCGTCCGGTTGGTGCGCCTGGTTGATCGAGCCGGGGCCGCAGACGATCGTCGGCACTTCCGCCGATTGGAATTGGCCGGCTTCCGTTGCGAAAGGCACGGTGATCGTGCGATTGGACTGAGCGAGCTTCAAGGCCAGGCTTTCCGCCGACGACCCGCTCTCCGGCCTGAGGCCCGGCACCTCGACCTCGGTCACGGTCTCGATAAAGGCGTTCTTGGCGAAGCGCGTGAGCTGCGGCGTCGCAACGGTCTCGACATAGTGCTCAAGATGATCCAGCGCCAGCGTTGGCGGCACATCCGGAAGGCTGCGGAACTCCCAATGGAAGGCGCATTGCTTGGCGAGAATATTTCGCGCCGTCCCGCCATGAATGGTGCCGACTTGGATCGTCGAGAAAGGCGGGTCGAATCGTCCCGATGGATCGCCGGCGGCCTCAAGCTGAGCGGCGAAGCGATAAAGCTCCGTGACGAGGTCGCAGGCCGTCTGGATCGCATTCGCGCCGAGGTGCGGCTTGGACGAATGAGCCTCATGCCCATGGACCGTGGTGCGATAGGTCGCGATCGCCTTATGCGCGTCGGCCACTTGCATCAGCGTCGGCTCGCCGACGAGCACCGCCCCCGGACGCGGCAAGCCGCCGCCGAAACGCGCGATCGTATCGAGCGGACCGCGGCAGGTCGTCTCCTCGTCATAGCTCAAAAGAATATGAATCGGACGCGACAGGCGCGCCTTTTGGAATTCGGGGATCATCGCAAGGCAAATGGCGTCGAAGCCCTTCATGTCGCAGGCGCCGCGGCCAAAGACCTTGCCGTCGGCATGGCGCAGCTTGAAAGGATCGCCTGTCCAGGCCTGGCCTTCCACAGGAACGACGTCGGTATGGCCTGACAAAACCACGCCGCCGTCGATCTTGGGGCCGACGGTCGCAAAAAGCGCCGCCTTATCGCCCTCGCTATTGGGGATTTTCACATAATCCACGCCGAGGCGTTGAAAATAGGTCTCGACCGCCGCGACGAGCGCCAGGTTGGATTTCGAGCTTTCGGTGTCGAAGCCGATCAGAAGATCGAGCAAGTCGAGCGTGGCGGCGAGGCTATCCGAATTGTCGCGCGCGATGGACATCGGCGGAAAGCTCCTGAATGCTCGCCGCGCCGACGCATAGCCGCGCGCCTTTCGTTGTCAGCCTGCGGCCGAGATTCGCGACGGCGGGCGGCTTAGTTGAGGACGCGACGCGCGTAAGGGGAATCCAAGGAAAACACCGGGATCTCGGCCTCGAACACGTCGCCGTTCTCGTTCACCATGCGATAGGTCCCGGTCATGATGCCCGAGGGGGTCGTCAAATTCGATCCCGACGTGTAGCGAAACGTCTCGCCGGGCTTCAAAATCGGCTGCTCGCCGACGACGCCTGGGCCTTGCACTTCCTCGAGCTTGCCATTGGCGTCGGTGATCTTCCAATGCCGCGCGGTGAGCTGGACCGTCATATTGCTCTGATTGGCGATTTCGACCGTATAGGCCCAAAAAAAGGTCGCCTCATCCGCATCCGATCGCTCTGGAACGAATTCTGGCAGCACTGTGATTTGAATGTCTTGCGTGACGGCGCTGTACATGGCTCGATCTGATCTGAGTGCGCCGGACGAGGCCCGACGCGAGACAATTAACACAGGCTCATTCCCGAGAAAACGGATCTGATGGAACGGCCGCGCCAAAAAGGGGAAGCAATAACTATTCCGCCGCGAGGCCTTGACGATCGAGCTCGTCGAGCGCCGCATCGAGGTCGTCGATGAGATCATCCGCATCCTCGAGCCCGACCGAGAGGCGCAGAAGTCCGTCGCTCACGCCGAGCGCAGCCCGCGCTTCAGGCGTCAATCTCTGATGCGTCGTCGTGGCCGGATGGGTGATCAGGCTTTTCGCGTCGCCGAGATTATTCGAGATCGTGATGATCGAAAGCCGATTGGCGAAAGCATAGGCGGCGGGCTTCCCGCCTTCGATCTCGAAAGCGACCAGCGTCCCGCCTCCGGCCATTTGCTTCTTGACCAACTCGGCCTGCGGGTGATCGGCCCGGCCGGGATAGCGGACGCACGCGACATGACGGGAGCCGGCCAGGAAATCCGCGACGCGGCCAGCGTTTTCCATTTGCTGGCGCACCCGCAGGGGCAGCGACTCGAGCGATTTTAGGAAGACCCATGCGTTGAAGGGCGAGAGAATAGGCCCCGTCTGGCGAAGGAGAGGATGAATGTCGGTCTCGATGACCTCGCGGCCGCCGAGGATGATTCCACCGAGGCAACGGCCATGGCCATCTATATGCTTGGTCGCCGAATAGACGACGAGATCGGCGCCGAGCGCCAAGGGCTTTTGCAGCACGGGCGTGGCGAACACATTATCGACGATGAGCTTGGCCCCGTTCTCATGCGCGATGGCAGCGATGGCGGCGATGTCGTAAACGTCAAGACAGGGATTGGTCGGGCTTTCTATGAACAGAACCTTGGTCTCGGGCCGGATCGCGGCGCGCCATTGCGCGAGATCCGCGCCGTCGACCAGCGTCGAGGCCACGCCGAAGCGCGGCAGAAGCTCCTCGACGACATAGAGGCAGGCCCCGAAAAGAGCGCGGGCGGCGACGACATGATCGCCGGCCCTAACCAGACCGAAAAGAGAGGCCGATACCGCCGCCATCCCGCTCGCCGTCGCACGCGCCGCCTCCGCCCCTTCGAGCAGGGCCATGCGCTCCTCGAACATGGCGACAGTCGGATTGGAATAGCGCGAATAGACATAGCCGGGCTCGTCGCCCTTCATCCGCGCCTCGGCGGTCTCCATCGAGGGATAGGCGAAGCCCTGCGTGAGGAAGATGGCCTCGGAGGTCTCGCCGAATTGCGAGCGAAGCGTCCCGCCATGAACGAGCTGCGTCGCCGGGCGCAAGGTTTTAGGATCGCGCTTCTTTTGCCCGGACTCGCTCATCTCGTCTCCTTAATCTGAATTTCCGAAAGGACTCGCCGGATGTGTTGAAAAGGATGCAGATGCTGTCACCTAAACAAGCTTGTCCCGTTTTGCCAATGCAATCTTGCACCGCGCGCGATCGGCGCGCCCGGCAGATTTTTTATCGAAAATCGGGCGGAGAGCCAAAATTCCGCGCCAAATTATGGAATGATGGAAAATCCAAATCGTCGGATCGGGTGACGGCCCGCGGCGGCGGCCCGGGCGACAAGCGCGGGAATTCATCCTAATCCCCTGCACTCCGCGCCTTTCCAGCCTCTGAAGGATCATGCGTTTCGCCATGCCGTCTCTTTTCGCCAAATCCGGGCGCGACGACGAGATGGACTCGTCTCTCCTCGGCGCCGGAGATTTCGGTGTTCAGTTCGGGCTTCTTCCGCGCGAGAAGATCGAGCTGATGGTCCGCCGGAAGATGATTCAAGCCGAAAAGGAACTCGACGAAGGTCAGTTTCAACCGGCGAGTCTCGACCTTCGCCTGAGCGGGCGAGCCTATAGGGTCCGGGCCAGCTTTCTCCCCGGCAGGGAGCGCAAAGTTTCTGAGCAACTCGAGGCGCTCGAGACGGATTCGATCAGTCTGGAGGGCAATGGCGCGGTGCTGGAGCGCGGCTGCGTCTATGTGATCCCCTTGCTCGAACATTTGAACCTGCCCGAGAGCATTCTCGGCGTCGCCAATCCGAAAAGCTCGACCGGCCGGCTCGATATTTTCACCCGCCTCATCACGGACAATAGCGACGTGTTTGACCGCGCCGCGCGCGGCTACCGGGGCCAGCTCTTCGCCGAGGTTTCCCCGCGCAGCTTCAGCGTCCGCGTTCGCAAAGGCGCAAGGCTCAATCAGATCCGATTCAGACGGCTGAATTCGCAGCAGCTCGAGCGGACTGATTTCGGGATGGACGATAAGGAGCTTCGCGAGCATCACCAAAGGACGGCGTTGGTCGACGGCGATTTGAACCTGCGCAACGGGCTTGTCCTCAGCGTCGGACTCGGCGCCCAATCTGTCGGAAACGTGATCGGCTATCGCGCGCAAAAGCACGCCGACATTATCGACGTCGATCGGATCGCGGCCTATAGGGTCGACGATTTTTGGGATGAAATTCGCCCCCGCGACGACAAGGGGCTGATTCTCGATCCTGGTGAATTCTATATTCTGGCGTCTCGCGAAAGGCTGCAAATTCCGCGCGACCTCGCCGCCGAGATGGTGCCGATCGATCCGGCTATGGGTGAATTTCGCGTCCATTACGCAGGTTTTTTCGATCCGGGCTTCGGCGCGACGGCAGACCATCGCCCCGGCGCGCGGGCCGTGCTCGAAGTCCGAAGCCATGAGGTGCCGTTCATTCTGGAGGATGGACAAGTGGTCGGCCGGCTCGTTTATGAGAAAATGGCTGCGCCGCCAAAGGTGCTCTATGGCGAGGGCGACGCCTCCAATTACCAGGGCCAGGGCTTGAAGCTCTCCAAGCATTTTCGGATGGAGTGACTGTGACGAAGCCTGCTGCGCTACGAAAGATCGATCTGTTCATTGCCCAGAGGAGCCATGGCTTATGCTGAAAAAGGCGGATTTTTATGATGAAGACGCCGAGCCGCGCTATGCGCTCGTGGCGCAATGGGCGCATTGGCTCACCGTGCTCCTGATTTCAGCGGCGGTGATCGTCGCCTGGATCATGGCAGCGGAGGCCCGCGACAATCCCTCGCGCCCCGATCTCTTCACCCTCCATAAGGCGCTCGGGGTCACGATCTTCGCCATCGCCGCGTTTCGCATTCTCTGGCGCGCGGTGAGCAATGCTCCGCCTCTGACGGGACGAGTCGCGGCCTGGGAGGCCGCGCTCGCCAAGATCACCCATCTTTTTCTCTATCTCGTTCTGATCGCCATGCCGGTCACCGGCTTCATCATGTCGCAGGCCGGCGGCCATCCCATCAGCTTTTTCTACCTGTTCGACCTACCCACGATCATTCCGGAAAACAAAAACGTCGGGGAACTCGCCGAGGAGGCGCATCTCTGGCTGCAATGGGTCCTTTACGCGCTCGTCGCCTTTCATGTGCTCGGCGTGACCTGGCATGTCTATGTGCGGCGCGACGGGGCCTTGCACCGCATGTTGCCGAGGCAGGTCAACGCCGAATGAGCGCGGCCGGGCGCTGGCTTTTGGCGCTTTGCCTCGCCGGCGCCTATTCGAGCCCGTCGGCGCTCGCCGAAGGCTCACTGGCGGAGGCCTATAGGATCCTGGCGTCGAAGCAATTCGTCGATCTCACGCATTCCTTCGGCCCCGACGCGCCGGTTTGGCAAGGCTTTGGCCAGGCTCGTTTCAGCCCTGCCGTCGATCCGGCGACCCAGAAGCCCTATACGATCGCAAGGGACGGGTTTCGCGCGACCTTTTATGAAATGGTCGGGCAATATGGGACGCATGTCGACCCGCCGGCGCATTTCGCTCAAGGCGGGATCACAATGGACAAGATCCCGCTCGACCAAATGATCCTGCCGCTGGTCGTGCTCGACGACACACCTTATCTCGGCGCCGACCCCAATCACGCCTTCTCCCTCGCCGATCTTCAGGACTGGGAGAGGCGGCATGGCGATGTGCCGAAAGGGGCCTTTGCCGCGCTACGCACCGATATGTCGAAAGATTGGGACCGTGATCCTGAGCGGTTCAAGCGGACGCCCTTCCCGGGCTGGTCCTTGGACGCGGTGAAATTTCTCGTCGAGCAGCGGGGCGTGACGGCGATCGGCCATGAATCCATGGACGCCGATACGACCGAAAAAATGGACAGTGAGACCTATATTCTGACGAGCGGCCATTATCAGATCGAAGTGATGGCCAATCTCGATCGAGTTCCAGCGACGGGCGCGCTGATTGTCGTGACCTGGCCGAAGGTGCAGGACGGCCTAGGCTTTCCCGCGCGGGCCCTTGCGATTTTACCGTGACCTGAGGCGACGCTCTCAGCGTGAGAATCCATCCAGCCTGTGCCAATTGCCGACATGAACCGAGACGAAGCCATAAGCCGTTTGAAGCCGATTTGAAGCGTCTCGGCGTCGAGCGCCTTTATTAAGTGCGGCTGAACTCGGCCTGGCGTCCGGCGCGGTCACTTACGGAAATATTCCTCCAGCACCGCCCGATAAATCTCCGCCAGCGCCTCCACATCGGCGACGGCTACCCGCTCGTCCACCATATGCATGGTCTGGCCGACGAGGCCGAATTCGAGAACCGGGCAATAGGCGCGGATGAAGCGCGCGTCGGACGTGCCGCCCGAGGTTGAAAGCTCAGGCCTTCGCCCCGTCTTCTTCTCGATCACGCCCGCGACAAGCTCAGTGAAGGAATCGGGCTCCGTCACAAAGGCCAGCGCATTGCAGGGCTCGAAGCTCAACGCGTAATCTGCGCCCTGCCCCGCCGCCTCGAGCCTGCGGCGAAGCTCCGCGCCTAGCGTCTCCGGCGTCCAGATATCATTGAAGCGGATATTGAACCGCGCGCGCGCCTCGGCCGGAATGACGTTCCAGGCCGGATTGCCGACATCGACCGAGACGATTTCGAGATTGGAGGCGGAGAAATGCGCCGTTCCCTTGTCGAGCGGCTCGGCGAGCAAGGCCTGAAGCAGGCGCAGCATTGCGGGAATGGGATTATTCGCCCGCTCCGGATAGCCGACATGGCCCTGGCGGCCAATTACCGTCAGAGAGCCGTTCAGCGAGCCCCGCCTGCCGATCTTGATCATCTCGCCCAAAGCTAAAGGATTGCTCGGCTCGCCGACGATGCAATGATCGAAGCGCTCGCCCCGCTCAGCAGCCCAGCGCAGAAGCTTCACCGTGCCATTGACGGCCGGGCCTTCCTCATCGCCTGTGATGAGAAACCCGATCGAGCCTTTTCGCAGCCCATGCTGCGCAACATAGGCGCATGCTGCGCTTGCGAAGGCCGCGACCGCGCCCTTCATATCGGCGACGCCCCGTCCCCAGACCGCGCCTTCGGCGAGTTCGGCCGAGAAAGGATCAAATCGCCATTTGGCGGCGTCGCCGATCGGTACGACGTCGGTATGGCCGGCGAAGATAAGATAAGGCGCGCCCGAGCCAATGCGGGCGTAGAGATTGTCGATATCAGGCGTGCCTGGCTCCGAAAAAACCACCCTATGCGTCGCGAAACCAGCCCTTTTCAGCGTCGCCTCGAGCACGTCGAGCGTCCCGCCATCCTGCGGCGTCACGGAATTGCATTGGACGAGGGCGCGGCAGAGGTCGAGAGCGTTTGCGGAAGCGGACATGCTGAAAAAACTTCGTGAACGAGCGTGGCGAATACGGCCGGCGCCAAGCGCTCTATGGCATGGCGCGGGGCGGCGCCGCAAACTTTCGCGGGCTCTGGCCGAAACCAGATCCGCTCCTCTCAAGTTACCGTCATAAGCGCGGCGCTCCCGGCGGCAGCAGCCATCGGCCGACCTGACGCCGCGTGATTTCCTCTGAGGACTCCGCTTGATGCAAAATCCCAGTCTCGATTTCGCGCTCGGGCAGGATCTCGACATGTTGCGCGACATGGTCGCCGGATTCGCGCAGGAAAATATCGCGCCCCGCGCCGCCGAGATCGACAGAAGCGACAGCTTTCCGCAGGATCTCTGGCCGGAACTCGGCGCGCTCGGCCTCCATGGAATCACCGTCGAGGAGGAGGATGGCGGAGCCGGCCTCGGCTATCTCGCGCATTGTCTCGCCATGGAGGAGATCAGCCGGGCTTCCGCCTCGGTCGGCCTCTCCTATGGCGCCCATTCCAATCTCTGCGTCAATCAGATCCGCCGCAACGGGACCAAGGCGCAGAAGCAACGCTATTTGCCGAAGCTGCTGTCGGGCGAACACGTAGGCGCCCTCGCCATGTCGGAGGCGAGCGCCGGCTCCGATGTCCTCTCCATGCGCCTGCGCGCCGACAAGAAAGGCGACCGCTATGTGCTGAACGGCGCCAAGCTCTGGATCACCAACGGGCATTGCGCCTCGGTCCTTATCGTCTACGCCAAGACCGACCCCGCCGCCGGCGCCCATGGCGTCACTGCCTTTGTGATCGAGAGCGGCTTCAAGGGCTTCCGCGCGGGGCAAAAGCTCGACAAGCTCGGCATGCGCGGCTCGCCGACCTCGGAGCTCGTTTTCGAGGATTGCGAGGTCCCCGAAGAAAATGCGCTCGGCAAAGTTAATGAAGGCGTGAGCGTCCTGATGTCCGGCCTCGATTTCGAGCGCGCCGTCCTCGCCGCCGGACCGCTCGGCATCATGCAGGCCTGCCTCGACATATGCTTGCCCTACACCCATGACCGCAAGCAATTCGGCCGAGCGATCGGCGAGTTCGAGCTGGTTCAGGGCAAGCTCGCCGATATGTATGCGCGGCTGTCGGCCAGCCGGGCCTATGTCTATGCCGTCGCGCGGGCCTGCGATCGCGGCGCACCAGTGCGCAAGGACGCCGCCGGCGCGCTGCTTTTTGCGGCCGAAAACGCGACCAAAGCGGCGCTTGACGCGATCCAGCTTCTCGGCGGCAATGGCTATGTGAACGATTTCCCGACCGGCCGGCTGCTCCGCGACGCCAAGCTTTACGAGATTGGCGCCGGGACCAGCGAGATCAGACGCATGCTCATCGGCCGCGAACTATTCGAAGGGAATTGAGGGCGGGCATGACGCGTCTCAAATCCCATATCGATCCGCACGCGCCCGAATTTTCCGCCAATCGCGCGGCGATGCAGGCGCTGGTCGATGATCTGAAGCACAAAGTCGTCGAGCTCAGGCTCGGCGGCGGGGCCAAAGCCCGCGAGCGCCATCTCGCGCGCGGCAAGCTGCCGCCCCGCGCCCGCATCGCCGCGCTCATCGATCCTGGCGCGCCCTTTCTGGAGCTTTCGCAATTCGCGGCCTATGAGGTCTACCCAGAGCCCGTGCCGGCGGCGGGGCTCATCACGGGAATTGGCCGGATCGAGGGCCATGAATGCGTCGTCATCGCCAATGACGCAACGGTGAAGGGCGGCGTCTATTATCCGCTGACGGTGAAAAAGCACCTGCGGGCGCAGGAGATCGCGCGCGAAAACAATCTGCCCTGCATCTATCTCGTCGACAGCGGGGGCGCCCATCTGGCGAATCAGGACGAGGTCTTCCCGGATCGCGATCATTTCGGCCGAATTTTTTATAATCAGGCGCGCATGTCGGCGGAGGGAATCCCTCAGATCGCGGTGGTGATGGGAAGCTGCACGGCCGGTGGCGCCTATGTCCCTGCGATGAGCGACGAGACCATCATCGTCGCAAGGCAAGGCACGATCTTCCTCGCCGGACCGCCCTTGGTGAAGGCTGCGACGGGCGAGATCGTCTCGGCGGAGGATCTCGGCGGCGCCGAGGTTCACGCCCGCGTCTCAGGTGTCGCCGATCATTATGCGGAGAATGACGCTCATGCGCTTCAGATCGCGCGACGCATCGTCGGCAACCTCAATCGCGTCAAACGCCCAACCCTCGAGATCCGGGAGCCCGTCGAGCCGCTTTATGATCCCGAGGAGATCTATGGAATTGTCCCCGCCGACGCGCGCAAATCCTATGACGCGCGCGAACTCGTCGCCCGCATCGTCGACGGCAGCGATTTCGACGAGTTCAAGGCGCTTTATGGGACGACGCTTGTCTGCGGCTTCGCCCATATTTTCGGCTATCCGATCGGCCTTCTCGCCAATAATGGAATCCTGTTTTCGGAATCGGCGCTGAAGGGCGCGCATTTCATCGAGCTTTGCGCGCAGCGCAAGATTCCGCTGGTCTTTCTGCAAAACATCACCGGCTTCATGGTCGGCCGGAAGTACGAGGCGCAAGGCATTGCAAAGGACGGCGCCAAGCTCGTCGCCGCCGTCGCCTGCGCCAATGTTCCCAAGTTCACGGTGGTCGTCGGCGGCAGTTTCGGCGCCGGCAATTATGGCATGTGCGGGCGCGCCTTCGGCCCGCGCTTCCTGTGGATGTGGCCGAACGCGAGAATCTCGGTGATGGGCGGCGAGCAGGCCGCCAATGTCTTGGCCGAGGTGCGCCGCGACAATCTCGACGCGGCGGGGACGCCCTGGTCCGCCGGGGAGGAAGAGGCCTTCAAGGCGCCGATCCACGAGAAATTCGAGCGCGAGGCGCATCCTTATTATGCGAGCGCACGGCTCTGGGACGACGGGATCATCAATCCGGCCGAGACGCGCAGGGTTTTAGGCCTCTCGATCTCGGCCGCGCTCAACGCGCCGATCGAGGCGACGCGCTTCGGCGTGTTCCGGATGTGAGGCTCGACATGCCCGCGCTTTTTTCCAAAATCCTCATCGCCAATCGCGGCGAGATCGCCTGCCGGATCATCAAGACCGCGCGGCGCCTGGCGATCTCGACCGTCGGGGTCTATTCCGACGCCGATCGCGAGGCGCTGCATGTCGCACTCGCCGACGAAGCCTTGCGCATCGGCCCGGCGCCAGCGCGCGAGAGCTATCTCGAAGGCGTCAAGATCATCGCGGCGGCGCTGGCGGCGGGCGCCGAGGCCGTGCATCCGGGCTATGGCTTTCTGGCCGAGAACGCCGCTTTCGCCGAAGCCTGCGCCGAAGCCGGACTCGTCTTCATTGGGCCGCCGCCTGACGCGATCAGAGCTATGGGCGACAAGGCGGAGGCCAAGGCGCTTATGGAGCGCGCTAGCGTGCCTCTTCTGCCGGGCTATCACGGCCCAGACCAGGGCCTGCGGCGCCTCGGCGAGGCGGCCGACGCGATAGGCTATCCGGTCATGATCAAGCCCTCGGCCGGCGGCGGCGGCAAGGGCATGAAGATCGTCGCGGAAGCCGCAGCCTTCGCGGCCGCCGTCGAAAGCGCCCGACGCGAAGCCGCCTCCGCCTTTGGCGACGATCGCCTGCTCGTCGAGAAATTCTTGCCGGCCCCCCGGCATGTCGAAGTTCAGATCTTCGCCGACGCACGGCAAAATTACGTCCATCTTTTCGATCGCGATTGCTCGATCCAACGCCGGCATCAGAAAATCATCGAGGAGGCGCCTGCTCCTGGCCTTTCCGATGACTTGCGCCGGCACATGCGAGAGGCCGCCCTGGCGGCGGCGAAAGCGATCTCCTATGTCGGCGCCGGCACGATCGAGTTTCTCGTCCCCGCCTCGCTCGACGCCTTTTATTTCATGGAGATGAACACGCGTCTTCAAGTCGAGCATCCGGCGACGGAAATGATTGCTGGCCTCGACCTTGTCGAATGGCAGATCCGCATCGCGGCGGGTGAGGCTCTGCCGCTCGAACAGGCGCAAATTTTGTCGCACGGCCATGCAATCGAGGCGCGCCTCTACGCCGAGGACCCGATGCGGGATTTCCTGCCCCAGCCCGGGCGCATCGAGCGCCTCGATCTACCGACGCCTAGCCCACAACTCCGCATCGACGCCGGCGTCGCGGCCCCTGGCGAAGTCCCAATCTATTATGATCCGCTGATCGCCAAGCTGATCGTTTGGGGCGCCGACAGGCCGGCGGCGATCCGGCGTCTACGCGCAGCGCTCGACGATGTCTTTATCGAAGGCGTTGCGACCAACATAGAGCTATTGCGCCGCATAGCCGGGCATCAGGCCTATGCCGATGCGGCGCTCGACACCGGCTTCATTGCGCGCCATAGCGCCGACCTGCTGGCCCCGCCGGGCCCTCCCTCTCGCGAGATCCTTGCGATGGCGGCGGTCGGCCTCCTTTGTTGGCGCGAAGAGGCAGCTCGGGCGCAAGCAAAGCGCTCACGGGATCAATGGAGCCCTTGGAGTTCGCGCGACGGCTGGCTTCTCAATGGACGGCTGCGGGAAACCCTGCGGCTGCGCGAAATCGACGCCGCGCCGCGGGACGAGATCGCGATCGGCGTCGCCTATCTGCGCCGCGGTTGGCGACTCGATCTGCCGCAAGACGGCATGGTTCTCTACGCGCGAGGCGCGCTCGCACCCGATGGAGCCTTGTGCGTCGATCTCGACGGCCATCAACGATCGGCGTCCTGGACCGGGTGTCCGGCGGGCTTCGCGGTGTTCCGCAAAGGTGAGGCCGTCCGCCATTTCGCGCTCATCGACGGGACCGGCGAAGAGGCAAGTAAGCCGCAAGCGCGCGGGCGCCTCGTCTCGCCTATGCCGGGGCGGATCGCCGCGCTTCTGGTCGAGCCCGGCGCCCGCGTCGAAGCCAATCAACCGATCCTCGTTTTGGAGGCGATGAAGATGGAGCATCAGCTCCGCGCGCCGGGCGACGGGCTTATCACGGAATTTTACGTGCGGGCGGGAGATCAGGCGGCGGAAGGCGCGGAACTCGCGCGCTTCGAAGGCGCGGGCCATGTCGATGAAACCGAACGATAACTCAGCTTAGCATGGCCATTATATCAATATATCATATGTTTATATAACTTTTCGAATGTACAATATTTGAATGTGCGATCGCACTTCGACGTCGAATACCGCTACGTCAAAACATTCAATATAGATGTAAATATCTTGAAATTACAGTATTTTTGGCATTCAGCATGTGCCCCCATTTAGAATCGGCGCCATTCGGCGGACGCGGAAAAAGCTGGATTTCTCCGAAATTTGCTGCATGGGTGGCGGCGAATTTCGCACGCGCAAACTCGAGGGAATGCGCCGCGGCTCGGTCTTGGAACACGGCTGGCGAAATAATCGCTTCCGATCCTATTGGCGCGTGAATTCAGCGAAACGGATTTTGAAACATGCGAAAGATCGTCGGCGGCAAGCTCCATGGCATCCGCGTCACGGAGGCGAACCTCGAATATCATGGCTCGATCACGCTCGATCCGGACCATTGCGAGGCGGCCGGGATTTTGCCGCTCGAATTCGTGGAGATCTGGAACAAGAATTCCGGTGCTAGGCTGTCGACCTATGTCATTCTTGGGCAGCGCGGCTCGCACTGCTGCATTCTCAATGGCGCCGCCGCGCGGACTTGCCAGCCCGGCGACGAGCTCATCATCTGCAGCTCCATCTATGTCGAGGGCGAGCAAATCGCCGATCTCAGTCCCGCCGTCCTCACCTTCGACTCCGCTAATAATGTCGTCGAGCGCCTGCGCTATTCCGTTCGGCAGGACGAGGCTGGCCGCTATCACTTCGCCATTCTCGACGAATCCGGATCTCGCCTGCCGATTCCACTCGCCTCGCGCGCGAGTCCGAAGCGGGCGAGCTAGGTTGGAGGGCCTGGCTGGGTCCTTGGAATTGCCGGCCCAATCCGAACAACCGCCGGAAAAACTTTGCGCAATCTTGACACTTTGCGCCATATTCTCCTAAGTAACGTACATAATGTTCGCCATACCGAACGCATCGAGCGCAAGTGCCCCCTGATCCGACGAACAAGGCGGCTGGCCTCCGTGAAGTCGACGCGCCGCACAGCCTCGTCGCGCATTTCGGCGCGGACCAACCGCTTCAGCTCGACGCAGGAAGCTCGCTTAGCCCATTCACGATCGCCTATCAAACCTATGGGGCGCTCAACGCCGACCGCTCCAACGCCGTTCTCGTTTGCCACGCGCTGACGGGCGATCAGCATGTCGCCAACGACCATCCGATCACCGGCAAGCCTGGCTGGTGGCAAACCATGGTCGGACCGGGGCGGCCGATCGACACCGACCGCTATTTCGTCATTTCCACCAATGTCATCGGCGGCTGTATGGGCACGACGGGTCCCGCGTCGCTCAATCCGGCGACGGGCCGGCCCTATGGGCTCGATCTGCCGATCGTCACCATCAAGGACATGGTCCGCGCCCAGGCCATGCTGATCGACCGCCTCGGCATAGACACGCTGTTTTGCGTCGTCGGCGGCTCCATGGGCGGGATGCAAGTCCTGCAATGGATCGCGAGCTATAAGGAGCGCGTGTTCGCCGCTATGCCGATCGCGACCGCCGCCAAGCATTCGTCGCAGAACATCGCCTTTCACGAGGTCGGGCGCCAAGCGGTCATGGCCGACCCGGACTGGCGGAAAGGACGCTATCTCGAACAGGGCGTCGTGCCGACCAAGGGACTGGCCGTCGCCCGCATGGCCGCGCATATCACCTATTTGTCCGATGGAGCGCTGCAGAGCAAGTTTGGCCGCAAGCTGCAGGGCCGCGCCGCACCGACCTTCTCCTTCGATGCGGAATTTCAGATCGAAAACTATCTTCGCTATCAGGGCATGAGCTTCGTCGATCGATTCGACGCCAATTCTTACCTCTATGTCACCAGAGCCTGCGATTATTTTGATCTCGCCGCCGATTATGACGGCTCGCTAGCGCTCGCGTTCAAGGGCGCGAAGACGCGCTTTTGCGTCGTCTCCTTCAATTCGGACTGGCTCTATCCGACGGCGGCCTCGCGCGCGATCGTGCACGCCTTGAACGCCGGCGGCGCCTCGGTGTCCTTCGTTGACATCGAAACGGACCGCGGCCATGACGCTTTCTTACTGAACATTCCTGAGTTCATCGCAACCTCCCGCGGTTTCCTCGACGCCGCGGCGCGCGCGCGGGGCCTGCCGCCGGCCAAGCCCAGGCCGGATTGAGTCATGGCTGAAGAACATTTGCGGCCGTTCCGCGCCGACGCGGCGCGCGTCGATCTCCTTCTCGTGGCCGATATGGTCAAGCCGAACAGTCGCGTGCTCGACGTCGGCTGCGGCGACGGCGCCCTTTTGCGGCTCTTGAGCGAGGAAAAAGGCGTCGACGCCCGCGGCATCGAGCTCTCGCAGCAAGGCGTCAATGACTGCGTCGCCAAAGGGCTCTCAGTCATTCAAGGCGACGCCGACGCCGATCTCTCGGCCTATCCCGACGGCGCTTTCGATTATGTGATTCTCTCGCAGACCTTGCAGGCGACGCGCCGGCCGCGCGACGTGCTCGAACATATGCTGCGCATCGGTCAACATGCGATCGTGTCCTTCCCGAATTTCGGGCATTGGCGCATTCGCATGCAAGTGGCGCTCGGCGGCCGGATGCCCCAGACGCGCAACCTCCCCTATGCCTGGTATGAAACGCCGAATATCCATTTCTGCACGATCCAGGACTTCATCGGGCTCGTGCAGGCGGTCGGCGCGCGGATCGAACGCGGCGTCGCGCTCGACCGCTTCGGCGCGCCGCTCAACAGCAGCGCGCCCTGGGTTTGGAATCTTTTCGGCGAGCAAGGGGTCTTCCGCCTGACCCGCAAGCGTTGAGGGCGCCCCGCAGTCAAATTCCTATGCGGCTTTCGCGCGCTCGATTGAATCGAGCACGATTTTTCGCGCCGCCTCGGCATCCGCCCAACCGTGGATCTTCACCCATTTGCCGGGCTCCAGATCCTTGTAATGAGCGAAAAAATGCTCGAACTGGCGCAAGGTGATGTCCGGTAGATCGGTGAAATTTTCGATTTTCTCGTAGCGCTTGGTCAATTTCGCCGACGGCACGGCGATGATCTTTTCGTCGCTACCGGCCTCGTCCTGCATGAGCAGGACGCCGACGACCTTGCAGCTCATGACGGCGCCTGGAACAATCGCGCGCGTATTGGCGACGATGACGTCGCAAGGATCTCCGTCTTCCGACAATGTATGAGGGATAAAGCCGTAATTTCCCGGATATCGCATCGAAGTATAAAGAAAGCGGTCGACCATCAAGACGCCGGCCTTTTTGTCGAGCTCATATTTGATGGGCTCGCCCCCGATCGGCACCTCGATGAAAACATTAACTTCATAAGGTGGATTTTCGCCGATCGGAATCGCGTCAAGATGCATGCCTGTATCTCCAAAATTGCCTTGGGACGAGCCGAGACGCCGCGCGTTAGGTCCGCATCGGCTTAATCGAAGCGATTGGCGCGTCGGCGCATCCCCGCTGGGCCCTCCGTCAAGAGGCTATGTACAAAACTCTCGCCGCGCCCGCAAATAGCATAGCTCGCGCCATAGCGCGTTCACGCTGGGCCATACAAAGCGCAAACGAGCCGAGCGGCTCTATTCGCAATTATTGTCCTCGAAGGCGAAAGCAAGGCGCGCACGTGTCTCCGCGCCGAATCGTTCATCGGCGCGCCGCACGTTAACGCCGCCGAGCTTCCCGTAGAATTGAACGGCTCTTTCATTATCGGCGAGAGCCCAAACGAGGAAGGACCTGTAGCCATGCGCGGCGAGATCCTTGCGGGCGAGTTTGAACAGACGCTTGCCAAAGCCGAGCCCCTGAAATTCGGGCGCGATATAGAGCTCGAAAACTTCTCCGCCGTAACGCAGAGAAGGCACGCGATTGCGGCCATAGCTCGCATAGCCGCAAATCGTTTCGTCGAAATCGAGGACGAGCAGCCGCGAACCCCGCTTGATCGCGGATTCCCACCAGCGCGGTCCGCGCCGCGCGATCATGCGCTCGAGCTCCCGGCCGGGAATAATGCCCCGGTAGGCGTCCCGCCAAGCGGCGTCATGCACGTCGGCGATCCCTTCGGCGTCGCCTTCCCGCGCGTTTCTGATGGTGATGAGCGCCTCGATCATGGGCTTGATGTTAAGGCCGCTCACCCGGCTCCCGCAAGACCTTCTTGGGCCGATCCGCGCGCCATTTTCGCAATGATTTTCATTGGCGCGCCCCTGCAAAGCCGAAAATCCCCCTCCGATTTGCCATGCCCCCATCATTCATGCTGGTGAAGATCAAGGCGTTGCGGCTCGCTGGAAGCGGATTTCCTAGGTCTCAGGACCGGTTCACATGATGTTGAAGCGCATTTGGCGCACCCCCTCCCGCCTGTCAGTTGCCAGGGGCCTACAATTGAGAGGCATCGGGTCGAGCGCCCTCCTCCGCATTTTTCCGCAACTCGAATTCAGGATCGATCGCCGGCGCGCTTGGACGCTGCGTTCGATAGGTCCCTTTGATCAGAATCGCGAAAGCGATGACGACGCAATTGATCAACGTCACCCACCAGATCTGTGCCGCCGCCACGCCAAGAAAAGCGAGTGTCAAAGTCGCAACCAGGCCGGCGAGCGCCGCAGGGGCCACCGCCGGCGTGATCCCCCCCGCCAGGCGCACGACGTGGGCCACAAGGAGCGCAAACGCGACAGCCCCGACAAGGCCCAGATCGTACCAGAGCACGAACAAAAGGCTTTTCGGGGTCCGGGCGGGCAGATAGCCGATGCTGAGGCCACGATTGGCCATGTCGAATCCGTGGCCGGTGATCAGGCGCGGCCATTGCTCCGCGATCAGATCGCTCCAAACTTGGAGCGAGGCCGAAGCCGGCCCGGGCTCGAACCCCGTCGTCTTGAAGACGGCGGCGTAAAGCAAGGCCAATCCAGGCGCGAGCAGGATCAATGGCGTCAAAATCCGCCGGAGCAGAAGAGCCATGCGGCCTGGGTCGGACATTGCGACCGCGAAAGTAAAGGCTCCGGCGCCCATCGCCGCGAGCGCAATCTGGGCTGATCCCGCCAAAGCGACGCCGGCCGCGAGCAAGGCGAGGCCAGCGGCGGAGATCCAATGCTCGCGAAGGGACAAGGCCCCGAGCGCCGGCCAAACCAGAACGATCAAGGCGATCGCGGTCCGCTCGAATAAGGATTCCGCGAATTCAGACGGTCCCCAGAACCAGCTCGGGCCGCCGAGCGCAAGAACGAGACTCACAATCGCGGTCAGGACGAGGCCGATGGGAAGAAGATAAAGGTCGAAAGGCCTTGTCCGGTCGGGCAGAAATGCGGCGACCAGCGCGACGAGAAAGGTCGTGCCGACGATCTGAAGGAATCGCGTCGCGGCCTCGGCTGGAAACGGCGTCCAGATCAGAGAAACCCCGGCCCAAAAGGTCAGAAAAAGGGCTGTTGCGCCGGCAGGCGAAAAAATTGCCGCGCGCAATTCGCGCGACCCATGATCGGGCCCGTAAAGCAAGGCGCCGCCGAGGACCAAAATCGCGCCGACCGGCATCAAGACATAGATCGCGCCCCGCGAAACGATACCTGCGCAAGGCAGGGCGATCATCAAGACGGCCAAGCCCAGGCGCATCAGCAGCTTGGCTGCATCCGCGGCAGGCGTATCGGCGTGGCGAGAGGCGACGGACATGACGGCCGCTTTGTTGATGGCGCGCTGAGATCTGGCTCGACCCTATCTTACCGCTCAAAGCGTCGAAGCGCTGTGGATCTTATGCAACAGTCGCTCGCTGAATGACATGCTTCGACTTGCGCGGCGCCCGGCGCCTCCGCAGAGGTCACGCATCGGAGATGGAATTAACGACCGGCGTCAGGGCATGGAGCGGGAAAATTTCAACTCTCGCTGATCAGCCGTGCGATCGCGCTTGGCGGCGGCCCCACCACGCTGATATGCGTTGCTCGAAATCGCGGCACGATCGCCTCTTCCCTTATTCAAGGATTATCCATGTCGAAGCGTATATCGGCCTTACTGGTGGGCCTCTCCCTCTTCGCCGGCGCGCCCGTCCATGCCGGTGAAAGCGAAACACTCGCGGCGGCGCAGGATTTCATTGCCTCCTTGACCTCCTTGGACGCGGCTTTGCTGCGCCTGCACGAACTTATGACGACGGCCAAGATCAGCAGCTTGGATCTGGGTCCGATTTGCGCAGCCCTCGACCCCGATCCGAAAGAAACGCCGGATACGCCGGAAGTCCTCAGCGACCTCCTTCAAAGGAGCAATATCGAGCGGTCTCAAGCGCGAAGCCTCTGCGACGCCCAAAAGGAGGTGCGGACGATCGGCGAGCACGCAAAAACAGCGAATTTGCTAGCGGCGACCGAATGCAAGAAGGTGCGCGTGCCGGCCTGCGACGCCGCCAATGAAGCCGTCGCCGCGGCGAGAGAGACGCGCGCACGGATGGAAGCGCAGCAGCTCCGCCGACCCTGATCTCACGCAACGAAGCGGAAGACGCCCTCGCGGCCTGCGGCGAGGGCGCGAGGGCTCATGACCCAGGCGCCGGAAGCAGCGCCTCGGTCTTCCCTGTCAAGCGATAGACAAAAAGGCCGATCCATTCGCGGAGGCCGAACTCGAACATGAAGGCGCGGTCGAGGGCGGACGTTTGGCTCATTAGCCAATCCCGCCCGTCTCCAAGCGTATGATAATCGACGGGATAAGGCGTCACCTCGAAGCCCAGGCGGCGAAAAATCCCAACCGACCGCGGCATATGCCATGCCGACGTTATCAAAAACCAGGTTTCTCCAGGCTTCGGCCTCACCAGATCTCGCGTGAACAAGGCGTTCTCCCATGTATTGCGGGATTTCGCCTCGAAACTCATTTGCCGCTCGGGTACGCCCAGGGCGAGCCAAAGCCGGCGGACGACGAAAGACTCGGTCTGCTCTTCCCCCAAGGTCGGAGATCCGCCCGAAAAGACGAGCCGCGCCTCCGGATAGCGACGGGCGAGTTCCGCCGCGGCCGTGTATCGCGTTCCCGCGCTCATGATGGCGACTTGATCGCGCGCCTCCGTCATGACGGGAGAAACCCCGCCGCCGAGGACGATGATTCCAGTCGGCGCCGGCCCGCTCGGCGACGGCGGCGCAAAACGATCCTCCAGCGGCCGTAGCAGCGCCGCGCCGAAAGGCGTGAGCAGGCCAATCGCGAGAAGGATCACAGCCCCGGCGACAAGGGCGCGGCCGATCCGCGCAAAGCGCGTGCGCCAGAGAACGAGCCCTAGAAGTCCCAGCACCACGAGCGAGGAGAGAGGCTCGACCAAGACCCAGAAGATTTTAGAGACCGGAAAGAACATTGCGCGTCGCCCCCTTCATCCAGCCTGCCCGGCGGATGCTTGCACTCGTCCGCATTCGGATGTGACGCGCGCCTGACGACGCAGAAGGGCGCACAGGCCGGTCTCTAAGCCGATGCGCGCGCGTTCAGTCGCCGTCGGCGTCCGATCCCTCCTCCGCCTCGTCTTCCTGCGCGCTCGGAATAGCGTAGGCGTCGCTGAGCCAGCGATGAAGATCGATGTCGCCGCAGCGCTTTGAGCAAAAGGGCCGCAGAGCGAAAACTGAAGGCTTGCCGCAAATCGGACAGGGCCGCCCAGCGGCTGATTTCGAATTTGAGCCTTCGCTGTCGCCGTGGTCGCGCTTTTCGGTTGGCATCGACCTATCCCGATTTGGCGCCGAGACAGATCGCTCAGACGCGGTTCAGCCAGAAGAGCTGGGCCGGATAACCTTCACCGGCGAGCAGCGCCATGGTTTCGTAGAGCGGAAGGCCGACGACCGATGAATAAGAGCCGGTGAGCTTCAGCGCGAAGGCGCCGGCGAGGCCCTGGATGGCGTAGCCGCCGGCTTTGCCGCGCCATTCGCCGGAGCCGAGATAGGCTTCGATCTCGCTCGAGCTCAATCGTTTGAAGCGCAGCCTGGTCTCGACGATCTTGCGGCGCTCGTGGCCCTTCGGGGTGATCAGGCAAACGCCGGTATGGACTCTGTGCGAACGCCCCGACAAAAGGCGCAGGCATTGCGCCGCCTCGGCGACTACCTCGCAGCTCGGCAAGATGCGGCGTCCCACGCTGACGACCGTGTCGGCCCCGATGACATAGGCTTGGGCGAGATCCGGCCGCGTGGCCGCCACTTTGGCGGCCGCCCTCGCCTTCTCCTGCGCGAGGCGCGCGGCGAGGGTGCGCGGCAGCTCGTTCTTGCCGGGCGTCTCGTCGAGATCGGCGGGCAGCAGCGCATCCGGCTCGATGCCGACCTGCTGAAGCAGCGCGAGCCGCCGCGGCGACGCCGAGGCGAGCACGAGCCTTGGCCGCCAGCCCTTGTCCTCAGCCGTCACGTCGAACATCCCTTCGTCGATCTGAAAATCACTTGAACCGATAGGTGATGCGACCCTTGGTCAGGTCATAAGGGGTCATTTCCACGAGAACCTTGTCGCCTGTCAGAACGCGAATGCGGTTCTTGCGCATTTTACCGGCGGTATGGGCGATAATCTCATGTTCATTCTCGAGCTTGACCCGAAATGTCGCATTCGGGAGCAATTCAACAACGACCCCTGGAAACTCGAGCAATTCTTCTTTCGACATTTCTATCCTTGTGCCTAATGCCGCCGTCCACGAAATCGCGTCCGCCAACCGCCATCGAGGCGGAGCGAGTCGACGGCGCGATCGGCCGGCGTCTTTTCCGTCCGTCCAACCCAGGGCCGAAGGCTGCAATCTCGCGGAAACCGACAAGACGCGATGCGTCCCGACGCAGGCGAATTGCGCGGACCCTAATCGAGAACCACTCATTTGTGAACTGGGCTCAAGCGCGCCCAGGCGCGAGATGGATCGCCGCCGGGCCTTCGCGTTGGAGAATCTCCGCCTTCACATGAGCTTTTGCGGGGTCTCGGCCAACCGCGCCGGCGCCTCGCGCTGGGCCGCCGCGCTTCGCGCCGCGTCGAGCCGCTCGAAGCTCCTGTAGCGACGGATCGCGAGCGGGATCGTGGCGAAATAGACGAGGGTCAGACCGACAAGCATCTCCATGGGAAATGTCGCAAGCAACAAAATGCAGGCGACGACCGCGAATAGGACGGGAATCACATATTCGCGCGGCACCCGCCCAACCTTCTTGCCCGATAGATGGGGGATGCGGCTCGCCATCAGAAAGGCGACGATCAGGAGGTAGACGATCTCGAAGGGAACAAGGTCGCGCACGTTCGGGATGGCGAGAACGGAAAAATGCAAATAGAGCGGCAAGAGGCTGACGATCGCGCCAGCCGGAGCCGGCATTCCGGTAAAGAAGCGCGCCTTCCAGGCCGGCTCGCTCGGATCGTCGTGCATGACATTGAATCTCGCGAGCCGGAGCGCGGCCGCGATCGCAAAGACGAGCGCGGCGAACCAGCCGAGGCTCTTGAACTCATGCAAGCTCCAGAAATAGAGAATCAATGCTGGAGCGACGCCAAAATCGACAAAATCGGCGAGCGAATCGAGTTCGGCGCCGAATCTCGACGTGCCGCGGAGCGCGCGGGCGATGCGCCCATCCAAGCCATCGAGGATCGCGGCCACGATCACGGCGATGACGGCGATCTCGAACTGGCCGTCGGCCGCGAAACGAATCGCGGTGAGGCCCATGCAAAGCGCAAGAAGCGTGACGAGATTGGGAAGAATAATGCGGACCGGCACCGGCCGGAACCGCCGCCGGCGCGGATGCGGCGGGTCGAACCCGTCGAAGTCGCCATCGTCTTCCGGGACGGCCTTCGACTCGAGGCCGAATTCCGCCTGCGGGCCGGACGGTCGATTGTTCAGCTCTGCGCCATTCATGGTCCCCTACATAGGCGGACGGCGAGCGCCCTACAAGCGCCGGCGAGTCAGAGGCAAACTCAGCCGGACTTGAGCCCGAGCCAGGCTGCAACTTGAAGGCGAGCCCGCGTAATGAGGCCGCGCGCCCATTGCTTGGCCGCAACCGCGAAGGCCCAAACCTGGGTCGAACGCGCCCAGGCGATGAGCCGATCGCGAAAATCGAAGAGCCAATCCAGGCTCCTCGCGACCCAAGCGATTGTCCTTAGCTTCTCCTTGCCGGCCTGATAGATCCGCTCGACGACGACGAGGCCGATGAAATAGGTCACGGCGAGCGTGATCAAGCCCACGCGCGGATGGCCCGAGCCGATGAGATAGACGGCGTAAATTTTCGCCGGCTCGAGAATGGCGTGCGGGACGATGAACATAGCAAGGATCGCGTATGGCGGGAGCCTCCGCACGAAATCCTGCAGCCGGACGATGAGCCGAAGCTGCGCCGTCCATCGCAGAACCGGCCGGAAGATCGGCGTGACGATCCCGTCGAGAACGACATAGATGATGACGACGGCTTCCGCCGCGCGCAGAAGGAAGCGGCGCAGCCAAGCGAACCGGTCTTGAGAGGGCATGGCTTATCCTTCGATATTTTGGCGCGGGGCGATTCTGCGACCGCCGGGAAAGTATTTATCGCATCGCGCCAGGGCTGCGTTCAAGCGTCGGACGGCGATCGCGGCACCTCGGGTTGAATTTCTGGACTGGGCCGTAAGCAGAACGACTGCTTTTGAGCGCGAAACTCAGTAAAGCCCAATGTGCTTCACTGGCGGCGGTTTTTGATCCATGCTTCTTGCGGCGCACCTTCGCTGATTTCTCGCCCGTCTCTGATGCAGTCATGGTCTAAGCGTTAGAATCGCATCAAACGCTCGCTCATTGTCGAGTGCGCTACCCACCGCTGCGAATGAGTTTCCTCATCTCCTCAGGTGAAGGAAATTTTGTGAGTTCCGTTGGTGAGCTCGGCAACCGGGCTCCAAACCTGCTTGCGACAAAGCGCAACTGATGGTCATCGACACCAATGACGAAACGACGAGCCTGTTTAACCAGACGATCGTTGACGAACGACACAAGGTCGTCAGGCCGCCGGCGCGCCACCTCCTGTACGATTTCATTCCCGTTCGAAGCTATGAAAAGCTTTCTCGGGCCAATTGGCAACGCCAGATGTGATTCGGGCCTGAGCATCCCATTCGTCATTATCAATGGGCGGTCGGACAGGAGAAAGGTATATGAAGTCGGCAGCGATAGGATCGTCCAGATCATGTTGTTCAAGTGATTTCCAACGGTATCGCTATCGATGATCTTCTGAATAAGCATCGCAGCGGCTCGCCCTGCTGGATTTGTCGGACGGTTCCGTTTGAACTCTTCGAAAGTCGGGGGCTCTGTAGGTAGCCTCAGCGTCGCGTAATTCTCCTCGAACATGCGTTCGGCGTCCAGAACGTGCCTTTTTACTTCATCGAAGAAATATCGGATCTCTTCCGGCGCTCGGTGAATGAGCGACATCACGAACCGCGACCAACCGCTTCTCAGACGATTGTCCAATGCGATCTTTGGATCGCGCTCGAACGTCTGAAGGGCCTGCGCTGCGTCGTTATCTGCCTGCAGAAAGAACCGACGTTCAAGGTGGCTAGCGGCCTCATACTCGACCCCCGGAATGGTGTAGAGGTCCGGTTCGTAACCTTGGTAGTCGGGGTGACGCCGTTTCGCCCTCACTTCGTTGCAAGGCTTTTTGTAGACGCACACCTGCCCGTCGGCACCGGCCCAGCGCGCTTGATAGAAAATCGGTAGGTAATGATGCTTCTCGGGCATTGACGCTTCAGGGAAATTATCCTGCGAATCAAATAGTAGCGGCAGGTTAGAATGATAGCGCGCTCTTTATTTAGCAGCGAGCGGCCTGCCAGCACCCCGCACTTCGGTGCGGGCTTACTCATCGGTTTCAGAGGGCTGTGCGTGAGGCAATCGGGAAATCGCTCGCCGACGTTATGTATCGCTTGGACAGCATGTGCCTGATCTTATCACCCATGGGAAGAAACGTGCTGCTGCCGACCTAAATTGACGCGCTCTCGAATTCGGTTTGTCGGCGGCGAGCGCGTCCGTTTTTGAGCAGCCGACAACTGCCCCGGAATGTTTCAGATGGGCGCAAAGCTGCCGACGCATGCAGATTTGCCAATCTCGCCTATGGATCACGAACAGAAATTCAAGCCGAAAAGCTGCCGCCCCATCAACAGCAAACCCTATCTCCGCCGCGTCGCCTTGTCCCGATATGGATTGTCGGTCGTCTTCTTGGAGATGCGGATCGGCACGCCGGGGAGATCGAAGGCCTTGCGCAGGCCGTTGACGAGAAAACGCTCATAGCTCGCCGGCAGCGCGTCGAGCTGATTGCCGAAAAGGATGAAATAGGGCGGCCGCGCGCGAAGCTGGGTCATATAGCGGATCTTGATCCGGCGCCCCGAGACGGCGGGCGGCGGGCTCTGCTCCAGCGCGCCTTCGAGCCAGCGATTGAGCTTGGCCGTCGCGATTCGCTTGTTCCAGATCACATGGGCGCGAAAGATTGCTTCCATCAATTTGTCGATCCCGTCGCCCGTCGCGCCAGACACGGGGACGACAGGCGCGCCCTTCACCTGCGGCAACAGCCGCTCCGCTGTCTCGCGCAGCTCCGAGAGTTTTGAGCCGCGCGCCTCGATCAGGTCCCATTTATTGAGGCCAATGACGAGCGCCCTGCCCTCGCGCTCGACGAGATCGGCGAGGGTCAGATCCTGCTTCTCGAAAGGAATGGTGGCGTCGAGAAGCAGCACGACCACTTCGGCGAATTTCGCGGCGCGCAGCGCATCGCCGCCGGCGAGCTTTTCAAGCTTGTCCTCAACCTTGGCCCGCCGCCTGAGGCCCGCCGTGTCGAACATCTTGACCTTACGGCCGCGCCATTCGAGATCGACGCCGATCGTGTCGCGGGTGAGGCCGGGCTCCGGTCCGGTCAGCAGCCGATCCTGCCCGAGAATGCGGTTGAGCAGAGTCGACTTCCCGGCGTTGGGACGCCCGATGATGGCGATCCGCAAAGGCTTCGTGATGTCGAGTTCGGAGCCGTCTTCGTCGTCGCCGAATTGCAGCCGCCCCTCGCCCCCCTCGGCCTCAACGGGCTCTTCGGTCGCCTCGGGCAGCGCCTCGCGCAAGGCCGCATAAAGCTCTGCGAAACCATCGCCATGCTCGGCCGAGAGCGGCACGGGATCGCCGAGGCCCAGATCATAGCCCTCGATCGCGCCGGCGCCGCCAGCCCGGCCCTCGGCCTTGTTGGCGATGAGGATCAAAGGCTTATTCGCGCGCCGCACGAGATTGGCGAAGAAACGATCGTCCGGCGTCAGGCCTAGACGCGAATCGAAGAGGAAGAAAATTGCGTCGGCAAGGCCGATCGCCGTTTCCGTCTGGGCGCGCATGCGGCCTTCGAGCGAGACTTCGTCGCCCTCCTCGAGGCCGGCCGTGTCGATGATCTTGAAGCTTAGATCGCCGAGCCGCGCCTGCCCCTCGCGCCGGTCGCGCGTGACGCCCGGCCTGTCGTCGACGAGCGCGAGCTTCTTGCCGACGAGCCGATTGAACAGGGTCGACTTGCCGACGTTCGGGCGGCCGATGATGGCGACCGTGAACATCACTTTTTCGGGGTTTCTCCGCCAGGCGTCGCGCTCGGCGCGGAGGCGGGCGGCATGGCCTGGGCCGGCGGCGCCTCAGGCGAAAGAGCGCCCGCCTGGACGAGGCCGAGAAAAGCGTCGGCGCGCTGGCGCAGCGCCGAGGAGGCTTGCGGATCGGCGACGATGGCGTCGAACCAGCGCCCGGCAGCCTCGAAATCATTGCGGCGGAAGGCGACGAGCCCGAGAAGCTCGCGGATCGTATTGCGATAGGGGAAAGACTGGGTCGCGAATGGGGCGAGCCTTTGCTCGACCTCCTTCGGATCGCCTCGGTCGGCGCTCAGGACGGCGGCGCGCAGACGGGCGAGATCGCGGAAATCTTCATTATAGGTCTGGTCGGCCGCCAGCGCCTCGAAGGCCTTGATCCCGGCCTCGGGATCGCGGGCCGCGATTTCATCCGCCGCGCGCAGGCGCGCGAGGCTCGCGTAGCCCTTCGGCGCGGTCTTCGCCAGTTCGTCGAAAGCCGCCTCGGCTTCCGCCGCTTTCCCGGCGACCGATAATTGCATCGCGGCCTCATATTTCGCGCCGGCCGCCTCCGCCGCCTCCGTGCGGATATGGTTGTAGTAACGCCAAGCTCCCGTCGCCGCCACGACGAGAAGGGCGAAGCCGAGGAACCAATATTGATATTTGGTCCAGAACTGGACCGCGCGGTCGCGGCGGTAGTCCTCGTCGACTTCACGGAAAAAATCGGCCATTCGGATCTCTCGAGCGCGAAAATAAGGCTATGCAGAGGACATTGCACGAAGCGTCGGCGGAGGGAAGCCCCTCGGCGTGAAGGGACTGGGGCTGCGGTTCAGCTCCGAAACCGCAGCGTCCGACGAAAATCAATCCGGCCGCATGCGGTCTTTCGCCTGGGACAAGGCGCCCTCGGCCGGGACATGGCTCGCCGCTGCGGCGAGCCCGAACCGGGGCATATTGGCGTAGAGACATTCATATTTGCCAGGCTCAACGAGATAGGTCTCGTGCCATATGCCGACCGTCCCGTCTCGCCCCACGGCCCTGTTGAACGCCTTCCAGGCCGGAAAATGCGCAGCCGAAGGATCATGCGCATAAGCCAAAAGCTTGTCGAAGGACTCCCAATATTGCTGCACGAGAAGGACCCGCCCGGAGAAATAGAGGCGGTGGGAGAGCAGGCCAGCCTTGGGATCGCGGCGAAGCTCCGCGAGCATGCGCGGCATGGCCAGGAAGACCGGGAGCCATTTATGGACCGCCCAGAGCTTGTTGAGGCGCATGCCGATGAGAAACAGCGCCAAGGGCTTGTCGATGCGCGCCGTGTAGCGACCGTTGAAGATCTGGGGCATCGCGACCTTCCCACAAATGCCGGACGAGCGGACCATAGCGCGCGTTCATGACCTTGTCGCTTACGGCAGGCCGCCGGTAGAGGCCGAAATCATTCCCACTCGATGGTCAACAGGCTTGAGTTCGCATTGTAATTATTGGGCTTTCTACCCACGATCCAAACCCATACCAACTGCGATACCACTAAGCCAAGGGGGCTGGATTCGCGGATTCTATATGGCGATCCTTCCCGCTATAAACGTGCGCGCATCATAAACGAGGTCCGCGAGAATGCAGACCAAAGGAGTCTGAGCTTCGGGGGATGGTGGAGGCGCTCACCCGTCCCGTTGAGGCAGCGTCACCAGATACCATTCCAGCAAGAACGCTCACCGGCTATCTCTTCGTACTCGCATCCTCGATGGCCTTCATCAGCGCGGCGTGCTCCCACTTCACGGAATTGCAGCCGTTCTGCTGAAACGCCGGGGGAACATTGGTCGGGGCCTTGTCTCCCTTGTAAACGCCGATGACACCCTTGCCACGCTTGATGCTCTCCTCGATCTCCCAGTTCACCCATTTGCTGGAGGCGGTTTTTTCGGAAAGATACACTACCGTTACCGAGCAGCGGTCGATCTTGTCGCGGATTTGCCGCTTGATGTAATCGGCGTTGGCGCTGTCGAATGGCTCCTTGACGGAATGGTCGTCGAATTGCAAATCGACCTTGTCATTCTTCGCTTGACCACGAAGCAGGTTCACCTCGTCCAAATCTTCGTGATTGAAGCTGATGAAAACGTGCCTGCTGGCGTCGCTTTTGGCGTCCGTCAGTTTCTGTTTCACCTTCTCCGAAAGACTTTGAATATCCAGAGAGCCCAAGCCGCCGCCGTAACTTCCGCCCATGTCATTTCTCCTTATCGAATTGAAATTCCAAGCAAGCAATGCACCGCCCGCAAGGTTCTGAATTACCAGTGTGGCACGAGTAGGTGCCCGTGATGCCCTTGGCCTGCGCCAGCCTGACCACGTCTGCCTTGCCGAACTCGATCAGTGGCGTGAGCACCTTGATCTTCCGCCCCATTGCTGCTGAGATGGTGGTTTCGGCCTGAGTCACGAACTGCCGTTTCTGGTCGGGGAACAGACTGAATTCCTCTGTCAGCAGGCCAATAGCCACCGATGATGCGCCATGCTGATATGCATACGCGCTGCCCATCAGCAAGAAGATCAGGTTGCGGCCCGGCGTGAACGCATCGGCTTTGACATCCAGTTCCTGACGGGTCAGGCCAGATGCGATGACGCGCCCGAAACCCGATAAATCCATCCGTGTCGGCACCGGAAGACCCAAGGCGTCGTGGACGAGCTTGCAGGTTTCCCATTCCTTGCGGGCTGCCCGTTGTCCGTAGTCAATGAACAGCGGGAAGTGCTCTATACCCTCCTCCTTCGCCATTACGCCGACTAGCGTCGAATCAAGGCCACCGGAAACCAAGTTCACGAAACTCATAGGAAAGCTTCCTTCTTGGCCACGCGCATCGTCAGCCAGGTTGCCAAATCGACGCAACCCATCGAATGGCCGAATTCGGCAGAAATCTCCCGAAAGGTGTTCTCGACTTCCTCATAGAGCGAGAGGCGGCCTAACTTGCTGGGCGACAGCGACAGGCCGCGCGCCAGTTGCAGATAATCCAACACATGGACATCCAGAACGGCGAGGTCGGCGCAGTAACCAACACGGCGTAGAAAGAGGCTGGCCTGTTTGGGGCCGAAGCCCCAAACGTGCTGCATCAGGGTTTCGCGGGCTTCCCTCGCATTCCGCGCATCGAACAAAAATCCACGGATCGTTCTGGATTGCCCATAAATTTCAACGATGGTCTTGGCCAGCAAGGACGCCAGCCGGTTCTTGAAGCGTGGTCGAACCCATCGTTGCGTCCCGTTACACGCGGGAACAGGCAGCGGATCGGATAGGGCCGCAACAACCTTTCGTTCAATGACTTGGGCGCTTCGTCCGCGCGGTGCAGGCTGGAGCAGCTTCTTCTCACGCAGCCGATCCGCCGTTGCCACCGCCATCTCGAACACCATCTGGCTGCCGCAAATGCAGATCGCGGCTTCGTACAGAAATTCTTCTTCCGCCATCAGTTGCCAATTCTGGACGGCCGACACTTGCGTCTCGACCTCAAGACACATCGCGCGAATGGTCTGATTGATGATGTCCACGGTCATGGCTGGCTCCAGCCAGCGACACCGGCAACATGGCGAGAAGCGCGCAGAGGCAGATTGGATCGGCAGAATTCCGATAGTCGATCCTGACTCACCGCGTCACGTAACCTTCGCATCCAATCGGAGAAGAATTCGAGATTGTGGGCCAGCGTGCGCGCTTGAAACGACAGCTTGTCGTCATCGCCCCACGCGGTCTGACCCGCAAAGAAGTCGGCCTGCGAAAGGTGGTAAAGCAGGCCGGATTCATGATCGACTACCGTCCGGCACCACTCCAACCCGTCAAAACTGTCAGCGCCCATTGCCGAGTACAGGGCGATGGAGATGGGGTTGCCAGTGCCCAGCAGATGCAAAACGACGTAGCGCCTGAGTCCGTTCAAGGCCGTCCGAATGGCCTTCACGGCACGGGCACGCTCCAGAACGCCATCGCCCAGCCTGCGTTCTGGAACCGCCAGCATCGTGACGCCAGTCTTGGCGGCGACAGTCGCGCACAGCGCCGGCAATTCACTGGCCGACGCGTGGACGATGGGGATGATCTGGCAGCTACCCGCAGCGGCTTGATCTGCTTGCCAACGTTCCGCGATCAAGGCAACGTGATCGTCCGCGTTGGCCGGTGGCTGCTGCTCATCGAAGCCGAAGGCCAGATCGCAGGAAAAATCGGCCAAAACCTTATGAAAGTTTGCTTGTTTCCAGTCTGCCTGCGCGTCCTTCCAGAAACTTTCATAGTTGCCGGAATCCATCAACGTGATAATGCCCGCCTGACGAGCAGAAGTCAGTGCCTGTTGCGCTGACTGCGGCTGATCGACGTCCGTCAGGTCAAAGGCTGATACCAGAAACTGGCCGTTCAGCCCGCCCAGAGACGACAGCAACTGCAAATAATCCTGCGGGCGTAGCGCCGTCTTCACCGAAGAAATGGATGGGAAGTACACGGGCAACGGCAACGACCGTGCTCCGATGGCCAGCACCGTGGGTCGCGCGGCAGGCATCACGCGCCCTCCGACTTCTGCACAGTGGCGGCGCGGCGGGTTTCATTGAACCAGTTGGCGTGTTCGGTCGAGACGTGCTCCTCGACCCTTTCAGCCAGCGCAACAAGCCGCTCAGGTTCAGCCAAGCCCTTGTAGGGACCAGCGGCGGAGAGGAACAGGTATTTTTCGTGTTTGAGCCGTTCAGCTGTAGCCCGGTACATTACCCACAGAGTTGAGTATTGATTCATCTGCTGCACGGCCTCCATCACAGCGATCAGTGCGCCAGCGATGGACGCCGTCCATTTTGCCGACTCCGCGGGCAGCAGGCTGGTGGCTGGAATCAAGACCGCCAGTGCAATCTGTGTGAACTTCAAGCCCTTGAACCAACGCTGGCAGTACCGACTCTTGCCGTCGTACCAGTTCAACTGGTCGACGAGCCGGAACCATGCCGGGTGCGACTCGACTGACTCAGGAACTGGCGGCTCGTGATTTGTATTCTTCTTGTCGTAGGCCATGTCGTCACAATTCCCCCTTGAACGCCTTGTCGAGAATCGCGGGAAGCATGGCGTCCAGCTCGGCGGCGGTTTCGTTTTGGAGCTTTGCGAGGGTATCGAGTTTACCTTTGAGGCTCTCAAGATCGGACAACATCTCCTGCTGCTTCGATACCGTCGGCACTGGTATCTCCAGCTCTCGAACGTCCTTGAGGTTGATGCCAAGATATGAGGTTCCGCGCACGTTGCCGTGCATCTTGGCCTGAGAGCTTCGTGCCGAGAGCAGAAACATCGCAAATCGAGGTAGCACTTCATCAGTAAGAGGGATGACCGCGATCTCACGCGATACATTTCCGCCCGCCATACTCTCGGGGCAGACAGCAAGCTCACCAACTCCGCCGCGTATTCGCAAAAGAAGCTCGCCACCTTGCAAGCGAGTTCTTAAATAGCCTCTTTCGATTTCTGGATCGACGAGCTTCACTCCGCTGGTGTTGACGTGAAACCATTGAAGGTCGCCGGCTCGGAGCGTTGGAATCCCCCCCTCAAACTCGGTCCCGGTTTGTACTATTCCGTATGAAATGCCCCGGTCTGGATCGACCAGTGAAGAGAGCTTGCGTATAGGCGCAGACGTGCCCGCGCGAAGGAGCATGCTCTCGCACGCTGCGGATAGGAGACTCTCGGATTCGCTGGTTGATTTGGACCGTACATCCCGTGCGCTCCCGATTTTGGTCGCTAACTCCTCGATGCGCTCCGCGATCCGTTGTTGCTCGGAAAGGTCTGGAAGCGGAATAGCAAGGTCGAGAAAACGCGGCGGATTGAGTGTCAGTTTGGAGAGCGCTGCGGAGCCCGTGGACATGACCCGTGCCTGTTCCCATACGTTGGGATGCCGAAAGAACCACGTAAGGTACTTTTCAGAGACGCGTGCCCTGTCGAGCTCGTATGTTGGAAACTTGTCGGAGACGAACATGCCGTCGAGTTCTGGCGGCACAATCCCGAACGTGCCTTTCCATGCAAACAGCTTGTTGTAGATAACATCTCCTTCCCTGATGACGAAATGGCTCTTCTTCATGATTGCCATCGCGGGTTTGAGTTCGCGGTGAAACGGTCCGGCGCCATAGAGCCGCATACCGACGAGATTCGCGTCCTCATCTGCTGCAAGGAGGTAGCGCCGTAGATTTGGCCGCATGATCTCTCTGAATGCTACTCGTTGGGCGCTCCCTTTCATTTCGGCGCACCCAGGTAGCCTTTGATCTCCCGCATTAGCTCGGCGATGCGCAGCTCCTTCGTCAGAATCTCATCGGCAAGCTGATCCGGGGGTAGATGTTCTAAATCCACCATCCCGCGCGGGTTCTTCCGGTCGAGGTTACAGTTGGTTGCGAGCAGCTCTTGGGCCGACACCTTCCAGGCCTGATCGTTCTCCTCACGCTTGCTCCACCAAGCCATGCAGTCTTTGAAGTCGTCAAACTGCATGGGTTGGGTTTTGGTGTAATTCTTGCGTCCTTCGGGCAACGGCTGCTCATAATACCACACCTCTTTCGTTGGCCCGGAACGGTCGAAGAACAGGATGTTGGTTGGGATAGGTGTGTAGGGAGAGAACACGCCATTCGGCAGCCGCACGATGCTATGAAGGTTGAACTCCTTGATTAGCTCTTCCTTGATACGCGCGCAGACGCCATCACCAAAAAGCGTCCCGTTCGGCACGACCACAGCGGCGCGGGCGGGCCTCCCCGCAGGCGTCGGCTGGCGCTTGAGCTTGCGCATGATTAGCTGAAGGAAAAGAAGTGCCGTCTCGGAAGTCTGGCGGTCGTTTGGGAAGTTACCCTGAATGCCTTTTTCTTCCTCGCCGCCGAAAGGCGGGTTGGTGAGGATTACATCCACGCGCTCTTTCTCGCCAATCTCGGAGAGTTTGAAGCGAAGGGCATTGCCGGGGTCGATCTGTGGCGCGTCCAGCCCATGCAGCAGAAGGTTCATCTGGCAGAGCAGATAAGGCAGGGATTTGGGTTCGCAGCCGGCGATGGTTTCGTGCTGAAGGCGCTTGCGGTCTGCGACTGTCTTCACCTGTTTTTCAAGGTGGTTGTACGCTTCCACCAGAAACCCGCCCGTGCCGCTGGCCGGGTCGAGGACGGTCTCGCCAAGGCGCGGGTCGGTGACTTCCACCATGAAGCGAACGACGGCGCGCGGCGTGTAGAACTCGCCGGAATCGCCCGCCGCGTCGCGCATTTCGCGGAGCATGGATTCATAGAGCGCGCCGAGGGTGTGAAGCTCGTTCGATGACGTGAAGTGAATCCCGCCAACCTTGTTGATGATGTCGCGGAGCAGATAACCGCTTTTCATGCGGTTATCGACACCCCTGAACACGGTGGCGATCACGTCGCGGCGATTGTCGCCATTGGAGCTTGAGAGCGAGCGCAGGTAAGCGAACAGGCCGGGGCCTTTCTTACCGTCGGCACGCACGGCTTCCTCGGAATTAATGAAGGAAAGCAATTCATCGCCCGTGACACCCTGCGGATCGGCGGCCCAATCGCGCCAGCGATACGGGGCCTCGATGGCCGCCTTGAACTTCTTGCCCGATAGCGCGGTTTCCTCCTCGCGCTGCCGCTCAAGGTCGTCGAGGAATTTCAGGAACATGATCCAGGTGAGAAGCGGCAGACGGTCGAGGTCGCCGTTCAGCCCCTTGTCCTTGCGCATGATGTCGCGCGCGGACTTGAGCAGGCTCCCGAGCATCTGGGAGGTCGTCATCGGCGCGGCGTCTGCGCCGTTCTTCCCTTTAGTTCGTGCCATAGAGCAGTCCTTGCAGGTCGGTTACGGCCCGGCGAAGCTCGTCGGGGCCACCGAACAGCTTGATGATTTCGGCGGGCTGGCCGTGGGTTGAGATGGGCGGAACCTTGAGCACGTCGGGCAGGACAAACTGCGCATCGCCGTGTTCCGCATATTTTTCCAGAAGCTCGTCCAGCACCTGACGCGCCTCGGGGGAGAACTTCTCGAAATAGTCCTTGCGCTCGGCCTTGAGGCGCTGCGCCCGCTCGCGCCGGGTGCGAAGCGGTGCGTTGAAGGCCAGATGGCAAAGCAGGTCGAAGGGGTCGGCGTCGGCCTGACCCGTCTGTTCGGCCAACACGTCAAAGTCGATGCCGCGCTCGGCCAGCGCGGCGATGATCTCGCTGCGCTGGTCTGCGTCCGCCCAACGCTTGCGAAGCTCGGCGGAGGTCGGCGCAAGCGACCGGACGCTTTCCGCGGCGTAGTCAGTGTATTTGACGACGCGAAGCTGCTTGCCGTTCGGATCAAGCTCGTGGACCAGGTGGGCCACGACTTCGACCTGGCCGCCGTCGAAATAGAATTTGCGCGGCTCGCCGGTCGGCGGTTCGATCACGCCGGGTTCGCCTTCCTCGGGTGGGGCAGGCTCCGGTTCCTGCCCTTCGGGGACGATCTCCGTCGTCGCGGTGGTTTCCCCGGCATCGTTCACTTCTTCTTCCGTGATCCGGGCCGGATCGCCGTCGAAGTCCGGGTCGGCGAACATGCGGGTGGCCGACCCGGTGTAGTCCAGGATGTTGAACCACAGCTTGCCGTAATCGTCGCGCAGGCGCGTCCCGCGCCCGATGATCTGCTTGAACTCGCTCATGGACCCGACGACGCGCGCCAGAACGACGTTCTTGCAGGTCGGCGCATCAACGCCGGTCGTAAGAAGCTGCGACGATGTGAGGATGACCGGCGTTTTGGTTTCGAGGTCCTGGAACTTGGACAGATGACCGCGCCCGATTGCGCCTTCGTCGGCGGTGACGCGCGCCACATAGTCGGGATACTGCGCTACAAGGTCGGCATTGAGGTTGACCAGCGCCTGCCGCATTTCCGAGGCGTGCTCCTGATCGACGCAGAACACGATGGTCTTGGCGAAGCGGTCGGTCTTTTTGAGGAAGTCGGTAAGGTGGCGGGCGATGGCTTCCGTGCGGGCGCGCAAGGCGATGGCCCGTTCAAAATCCTTGGTCTGGTATTCATCGTCAGGGATCGTGCGGCCAAAACGATCCACCTCGTCCTTGCTGGGCCGCCATCCGGCGGCGTCCCATTGGGTGACGACGCGATGCACCCGGTAGGGCGCGAGAAAACCGTCGTCGATGCCCTGGCGCAGGCTGTATTCGTAAATCGAGTTGCCGAAATAGAGATAGGTGTCGCGGTTGTCCTCGCGCAGTGGCGTGGCCGTCATGCCAAGCTGGTACGCGGGCTTGAAATGCTCAAGGATGACGCGCCACGAACTGTCGTCCCGCGCGCTTCCCCGGTGGCATTCATCGACGATGATGAGGTCGAAGAAGTCCGGCGGATAATCGCGGAAAAGCCCGGCGCGGCGCTCGTCCTCGGCCAGCGCCTGGTAGATGGCGAAATACATTTCCCGGCTTTTGACGATCTCGCCGGATTCGATCTTGTGGCGCGCGTCCCCGAAGGGAGTGAAGGTCTTGTCCTTCGGGTCGTCAATGAGGATGTTGCGATCCGCAAGGAACAGGATGCGCGGCTTGCGATGCTCTCCGGTCGTGTTCCAGCGGCTCGACCAGAGCTTCCAGCAAATCTGGAAGGCCACGATGGTCTTGCCCGTTCCCGTCGCCATGGTGAGAAGCAGGCGCTTCTTTCCGGCAAGGATGGCTTCGACCGCCCGGTTGATGGCGATCTGCTGGTAGTATCTCGGCGGCTTGTCGCCGACCGTGTTGTAGGGAGCGATCAGGTGCTCCACGCGCTCGGGCGTGTCGATTCCGCTGCCCGCCTGATAGCGCCGCCAAAGGTCATCAGGTGTGGGGAAGTCGGCAACGCGCGTTTCCGTCCCCTTGAAATAGTCGATCTCGATGATTTCGGCGCCGTTGGTGGCGTAAGCGTATTTGAGGTCGAGGATTTCCGCATAGTCGCGGGCCTGTTGCACGGCATCGGTCGCTGATTTGTAGCTGGCCTTCGCCTCGACCACGGCGAGCGGAAAATCCCGCGTAAAGCGCAGCAGGTAATCAACCCGCTTGGGCGGCTTGCGGACAAAACCCTTGCCCACGGGAATGACGCGGCCATCCGTGATGGTGCGCTGCTCGGCGATGGAATGAGGGTCGCTATCCCAACCGGCGGATTGCAGCTTGGGCACGACGAATTTTCGGCACGTGTCGGCTTCGTTCGTCATGCGCCCCCGCTGCCCCCCTGCTGTTCCTCAACCTTACGCTTTATCCAGTTTGCGATTTCCTGCCGCTGGAATCGCCACGATCCACCGACCTTGAAGCCAGGAATCTTGCCTGCCGAGGCGAGCTTGTAGGCGGTCTTCTCATTGATCTTGAGAAGTTCCGCCACCTCCCGGATCGTCAGGATTTCGTCGGTCATGCGCCTGCCGTGACACGTGGTTGGAGAAGTATATAGAAGATCGGAGAAAATCAGGGAAGATAATGGTGATCGTCCATCCTTGCGGTGGGCAGCGGTGGCGGGGACCGGAGCCGCCGCAGCATCATATTGAAAAACAGGCCCTGAAAGCGGATTTTTAAGGATGATCCGATCATAGAGTCATATTGAGAATTCCGCGTTAAGAGCGGATAATGAGATATGGTTCGAGTCGAACGATCAGCCCTCTCCTCCTACGCTTCCGGCCTGCTTGCTGCGGGCCGGGGAGTCTTTTCTGCGGATGAAGCGCAGAAGGAAATCGGCATCAGTCGGGGCGCATTCCTCGACGCCGCCGAGCGATTGCAGCGGCGCGGCCAGCTCATCCGGCCCCGGCGCGGCTTCTATGTGGTCGTGCCGCCCCAGCATTCCACGACGGGAGCGCCGCCGCCCGAGTGGTACATCGACGCCCTGATGCGCCATGAAAAGCGGCCCTACTATGTGGGGCTGCTGACGGCGGCGGCGGCCCACGGGGCTTCCCATCAGGCTGTCATGGAGTTTCAGGTCGTGACGGACAAACTCCTGCCCGAAATTGAGGCAGGACGGACGCGGATCGTCTTTTCCTACCGCAAGGACATGGCGGCGGTGTCGGCGGGGATCGAGGACCGCAAGACGCAATCGGGCTATATGAAGCTGTCCTCGCCGGAACTGACGGCGCTCGACCTGGTGCGCTATCCGCATTCCGGCGCGGGTCTGGACAACATCGCGACGGTGCTTTCCGAGCTTGCCGAACGGCTGCAACCGGAAAAGCTCGCCTCCCTGTCGGGCGCTTTTGAGAAGGCGGTCGCGCAGCGCCTTGGGCACCTTCTCGGAAGGTTGGGGCACCCGCAGATAGCCGAAGCGATGTTCGCGGCGTTGTCGGCGCGCGGGCCGCTGCCGTGGGTCGAACTCGATCCCAAACAGGCAGGTGATCCCGATTTGTCGCCGCCGCCATCCGAACGCGATGAACGCTGGCGCGTGATCGTTCGCCGACCACCGGAGATCGACGAATGATCCCGCAGGATTACATCACCGCTTGGAACCGTGTCGCGCCGTGGGCAAGCCAGCGGCAAGTCGAGCAAGACCTCATCATCAGCCGCGCGCTTGTCGCCATCTTCTCCGATCCGTTCCTGCGCGGCGAACTGCGCTTCCGTGGCGGCACGGCGCTCAACAAGCTGCATTTCCCCGCGCCGCTGCGCTATTCCGAGGACATCGACCTCGTGCGGGCGAGCGCCGGCCCGATTGGTCCGGTCCTCGACGGTATTCGCGCCGTGCTGGAACCGTGGCTTGGCAAGGCAAAGTCCGATCCAAGCCCCGTCGCTCCCAAACTCCGCTTTCGCGTCAATGCGGAAGGCGAGCCCGCCGATGCGCGCATCAACCTCAAGGTCGAAATCAACACGCGCGAGCGCGAAGCCTACGATCCCCCCATCGAGATTCCGTTCGGCGCCGAAAACCCGTGGTTCACCGGTGAGGCCGCAATCCCGACTTTCTCGCGGGAGGAAATGCTGGCGACCAAGCTGCGTGCTTTGCTTCAGCGCAACAAGGGCCGCGATCTGTTCGACCTCGATCACGCGCTCACCGTGTTCGAGGGGCTGAACACAGCCCGGATCGTCGAATGTTTCCGGCTCTACATCGAGAAGGCGGAGATAGCGATTTCCAGGGCCGAAGCGCAGCAGCGCATGTTCCAAAAACTCGCCAATCCGACCTTCTTCACCGACATGCGCCCGCTGCTTTCGACGGATCGCGCCAAAGCGCTGACCGACGAGACGCTCAAAGCCACTTTCGTCAAGGTGATGAAGGAACTGATCGACCGGATACCGGGCGACGAATGGGCAAAGGCCAAGGAAATGCGGGAACGGTTTGGAGTCTAGCCATCGTCGAATGCCTGCTTCCCCTTCGCGGCCCAAAGGCTTCGTGCGTGTTCCCCTTCGTCGCTCTGGAGCTTGTCGGCCATCCAAAGCAGCGCGCCGTAGATCATGGCGCGATCATCGCCGGTCAGGTCCACGATCCTGGCTTTGACGACGAGGCCACCCAGCTCGATCAGATGCCGCGTGCGCTTGCGACTCTCGACCTGCCAGGTGCGCATGTCATGACGCGCCTGCGCCGCCTGATGCCGATGGCGCGCCGCCCGGTTGCGTCGCAGCGCCGCCCGTGTCGCGGTCAGGCGCCGATGCAGGTCGCCGCGACCGGCCCTGAAAGAATGCGGCCCCGCGTTTCGCCCATGCCTCCCTCTTTCCGGCATCTTTGGTTTCGGCCAGCACGATCAGCGCGCCAGCCAGTTCGTCGGCGCTGAGGGCGTCGGCGCCGGTCGAGATGACTAGTTCGCCAAGCTGCTGCACCTTGCGGGCTTTCAGGTCTCGCGCCTTGTCTTCGAGCGACCTCAGTTCCGCGTCGAAGTCCCGTGGCTTGCGCATCATATCCTCCATAAGCTGTCGATGGAGCGATGATAGTTGAGCGCCTGCCGCAATGCTGTAAGGTTGCCGGGACGGGCTGAAACGGCGCGAGCAGTCCCGAGAAATTAGTTTCGAGGGCGCGCTTATACGTCGTTCCGACGTGCGCTTCGCCGTGGTGATGTTCGGATCGCGATGGCGATCTATCATCTTCACGTCAAGGTCATCGGCCGCAAGGCCGGCTCCAGCGCGGTGGCCTCCGCCGCCTACCGCTCGGCCTCTCGGCTGCGCGACGATCGGCTTGAGCGCAGCCACGACTTCTCCAACAAGCGCGGCGTCGTCCACTCCGAGGTCATGCTGCCGGAGGATGCGCCCGAACAATGGAGCGACCGCGAACGGCTCTGGAACGATGTCGAGGCGTTCGAGGTCAGGAAGGACGCACAGCTCGCCCGCGAGGTCGAGTTTGCCCTTCCGCGCGAGATGACGCAAGCACAGGGCATCGAACTCGCCCGCGATTTCGTGCAGGCGGAGTTTGTCGATCAGGGCATGATCGCCGACCTCAATGTGCATTGGGACATGGCCGAGGACGGGACGCCCAAGCCCCACGCCCATGTCATGCTGACCATGCGATCCGTGGACGAAAACGGCTTCGGCCAAAAGGTGCGGGACTGGAACCGCACCGAGATGGTCGAGCGTTGGCGCGAACGCTGGGCGGAGCTGGCCAACGAGCGGCTGGCCGAACTCGACATCGACGCGCGCATCGACCATCGCAGCCTGGAGGCGCAGGGCATCGCGCTGGAGCCACAAAGCCAGATGGGCGCAACCGCGCAGCGGATCGAGGGCGAAGGGATCGAGGCCGCCGACCGCGCAGACATGCACCGCGAGATCGCGCGCAACAACGGCGCACGGATCATCGCCGATCCTTCGGTGGCGTTCGACGCGATCACCCACCAGCAATCGACCTTCACGCGGCGCGACATGGCGATGTTCGCGCACCGGCACAGCGACGGAATCGAGCAGTTCAACGCAGTCATGGGCGCGATGCGGAGCGCGCCCGAGCTGGTCGAACTCGGCGCGGACGGACGCGGCGCGGACCGCTTCACCACCCGCGAGATGATCGAGGCCGAGCAGCGCCTGCACCGCGCCGCCGAACTCATGGCCGAGACGGAACGCCATGGCGTGCGTGATGCGGATCGCGAAGCGGCGCTGGCGCGCGCAGAAGCGCGCGGCCTTGTGCTTTCGGGGGAGCAGGCCGAGGCGCTTACGCATGTCACGGACGGGCGCGATCTCGGCGTCGTCGTCGGCTATGCCGGGACGGGAAAGAGCGCGATGCTGGGCGTGGCGCGCGAAGCCTGGGAAGCGGCGGGCTACGAGGTCCGGGGCGTGGCGCTGTCCGGCATCGCGGCCGAGAATCTGGAAAGCGGATCGGGCATCGCGTCGCGCACCATCGCCAGCATGGAACACGGTTGGGGACAGGGCCGCGACGTGCTCACTTCCCGCGATGTGCTTGTCATCGACGAGGCGGGCATGGTCGGCACGCGCCAGTTGGAGCGCGTGCTGTCCCATGCCGCCGAGGCCGGCGCCAAGGTCGTGCTGGTCGGCGATCCGCAGCAGTTGCAATCCATCGAGGCGGGCGCGGCGTTCCGCTCCATTCACGAACGCCACGGCGGCGCGGAGATCGGCGAGGTGCGCCGCCAGCGGGAGGACTGGCAGCGCGACGCCACACGCGATCTGGCGACCGGCCGCACCGGCGGCGCGATCCATGCCTATGACAGTCACGGCATGGTCCATGCCGCCCCGACACGGAAACAGGCGCGCGACGATCTGATCGACCGCTGGGACCGCGAGCGGCAGGCGTCGCCCGACAAGAGCCGCATCATCCTCACCCACACCAACGACGAGGTGCGCGCGCTAAACGAGGTGGCGCGTGGGCGGATGCGGGAAGCCGGCGATTTGGGCGATGACGTGCGCCTGACGGTCGAACGCGGCGCGCGCAGCTTCGCCAGCGGGGATCGCGTCATGTTCCTGCAAAACGAGCGCGGCCTTGACGTGAAGAACGGCACGCTCGGGACCGTCGAGCAGGTCAGCGAACGATTCATGTCCGTGCGCACCGACGACGGGCGCAGCATCTCGTTTGACCTTAAGGATTACGACCGCATCGACCACGGCTATGCCGCGACCATCCACAAGGCGCAGGGCATGACAGTGGACCGCACCCATGTCCTGGCAACGCCGGGCCTGGACGCCCACGGCAGCTATGTCGCCCTGTCGCGCCACCGCGATGGCATGGACCTGCACTATGGCCGCGATGACTTCGCTGACGAGAACAGGCTTGTCCGCACCCTGTCGCGCGACCGCGCCAAGGACATGGCGTCGGATTACGAGCCGGCACAGAGCTACGCCGAGCGGCGCGGCATCACCTTCCGCGAGCGGGTGGAGCGGGTGGTCGAGATCGTCAAGCAGGTTCCCGAGAAGGTGCGCGGCATGTTCGACGGCCTGCGCCTGCCCGCCGATGGCGGGCAGGAGCCGGAACGGGCGGCGCCGGAAAGGGAGAAGGCGGCAGACCCGGAGGAGGCTTTGCGCCGCGCCCGAACCAGGGCGCTCGTCCGCCATGCCCGCGCCGTGGATGCGATCTTCGAGGCGCAGGAGCGGGGCGGCAGGGCCAGCCCGGAGCAGGTGACAGAATTGCAGGACGCCCGCAAAGCCTTCGAGGAGGTGCGGCCCTACGGCCCGCACGACGCCGAAGCCGCCTACAAGAAGAGCCCGGAGCTTGCCTCGGAAGCGGCCACGGGCCAGGTCAATCGCACCGTGCGCGCCCTCCAGCTCGAAACCGAGCTGCGCACCGATCCGCAGATTCGTGCGGATCGCTTCGTGGAGCGTTGGCGGAGCCTCGACCGCGCTAGCCGGCATCAGTACCAAGCGGGCGACATGTCCGGTTACAAGTCCACGCGGTCGGCGATGGGCGACATGGCGAAGAGCCTCGAACGCGATCCCCAACTTGAATCCATCCTCGAAGGCCGCAAGCGAGACCTTGGTATCGGAATCGACTCGGGCCGCAGCCTTGGTCGGGAACTCGCGTTCAGCCACGGCATCGACCTCGGCAGAGGCCGGGGTATCGGACTGTAGAACTATCCTATTTTCCGCCGCCTCTACGCCACACTACTACGACCTCTAAATGTCTATTGCACAACAACAAATCATCGCTCTGTCTGGTCTCTGCAATCGTCAGAAACACCCAGCAGGAGGCAGCGCAACCATGCTCGTAGCAGACCGTATCGTCCGCATGAAAACCGTTCTCGCCCGCGCCGGTCTGTCCCGTTCCACCATCTACCGCAAGATCGCCGAGGGCACGTTCCCCGCCCAGGTGAGGATCAGCGTCAATGGTGCGGGCTGGCGGGAATCCGACATCGACCGCTGGATTGCCGATCCCGCTGGCTGGCGAGCCACCAATGAACCGACAAATGGTCGGAAGGAGGATGACAGAATAGACGCGAGCCGCACGTAGTTCAGAGATCGTCGTCCAGTTCGTCGTCGTGGACCTCGGCGGCACGCTGCTTCGCGTCGGCGATCAGGTCTTTTGCGGATTCCCCCTTTACCCAAGCGTCGAGTATGTCAGCCCAGCACTGAAGCATGATCTTCCGCTCGGCGAGGTAGCGGTTCACGTTGTAGACAGCCGCGATCCGGTTCCGAGGCGCGTGAGCCAAGCTCATCTCGATCCAGCGATCATCGAACTTGGCGCGGTTCAGGCCGGTCGAAAACGTGCGGCGCAGGTCGTGAACGCCGAAGCTTTGAAAGTCCGGGTCATCCTCGCGGATACGCTCCACAACCGTATCGATCACGCGGTTGAGAGTGGCGTTGCTTATGGGCGTATCGCCATCGTACCGACCGGGGTGCAGGTATCGGCTGGCGCCGAACATGGTGCGGAACGCCGTCAGAATGTCGAGCGCCTGATCGCTCAGTGGGATGACATGCGCCTTGCCGGCCTTCATGCGCTCGGCCGGGATCGTCCAGCGCGCGACGGCGAAGTCGATTTCCTTCCATGTGGCGTCGATGAACTCCGACTTACGAACGCCGGTCAGCAGGACAAACTTCACCGCTGAGCGCAGCGTGGGCGCCGCCGTCACATGATCCAAAGCCGCCAGGACCGCGCGAACCTCGGATGGCGACAGGGCGCGCTCGCGCGGCTCGAAGGTGGCGATGGCACTGGTGCGGATCGACTCGGCCGGGTTGCTCACGTCCAGCCCGCTTCCCTGGGCATGGCGGAATACCAGCAATACGACCTCGCGGACATGCACGGCGACGGCTGGCCCGCGCTTCTCCTTAACCTCGTCGCACAGACGTTTGAGGCGTTGCGGCGTCACCTCCCCCAGCTTGAGCTTCGACAACTCTCCGGCAATGGCGCGATCATAGACCGATCGGCGCATCGCCAGGGTGCTGTCAGCCAGTTTCTCGGCCCCCGACTTAGGGTCGGCTTTGTGCTTGAAGTAGGCTTCCGCCCATCCGCCGAACGACAACGCCTCGGCTGATGCGGTGCGCTTCTCCACTTTCGCTTTCGACGGCGACTCGCCCCGCTCGACCTGACGCCGGGCACGCGCCAACAGCGTCCGGGCCTCAGCAAGCGACACGTCCATTCCGTATTCCAGCGCGTCAGGCGCCCGTGTCAGCTTGCGCGCCACCTCGGCGCTATACCGGCCGATGGTCAACACCTCCTGCCGCCCGTTCACTCGGTACTGGTACCGGAACGATATGACCCCGGTTGGCGTGACGGCCGCGTGCATCCCGTCGCGGTCCGTCACCTTGTAGAGCTTGGCCCTCGGCTTCAGATTTTTCAGTTCTTTATCAGTGAGATCGCCCATAAATCCGCATCCGGCCCGGGGGCGAACGGATACCAACAAGAGGGGTTGTTGGTAGCGCGAGCCCGTTTCTCGACCATCCTGCGCCATACCAACATCGCTACCAACAAAGTGGCCGGGTTAGGGTGACATGCAGCGATACGGGGTGGGAAAAATAATCCTTGTCAGTCAAAGAGATCGTGCGATTTCTGGCACGGAGCGAGATGGTCTGAAACGACCTTAGATCACTCCCACTCGATCGTCCCCGGCGGCTTGCTCGTCACGTCATAGACGACGCGGTTGACGCCCTTCACCTCGTTGATAATGCGGGTCGCCGCGCGGCCGAGAAAGCCCATGTCGAACGGATAGAAATCCGCCGTCATCCCGTCGGTCGAGGTCACGGCGCGCAAGGCGCAGACGAATTCGTAAGTCCGCCCGTCGCCCATGACGCCCACGGTTTGCACCGGCAGAAGCACGGCGAAGGCCTGCCAGATCTCGTCATAGAGCCCGGCCTTGCGGATCTCGTCGAGATAGATGGCGTCGGCCTTTCGCAAAATCTCGAGCTTTTCCGGCGTGATCCCGCCGGGACAACGGATCGCGAGGCCCGGCCCCGGAAACGGATGGCGGCCGACGAAGGCCTCGGGCAGGCCTAGCTCGCGGCCAAGCGCGCGCACCTCGTCCTTGAATAATTCGCGTAAAGGTTCGACGAGCTTCATATTCATGCGCTCGGGCAGGCCGCCGACATTGTGATGCGACTTGATTGTGACCGACGGCCCGCCACTGAAGGAGACGCTTTCGATCACATCAGGGTAGAGCGTGCCTTGGCCGAGAAATTCCGGCGCGCCGCGCCCGTCGGCCGCGATCTTCTTGGCCTCGGCCTCGAAGGCGGCGACGAACAACCGCCCGATCGTCTTACGCTTCTCTTCTGGATCCCGGATGCCGATCAGGGCGTTGAGGAACAGATCCTGCGCTTCGACGTGAACGAGCGGAATATTGTAATGGCCGCGAAAAAGACCAACGACCTCCTCAGCCTCGCCCTGGCGCAAAAGCCCATGGTCGACGAAGACGCAGGTCAGCCGATCGCCGATCGCCTCATGGATCAGGACGGCGGCGACCGCCGAATCGACCCCGCCCGAAAGGCCGCAAATGACCCGGCCCGCGCCGACCTGCGCCCGGATCGCCGCGATAGCCTCCTGTCGGAAAGCCCGCATGGTCCAGTCGGACTGGAGCCCCGCGACCTTGTGCACGAAATTGGAGAGGAGCTTGGCGCCGTCCGGCGTATGGGCGACCTCGAGATGAAATTGCACGCCATAAAGCCGCCGCGCCTCGTCGGCTATGGCCGCCATCGGCGCGCTGGGCGAGGTCGCGATGCGAGCGAAGCCTGGCGGCAAAGCCGTCACGGCGTCACCATGGCTCATCCAGACGGGATAGCGGCCACCCTTTTGCCAGACGCCGTCGAACAGCGCGCTTTGCGCCAGAACCTCGACTTCGGCGCGGCCGAATTCGCGATGATGCGAGGCCGAGACCTTGCCGCCGAGTTGCGCCGCCATCGCCTGCTCGCCATAGCAGATGCCGAGCACCGGGACGCCCGCCTTCAGCACGGCGTCGGGCGCGCGCGGCGCGCCTTCGTCATGCACGGAGGCGGGACCGCCCGACAGAATCACCGCCTTGGGGGAAAGGCTAGCGAAAGCGGCCTCCGCCGCTTGAAAGGGCGCGATCTCGCAATAGACGCCGGCCTCGCGGACGCGGCGGGCGATCAATTGCGTCACCTGAGAGCCGAAATCGACGATCAAGACCTTGTCGTGACGCCGGATAATGTCCTTATGGAGATCAGCCTCGGCCATTCGCCGCATCCTTGCGCCCTAAAATGCTCGATTAGGCGATCGCCGTCCCGGGCGCAACCCGCTCTCTCGCCCACATAAGCCTGAAATGGCGAAGGCGCGCGACCCCGCTCCAGCGATCATTTGGTTTCGCGACGATCTGCGGCTCGCCGACAACGCCGCCTTGCGCGCCGCCTGCGAGACCCGCGCGCCCGTTTTCTGCATTTATGTTTTCGAGGATGGCGGGGGCATGCGCCCTTTGGGCGCGGCGTCGCGCTGGTGGCTACATCACGCGCTGGCCGCGCTCAGCGACGGCCTCGCAAAAATAGGCGGCCGGCTCGACCTTCTGCGCGGCGACGCCGAAAAACTCGTTCCGCAACTTATCACGGAGGCGGGCGCAAGCGCCCTTTTTATAACGCGTCGCTATGGCGGCGCGGAAATCGCTCTCGATCGCCGGATCGAAGTCGCGGCGACAAGCGCAGGCGCGCGGGTCGAGAGCTTCGGCGGCCAGCTTCTGCGTGAGCCGGAGGCGGTTGCGACAAAGTCGGGGGCCTACTATCGAGTCTATACGCCCTTTTGGCGCGCCGCCTCGGCCCTGCCCGATCCCGGCGAGCCTTTGGACCCGCCAAGCGCTCTCTCCACCGCGCTCTATCCAGGAGGCGGTCCTGCGAGGGCGAGCCTCGCCGCCCTCGGGCTTCTCCCCCAAGGCCCGGATTGGGCCGAAGGATTTCGCAGGGCCTGGACCCCAGGCGAAAGCGGCGCGCAAAAGCGCCTTTCAGGCTTTCTCGCCCAAGGACTCGCGACCTATGGCGCAGCCCGCGACGAACTCGGACGGGGAGCGACCTCGCGGCTCTCGCCGCATTTGCGCTTCGGTGAAATCTCTCCAAGACAGATATTTCATGGCGTCCGGCGACAGCAGGCGCAACAACCCGAGGCGGAGCGCGGCGCAGACAAGTTTCGCGCCGAGCTCGCCTGGCGCGAGTTCAATTATCACGTACTCTATCATCGCCCCGATGTCGCGACAAAAAATCTACAAGGCCGGTTCGATTCCCTCCCCTGGCGCGATCCGCCGCGAGCCGAGCTCGACGCCTGGCGCATGGGACAAACCGGCTACCCGCTCGTCGACGCCGCAATGCGCGAGCTTTGGACGAGCGGCTTCATGCACAACAGGGCTCGGATGGTCGCCGCCTCCTTCCTGGTGAAACATTTGCTTTGCGATTGGCGCGTCGGCGAAGCCTGGTTCTGGGATACGCTCTGCGACGCAGATCCCGCGAATAATCCCATGAATTGGCAATGGGCGGCGGGATCGGGATTCGATGCGGCCCCATTCTTTCGCGTGTTCAATCCGGTGCTCCAGGGCGAGAAATTCGATTCGACAGGCGCCTATGTCCGCCGCCATGTGCCCGAGCTCGCGCGTCTCCCCGAGAAATGGATTCACCGACCCTGGGAGGCTCCCGCACATGTGTTGAGCGCCGCGCGCCTCAAACTCGGCGAAACCTACCCTCGGCCGATCGTCGACCACGCCTCCGCGCGAACGCGCGCGCTCGAAGCTTTCGCGCGGATCAAGAGATGAATTGCCTGTCGCCGCGCAATCGGGCCGCGCACGAGAAGACAAGCGAACGGATGACGGACTCACAGATTATGATGAACGAGTTGATGATAGATAACGGCGCCAAAAATCGAAAACATAAATGCGATGGCATATTTGACGATAAAGCCGCGATCGAAGCTCCTCCGAAGCCGCTGTAGATCGGCGTCGTCGGATTCACGCGCCAAATCAGCCAGTTTTACGCGAATGGCGCGCTGCACATAGCGCACGCTGGCGAGCGCGACGAAACCGGCAGCGAGATAACCATACCAAAGGCCGCGTTCCCACATGTCCGCTTCACGCGACATGTGACTCCAAAGCTCCGCGATCGCGATCAGCCCCAGCCACCAAACGAAAGTCAACAATCCCATTCCCAAGGAATCATGCAACATGGCGAAGAGATCCTCGCCGAAATATGAAAACGGGTTGAAGAACCATCGATGATTGAAGAGCGCCGCCAGGACCTTGGGCGCCTCCTGAGCGTCGGCCAATCTCACGAGGGCGGCGATGCGTGCGAACAGCTGTCCCACCAGGAGCATGGCGACGAAGAACACCAAAGCCACTTCGCTGAACGCCTGGCCCGTCTCCATTTTGAGGCCCAGAAAAGAGACGTTCCTTTCGGCGGCTGCGGCGGCCAGAAAAATAGCGCTGGCCGCGAGAAGCATCGCATTGACGACATTCTGCAATTGATCGACTTGCTTCTCCATCGCATCAGCCGTCGAGATGGGAATCATCGCCTGCCCCTCATGAGATGAACCTGTCGAAAGCGACCCGCGATTCTTGCTTGGATCGACCGCGTCGCTTCAATTCACGCGACGCCGCGGCCGCGCCCGCCGCGTCGCGCGCGCCATCAGCGGGAAAAACAGCGCATAAGGCAAGAGCCGCGCGGCCTTGAACGCATAGGCGAGCCGGCGTGGAAAAGCGATCTCAAAACCGGTCCGCTCGAAGCCGTCGCAGATGATTCGCGCCGCCTGCTCCGCCTCCATCAGGAAGGGCATGTGGAAATGCGTGGCGTAGGCCGTCATATCCGTGCGGACAAAGCCGGGATTCACGATTTGAAACGAAACGCCTGTAGAGTCGTGGGTAAGCTTCAAGGCCTCTGCCATGGCGATCAGAGCCGCCTTGGCCGCGCCATAGGCGGCCGATCCCGGTATTCCGCCATAGCCCGCGAGTGAGGCGTTGATCGCGATCTGGCCCCTGCCGCGCCGCTCCATCGCGGCAAGCAAAGGATCGAGGCAATTAAGCGTCCCGCCGACATTGACCTCGAACGTCCGCCAGGCCAGCGCTGCGGTAAAGCTTTCTGCTTCGGCCGGAAAATAAACCCCCGCGTTCAGGAAGGCGAGCGCGATCGGCCCATGCGCCGCCTCGATCTCATGGACCAAAGCCGCCATAGGGGCGCGCTCGCCTATATCGCCGGGAAAGCCGAAGATGTTTTTATATTCCGCCGCCAATGCCGCGAGCTCGCTCTCGCGACGCGCCGTGACGGCGACCCTATAGCCGCGACGGGCAAGCTCGATCGCGACGGCGCGGCCGATGCCGGCGCTCGCCCCGGTCACCCAGGCGACGCCATCCTTCGGAGTCGCGCGGAATCTTGCTCTCTGGCGCATCAAAGCCTGTTTCCCTCGATCACGCCGAAGGACGCAAGCTTCGCCCCTCTGGCTGCGAGCAGGCTGGAGAAGGCAGGCGACAGGAGAAAAGCGAGTTCACGCTCGCGCGTGACCGTCACGGGATCGAGCCGAACCAGCTCCTCGTCGCTATATCCGGGATGACACATGATGAGATGGCGGCGTCCCGGCGCGCGCAGATAGGCGACGAAATCGGCGGCATAGTCGCGCCCCGCGTCGAAGCTCGAGAAGCCGGAAAAGCCGGAATTGACCGAAAAGCCGCGCGCGCGGGCCTCTCGGGCGAAGCCCTTCGACAGCCATGCGAGCGCTAGCGCCTTCTTCAGCTCGACGCCCCGCCGCAGGATGGAGAGCGGGTCATCACCACTGTCGCGCAGCCAGAGCTTGCCAGCGTGACCTTTCTCCTCCAGGGCGTCGAGAAGCCAACCGCGAATCTGCGGCAGAACCTGGACATGCTGATGTCCGTCGACGAAATCGGGCGCGGCCCCGAAATGCTCCTGAAAGGCGTCGATCTGGCGCGAGATTTCTTGCCTGATCTCGGCCTCCGGCAGCTCGGATTTGCGCGCTCCGCGGAGCACGGCCCCAATGCCCGGCAGCCCGCCTGAAGGCGCGAATTTCGGCATAAGGCTAAGCGGCGCGCCGAGCGTCAAATTGAGATGCAGCCCGATGTCGACCTCGCCTTTGAACGGCTTCAGCGCGCGAGCGCCCTCTGGCCAAGCGGGCCTCGTCGTCATGACGCTCGTCGCGCTGAGGCGCCCGGCGGCGATCGCTTCGAGAATGCCGCGGCTCACGCCCGGCGACAAAGCGAAATCATCGGCGCAGAGATTGATGGAAAAAGAGGCTTCGGCCGGGCGCATGAACCAATGAAATCCTTCCGGCGAGGTTGCAGGACCATGGCCTCGTCCGCGCCCTCGTCTTGCCCAATTCGGTGGCGCAGACTAGATCACGATGCGTTTGGATGGAAATATCCGAAAGCCTGAAACATGTACGATTCTCCAACAGAGAGCCGGATCTTGCGCGAAAAATTCAAATTCCACTTTTTCGCATCCCGCCCTAAAGCATGCCCTTGAAAAATTTGATCGGCTTTTCGCCGAGGCGCGCGGCAGTTCTTCGCCTTCGACTTCTCTTTATCTGCTCGCCTGAATCGCTCTTTCGCATGAGGACGCCTCGATGACGAGATCCGACCCCGGAGCGACGGATGCGGAGCTTTCCGTGGTCGCGCCCGTCCATAATGAATCCGAGAATATCGGGCCCTTGCTGGAAAGGCTCGCGCCCGTGCTGCAGCGCTGCGCGGCCTCCTTCGAAGTGATTTTCGTCGACGATGGATCGACCGACGACACCTTGGAGATCGTGCGCGCGGCCCATGCGCGCGACCCTCGCATCCGCGCCCTCTCGCTCAGCCGAAACTTCGGCAAGGAGGTCGCGATCGCCGCCGGGCTCGACCATGCGCGGGGCGCGGCCACCGTCATTATGGACGCCGATCTGCAACATCCGCCCGAGGCGATCGAATCCTTCGTCGCGCTTTGGCGCCAAGGCTATAAGAACGTCTTTGGCCAGCGCACGGACCGCGCCGCCGATAGCCCCTTGCGTCGCCTCCTGACCCAGCGATTCTATAGCCTGTTCGGCTCGGTCGGGGAAACGAGCCTGCCGGAAGGCGCGGGTGATTTTCGCCTTCTCGACGCGCAGGCCGTCGCCGCGCTGCGCGCCATGCGCGAGCACGCACGCTTCTCAAAAGGGCTCTATGCCTGGATCGGCTTCAAATCAATCGGTGCGCCTTTCGAGGTCGAGGCGCGCGCGCATGGCTCCTCCAAATTCAGCTATTTGAAGCTGACCAATTTCGCGCTCGACGGACTCATGTCCTTCACGACCCTGCCGCTCAAGGTTTGGAGCTATATCGGAGTCGCGACCTCCATATTCGCGCTCGCCATGGCGACGTTTTTTCTGACCCGCACGCTTATTTTCGGCGTCGACGTTCCCGGCTACGCGTCCTTGATCGTGTCGATCACCTTTTTCGCCGGCATTCAGCTCCTGTCGCTCGGCGTCATCGGCGAATATGTCGGACGCATTTTCGCGGAGGTGAAGCGGCGGCCTCTCTATCTCATCGAGGAGCGCATCGGCGTCGCGCCTCTCCCCGAGGACAACCGGCTGCCGCCGTCGGATTGGGTCTGAGCGCCCGATGCTGAAGAACTTCGTCTCGGTCGGCGGCTACACGCTTCTCTCCCGATTTTCGGGCTTTCTGCGCGACATGGTTCTCGGCGCTGTCCTCGGCGCCGGCCTCATCGCCGACGCCTTTGTCGTGGCGCAGCGCCTGCCTAATCATTTTCGCGCCATTTTCGGCGAAGGCGCGTTCAATTCGGCCTATGTCCCGAGCTATGCGCAGGTTCGCCAATCCGAAGGGCTCGAAGGGGCGCGCATTTTTTCCGGCCAGATCTTTTCAGGCCTGCTCGCCTCGCAAATCCTGTTGCTCGCGCTCGCCTGGGCCTTCACCCCATCCTTTATTGATCTTCTCGCGCCCGGCTTTCGCGACGATCCAGAGAAGTTTCAGCTCACCGTGACGATGACGCGCATCACCTTTCCCTATCTGTTGTTCGTCACGCTCGTGACGCTCCAGTCAGGGACGCTGAACGCGCATGGCTATTTCGCCGCCGCCGCCTTCGCGCCGGTGTTGATGAATATTTCCATGATCGCTTTTCTCGCCATTGCGTTTTTCTTTCCCAACGCAGGCTCCGCGGCGAGCTGGGGCCTCACCTTTTCGGGACTTCTCCAACTCGCGCTCACCTCTTACGCGGCGTATCGCGCCGGCATAATCGAGCGCATCGCTTTTCCGGCTCTGACGGCGCATGTCAAACGCTTCCTGACCATACTCGGCCCGGCGGTCATCGGCTCGGCCGGAACCCAGATCGCGCTTTTCGCCGACACGATCATCGGCTCCATGCTGCCGACCGGCGGCCCCTCTTCGATCTATTACGCCGACCGCATTTATCAGCTGCCGCTCGGCGTGATCGGCATCGCCGCCGGCACGGTGCTCCTGCCTGAGATGAGCAAGCTTTTCGCAGCGGGAAGGCCAGCCGCCGCGCTGCAGGCGCAAACGCGGACCATGGCGCTGTCCCTGGTCCTCGCCGCGCCTTTCTTCGTCGCCTTCATCATGATCCCGGATTTCATCATGCGCGGGGTCTTTCTGCGCGGCGCCTTCACGGCGGAGGCGGCGGACGCCTCGGCCGCGGTGCTCACCGCCTATGGCTTCGGCCTCGTCGCCTTTGTGCTCGTGCGCTCGGCGGTGGCGAGTTTTCAGGCGCAAGGCGACACCAGGACGCCGATGATGATCGCTCTGTTTTCGGTCGCGATCAACGTAGCCTTGAAGATCGTCCTTTTCAAATATACGTCGCTCGGCGCCGTAGCGCTGGCGAGCGCGACCTCTGTCGGCGCCTGGATCAATCTCGTGCTGCTCGTCCTGCTCGCCCTTCGGCGCGGCTCGATGAAACTCGATCTGTTGTTGTGGAAAACGGCGACGACCGTCACATCTGCTTCCGCCGCGCTCGCCGTCTTCGCGCTTCTCGCGGCCCTGCCGGCAGCGCGCCTTTCGGCTGGGCTTGGCCGCCTCGCCGACGCATCTGGACTCGTCATCCTCGGCCTCGCGGGGACCGTCGTCTATGGAGTCGCGCTTGCCGGCGGTCTGCGCCTCTTTGGCGTCAAGCTGAGACGCTAAACAGAATAGCTCGCGCGAGAGAAAGCGGGTTCAGCCCGTCGAACGTACGGCCCCGATCAAAGCCTTTCAGGAAAACCACCGCAGCACGGCGGCGGCGGCGAGCGCGGTGAAGCCAAAGCCGGCCAAGGCGCGCCAAGACGCCGGACCCGGCGGCGCGCCGGTCCGCCTGATAAAATGAATGGAAAGAAGGATCAGAGCCGAAGCCGCGCAGAGAATCTTCACGATGAGCGCGATGCGCGCCTGATGATGGATCTCAGGCAGCTCGCCTTCCATGAAAAAGCTTATGGTCCCAAAGCCGACCCCGCTCGCGGCCTGAATCAGCCAGGCGAAAAAGGTCAGAAAAGCCAGCCGCCGAAGCTCCTCCGCCCGGGCGTCGCGAAACCAAAGGGCCGCGACGGGCGCCGCGGCGACGGTCGCCGCGCCGAAATTATGGATGATCTGGACGCCCGCGTAGAATGCGTTCTCCGTCTCCATGCGCCCTATTTCACCGTCACATTGATGCAGCTTTCCGCGCCGATCGGCGCATGCATCTTGCTCACCGGCCGGACGCAGACCTTATGCTCTCCAGCCTTGAGCGGTCCAAGAGTGAACTTGCCCTTCAGCGTATGCGACATGGCGGCCTCGTCGTTATCGACATAAAGATGCACATGGTCCGCCTTCACGACGGGCTTCACCTCATATTCAAGCTTGGTGGAATGCTTGGCCTCGAGCGTCGCGCCATCGGCGGGCGTGACGATTGTGACGAGGTTGTCTTCCGCGGCGGCGGTGAGAAACCACGCCTGCATAACAAAGACGCCCATCCCCAGGGCGAAAACTTTGGCTGTCATCTCACATCCTCTTAGGTCCTGCCATTGGCTAGAATGGCTGCAAACCTGTAACGGGCGGCGCGCCTCGATGCGACACGCCAGAGCGAGAATGGCGTCGGGTTCAAGCAATCTTGACCGCACGCCGGAGAGCCTATGCGTCACTCACACCGCCAGCGCGTTCAAGACCCGCGCCCAGCTTCTCGCGCCTTTATGAAAGGAGGAGAGCTCATATTTTTCGTTGGGGGAATGAACCCTGTCGTCCTCGAGGCTGAAGCCGATCATCAAGCTGTCCATGCCAAGATCCTGCTTGAACGCGCCGATGATCGGGATCGAGCCGCCGCAACCGGCGAAAACTGGCTCCTTTCCCCATTCGGCGAGGAGCGCCCGGCTCGCCCGTGAAAGGGCCTCTGAGCTGAACGGCAACTGCAGAGCGCGCGAAGCGCCATGTGAAATAAACTCCACGCGGCAATCCGCCGGCAGCCGCTTGCGAACGAAGGCGCGAAAGCTCTCGGCGATTTTTTCGGGGTCCTGGGCGCCGACCAGCCGAAACGAAAATTTGGCGCTGGCCTTCGCCGGGAGAACCGTCTTTGAGCCCTTGCCCGTATAGCCGCCGATGATCCCATTGACGTCGCAGGTCGGGCGCGACCAGACCATCTCCAGAACGCTACGGCCTTCCTCGCCAGCCGGAACGGAAAGCCCGACGCTCGCGAGAAAATCGCTCTCATGGGCGTGCAATTCGCGCCATTGCGCGCCGACCTCTTCCGGCAACTCGAAAACGCCGTCATAGAACCCCGGCAAGGCGACTTTGCCCTGCGCGTCGTGGAGATCGGCAATGATGCGGGCGAGCACATGGATCGGGTTGACCGCGGCGCCGCCGAAAATACCAGAATGCAGGTCGCGATCGGCCCCCTGGATAACGACCTCTTCGAGCACGAGGCCGCGCAGCATGGTCGTGATCGCCGGCGTCTCGCGATTCCACATGCCGGTGTCGCAGACGAGCGCGAGATCGGCCTCGAGCTCCTTTTTGTTGGCGGCGAGAAAACCCGGCAGCGAAGGCGAGCCGGTCTCCTCCTCGCCCTCGACGAGAATGGTGACGTGGCAGGGCAGCTCGCCGGTCTCCTTGAAGGCCCGACAAGCTTCTACAAAGGTCATCAGCTGGCCTTTGTCATCGGCGACGCCGCGCGCCACGATCTGCTTTCCCGTCTCCGCATCGGCGATGCGCGGCTCGAAGGGCGGCGTCTGCCAGAGCTCGAGCGGGTCCGGCGGCTGGACGTCATAATGACCGTAGAAAAGCACATGGGGCACGTCCGGGCGCTTCGCCTTGGCCTGCGCCACGATCATCGGATGGCCGGGCGTCGGCCGTAGCGACGCCTCGAAGCCGATCCCTTTCAAATCGTCGACAAGCCATTGCGCCGCAGCGGCGCAATCGCCGGCATAGGCCGGATCGGTGGAAATGGACTCGATCGCGAGCAGCTCGAAAAGCCGTCCGAGGGCCGAATCGAGATTGTCGTCGATCTTGGCCAGAACATTTTCGAGCGCGGCCATAGGCGTCTCCTTGCGAGCATAGATGTTCCGCGATTAGCCACATCGCGTCAATCAATGGAAGCCTGCGCGATAATCGTGAATGCACGCCTCGCGAATATGTCAAAATGCGATCCATTATCTCGGCGGCCGCCCAAAACCTTGCTCGGCCGCGTCTTGTCGAGGCGTCGTCGCTGATGGCCAGAAGCCTGCCCGTCCTGATTCGCTCCGCAGTTTACGCCTTCCGCGGCGGGTTTCTGATTCGGCCCTTCATCATCGCGCTTGCGCTCGGTGCGGCGGGCGCGATTCTTTCTTCATTGGAAGAGCAAAATCCAGAGATCAGCGCCTTCGTGCCGGAGATCTTGTTTCCATCGCATGGCGATCCTCAAGTCGCCCAAGTTATTCTCTCCGCCATAGCTACATCGGTCATGACGGTCGTCTCGATCGTTTTCGCGATTCTCTTAATGACCCTAACGCTCGCGTCGACGCAATTTTCTCCGCGAATCCTGGTCAGCTTCGTCCGGGATCGCGCGACGCAATGGACGCTCGGAATCTTTCTCGGCACGTTTTCTTATTGCATAGCGGCTCTGCCCGCCGCCCGTTCGCTGCCGACATCCTTCGCTCCAGTCGCGACGGTGACAGGGGCCATGTTGCTCGCGCCAATCTGCGTCGGCTGGCTGATCTATTTCATCCACCATATTTCCAACGCCATCAGCGTCAATCATATCGTCGACCGCATTCGGCGCGAGACAGAACTCGTCATCGACTCCCTCATGCCCGAACCGCGCCGGACCGCGCAATTCGAAGCGGCCGTTGGAACATTTTCCGAGAAGCTCGACTCAGTGATCGTCAGTCGGCAATCGGGATATATCCGCTTTGTCGACATCGATCGACTTCGTGCGCTCGCCAAATCCTATCGAATCTGCTTGCGGCTGGAGCGAAGGGTCGGCCATTTCGTTCCAGAAGGCGTCGCCTTGCTGCGGGTTTCGCATGGCGATCGCGCGCCGCCACAACGCGCGCTCGAGCTCCTCGCCGCAATCGACATCGGTCCGGCGCGCACGATGCAGCAAGACGTCGAATTCGGCATCGTCCAGATCGTGGACATCGCGTTGCGAGCGATCTCGCCGGCGATCAACGATCCGACCACCGCGATCAGCTGCGTCGATCAACTCAGCTGCATCCTCATTCGCTGGATCGAAAGAGAACCGCCGCGGAGCTATTTCTACAATCCTCCTCATGTGCTTCGCGTGATGATCCCCTGGGCCAATTTTCCAGGCCTGCTCGATCTAGCCTTCGAGCAAATCCGGCATTATTCGGTCGCCGACGCCGCGGTAAGCCTTCGGCTGATGCGTGCGCTTTGCGATATCGCCAGCGTCGTCGAAGAGACGAACATTCGTCGCCAACTGCTCGAACGCGGCGAAAGACTGATTGCAGGCTGCGCTCAACGGCTTCTAAATGACGATCTCGAAAGGCTGCGACAGCGATTGGCGCTTCTCGAGTCAGGCCTCGTCGCGGAGGATTAAGCGGCATTGCGCCCGCGCCTCCCGCGCCATCGTTCGATCCGTTAGGAGAATCCATGCGGCTGCGCGCGGATATTTGGGTCGCAGCCTATCTGCGGCGCTGCGCTCATGAAGGCGCCTATGCGGTGCTGCGTCGGCGCGGCGCGGCGGAAGCCGGCGCGATCTTCGTCAAGATCGATCGGCTCGACGGCGCAGCGGCCGTCTATGGACCGGGGCCTGCGCATGAACCCGTAGACGGACAGGACCGCGTCTTTTCCAGGCTGCATCGCGAGCCCTGGATCGATCCAGCGGAAGCGGAATCGAAACTCGCGAGGGAAGTCCAGTTCGACCCGGATATTTGGATCGTCGAAACCGAGGACAAGCAGGGACGCTGTTTTCTTGACCTTATAGATAGATAAAGTCAACTATAACGCGCGGCTGAATTTTTCCTGGAAGCGCGCAATCTCGTTCGGGCGCAAAAGCCGACGGGGTTGGTCGACCTTTTTCACGAGTTTGGCGTTAACGAACATCGACTCCCGCGCACATCCTCCGGCCAAGCCGGCAGCCGCGTCATGCAGCGTATTTGCTGATCAACTTTTGGGAGAGGATCAATGATTTCACGTAGATGCGCCGCCTTCGCCTTAGCCCTCGGCTCCGCTGCGCTTTTAGCGTCCGGCGCGGCTTTCGCCGCCGAGAACCATATCGCCGAGGCGATCAAGCACACGCAAGTCGCAATCGATCATGGCAAGCAAGGCCACGCCGCCATTCTGGCCGAACATGCCGAGGTCGCGCTTGGCCATGCCGAGGCGGGCGAAAAGGAGAAAGCCAACCCTCATACGGAAGCAGCGATCAAGGACCTGAAGGACGCCATCGACCATGGCAAGCAAGGCCATGCCGAGATCGCCACCAAATCCGCTGAATCGGCTCTCGACCATTTGAACCAGGCCAACAAATAGCGAGCTTTGCGCGCCCGAGGCCAGCGCGAGCGGGATGCCCCCGCTCGCGACGCTTGCGTCCTCCGCGCGACCGGCCAAGATGCGTCTCCCGCCCCGATAAGTTGGGCGTAGCCGTCCGAGAGTCGAGCGCGCATGGTTTTACCTCCGCCAAAGGCGCCCGACCTGTCCGCCCAGTCCGCAGAAGCGCGCTGGCGCGCCGAGGTCGCGCGCGCGCATCAAGGGCGTAGTCCCGAAGGGCTGGCCTCGTCGACGCCGGAAGGCCTACAAATCGCGCCGCTTTATCCGCGCGCCGCTGCAACCGCGCGCGCCCTCAGACAAAAGCCGGGCGCGTGGCGCATTTTCCAGCGAGTCGACAACCCGGAGCCCGAGGCGGCCAATTCCATGGCGCAAGCCGATCTCCAAACCGGCGCCGACGCACTGATCCTCGCCGTCGCAGGCGCGCCGGCGGCGCGGGGCTTCGGGCTTACCCTCAACAATGAAAGCGATCTCGACCGCGCGCTCGCGGGGATCGATCTTGACTTGACGCCGTTGCGCATCGACGCGGGCCCGCGCACACTCGAATTGGCGCCGCTTTTTTCGGTATTGGCGCGGCGCCGGCGCTTGGCCTCGGCCGCGCTCGACGTCGACTTCGGCCATGATCCGATCGGCGATCTGGCGCGCTCGGGGGCGTCCGCGCGCCCAATGAGCGAAATCGGGCAAAACGCCGCCGAGATGAGCCGGCGCCTCCGCGACACAGGCTTCGCCGGACGGCTGATGCTCGCCGATGGACGCCCCTATCATGAGGCGGGCGCAGGCGAGGCGCAGGAACTTGCCGCCACTCTTGCAGCCGCGGTCGCCTATCTGCGGCTTCTCGAAGGTCAGGGGCTTTCGTTGGCGGAGGCGCGCGGCGAAATCGCCTTTCTCCTCGCCGCCGATGCAGATGAATTCTTGACCGTCGCCAAGTTCCGGGCCCTTCGCCGGCTCTGGGCGCAGGTGGAGCGCGCCTGCGGCCTCACGCCAGAACCGGCGCGGCTGCATGCCGAGTCCTCGTTTCGGATGATGACGAAATATGACCCCTGGACGAATATCCTGCGCGCCGGCATGGCCGCATTTTCGGCCGGCGTCGGAGGAGCGGATGCGATCGCGCTTCTTCCTTTCACGCTTGCGCTCGGCCTGCCCGACGATTTCGCAAGACGCATCGCCCGCAATACGCAATTGCTCCTTATCCATGAGGCGCATCTGGCGAAAGTAACCGATCCCGCCGCCGGCGCTGGCGCGTTCGAGGCTCTGACGGACGAGCTGTGTGGCCGCGCCTGGGCGCTGTTCCAACAGCTTGAGAATGAAGGAGGCATTTTTCGAAGCCTCAAAACCGGAGCGCTCCAGCGCGAGATCGCCGCGACCGCCGCCGCTCGACGCCGGGCCCTTGCGCGCCGAACGCAGGGGATTATCGGGACGAGCAGCTTCGCCATGCTCGCCGAAACGCCGGCTCCCGTCGTAACGCCGGGGCCAAGCATCGAACCCGTTTCGCCGAGGGCGGGCGCCTTCGCTCCGCTCCTCGCCCAGCGCGACGCTGAGCCCTTCGAAAATTTGCGGGATTCCGCCCAGGCTCAGCGCGCACGCTCGGGATCGTTCCCGCAAGTGTTCCTTGCCAAACTCGGATCCGTTGAAGGCTCCGCGCCCTGGGCGCGCTTCGCCCGCGACTTTTTTGCCGCTGGCGGCCTGCAGGCGGTGAATGACATCGGCTTCGCGAACCCACAGGACGTCGAAGCCGCGTTTCGAGAAAGCGCAAGCAAAATCGCCTGCATTTGCGCGTCCGATTCGGAATCCGTCGAGAGGATCGTTGCGACGGCGCGCAGGCTCGTCGAGGCCGGCGCACGGCTCGTCTTTCTCGCCGCTCGGGCCGACGCAAAGGAAGCTGCACGCCGCGCGGGAGATGTCGACGATTTCATCTTTCCCGGATGTGAAGCTCTAGCTATTCTGGACCGGGCCCTCGCAGGCGCGAGCGATAAAAACTGAGATGTGCTCAAGCATCATCAATAACCTGAGCGTCGCACTATTTGCCACGCTCGTTAAAATTGCATAATGATGTGTTGCAGCTTCCAGGGAAGCTTAGCATTGTAGCATCATTTGCTTCGCCACATTTCGATGGCGTATTGCAGCCCGCTTCGTCGGACGATGCTTCAGCCAATTGGACAAAGGAGAAATTTGAATGAACTCAGTGAGATCTGTCCGACTCTTCGCTGCGGCTTTGACGGCGGCGAGCATTTCCGCCGCCGCGCTTGCAGGAGAGAAAACCGCCGCAATCGAAAATCACGACGGGACCTACGCGGTCGACATCACGACTGAGCAAGGCTCCTGCGACAGGGTCTATCATTGGAAAATTTCCGTGGCCGGCGGCCGCATCAGCTCGCCCAGCGACGCCATGATGCAGGCGACGGGACAGATTGATCCACGCGGCGTGGTTTCCGTCGCCTTTCGCCGGGATAATCAAGTCGCGCATGTCGCGGGCAAGGTCAGAGGCGATTCGGGCTTTGGCACATGGTCCTCGCCGACGCTACAATGCGGCGGATCGTGGCGCGCCGCCCGCCAAGGTTGACGGTCGCTTTTTCCCGACCCTGGCTTTGCAGCCGGGCTCCAAAACTCCGGCATGACCTGAGCGCCGCGCTTTTGCGCGAGCGCCACGCCGCGGAAAAAGACATGGCCGGCAAGGCCGCGGCGCATTACTCTTCGGCTCCTCTGCAGATCGTTTTGCCGAGGGCGCATCCAGAGGGCGCAGCCGTTGAGCCGCATTCCCGATTTCGCAAAGGTCGTCTTTGCGCCTGAGCCGAATGGCGCGGATGCGCAATTTGGCGAGGACTGGGCGACGCCGGAAGGGATCGCTGTCAAGCCGATCTACCGCGCAGCCGATCTCGACGGTTTAGACGGGCTCGATTCCTTTCCAGGCGCGCCGCCCTTTCTGCGCGGCCCCTATGCGACTATGTATGTCGCGCGGCCTTGGACCATTCGCCAATATTCCGGCTTCTCCACGCCCGAGGCGTCCAACGCCTTCTATCGCCGCAATCTGGCGGCGGGGCAAAAGGGCCTGTCGGTCGCCTTCGATCTCCCGACGCATCGCGGCTATGATTCCGATCATCCGCGCGTCGCCGCCGATGTCGGGATGGCGGGGGTCGCGATTGATTCGATCCTGGACATGCGGACGCTCTTCTCCGGGATTCCGCTTGAGGCCATGTCCGTCTCCATGACGATGAATGGCGCGGTGCTTCCCATCCTCGCGCTCTATATTGTCGCCGCCGAAGAGCAAGGCGCGCGATTGGCCGAGCTTTCCGGCACGATACAGAACGATATTTTCAAAGAATACATGGTCCGCAACACTTATATCTATCCGCCCGCGCCGTCCCTGCGCATCGCCGCCGATATTTTCGCCTTTTGCGCCAAGAATATGCCGAAGTTCAATTCGATCTCGGTCTCCGGCTATCATATGCAGGAGGCCGGCGCCTCGGCCGATCTCGAACTCGCCTATACGCTGGCCGACGGCGTCGAATATCTCCGCGCCGGGCTCGCCGCGGGACTCGATGTCGATCAATTCGCGCCGCGCCTTTCGTTTTTCTTCGCCTCCTCGATGAATTTCTTCATGGAGGTCGCCAAGCTGCGCGCCGCCCGCCTGCTATGGGCGAAGCTGGTCCGCGCGTTCAATCCGCGCTCGGAAAAATCCCTTGTCTTGCGCACGCATGCGCAAACGTCCGGTTGGTCCCTGACGGCGCAAGACCCTTACAATAATATTGTCCGGACAGAAATCGAGGCCATGGCCGCCACGCAAGGCCATGCGCAATCCTTGCACACGAACGCCTTCGACGAAGCTCTCGCGCTGCCGACCGACGTCTCCGCCCGGATCGCCCGCAACACCCAGCTCTTCCTACAAGAGGAGAGCGGAACGACGCGCGTCATCGACCCTTGGGGCGGCTCCTATTATATCGAGCGCCTGACCGCCGATCTCGCCAAGCGCGCGCTGGAGCATATCGCGGAAATCGACGCGCAAGGCGGCATGGCTAAGGCGATCGAGGCCGGAGTCCCGAAGCGACGCATCGAGGAGGCCGCCGCTCGAACGCAAGCGCGGATCGATAGCGGCGCTCAAACCATCATCGGCGTCAACGCCTTCAAACTCGACGATGAAGTCCCAATCGACATCCTAAAAATCGACCCGGCGGCTGTGCGCGCCGCGCAGATCGCGAAACTCGAGCGGCTGAAGGCGACGCGAAACGCCGAGAGCGTGACGGAAAAGCTCGCCGCCTTGACCGAGGGCGCGAAAGGCGCGGCCAATCTCTTGGCGCTTTCCATCGAGGCCGCACGGGTCGGCGCGACGGTCGGAGAAATGTCCCTCGCCCTCGAAAAGGTCTTCGGCCGACATCGAGCCAAGACCGGCCTGCTTCGAGGCGTCTATGCGCAGGAGGCCGGGCCCGATGCGCCTATGATCGATCGCGCCAAAGGGCTGGTCGCGGCCTTCACCGAAAATGAAGGGCGCCTCCCGCGCATTCACGTCGCCAAAATCGGGCAGGACGGCCATGATCGGGGCCAGCAGGTCGTGGCCTCCGCGCTCGGCGATCTCGGCTTCGCGGTCGAGATGGGGCCGCTCTTTGCAACGCCCGAGGAAGTAGCGCGCCAAGCAGTTGCTAGCAATGTCCATGTGGTGGGTGTCTCCTCCCTCGCCGCCGGACATCTGACGCTGATCCCGCAATTGCGCGAGGCCCTTGCGCGCGAGGGAGGTGCCGACATTATAATCGTTGTCGGAGGGGTCATTCCGCCGCAAGACTTCGCCGCTTTGGAGCAAGCCGGCGCCGCGGCGATTTTTCCGCCCGGCGCGGCGATCCCCGACGCCGCCGCGCGGATCATCGAGCTATTGAATGAAAAGCTCGGCTATACGCAAAGGGAATCATAATTCGCTGAGCCTCATGGCGAACCCCGGCGCGCTCGAATGGCTCAGCAAGTCCTCGGCGCGAAGGATCCCGGTGTCCGCCCAAGTCCCGTCGACAGGATCGCGATGGACATGGGTCTCGAGCCTGACGGCGTCGATCACCCATAGTTCGCGGACGCCATATTTGGCGTAGATCGCGGCCTTTAAGCGCATGTCCTTCACGAGCGTCGTATCGGCCACTTCGATCACGAGCAACACATCCGGACCGCGCGCCTTGGTGGTGTCCATCATAGGAAAGATCGAGAGATCGGGCTCAAGGATCGTCGCTTTGGATAGATAAAGGCTCGTCTCGACGCCAAGCTGGAGCGCATCGGGAAGAGCGCGAGACAAGGCGCGGATCAATGCGAGTTTGATCCTTTCGTGCGGATAGTTCTTCGCCTGCATGAGGACGATCTCCCCCTCGATCAATTCGAAGCGCTCGTCCTCATCGAGAACGCCGGCCTCCTGCATGCGCAGGACTTCCTCCGCCGTGAAAGCGCGACGGGGAAAGCCATCGGCGAACTGGGTCGCGGACGCGGACATCGCCTCATCTCCTCACGTCAAATCAATTGGGGGGCCAATCAACCAGCACGCGCCCGCCGCTTCACCAAACGCCGATGTTCGGCATCGAGGCCCAGGGCTCCTGCTTGGGCAAGGCCTGGCCCTTCTGCAAAAGCTCGATCGAGATGTTGTCCGGCGAACGGATGAACGCCATGGACCCGTCGCGCGGCGGACGATTGATCGTCACGCCCGCCTTCGCGAGCCTGTCGCAAATCGCGTAAATATTCTCGACCGCAAAAGCGAGATGGCCGAAATTTCGCCCGCCGCCATAGGCCTCGCCGTCCCAATTGTAGGTCAGCTCCAGAAGCGGCGTTTTATACTTCATGGCGCGATCGACGTCCGCGGGCGCGGCAAGATAGACGAGCGTGTAGCGGCCGCTTTCATTTTCGATCCGCCTGACTTCGACAAGGCCGAGCTTCCCAGCGTAGAAATCGAGCGATTGGGCCAGATCCGTGACGCGGACCATCGTATGCAAATATTCCATGCTCACGTCCTTTGAAGCTAGCCGCGCCTTAACGTCATGTTCCAGTTCAGACAGTCCTGACGCTTGACCCGCGTCCGGCGCCTTTCGACACTATCATTATATAGCATGGATCCGGGCCTTGGCGCCGTGTGGCGGCCTCTGCTACATCCTGGCCGTCGGACCGCCGTCGGGCGGCGCCTTCAGCGAAACGGCGGGAGCAGGCGATGAGCGAAGCGAGCGAGCTCAAGGAACGAGCCGCGCTCGCGTCGATCGCGGCCAGCGCCATTTTGACGATCGGGAAATTCGCCGCGGGGATCGCCTCCGGCTCATTGGCGATCCTCTCGGAGGCCGGCCACAATCTCGCTGACGTCGCTGCGACAATCCTCACCTATTTCGCGATCAGGATCGCGAATAAGCCGGCCGATGAGGATCATCATTACGGCCATGGCAAGGTCGAGGCTCTCGCCGCGCTGATCGAAACCGGCTTCCTGTTCGGGCTGTCCGTCTACATCCTTGTCGAAGCCTTCCGGCGGCTGTTCAGCGAGGACGTCGAGATCGAGGCGAACTGGCTCGCCTTCGGCGTCCTGATCATCTCCATCGTCATCGACATCGCGCGCTGGCGGTCGCTGCGGAGAGTCGCGCTCACGACCCGAAGCGAGGCGCTCGCCGCCGACGCCTTGCATTTTTCCAGCGATATCGTCAGCTCGGCTTTGGCGCTCGGCGGACTTGTCGCCGCCCATTACGGCTATCCGCAAGGCGACGCCATCGCGGCCCTGGGAGTCGCCGTTTTTGTGGCGATCGCGGGTTATCGAATTGGCCGACGCACGGTCGACGCCTTGACCGACGCCGCGCCGAAAGGCCTCGCCGAGGAGATCACTTCCATCGCTCGCGCCGTGCCGGGCGTCATCGACATAGAGACGGCGCGTCTTCGTCCCGCGGGCGGCGAGGTGATCGGCGATCTTTCCATCTCGGTAGCGCGGACCCTTCCGCTGGAAAAGGCCGCTGCGATTAAGGCGAATGTCGCGGCGGCCATCGCCGCGCGGCGTCCCGAAGTCGCGTTGACCGTGACGACGCATCCGATTGCGCTCGACGATGAAACCATCCTCGAGCGCGTTTTTCTGATCGCGGCCAAGCGTCATGTGCAGATCCACCATGTCACTCTGCAGGAGATCGATGGAAAGACCTCGATCAGCTTCGACGTCGAGATCGACGGCCGCATGACGCATGGCAATGCGCATGAGATCGTCTCCGGCCTCGAGCGCCAGATCCGTCATGAGCTCGGCTATGACGTCGAGGTCGAGACCCATGTCGAGCCGCAGGAGCCGCGCCAGCTGCCCGGGCGCGACGCTTCCGCCGCCGCCCACGCGGAGATCGCATCCGCTTTGGCTCGGATCGCCCCGCAGACAGGCGCCATCGAGGACGTTCACAGCGTGAGGGTCAGGGAGACGCCGGCGGGACTGGTCGTGAATTATCACTGCCGGGTCGATCCCGAGCTCAGCGTCGACGCCGTTCACGAATGCGTCGACGTGCTGGAGCGCAAGATGCGCGACGAATTCGCCTCGATTATCCGCATCGTCGGCCACGCGGAGCCCTTGCTCGCATGAGCTTGCGCGAAGATCCCGCCTCTCACGCGGCCGCCTTGCCCATGCTTGTCGGCCTAATGCGCGCCAAGCGCTTCGCGCCTCTGTTCTGGTGCCAGTTCTTTTCCGTCTTCAACGATAATTTCGTGCGCAATATGCTCGCCATGCTGATCCTGTTCAGGATCGGCGAGGCGGATGCCGGGCCCTTGATCACGCTGGCCGTCGGCATTTTCGTGCTGCCCTCGCTCTGCCTTTCCGGCCTCGGCGGGGAAATGGCCGATGCGCAAGACAAGGCGCAGGTCGCGAAGCGCTTGAAATTCGCCGAGATCCTGGTCCAGGCCGTCGCCGCCGCCGGACTTTGGCAGTCCTCGCTCCCGCTGCTCTATGCGGCTCTCTTCGGGCTCGGGGTGATCTCGGCCCTTTTCGGGCCGGTCAAATATGGCATCCTCCCCGACCTCCTGGCGCGGCATGAGCTCGTCGCCGGGAATGCGCTCGTCGAGGCGGCGACTTTCATCGCCATCTTTCTCGGATTGATCGCGGGCGGGCTTTCGGCTGCCGGCCGCGCGCCCGAAGGAACCATGGGGCAGCTGATGGCCATCGCCCTCGCCTGCTGGGCCGCGAGCCTTTTCATCCCCGTGACCGGACGCGCCTCGCCGAACCTTCGCATCAATCCGAATGTGCTCGCCTCGACCCGCGACCTCTTGCGCGAGCTCAGGCGCGACCGCGCGATGTGGGGCCATAGCATGGCCGTGTCCTGGTTCTGGATGACCGGCGCGGTGACGCTTTCCCTCGTGCCTGTCGTCATCCGCGACAAGACCGGCGGCGGCATAGGCGTCGAGACGGCGGTCAGCGCGTTTTTCGCGCTGGGGATCGCGATCGGCTCGATCGCAGCCGCTTTCATTGCGCGCGGCCGCATCGTCCTCGCGCCGGTTCCGCTCGCGGCCCTCGGCATGGCCGGCTTCCTGATCGATCTCGGCCTGGCCACCTGGAGCCTGCCGGTCGCGACGACCGAGATCGACGTCCGGGCCTTCTTGAGCTCGGTCCCGGGCCTGCGCATCGCCTTCGACGTCACTGGCCTCGCCGTCGCCGGCGGTCTCTTCGTGGTGCCCTTGTTCTCGGCGATTCAGGCGGACGCGGCCATGGAGATGCGCGCCCGCATCGTCGGGGCCGTCAACATTCTGAACTCCGCCTTCATCGTCGCCGGCGTTCTTCTCACCGCCGGCTTGCAGAGCCGCGGCGTCGGCCTCTCGGAGCCTATACTCCTCGCCGCGCTCGGCGTCCTCAATCTCTGCGCGGCGCTCTATGTCCGCCGGATCATCCTAAGGCCGACGGCCTAAAGCCTTGCGGCCTCGCGCCTACCCGCAAGGCCGCCTCGAGCGCCTTTCAATCGGTACATGCTCTACCGCGAGAATTTCTTATATTTCATCCGGTGCGGGATGAGACTTTCCTGGCCGAGGCGGCGTTTCTTGTCTTCTTCGTAATCGGCGAAATTTCCCTCGAACCATTCGACATGGCTGTCGCCCTCATAGGCGAGAATATGCGTCGCGATGCGGTCCAGAAAGAAGCGGTCATGCGAGATGATCACCGCGCATCCGGCGAAATCGGTCAAGGCCTCTTCCAGCGCGCGCAAGGTCTCGATGTCGAGATCATTGGTCGGCTCGTCGAGCAGCAGCAGATTGGCGCCCGACTTCAACATTTTGGCGAGATGCACGCGGTTGCGCTCGCCGCCTGACAAATTGCCGACCTTCTTCTGCTGGTCCGGCCCCTTGAAGTTGAAGGCGCCGGTATACGCGCGGGAGTTGATCTCACGCTTTCCCAGGTAAATCACCTCATTGCCTTCGGAAATTTCTTCCCAGACATTCTTCTTTGGATCGAGCGCGTCGCGCGACTGATCGACATAGCCGAGCTTCACCGACTCGCCGACCGTGATCGAGCCCTTGTCCGGCTTCTCCTGGCCAGTGATCATGCGAAACAGCGTCGTCTTGCCGGCACCGTTCGGGCCGATGACGCCGACGATGCCGCCGGGCGGCAGCTTGAAGGTCAAATCGTCGATCAACAGCTTGTCGCCGAAGCCTTTCGAGAGATGCTCGAAATCGACGACCGTATTGCCGAGGCGCTCGGCCACCGGAATGACGATCTGCGCGGCAATCGGAGCTTTGTCGTTTTGCTTGGCGACAAGATCCTCATAGCGCTGGATGCGGGCCTTGGATTTCGCCTGCCGAGCCTTGGGGCTCGACGAAATCCAGCCGGCTTCCGCCTCAATGGCGCGCACGCGCGCGGCGTCCTCGCTCTTCTCCTGCTGCAGCCGCTTCTGCTTGGCTTTAAGCCAGGCGGAATAATTGCCCTCATAGGGAATACCGCGGCCGCGGTCGAGCTCAAGAATCCAACCGGTCACATTGTCGAGAAAATAGCGGTCATGGGTGACGATCAGGATCGCGCCCGGATAGGTGCGCAAATGTCCTTCGAGCCAATTCACCGTCTCGGCGTCGAGATGGTTGGTCGGTTCGTCGAGCAGCAGAAGATCGGGCTGCTCCAGCAGCAGGCGGCAGAGCGCGACGCGACGGCGTTCGCCGCCGGAAAGCTTGTCGACCGCCCAATCGTCGGGCGGGCAGCCGAGCGCATCCATGGCGAGTTCGACCTGCGCGTCGAGATCCCACAGGCCCTTGGCTTCGATCTCGTCCTGCAGCGCGGTCATCTCGTCCGCCGTCTCGTCCGAGTAATTCATGGCGAGTTCGTTGTAGCGCTCGAGGATCGCCGTTTTGGCGGCGACGCCCTGCATGACATTGCCGCGCACGTCGAGCCCCGGATCAAGCTGCGGCTCCTGCGGCAGATAGCCGACGCGCGCGCCCTCGGCGACGAAGCCCTCGCCGGTGTACTCCTTGTCGATGCCCGCCATGATTTTCAAAAGCGTCGATTTGCCGGCGCCATTGACGCCGAGCACCCCGATCTTGGCGTCGGGATAGAAGGATAGATTGACGTTCTCGAGGATCTTCTTGCCCGTCGAAAAGGTCTTTGTGAGACCCTGCATATGATAAATGAATTGCCGCGCCATAAAGCTCGCGTCTCGCCGTCTGAGAAGGAGAATGAGGTTGGACGTCTATGTAGCCGCGCCGCGCCGCGCGGTCCAGACAAACCGAAGCGTCTCATTAATTAAGGTCGGGACGATCTTGGTCTTGCCGACGTCACAATTGGCCGCCTAGCTGCTCGTTTCGGAAGCTTGGAAAGAATTTCAGCGACAGAGCGAGAAACGACGCAAACCAGCGCTCCAAATTAGATTATCACGGATTGATCGCCACGATATTTTAGGCCGATTCATCGCAAAATCGTTGTGATCTCGCGTCGCGGCGCGACGCCGACCAGAAGGACCTGCACCTTGCAAAAAAGCGGATTGCGCGATTTTGGGGCCATCGTTCCCAGCTTTTCCGAGAACAAGCCCGTCGCTCCCGCGGCGCCTGCCCCGCCCGCCGCTGCTCCGTCGAGCCACCCCCCTTCCGCCTCGCCAGCGCCTGTCTTTACGTCCGACGCCAAAGACCCAGCGGGCGGGGCCGGACCCGACGCCGAGCTCGACCTTCTGGCCGAGCTCGCGCTTCACGCCGGCGCAGAGACGCCTTTGACGATCGGCCTTCTCGGCCGCTCCGGCACAGGCAAGAGCCTGGCCCTGACACGGCTCCTTGCGTCGATTGAGGCGTTGAGCGCCGCGGCGCGCCGCGCTGGCGAGACGCCCTTCTTGAGCAAGGTCGTCACCGTGAAGATCGACGCGGCGGACATTGAAGGGTCTCCAACGATCGCGCTTGCAGGGGCGCTCCATGCGCGCCTCGCCGCGGTCGCGCCCGCCTTTGCAGCCGAAGCCGTCCATGCGGCGAGCGACCCTCGCTCCGCCGCCCGCGACGCCTTCGAGCGGCTCGACGCGGCAAGGCGCAAGCTCGAGGCGGAAAAAGGCGCTCTCGGCGAGGCCGAAGGCCGGCGGGCCAAGCTGACGGAGACCTTGCTTTATGAAAGCTCGGGCTCTCAAGTCGACGCCTTTGCGCGTGCGAACCGCACGCGGATCAAGACGGCTCTGGCGGCGTTCGGCGTCACCGGCGATCCGGTCCGCGATTACAAGGACATGATCCGCGCGATCGCGGACCGCGACGGCGGCGGGCGGACAGGCTTCGCCTTGCGCTCCTTCTGGTCGCTCAAAGGGCAAGCGAGGCTCATCACGCTTGCGATCTTTCTCGCACTCATCGGCATAGGCCTCGGCGAGGCCTATGCCCAGCAAGCGGCCTGGCTCGGCTGGCTCCGCACGAACGACCAGTTCGCCACCGCCGCCTCATGGCTCGAAAATCACCTGGATTGGATTCCGACGCTCCGTACGGCGGCCTTCCTCGCCGCCGCCCTCGCGCTCGGCGTCAACCTCTGGCGAGCCTTGCGGCTCATCCAATTGACCTTCCGGGGCGAGCGCCTCTTGCAGGAAGAGCTCTTCGCCCGGCGCCGGGAGTCGGATGGTCATTTCGGGCATCAGACCCGGCGGGTCGAAGCTCTGACCGCCGAAGTCGAAACGCTCACCCGCCGCGCCGCCGAGGCGGAACGGCGCGCGGGCGGCCTCCAGCCCGATCATTCGGCAGCAACGGAACCGCCGCCCTTCGCGCTCGACCTCGTCAAGCAACAGGCCCAACGTTTCATCGCAGCGGTCGGCGCGATGATCCAAAAACGCGGTCGGCTCGCAGAGGATGACAAGAGCGCCGCCGCCATAGACGCCCCGCAGCGCATAGTCCTCGCCCTGGACAATCTCGACGCCGCGCCGACCGCGCGCGCCTGCGAAATCCTGGCTCAAGCCCGCGCAGCGCTCGGCCCCGGCTTCGTCGCGCTGATTGCCGCCAATCCAGCGCGGTTCCGCATCGCCGGATCGGATGCGGATTGCGGCCTCGATCGATGGATTCAGGCGCCGTTCCAGGTCGGCGAAACCGCCGCCCGCTCCGATTATGGCGCGCTGGTCCGCAACATTCTCGGCCAAGGCGCAGCTCCGACACAGGAACCGCCGCGCGACGCAACGCAATCCGCGCTCGATGTGCCAATGTCAGAAGCAGAAGCCGAGCTACTGGCCGAGCTGGCGCCGTTGGCCGGCGGCTCGGCGCGCGCCGTGAAGCGTTTCGTCAATCTCTATAGGCTCGCGCGCACGCGGGCCGAGGAAGGCCGAGACCATAAAGGCGCTCTCGCCCTGATGCTGGCGCTCGATGCGGGAGGAACTCAGGGCGAAATCGCGGCCATGACCGACGCGCTCTCCGGGCCGAGGGGAGAAATCAGCGTCGATCTGCTTCAAGGGGGGCCGCGGCTCACCCGGGCGCTGGCGGCGGTTCAGGCCGCTTATGGAAAGATCGGCGTCGAGGCCGCACGCCGCGCCGCCGCCGTGGCGCGGATTTTTTCCTTCCACGCCTGACCTTTGAAACGAGGCCGCGCTCCAAGGGAGACGGCCTCGAGCCTTAAGCGCGCCTACTGGAAGATTTTGACGGCGCTCTCCAGCGCTTTTCCGACGCCCCAAAGCGTTGGAACGGAAACGAGCGCCCAAACGAAGACGGCGGCGGCCTTCTGCCAAGCAGACACAGCAAGAGCCGCCGCGCCCACGGAAGCGCCCGCGCCGGAAACCGCGGCCGTCGACTTTTCCTGAAGGAGCCGCTTTTCCGAAACTGGCCCGACCAAGGCGTTCGCGACCAGGCCGATCACCAGAAACCCGGCCAAGATATACATGGTGCGGTCATAAACGAGCGCGCGGTCGACCCCCGCCGCAATTTGCGCGTCGCGGATATAGCCGACGACGAGCGGGCCGACGACTCCGGCGGTCGACCAGGCCGTTAGTAGGCGCCCGTGGATCGCGCCGACATATTGCACCCCGAAAATATCCGCGAGATAGGCCGGAACGGTGGCGAAGCCGCCGCCATACATCGACAGGATGATGCAGAAAGCGGCGACGAACAGAGCCTTCGAACCGATATGGGCGAAGGTCGGCGCCAAGGCGTAAAGAGCGATCCCCAAAGCGAAGAAAGTAAAATAGGTCGTCTTGCGTCCGATCCTGTCCGAAAGTGAAGCCCAGAAAAATCGACCGCCGATATTGAACAAGGACAATAGCCCGACGAAGCCGGCGGCGACCGTTGCGACCGCCGTTTTTTGAGCGAGGTCGAGCGCCGAAAATCCAACGCTCGGCGCGCCGATCAGCGCGCCGGCGAAAATTTCCTGAAGCATCGGCGAGGCCATGGCGAGCACGCCGATGCCGGCCGAAACGTTCATGCAAAGGACAATCCAGATCAGCCAGAACTCGAAGATTTTATGGGCATCGTCCAGATGGACATTGCCCGAGGTCACGAGCCGACTCTTGTGCTGGGTCGGACTCCAACTGGCCGGCGCCCATCCCGTCGGCGGAACCCGATAGCCGAAGGCGCCGATGAGCATGCTGGTCAAATAAATCGCGCCGAGCACCGCCAGCGTCTGCCAAACCCCAACCCCGGTCGGAGAGCGAAATCCTGGAAGATGAATGGCCAGGCCCAGGCCGCCAAGGTGAAAATTGAAGAGATCGCCACCGTTCATCAGGAGATTGGCGAGCGGCGAGCCGATCAGCGCGCCGCCGCCGAAGCCCATGATGGCCATGCCGGTCGCCATGCCGCGCCGATCGGGGAACCATTTCACCAAGGTGGAGACAGGCGAAATATAGCCGAGGCCAAGGCCGATCCCGCCGATCACGCCCATCCCCAGCCAAAGAATCCAGAGCTGATGAACATAAACCCCGAAAGCGCCTAGCAAGAACCCGCCGGCCCAGCAAAAGGCCGCCGCGACACCCGCCTTTCGTGGTCCCGCGCGCTCGAGCCAGCCGCCAAACACGGCCGCGGAAAGGCCGAGGAACACGATCGCTAGCGTGAAGATTATCAATAGATCGCTGACGCGCCAGTCGCAGCTCGTCGTGACCAAAGCAGAAAAAACCGTCATGTCGGGGCATGCGACCGGCGTGTCCACGCCGAGAGCTCGAGACAGCGGCAGCCAGAACACGCTCAGCCCATAGGCCATCCCGATACATAAATGAATGGCGAGCGCGGCCGGCGGCACGAGCCAGCGGTTGAAGCCGGGTTTGGCTACCGTGCGCTCGCGCGACAGAAATCCGCCTGCTATCCCTTCGTTTAGATCAATATCCTCAACTCTGGCCATTGACGCGCCCCTGCGAAATAAATCTGAACTCGGCCTGTCTACACGGATCGAAACATCACGAGGAGCGATCGCGGAGATCGCTCCTCTTGTCGTTCCTTAGCTTCAACCTGCTCCCCCATCTCCAAGGTTAGCCATTAAACTAGATCGGGACAACGGGGGTCTTGGTCTGCGCCATCTGCCGAAGCGTCGCGACGTCGATGTTCAGATGCGCCGCGACCAGCTCATGCGGGACGTTGGCCATCCAGGACGCCAGCGAAATATCCGAATATTCGGGGCTCGTGAACACCTCCAGAAAGCGAAGCTTGTCCTTGCCGATGTTCTGGATGTAATGGCCGATCGATTGCGGCACATAGCCGACGTCGCTCGGGTGGAACTCCACCGTGTTGTTGCGGCCCTCGCCATGGAAGACGCCCATGCGCGCCGTACCGCTGATGTAATATTGCCATTCGTCGGACGTCGGATGCCAGTGCAGCTCGCGCATCCCGCCGGGCTCGACCTCCACGAGGGCGGCCGCCATTGTCGTCGCCTTGAAATTATTCGAATCGGCGATGCGGACCGCCCCGCCCTGGGATTTGAAGACCGGCTTCTGATCGAGGAGCGAGAATTGATAGGGATTCGGCACTTCCGGCTGCTTGCTCTGCGCAAGATCGTCGGCAAGGCTCTCCGGCAAAGGCGCATTGAAGATCCAAAGATCCTTCTTCGGCACATTGTCGAAGGCGGAGCCAGGAACGCCGAAATTCTTGGCGAGCACGTCCTTTGGCGTGTGATTGACCCAATCGGTGATGAGGAAAGTGCTGTCCTCGGAGAAATTGCCGTCATTGAAGACCAGGACGAATTCGCAGCCGTCGGGGCCTAGCCCCTGGATCGAATGCGGCACGCCGCCCGGGAAGAACCAGAGATCGCCCTCTTTCACGTCGCCGACGAATTTGCGCGCGCCGGAATCGACCGCGGTGATCCGCCCGGAGCCATAGGTCACATAGGCCCATTCTGCGGGCACGTGCCAGTGCAGCTCGCGCACCGCGCCGGCCGGGAGCCGCATGTTGACGCCGGCCATAGCTTTCGAGATCGGGAAATTGCGGACGGTGACCTCGCGCGCCCAACCAGCGTCCGTGTGCCGGTTATGGACCTGAGAAAACGAATGCCGCAGCGTGCCGAGATTGCCGTGGTCGGTTGGCAGCGATCGCCAGTCGTAGGGGTTGATCGCCTCTTGCGCCGCATCACGCGGGCCGGGATCACTCTCAGCGACGGCGGAAAAGGTTTCGGCTGAAGCCGTCGCGGCGGCGGCGGCGACGAGGCCGCCGGCCGCGCCGCTCGCCAAAAGAGCCCGGCGTGAATATATGTTCATTGTTTTCTCCCTGAGTTTTATCGTCGGCGGAGCAACCCAGCCGGCTTCCGCGCAAGATTGCGGATTGTCATCGGGGGTGGAACGCCGATAGTCGCGATTATTGCTATCGTCTTTTCCGATAGGGTCGGCCCATGCTCGATCCCGCGCTCTTGCAGACCTTCCTGATGATCGCGGAGGGAAATAGTTTCTCCGAGGCGAGCCGCAAGCTCGGCTTGGGCCAGCCGACCGTCAGCGACCATGTCCGCAAGCTCGAGACGGCGGTCGGTCACCGGCTTTTCGTGCGCGACACGCATTCCGTCGCCTTGACGATCGAAGGCGAGACGCTCGTCGGCTTCGCGCGCAGCATCCTCGAGGTCAATGAGCGCGCCAGGCGCCATTTCGCCGGAACGAAGCTCCGCGGCCGCCTGCGCTTCGGCGCCTCCGAGGATCTCGTGTCCTCATGGCTGCCTGACGTGCTGCGCGGCTTCGTGCAGGACCATCCCTTGATCGACCTCGAATTCACGATTGCGCTCAGCAATAGCCTGATCGCGCGGTTCGACGCCGGCGAGCTCGACATCGTCTTGTGCAAGCGCTGGCCGGGCGAGGAGCGCGGCGAGCTCGTCTGGCGCGACCGCTTCGTCTGGGCCCGCGGCGCGGAGACCCCAGGCTTGGACGGAGACCAGGTCCAGCTGATCCTCTATCCGCCGCCGAGCATGTCGCGTTTCGTGGCGCTGGCCGCGCTCGAACAGGCCGGGATTCCCTGGCGCATCGCCTGCACCAGCGGAAGCCTGAGCGGCCTCGTCGCTGCCGCGCAAGCCGGCCTTGGAATTATGGCGCATTCGCGCAAGTTGCTGCCCAAGGGCTTGATCGAATGTCAGCCAGGCCCAGGTCTAGTCGGAGAAAATTTGTTCCGCCAAACGCTGCCCGGTCTGGGGGACGTCGAGTTCGTACTGCTGCGCGCGCGACAAAGCTCCGCGGCGCCCGCGGCCGAGCTCGCCGCCGCCATTTACGCCAAGGCCGAGGGCTTCTGAACCGCGCCGCCTGGTGGCACGCATTTCTCTTGCGCCGAAACGCCCGCGGCGAAAGGCTGAAGGCGCGCCGAGAAGCGGCGCCGGCGACAAGGGATAGTTCGAGATGAAATTCTATATGACGCCGGGCTCTTGCTCGACCGGCATCCATATTCTGCTCGAGGAACTCGACAAGGCGTTCGAGGCCTATATCGTCAACCTTCCGGCCGGCGATCATTTCAAACCAGACTATCTCGCGATCAATCCTAAATCGACCATTCCGACGCTGGTGCGCGACGACGGCTCCTCGCTCACCGAAGTCCAGGCGATCGCCTATTGGCTCGCGCGCGCCAATCCACGGGCGAAGCTCCTGCCAGACGACGTCGAGGCCGAGACAAGGGTGGTCGAAACCCTCGCCTTCGTCGTTGGAACCGTTCATGGGCAAGGCTTCGCGCGGATTTTCGCGACCCCGACCTTCACCCGCAATGAGGCCGATCACGAAGCGGTCCGCGCCTTCGGCCGCGAGTTGGTCGAAAAATGTTTCGCGATCCTGAACGATCAGCTCGGCGCCAAAGACTATGTCGTGGGCCAATTCTCCATCGCCGATCCGATTTTATTCTATGTCGAGTTCTGGGCCGACAAAACGAAAATTCCCTTGCCGGCTAATCTTCGGGCGCATTACCGGCGCATGCTGACGCGCCCCGCCGTGCAAAGGGTCCTACGGGAGGAAGGCTATAATCTTGCGACGCTTGGCCAAGACGCCGCCTGAGGCGCTTCACGCGTTGCCGTTCGCCCCATATTGCAGCACCTGAACCTTCTCCAGGGTGATGAGGCCGCTTCCCATCATAGCGTCGAGCGCGGGGAGAAAAGCGTTGATCTTCTCCTCGCTGTCGACGATCTCAATCACAAAAGGCAGATCCTCGGACAGGCTCAGGATCTTGGTCGTGTGAAGACGGCTCGAATGGCCAAAGCCCATCGGCCCGCGCAGCACGGTCGCGCCGGCGAGATGAAGCTCGCGCGCCTTCATCACAATCGCTTCATAAAGCGGTTGATGGCCGTGGCGGTCATCCTCCCCGATGAAGATCCGCAGAAGCACGGCGTTGCGAGGGATTTGCATCGATCACGCTCCCTTGAGCTGATTGAGCGCGGAAGCGGCGACATGGCCGAGCCAGACCGCCAGGAAACAGAGCGTCACCGACAGGACGGCGTTGGCGCCCGCGCGCAGCCATTCGCCGTCGCGCGCAAGATAGAGCGTTTGCAGGCTGAAGGAGGAAAAGGTCGTGTAGCCGCCGCAGAGACCAACCATCACGAATTGGCGCGCCGTCGTGCTCGCGAGCACACGCCCATCGGGGCCCGTGAGCGTTGCGAAAAAGCCGATGACGAAGGAGCCGCTGACGTTCACAAGGATCGTCCCCCAGGGGAAGGCGCCGCCAAGATGGTTGTCCACGAAGCCCGAAAACCAATAGCGCGAGGCGCCGCCGAGCGCGCTGCCGATCATGATCCATAGATAGAGCATTCTCGCCCAACCTCCCACGATTCCCATGCGCTCGGCCCGCCCAAGTGTTGAGCACAGGCGAGGCCGCAGGATCAAGAGAGCGACGCGGCGAAGATGCTGCGAAGATAAAGCGAGAGAGGCTATCGGATCAGATCGTAGTCGACGAAAGCCACCTGATCTCCGGGCGCCACCGCCGAAACGTCCTCGGGCAGCTCGACGAAGCCATGAGTCCGCGTCAGCGAGGTTAGGACGGCCGCGCCTTCGACCGGGTATTTGTCGGCGATCGCTTCGCCCGTTGCGCCTAATCGCAAGGAGACGCGGACAAATTCGCGTCGCCCCTTTTTCTTCTTGTAAGAAAAGCCCGAGGCGACGGCCACAGCGCGGGCCGGCTCGAACAAGGCGCCGGACAGCGCCGCGATCAAGGGGCGCACGACAGTGACGAAGGTCACGAAAACCGCGACCGGATTGCCGGGAAGGCCGACGAATGGCGCGCCTTCGATCACGCCCATCGCGACCGGCCGCCCCGGCTTGATGGCGAGACGCCAGAAAACCAGCGAGCCGTTCTGCGAGATCGCGGCCTTGACGTGATCCTCCTCCCCGGTCGACACCCCGCCCGAGGTGATGACGAGATCATGCGTCTGCGCCGCGCCGCGCAGCGCCGCGCCGATCCTCTCGGGATCGTCCTTCAGAATGCCGAGATCGGTGACCTCGACGCCGAGACGCCGCAGGAGCCCTTGGAGGACGAAGCGGTTGGCGTCATAGACCGCGGCCGCGGGCAGCGGCTCGCCGGGCGAGACGATTTCATCTCCGGTGGAAAAGACCGCCGCCTTCAGGCGTCGCCGCACGGCGAGCCGCTCGACGCCGAGCGCGGCGGCGAGGCCGATGTCCTCCGGCCGCAGGCGCCGCCCACGCGGAAGCGCCTCTCTCCCGACGCCAATATCCTCGCCGCGCAGCCGTCGGTTCGCGCCGAGCGTCAATCCTTTCGGCAGCGCGACCGAGCCGTCGGGGAGGATGCGGCAATCCTCCTGCATGAAGACCGTGTCCGCGCCCTCTGGCATGGCGGCGCCGGTGAAGATGCGGACGGCGACGCCCGCGACGCGATCGGTTCCGGGCGCATGGCCGGCGGCCACCCGCCCGGAGACAGGAAGGACGGATTCTCTCTCGGGCGTGAGATCCGCGAAGCGCACCGCATAGCCATCGACCGCTGAATTGTCGAAAGCCGGCAGATCGATCGGCGCGGCCAAAGCCTCGGCGAGCACGCGGCCTTCCGCCTCTGCGAGCGCGACGGTCTCGATCCCCTCGACGCAGGGCGTGCGGGCGAAGAGAAGCTCGACCGCCTCGCCGACCGGCATGAGTCTGTCGCCAGCGGCGAAACTATCCTTGCCGAGCTGGGCCATCGCGCAGATTCTCCTCCGCCACGGGCGGGTTTTCGGAAAGATCGCGGAGCGTCTTTTCCAGGGGCTGGGCGAAGCGCGCGATTAGATCGGCGACCGCCGCGACATCGTCCAAATGCGCATGCGGCAGATCCGGCGGCGCGGCCAAATCGGTCGCCAGCGCCGCGATCGTTCTATCATGCGGATAAAGGAGCGGCTTTGCGTTCAAGGCGCGATGAACTTCGATCTTGGCATGGGAGTCGCGTTTATAGCCCTCGACGAGGACAAGATCGACTGGGCTCAATTGGCGCAACAGCTCGGAAAGACCGGGCTCATTAGCCCCGCGCAGCTCATGCATCAAGGCCCATCGCTTGGACGAGGCGACGAGAACCTCGTTAGCGCCGGCTTCGCGATGCGCAAAGGAATCCTTGCCCGGCGCATCGACGTCGAAGCCGTGATGGGCGTGTTTGAGCGTGGAGACGCTTGTCCCCCGCGCGCGGAAAAACGGGATGAGCTTCACGATCAGAGTCGTCTTGCCCGCGCCGCTCCATCCGGCGAGGCCGATCACGCGCATGCGGTCGATCCTTCGCGGGCGGGGACGAAGCCGATCGCCCTTAGGCCGGCTGCGACGTCGTCCCGCGCGAGCGCCTCGACGAAGGCCCGCACCGCCGGTGCGTCTCGCCGGCTTTGCGGGATCGCGAAATCATAATGCTCCTCGCCGATCGGCAGGAAGCCTAGTCCATAGGCGCGCGCGACCGGCTCGATGGCGACGCCCCAATCGGCGCGGCCTTGGGCCACGGCGGCGGCGACCGCATTATGTGATTTCGGCTGGTTCCAATAGCCGAGCGGGCGCGCCGCGCCGATCAGGCGATCAATCATGATGCGCGTGCCGGCGCCCTGATTGCGGTTGACCATGTGGCAATTCGGATCGGCGAGCGCGGCGGCGATCGCCTCTTGCGCTGAGCGGCCCTCGAAACGCGCGTCGCCCGGCGGATAGACGAGGCCTTGCATGCGCCGCCAGCCTTCGACGAGGGTCAGGCCTGCGCCGATATAAGGCTTGTTGTAGACTTGGGTCTCAGGGTCCATCAGATGAATGGGGGCGATGTCGCACTCGCCCCGCTTCGCCGCCGCGAGGCCGCCCAGGCTGCCGATCGCGACCGTGCGGGCCGAAATCCCCGCCTCGGCGAGCGCGTCGAGGACGATTTCGAGGCCCACGCAATGCGAGCCCATGATCGCGAGATCGGGGACCTTCAGCTCGGGATCGAACAGGGTCACGTCCACCCGCGCGCCCTCGGCCAGATGGTCGGCCAGCGCGTCTATGGTCAAGAACCCGTCGGCTTGGGCGAATGCGGAAATCGACCCCGACCCTTTCGCTAAGGCAAAAGCGTTGAGTCCGTGATCGCCTTGCGTCAGAGCGACCATGACGAATTCCGTGCGGCCGAGATCGGAAAGGATGCGGACCGGGGTCACCGCCGCGACGGAGGCGTCGCGCCGCGCCGCGACGCCGCTCATCGCGCGCAAGACCGGCGCAACGAAATCATGGAAGGTGAACATGGCCGAGGTCGGAAAGCCCGGCAGGATGACGACGGGCTTGCCGTCGGCGACCGCGAGGCAGAGCGGCTTGCCGGGCTTGAGGGCGACGCCATGGGCGACGACGCCCGGCCGGCCGAGGCGGGAGACGACCCGGTAGGTGAGGTCGCCTGCGCTTTTCGAGGTGCCGCCGGAGAGAATGACCATGTCGCAGCTCGCAAGCGCCTCTTTGAGGCTCGCCTCGAGCGCCGTCTCGTCGTCGGGGATGGCGCCAAGGAAAACTGCCTCGCCGCCATTCTCGCGCACCGCCGCGCCGATGATCGGCGCATTGGAATCATAGATTGCGGCTGGGCGCAGAGGGTCCCCGGGCTGGACGAGTTCATCCCCTGTTGAAACGATCGCCACGCGCGGGCGACGATAGACCGGAACCACGGCGAGCCCGCAGGCCGCGAGCATGCCGATCTCGCGTGAGCCGATGCGTCCGCCCCGGCGCAAAAGCGTCTCCCCTTGCGCGAGGTCGCCGCCGGCGAAGCCAATGTTCTGGCCGGGCGCGAGCCCGCGCCGCACGAGGATGTGGCCAGGGCCGTCGGGATCGGTCTGCTCGATCATGCAGACGGCGTCGGCGCCGCGCGGCAAAGGCCCGCCGGTTGCGATCGGCGTCGCCGTCCCGGCGGCGACCTCGAGCCGCGGCGCGGTTCCGCAGGCGATGGTCTCGGCGTTCAGGGCCAACCGAAGGGGCGCGGAGTCGCTCGCCGTCGCGACGTCTGCGCCACGCAGCGCGAAACCATCGACGAGGGAGCGATCGAAGGGTGGAACGTCGATCGGCGCGCGCAAAGTTTGCGACAGCACGCGGCCGAGGCTTTCGGCTAGGGAGACCGCTTCGTCGCCGACCGGCCGCATGGAGAGATGCGCCCGAAACCGGCGCGTCGCCTCCTCGCGCGAGAGCACAGTGAGGAATTGCTCTTGGCCGCCGGAGGCGCTTCCGGCTCGCTTTTCGGACTGGCTCATTTTCGCTCGAGACATAGACGCTACAGGAATTGCGCGAAGACGGATTGTCCGGCCGCATAGCCCTCCGATTCCAGCTCAACCAGCAGCCAGGCGTCGGCGCGGGCGATCGCGCTGAAGGGCAGGTCGCCGGTCGCGAGCGGCTCCCAGAGTCTTGAGCCGCCCACGCCCAAGGTCCGCCGCAGGAGGACGAGGTCGCTCAAGCCCGGACTCGAGACAATTTTTCGCGCGAGAGGCAGGCTCTCTCCGGCCTCCGCCTCCTTCATCCCGGATAGAAGGCGAAGACAGGGCCGCGTAAGCAAGAGCCAAGCCGCAAGGGCGCAATCAAACCGCTCCGGCGCGAAGATCACCGGCAAGACGGCCTCGTCCGTCGGCGCGCCTCGACCGATGACGCCGCATCCTATGAGCGCGCCGGGCCGGACGGCGACCCCGGGCGCCAGAAGCGCGCCATATTGGGACAGAACCTCCGCGACTCTTTCCCCGGAGTCGGCTCCGATCACGACAACAAGATCGGCGTCGGCGCGGGCGATGGCCAGGGCCAAATGATCGGCGTCCGACAAATCCATCGCCTCGATTCGGCAAATCGCGCCTTCCCGATCGGCCAGAGCGGCGAAGGATGTCTCTTCTCGCCCGGAGAAGAGGAGGCGCAGCGTCGGAATACGCAAGGACATGCGCTCGACGCCGGCAGTGCGCAAGAGGCCGAGATCCGTGGGCTTCAGCCGTCCGCCGGCTGCGACAATGAGTTCGCCCATGGCGAAATCGCCCCCCTTCGCCCTTGCGCCCTCGCCGGGAGCGGCCGGGCTCAAGATCTGGGCGGGGATTTCCTCTCCCGCCACCGCATGAAGCGCCAGGACGGCGTCGGCGAAATCGGGCAAGCGGTCGCCAAGACGGACGCGAACGGGCGCCAGGCCCGGAAAGCAAGGCGCATAAGGCGAGGCGCCAAGCGTCTCTTGCGATGCGACGGCCCAGCCGTCCATCAGCGCTGTCGCGTGCGCGGGAACGGCGGCCGGCGCGCGAACCTCCGCTGCAGCTATCCGCCCCAGCGCCTCTTCGACGGCGAGGCCGACCGGCGCGATCTCGCGGCAATAAGGGGCAAGGCTCGCCAGCGCGTCCCGAAGCGAGACCAGCGGCCCGCCCGTCTCCAGCGTCGCCTCGCTCCCGTCTTCAGCTTCGTTCACGACGCGCCTTTCCGTTTCAAACCATGCTATTCTGCAAAAATCGGCGCCGCCAGCGGCTAGGCTGAACCGACGCAGCATTGTAACCTTATCGGGCGCGACGGCTGAATTGACTTTGATCTCTCTCGATTTGCGCGGCCTGTTGTGCCCCCTGCCCGCGCTGCGGACCCGCAAGGCCCTGCGCAAGCTCGCAAAGGGCGATCGCTTGGTCGTCGAATGCACCGACCCGCTCGCCGTCATCGACATTCCCCATCTGGTCCGCCAGACCGGCGATATATTGGAGCGCCAGGAATCGGCGGACGGCTTATATATATTCGAGATTATGCGAGAGGGCCCGTGACCCATTCCTATACCGCCCCGCGCAAGACGCTGGCCGCCCTCGTCTATGGCGAAGGCGAGGACCCGAACAGCCTCGTCGCCGAATTCGCCGACGAACTCGCGCGGCGTGGCCATCGGCTCGGCGGCGTGGTCCAGATCGCGGCGAGCGCGCAGGATTGCGATTGCCGCGACACCTATGTGCTCGATCTCGAAACCGGCGAACGCCTTTCGATCTTGCAGGATCTCGGCCGCCATTCTCAGTCCTGCCGGATCGATCCGGCCGCGCTCGCCGCGATCGGCCAGCGGCTCTCCGCCGCCATCGCGCGCGGTCCAGAGCTGTTGTTCCTCAATAGATTCGGGAAGCTCGAAGCAGACGGCAAGGGGCTCTACGCTGAGATCGGCGAGGCCGCCGCCGCCGAAATCCCCACGCTTGTCTGCGTCTCCGCCCGCTATCTCGAGCCATGGCGCCTATTCGCCGGCGGCCTTGACGAGGAGCTCCCTTGTTGCGGCGAGTCGCTGCGGAAATGGTGGAGCAACATCTGCGCCTTGCGCGCCGTCGGCGCGTGAGCGGCGATGCGGACCGTGCAGCGGCGCTACCATCTCCTCGACGTCTTCACTCAAACGCCGCTCGCCGGCAATCCGCTCGCGGTCGTGAGCGACGCCAACGGGCTCGACGCCGCGCGCATGCAGAAGATCGCCGCGGAATTCAACCTCTCAGAGACCGTCTTTCTCTTGCCGCCGCGAGAACCTGACTGCGCGGCCCGGCTGCGCATCTTCACGCCCAAGGCGGAACTCGCCTTCGCCGGCCATCCAACCGTCGGAACCGCCGTCCTTCTCGCCGTTCTGCGCACTGTCGAGGCCCCTGCGACGCAGGAGCTACCCCTGACGCTCGAGGAGGAAATCGGCCTGATCGCCTGCAGGGTCCGCCGGCTCGAGGGCAAAGCCGGCCGCGCCACCTTCGCCCTGCCGCGGCTGCCGGCCGAAGCCGGCTTTGCGCCTTCCAACGACCGAATTGCGGCCGCGCTCGGGCTCGACAGCGAGGACATCGGCTTCGCGGGCCATAGGCCCTCCATCTATTCCGTCGGCCTCCCCTTCGCCTTCGTCCCGGTAGCCGGCCTCGCAACGATCGCGCGCGCGCGCCCGGTTCCCGCCTTGTTCGAGACAGTCTTCAGCGGGCTCGACGCCGCCGCCGCCTTCATCTACACGAGCGACACGGTCGAGGCGCACCACGCCTTTCATGCGCGCATGTTCGCACCCGGGCTCGGCCTCGCCGAGGATCCCGCGACCGGCTCCGCCGCCGCCGCCTTGGCCGGCGCGATTCTCGCCTTCGAACGGCCGGCTGACGGCCGTCACGCCTTCGTCATCGAACAGGGCTTTGAGATGGGACGGCCAAGCCTGCTCACGCTCGAGATCGAGATCCAGAAAGGCGCCCTGATCGCGGGCGCCATCAGCGGCTCCGCCGTCATTGTCGCGGAAGGCGTCATCGACTTATGAGGCAAGACATTCCGCGCATCGAGGCGATCGACGCGATCGACTATAGGGTCGAGCCGAGAAGCTGGCGCTTTACGATCGACGAGGCTGAGGCGATCGACCGCCATTGGGACAAACTCAGCGCCGGCAATCCGCATCTTTTCAACGGCCGCGTCTTCCTCATGCATCGCATGGCGATCGAACTTCAGGACGATCGACGCGTCCTGCGCGGCGACGGTTTCGAGGTCGAATATAAGGCCTTTCTAGCTTGGCGGGACTTCGGCTTTCCTGACCCCGAAACGGCCAATTGTTTCGCGATGGCGGCGCTTCTCTCGGCCGACGGCGCCTTCATGCTCGGCCGCATGGGCGGCCACACCGCCAATCCGGGACGGATCTATTTTCCCGCCGGCACGCCCGATCTCGACGACGTGAAGGAGGATCTCATCGACCTCGAAGGCAGCGTGTTGCGCGAGCTCGCCGAGGAGACCGGCATCGCCCCGAACGAGGTGGCCGTGGAGCCGGGTTGGACCGTGGTCTTCGAGGGGCCCCGCGTGGCCTGCATGAAGATTGTTCGCTCCAGCCTCTCCGCCGCTGAGATCCAGGCGCGTTTCGAAGCCTTTATCGCTGCGGAAGCGTCGCCTGAGCTCGACGCGCTTCTCGCCGTCTTCTCGGAGCGCGATTTCGACAAAGAGCGCATGCCGGATTTCACTTTGCGATACCTCCGCCACGCCTTGGCCGGCCGATGATTCGATCGCATCATCAGTATCAACGCGCTGGCGCGGAATGCGAAAGGAAGCGCGCCTATCGACGGAGTTCGAGATGATTTCCGAAGGCGTCGGCTTTCTGCTTCGTAATCTCCCCGCCGTCCTATTCGTCATAGCCTTCGCAATCGCCGCCTTCCGCCGACGGGGGCCATTCGCGGAACGGCTTCTCGCCTGGATTCTCCTGCTGCCGATCGGCCTTACAGGCGTTTGGGCCGGGCTACTTCATATCTTTTTTCCGACGGTCGCGGCGGCCTATATCGGCTGGCAGGTCAGCCCGTTTCAATTCGAGGTCGGGATGGCCGATCTCGCGATCGGCGCAACCGCCTGTCTCGCGTTCTGGCGCGGTCTTGAATTCAAAGAAGCGGCGATCTGCGCCGCCTCGGTGTTCCTGCTCGGTGACGCGGTCGGGCACATCCGTCAAATGCTTTCCTCAGGCAATTTCAAGCCGGGAAATGCGGGGACGCCTTTCTACATGGACATTATTTGCCCGCTGCTTGCGATCGTCCTTTTGGCGATCGCAAAGCGGAGCCGGTCTTCCGGCAGGCGCGCTTCTTGACGCGGCGCTTTCCGGACGGACAGGCTCAGGCGCGATAGCCGTGCCGCTCCTTCGAGGCGCGGATGAGGCTCTGCGCCTCGCCGTCACGCCCCGCAGCGCAGGCCTCGGCCGCGCGCGACAGCTCGCCCTGGATCTTGTCGTAGACGGATTTATTCACATTACCGGTGCTGACGTCGGCCTTCAGGACCGCTTGATAGCGATTGAGCTCGCCGGTGCAGGCGGCGCCCGCCGGCAAATTCGGCCAGCCTGGGCCCGATGCGGCGGCGTCCGGCGCCGTGGCTACTGCAGAAGGGGCGGACGGCGCAGGTCCCGAGGTCTGATTGCAGCCGCTGAGAGCAATCGCCGCGACGAGAAGCGCAGCTGAAATCGACATCCGCTCCATTTGCAACTCCTTTGCACAATGCGTCATGGCTGAGTGTCATCTGGGCCGCCGCCCTGTCAAGATGCACCTGCCTTTTCCGATGGGAGACCTGCAGATCTGTTGCAGGCCAGCCACAAAGGCCGCTCGTGCGGTTTCCCACCGCGCGAAAACACAAGGCAAAAAGCTAAAACCCTACTTAGCTACTCGCTTAAATGTGGTTACAATCCGAGTCGGTAGCCCCAACGCCCATCAAACTCGAAAGTCGCCCGATGCCACCGATTTCTCACGTTGACAGACGGTCCATGCTCATCGGCTCCAGCGCCCTGATCGGCTTCGCCGGGTTGAGCGTCACGGCCAAGGGAGCGACGGAAACCAAGCTTTCGGCGGCCTATCCGCCCTTGCCTTATGCTGACGACGCGCTCGCGCCCGTGATTTCAAGCGAGACGATCGGCTATCACTATGGAAAGCACCACAAGGGCTATTATGACGCCGTTCTGAAAGCCGTCGCAGGCACCGAATGGGCCGACGCGAGCCTCGAGGAAATCGTTCGCAAGACGGCAGGCGATCCTATCCGTGCGGCCTTGTTCAACCCGGCCGGCCAGCTTTGGAACCATAATTTCTATTGGGCCAGCATGCGTCCCAATGGCGGCGGGAAGCCGACCGGCCCGGCGGCCGGCCTCATTGAGGCGAGCTTCGGCGGCTATGACGGCTTCCGCAAGGAATTCTCAGGCGCCGCAACCAAGTTCTTTGGCAGCGGATGGATCTGGCTCGTTCAAGACGGCAAGGACAAAGCCGCGATTGTCGCCACCTCCAACGCCGATACGCCGATCGCGCATGGCGGCAAGCCGCTCCTCACCTTGGATGTATGGGAGCATTCCTATTACATCGATTGGCGCAACCGCCGCGCCGATTACGCCAATGCCTGGCTGGACAAGCTCGTCAATTGGGATTTCGTGAACCAGAAACTCGCGGCCTGAAGCGGCGGCGCTCAGTTCACGACGAGGGCGTCGCGCAGCAATACGGCGATATGGACGGAGGAACGCCCGGAACCATGGGCGATCTGATGCCGGCAAGAGAATCCATTGGCGATGATCGGCGTATCCTGCGCCGATTCGCGCACCGCCGGCATTAGAGAGATTTCCGCCATGTCCAGCGAGGCTTGGTAATGCTCGGCCTCCAGGCCGAAACTGCCCGCCATCCCGCAGCAGCTCGACTCGATGATGTCGAACTTGAAACCGGGAATCCAGCTGAGCGCCTTGCGCGTCGCCTTCATGACGCCGAAGGCCTTTTGGTGGCAATGCCCATGCACGAGCGCCTTCGGCAGGTCGAGCGGCTTCAGGTTCAGCCGCAAGCCGCGCTGGTGCTCACGGACCAGGAACTCCTCGAGCAAATAGAGCTGCTTTCCGAGCGCGCCGACTTCGGCGCCGAGTCCGAGGCTATAGAGCTCGTCGCGCAGCGATAGAAGGCATGACGGCTCGAGCCCGACGATCGGCGTGCCTTTAGCGATCTCCGGCAGAAAAGCAGCCAGCACCCGCTTGCCCTCGACGCGGGCTTCCTCGACGAGGCCGGTGGTCAAATAAGTACGGCCGCAGCACAGAGGCCGGTCGGGCTCGGAATCCTCCGGCGCCGGCTTCGCGATCCTGACCTTGTAGCCGGCGCTGGACAGCACAGTGACCGCCGCTTCCGCAATCTCTGGATCGAAATGATGGCAGAACGTGTCGACGAAGAGGATGACCTCGCCGCGCTCGCCTTCGGCCTTGGCCTCGACGTCAGCGAAGGGCTTTGGCGCCAAGGCCGGCAGCGGCCGCGCAGCGGCGATCCCAAGCCAGCGCTCGGCGAGCTTCGCCAGCGCCTCTGAACGGTTGCGCAGGAAAATGCCCGCCCGCAGCAATCGACGATAGCGAAACGCCCATCTCGGCAGACCGCCGAAGAGCCGCGTCCGCCGCGGGACGCCGAGAATCGCATGGCGCTGCGCGAGATATTCCGTCTTGATGAGGGTCATGTCGACGGAGCTCGGGCATTCCTTCTTGCAGGCCTTGCAGGAGACGCAGAGGTCCATGGACTCGGCGAGACGCGGATCGTCGAAGGATTTCTCGCCATATTCGCCATTGAGCGCCGCCTTGAAGGCCGCGACCCGCGCCTCTGTCGAATGGGCGCGGTCGCCGGTAATGCGGTAGCTTGGGCACATCACGCCCTTGCCGACGTTCTGGCAATCGCGACTGTGCATGCAGACCGCGACCGCCTTGGCGTAATTGCCGCCCGTCGCGGGAATGCCGGAATAGGCGTCGCCAATGCCATAAGTGTCATAGGCCGACCAATCGAGAAAAGTCTTCATGGTCCCCGCCGCCCCTTGCTCGCCTGACATTTAGGAGCCGCATAAGAAGCAAGCTTTACGCCAATAAAACATGCATCGACGGCGGCGTTTTGCCTTTCGGTTCGATGGCTGGCGCGACGCCATGAGATTTGGGATAGGCCAAGGAATTTCCGAAGGATCGGCGCGATGAACGGACGAGGACGGATAATGAGACGCCGCGCGGCGGCCGTCGCGCTTTCCAGCGCTTTTCTGGAGCCTCTCGCGGCGGCATGGTCGCCCGCCGCGGCCGTCAGCATGGACAAGTCGCGGACCAAGGATGAATGCGTCGTGAGGATCGGGGCCGAGGCGGTTCAGATCGCCGCCTATCAACCCGACTATTCGCTGGACAAATATTGCGAGGCGCTCCCGACCACGGGCAGGACCATTCTGGCTTTCGACCTCGCCACCAACGCACTTCGCGACGCGCCGATCGAGATCAAGATCGTCAAAGACACGCTGGCGTCGCTCGGCGATTCCGAGGGTTCGGCCGAAGCCGTTTTGCCAGCCCGCGCCTATCCGAGCGGCACCTTCTATTTCGAACATAATTTCAAACAAAGCGGCCAATATATCGTCTTGATGAGCGTCGCGCGGCTGGGCGGCGCGACGGAAACGGCGCAATTCAAGTTCGCGGTCGGCGCAAGCGTCCTGCGCTTGACGCCGGTCATTCTCGTCGTCGCTCTCGCCGCACCCGTCTTGCTGGCCTCTTGGAAGTTCGGCCGGAAGCGATTGCCGCCGGGGTCGCGGTCAGGGGCGTGACGTCAAAGAGCCGACGCTTCGCCACGCGGACGGGCGTCGTAGAGCCAATCATAGCGGTCGCGCAGCCTTTCGGCGCCGAGCGCCCGCAAGGCGAGATCGCGCGCGAAGCCGGCGGCGCCGGAAAGATGGTATATCGTGCCTTGGCGCCGCGACTCCTGCTGCACCCGCGTGGCGCGCGCCCGGCGCGCGGTCTGATAGGCGGCGAGCCCCTGCTCTATTTCGTGGCCGCCAGCCAAGGCGCGGCCCAAAGCCGCCGCATCCTCGATCGCTTGCGCCGCCCCCTGGGCGAGGAAGGGCAACATGGGATGCGCCGCATCGCCGAGAAGCGCCACTCTCCCGCCGGTCCAGCGCGCGAGAGGCGCGCTGTCATAGAGCGGCCATTTGCGCCATTCCGACGCCGCCGCGAGCAAGCCCTTGGCGCTCTCGTGCCAGCGCGCGAAACGCGCCTCGAGATATGCGGCGTCGCCCTGACTCGACCAAAAATCGCCCGACGGGCCGCGAAAATCCTCATCGACGATGGCGACCACATTGACGACCGCGCCGCCGCGCAGCGGATAATGGACGAGATGAGCCTTGCTTCCAAGCCAGAGCGCGCTTTCGGGCCGCCGCATCTCGGCCGGAAGGCGATTCGCATCGACGAGGGCGCGCCAGGCCGTGCGGCCGGAAAATTTCGACTGCGGGCCGTCGCTCCCCACGAGCCTTTGCCGAACGAAAGAGCGCAAGCCGTCGGCGCCGATCAGACAATCGCCCGTCGCCTCCAGCCGGATCGCCCCGCGCTTATAGGCGATCGCGACCCCGTCGCGCCCGGAGGCGAAGCCCGCAACCGCGGCGCCGGCGCAAATCGTGATGGCGTCATGGGTCAGAGCGGTTTCGAGAAGCGCGCGCTGGAGATCCGCGCGATGCGCGAGCAGATAGGGTGCGCCCCACCTCGATTCGGCGTCGGCGAGTGGCAGGACGGCGATGAGGGCCCCGTCGCGGGCCCGGCGGATCTTGACGGCGCGAGGAGCCAGGCTCGACGGGCGCAGGCGTTCAAGCGCGCCGAGTTGGCGCAAAATAGCACTGGCGTTGGGCGAGATCTGCAGGCCGGCGCCGACTTCCTCGAGCGCATCGGCCTGCTCGAAGACGCTGACACTAAAGCCGGCCTGGGCCAGGCACAAAGCAGCGCTGAGCCCGCCAATGCCGGCCCCGGCGATCAGCGCGTGCGGGGCTGAACTCATCGCGCCTTGTTTCAGAGGCCAAGATCACGAAGCCTTTGGATGGAAACATCCAAAGGCATGAGACGTGATCGAGTTTGTGGCACGAGCGGAAGCTTCCGCGAAAGACCGAATTCCACTTATTCACATCCCGCCTTGGAGCATGTTCTTTTCGATTGGATGATTCCATCCAATCGGAACGCGCTCTAGGCGGCGCGCGACGCTGGCTCTGGATGGAAGGCGCACTCGGCGGGTTCGGAGCCGCCATGTAGATGCTCGTCATAGACATAATGGGTCGAGCAATAAGGGCAGATGGCGTCATTATCCGCGCCCATAACGATGAAAATATGCGGATGATCGAAGGGCGGCAGAGCGCCGACGCACATGAATTCCTTGGCCCCGACGCGCACTTCCGGAAGGCCCGGCTGATTATGGAAATGCGGAGTGACATGCTCGGTCATGATCTGGTCCCGAATGCGGCGATGCGCGCGAGCATAGGCGGATCGAGTGGATTTGGGTAGCCCCGGCCGCGCGCCCGACAGCCGCCTCAAACGCCCGCGCCGTCTTGCAGTTCGTCGATAATGCGGTCGAGATTCGATCGAAAGGCCGCGTCCAGATATTTCTCCTCGACTTTGCGGCGCCCGCGTTCTCCCATGGCCTTCGCCAGCTCCGGCTGGGACAGGAGAAGCGACAGGCGATCGGCGATCATGGCGACATTGGTCTGATCCACGACAAAGCCGTCGATCTCGTCGGAGACCACTTCCTTCGAGGCCCCTTGCGCGCTGCAAATGACCGGCAGGCCCCATTGCCACGCCTCAAGGAAGACGATTCCGAACCCCTCCTTGGAGGAGGGCATCGCGAAGACCGTCGCTCGAGCGTAGGCCGCGCGCAACTCGGCCTCGCCGACCCGTCCGCGAAACTTCACGATGTCGTCGACCTGAAGCTCTCGGGCCAGCGCTTCCAGCTCGGGTCGAAGCGCGCCCTCTCCGACGATTTCATATTTGAGGCCTGGCGCGCTCCCCTTGAGCATAGCCATGGCCCGTATCATCTGGTCGACATTCTTGTCGCGATCTCCGAGGGAGAGCCGGTTAACGGTCAAGATGGTCGCCGGCTCGCGCTCGCCGAAACCGGGCGTCGTCCTGAGCGGATCGACCGCATTGGGCAGAAGCCGGAATTTTTCACGCGGAACGCCGAACTCCCGCGCCATCGTATCGGCGGTGAAATCGCTGACCGAGGCGATCCGGGTCACGACGCGGGCGAGAAGCGTTTCATACCAACGCTTCGGCCGAAGGCTCGCGTTGTTCCAAACCTCGAGGCCGTGGACAAAGAGCAGAATCGGCATTTTCGGCCGCAGGCACCGGACCAACGCCGCGAGCGGAAGCAAGTTGATGTGGCAAATGACGAAGATATTCGCGCGAGCGACCCCGAGGAGAAACCCCTTCACGACAAAGGCCGCGAAGCTCGTCGTCGCCTCGATCGTGATTCCCTCGATCGCGGGGATCGAGGCTGCGTCATCGCCGCGAATGAGGACGAAGGGGTCGAATTCCCCCCGCTCGATCGAGCGCTTGGCCATATTGGCGATGACCCGGCGGTTGAAGTTCTGGAGGCCTCCAACCTTCGAATAGGTCCCCAGCGCGCAAATGACCATGCGCCGGCGCTCCCGCGTCAGGCTGGGAAACATTTCCTTGGCGCTTATGAAGGACATACGGCTAAACTTTCCGAGCTTCTCGAGAATGACAGACCGCTCGAGATGCGCATCCGACAGAATGCGCGAAAAATCCGATGGCGCGGCAACAGCCAGCGGATGCTGCGGATGAAAAGGTCCTGAAGCAATTCAAAGACTCAGAACGTTGAGCGCTCGACCGAACCGAACGCGACCGAAAAGGCGCCAAAATCTTCCGCCGGCCAAGGATTCCCGCGTCGCCGGCGTCGCCGCGTGCCAAGCACCGAATGCGAAACAATGCGCGCGCGTGATTTTCCCTCCGGGGGACCCGAGTCCGCGCAGGCCTCGCTCTGCCGAACTGCGGGCGTCGTTTGCGATCGAAGAGAACTGATAACGGCATGGATAAGCTCGATGACTTCGTCGCGATCCGCCGCGAATTCATCATTCCAACGGGTGAGTGTGCACCTATAGTTGTATTTCGCTAAGATGATTTCAGAAAACCGTACTTCGAAGAAGCTAAAATAAAGATCTTCATTCGCACGATCAAGCTCGCGCCAGGATTTTACGAGGACGCCGGACAGGCAGTAGGAATCTGCCGGTTCGCCTCCGAGATCGCAGGCGGCGCCGCGCGCGTCGCGCGCCATGGAACACCTTGTCCAACCCACTTCCTCGAGCAGGCGACACGCCATAGAAAGGATCTCAACAATCATTTTCTCAGTAGTCATGCCAAAAACCAATGAAAATTTCGTCAGCCGTTTTCGAAAAGCTATGCATAATTTGGAATGAATATAAATATAAAAGTTATATATACATAAAAAATATGTATATATAACTTTTATAACTAATTATTTAGTCTTACTAAAGACCTTTATTCTAAATAATTAGAACTAATTAAATAATTATTGCACTTATATATAACAAATAAATTTCATCACATACCGATGTAAATATATTATGACTTTTATTTAAAGAAAATCTTCAATCTTATATCTAGGAAAATATGCGCTAAATATTTAGGTATATGCAATGTCTATTTCTGTCAATATGGACGCGTAAGCCGCTTTTTTCAATTCATTGGACGCATCAAAACGCGGACAGAGGAAGTGCATTCCGCGAGCGGCGCGATCGCCGATGCGGCTTAGACCTTCCCCGAGCCAGATCTTCAAACCAGCTTTACAAACTCGCCGTAACAATTCGTTGGATCGCGAGGGCGGCGTCAGCGATGAGGCCGGGCGTCGCATGGTCGCGACGCAGAACGTCCACCCAGGCGACCAGGTCGGCGATCCCTGCAGCCATGCGCCAATCCTTCGGCAATACGCCGCCTTCGGCGACATAACCCCGCGCCGCCGCGTCGATCAAGAGAGGCTTGTCGCCCAGCGGCGGGCGGAGAAGATTTCCGAAGTCGAAGGCCGGCGTTCCGGCGAAGGCGAATTCCCAATCAAGCGCCGCCGCGACCGTCCACCCCACGCCCGCGTCGCGCCGAACCAAGATATTGGAGGCGTTAAAATCGCCATGGATCAGGCGAGGCTCGGCGAGCCAGCCCCCCAGCCGATCGGCCTCGCGTTCCAGGAAGGCGACGAGCGCGCATGCGTCTTCGGGACCGAGCCTTGCGCTCAAAATCCCGCTGTCGAAACAGGCCCGCGCAAAGGCGCGGACCGCTTCGCCCCCAAAATCGAGCGGCGCACAAATGCGAAGCTCGGCGTCGAGGCGGCCCGCTAAATCGAAACGGATCGCATGGATCGCGGCGAGCGTCGCGCCGAGTCGGAGACCGAGCGCAACCTGACTTTTTTCGTCGAGGCCTCGCGCGGCGCTCGCGAGGCGCGCGCCCTCGACCCATTCCAGAATCGCATAGGGCGCCCCGTTCATGGGATTGCTCGGCGAGAAATGAAGGAAGCGCGCGGTCGGCACGCCGCGCGGCACGAGCAGCGCGTTAAGCGCGGCCTCCTTGCCGGCCTCCTTTGGATTGCCCTGATAGAGACGCAAGCACACGCGCCAGGGCGCCGCCGCGAGGCCAACCTCGATATTCGTATTGGTCAAACCGCCCCTGGCGCGCTTGTGATAGACGACGCGGGACGAAGGGAAGGCGGCTGTCAACAGGCGCTCGACGCCATCCCGGTCGAGGCCGAGCTCGGGCTGCTCGCGGCCCCATTTCTCGCGCATCGCGTCGCCCTATCCCCGCGCCGAAGCGCTTCAGGCCAATTCCACGAGGAGGCCGTCGCGCAGGGTCACGCGGCGATCCATCCGCCCCGCGAGCTCAAGATTATGCGTCGCGATCAATGTCGCAAGGCCCGTCGCTCTGACGATCGCTTCGAGGGCCGCGAAAACATGATCGGCGGTCCTGGGGTCGAGATTGCCGGTCGGCTCGTCGGCGAGAAGCAGGCCAGGCCCATTGGCGACGGCCCGCGCGATCGCTACGCGCTGCTGCTCGCCCCCAGAAAGCTCAGCCGGCCGATGCTTCGCGCGCGGCGACAGTCCGAGATAATCGAGCAATTGAGCGGCGCGCTCTTTCGCTTCCTGGCGCGAATAGCCGCCGATCATTTGCGGCAGCATGACGTTTTCAAGCGCCGAGAACTCGGGCAGCAGATGATGGAACTGATAGACGAAGCCGATCTCGCTGCGGCGCAAAGAAGTTCGAGCGTCATCGGCGAGATGCGTCGTGCCGAGCCCGGCGACATAGACCTCGCCGGCGTCGGGCTGCTCGAGAAGGCCGGCGATATGGAGTAAAGTCGATTTGCCCGCGCCAGACGGCGCGATCAGCGCCACCGATTGCCCGGCCCAGAGAGAAAGTTCGGCGCCGCGTAAAATCTCCAGCGCGCCGCCGGCCTGCGGATAACGCCGCACGATCTTTTCGAGGTGAAGCGCTGGCGCGGACATGGCTATTCGTAACGCAGCGCTTCGACCGGATCGAGGGTCGCTGCGCGCCAGGACGGATAGATGGTCGCAAGGACCGAAAGGGTGAGGGTCATCGAGACGACCGCCAGAACGTCGCGCGGATCGACGACCGAAGGCACCCGCAAGAGGAAATAGATCTCGGCCGGAAAAAGATTGGCGTGAAGCAGCCAGTTCAGGAATTGTCGCACTGTTTCGATATTGCTCGCGACCGCGAGCCCCAGCAAAAAGCCGGCGATTGTCCCGGCGACCCCGATCGAGGCTCCGGTGATCAGGAAAATCCGCATGACGGCGCCACGCGTCGCGCCCATTGTGCGCAGCACGGCGATGTCATGACCCTTGTCCTTCACCAGCATGATGAGGCCGGAAATAATGTTGAGCGCCGCGACGAGGACGATCAGCGTTAGGATGATGAACATGACATTGCGCTCGACATTGAGCGCGTCGAAGAAAGTCCGGTTGCGCTCGCGCCAATCGGTCATGATCATTGGCCGCGAGACCGTCGAATCGATCTCGCTGCGCACAGCGTCGAGATCCTCGGGCCTGTGCAGGAAGACCTCGATGACGCTCGCTTCATTGTCTTTGTTGAAGAACGCTTGCGCCTCGGGCAACGGCAAATAGACGAACAGATTATCGAATTCCGCCATGCCGATCTGAAAGATCGCGACGACGGGATAGACTTTGGTTCGGGGCGTGATTCCGAACGGCGTCTGGGCGCCGTTGGCGATCAGGATCTTGACCTTGTCGCCGATGCGAAGGCCAAGATTTTCGGCGAGCCTCTGCCCGATCGCGACGCCGCCGGCCTTGTCGAAACCTTCGAGCGCGCCCTGCTTCACATTGGCCGCCACGCCCGGCAAGCGCTTGATGTCGGCCTCGCGAACGCCGCGCACCAGCGCGAAGGCCATATTGGTCGTCGAGGCCGCCGCCGGCGCCTCGATCATCGGAATGGCCAAATCGACCCCAGGGATGGCCGCGACTTCTTTTACGACGTCGTTGTAATCGGTAAGCGGCGAATCCGCCGCCTGAAGGAAAATATGGCCGTTGATGCCGACGATCTTGTCGAGCAACTCCTTATGAAAGCCGTTCATCACCGACATGACGACGATGAGCGTGGCGACCCCGAGCGCGATCCCCAGAAAGGAGAATCCGGCGATCACCGAGACAAAGGTGCCCTTGCGGCGCGCCCGCAGGTAGCGGAAGGCGATCATCCATTCGAACGGAGAGAAAGGCCGCGTGGCCAGGGCGCGCTCGCTCATGCGGCCGCCAGACGAGCCAGGACTTCGGCCGGATCGAGGCTCTCCCGCGCGCCGGTCGCTCGCGTCTTCAGCTCGACCTTGCCTTCCGCCAGACCCTTCGGCCCGACGATGATTTGGTAAGGCAGGCCGATGAGATCGAGCCTCGCGAATTTGCCGCCGGGGCGCTCGTCGGTGTCGTCGTAGAGAACCTCGACGCCAGCTTTTTGAAGCGCGGCGAAAAGATCGGCGCAAGCCTTGTCTGTCGCCGCGTCCCCGACCTTGAGATTGGCGAGGCCGATCTTGAAAGGCGCGACCGCCTCCGGCCAGATAATCCCCTGCTCGTCGTGATTGGCTTCGATGAGCGCGCCAACGAGACGCGACACCCCGACGCCATACGAGCCGCCCTGGAACGGTCGATCGACTCCGTCCGGGCCGGCGATGAGGGACTGCATCGGCTTCGAATATTTTTCGCCGAAATAGAAGACCTGACCCACCTCTATGCCTCGCGTGTGGATGCGCTTTTCTTCCGGCGTCTCGCGCTCGAAACGCGCTTCGTCATGCACGTCCTCGGTGGCCGCGTAAAGGCTCGTCCATTCCTTGATGATGGCCGAGAGATCGCTGTCGTAATCGGTCGTCTCCGGCGGAACCGGCAGATTCAGAACGTCGGCATGGCAGAATACGCCCGATTCGCCGGTTTCCGCGAGAATGATGAATTCATGCGAAAGATCGCCGCCAATCGGCCCGGTCTCCGCGCGCATGGGAATGGCGCGCAAGCCCATGCGCGCAAAGATGCGCAAATAGGCGACGAACATGCGGTTATAGGAAAGGCGCGCCGAGGCCTCGTCGAAGTCGAAGGAATAGGCGTCCTTCATCAGAAATTCGCGCCCGCGCATGACCCCGAACCGCGGCCTTTGCTCGTCGCGAAATTTCCATTGGATGTGATAGAGAATCTTCGGCAGATCGCGGTAGGAGCGCACATAGGCGCGAAAGATCTCCGTGATCATGTCCTCGTTGGTCGGGCCGTAGAGGAGCTCGCGCTGATGACGGTCCTTGATCCGCAGCATTTCGGGGCCATAGGCCTCGTAGCGTCCGCTTTCCCGCCAGAGATCCGCGAGCTGCAAGGTAGGCATCAAGAGCTCGATCGCGCCGGCGCGGTCCATCTCCTCGCGCACGATTTGCGCGACCTTTTGCAGAACGCGCAGGCCTAGCGGCAGCCAGGCGTAAATGCCGGCGGCCTCCTGCCGGATCATTCCGGCGCGCAGCATCAATCGGTGAGAGACGATCTCGGCCTCTTTGGGCGTCTCGCGCAAAATCGGCAGGAAGTAACGGGAAAGGCGCATCGGCTGCTTGTAGTCCACTTCGCTTCAACAGGACAGAACGCCCGACCGAATAAATGGCGCGCCGCGCCCGTCATGTCGGATCAAGCACGCGCCAAAATAGACATTAGGCCGAACTGCCGCGACAAATCGGCGCCCCACCCGGCTTTCGGCGCGCTCCCTGTCGGATTTTCGACCGGAACCGCGTCTTAATTTATCGGGACGAGCGCGATCCTCGCCCATTAACGCACCGTGTGAAATTTGTCACGCGGCGCCGATCGCTGACGCAGACGTGGTGGGTTTCTCCCTCCCACCCACCACGTCTGCCCGAACGCGGCCTCGCGCGACTGATGCGAGAGCCGTAGAGCCAATTGGCGCGGGCGCGCCGGCGTCACCGCGACGCAACCGATTCGACCGTCGCGCGTCCCCTCTCCGCAAGGCCGAGCTTCTCGCCCTCGAGCCCAACCGAAAAAAGGGATGTCCTCCATGCGCGCGCTTCTCGTCGTCGCTCACCCGCTCAAAGCCTCTTTCGCAAAAGCCGCCGCCGCCCGGATTCGGGCGCGTTTGGAGGAACGCGGCGTCGAGGTCGACGTAATTGATCTTTATGCGGATGGTTTCGACCCGCGCCTCAGCGCGGACGAGCGCGCCGACTATTTTGCGCAACCTTATGATGCGAGCCGCGTCGCCGATTACGTCGACAGGCTGCGGCGCGCCGACCGCCTCGTGTTTATCTTTCCGCAATGGTGGTTCAACATGCCGGCGATTCTGAAAGGCTTTCTGGATCGCGCCTTCGCGCCGGGGGTCGCGTTCGATCACGCGCCCGGCGGCGGGCTCATTCCGCGCTTGACGAATATCGCCGCAATTTTCGTGGTGACCTCGACGGGCGCGCCCTGGTGGGCGACGCGGCTCTACATGGGAGATCCAGTGCGGCGGCAGCTGTCCCGCGGGGTCAAGGCCATGGTCAGTCCGAAAGCCCGTTTCCGGATGCTGACTCTCCACGACATGGACCGCATGACCGAGGCACGGGCAGAATCGTTTCTTCGCCAGCTCGACCGCGCGTTCCGCCATTTTTGACGTCGGCGACGGAGCCGCAGACGAGAGCGATGCGCCGGCGCCCGCTGCGTTAGGCGCCAAATTGGCCATTCTCAAGCAAACGTTTTATCCTTATCACAAAATTTACGTATCGGCGCCGTATTTGCACCGTCAAGTTTGCGGTATTCAACGAGGGAGGCGTTCGCCATGGAAGAATACATCGAAAAACTCAAAAAAATCATTGAGCAGCTTTACGGCGCCATCGCGCTCGGCGCCGGCTTGGCGTTTGTGCTTATCGTGCTCTATCACCACTCATCGCTCGACCGCGTTTATATCGGCCCCTTCTTCACCGTCCTGCATGTGATTTCGGGCGTCGTTTGGATCGGCCTCCTTTATTATTTCAACCTTGTGCAGATCCCGACCATGCCGAAGATTCCGGCCGAGCTGAAACCGGGAATCGGCAAATATATCGCTCCCGAAGCGTTGTTCTGGTTCCGCTGGTCGGCGGCCGCGACCGTGGCGACCGGCCTGATCGTTTTCATGACCGGAACCGCGATGTCCAATCTGACGATCTACACAGGCATGCTGCTCGGACTGATCATGGCCTATAATGTTTGGTTCATCATTTGGCCCAATCAGAAGCTCGCCTTGGGAATCGAGCCTGCCGACGACGCGACCAAGGCCAAGGCGGCGCGCATCGCCATGTTGACCTCGCGCACCAATTTCGTCCTGTCGATCCCAATGCTCTACTGCATGGTCACCGCGCGTCTCGTCGGCTAAAGCGCGTTCCGATCGGACGGGACCGTCGGATCGACAGGACCTCGTTCGCAATCGATAAGTCGGAGCATATTCTCTTGAGACGTCGGATACATTCGACGTCTCAATGTCGAAAAGGGTCGATCATCTTTTTCGAAACATGCTCCAAAAGCCGCTCGATCGGTCTTTATTCGACGGTGACGCTTTTCGCCAGATTGCGCGGCTGGTCGGCGTCTTTGCCCATGACCACCGCCGTGTGATAGGCGATGAACTGGATCGGGACGGCGTAGACCAAAGCCGAGAAGTTCGGCGCCATCTCGTCCAGCACGATCGCGGCCGAAGCTTCGGCCGCGAATTCTTCCGCAGTCTCGGCCGTGCTGATCAGAATGAGCCGGCCACCACGCGCCGCCACCTCCTGCATATTCGAGACCGTCTTATCGAGCGTCGCGTCACGGGGCGCGATGACGATGACCGGCATTTCCTCGTCGACGAGAGCGATCGGGCCGTGCTTCAGCTCGCCCGCCGCATAGCCCTCAGCATGAATGTAGGAGATTTCCTTGAGCTTCAGCGCGCCTTCGAGCGCGAGAGGATAGGATGTCCCTCGGCCGAGATAGAGCACGTCGCGGACCCTCGCGAGTTCCCGCGCCAGGCTCTCGATCCCGGGCTCGCATCCAAGCGCCCGCGCAATCAGGCCGGGAACGGCCATGAGTTCGGCGACGAGCCGCGCCTCGGCGTCGGCGTCAAGCGTTCCCCGCGCGCGTCCCATCGCGAGCGCGAGGCAGGCCAGGACCGCGAGCTGGCAGGTGAAGGCCTTGGTCGAGGCGACGCCAATCTCGGGGCCGGCGAGAGTCGGCGCGACGATGTCGCTCTCGCGCGCCATGGTCGAGCTCGCGACATTGACCACGGACATGATTTTCTGGCCGCGCGCCTTGGACAGGTGAAGCGAGGCCAGGGTGTCGGCCGTCTCGCCGGATTGCGAGACCAGTAGGGTGAGGCCGCCGACCTCCAGCGGGGGGGCTCGATAGCGAAACTCGGAGGCGATCTCGACGTCGACCGGAAGCCTTGCGAAACGCTCGAACCAATATTTGGCGGTCAGGCCGGCGATATAGGCGGTGCCGCAGCCGCAAATCGTGAGGCGAGAGAGATTCGCCGCATCGACCGGGAACTCGAAGGGCAAAGCCGCGCGGCCAGCCGACATGTCGAGATAATGCGCCAGGGTGCGGGCGACGACTTCCGGCTGCTCATGGATCTCCTTCGCCATGAAATGCCGGTAATTGCCCTTATCAATCAGGAAGGCCGAGGCGAGAGTTTTGATCTTACGCCTTTCGACCGGCTTGCCGAAACTATCGTAAAAGGCGGCCGAATGACGCGTCAGCGCGACGAAATCGCCGGATTCGAGATAGGCGATCGTCTCGGTGAATGGCGCGAGCGCGAGCGCGTCCGAGCCGAGAAACATCTCGCCGCTCCGGTCGTCCTCGCCGAACCCGACCGCCAAGGGCGCCCCCCGGCTCGCCCCGATCAGTAGATCCTCCTCGCCCTCGAAGATCATGGCGAAGGCGAAAGCGCCCTTGAGCCGCGGCAGGCTCGAAGCGACCGCCTCGAGCGGCCCCTCGCCCTTGCTCATCGCGTCGGTCACGAGATGGGCTATGACCTCGGAATCGGTCTCGGTCGCAAATTCATGTCCCTTCGCGCGCAATTCGTCGCGCAGCTCGCGAAAATTCTCAATGATGCCATTATGGACCACGGCGAGCTTCGCGCTCACATGCGGATGCGCATTGCCCTCCGTCGGCCGGCCATGCGTGGCCCAGCGCGTATGGCCTATGCCCGTGGACCCGCCGAGCGGCTCCGCGGCGAGCCGCTCCTCCAGATTTCTGAGCTTGCCGCTGGCGCGGCGCCGCGCCAGCCGGCCGTTTTCGAGCGTCGCGACTCCGGCCGAATCATAGCCGCGATATTCGAGCCGCTTCAACGCCTCCAAAAGCTGCCCGACGACCGGACCCTGCCCGAGAATGCCGACAATTCCGCACATTTGTGTCTCCTGCGGCGCCGCGTGAAAAAGCCACCCGGCGCAGCGACGAGCCGGACGATGCCTGCACGCCGCTTTATTTCTGGTTCCTGGAGCGAAAGGCTTTCGCCCAGCCGACTTTCTCGACCTGGACCGCGCGCCCAAGCGCCAAGGCGTCCGGCGCGACATCTGCGGTGATCACGGAGCCGGAGCCGACATAGGCCCCGGCGCCGATCTTGACCGGCGCAACCAGCGCGCTGTTCGAGCCGATGAAGGCTCCTTCGCCAATCTCGGTGCGAAACTTTCCGAACCCGTCATAATTGCAGGTGATCGTCCCGGCGCCGATATTTGTCTTCGCGCCGATGACGGCGTCGCCGATATAGCTCAAATGATTGATCTTTGCGCCAGCCTCCACCTTGGCGGCCTTAAGCTCGACGAAATTGCCAATATGGACATTGGGACCGAGATCGGTGCCCGGACGCAGCCTCGCGAAAGGACCGATCGTCGTTTTCGGCCCTACGACCGCCCCTTCAAGATGGGAGAAGGAGCGGATGACGGCCCCCTCCGCGACGCTGACGCCGAGGCCGAAGACCACATGCGGCTCGACGACGACGTCCCGCTCGAGAATCGTGTCGAAAGACAAAGTCACGCTTTCCGGATCGATCAGGCTCGCGCCGTTCAGCATCGCCTTTTCGCGCAGGCGCCGCTGCAGGATCGCCTCGGCGGCGGCGAGCTGAACGCGATCATTGACGCCGCGCACCTCGCTCTCGTCGACGGCGAGAGCCCGCGCCTCGAGGCCTCGCGACCTAGCGATGGCGACGACGTCGGTCAGATAATATTCCCCCTTGCTATTGGCGCAGCCGACGGCCTCGAGCAGAGCGAGCGCCTTCGCGCCGTCGAGCGCCATCAGGCCGGCGTTGCAGATCCGCAGCTTGCGTTCCTCGTCGCTGGCGTCGCGGTCCTCCCGGATCGCAATAAGCGCGCCGTCCGCGACGATGAGCCGGCCATAGCCTGTTGGATCCCGTGCTTCGAACCCCAAGGCGACGACCGCGCGCCGCCCGGCCGCGAGAGCCTTGCGCATCTCGGCGAATGTCTGGGGCCGCACGAGAGGCGTGTCGGCGAAGACGATGAGAATATCGTCATAGCCGCGCGCGATGACATGGCGGGCGGCGAGCGCGGCATGGGCGGTGCCGAGCCGTTCGGCCTGAATGGCGAGTTCGGCCTGCGGCGCGACGGTCTTGGCTTCGGCGGCGATGGCTTCGGGGTCGCCCCCCGCGACCACGGCCACGGCGTCCGCGCCCGCCGCGACGACGGCGGTCAAGACATGCGCCAGCATGGTCCGGCCGGCGAGCTTATGCAGAACTTTCGAGCGCGCCGAGCGCATGCGGGTTCCCTCGCCGGCGGCGAGGACAATGGCCAAGCAGGTGCGTCCGGCGCGGCCGGAGCCTAAAGGTGGGGCGGCAAGCATAACGACTCCTCAGCGGCGCGGACCCGAATCGTGACGGTGTTCTAGGAAATATTTCTTAATCACGAAGCGCTAAGCGCGAAAAAGCGGCGTGAAATTGTTTGGAAGCCATCTTATAGCCGCCGTATTATTGATTAGATCTATATTGGTAGAGTTTCGTAAGCGGCGGCAGGCCGGGCAGTCGGGTTCATGATCGAGCGTAGGGAGGTTCTGAAATTCGCCCTCGGCGGCCTCGCCCTGGGACAAGCCGTCGGCGCGCGAACAATTTTCGACTCGGCGGCCGCGCAGCCGGCAAGCCCGCAGCGGCCTTCCGCGTCGCAATATTTCGCTTTGTCGCAACCCACGCCTTTCGATCCCGCGGCGGTGACAGAAGAGGCTCGGCGGCTCGCCAAGCAGCCTTTCAAGGCGCCAGCGGCGGACGTCCCGGATCCCTTTCGCAACTTGAGCTATGAGCAATATGTCGCGATCCGTCATCGGCCGGAGGCGGCCATTTGGGTGTCGGACAATCTCGGCTTCGCCGTGGAGTTGCTTCATCGCGGGTTTATCTTCTCGACGCCCATGGACATCAATCTCGTTGCGGAAGGCGCGTCGCGGCGCGTCGTCTATGACGCGGCGCTGTTCGATTTCGGCAAGCTCTCCCAGCCCATCAATGTCGGCGACATAGGTTTCTCGGGATTTCGCATACTGGCGCCGCAGGGGGGCGAAAATTTCCTGGAACTTGCCGCCTTTCAGGGCGCGAGCTTCTTTCGCGCGCTCGCCCGCGGCCAAAATCTCGGGGCCATGGCGCGCGCGCTCTCGATCAAGACCGCCGATCCCCGCGGCGAAGAGTTCCCCGCCTTCCGTTCGGTCTGGATCGAGCGTCCGACGCTCGCCGCCAATGCGCTCGTGATCCACGCTTTGATCGATTCGGAAAGCGTGACCGGCGCCTTCCGCTTCACGATCCATCCGGTCGAGGCGACGATCATCGACGTCGAATGCACGCTCTTCGCGCGCGTGGCCGTCGATAATTTCGGCGTCGCGACCATCAGCGCCACCCATCTGACCGGCGCGATCGACGACCGCCGCCGCGCCGACGATTTGCGCCCGACGGTCAGCGAAGTCCTAGGCGTCCAGATGCTGACGGGCAAAGGCGAATGGCTCTGGCGCCCCGTCTCCAACCGGGACACGCTCCAGATCTCGACTTTCGTCGACGAAAATCCGCGCGGCTTTGGACTCTTGCAGCGCGACCGCAATTTCGATCACTATCAAGACGACGATCAGCACTGGGAGGCGCGCCCATCGGTCTGGATCGAACCGCTCGGCGACTGGTCCGTCGGCGGCGTCCAGCTCATCGAAATCCCGTCGGATTCCGAGGCTAACGACAATATCATTGTCTATTGGAAGCCTCGGCAGCCACTCGTCGCCGGCGGCGAGACCTCTTTCGCCTATCGCCAGTTCTGGTGCTGGAGCCCACCCGAGCGGCCCTCGCTCGCCGCCGTGGCGCAATCTCGCGTCGGGCGTGGATCTTCTGCCAAGCGCCGCCGTTTCCTTGTCGAATTCACCGGAGACAATCTCGCCGCGGCCCAAGGCATGGACGGTTTCAAGCCGAGTCTGAGCGTGGCCCCTGGAGCCATCGTCTCGATGCGGACCTTCGCCTCGCCGGACAAGACGTCCTACCGGGTTCTGTTCGAGCTCGACTTCGGCGGCGAGCCGTCCTCTGAATTGCGCCTGGCGCTTGAAACCGCCGCCGGCCCCGTGAGCGAAACCTGGATCTACCGATGGACGCCATGACCGACTCGGCCCAAAACGAATCGGCGGTGACAAAATTCCGCCCCCTCGACCAAACGTCCGACGCGATCGACCGCAACGCTTGCACGCCTCCAGAAGCGCCGCTCGCGATGCCGCCGCAAAGCCTCAACCGCTGCTCTCCGGCCGAGCGACGGCAAGGCACGGCGCGCCGGCGCGAAATCGGCGCCTGGGTCGCTCGGCTCTTCGTCTTCGGCGGCGCCTTCGCGCTGACGGCCTATGGCGCGCATGAAATGTACGAGGTCGTTGCGGTCGGCGGGGTCACGCCGCTCGAATGGGCGCTCGTCTTTCTTTTCGTCGCCAATTTTTCCTGGATCGCGCTCGCCTTCACCAGCGCGATAGCAGGCTTCGTTTGGTCCTTGTTCTTCGCGCCGAAGCCCCCTGCCCTGCCCTCCGCATTGCGCGAGCGGACGGCGATCGTCATGCCGATCTACAATGAAGCGCCGGCGCGCGTGTTCGCGGCGCTGCAAGCGATGATCGAGGAGGTTCAGGCGACCGGCCTCGGCGCGGCTTTCGAATGGTTTTTCCTGTCGGACAGCACTGATCCGGAGATTTTTATCGCCGAGGAACGCGCCTATCTCGCCATGCGGGAGAGGCTCGGCCAAGATTGCCGGCTCTACTATCGGCACCGGCCGAAGAACGTCGGCCGCAAATCGGGAAACATCCAGGACTTCATCACGAGATGGGGCGGCCGCTACGCCCATATGGTCGTTCTCGACGCCGACAGCACCATGACCGGCCACGCCATCGTGACGCTCGCCGCAACCATGGAGGCCGATCCCGACGCCGGGATCATCCAGACGCTTCCCCTTATCGTGAACCGAAACACGCTGTTCGCCCGAATCCAGCAATTCGCCGCGCGGATCTACGGACCGGTGATCGGCGCGGGCGTCGCGAGCTGGATGGGGCGCGCCGGCAATTACTGGGGCCATAACGCCATTATCCGGACGCGCGCCTTTGCCGCTCATTGCGGCTTGCCGAGCCTGCGCGGGAGGCCTCCTTTCGGCGGCCATATTCTCAGCCATGATTTCGTCGAGGCCGCCTTCATGCTGCGCGCCGGCTACGACGTCTATATGCTGCCGGCCCTCGGCGGGAGCTTCGAGGAAAGCCCGCCCTCCCTGATCGACCTCTCGGCCCGAGACCGGCGCTGGTGCCAAGGCAATCTGCAGCATTTGCGCGTTCTTTCGGCGAAAGGCTTCCATCTGGCGTCGCGCCAACATTTCGCGACCGGCATTATGGCCTACGTCGCCTCGCCGCTTTGGATGCTGCAGCTCTTCGTCGGCATCGCGCTCGTCCTTCAGGCGAGCTATATCAGGCCGGAATATTTCACCAGCGAGTTCACCTTGTTTCCGACCTGGCCTCGCTTCGACGCCGCGCGGTCGCTGTCTCTTTTCGCTCTCACCATGACGATCCTGCTGCTGCCTAAGATTTTCGGGCTCGCGCTCGCGCTGATCCAGACGAAAACGCGGCGCGGCGGCGGCGGGGCATTCCGACTTATCGTCTCGACCCTATTCGAGATCGTCATGTCGGCGCTGCTCGCGCCAATTATGATGCTGATCCAATCCGGCCATGTCATGCATTTCGTGTTCGGCTTCGACACCGGATGGGATCCCCAGAGGCGCGACGACGGCTCGATTCCCTTCGGCGCCATTGTGCGCCGCCACCGTGCCCATGTGGCCTTGGGCTTCCTGTCCCTTATCGCGGGCCTCTCGATCTCGCCCTCGCTCGTGGCATGGATGTCGCCCACTATCCTCGGCCTGATCTTGGCGATCTTCCTGTCATGGGCGACCGGGCTTTTGGCCGTCGGCCTCGCCTTTCGCCGGCTCGGCCTTCTCATGACGCCCGAGGAGCGAAACGAGCCGCCCGTCGTCGCGCGCGCCAATGTCCTGGCGCGGGAGCTCGCAGAGACCGAGGCTCTGAAGTCCGACGAGGAGCTTTACGCCATCGCCGCCGATGCGCAGTTTTGGGCCGCGCATGTCGCCTGGCTTCCGCGCAACCTTCGTCGCCGGGACGGCAATATTTCAGCGGAATGGGCCTTGGCCGAAGCCAAGATCGCGGAAGCGGAGACCCTTGGAGAAGCCTTGTCCTGGCTCCATCCCAAGGAGCGCATGGCGATCTTGCTGGATCGGCGGTTGATCGAGCGCCTGTCGCGTCTGCCGCGCGAGCGGCCACTCGCAGCTGTTTCTCTCGCCGGAGCTTGAACCGCCCGCCGCGGCCGCTGCTCTGTTCGCGAAGCTTTCATAAAAGCTCTCACGGCGAGGCGCCCGCAGCGCTGTCTCGAACAAGACGCCGTCAACTCGGGCGTGCGAACCTCGTCCCTTTCGGGCGCCGTTCAGACGCGACGGCCCTTGGGATCGGGCAAGCAGGATTTTCCGTTTCCGCCCGCCTCAAGCTTGAGTCGAGGGCTTTTTGCCGAGCGCCGCCTGCGCCGCGGCGAGCCTTGCGATCGGGACGCGAAAGGGGGAGCAGGAAACATAGTCGAGCCCCTGCGCCTCACAGAAGGCGATTGAGACCGGATCGCCCCCATGCTCGCCGCAGATGCCGAGCTTGACGCCGGGTCGCGCGTCGCGCGCGCGCGATGCAGCGATTGCGATCAGTTCGCCGACGCCCGATTGGTCCAGGGTGGCGAAAGGATCGGCGGCGAAAACCCCCTTGGCGACATAGCGCCCGAGAAAAGATCCGGCGTCGTCCCGCGAGAGCGCCATGCAGGTCTGGGTGAGGTCATTGGTCCCGAAAGAATAGAATTCCGCCGTCGCGGCGATCTCGCCGGCCAGCAAGCAGGCGCGCGGCGTCTCGATCATGGCCCCGATTGAATAGGGAATGATCTCACCCGTCTCTTTCGCGACCGCCGTTGCGACGGAGCTAACGCTCGCCTGGATCAGGTCGAGCTCCGCCTTGGCGATGATGAGCGGCGCCATGATCTCGAGCCGAACCGCGTCGCCGGTTTTTTTCTTGACCGCGGCGGCCGCCTCGAAAATCGCGCGGGCCTGCATCTCGGCGATTTCAGGAAAGGCGATGGCGAGCCGACAGCCGCGAAACCCGAGCATGGGATTGACTTCGCGCAGAGCCGCCAAACGACGTTGAAGCTTTTCAACAGGAACGCCCAGCGCGTCCGACACCGCTCTGATCTCGGATTCGCGTTGAGGAAGAAACTCATGCAGCGGCGGATCGAGCAGGCGGATCGTAACCGGCAGGCCGGCCATGATTTCGAATAATTCGACGAAATCGGCGCGCTGCATCGGAAGCAGCTTGGCGAGGGCAGAACGCCTTCCGTTTTCGTCATCGGCGAGGATCATCTCGCGCACAGCCAGGATACGACCGCTGTCGAAGAACATATGCTCGGTCCGGCAAAGGCCGATGCCCTCGGCCCCGAATCTGCGCGCCACCTTGGCATCCTTCGGCGTTTCGGCGTTGGCGCGAACGCCCATGCGCCGCACGCCGTCGGCCCATTCCATGAGCGTCGCGAATTCCCCCGAAAGCTCGGCCTGAATCATCGGGACCTCGCCTTGCATTACTTCCCCTGAAGAGCCGTCCACGGTCAGGATGTCGCCTTTCGCGAAAGTCCGTCCGGCCGCCGTCATGACGCCTTTCTCGACATCGATGCGGATAGCGCCGGCGCCGGACACGCAAGGCTTGCCCATGCCGCGCGCCACGACGGCCGCATGCGAAGTCATTCCGCCGCGCGCGGTGACGATCGCTTCGGCCGCATGCATCCCATGAATATCCTCGGGGCTCGTCTCCGTCCGCACGAGCACGACCTTGCGCCCGGCGTTTTTCAGCTTCTCGGCCTCGTCGGCGTCGAAGACGATTTCCCCGCTCGCCGCGCCGGGCGAGGCGGGAAGCCCCACAGCGATCACGCGCCTCTCAGCCTTCGGGTCGATGGTCGGATGCAGGAGCTGCTCAAGCGAGGCAGGATCGACCCGCGCAATCGCTTCCTCTTTGCTGATCAGACCTTCGTGGGTCATGTCGACCGCGATTCGTAGGGCGGCTTTGCTGGTCCGCTTGCCGTCGCGAGTCTGCAGCATCCATAATTTGCCGTCCTCTACCGTGAACTCGACGTCCTGCATGTCGCGATAATGCTTTTCGAGAAGGCTCGTGGTTTTGAGGAATTCGCCGAAGACCCGCGGCAGCGCCGTCTCGAGAGAGGGCTTGTCGGAGCCGGCCGCCTTGCGCGCCGCCTCGGTGATGTTCTGCGGCGTCCTGATGCCGGCGACGACGTCCTCGCCCTGCGCATTGAGGAGAAATTCGCCATAAAGCTCCTTCGCGCCGGTCGCGGGATTGCGGGTGAAGGCGACGCCGGTCGCTGAGGTCTCGCCCATATTGCCGAAGACCATGGCCTGAATGTTGACGGCCGTGCCCCAGCTCGTCGGAATGTCATGGAGGAGTCGATAAGTGATCGCCCGCGGCGTCATCCATGATCCGAACACGGCGGCGATCGCACCCCAAAGCTGCTCTCGCGGGGCCTGCGGAAACGGAGCTCCGAATTCTTCCTCGACCTTGGCCTTGAAATCGCCGATCAGCTTCTTCCAGTCCTCGGCGGAAAGCTCCGTGTCGAAAGTGAGCGCGTTTGCTTCCTTATAGTCTTCGATAATTTCCTCGAAATGCCGATGCTCGATGTGCAGAACGACGCTCGAATACATCTGAATGAAGCGGCGATAAGAATCATAGGCGAATCGCGGATCGGCATGACGAGCCAGGGCTTCGACCGTGACGTCGTTGAGGCCAAGGTTCAAAACCGTGTCCATCATGCCCGGCATTGACGCGCGAGCGCCGGACCGAACCGAGACGAGGAGCGGCTTATTCTCGTCGCCGAACGATTTTCCGGTCAGGGCGCCGAGAAAAACAAGCGCAGCGTCGACCTGAGCATCGAGCTCTGGCGGAAATTGCTTCTCGTTCTCGTAGAAATAGGCGCAGACTTCCGTCGTGATCGTGAAGCCTGGAGGAACCGGCAAGCCCAATCTCGCCATTTCGGCGAGATTCGCGCCTTTTCCGCCGAGAAGATCGCGCAGCCGGCTCTCGCCCTCGGCGCGCCCGTCGCCGAACGTATAGACCCATTTTTCCATCTTGGCCCTCCGCCAAGAGTCGCTCGCGCAAGATTCGCTCCGCTAAAACGCGGCGTCGAGGAAACTGAAAGGCGCCGTTCCATTGCGGAGCGGCGCTAGCGCATCAGCGAGACGCGGCGAGTTCGTCCCTCGCGCTCAGGCCTGCCGGAGGCGAAAGCCGAAACTGACCCAAGCGAGGCCCCAGAACAAGAGGTCGACCCCGAGCAGAATGCCCAAAATGAAGGGCGTATTGGCGGGCCAGCCGATGACGATCAAGACACCGATAATCAAGGTGAGCACGCCGGCGAAGACGACGGAGCCGCGGATGTCCTTGCCCAATTGGCTCCCGAGATAAATGCGTACGGCGCCGGTGGCGATCATGCCCGCGCCGAGCATCAAGGTCAGGAAGTAGGCCGCGATCAAGGGGTTGGCGAGGGCGAAGGCGCCGGCGACGATATAAAGCAGGCCGCCAAGGATCCAGAGGAAGAACCGCCCCCAACTCTTGGCGCCGATGCCTGTGGCGATCTCGGCGGTTCCGGCGATGATGATGAAGATCGCGATCGTGTAAACGGAGGCGATCGTGGCGGTGACGTCCAAAATGAGCGCCGCGACGCCAAAAAGGCTGACGAGAACGCCGAATGCGACCATCCAGCCCCATCGATGCTTTAGGCGCTCAATCGCGGTTCCGAGAGATGCGCGCCCTCCGGGAATGGGATCGGCGTTATGCGAATAGGTCATGCGTCAAATTCCTTCCGTTCAGCGTCGCCCGGCCTCAAATCGACAAAGCGCATTTTTCCACCATAAAAACCATGCGCCTTCCTGACGAAAAATCACTGTTCTACGTCAAATTTTGCGTGAACGCCCCCAGGCCGGCATGTTTAGCGCTCCTTCCTCCAAATTTGCCTTTGGAGCGGCGACGCGTCTAGGCCCTCGCCATCCTCTAACCGGCCCAGCTCATCGAAGGTTCCGCGCAAGATTGTTTTGGCATGGTGAATAAACGCCGCTTGATGGAGCCAATGCGCTTTTTTGGCGCGACTGTCGTCCGCGCTGCAGCCCAAATTCGAGGCTCAGAAACCGAGCGCAAGTCTGGCCGGGCGTGTGATGGCACACGGCGAGCTTACCTGCGCGCCGGTTAATAATTAGCGAAACTGTGACAGAAAGGTCGCGCCCCCTGACGAAATGCGCGCTCAACCAGTCAGGCGCATCGTTCGCGTTGCTGCATTGAAATTTGTCCGTTATGCAGTTTTCAGCAAGTTCGCCAAGATGAGAATCCGCTCGCGTTTGGCTTTGCTTCGCGCCGCCCTTCAGGATGACGGGCGCAGGAGCTTCCGGTCTTGCGATTAATGAGGCGCCTGTGACGACATCTTCAAAAACGCCGCTGCTCGACACGATCGCCTCTCCGGCCGATTTGCGTCGGCTCATGGAGGAAGATCTCGCGCAAGTCGCCGACGAGCTACGCACCGAAACGATCAGCGCGGTCTCCGTCACGGGCGGCCATCTCGGCGCGGGGCTCGGCGTCATCGAGCTCACGGTTGCGCTCCACTATGTCTTCGACACCCCGCGCGACCGCTTGATCTGGGATGTCGGGCATCAGGCCTATCCGCACAAGATCCTGACCGGGCGGCGCGACCGCATCCGGACCTTGCGCAGAGGCGGCGGGCTCTCCGGCTTCACCAAGCGCTCCGAGAGCGAATATGATCCGTTCGGCGCAGCGCATTCCTCGACCTCGATGTCGGCCGGCCTCGGCATGGCGGTGGCCAACACGCTCGCCGGCCAAAACGCCAATGTCATTGCGGTGATCGGCGACGGCGCCATGTCCGCGGGCATGGCCTACGAGGCGATGAACAACGCCGGCGCGATGCATTCGCGACTGATCGTCATTCTGAACGACAATGAAATGTCGATCGCTCCTCCGGCCGGCGCGCTTTCCTCCTATCTCGCCCGGCTGGTCTCGGGCGGGGCCTATCGCTCGGTTCGCGAGGCGGCCAAGCAGCTCGGACGGCATTTGCCGCGCTTCGTCTATGACCGGGCGCGCAAGACCGAGGAATTCGCGCGGAATTTCTGGGCCGGCGGGACAATGTTCGAGGAGCTCGGCTTCTATTATGTCGGCCCGATCGACGGCCATAATCTGGACCATCTGCTCCCGGTCCTGAAGAATGTCCGCGACTTCAAGGAAACCGGGCCGATCCTCGTCCATGTTGTGACGCAGAAAGGCAAGGGCTACGCCCCCGCTGAAGCGTCGAGCGATAAATATCACGGCGTCAACATGTTCGACGTGGTCACCGGCAAGCAGGTGAAGCCCAAGCCGAACGCGCCGATCTATACGAGCGTCTTCGCCGAGGCCCTCGTGAAAGCCGCGCAAAAAGACGACAAGATCGTCGCCATCACCGCCGCCATGCCGAGCGGAACGGGGCTCGATATTTTTCAAAAAGCCTTTCCCGAGCGGACTTTCGACGTCGGCATCGCCGAGCAGCATGCGGTGACTTTCGCCGCGGGCCTCGCCGCCGAAGGATTCCGGCCCTTCTGCGCGATCTATTCGACCTTCCTCCAGCGCGGCTATGATCAGATCGTCCATGACGTCGCGATCCAGAATCTGCCAGTTCGTTTCGCCATCGACCGCGCCGGACTCGTCGGCGCCGATGGCGCGACCCATGCCGGCGCCTTCGACATTTCCTACCTCGGGATCTTGCCGAATATGGTGGTCATGGCGGCCGCCGACGAAGGCGAACTCGTCCATATGGTCGCGACCGCCGCGGCTTATGACGAGGGTCCGATCGCCTTCCGCTATCCGAGAGGGGAAGGTGTCGGCGTTGAAATGCCTTCCGAGGGACAGATCTTGGAGATCGGCCGGGGGCGCATTCTGCGCGAAGGCAATATGGTCGCGATCCTGTCCTTCGGAACCAGACTTGCCGAAGGCCTGAAGGCCGCGGAGGATCTTGCCGCCTATGGGGTCTCCGTGACTGTCGCCGACGCTCGCTTCGCCAAGCCCCTCGACGTCGATTTGCTGCTGCGCCTCGCGGCGAATCACGAAGTGCTGCTCACGATCGAGGAAGGCTCGATCGGCGGCTTCGGCTCTTTCGTTATGCAGACGCTTGCCGAAGAAGGCGCGCTGGATGGGCGCGGCCTGAAGTTCCGCTCCATGGTTCTGCCGGACCTCTTCCTCGACCATGACAAGCCGGAAAAGCTTTATGCCCAGGCCGGCCTTGACGCGAAAGGAATCGTCGCCAAAGTTCTCGCAACGCTCGGGCGCGACGCCGACGCGGTGAAAAGCATGATCGCATGAGGCCGAGATCGGTCGCCTTCGGCGTGAGAACGAGACGGCCGGGCCAAAAGCGGAAGCGTAGCAGCTTTTGAGCGCCGCCTGGGAGGCCAAAATGGCCAGCAAGCGCGCTGATCTGCATCTCGTCGAACGCAATTTCTTCAAAAGCCGCGCCAAGGCGCAAGAAGCGATTGCGGCCGGCCTCGTGCGCGTCGACGGCAAGCTGCTGTGCAAGGCCTCGGACGCCATCGATCCCAACGCCGAAATCGAAGCGCGCGCGCCCTACCCCTGGGTGTCGCGCGGCGGCGTCAAGCTCGCCGCCGCCCTCGACGCCTTCGGCTTCGATCCGCAGGGCCGCGCATGCCTCGACATCGGCGCGTCCACCGGCGGCTTCACCCATGTCCTTTTGAGCCGAGGCGCGGTGCAGGTCGCGGCCGTCGACGTCGGCCATGGCCAGCTGCACCCCGACGTCGCGCGCGATCCGCGCGTAGCCTCGCACGAGGGAACCGACGCGCGACGCCTCACCCCGGCCCAACTTGGGACTGCGCCGGCGCTCGTGACCTGCGACGTCAGCTTCATCTCGCTCCGCCTGGTGCTTCCGGCCGTCCTACCGCTCGCCGCAGAGAAGGCGTCGCTCATCGCCCTTGTCAAACCGCAGTTCGAGGCGGGTCCCGCCAATGTCGTGAAGGGCCTCGTCAAGGACGCCGAAGTCCGGCGAAAAATCTGCGCCGACATTGAAGCCTTGATCTCTGATCTCGGCTGGCGCGTTCTGGGCGTCATCCCTTCCCCGATCGAGGGCGGCGACGGCAATCGCGAATATCTCATCGGCGCGATGCGCCCATGATCAGCCTCTGTGCGCGGCTGCAAATAGAGCGGCTCGGCCAGCGCGGCGAAGGGATCGCGCGCGGCCCGGATGGCCTCGTGTTCATTCCTTACGCCCTGCCTGGGGAGACAATCGTCGCCGAAGTCGATGGCGCGCGCGGCCGCCTTGTCGAGATCGCGACTGCAAGCCCTGAACGCATCCCCGCCTTCTGCCGCTATTTTTCGGATTGCGGCGGATGCGCAGTCCAAACCCTCGCCTCTCACGCCTATGCGCAATGGAAACGAAGCCTTCTCCTCGGCGCTCTGACCCAAGCCGGCGTCAAGGGCCAGGTCGAGGCGCTCGCGGATGCGCATGGCGAGGGGCGCCGCCGGGCGACGTTTCACGCGCGATACGATTCCCACGGTCGAGCCGCGGCGGGCTTCATGCAGTCACGCGCGCATCGGATCGTCGAAATTGAAACCTGCCCGATTCTCGCGCCTTCGATGAGCGGCGCGCCAAGGGTCGCCCGCGCCATAGCGGAGGCGCTCGCGGAGTCGGCCAAGCCGCTCGACATCCTCTGCACCGCGACGTCGTCCGGGCTCGACGTCGACGTCAGAGGTCACGGCCCGCTTGGTGAAAGCGCGACGAAACGTCTTGTGGAAACGGCGCTTGCGCAGGATCTCGCGCGGCTTTCCAACCATGGTGAGATCGTCGTGCTTCAGCGCGCCCCATTGCTCGCCATGGGCCGAGCCATGGTCGCGCCGCCTTCGGGCGCCTTTCTTCAGGCGACGGAAGCGGGAGAAAAGCTTCTTGCCGCGCGGGTCTGCGAAGCGGTCGCAGGCTCGGGCCGCATCGCCGATCTTTTCGCAGGCGTCGGGACATTTTCCTTGCGAATGGCGGAATTCGCGCAGATCCACGCCATCGATCTCGAAGAGCCAGCGCTTTCCGCCCTGGCCAAGGCGGCGGCCGTCCAGGGCTTGCTGCCTGTCGAGATCGAGGCGCGCGATCTTTTTCGCCGTCCCTTCTCGGCTCAAGAGGCGGCGCATTACGACGCAGTCGTGTTCGATCCGCCTCGCGCCGGCGCGGAGCAACAGGCCCGCGCGCTCGCCTCCTCGCGCACGCCGCTCGTCGTCGCGGTCTCTTGCAACGTCCAGACCTTCGCCCGCGACGCGGCGATTCTTTGCGCGGGCGGCTATGAGATCGCCCGCATCGAGCCGATCGATCAGTTCCGCCATTCGCCGCATGTCGAGATCGTCGGCATATTTCGCCGTCCGACGCAAAAATCTCGGCGCGCTCGACGCCTTCTCGGCTGAGCCAAACGCTGCGTCGAGCTCAAGCTAGAATCGATCGAAAAACGACCTGGGCCCCTGCCGCCTCGCCGCGGCGACAGGCGGCAGCGCATCGAACCAGCGAAAAGCTAGAAGCCCAACCAAAAAGCCGCCGATATGGGCCTGCCAAGCGACCGTCGCTTCGGTGATCCCGAGCGGTCCCGGCATGATCCCGAAAAGAAAATTGGCGAGAAACCAGAAGACGAGAAAGCTGATCGCCCCCCTGTTGGAGAAAATCTCCCGCAGGGGCAGCGCAGGAAGCCGATAGGCGCGCTCCTCTTCCGCCCTGGTCCCGAAGCCGAGCGTCTGGCCGAGCGGCGCGCCCGGCTGGAACACGAAACGCACGGCCGCCGCCATCGCGCCTGAGACGACCGCCGAGGCGCCGACCACAGGCTGAAGATCGCTCATATGCGTGAGATAATGCGCCGCCGCGCCGGCGATGGCGGCCGCGCCGCAAAAGACCAGAAAGCGCGGCGTTCCGAACCGCCGCGCCACGGCAGAGCCGAAAGCTACGAATCAAAGGCTGTTCATGCCGACATGCAACCAGCCGCCATGGAGAAACGCGTAGGTGAGGGGCGTCCACCACAGGGGCTTTCCGTCGCCGAGAAAGAAGCGCGCAAGCTGCGCCCTCTCCTCGTCCTGGCGCGCAACAGCGTCATAGGCCAAGGACACGCTATCGGAATCGAATCCATAGGTGAACCGGCCGGGCACAAAGGCGAAATTCTGCAGAATATCGAGGAAAAGCCGCGGCGGGATAGAGTCGCAGGCGGCCTGAATCAGAACCAGAATTCCGATGATGCCGACGATGGACGCCGGCACGTTGAACATTTTTTCCGATTCCCGGCGCATAGGCGGCCCTTCATTCAAGCTCAAGCGACGCCCCTCGCGAAGGGCCGAGTGGGGCTGAAGCTGAACTTCACGCGTCGCGAGCCAATTCATAGCACGCGGACATGCGCCAGACGAACGCCTGACGTGCGTCTAAAGGGCGGGCAACCTAATCAACGTCGGCGACGTCCACCGGCGCCCCGCCTGAGAGCTTCAGCGCGAGCGAGGCCTCCATGAAGGGATCGAGATCGCCGTCGAGCACCTCGTCGGGCGTTCCCGAGGTCGCGCCCGTGCGCAGATCCTTCACGAGCTGATAGGGCTGCAGCACATAGGAGCGGATCTGATGGCCCCAGCCGATCTCGGTCTTGCTCGCCTCCGTCTTGCTCGCCTCGGCCTCGCGCCGCTCAAGCTCCTGCTCATAGAGCCGCGCGCGCAGCATGTTCCAGGCGGTCGCCCTGTTTTTATGCTGCGAGCGTTCGCCCTGGCAGGCCACGACGATTCCCGATGGAATATGGGTGATGCGCACGGCCGAATCGGTCGTGTTGATGTGCTGGCCGCCCGCGCCCGACGACCGATAGGTGTCGATGCGGCAATCGGATTCCTTCACGTCGATCTCGATTCGATCATCGATGACCGGATAGACCCAGACCGAGGCGAAGCTCGTGTGCCGGCGGGCGTTCGAATCGAAGGGCGAGATGCGCACCAGGCGATGCACGCCGGACTCGGTCTTGGCCCAGCCATAGGCGTTATGGCCCTTGACCAGCAAGGTGCCGGATTTGAGCCCCGCCTCGTCGCCGGCCGTCTCCTCGATGATCTCGACCTTGAACTTGTGCCGCTCCGCCCAGCGCGCATACATGCGAAACAACATGCGCGCCCAATCGCAGCTCTCGGTGCCGCCAGCCCCGGAATGAACCTCGATATAGGCGTCATTGCCGTCGACCTCGCCCGAGAGCAGCGCCTCGATCTGGCGCCGCTCGGCCTCGAACTTCAGCGCCTTGAGCTGGTCCAGCCCTTCGCGCTCGCTGTCGGCGTCCTCTTCCGCCTCGGCCAGCTCGATCAGGGTGACGGCGTCTTCGAGCTCGCTTTCAAAGCGCTTGATGGAGCCCAGCCGATCTTCGAGCTCCGTGCGCTCGCGCATGATCTTTTGCGCGGCCTCGGCGTCGTTCCAGAGGTTCGGATCTTCGGCTTTATTGTTCAGTTCGGCGAGACGACGAATGGAGGATTCGACGTCAAAGATGCCTCCTCAGCAATCCCATGGATTGCTTGATCGTTTCGACCAGCGTCTCGGCTTCGGCGCGCATTGTTTTGCAAAGCTTTCAGAGTGGATTTTTCGGGAAGACGACGGGAGCGTCGCTCTGGCCGGAACATAGGGGTGCCATCGAGGGATGTAAATGGGCGGGGGTCCGCGGCTTGCTTGTGCAGTCTTCGCGAGACTTGCGTCATGAGACGCGCCGAGATCATCGAAAAGCTCAATCCACCGATCGATATATTACGTGCCGCGTCCTATCAATCGGGCGGTCCATGAGCGCGGCGGCGCCTCGGCTCCGAGCGGATCAGACCTCGTCCGTCCACACTTTGAAGCCGACCAGCGTGTTGGGGCCGAAGGTTGTGGCGATCGGCACGTCGGCGGCGTCGCGGCCGCGGGCGATCAGAACCCGGCCGATGCGCGGCGTATTATTGCGCGCGTCGAAAATGTGCCACTGGCCGCCGAGCCAGGCCTCGAACCAGGCGGCGAAATCGCCCGGCGGCCAGGGCGGCGGCGTGCCGACATCGCCGAGATACCCGGTGCAGTAGCGCGCCGGAATGTTCAGCGCGCGGCACAACGCGACGGCAAGATGGGCATAATCGCGGCAGACGCCTTTGCCTTCCTCGTAAGCCTCCGAGGCGGTGCGCGTTACGCTGGCGAAATCATAGCCGAAGGCGATGTGATTGTGGGCGAAGTCGCAGATCGCTTGCACCCGCGCCCAGCCGGGGCGGGTCTGGCTGAACAGGCTCCAGGCGAGATCCTGCAGCCGGTCGCTGTCGCAGAAGCGGCTCGGCAACAGGAACACGATCGCCTCCTCAGGCAGCGCCTCCACAGGGGTCTGCGCCGCGTCGGGGGCAAGGGCGTCGGCCTGCCCGCTGTCCGAGACGAGGGCGTCGGTCGAAAGCGTCATCCGGCCGCCCGGCGCCAGAATGCGGCTGCACCAGTTGCCATAGAGATCGCGGTAGCCGGAGATCGGAACCGAGGGCGTCGTCCTGATATGATCGGGCGCGGCAAGATCGGCGACACGGGTATAATGGATATTCAGCATGCCGATCAGCGGCGTCGGCTGGGGAAAATCATAGGTTATCTCGTAGCCGACCCGAAGCTTCAAAGCTTTCTCCGCGATGCAACAGCGCACACCTATGATTCTAACACCGTTGGCCAGGGGCGGATGGACAATTATGGCGCGGATATCGGGCCGCTTCGCTCCTGTCAAATCCGAAAATCCGAGCGCATCGTCGAGTTCCCGGCAAGCGAGCAAATCGGCATCGGAGGTCACGATCGAACCGCGAAATTGGAGCGTCAACCAAGGGTCGAAATCGAGCCTCAGAACGCGCTCGATTCACCCGGCGGGTCCGTTTCACCGAAGCTACCGAGTTAATCGGCCCCGCACCTAATACAACCCGCCGGTCCCCGTTCCCACCAGCCGATCCGCGTCCGGGTTGACCGCTTGGGCGCGCGGCGAGAAATCGCCGCTCGAATAGCCGTCGGGCGGAGCCGTACCGGGCTTGAAAGCTTCGAGGATCGAGCCCGGACCGTTCGAGCGCTGCCCGGATTTGACGTCGACCGAGATCAGCTTGATTCCCGGCGGCACGCGGAACGGCGCGTCGGGCTTGTCCTTCAGCGCCATCTTCATGAAGTCGCGGAAGATCGGCGCGGTGTAATGGGCGGCCTGCGCCGAATCGCCGAGCGAGCGCGGCTGGTCATAGCCCATGAAGACGCCGACCGCGAGATCGGGCGAGAAGCCTACGAACCAAAGGTCCTTGGCCTCGTTGGTGGTGCCGGTCTTCCCGGCGAGATGCTTGCCGACCTCCTTGATCGACTGGCCGGTGCCGCGCTGGATCACGCCTTCCATGATCGAGGTGATCTGATAGGCGGTGAGCGGGTCGAGCACCTGCTCGCGCTTGTCGATGAGCTTGGGCTCCGGCTGATCCGCCCATTTGGGCGCGTCGCAGCCCTCGCAGACGCGCTCGTCATGGCGGTAGATCGTATGCCCCCAGCGATCCTGGATGCGGTCGATCAGGGTCGATTTGATCTTCTTGCCGCCATTGGCCAGCATGGAATAGGCCGTCGTCATGCGCAGCAGAGTGGTCTCGCCGGAGCCGAGCGACATGGCGAGGAAGGGCGGCAGATCGTCATAGATTCCGAAGCGCTTGGCGTATTCGGCGATGAGCGGCATGCCGACGTCGCGGGCGAGACGGACCGTCATCTGGTTGATCGAATGCTCGACGCCATAGCGCAAGGTGTGCGGCCCGCCGGACTTGCCCTCGAAATTCTCCGGCCGCCAGACGCCGAGGCCGGGGCCTTGGTCGATCTCGATCGGCGCGTCGAGTATGATGGAGGATGGCGTGTAGCCATTGTCGAGCGCCGTCGCATAGACGATGGGCTTGAACGAGGAGCCCGGCTGGCGCTGCGCCTGGATCGCGCGGTTGAATTCGGACTGGTCGAAGGAAAACCCGCCGACCATGGCGAAGACGCGGCCTGTATAGGGATCCATCGCGACGATCGCGCCGCTGACCTCGGGGATTTGGCGCAGCCTGTATTGGCCGGGCTTGCCCTCCAGCGCCTCCACATAGACCACGTCGCCCGCCACCAGGCCCGAGCGGGAGTCTGAGCCGCGGCTCCAGCGTAGGCCGACGCTGGTGAGCGCGCCAGTTTCGCGCTCGCGCTCGACCTCGCCGGATTTCTCGCGGCGCGGCTGCAGGCCGACGCGCGCATTTGCGTCCGACGCGTCGAGCACGACCGCCAGCCGCCAGGGCGATACGTCGCCGAGCGCTGGAACATCGGCGAGCGGGAGGCCCCAATCCTGGCTGACGTCTATATGGCGCATCGGGCCGCGGAAGCCATGCGCCTCGTCATAACGCACAAGGCCGTCGACCAGGGCGCGCCGCGCCATCAGCTGCATTTTCGGATCGAGGGTCGTGCGAACCGAAAGCCCGCCCTCATAGAGCTTCTTCTCGCCATAGCGGTCGCCGAGCTCACGACGGACCTCTTCGGCGAAGAAGCCGGCGGCTAGCGAATTGGGCGAAAGGACGCGAGGATTGACGCCGAGCGACTCCGACTTGGCCTTTTCGCCGTCTTGGCGCGCGACATAACCGTTCTCGACCATGCGGTCGATCACCCAGTTGCGCCGCTCGATCGCGCGCTCGCGCTTCAGGAAGGGATGATAATTATTAGGCGCCTTCGGCAAAGCGGCCAGATAGGCGGCTTGGGCGATCGTGAGCTCGTGGACCGACTTGCCGTAATAGTTCAAGGCGGCGGCAGCCACGCCGTAATTGCCGAGCCCGAGATAGATCTCATTCAGGTAGAGCTCGAGGATCCTCTCCTTGGAATAGGCGCCCTCGATTCGGAACGAGAGCAGGATCTCGCGAATCTTGCGATCGAGCGTGCGCTCATTGGTCAAGAGGAAGTTCTTGGCGACCTGCTGGGTGATCGTCGAGGCGCCTTGGATGCGGCGGCCGCCTTGCACCAAGATCAAGAGATTCCGCAAAATGCCCTCGGGATCGATTCCGGCATGTGTGTAGAAATTCTTGTCCTCGGCGGAAATAAAGGCGTGCTTGACCAGGTCGGGGATGGCGGGGCTCGGCAAATAGAGCCGGCGCTCACGCGCATATTCGGCCAGAAGCGATCCGTCGCCGGCGTGAACGCGCGTCATCACCCGCGGCTCGTAATCCTTGAGCTGGGTGTAATCCGGCAGGTCTTGCTGATATTTCCACACCACCAGGCCGGCGGCGGAAATCGCGACGATGAAAAGAATCGCGCCGGTCGTGAAAATAAATCCGAAAAATCTGGCGATCAGCCGCATGCGAATAGGCCTCTGTGGAAATTTCGGGGTGCGCCTCGCGGCCGCCGGAAAATCATCCGCACCACCCCGTTCGATCCTGGGATCGCAAAGCCGAATATGGTCAAGCCCCCAAGCGCTTCAAAGCCCCCGGCTCACATCGCCGGCGCGCCCGCCCCTCGCCCGGCGCGGACCGCCCCAATTCCATCCGGAGACCCGTTCAAGAGTTGGTGCAACACCCCTGCGGCGTTTTTGTGTTTATAATTGGGCCGCGTATCCTTCGCCGCCATATTCAGCCGTCGGCCGCTGACAAGCTGCAAGCTGAAAACCGCAATTGGCCTACCGCCTTTGCTGGAAACAATCGGTAGCGCTCGTGGTTTTCTGAGACGGCGCTCCGATCCGAATTCACCTTAATTCAACGGGCCTTATGCGCCATATCGACTGCTGGCGGCGGGATCGACGCCGTCGCGGCGGAATCCCCATCGTCACGATCCGAAGGCGCGCTCGTGCGCGGCGGCGCGGCGACTCCCCGCTCCGAAAAAAACGCCTCGATCGCCTCGACGACGCGGCTCGACGCCTGCTCGCGCCATTCCGGCGAGTTCAGGGCAAGGTGATCCTTTTCATTGGAAAGATAACCGAGCTCCAGCAGGACCGAAGGAACGTCGGGCGCCTTCAAGACCCGGAAGCCGGCCGATCGCTGCGGATTCTTGTTGAGCCTGGCCGCGACTTTCCAATAATTGACCAGCGTGCGCGCAAAGACATGACTATAGGCGCGGGTCTCGCGCCGCGTCAGGTCGAATAAAATGTCGGAAACGTCTCCAGAATCCTCCGCGCCCTCGAGTCCGGCGACGGCGTCCGACTGATTCTCCTTTTCCGCGACACGCGCGGCCTCGGCGTCGGAGGCGCGGTCCGACGCTGTATAGACCGTCGCGCCGGAAACGTCCGAAGCGTCGGACAAAGTGTCGGCGTGAATGGAAACGAAAAGCGCCGCATTGCCTTCCCGAGCCATCCGAACCCGCGCCGACAGCGGCACGAAACTGTCGTCCTGGCGCGTCAGGACGACAGCGAAGCGCCCATCGGCCTCGAGCTTGGCCTGAACCGCCTTGGCAAATTCGAAGACGAGCGTTTTTTCAACGAGGCCTTTGACCATGGCGCCGCTGTCGATGCCGCCATGGCCGGGATCAATGACGACGATCTGCTTTCCGGCGGCCTCGATCTTTTGCGGCGCCTCGACCTTATGCGGCGCCACGCTGCTCGATTGCCCTGCAAGAGCGGCGCGCGCCTCTTGAACCGCAGTTCGAAAATTCTGCCGAGACGTCCGAGCGAGCTCGATGACAAGGCGCTGCTCGCCGCCGCTCTCCTCGCAGACAGCTTTCACGACCCGCGTCGGACCGCCGAGATCGACGACGACGCGCGATTTGCCCTGGCCCAGTTGCCCGAAGCGGAAAGACGCGACGAGTTCCGCGGACCCGCCGCGCCTGTGGCGACGCCGGCCCGCCGCGGCCGGCTTGCCTATTTGCGGATCGAGCGCGAAATCGATCTGGGGAAGATCGACGATGACTCGCGCGGGATGGGAGAGAACGAAGGCCGTTGCAGAGACTGGGGCCGAGAGGGTGAAGATGAGCTTGGCCTTGCCGCCGCCCTGCTCCAACCGCGCTGCGGAGGCGACCGCGCGAGCGCCGGGCTCTGCAGACGCAGGCGCGGCAGCGGCGTTCGCCCCCTCTTGCGGCTCGGCGCGCAAAGGATGAATCACAGCGAGCCATGCTGCTATGGAGCAAATGGCTCCCACGCCGATCGCCCGGCCTAGCCCCTCGCAAATGCGCCAGTTTTTTTTCGGCATGCGCACCGCCCCGATCCGTCTCCCTCCGCGCCACCCGCTTCGCGATCGTCTATGGCCGCCGAGCCTCCTAGGAAAAGGACGCCCTGAATTTCAATGGGTTGACGCAACTCATAAAAAAAGTCGATCGACTTTTTCAGAATATCCGCCATGTCATAGAATCAATGAGGTTAACGCCGTATAACCATCACAACGCGGCTGAACGCCCCGAAGCAGCCGAGCCGCAGCTGAGTAAAAAACTTGCCAAACTGCTAAAGAAATTGATATATGAGGATTGTTTTTAGAGCTGAGAGATTTACGAGCTTCGAATCGTGATTTCGGAGGCGCGGCTGCTTTTTTGAAGTCGTCGCTAGATTTATCGGCAATTCGCGCCTTAAATGATTGCGCCCGGAAATCTCGTTCTCGGATCGCGCGATCATAGGGCCGACGTTCAGAGCAGGCGGTTTCGCGCTGAGGCGACGACGAGCCGACGCAAACCACCGATGGCTCCCATACGGGGAGTCATTGTCGACTAGGTAAAGAAGATATGGGCTGCCTCGCAGCGAGTCATCTAACCAGATTTATGCACAGCGCATATGTGAGTTTTTCGGACGCTTCCGCGTCCGGCTTTCTCGGTTCAAAGCGTTCAGCGTCCAGGTCCCTCGGGGCCAAGTCATTTAGGGCCAAGCCCTTTAATGCCAAGACCTTTGACGAGGGCTACGACTCGGCGGACAGAGTTCGTCGCGACTTAGCCATCGTTCCCGCGCCGTCCCTTCTCGGGCCAAATCAGAGCGCGCCGCGTTTTCCCTCACTTCCCATCCATCCACCGCTCGACGCGCTTGTGCGTCGGCGGCGCCCCGCCTTCGAGTCTCATGCGCAGACTTCCGCTGGCGGCAGCGGCGCCGCGCCCGTCGGGCCCAAAAGAGTTTCACATGGCCAACAAAATGCTCATCGATGCGTCCCATCCGGAGGAAACCCGGGTGGTCGTTCTCCGCGGCAATCGAGTTGAGGAGTTTGATTTCGAGTCCGCGAGCAAGAAACAGCTTCGTGGCAATATTTATCTCGCGAAGGTCACCCGCGTCGAACCCTCGCTGCAAGCCGCCTTCGTCGATTACGGCGGCAACCGGCACGGCTTTCTCGCTTTTTCGGAAATCCATCCGGACTATTATCAGATTCCGGTCGTCGACCGTCAGGCTCTGATCGACGAGGACGCCCGCGCCCAGCGCGATGAGGATGAAGAAGAGTCCCGCTCGCCGAGGCGCAGCAGGCGATTCCGTCGAGGTGACCGCAATGGCCGCCGCTCCGAAAAGCGCCGCGACGACGAAACCTTGTCCGAACCTTTCGAAGGCGAGGCGGCGATCGCCGACCAAGCCGCGAGCGCGACGCTCAGCGACGAACGCGCGCCTTCGGACAGCGATCTCGGGTCTGCGCCTGAAGAAGCGGACCAGCCTGGCGATTTCGCGCCTCTAGGCGAGTCTGGGGACGCCCCCCGGCTGGAGGAGCCGACCGCGCGCGGACCAATCGACGAGCCTGCTTTCGAACTCGTCCCCGAGCGGAGCGCCGCAGTCGAAAGCCTCGACCCCTCGCCTCTCAGTCCGGTCGAGGACCAGCCGCAATACGAAGATCATCCCGAAGGAGAATCTCGGCAAGGCGCTTCGACCGAGACCGTCTCCGCTCTCGGCGAGGTCCTCGCCTTCGACCGCCGCGTCGAGCCCGAGGGCGACGACGAAGTCGAGGAGGAGGAAGAGCACGTCGAGCAGCTCGGCGGCGACGCCATGGAGGAAGTGCCGGTTCGCCCTCAGCGCTACCGGAAGCAATATAAGATCCAGGAGGTCATCAAGCGACGCCAGGTGCTGCTGGTGCAGGTCGTGAAGGAGGAGCGCGGCAACAAGGGTGCGGCGCTGACGACCTATCTGTCCCTCGCGGGCCGCTATTCCGTGCTGATGCCCAACACGGCGCGCGGCGGCGGCATTTCGCGCAAGATCACCGATTCGACCGATCGCCAAAGGCTGAAGGCCATCGCCCAGGAGCTCGAGGTTCCAGAGGGCATGGGGGTCATCCTGCGCACAGCCGGCGCGGCGCGCTCCAAAGCCGAGGTCAAGCGCGACTTCGAATATTTGCTGCGCATGTGGGAGACCGTGCGCGAAACCACCTTGCGCTCGACCGCCCCGACCCTCGTCTACGAGGAAGGATCGCTGATCAAGCGGGCCATCCGCGACCTCTACACCAAGGAGATCGACGAGATCGTCGTCGCCGGCGAGAACGGCTATCGCGAGGCCAAGGAATTCATGCGGCTGTTGATGCCGAGCCATGCCAAAAGCGTCCAGCCCTATCGCGATGCGCAGCCGCTTTTCGCCAAATCCGGCGTGGAGGCGCAGCTCGACGCGATGTTCTCGAACCAGGTGACGCTGAAATCCGGCGGCTATATCGTCATCAACCAGACCGAGGCGTTGGTCGCCATAGACGTCAACTCCGGCCGCTCCACGAGAGAGCACAATATCGAAGACACGGCGCTGCGGACCAATCTCGAAGCCTGCGACGAGATTGCCCGCCAATTGCGCTTGCGCGATCTCGCCGGCCTCATTGTGCTCGACCTCATCGACATGGAGGAGAACCGCAACAATCGCGCCGTCGAGCGTCGATTGAAGGAGGCCTTGAAGAACGACCGCGCCCGCATTCAAGTCGGGCGGATCTCGCACTTTGGCCTACTCGAAATGTCGCGCCAGCGCATCCGCACCGGCGTCCTCGAAGGCTCGACGGTGCTGTGCCCACATTGCGTCGGCGCGGGCATGGTCCGGTCGACCTCGTCCATCGCCCTTTATATCCTCCGCGTGCTCGAAGACGCTCTGATCAAGAGCGCCAGTTACGATCTCATCATCAAGACGCGGACCGAGGTCGCGCTCTACATTCTGAACCAGAAGCGCGCTCATTTGCGCGAGCTCGAGAAACGCTTCGGCGCTGCGATCATCATCGGCGCGGACGATAGCCTTACCGGATCGACCTATTATGCTCTCGAGCGCGGCGAGCTCGCGGTCGGCGGCGGCGAGGTCGTCGCTTTTCCGCGCGGCGAAGCGCCGGCCGCGACGCTCGAAGCGCCGGCGGATATCTTCTTCGTCGAGGACGACGAGGAGATTGAGGCGAATGGCGCCGCCGCGAACGGTTTCGACGCGTCCGCCGACGCCGAGCCCGCGGACGAGGCAGCCGATCAGCAGGGAGGCGAGAGCGAAGCCGACGCGCGGCGTAGGCGTAGGCGTAGGCGCAGGCGGGGCCGCGGGGGCGATCGCGAGGGCACTTGGATCTCCGCCAACGCGCCTCAGCCTCCTGACGACGCCTTAGAGGCCATCGCCCGAATCGGCGGTTTGCAGACGCCCATTCCCGCGGCCGAAGCCGAAGCCGAATCGGAGCTTGCAGCGCCCCTCGAGCTGTCTTCGCCGGACGAACTTGGTTCGCCGCGTGAACTAGATTCGCCGGATGAAGTTGCTTCGCAGCGTGAAACCGCTGGCGTCGAACCGGCCTCGGTTGCAAATGAGGAGCCGCAGCGGCCTCGTCGAGGCGGACGCCGGGCGCGCGAGGCGGAGCCTGCGGAATTCGCCCCTGCGCCCGAAGCCGAGATCGCGCAAGGTCTCGCCGCAGAATCGGAGCCAGAACTCGAGGCCAAAGAAAGCGGCGTCGAGACCGCGCCCGAGCCAGCGCCCCAAAAATCGGCGCGGCGAGGACGTCGTGCGCCCCGCGCGCCGCGCGGCGCCGCGCGCGAAGCAGAAGCCCCGGCCCCGATCGAGGCAAGCGCTTGGAATGCGGCGGCCGCCGAAGGTCCCGACGGGCAGGTCTCGATTTCAACGTCGGAGCCGGAGCTGTTCGACGCCGCGCCGATCGCGCCGGCTGAGCCCTCTGTCGTTCAGAATTCGACGGCGGCCCCTGAGGCAAGCGCTCTGACCGAGTCCACAACGACGGAGGCCGATCGTCTAGAGCCGCAAGCGCCGCCGCAGCCCACTCAAGAGGAATCGGCGCGTCCAAAACGCTCCGGCTGGTGGCAACGCGCCAAAGCCAGCTTTAGAGCATAGGGCTCGAAAGGGCTCGAGCGCCGGCTATTTGCCAGAACAGGCGACCTTTCAATGAGCCATTGGGTCGTTGAAGGCGTCTACCTTGGTTTTATATCGGCGATCTCGCGCAGCGAAATCGCCGACATATCTACTTGCCGTCCGACTCCAGCCTATCCCTGAGGCTTTTCAACCCGGAGAGATAATAGTCGGAAACGGCCTTCTGCGCCTCGGCCGCGGGTCCGACCGGCTTGAATGAGCTCGTCCACAGCAATTGGATCTTCTTCTTGTCGATCGGCAGGACTTTGAGCGTCGAGCTCAATTTTTCGACCGGCAAAGGACTCTCCAGAACCTTGGACGAATAGGCTCGGCCGAGATTGTTCCAATTGGCTTCCTGCTCCTCGATCTTGCCGCCGTCCTTCAAGATCAACGTTCTGATCTGGGTCTTGCCGTCGCTCTTCAATTCGCAGGAGGCGACCGCCGGATGCCAATCCTTGATCCCGCAGAAATCGCCGATCGCCGCCCAGGCCTTGTCGGGCGTCGTTTTCACATCGAGCCTTACGAGGGCCTGTTCCGCCTCGGCTCCGCCGGCCGAGACCGCCAAGGCGAGGGACGCCTTCATCCAGAATTTCCGCATTTTTCATCGTCCTCTTCGTCAGCCGAAGCCAAAGTGCGAGTCGATCGGAAGCTCCGCCCTTCCCTTGGCGAAAGCCGCCCGCTCAACGGAGCCAGGATTTCAAGCGCAGCATCGCTTCGATCAGATCCTTCTCCGGCCCAGCGAAAGAGAAACGCACGGCGCAATGACCGCGACAGCGGTCAAAATCGAGTCCCGGCGTCGCGGCGACGCCAATGTCCTTCAGCATCCGGCCGCAAAAATCGAGCGAATCATCGGTGAAGCGGGAGACGTCCACATAGACGTAAAAGGCGCCGTCGGGCCGGGGAAACCGCCCGAGTCCCATGGCGGGCAATTCATTCAAGAGAATCGCACGGTTTCGCGCATAGGCCGCGACCACGGAGGCGAGTTCGGCCTTCGCCTCGAAGGCGGCCTCGGCCCCGAGCTGGCTTAAGAAGGGAACTGAGATCGCCAGGCTCTGCTGAAGGCGTTCGATCGGACGGATAAGAGCGTCGGGCAGGACGAGCCAGCCGATCCGCCAGCCGGTCATGCAGAAATATTTGGAGAAGGAATTCACGACGACGGCGTCGGAGGAGAATTGCAGCGCGCTTTGCGCCTGCGCCTCATAGGTCAAGCCGTGATAGACCTCATCGGAAATCAAGGCGATCCTCAAGCGCGCGCAAGCCTCGCAGATTTCCCGCAACGCATCTCCGCTCGTCATGCTTCCGGTCGGATTAGCCGGGCTCATCAAGAGGACGCCGTCGAGCGCCTTTTCGGCATGCGCCGCCTCGATCATGGCGGCCGTGACGATAAAGCCGTTCTCCTCCGGCGCCTCCAGCGTCACCGTCTCGATCCCGAGCGTCTCCAGAATGTTGCGATAGGCCGGATAGCCAGGCGCGGCGATCGCGACCCGCGCGCCGACGTCGAACAAGGCCAGAAAGGCGAGAATGAATCCGCCGGAGGAGCCGGTTGTCACGGCGATCCGTTCGGGCGCGATCTCGACGCCATAGGTCTCGCGATAATGCCGCGCGATCCGCGCCCTGAGGCTCGGCCGTCCGAGCGCCTCGGTATAGCCGATGCGGCGGCCGTCGAGCGCCGCGAGGGCGGCCTCCCGAACCGCGCGCGGCGGCGACGCGGCTGGCTCGCCGATCTCGAGATGGATGACGTCATGCCCTTCCTGCTCGCGCCGTCGCGCGCCGACCATAACGTCGAGAGCCATGAAGGGCGCGACATCGGATCTTCGCGAAATCGGCGCGTGGCGCTCGGCCGGGGCTTTCAATTGCGCCAAGGGCTCCGTCATCCCGCAAATCCTTTCGATGTCTCGGCGTCGCTGCTTTTGCGTCTCGGCCCCGAAGCGGATGTCGGCCGGCGCGCGCTGATTTCCGATAAGAAAAAGATGATCGCCTTGCGTCGGCCGCCCGACATTCCCATAAGCCGGCTAACGCTCTATGCTTTGGATCTATTTCGAGGAGAAAATTGAATGTTTCAGCTGCCCCCGGCGCCGTTCCGGCATCTTGCGAGCCTTGCGGCGACCTTCGCCATCGTCGCATTCGCCCTCCCCTTCGCGCCGGCGCGCGCCGAGCCTTTCACGCCTGAGCAGAAGAGCGAGATCCAGTCGATCATCAAGGATTATCTTCTCGAAAAGCCGGAGATTTTGCGCGAGGCCATCGGCGAGCTCGAGGCGCGCGATAAGCTCGCCGAAGCCAAGGCGCGAAATGAAATCGTCGGAAATCCGTCAAACCCGCTTTTTAGCGGCGCCAAGCAGGCGGTGATCGGCAATCCGAACGGCAAAATCACCCTGGTCGAATTTTTCGATTACAATTGCGGTTATTGCAAGCGCGCCCTGAACGACCTCGCGCGGCTCATGAAGGAAAATCCGGACCTGCGCATCGTCTTGCGCGATCTTCCCATTCTCTCGCCAGGCTCGACCGAGGCGGCGCGCATAGCCAATGCCGCGAATAATCAGATCAAGGGCGCGAAATTCTGGGAGTTTCACCAGAAACTGCTGGGCGCGCGTGGCCATGTCGGCAAGGCGGAAGCGCTTGCGGTCGCCAAGGATCTTGGCCTCGACATGGAAAGGCTGGGGAAGGACGCGGAAGCCGCCGGGGCGACAGCCGGGGTCGACGAATCCCTAGCCCTCGCCAAGTCGCTGCAAGTGACCGGCACGCCAACCTATGTCGTCGGCGAGGACGTCATCGTCGGCGCCGTCGGCTATGACGAGCTTCAGGCCAAGGTCGCGAATGTCAGGAAATGCGGCAAGGCCGTTTGTTCTTAACGCTGCGTCGGAGGAGACCGCTGGGCCGTCAGTCGTCTAGGCTGGCGGTCCGCCTAGAAGGTGGCTTGGACCCAAAAGCTGACGCAAGATCTCTCGCCGGCTGGCAGGAGAGGAGGGACTCGAACCCCCAACCCCCGGTTTTGGAGACCGGTGCTCTAACCAAATTGAGCTACACTCCTAAGCGTGCGGGACATTAGCTTGAAGCGCCGGCGCAAATCAAGCCGACCGCGAAAAAAGCCCCCCTTTTCCCGCTCGAGTCGAAACTACGCCCCTCGTTGATTTCACCTGCCCCGCTACTATTGCGTTGCATGATCATTGCATGGGCTTTGTCGCGCTGCATCAAGGCGAGACGCGCGCTCTCGACCGCGTTTCTCGCGGAGCGGAGACGAGGAACATGCTGCCCATGATGATTTTGGTCGACGGCGCGCCGCGCTGCGTGATCCGTCCCAATGACAAGAAGGATCTCGATCGCTTCGTCCGCAATGCGAAGAAATATCTTCTTGCCGGAAACGAAGAGGCGAAGGTCACGCATCGGCCTGCCGATGAGGCGGAATCCGCGAAATGGAAAGAAGGCTTCGATTTGCACAAAGCCTGGGGCGGCGCGGACGACACCTATATCGGCCTTCCAATATTCAATTAAAGCCTGAGCCCCGCCGTTCGGCGCCACTCGCCTGAGCGCCGCGGATCCGCGCTCGGAACTCATGCAGGGCGGCGACGCCGAAAGGACGCATCATGGCCGGAACTAAAGACATTCTACGCCGCGGGGCCGGCGCGTGACGGCGACGGGGCCGAGCGCGGAGGAAGAGCGCCTAATCCGCGAGGCGCAGGCGAATTTCACGGGCTTCTTCCGCTGGATCAGCGTCTTGAACGAGATGATTCAGAAAGAGATCGGTCCTAACTTCGGCCTTATCGTCAACAATCCGGAAGTGTCGGCGGCGGAAGGCAGAGTCGCGGGCGTGCTCGAAGCCTCGCGGCCGGGCAAGCCCGTTTTGAGCATTCCCTTCGCCATCATCGGCGAGCAGATCAATTTCGAGCATGAGAAATTCGCGCTGTCCAATCGGGCGACTGGCGAGAAGAGCTCGGTTTTCACGAACAAGGCGATCGACGACATGAACCGCCTTCTGTCCGATATCGTCCAAGACTACATAGGCTGAGCGACTTGGAGACGCGCCTCGCGATCGAATGGGCGGATGCGGTCTGGGATCCGCTCGCCGGCTGCACGCGCAAAAGCGCTGCCTGTCGCCATTGCTATGCTGAAGGTCTCACCGCCGCGGCGTCGCAAAGCGGCCAGTGGGGACATGGATTCGCGGAAATCGGTCCGGGAGGCGCAGCCTGGACCGGCAAGATCGCGCTTCTCGAGGAGCGCCTCGCGCTCCCGCTCGGCTGGGAGAGCCCGCGCCGAATTTTCGTCAACGCTTTGTCCGATCTCTTCCACGAATCGCTTCCCGTCGAGACGATCGATCTCGTCTTCGCGGTCATGGCGCTCGCGCCGCGCCACATTTTCCAAGTGCTGACCAAACGGCCGAAGGTGATGCAGCCCTATGTCGCGGACCCTGCGACGCCCGGCCGAATCGCCCTCGCCATGGAGAAAATTGCGCCGGGCGGCGAGGCGACCCGCGAGATCGGCGCCTGGCCGCTTCTCAATGTCTGGCTCGGGGTCACCGCCGAGAACCAGAAAGAAGCAGACCGCCGCATTCCGCTTCTGCTGCAAACGCCGTCGGCGGTGCGCTGGATCGCGGCCGAACCCTTGCTTGAGCCGCTCGATCTCAAGCTCGGCTCATGGCTCGGGAACCCGAACGCCGGCGCGGCGCGCCTGGATTGGGTCGTCGCAGGCGGCGAGACAGGCGGCGAGGCGCAGCCCTGCCACCCGGATTGGGCGCGATCGCTGCGCGACCAATGCGCCAAGGGCGGCGCAGCGTTCTTTTGGCGGCAATGGGGCGAGCATGTCCCTTTCGCCGGCGTCGAGGCCGGCTCGGTCGACGCGCCGGCCAAGATGAGTTGGGAGCGACTGGGCGCGAGACCCGCGAGCCGCCTCCTCGACGGCCTTCTCCACGAGGCATTTCCGCCGGCCGGCGCCTGAAATTCAATCGATCAGTTTGCGGCTTCGCGCCTCGGCTTCCGCGAAAGCGCGCGCCTCGCCGCTAAAGCTCGCGCCATCATTGACCGTCGCATTATTGCCGATCGTGATTCCATCGCCGAGACTGCGGCGGCCGCCCTCGGCAACGATGAAAAACGCGTAGCGATGGGCCTCGTGGAGATGACGCACGAGAATGGTCTCCTCATCCGCCTGCTCGACTGCAAAATCCGTTTCTTCATTCATCCGTCGCAAACCCTAGCGTTGAAGCGCGCGAGGTCCCTAGAGCATGTTCCGAAAAAGTTGCACGACTTTTTCGATTAGAACATGCTCCAACTTATTGAATTGGAGCGAGTTCTTTTCGATTGGGTGATTCCACCCAATCGGAACGCGCTCTAGGCCCGCGCAATGAACGGCACATGCAAAACGGCGCCAGCCGATCGACGCGCCTAGTTGTCCACGCCCGGCGCCTCGTCCAGCCAGATCTCCTGCCGGCCGAAAGCCTCCCCGCTAAAATCGTGAACGAGGCGGCCGCAGGCGATGGCCCCGAGAACCACGGCCCCTTCGGCGCGAAGGCAGTCCCTCGCGGCGAAGAGGGAGGCGCTGGAGGACACGATATCGTCAAGCAGGACGATCGCCTGGCCCCCCACAGGAAAGTCGCAAACCATCGGCGGCGCAACCGAGTGGGCGTCGAGAGACAAGGGCGGCGCCGTCCAAAACAGCGCATCGACCAGAGACCATTTGAGATCGATCGGCGCCAAAGCCTCGCTCACCATGACCCATGAGCGAAACTCCTTGGCGTCGATCAGCGCATCTTCAGACGGGATCGGGACGAGGAGCGGATTCGACCAAGACCCTTCCTCCGCGATCCGCTTGGCGATGAATTTTCCAAAGGCGCGGCGAGCCAGGCCAATGTTTCTTTGGGTGATGCTGACCTTATCCGTCTTCATATGGATCAGGAACGGCTGCTCGAACCGACCGGAACGCACGGCGCGGCAGAAGCGATAAGCGTCCTGATAAGCCGGCGGCCGCGCCTCCGCATCATGCGCTGCGTCGGAGTTATAGCCGCACATGAAGAACAGCTTCATCCGTGGAGTCCAATTGAGAATCTCTCGAGCCATTCGCCTCGGGTCGCAGCGACGCGCCGCTTCCTCCTTCGGTGACGAGTGGAAGGCTGGGCGATCCGCTGCTAGGGTGAGGCGCCGCGCTTGCGAAGAATCGGCGCCAGATGGAAGCCGATATTCTTGCACGGTCTATGGTCGGATTTGTCTTCTAAGCGACTGAACAGCAATTATTATACCGATGGACAAGGCGGCGCGCCGATGAAAACGGCCGAGGGCGCGCGACGCGATAAAGATTGCGCCGCGCTTCTCCGCTAAGCGGGCGAAGGGACGAAAACTGACATGGACACTGCCGCGCCAGCGCCCTTGACCCGCACCGATCTGGCGGCGCGCCTCGCGCATATTGTCGGCCCCGCGAATGTGCTCACGGACCCGATGGACATCGAGCCTTTCCTGCATGAGCCGCGCGATCTCTTCAAAGGCGCGGCGGCCTGTGTCGTCAGGCCCGGCTCCACGGCGGAGGTCGCGGCCGTTCTCGAGCTCTGCAGCGAGACCGCCACGCCAGTCGTCCCGCAGGGAGGCAATACCGGCCTCGTCGGCGGACAGATTCCCGACTCCGGCGGCGGCTCCATCGTACTCTGGCTCGGCCGAATGCAAGCCCTCCGCGAGATCGACGTCGGCTCCAACACCATGACCGTCGAAGCCGGCATGACGCTCGCGCGGGCGCAAGAGGAAGCGGCCCGCGCCGGACGCCTATTCCCGCTCTCGCTCGCCTCCGAAGGCTCCTGCACCATCGGCGGCAATCTCGCGACCAATGCCGGCGGGACCGCCGTCATCGCCTATGGAAACGCCCGCGATCTCGTGACCGGGCTCGAGGTCGTGCTCGCCGATGGACGGATCTTATCGACCTTGTCCAAGCTCAAGAAAGACAACACGGGCTATGACCTCAAGAATCTGTTCATCGGTTCAGAAGGCACGCTCGGAATCATCACCGCCGCCGTCCTGAAGCTCTTTCCGAGGCCGCGCGAGATCGCGACCGCATTTATTGGGCTCGGCTCCCCGCATGCGGCGCTCGCCCTGCTCGATCTCTCGGGGGAGACGGTGGGCGGCGAGATCACCGGTTTTGAGTTAATCCCCCGCATCGGGCTCGAATTTGTCCTCAAACATGCGCAAGGCGTCCGCGACCCTTTAGCCGGACCCCACGCCTGGTACGTGCTGATGGAGCTCGCCTCACAACATTCCCAGGGCCTCGAAAACCGCATGCTCGCGCTGTTGGAGGCGGCGGCCGAAAAAGGCATTGTCGAGGACGCCGCGCTCGCAGCTTCCGAGGCCCAGCGGCAGGATTTTTGGAAATTGCGCGAGCTTTTAGCCGAGGTCCAACGCCATGAAGGCGGCTCGATCAAGCATGACGTCAGCGTGCCCGTCGCCGATGTCGCCGCTTTCATCGAAGAGGCCGAGCGCGCGGTGACCGCCACGATTCCCGGCGCGCGCATAGTGCCCTTTGGCCATGTCGGCGACGGCAATATCCACTGCAACGTGTCGCAGCCGATCGGAGCCGACAAGGCGGAGTTTCTCGCCCGCTGGGACGAGGTGAACGCCATCGTTCACGGGATCGTCGCGGCGCATCACGGCTCGATCTCCGCCGAGCACGGCATCGGGCAGTTGAAGCGAGACCTGTTGCCGAAAGTGAAGGACAAGGTCGCGATGGACGTGATGCGCGCGTTGAAGCACACGCTCGATCCGAAGAACATTCTCAACCCCGGCAAGGTGCTTTAAGGCGCCGCCTCACAAACGGTAGGAAAGGTTCCGACGAATGCCGCTGATCCGCGTTTCATTGTTGAAGGGCAAGCCGCCCGAATATCGCAAGGCCATTTTGGACCGCGTCTATCAGGCCATGCGCGAGGCCTTCGACGTGCCCGAGGACGATCGCTTCATGCTAATCGACGAATATGAGCGCGATAATTTTCTCTTTAGCGCAAGCTATCTCGGCATAGCGCGCGACGATGATTTCGTGATCATCGAGATTACCGCCAACAACACGCGCACTTTGGAGAAGAAAAAGGCGTTTTATGCGCGCTTCGCCGAGATTTTGGCTAAGACTCCGGGGATCAGGCCCGAAAACGTGTTCGTGAATCTCGTCGAGGTTGCAAAGGAAAATTGGTCCTTCGGAAATGGGATCGCGCAATATGGATGAGGAAACGCCTCGACGCTCTTGGCCCGCATTCGCCTCTTCCGCTCGGGCCTATTTGCATTGAGGCACAAGCTGTTGCATCCAACGCCCTTCCAAGTAGACGGGCGTTGTGGTCAAGCCGCCCTGCGACGCGATGAATTCTCGAATGCGCTGCGGATACCATTGGAGCATGTAGGAATTGCTCTCCGGATCGACCAACGCGGTCTCCGACTTGCCGCGACGAAGATAGGATTCATGAAAGGCGAATTGGGCCGTCGGCTCGGCGCACAAAAAAGGCGATTTCAGATAGATCGTGCAGGCTGAGCCGCACAAGCCGCGCACGATGATGCGCCGCTTCTGCGCCTCCCATGCACGTTCGCGCTGGATATATTTGGAAACTTCGCCGCCTTCATCGAAGGTGATGATAATTGCCGGCGGGGTGGACAACGCTGGCATGCCACAGACCTTTTCGCCCATGAACGGAAATTTCGCGTCCCCCGCTTAGCAATTTGTTAGGCTCATTGCGAGCGAAGGCTAAACTTAACCCCCTCAGGCGGCGCTTAATGTCGCAGCGATGTTTCAGTATGCGGCGCCAGTCCCGATGATTCGGTCGCGCCTAGTTATTCGTTGCAGATGAAAGGAAACCGCAAACAGCCACTCCCTACCCAGCCTGCACAAAGCTCTCGAGCACCATCTTGCGGCCGGCCTTGTCGAAATCCACCGTCAGCTTGTTGCCGTCCACAGCCGCCACGGCGCCATAGCCGAATTTCATGTGGAACACCCGCGCGCCGACGCGGAAGGACGAAGAGGCCCCGGAACTCGCCACAAGCTCGCCCTCGATCTGCATGGGCCCGCGCCGCGCCTTGCTTTCTTTAAAGGCGCTCGCCCTGTCCTGCCCCTGCCCTTGCTTTGCCTCCTGCGCCCGCCCTTGCGCGCGCCGCCAGCCGGGCGTCGTGTAGGATGAGGCGTAGCTATCCATATTGGCGAAACGCGATTGGGCGTAGCCGCCATAGGCCTGGCCCGACGCCGCCTCGACAACGTCCACATGATCGGCCGGCAATTCATCGAGAAAGCGCGATGGGATCGTGGTCTGCCAAAGGCCGTGAATGCGCCGATTGGTGGCGAAATAGATTTTCGCCCGGCGCTTCGCCCGCGTGAGCCCCACATAGGCGAGTCGCCGCTCCTCCTCCAGTCCGGCGCGGCCGGACTCGTCAAGAGAGCGTTGGTGCGGGAAAAGCCCCTCTTCCCAGCCCGGTAGGAAGACGGTCTCGAACTCCAGGCCTTTCGCCGCGTGCAATGTCATGATGGAGAGACGCGCGCCGGCGTCCTTGCCTTCGGCCTCCATCACCAGCGAAATATGCTCGAGAAACCCGGCGAGATCGGGAAACTCCTCCATCGCGCGGACAAGCTCCTTCAAATTTTCGAGCCGGCCCGCCGCCTCCGCGGTGCGGTCCTTCCGCCACAGATCCGTGTAGCCGGATTCCTCCAAAATCATCTCGGCGAGTTCGCCCTGCGGCTTCAAGTCGATCAAGGACGCCCAACGGGCGAAATCGGCGAGGAGATCGCGCAGGGTCTGGCGCTGCTTCGGCTTCAGCTCCTCGGTCTCGACCATGATCTCGGCCGCGCGCATCAAGGGGATCCGCTTCCGCCGCGCGCAATCATGCAAGAGCTGCAAGGTCGCGTCGCCAAGGCCGCGCTTCGGCGTGTTGAAAATGCGCTCAAAGGCGAGATCATCCGCCGGCTGTGCGACGCAGCGCAAATAGGCGAGCGCATCGCGGATCTCGGCGCGCTCATAGAATCTCGGGCCGCCGATCACGCGATATGGCAAGCCCAAGGTGATGAAGCGCTCCTCGAATTCGCGCATCTGAAACGAAGCGCGGACCAGAATCGCAATCTCCTCGTAATCATGACCGGCGCGGGCCAGTTGCTCGATCTCCTCGCCGATGGCGCGGGCCTCCTCCTCCGAGTCCCAGACGCCGGCGACGGTCGGCTTGTCGCCGAGCTCGCCATCGGTGAACAGGGTCTTGCCGAGCCTGCCCTGATTATGCGCGATGAGGGAGGCGGCCACGGCGAGAATATGCCCGGTCGAACGGTAGTTGCGCTCGAGCCTGATGATTTTCGCGCCCGGAAAATCGCTTCCGAAGCGCAGGATGTTGTCGACCTCGGCGCCGCGCCAGCCATAGATCGACTGATCGTCGTCGCCGACGCAGCAGATATTGCGCCGCCCTTGGGCGAGAAGCCTCAGCCATAAATATTGGACGCTGTTCGTGTCCTGATACTCGTCGACCAGCATGTAGTGGAAGCGATCCTGATATTGCTTCAACACATCGGGATTGTCGCGCAGCAGCCGCAACGATTCCAACAAGAGATCGCCAAAATCGGCAGCGTTCAGGATCTTCAAGCGCTCCTGATAGAGCGCGTAAAGCGCGCCGCCCTTGCCATTGGCGAAAGCGGCCGCCTCGCCCGCGGGCACATGCGCCGGATCGAGGCCGCGATTTTTCCAGGCGTCGATCTGATAGGCGAGCGCGCGGGCGGGCCAGCGCTTGTCGTCGACATTCTCGGCCTGCAAGACCTGCTTCATCAAGCGGATCTGGTCGTCCGTATCGAGAATAGTGAAGCTCGATTTGAGGCCGACAAGCTCGGCGTGGCGGCGCAGGATCTTAGTTGAAATGGCGTGAAACGTGCCGAGCCAGGGCATGCCCTCGGCGACCGGCCCAGCGAGCGCCGCGACGCGCTCCTTCATTTCCCGCGCGGCCTTATTGGTGAAGGTGACGGCGAGGATTTCATGCGCGCGAGCGCGGCCTTGGCCAATGATATGGGCGATCCGCGTCGTCAGCACGCGGGTCTTGCCGGTGCCCGCGCCGGCGAGCACCAGGACCGGGCCTTCCATAGCCTCGATGGCGGCGCGCTGCTCTGGGTTCAATCCGTCAAGGTAGCGCTGACCGCCTGCGGCCGCCCGCGCCCGCGCGGCGATTCCGCCCGCCCGAGGCGCGGGAGCCGGATCGGCGGCGTCGAGATCGGCGAAGGAAAAAGGATCGGTCAAGGGTTCAAGGCTCCCGCGCGGCTGAAACGAATCAAGCGGCGCTTTGCGCCATTATGCGCCAAATCGACTGGACCCCAATCTTTGCGCCCAATATGGGGAGTTGGTCAATTTAATGGGAAGCAGCCGCATTCGCTGCAAGCGGAAGCCGAACGAAATGGAGGCGCGTTTCCCATTGCCTGGTCGGCGCGCTCAGCGCCCGCGCATTCAGCCGACTCGGTCGAAGAGCAAAGCCTGATGCGAGACCCCGAGTTCCTTCGGCAGGCCAAACATATAAGCCACGCCGATGGCCAGATCGCCAAGTCCCAGCAATGCGGCGATGAAGCCAATATCGCCGAACAGACCGGCAGGAACGAGCACGATCGCCGCGAAATAGCGCAGCAAGGATTCCCAATAGACGAGCGCCCCGCGCCGCGCCAGATCGCGCGAGGCGTAGATTAAAGCGACGCTCGTATAAGCGAGAAACCCGGCGATAAGCCAGGCCCAGACCGGCGTGCATATGGACAGGCCGAGCGCCCGATAAAGCGGCGGGAAGACCAAGACCAAGGCAAGACCGGCGTTATAAATCCCGGTCCAGAACACGAAACGCGCCATTCTAAAAGGCACGGCGGCGACCTCCGACGCATCAATGTCGCGTGATAAAACTGCCAGCGCGCTCATTCGCGCGAAACAAAGTTCGGCGCCGCGGAGGATTAGGCTAGCGAGCGCTCTTGGCCTTGGCCAGCGGATTTAGCGCCGGCTCTCCAATCTTAATCAAAGTGTCCTTGTCGGTGTGGGCGAAGCGCGTCTCGCCCTTGATAACGAGCGTCGTCGTCTCGTCGTAAGACCATGTCCCATCGTCGTTGATGGTGATCTTGATGCGATATTCGTCTGTCCGAAAGGCTTCCTCGAGAAAGACGTTCGAGCAGATCCCATAGGTGGTGAGCCCACGCGAGGCGACGAGTTCGAATTCCTTTGACTCAGGCGCGGCCCTGCCGACCGCCATCGCGACTTGCCCGCGCGGAATCGCAAGCGTTTGAATGATCGTTTCGGTGGCCGGCTCCCACAGCCAATAGCCGATCTGATCATGGTAGGTTTCAACCTCGCCGGGCTTGACGATATGTTGATGATAACGCAGCCCATAGAATAATTGCGGCCCATTGGTCTGCGGGTCGATCGGCTGCAGCTCCAGCCTTTCAACGAAAGCCTGCGTCTCCGGCCCCGCGGCTTTAGGGTTGACGTCCAAGCCTTTCGATCCGCGCCAGACGCCGGCCATGGACCGTAACGGACCCAGGTTTTGCAATGTGTCGATATCGACGTCGGCAGGCTCTGTATAAATGTCCTTGCGATAAGAGCTGTAGATGTCCGTCATAACGGTCTCCGGCGCGCGGCGCCCCGATTAGGGCAATTCTAAAATCCCAAGCGAGCAGCCGGGATCAAGCCACAGATCTCAATTGCAAAAAAGGAAAAAACATTCGAGCGGACAGACCGCCCGCCAGGCCGATCACGCCGGGATTGGCGCGCCTCTCCATTGCTCTATAAATTCTCGCGAAGCGGCGGCGCACCGCCGATCGGCCGAAAAGGAGCATGTGGCCAATGGAGAAGCGAAAACTCGGCGACTCTGGCCTTAGCGTCGCCCCGCTCGCCTTGGGCGGGAATGTCTTCGGTTGGACGGCGGACGAGGCGACCTCGTTTTCGATCATTGACGCTTTCGTCGATCGGGGCCTCAATCTGATCGACACAGCCGACGTCTATTCGATCTGGGTCGATGGCCATCAGGGCGGCGAATCCGAAGCGATCATTGGCAAGTGGCTCCAGCGCGGCGGCGACCGCGACAAGATCCTCGTCGCGACTAAGGTCGGCATGGATATGAGATCAGCCGGCAAGGGCCTGTCGAAAAGCCATATCATTCAATCCGCCGAGGCCTCGCTGCGCCGGCTCAGGACCGACCGTATCGACCTCTACCAAGCTCATGTCGACGATGTCTGGACGCCGCTCGAGGAAACGCTCGAAGCCTTCGCGAGCCTCGTTCAGGCGGGGAAGGTCCGCGCCATCGGCGCCTCGAACTATGTCGAGTCACGGCTCGCAGACGCCTTGGCCGTGAGCAAAGCCAAAGGCTATCCGCGCTACGCGTGCCTGCAGCCGCATTATAATCTCGCCAATCGCGCGCTATTCGAAGGCGGACTGCAAAGGCTCTGCATCTCCGAGGGAATCGGCGTCATTCCCTATTACGCCTTGGCCGCGGGCTTCCTCACAGGGAAATATCGCGACATGAAAGACCTCGAGGGAAAGGCGCGCGGCAAGACCGTCGCGCATTATCTCGATCCGCGCGGCTTCGACATTCTCGCGGCCCTCGATTCAGTCGCGGCCCGCCATCAGGCGACGCCCACACAAATCGCGCTCGCCTGGCTTATCGCGCAGCCCGGCGTCACGGCGCCCATTGTCAGCGCGACGAACCTCGCGCAATTCAACGAGATCGCGGGGGCGACGGAGATCAGACTCGATGCGGCGGCGCTCGATCGGCTGAACAAGGTCAGCGCGTAACGGCGGTCATTTTCGCGAGCGCGCCCAGTTCAGGACGAAGACCCGAATCGCCGAGGAGAGATTGGCCGCGCCGCGCTCGGCGTCGATCGCTGCGACGAGGCTCGCCAAGGAAAGGCCGCGCTCGACAGCGATCGTCTTGAGCCCGTCCCAAAACGCATATTCGAGCGAGATGCTGGTGCGATGGCCAGCTATGGCGAGCGAATGTTTGACGATCGCGCTCGACGCCGCGGGCGGCGGATCAGGCTCCATCATCGCCGAAGAACGGAGCCTCGGGGGACTTGAGCGACTCGCGTCTATGCGCATCGAGACGACGCGCATCGGCGGCGAGCTGCGCCTCAACGCCGGCGCGCTCGGCGCGGCTTTGGCCGAATTTCACCCGATTGGCCGCAGCGTCGGCTGCCTCGGCCGCGCGCGCCTTGGTCTTGCGGACCCGGCGCAAATTGACGATCTCACCCATCAGGTCTTTTTGCGAAAAGCGTCGATCGAAACGACCTTGGCCGCATCGTCGCGCGAGGCTGCCGCCTCATCCGCCGCAACCTTTGGCTCAATCGCCGAGTCGAGAGGCCCGGCGGCATTTTCGCTTTCGAGCGCTCTCGGCCCGAGGGGCGCGGCTGCGAGAGAGGCCGGCGAGGACATTTGGTCGCCGGCCAGGCCGGCGTCATTGGCCCCAGCCTCGCCCTCGTCGTCTTCCGGCTCGAAATCCATGTCGAAGGGGACGGAAGGGTCCGAAAAACGGGTGATGGCGTCAAAGGGAATGAGCAACATTTCCGGCACGTTCTTGAACGACAAACCGACCTCAAACGCGTGATCGTTGACGCTCAGATCCCAGAACTGGTGCTGGAGAATGATCGTCATCTGGTCCGGATAGCGCTCTCGCATCCGCGCCGAAAGCCGCACGCCGCGCGCGTGGGTTCGAAAAGTGATGTAGAAATGATGATCGCCGACGAGTCCATCCCGAGCGAGGTCCGACAAGACCCGTTTCACCACGCCGCGCAATGCGTCCTGAACCAGGAGGTCATAGCGGATCAGATCGGTCGCCATTCAATTCAGCCCAAGCAGAGGTTTTTCGGCGGAGACCTGGGAAAGCTCCAGGACGAAATTAAAAGTGGAGGCTTCTGTTGCCAGGCGCCTCCGAGCCCCGCCTTAGAGTGCTACCCCTAAGGACTTTAATTTCGGTACTATTGCCGCATTACGCAGCAACGGCCACCGGAGCATAGTTGTCGTTGGCAACTATAAAGTTCGGCCCGATGACGGCGGAACCATGCCGAGCGAAAGATCATCCTTTACACTCCCCGTCGAACCTATTTCGCCCCCGCCGAAACCCGCCTCTCGCGAGACGGGCTTTGGTGGAGGCGCCGGGTACCGCCCCCGGGTCCGAAGAGCTTATTTCGACGCCGTTTATCGCCGTAGCCGCCGAGGCGGCGGATCGAATATAAGCATTGCGGGCATTTTTACAAAGGCGAATGGCGCGGAGCCCGAACATAAGCGGGTGCGGATTTGGGTGAATCCACATATAATTACGTTAAATCAAGAGTTTATGCGCTTTATGAGCTTTGTCTCGGGCTCCTTGTCATCCTTGGGACCTCGGCATTGCTGCTTCTGCTGGCGACCGTGCTCATCAGCGTCGCCAGCGCCTTTCTCGAGCATTGGAGCGCGGCCCGCCCCCTGGCCGAGAGGTTCCGAACGGCCCTCAACGGGGGCGAAGCCGGCGATTCGGTTATTTTCCGCCTTGTCGCCGCCTGCTTGATTTATCTCGCCATCGGACTTGCTGTCTGGATCGTCGCCCGTCTTCGCGGCGGCGGCGCGTGGCGCGATCTCATCGCCTGGCGGCCCTGGATCGGCTGGCTGCGTCGGCGCGCCTTTTGGCTGCTCGTCGGCGCGACCCTGGCCTATAGTGGCGCCGCGGATTTGGCGATCGCCTATTTCGCGCCCGAGGCGCGCGGCAGGTCGGCGATCCCGGAAGGCAGCGCGGCGGTGACTGTGCTCGTCGCCTTTCTCGCCGTGGGCTTCGCGCCAATCGTCGAGGAACTCGTCTTTCGCGGCTGGATTTTTACCGACCTCCGCCGGAGGTTCGGCTTCATTGCGACCCTGCTCACGACCTCGGCGATCTTCGCCGGGCTCCACCATGAGGACACGCATATTTACGCGCTGGCGATCTTTCCCATCGGCCTCGGGCTCGGCGCACTTCGCGAACTGACCGGCAGCGTCAAAGCGCCGATCGCCTTGCATGCGCTGAACAATTTTATCGGCGTCTTCCTTCGGTTGGCGAGCTAAATGTTTAGTCCCGGCGCAAGGTGGAGCGGGTTTAGATTGAATCTGTTCGGCTCTTTAGCAGCGCGTTTACGGCCCGCGCGGCGACGAGAAGTCTTGAAAGGAGCGCGGGTGCTTTTGCAACGCCCCAACGCGCGGATCGTCGCGATCAGAATCGGTGCGGCCTTATGCTTCGCGGCTGCAATTCCGGCGACAGGCGCCGCGCAAACCACTGAAGGCCCGAGCAAGCCGAAGCCTTCCGCAACGGCTCCCTTGCCCCCGACGCGTCCCGCCGACTTGCCGGCGCCAAGCGTCGCGCCGATTACGCCGCCCATGGCTCTCCCGTCGCCGGGCGCCGTCGAGCGCCCTACGCCAAGCGTCGTCGAGGCGCCGGCGCTGCATCCGCTTCCTCCTGCCTCGCGAGAACGGATGCATGCGTGCGGCGTCGAGTGGAAAGCTATGAAAGGTTCAGGCGCCGCGACCGACAAGACGTGGCGTGAGTTCGCCGAAATCTGCCTCACGCGTTGACCCAATGGGATGCGTTGAAAATTTGGGAGGCGTTGAAAATTTACTGAAAGCGCAGCCAATAAAAGAACGATGCTTGTCGCTGCGCCTCGTCGCCGAAACAATCGGCGCGAGCCGTCGGCGAGCCTATCAAGAAAATATGGGACGTTGCTTAAACCGCTTGCGGCGCGGGCGCGCCGAGGAAACGGAGATAGACGGCCTCGACTGGCGCCCCATTACGTCAATGCCGCATGAGAATCCACGGCCGTCCATCTCCGATCGAACCAGCGATAAGAGCTTATCGCCGACGTCAAACAGTCTCCGGAGGCGCAGATGGAGCGGCCTTCGGCTTGCGGGGCGCCCCCTTCCGCACGACCTTCTTGACGCTGGCCTTCTTCACCGTCGCCTTTTTGACCGCTGTCTTTTTCACTGCAGCCTTCGGAGCTGCGGTCTTCTTCACCGCAGCCTTCGGGGCTGAGGTCTTCTTCGCCGCCGCCTTCGTCGCCGGCGCCTTCTTTACGGCGGTCTTCTTCACAGCGGCCTTCTTCACCGCCGCCTTTGGCGCCGCAGCCTTCTTCACCGTCGCCTTCTTCGCTGTCGCTTTCTTCACGACGGCTTTCTTTACAGCGGTCTTTTTCGCTGGCGCTTTTTTGGTGGTTGCCTTCACCATCTTCGAGCTCCCTCTTTCATTTTGTCAGCCGGTATGATGCGCCGACTAGAGGCTCGCATAGCGTAGCGTTGTTAAGCAGTCGTGCAAGAGGCGTTACTTCAACAACGACGGCAACATGCGCGAGACAAGCGCGGTTGATGCGTTTTAGAGCCATGCTTCCGGCGTCGATCGGCATTTGAAATTCGCCTCGTTGCAACGTTTTGCAGTCTGCGCCATTTGCGCTTTCGCAAAGGCGCGGAAGCGCTTGCAGGCGCATTATGCGATCGCTCGAACGCAGCCCGCATCCGATTGTCGAGAGCTTCTATTGCTGAAGGAAAAGTCTTTGATTTTCATGGGCTCTATTCAGTTTTGACGCGCCTCGAAAATCATGCCTTGGCGTCTTGCGCGACCACGGTCTCTGTCCTTCGCGCGGCCTACGCGAGGCGTCTTCGCATCTATGCCGAGAGCGCTTTAGAGCACGCGTCGGGGCCGCATGACGGCTATCGCGAAACCTGAACGCAGCGCGAATCCAGGACGCACGTCGCGGATAAAAAAAAATCGTGCGTAAGCAAAAAAAATCGACGCGCTCGAGCCGGCGCGTCGACATAGCGGCTTCAATCGCGCGACGACCCGCGAATCACCTCATGTGATTCGCGGGTCGTCCAGCATTTTCAAATGCCGAGCTTCGCTTTCAGAAGCTCGTTGACAGCTTGCGGATTGGCCTTGCCGCCGGTCTCTTTCATGACCTGACCAACGAACCATCCAAGCATCGAGGGCTTGGCCTGCGCCTGCGCGACCTTGTCGGGATTGGCTGCGATGATGGCGTCGACGGCGCCGGCGATCGCGCCAGCGTCGGTAACCTGCTTCATCCCGCGCGCCTCGACGATCGCGCGCGGATCGCCGTCTTTCTCTTCGCCGACGATGATCGCGAGAAGGTCCTTCGCAATCTTGCCCGAGATCGTTCCATCGCTGATGAGATCGACGATCCCTGCGACTTGCGCAGGCTTGATATGGGTCTGCGCGACCGACAAGCCGATAGAATTCGCGAAAGCCGCAACGTCGCCCGTGATCCAATTGGCGACAAGCTTCGCGTCGCGCCGCGCATCGCCGTGTTGGACAGCCGCCTCGAAGTAATCGGCCGTCTCCTTATCGGCGACGAGCACGCCGGCGTCATAGGGCGGCAGCCCGTAATCCTTGATGAAGCGCGCCTTCTTCGCGTCCGGCAATTCTGGCAATTCCGCTGCGAGGCGGTCCACATAGCCCTGATCGAATTCGAGCGGAAGCAAATCGGGATCGGGGAAATAACGATAATCATGCGCCTCTTCCTTGGAGCGCATCGAACGCGTCTCGCCGCGACCCGGATCGAAGAGCCGCGTCTCCTGATCGATCTTGCCGCCGTCTTCGAGAATGGCGATCTGTCGGCGCGCCTCGACCTCGATCGCCTGGCCGATGAAGCGGATCGAATTGACGTTCTTGATTTCGCAGCGCGTGCCAAGCGGCCCGCCCGGCCGACGCACCGAGACATTGACGTCGGCGCGCAGCGATCCCTGCTCCATATTGCCGTCGCACGAGCCGATGTAGCGCAAGATGGTGCGTAGCTTGGAGACATAGGCGCGGGCCTCGTCCGACGAGCGCATGTCGGGCTTCGACACGATCTCCATCAGCGCGACGCCGGAGCGGTTGAGATCGACGAAGGAGTCCGTCGCCGACTGGTCGTGCAGCGACTTGCCGGCGTCCTGCTCGAGATGCAGCCGCTCGATTCCGACCTCGATCTGCTCGGTCGGCGAAACGTCGACGAGCACGACGCCCTCGCCGACGATCGGACTCTTGTACTGAGAGATCTGATAGCCCTGCGGGAGGTCGGGATAGAAATAGTTCTTGCGGTCGAACACCGAGCGAAGATTGATCTTGGCTTCGAGGCCAAGCCCGGTGCGCACCGCCTGCGCCACGCATTCCTCATTGATGACCGGCAGCATGCCCGGCATGGCGGCGTCGACGAGCGATACATTGGCGTTGGGCTCTTCGCCGAACGTGGTCGAGGCGCCTGAGAAGAGCTTCGAGCGCGACGTGACCTGGGCATGAATCTCCATGCCGATGACGACCTCCCAGTCGCCGGTCGCGCCCTTGATGAGCTTCGAGGGGTTTGCGTGCGTGTTCATGATCTAGGTCCGTCAAAAAATCCGCCGCGCGCGCCGCTGCGGCTTTCAGCATGGACTCAGAATGGCCCTCGGGGGGCGTCTGGTCAACGAAACAGCGATGGCGGTCTTTTCGTAAGCGCAGCTAGGCGAAGCCCGCACGTTCGCCGCGATCGCTCGATAGAGCGCGCTACGCCCACCATCTGGCTGGCAAGGAAACCTTCGGCGCGGATTGCTCAATGACCTCCGCCGCCGCGAACAAGGTTTCCTCGTCAAAGGCGCGGCCGATCAGTTGGAGGCCGAGAGGCAATCCCTCGGACGATGTTCCAGCCGGCACGGCTATGCCCGGCAAGCCAGCCATATTCACGGTCACAGTGAATATGTCGTTCAAATACATCTCCACCGGATCGGCGGAGCCTTTCTCGCCGACGCCGAAAGCGGCCGACGGCGTCGCCGGAGTCAAAATGGCGTCCACGCCCGCCGCGAAAGCGCTCTCGAAATCGCCCTTGATCAAAGTTCTGATCTTCTGCGCCCGCACATAATAGGCGTCGTAATAGCCGGCCGAGAGCACATAGGTGCCGATCAGGATGCGCCGGCGCACCTCCTTGCCGAAGCCCGCCGCGCGCGTGCTCTCATACATATCGGCAATGTCCTTGCCGGGAACGCGCAGGCCGAAGCGCACGCCGTCATAGCGCGCGAGGTTTGAGGAGGCCTCGGCCGGCGCCACGATGTAATAGGCCGGCAAGGCGTAGCGCGTATGCGGAAGGGAAATGTCGACGATCGTCGCGCCGGCGGCCTTCAGCCATTCGACGCCCTGGCTCCAAAGGCTTTCGATCTCGGCCGGCATGCCGTCGAGCCGATACTCTTTCGGAATGCCGATCTTCATGCCCTTGATCGAGCGGCCGACCGCCGCCTCGTAATCGGGCACAGGCAGATCGACGGAGGTCGTGTCCTTGGGATCGTGGCCGGCCATGGAGCGCAACAGGATGGCCGCGTCGCGCACCGTGCGCGCGATCGGGCCGGCCTGATCGAGCGAGGAGGCGAAGGCGACGATGCCCCAGCGCGAGCAGCGGCCATAGGTCGGCTTGATGCCGACGGTCCCCGTGAAAGCCGCCGGCTGGCGGATCGACCCGCCGGTGTCTGTCGCGGTCGCGCCGAAACAAAGCCGCGCCGCAACGGCCGCCGCCGAGCCCCCCGACGAGCCGCCGGGCACAAGCGCGGCGTCCGAACCAACACGCCGCCAGGGCGAGATCACCGGGCCGAAATAGGAGGTTTCATTCGACGAGCCCATCGCGAATTCGTCGAGATTGAGCTTGCCGAGCATCACCGCGCCGTCGCGCCAGAGATTGGCCGAGACGGTCGATTCATAGGCCGGCGTGAAGCCCTCGAGAATATGGCTCGCCGCCGTGGTCTGGACGCCCGCCGTGCAATAGAGATCCTTGATCCCGAGCGGCACGCCCTCGAGCGGCCCTGCCTCCCCCCGCGCGATCCGCGCGTCGGAATCCGCCGCCATAGCGAGCGCGACCTCTGGCGTCTCCTTGATGAAGGCGTTCAGCGCGCGGGCCTGCTCGATGGCCGCGATTTGCGCCTTGGCGAGATCTACGGCGGAGACTTCTTTGTTCAGGAGCGCCCGCCGCGCGTCGGCGAGGGAGAGATCGGTGAGTTCGGTCAAGATTGCGTCCGCTCCTATTCCACGACTTTGGGCACGACGAAGAAATGATCCTCCACGGCCGGCGCATTGGCGACGATCGCGTCGGCCATGTCGCCATCGGTCACGATGTCTGCGCGCTTTTTCATCGGGACCGGCATGGCCGAGGTCATCGGCTCGACCCCTTCGACATTGACGCTCGCCAATTCCTCGACAAATGCGAGTATGGCGTTGAGCTCGCCTTGAAGATGAGGCACGTCGTCCTCATTGACCTTGATGCGGGCTAGATGCGCGATGCGCCGCACGGTCGCTTGGTCGACCGACATGTGCTCTTCCTTGATGATTTGGGAATTCAGCGAAGACGTGCCTATAGCACCGGGCCTTAGGCGCAAGCAATGCTCGGACCGGCCGGCAGCTGATCCCTATTCTTTCGGCGCCTCGTCCGTTTCAGCGGCGCGATCCCGCGCCTCCCGCTCCGCCTGCTCGCGCTTGAACTGCTTCACGCGCGCGGCGACCATGGCGCGGGCGAAAAAGATCCAAAGCCCGACGACCGCGATCGCGCCGAGCCAGGCGGCGATTTCGCGAACCGTAGGGTCATGGAGAACCTCCCATGCAATGTCCATTTCATCCTCCTGCCGCCACGCGGCGCTGACTTTAGTCCTTGACGGCCTCGCTTCGATCTTAGCTCGATTTCTCTACGCGACGAGCCGCGTTCAGAGCGCCAGGCTCTCGCCGATCTGCAAAGCGGCGATCTGTGTCGGCGCGCCCTGCATGGCCGCGACGAAGGCGCTCGGGTCTGGGCTCAACAGATCGAAAGTGCCGTAATGGCAAGGAACGACGGTCTCGAAACTGAAAAAGCGCCTGACCGCGAGAGCCGCCGTCGCGCCGCTCATGGTGAAGCGATCGCCCACCGGAACAAGGCCGATCTTCGGCTGATGGATCTCATCGATCAACGCCATGTCAGAGAAAATGTCAGTGTCGCCCATATGATAAAGCGTTGGGCCCTGTCGCGGTTTGATCACCACGCCATTCGGGCTCCCGAGATAGATCGACTGGCCGTTGAAGACGGTCCCCGACGAATGCAGCGCCTGAGTGAGGCTCACGCTGAAAGCGCCGCAGTCGATCGCGCCGCCGGTATTACCCGGATTGATATTGGCCGCGCCTTGCGACTGTAGAAACATACAGATCTCGTAATTGGAGACGACCTCAGCGCCGCTCGCGACGGCGATCTCGGCGGCGTCGCCGATGTGATCGTCATGTCCGTGGGTCAGGACGATATGCGTCGCCCCTTCCGTCGCGGCTGCGAAATCGCCGGTGAATTTGGAGTTCCCGCGTAAAAATGGATCGATCAGGATGATCGCCTCGCCGAGTTCGACGCGGAACGCCGAATGGCCGAGCCAAATGAGTTTCATGCGCAAATCCTCCACCAAACCGCCGCAGATGATTTAAGACGAAGCCGGCGCCGCGCATAGAGGCATGGATCGGGCTTTGGGCGCGCTTGCACGCAAGCTCTCGCACGATGCGCTTCTGCGATGGAGGAGAGATGACGACGGAAACTCTCGAGCTCGTCGACTTGCAGCCGCGCATCGGCGCGCGGCAAAGGCTCATCGGCGTCGATCTCGGCACGAAGACGATCGGCCTTGCGCTTTCGGATGTCGAGCGCCGGATTGCGACGCCGCTCGAGACCATCCGCCGCACGAAATTCACCAAGGACGCCGCCCGCCTCGTCGAGCTTGCGGATAAATTCGACGTCGCGGCGCTCGTCATCGGCCTTCCGCTCAACATGGACGGCTCGGAAGGCCCGCGCGTGCAAGCGACCCGCGCCTTCGTCCGCAACCTCGGCGGATTGACGGCCCGCCCTTGCGTCTTTTGGGACGAGCGGCTCTCGACGGCGGCCGTGACTCGCGCCCTCATCGATCAGGACGCCTCGCGCGCCAAACGCGCCGAAGTCGTCGACCGGATGGCCGCGGCCTATATCCTGCAAGGCGCTTTGGACCGGCTGCGCTGGCTCGGCCAACCCTTGTGACGGAGCCGGCGGAAGGCGAGACAAAAAGGAGCGGCCAAAGCATTGACGAAAATCGGAGACGGCGAAGCCGTCGCCCGCTTGTTCGAAAATGCGGCACATTGAATAATTGGAGAGCTTGGATGAATTCCCTGATCTGGAATGCCCTCTGCGCCTCGGCGGTCGTCGGGCTCTTTTGCAGCCTGTCCTTTTTCTCCTCCTGCGCGCATCAAGCCCGCGCCGCTTTAGTCCCTGTACGGGCGAAACAGCGCGATCTGCGGAAGCGCTGACGCCGAAGCTGTTTCGTTCGACCCATCAAGCACCGACCAGGAAGGCGTCGAGGATCGACCCATGAATGAAGTATTGCGACGTAAAGACCCGATGAACCGGTCCATCACCGAGGTCGATCCGAGCCTTTTCTCTTCGAGCTTGACCGGCTGGCTCGAAGTGACGGCCCATGTCATGGCGCAACGCGCCGGCAAGGCTCAGCCCAACCCCGACGGCTCGATTCCACCGCTTTCGAAGTCCGACCTCAACACGACCGGGGTCAAGACCATCGCCGACGATTCCATCTTCGCCTTCGGCATAGCCTCGGCCTTGAAGGCGGATAAAGCCGCCTTCGACAAGGTTGAAAAGGACCTCGTCGCGCTTTACGGCGAGAACTTCCCCGGCTCTTTCGCCTTTTGGCATTTCAAGCAGGAGCCGGACGCCAAGCCCGAAACCCTCGAGGATCACATCGGCATGATCGGCAAGACCTTGATGGAAGATGGCCATTTCGAGCCGAAGGATACCTGGAACGCGGGCGTCCGCTTCCTCGAGAAGATCCGCAAATCAAACTTCAAGGTCGAATTGGTCGGCCCGCTCGCGGCCTGGGTTCGCCAGCAATGGACCACGCTCTCGACGCAGCTGAAGTCGCAGCTCGTCAAGCCCGAGGAAAATGTCCCCCCGATCAAGGAGGCGCTTGCGGACGAGCGCAACGACGAAAGCTTCATCGCCGCGCTTCTGCTCGCCTCGATGGCCGCGGTCGATCAAGAGCTGACCGAAGATTACCAGGGCTTTCTCAAATCCATCGCCCGCCGCGTGTAAGGTTTGCCGGGGCCCAGACGCATGGCCTCATGAAGGCGCGGCGATCAACGCCGCGCCTTATGTTTTTTGCCTATCGTTTCGCCGGCTTGACGAGACCGAGACGCCTATTCCCCGCATGGCTGTGCTTGCGGCCATAGAAGAAATAAATCGCAAGGCCGATCACGAGCCAAACCGCGAGACGAATCCAAGTGTCGCTCGGCAGGCCGAACATCAGGAAGATCGCCGAAGCGGCGCCGAGCGGCGCCACGACGAAGACGAAGGGCGTCTTGAACGGGCGGCGAATCTCGGGATTCCTGATCCGGAGCGCGAGGACGCCGAAACTGACCACGACGAAGGCGAATAGGGTGCCGATGCTGACAAGCTCGCCGACGAGGCCGATGGGCAGCAGGCCCGACAGGATGGCGACGATGACGCCAGTCAGGATCGTGGTGACATAAGGGGTCCGAAAGCGCGGATGCACCTTGGCGGCGAAGGGCGGAAGCAACCCGTCATGCGCCATCGAGTAAAAGATGCGGGACTGGCCGAGCAAGAGCACCAGGACCACCGAGCTCAATCCGAGGATCGCGCCGAATTTGATGATGGCGGAGAACCAGCCAAGGCCGATGGCGTCGACGCCGAGGGCGATCGGGTCAGGCACGTTCAGCTTATCGAAGGGCACGACCCCGGTGATGACGATCCCGACCAGCACATAGAGTATGGTGCAAATCGCGAGCGAGCCCAATATGCCGATCGGCATGTCCCGCTGCGGGTTATGCGCCTCTTGCGCCGCCGTCGACACGGCGTCGAAGCCGATATAGGCGAAGAAGACAACGCCGGCGCCGCGCACGATTCCACTCCAGCCATATTCGCCGGGGCCGATATTCGGCGGAATAAACGACCCCGTCGGATTGCTCGCGGTCACCCAATTCGCGGTGGAGACCGACCATATCCCGACAAGGATGAAGGCGACGATGATCAGGAGCTTGATGAGCACGATCGCATTATTCACCCGGGCCGATTCACGGATGCCGACGACCAGCAAAGCCGTGACCATGATGACGATTAAGGCCGCCGGAATGTTGAACAGGGCGCCGGTCTGGACCCAGACGCCGCTCGCCGGGTCAAAAGTAAGCGGCGCGCTCGCCAAGTGGGGCGGCACGATGACGCCCAGATCCTTCAGGAAGCTTGCGACATAGCCGGACCATCCGATCGCGACTGTTGTCGCGCCGAAGGCATATTCGAGGATGAGGTCCCAGCCGATGATCCAGGCGATGAATTCACCCATCGTCGCATAGGCGTAGGCATAGGCGCTGCCGGCGACCGGGACGGTCGAGGCCATCTCTGCGTAGCAAAGGCCCGCGAAGGCGCAGACGAGGCCGGCGAGGACGAAGGACAATGCGACGGCTGGGCCGGCATAGGCTGCGGCGGCGTGGCCGGTCAGCACGAATATGCCCGCGCCGATGATGCAGCCGATGCCAAGCGCGATGAGGCTCGTCAGGGACAGCGTCCGATGCAATTGAGCCTTTTCGCCTGCCCCGCCTTCGACAATTGTCGCCTCAGCCTCGAGAACGGCGATGGACTTGCGCACCCAAATGGTCGTCATGACATGCCCTGTGCTAGCTTGAATTGGCGATCTTACGCGCAATCATGTTGATAGAATAAATCGATATCATGAGCATGATGATATTTTCGGCTTCAAAGCGACCAAGCGCGCGAACGTCAATCGGCCAGAGCGGGGTGCGAAAAATGGAATTCGGTGCTTCGCATAACGTCACGCTCTCGCTTTCGAGGCTCAATCACGATGCGTCTTGATATTCATCCAGAGGCGCCGTGATCTGAGACGCAAATGGCGCAGATCGCGCAAGACGGACGTCTCGCAACGTCACCGCTGCCGAGCCATCCCGAGGTCGTCGTCATCGGCGCCGGCGCCTCGGGTTTAGGCGCGGCTGCGCGACTCGCCGCCGCCGGCGTTGCTCTGGTCGTGCTCGAAGCTAGGGATCGAATCGGCGGGCGCGCCTGGACCCGCAGGATCGGCGGCCATGCGCTCGATCTCGGATGCGGATGGCTTCATTCAGCCGACCGGAATCCTTGGACGCGCATCGCCGAAGCGGCCGGGCTCACACTCGACAGGACGGATCCGGTTTGGACGTCGCAGAGCCTGGATCTCGGCTTTAGTCGGGAGGACCAGGATGCTTTTCAGGCCGCTGCGGAGCGCTTCCAGACGCGTCTCGCGGCAGTGGACCCGAACGGGCCAGATTTTGCGGCCGCGCGGCTTCTCGAGCCCGGATGTCCGTGGAATCCCTTGATCGACGCAGAAAGCAGCTTCATGAACGGCGCGGAGCTCGATAGGGTCTCCGCGAAGGACCTGTCTTTCTACGCCGATAGCGGCCTCAATTGGCGCGTGCGCGAGGGCTTTGGGGCGACGATCGCCTGCATGGGCGCGGGCTTGCCGATCGCGCTCGACTGCGCTGTTTCGCTTGTCGATCACTCGGGGCGGAACCTACGCGTAGAGACGTCGCGCGGCGCGCTGACGACGAAGGCCGTGATCGTGACCGTGCCCACATCGCTGCTCGCCGCTGGGTCAATCAGGTTCCAGCCCGAGCTGCGGGAAAAGGTCGAGGCGGCTTCTGCGCTGCCGCTGGGGCTCGCCGACAAGCTCGTGATGACGCTCGATGCAGCGGAGGCCCTTCCGATCGACGGCCATCTCTTCGGCGATCCGCGCAAGACAGCGACCGGTAGCTATCATTTGCGTCCCTTCGGCCGCCCGCTCATCGAAGGGTTTTTCGGCGGCGCGCTCGCCCATGATCTTGAGGCCGAGGGGCCCGGCGCCTTCCTCACCTTCGCCGTCGGCGAACTCGCCGGGCTTTTTGGCGAAAACATCCGCGCCCGGCTGCGCCTCGTCAGCGAAACCTCTTGGGCGCGCGATCAATTCGCAGGCGGATCCTATTCTTACGCTCTGCCCGGCCGCGCGGACGCCCGCGCTTGTCTCGCAGCGCCGGTGGACGAGCGCCTGTTTTTCGTCGGCGAAGCGTGCTCGGCGCGTGATTTCACGACCGCGCATGGCGCCTATGCGACCGGCGTCGAAGCCGCCGATTGCGCAATCGCTCGGCTACGGCGGCCTTGAGACGCGACGCTTTTTTAGGATGGAAAAAACTAAAAGCATGCAAAGTGATCGAGCTTCCAAAATAAGGGCGGGAATTTTCGCGAAATTGCGGATTCCACTTTTTCGCATCCCGCAGTCGGGGCGCGGCGTCTTTATTGCAGATGCGAAGCGAGCCGAGACGAAATGAGGCTCCGGCTGAGGATGAGCCGCCATGCCTTTGCCCTACACGGTCCATATCGCCCAATCGATGGACGAGATCGACGCCGCGCAATGGGACGCCTGCGCCAATCCCGAAGCTCATGAAATCCCGGCCGCCTTGCGGCCCGAGGGCGACGAGTCGATTCCAATCGGCGATTCGACCGAGTCGCAACCCTGCGCGCAGGACATCGAGCGATTCAATCCTTTCATCACCCACGCCTTCCTGCAGGCGCTCGAAAGCTCCAAATCGGTCGCGCCGCGCCACGGCTGGACGCCCACGCATATTGTGGTGAAGGACGCCGCCGGACGTTTGTCCGCCGCCGCCCCCGCCTATTTGAAGACCCATTCCATGGGCGAATATGTCTTCGATTTCGGCTGGGCCGACGCCTATCAGCGGGCGGGCGTGCAATATTATCCCAAGCTTCAGATCGCCTCTCCCTTCACGCCGGCGACCGGGCGGCGACTTCTGGTCGCGCCGGGGCATGGCGAGACGGCGCGTCAAACCCTCATCGCGGGCTCAAGGGCCTGGCGCGAGAAAATCGGCGCCTCGTCCATTCACGTCACCTTTCCGACGCGGGCGGAATGGGAGACTCTCGGCGCCGCCGGATTTCTCCAGCGGACAGGCCAGCAGTTTCATTTCATCAACAAAGGCTACGCCGATTTCGAGGCTTTCCTCGCCGATCTCGCCTCGCGCAAGCGCAAGATGATCCGCCGGGAGCGCAAGGAGGCGCTCGCGCCCGGCATTGAGATCGAGCGTCTGACCGGGGCCGCTATCACGGAGGCGCATTGGGACAGTTTCTTCCTCTTCTACCAGGACACGGGCGCGCGCAAATGGGGCACGCCCTATCTCACCCGCGCGTTTTTTTCCGCGGTCGGCGCGGCCATGGCCGATCATATCCTGCTGGTGATGGCGAAACGCAACGGACGCTATATCGCGGGCGCGATCAATTTCATCGGCAAGGACGCGCTCTATGGGCGCAATTGGGGCGCGATCGAGGAGCATCCCTTCCTGCATTTCGAGGTCTGCTATTATCAGGCGATCGAATTCGCGATTCTACGCGGACTCGCCCGGGTCGAGGCCGGCGCCCAGGGGGAGCACAAGCTCGCCCGCGGCTACGGACCGGTTCCGACTTATTCCGCGCATGACATCGCCGACAAGCGCTTCGCCCGCGCGATCGACGAATATCTCCAGAGGGAGCGTGTCCATATCGATGCGGCGATGGAGGAATATGGCGAGCTGACGCCATTCAAGAAGGGGCCTTGACCCCGCGCGCGCTTCCCCTCAAATCGAGTCGAACGAGGGAGGAAACGCGATGACGCCTGCGCCTTATGACGATGCGAATGTCTTCGCCAGGATCCTGCGCGGCGAATTGCCCTGCCATAAGGTCTATGAGGACGAGCACGCCCTGGCGCTGATGGACATCATGCCCCGCGCGGACGGCCATGTCCTTTTGATCCCCAAGGCGCCCGCGCGCAATATTTTCGACGTCGAGCCCGCGAGCCTCGCCGCTTTGATGGGACCATTGCAGAGAATCGCCCGCGCGGTGCGGAAGGCTCTCGACGCCGACGGGATCACGATCCAGCAATTCAACGAGCCAGCCGGCGGCCAAATCGTTTTCCATCTGCATTTCCATATTCTGCCGCGCTGGGCCGACGTCGCCTTGCGGCCCCATACGGGCGCGATGGAAAAGCCGGAGATCCTCGACGGTTTCCGCAAGAAGATCTCGGCGGCGCTGGAGGAGGCCTGACCTCAATCGCCCCGCGCCGCCGCGGCGAGCCGCGCATGCGCTTTCCGAGCGCATGGATTCCTGCGTTCGATAGGAAATCGCTCCGTATTCAAATGATTGAGCATATCCGATTGGAAGATGCTCAAAGAGCAAATCAACAACACAAAATCAAAAGAGGCCGCGACATCGGTCGCAGCCCCATAATTATTTCATCACGTCGCCGACGCTCAGTTCTTCAGGTCCGGCTCCTCGCCGCCGACCGTCTCGGCCTGATCGTCGTCCGGATCTCCGGAGGCGTCATTCGCCTTGAGGCGGCGTGATTTAGCGCGGCGAACTTCCGGCTCGGCGCGAACCCGCTTCTTGCCGGCTTCGACAATATCCCGCTCGGGCCGCGGCAAAATCGGACCTTCGGGGAAGACGAAGCCGAGTTTCCGCACGCCGTCCTCTTCCGCCGTGACCACGACGCGCACCGTTCCGCCATTCTTCAAGCGGCCGAACAGGACCTCGTCGGCCAGAGGCGTCTTGATGGTCTGCTGGATGACGCGCGCCATCGGCCGCGCGCCCATCTGCTCGTCATAGCCGTGCTCGACCAGCCAATTGCGCGCCTCGTCGGTGAGCTCGATCGCGACATTGCGGTCGGCGAGCTGCGCCTCGAGCTGCATGATGAACTTGTCGACCACCTTGCTGATAACCGCCGTCGGCAAATGGCCGAAGGTGACGACCGCATCGAGCCGGTTGCGGAATTCCGGCGCGAACATGCGGTTGATCGCTTCGACATCCTCGCCTTCGCGCTTCGACTTCGTGAAGCCATAGGCTGAGCGCTGCATATCGGCGGCGCCGGCGTTTGTCGTCATGATCAAGATCACATTGCGGAAATCGACCTGCTTGCCGCTGTGATCCGTGAGCTTGCCATGATCCATCACCTGCAACAGGATGTTGTAGAGATCCGGGTGGGCCTTCTCGATTTCGTCGAGAAGCAACACGCAATGCGGATGCTGATCGATCGCGTCGGTCAAAAGCCCGCCCTGATCGAACCCGACATAGCCGGGAGGCGCGCCGATGAGCCGCGAGACCGTGTGGCGCTCCATATATTCCGACATGTCGAAGCGGACGAGCTCGACGCCGAGGCTCACGGCGAGCTGGCGCGCGACCTCGGTCTTGCCGACGCCGGTCGGGCCGGAGAAGAGATAGCTGCCGATCGGCTTCTCACCGTCGCGCAAGCCGGCCCGCGCCAGCTTGATCGCCGCGGTCAGCGCCTCGATCGCCTTGTTCTGGCCGTAGACCACCCGCTCAAGCGTTTCGGTCAGATGCTCGAGAACCTCGGCGTCGTCCTTCGAGACGGTCTTGGGCGGAATCCGGGCCATTGTCGCAATGGTCGCCTCGACCTCCTTGATGCCGATCGTCTTCTTTCTCTTGTTTTCAGGCAGCAGCATCTGGCTCGCGCCGGTCTCGTCGATCACGTCGATCGCCTTATCCGGCAGCTTGCGGTCGTGAATGTAGCGCGCCGAAAGCTCGACCGCCGCCTTGACCGCTTCATTGGTGTAGCGGATCTTGTGGAATTCTTCGAAATAAGGCTTCAGGCCCTTCATGATCTCGATGGCGTCGGGGATCGAAGGCTCATTCACGTCGATCTTCTGGAAACGCCGGACGAGCGCGCGATCCTTCTCGAAATATTGCCGATATTCCTTGTAGGTCGTCGAGCCGATGCAACGCAGCGAGCCTTGCGCGAGCGCTGGCTTCAAAAGATTGGACGCATCCATTGCGCCGCCGGACGTTGCGCCCGCGCCGATGACCGTGTGAATTTCGTCGATGAAGAGGATCGCCTTCTTGTGGTTCTCGATCTCCTTCATGACCTGTTTCAGGCGCTCTTCGAAATCGCCGCGATAGCGGGTTCCGGCCAGCAAGGTGCCCATGTCGAGCGCGAAAACCGTCGCTTCCGCGAGAACTTCCGGCACTTCGGACTTGACGATCTTGCGGGCGAGGCCTTCAGCGATCGCTGTCTTGCCAACGCCCGGGTCGCCGACCAACAGAGGGTTGTTCTTGTGGCGCCGGCACAAGACCTGGATCGTGCGCTGAACTTCCGCTTCGCGCCCGATCAGAGGATCAATCCGTCCCTCGCGCGCCTTCTTGTTGAGATTGACGCAATAGGCGTCGAGCGCGCCTTCCTTCTTCTTGGAATCGCCTCCGTCCTTGCCCTCTTTCGCGTCGCGCCCCTCCGCCTCCTCCTCGGCGCCGCGCGGCGTCTTCGAGGCGTCGGAAAGGCCAGGCCGCTTGGCGATGCCATGGCTGATGTAGTTGACCGCGTCGTAGCGGGTCATGTCCTGCTCTTGCAGGAAATAGGCGGCGTGGCTCTCGCGCTCGGCGAAGATCGCGACGAGCACATTGGCGCCCGTGACCTCTTCGCGTCCCGACGACTGCACATGGATCACGGCGCGTTGAATGACCCGCTGGAAGCCCGCCGTCGGCTTGGCGTCCTCGCGGCCGTCGCCGACCAGATTGTCGAGCTCCTGGTCGATATATTCGCGCAAATTCTTCTTCAAGAGTTCCAGATCGACTGAGCAGGCGCGCAGCACGGCCGCTGAATCGCTGTCCTCTGTCAGACTGAGAAGTAAATGCTCCAGCGTCGCATATTCGTGGTGACGCTCATTGGCGACGGCGAGAGCGCGATGGAGCGATTGCTCGAGATTGCGGGAGAAGGACGGCATTGGCTCCAACCTCTCATTTCTTTTCCATGATGCATTGCAACGGGTGCTGATGCTTGCGGGCGTAATCCATGACTTGCGTGACTTTGGTCTCGGCGACCTCGTAGGTGAAGACTCCGCATTCGCCGACGCCATGTTGGTGAACATGAAGCATGATTCGCATCGCCTCCTCCGGTCCCTTGTTGAAATATTTCTTCAGGACCGCGACCACGAAATCCATCGGCGTATAATCGTCGTTCAGCAACAGGACCCGATACATGCTCGGTCTCCGCGTTTGCGTCTTCGACCGAGTGATCACCGCCGTTCCCGAACCTGACCCGCCGTCGCCCCCCCGTTGCGGGTCCTTGGCCGCGCGGATCGACCCGCGGACACTCTCTCTTGCGTCGGCGAGCCCAATTCCGGCGCCCGCGTCGCCGCGACCGGGCCATTCAGCCCGGAAAGAGATTCGCCGAAGAAGTCCGTCCGTCACAACCAAGGTCCTCGCCTTCCAATTATAGATAACTCGCCGCGCCTTTTTGGCCAGTACGAAACCCGAGACCGAAACCCAAGTGAACAACGCGCGCGCTTTCCTCGCAAGAGGGAATCGAGCCGCGCGATGAATCGGCAGCTCCGCGGCGCGCCGAGGGTCGAAGACGAGCCGCAAGCCAAGCCTCCAAGACAGGTAGGCCTCCAAGATGAGCCCGAAAGGATTTTCAGCAAAAACTGCGCCGCGTCGAATGAAGAAATCGCGCGCGGCCACGGCGGCGATCGCGCGAGCTTGAAGATCCGGGGCGCGTCGCTGACGAAATTGTAATGCGCGGATCAATTTAAAAGCTCAGAGCACATTTTCGGCGCCGCTCAAATAGGCAGCGTCATCGTCATAGAAATTCATAAAAAAAGCCCGGCGAAAGCCGAGCTTTTGAAGCTTTATCCTATCCATGAGCCGTGAATGCGCGCCGCCCTCAGGATCCGCGCCGCCAATGGCCGGAGCCGAACCGATTGAAGCCCGAATAAATCTCGCGCACCCTGGTCACATAGGAGATGAATCCGGCAAAAGAAGTCTTCGCGTAGGCCGCCTGGATCTGAACGGCGTTCGAAAAAGACTTTGCGCCGATGAGCTCTTGAATGAATTGGGCGCCGTTCTCGAACGAGCGTCGGGAGTACTCACTCGCCTCCGCTGCGATCTCGCTCAAGCCAGATCGGGCGTGAGCCTCGCCTGCATTTGGAGAAACGAGCCTGTCTTGCCGCTCAGGTCGATCGGGAACATTGTCATGAGACACGGCCTCTTGCAGCACAACGGCTTCAGGAGCGCTCTCGGCCGCCGTTTCGATTTCGATCGTCTCATCCGCCGCAGGCGCGACGGCTTCAGCCCCAACGGCGTCTTGCTGGGCTTCCTCCGCGTCGTACGTCGAGGACGCTGCGTCTTGCTCGATCTCCGCCATGACATTCACCCCGTTCAATGCGTTCTGTCGCTTCCCAATCAAAGGCGACAGCCACAGGGCCGCAGCCGTTTCACAGCCTAGGCTGCCGACATCGCGGCTCATCATCGTGGATTGCGTCGCGACGCAATCCGATGGTCGATCGTCAAGCGCTTCGCCGACGCGAAGCGCGTCGACACATTCAGCCTCTTCGGAGCGCATCGCCCCCCAAGCGTCTTCATGTCGGCGCGCACAAAAAAGGCCCGGCCTGTGCCGAGCCTCTCAGAAGGCAGTCCAGAGGAATTGCGATCCGAGACTTCCGCGGCGCAACCACGAAATTGCAACGAAGGCTCTGCGCATCCGCCAGCGCAACCGGAGGCGGACTATTCTTTAAAGGATTGAACTTTGGAAATCGCCGTCTCGATCGGCTTGAAGGCTTCCTTAGCGAGGTTGGAATAGATCTCGCCGAGTTTCGTGGCCTGCGCGATGAAGCCCGCATACGAGTTTTTGGCGTATTCCGACTGAATTTGAATGGCGCTTTCAAAGGACTTGGCGCCGAGCAATTTCTCGAGGAAAGCCGAGCTGTTTTCCAGCGACTTTTTCGAATATTCCGTGGCCTCGGCGGCGATCGTCTGCCAGCTCTTGGTCAAGTTGGACGTTACGTTTGTCGCGGCTTCGAGTTGCTCCTTGCCGAATTTCTGGAAATCATCGATTTGATAGGCCATTTGATTTTCCTTCGCCGAGCATGCGCCGTTTCGTCCCTCGTAGGGGCGGCTTCTTGCCACAGGCGCGTTCGTAAGCCTGTAGCAACTTAGATATAGTGCAGCGCACAAATCACGTCAACTTGATCTTGCAGCGCAGCATAAGCTCGAATTGAAACATTTGGCGGCGCTTCAAGTCGCGCTCTTAACCCCTCGGTAACCGCCCGGATTTAGCGTCTCCGAGAGAACCATTGCATGTCGCAGACAGAGGATGCCTGACATGATGAAATTGGGCGCGACAGTTCGTCGCACAAATTTTGCCGTCGCCCTATATGGTTTCACGATGGTTCTTGCGGGCGGCATCGCGGCCACGCCCGCCGAGGCCCGCCATCACTCTCACCATGCCGCCGCCCGTGCGCATTTTTCGCGTCACGCGCATCACGTCCATTTAGGCCACCGTCCGCGCTCCCTGACCAGCGTGAACCCAAGAAATTTCGCGGCGATCGTCGTCGACGCCAATTCCGGGCAAACGCTTTTTGCACGCAACGAGAACGAGATTCGACATCCGGCGTCGATCACCAAGGTGATGACCTTGTACCTCCTGTTCGAGCAGCTCGAAAAAGGGAGCCTCCGCCTCGACAGCGACGTTCGGGTTTCCGCCCATGCCGCGCGCCAGGCCCCGACGAAGCTCGGCCTGCGCCCCGGCGAGACGATCAGCGTCGAGGATGCGATCAAGGCGGTCGTCACGCGCTCCGCCAATGACATCGCCGTCGCGATCGCCGAGCGCATCGGCGGCGACGAGGACACCTTTGCCGAATTGATGACGCGAAAGGCCCATGCGCTCGGCATGAGCCGCACGCATTTCGCCAACGCTTCCGGCCTGCCCAACGACGAGCAAGTGACGACCGCGCATGACCTCGCGCTCCTCGGCCGCGCGATCCAGGACCGCTTCCCGCGCGAATATCGTTATTTCTCGACCCATGTCTTCCATTATGGCGGCGCGGCCATCGCAAATCATAATCATCTCATGGATCGCCTCGAGGGCATGGACGGGATAAAGACCGGCTATATCCGCGCCTCTGGATTCAATCTTCTCGCTTCTGTGAAGCGCGACGGGCATTTCATCGTCGCCGCCGTCCTGGGCGGCGCCAGCGCGGCCTCGCGCGACCGACTCATGGCGGGTCTGATCGAGGACAATATCGAGAGCGGCGCGACGGTCCGCACAGCGGCCGCGATCTCCGAAGGGAATTCCGGCGAGGCCGTCGCGACGCTCGAAGCGCCCAGGCCCGCGCCGACGCATCAGGAACTCGAGGTCAAGAACGCCTCTGCGAACCTGGATCAGAAGCCGAGCCCGCGAGCCTCGGCGACGGTCGCTCCCGCCAATCTCACGGCCAGCGCCGACCCATTTCGCGTCGCATCGATCGACCCTACAATACCCTTCCAAAGACCACGCCCGGCCTTCGTCTCGGGAGCCGCGAAGACGCAAGCCGAGGACATGCGCGGCGCGGAAAAAGAAACCGGCTCGAGGGCCGCCGCGCCTGACGGCTCGACGTCGCATTCAGGCCATGGGGCGGCCGCGGCGAGCGCAACCCCCTCGCCGACCCACACAGCCTCGGCTGCGCCGGCGAGGGAGCGCAGCGCCGAGAAGACGGCTTCTCTTTCGACCGCCGAGTCCCACCGCCCGGCCGCCGCCCACAGCGGCTGGATGATCCAAATCGGAGCCACCGACGACATCGCCAAGGCGACCGCGCTGCTCGCACGCGCCAAGTCGGAAGGCGCGAAAGCTCTGAATTCGGCGCTGCCCTTTACGGAAAAAGTGCAGAAAGGGTCCGAAACGCTTTATCGCGCCCGTTTCGCCGGCCTCCAGGCTGATAGCGCCGAACTCGCCTGCAAAACGCTCAAGCGTTCGGGATTTTCCTGTTTCGCGACAAAAAACTGAAATTGCGGCAGCTGGCCGCCGTCCATCTCGATTTCGCCAATCTCGCCCAAACGGGCATCAAACTCGAACCTTTCCGGACCCCTACTGATGACGTCGCATCAGGACATCCTTCGCTTCGTTGACTCGCGCAGCCAAATCCGTCGTCCCGCCGTGATCTGGATGCAGCTTTTTCATCAAAGAACGGTGCGAGCGAACGACTTCCTCCCGAGAGGCGCCTTTTTGAAGCCCCAAAACCTCATAAGCTTCATCCTTGGACATGGCGCCGGCCCGGCGCGGCGCGCCGGCGCTCCCCTCGTCGCGCCACTGATCCTCTGCTGGACGCCAGCCGGGAAACCGGCGGTCAAGATAGGCTTCCAGAAGCCGCGCGCCATCGGGATCGTCCCGGCAGCAAAGACGGTGAAGGAGTTCGCATTGCGGCCGCGTCAGAGCATCTAACTGCTTGCCTTCGTCCGGCCCTGCGAGAATGACCCCGCGCATCTTCCCTGTGGCGTGATCGAGCTCCATCTCGATCATGGCCGATCTCACGCAGGACGCGCGGCGAGCGCCGGCCCCTCCGACCGATCTGAACAGGCCGAAGCGGGAGCCGTAGCTGATCCTCAATAGCCAGGCCGCGAGGCCGCCGAGGCCGATCGCCATATCGACGCGCCCACGCAACAAGAGAAATCCGGCGACGACAAGCGCCGCCCACCCGCCGGCCCGGCGGAGAAGTTGGGCGAGCGCCGCGGGATTAGCTTGGGCGAAAGCCTTGAGCGCATAAAGCCCGATCCAAAAGACCAAGAATCCGGCGAGGAGGTACAGCATTCCAGGTGACTCAACGCAATTGCGATAAGAGGAGATTTGCCGCCGCCGCCCCCCGCGCGCGCGCTTCGAATTCAAGCGCCCTTCGTCCGCCCGCGGCATAGGCGGCGGCGGCGGAGAGAAGCGCGATGAGCCGCTCCGGAGCGGAAGCGTCGAATGTCGCATAGGCGCCCCCGGTCAGCAAGGCGATGTGACGAAAGGCCCGCTCTGCGACGCCGTCGCGCCCCTCCTGAAATAGGAAGGCCTTCACGCCAAGCAGTCCAAGCTCGCCCGCGAGCCCGGCGAGGAGGTCGAACTCCTCCTCCATCGCGTCGCCGACGAAGACCAAGGCGCGAATGGGGGTTTTCCGCGTCTCGTCGCGGACATGGCGCAGCACTTTTTCGATTTGCGTCTGGCCGGCGCCCACCGAAATCCGCGTCATGAGCGAGGCGAGCCCCTGCCCGCCGGACATGAAGTTCGAGGCTTTGCATTCGCCGAAGCCGCGATAATAGATGAGCTGAACCTCGAGGCCGCCATGCGCGGCGGCGGTCGCGAACATCTTGCCTTGGACGGATTGGGCGAGATCCCACGTTGCTTGCCGACTCATCGTCGCGTCGAGCGCGAAAACGAGCCGTCCCTTCCCGCTCGCCTGCGCCGCCGGAACCTTCTCAGCCGCGCCGAGAAATGCGTCGATGTCCGATTTCGCGCTGGGCTGAGGCGTGAGCGCTCCGCCCTTGCCTCCCGTTCGATTCACTTGGCTCCCCACACGGCTTTTGGATCCATGTCGCCCTTATAAGTTGGACCAAAGCGCGAGAACGGCAAGCGCTTTGAGCGGTCCGCTGAGGAATTCTCCGCCGCCGCGACGCGCAATGCGCTCCGTCGGGCGCGACGGTCGGTCTCAGAGGGCTTCGTATTTCTCGATTTTCCAGCATTCAACCGCAGCGTCGGCGCTCCAACTCCGCCATGCCGGCAGCGCCATGACCGCCTCCATATAGGCGCGCGTCGCCGGCGCAACCGCGACGTCATAGACATGGAGGCGATTGACGACTGGCGCGAACATCGCGTCGACCGCCGAGAAAGCGCCGAAAAGAAAAGCCCCCTCTTTGCCGAACTGCTCCCGCGCCTCGGCGAAAGCCTGCTCGAGGCGGGCGACGTCCACCGCCGCCTCAGGCGTCAGCTCGCGCTTGGAAACCGGCCGGCGCATGTTCATCGGCAGAAGCGCTCGCAGAGCCATGAAACCCGAATGCATTTCGGCCGAAAGCGAACGCGCCTCGGCGCGCGCCGCCTGCGGCTCTGGCCAGATCGGAAGATGCGGATGCCGCTCGGCCAGATATTCGATGATGGAAAGCGAATCCCAGACGCGAATGTCGCCGTCCTGAAGCGAGGGGCATTTTCCGCTCGGCGCGTAGCGCAAGATCTCGGCCCTAGTGCCTTCTTGCGCGAGCGGAACGACGATTTCCTCGAAGGGAATGTCGAAATGCCGCATCAAGAGCCAGGGACGAAAGGACCAGGACGAATAGGCCTTATTGGCGATCACGAGCGTGTAGGTCATTAGGCGGGCCAGATGTTTTCGAGGAACGGGGCGTGGTCAGAAGAACGCGCTCATGATTTTCGAAACGCGCGCAAGGCCGTTGCAAAAGGTGGCAATCCCCCCGCGAAGACGGGCGCGTTCTTACCGAACCCGACCCAGGGCGCGATGCGCCAATAATTTGCGGCATAGAATAGGACCATCGGAAAAATCACGCCGGCCGTCGTGCCGAAGACGACATGGACGAAGGCGCCGTGAACGCCGAGCTTGAGCAAGAGGCTCCGAATCGCCGCAGCGAAAATCACATGGGCGACAAAGATGGCGATCGTGGCCTTGCCGATATTGGACAGGAATTGCGGCTGATACGGGCTCTTGAACTCGATCCAGCGCGCGAGCGAGAGAGTGAGCGCGGTTCCGCAAAAACCGGTCGCGAAACGCAAAACCTCGAAAGCCGGATAGCGAATGACGAGCGCCGCCGCGCCGATCCAACCCACGGCCCACCACGGCAAGCGCCGGGCGGAGAGGATTGCCTCCTTCACATTTTCATTCGTCGCCGCAATCAAGCCGAATCCCACAAAGGTTCCGCCCTGGCTGAATTTGAAGATCGTCCCGGCGAACACTGACAGATCCTCGACGCCGGCCAAGAAAGCTTGGCAAAATAGATAAGTCAGCGAAAAGGCCCCAAACAGGGCCAGGACGAGCGTTCTCGAAATCCGCGCGGCGACGTAATAAGCGAGCCGCGCGACCAAAAGAGCATAGAGGAACCAGTAGACTCCGATCGAGCGTCCCGGCGCCAGAATGTCGATGAAGTCGGATCGTGAAAAATGTGCATTGGCGCCATTGGGGAACGCCACATTCATCGACAAGAAGATCCATGACCAAATGAGGTAAGGCGCGACGATCGTCAAAAAAGCACCTGAGGCGAAAGCCCGCGGCGGCTGGGCTGCCAGCCGCGCGGACAAAAATCCGGAAACGAAGAAAAACAGAGGCATATGAAAGGTGTAGATGACGTCGCTAAGGGTCGCGTAGAAGCCGGCCGGCGACACGACGCCCACTTTCTCAAGCCCGCCGATCGTATGGCCGAGGACAACGAGAATGATCGCGTACCCCTTAGTATAATCAAGGTACAAAATTCGCTTACTCGTTGTCATATCAAGCCCTCGCTTATTCTTTAATGTATGCACAGATGACAGTCGTACCGCAACACTCGTCAAATCGTGAGCGGCCCTAGATAAACCAGAATTAATCGTGCATTTTGACTGCCTCAAGGCCACGTCGCCGACCTTCAACGCGTGAATTGGCCCTGGAAAAGCGCGAGCCCATCGATGAAGCCCGTAGCCGGAAAATTTGGGAAACGAGATAGCCGACGGATTTCACCCAAAAATCCTCGATGTAAGGCGAACGTCACCTCAATTCAGAGCGGGAGGCGCCGATGGCTTTCAAGGATTTCGTCAAAAGAATCCTTCCTGCAAAGATCTCGAAACCGATCGGCAGAATGCGGATGCTTTATCGCGAACGGCGATTGCAGCGGCTTTCCCTGCCCGACGCATTTAACGAAATCTACAAGAAAGGGATGTGGCGGCAGGGGACTTCCTTGTCGGGTCTCGGCAGCGAGGGATTATTCGCCGAGCGCTATCTGCGGTTCGTGCAGGATTATATCAAGCGGCATGGCGTGGAAACCATCGTCGATGCGGGATGCGGCGACTTTTATGTCGGATCAAAGCTCTGCGACAATGTCAAAAAATGCGTCGCGCTGGACGCGTCATCCTATATTATCGAGATCAATGCGAAGCGCTATCGCGACATTCCACAAGTGAGCTTTCATGTCGCTGATCTGACGGCGGCCGCCTTACCTTCAGGCGATTTAATACTTATTCGCCAAGTTTTGCAGCATTTGACGAATGAACAAATCGAACGCGTATTGACCAATCTAGAGGCCGGCGCCTGGCGCTATGCGCTTATCACCGAAGAGGTGAGCGATCCCCAGCGAAAACCCGCCAATCTCGACCTTCCGACGCATACGATTCGAACGCGGGCCAATTTAGGAAGCGGAGTCTATGTCGATCGTCCGCCTTTCAATCGTTCGGCGACGCGCGTCGCCGTGATCGACGACGCGTCGCCGGGCAAGCAAGCGTCGAGCCGACTACTGATCTTTGAATTGACAAAACGCCGGGCCGCATGACCCGGCCGGTGTCGCGTCGAGCCAGCTTACGCGACGCATTGTGGGATCGAGCGGATGAAAGAATAAATCCACCGCTTCGGAATCGTCGCTCTTAATTGCGACAAGACGGCAAAAGTCCAGCATCAATCTTCGCACGCTGGAGCGGCTTTGTCTTGATCAAATCGGTTCGCGCGGCCTAGTCGTATGTCGGCCATCACGGCCCCTTCGGAGCCAGTCGCGGCGTGGCGGACAAGACCTTGAATGAACAATTCGCCGAGGTGGTGCTTCCCCACCTCGACGACGCCTATGGGCTCGCGCGATGGCTCTGCGGCAATGGCGCGGATGCGGAGGACATCGTGCAGGAGGCTTGCCTGCGCGCCCTGAAAGGCCTCGATCGCTATGCCGGCGGCGACGCCCGCGCCTGGTTGCTTGCGATCACCCGCAATGCGACCTTCACGTGGCTCGCCCGCAATCGGCCGAAGGCGTTGGAGGCTAGCGCCTCGTTCGAGGCGGAGGCTTTGCCCGACGACGGCGCGTCGCCCGAGGAAGCCTTGATCGAAAAATGCGAGGCCGCCGCTCTCGAAGCGGCGATCGCGGCGCTGCCGCCGCCGTATAAGGAGACTTTCGTGCTGCGCGACATCAGCTCTTTGAGCTATCGCGAAATCGCGGAAATGACTGGCGCGCCGGTCGGCACGGTGATGTCGCGGCTCGCCCGCGCCCGCCGCCATGTCATCGCAACATTGGCGAGGACCGAGCTGAAATGAAACCAGGCGACGAAGTCCTGCTTCTGCACGCGGCGATCGACGGCGAACTCGACGCGGCCGGAATGCTCGAGGTCGAATCCCGCTTGGCGGAGAATGCGGCGTTGGCGCGCGAATATGCCGCGCTGCGCGGTCTCCGCTCGCTCGTCGGCCGCGAGATCGGAAAGCCCGTCGCGCCGCCCGCGCTGCGGCGTCGCATCGAAGCGATGGCCGCCTCATCCGGCGCCGCCGCGTCACAGCCCGCGCCTTCCTGGCGCGCCCTGGCGGCTTCGGCCCTGATCGCCGCAGGGCTCGCCTCGTCCTCGACCTATTTGGCTTTGGCGCTTCGTCCCGCAGGACAAGAGACTGGCGTCGCGAACGCGTCCCTGGCCGATGTGCTTTTGGCCGGTCACAAGCGCGGCCTTCTTTCCGGCCAGCCCGTCGACGTCGCCTCTTCCGATCGGCACATGGTGAAGCCCTGGTTCGCCGCGCGCTTCGCGCTCGCGCCTCAGGTCGCGGACCTCGGGGCCGAGGGCTTTCCCCTCGCCGGCGGCCGGATCGACGTCGTCGACGGCGCGCCCGCGGCGACGCTCGTTTATCGCCGCAAGGAACATTTTATCAGCCTGACCGAGCTTCCAGCGCATGGGCCGGCGCCGGAGAGCCCGCAAACCGTCGCCGGCTATCATATTCTCGCCTGGCGCGACGGCGCAGTCGATTTTTGGGCCGTCTCCGACGTCGATCCCACTGAACTGGCGCATTTTCGGCAGGCGCTCGAAGCCGCTCTCCGAGGCGGCTGAAAGACGCCGCCTCGATCATGACCAAGGAAAGCGCATCGGGATGATCTATGACTTTGGCGTCGTCGGCGCAGGGATCGTCGGCCTCGCGACCGCCGCGGAAATCCTTCGCGCACGGCCCGGCGCGTCGATCATCATATTCGAGAAGGAAGACGGCATTGCTCGACATCAGACCGGGCATAATAGTGGGGTCGTTCATTCGGGCGTCTATTACACGCCCGGAAGCCTGAAGGCCCGCCTTTGCCGAGAAGGCGCCGAAGCGACCAAGGCGTTTTGCGCCGAGCATGGAGTCGCGATCGAGACTTGCGGCAAATATCTCGTCGCGACGAATGCAATGGAGATCGCCCGGATGGACGCTCTCCATGAGCGGGCGAAGCAAAATGGCGTCGAAGCCGAGCGGATCGACGGCGCCGAGCTCGCGCGGCGTGAGCCCTATGTCGCGGGCCTCGCCGCGCTCTTCCTGCCGTCTACGGCGATCGTCGATTATCCGGGGATCTGCGCCGCCCTCGCGCGCATGATCGCGGCCGCGGGCGGCGAGTTGCGGCTCGGCGCCGAAATCGCGGCCATCACGGAAGAGGCCGAGACGGTCGCCGTCTCCTCCGCTGCCGAGACGTTGCGCGTAAAATCGCTCGTCGTCTGCGCGGGCCTGCAATCGGACCGACTCGCCCGGCTGGCAGGCGTCGCCATCAATCATCAGATCGTGCCGTTTCGCGGCGAGTTTTATGCGCTGCCTTCGGCGCGGACGGCCCTCGTCAGCCGCCTGATCTATCCGATTCCCGATCCGACCTTGCCTTTTGTCGGGGTCCATCTGACGCGGACGATCGGTGGCGGGGTCATCGTCGGCCCCAACGCCATGCTCGGCTTCGCCCGCGAAGGCTATGAGAAATTTTCCTTCAATCTCCGCGATGTCGCCGCCTATGCCGCCTTCCCTGGATTTTGGCGGGCGATCGTCGCCCATCTCGGCGCCGGCGCCTCGGAGCTCAGAAGCGCCCTTTCAAAAAGCTACTATCTCGCCCAATGCCGGAAATATTATCCGAGCCTCACGTTAGAGGATCTCGCAGAGCCATTCGCCGGCATCCGCGCCCAGGCCGTCCTCCGCGACGGGACTCTGGCGCATGACTTCCTCTTTGCCGAAACGCCGCGCATGCTGCATGTCTGCAACGCGCCTTCGCCGGCCGCGACCTCCGCGATTCCAATCGCGCGCATGATTGCCGAAAAGGCCCTGGCGCGCTTCGCCGCTGCTTAAGAAACCAACAGGGAGAAAGGCATGAGCATTGCCCCGACGCCCGAGAAAATTTTCGGGATCGGCTTTGGGTTTTGGGGAGCCAAAGCCCTTTTGAGCGCCGTCGAGCTTGGGATCTTCACCGAACTCGCCAAGCGACCGCTCGATCTAGCGGCTTTGACGCAAAAGGTGGGCCTGCATGATCGCGGCGCCCGCGACTTTTTCGACGCCCTGGTCGCGCTCGGCCTGCTCGATCGGCAAAACGGGCTCTACGCCAATAGCGCCGACGCGGATCTATTTCTCGACCGCGCCAAACCGAGCTACGTCGGCGGCCTGCTCGAAATGGCCAATGCGCGACTTTATGGTTTTTGGGGCGCGCTGACCGACGCGCTAAAGACCGGAAAGCCACAGAACGAAAGCAAGACGTCTGCGGATCTTTTCGCGACGCTTTACGCCGATCCGGACCGCCTGCTCGGCTTTCTTTCGGCCATGAGCGGCGTCAGCGCAGGCGCGGCCCAGGCCATCGCCGCGAAATTCCCTTGGAGGAACTACAAGAGCTTCGTCGACGTCGGCGCGGCGCAAGGCATGGTCGCCGTGACGCTGGCGCACGCCTATCCGCATCTCGCCGGCGCCGGGTTCGATCTCCCACAAGTGCAGCCGATCTTCGAGGAATTCGCGCAGCGCAGCGGCGTCGCGGATCGAATTGCGTTTCACGGCGGCAATTTCTTCTCGGACCCGCTCCCCACAGCGGATGTGATCATTATGGGCCATATCCTGCACGATTGGGATCTGGCTCAAAAGCGCATGCTGCTCGCCAAAGCCTATGACGCCCTGCACAAGGGCGGAGTCCTCATCGTCTACGAAGCGCTGATCGACGACGAACGGCGGCATAACGCCTTCGGCCTGCTCATGAGCCTGAACATGCTGATCGAGACGCCGGGCGGATTCGATTACACCGGAGCCGACTGCCAAGGCTGGATGCGGGAGGCGGGCTTCGCCGAGACGCGCGTCGAGGCGCTTGTCGGACCAGATTCAATGGTCATTGCGACCAAGTGAAGCGCGCCCCATTGCGGCCGAATGCGGCCATTGGCAAAGGACCGCCCGAACTCTATATTCGCTCATCTTCAACTCACGAAAGGAGGTGATCCAGTGTCTCATTGTCTCACGCTGCGGGCCCGGACCTGGCTTCACGTCTTCGAGGCCGTCGCCTCCTGAACGTCGTCAGGAATTTCGGACCGCGCGGTCCGGCAATGGAAAGGCCGCCTCGAAAGGGCGGCCTTTCTTCTTTCGAATTCAGGGGAACTGCGGCGCAAGCCGCGCCGGATTAGAGCCGCGCCTGCGCCGAACGTATGGCTGCGGGGGGCTCGCTCGCGGCGTGCGAGGAGCCGGAAGTCGCGCTGGCGAGCCATGCCTGCCATTCGGCCGCCGTGCCGTTGAAGGCGTTGCGATCGACGTAGCCGCGAATGCCGGGAACATGCCCCTCCGCCGTATGTTGCCAGAAATGCCAGCGCCGCGCGCCATATTTGACCGACGGATGGCTTTTCACGCTGCGGACCCAGATCGGATATTCCGTGAACTCCCCTTGCATGATGTCGCGGTGGAAATCGACGGCCGTATAGATGACCGGCTTCTTGCCATAGGCCCGCTCCATCGCGGCCAGGATGATTTTCATTTGCGCGATCGCCACATCGCGCGGCACGCGCTTGGCGCAGGTCTTCGACTGGCCGTTCCATTCGACGTCGAGGACGGGCGGCAGGGCGTCCGGGTCCGGCGGCACATTGGCGGTGAACCAGGCTGCTTGCTCCTCGGCCGGCCGGCACCAATAGGCGAAATGATAGGCGCCGCGCGGCACGCCGGCGGCCTTGGCCGCGGCCCAATTGCGGGCGAATTTCTCGTCGATATGGTCGCCGCCTTCGGTCGCCTTGATCCAGGCGAACCGAACGCCCGAGGCGCGAACGCTGTCCCAATCGATCTCGCCCTGATATTTCGAGACGTCTATGCCGTGAATTTCATAATCCATCGGGCGTGGCATCGCGTCGTCGACAATGCCCCCGCCGGCGCATCCCGCCACCAGGAACATGAGAGGAAGCGCGAGAAGCGCAAAGGGAAAATTCGGCATGGTTCGGCGCCCGCAATTTGACTAAGGCAACTTAAAGCAAAGGCGGTAATAGGGCGTTAACACGTCGAAAAAGCGGCCACCCTTGATTCGTGCGACGGTGGGACGAATTGGCCCTGCTCCGTCGGCCCAGAACAAATCTAATTCACCGCTCGGATGGCTGGACAGAGCCGATCCGCGCGATCATAAGGCTGACGAGCCAATGCGTAGGGGCAAAGAAAGCGCCTCGGAAGCCGTCGGCCGTCATCCGTTCGTCACGCATCTCGACAAGAAAAGCCAAAGTAATTCGTGGCCCCGGCCCTTCGAGTCGTCGCCTCGCCCAAGCCTCAACCGCCGATCAGTGAAAGGCCGCCATGCTGCCTCGGTTCGTCGCCTTCGCATCGCTCGGCCGCAAGGCCCTTCCCAACCAATATGACCTCTTCGCCCTTGCGCTGATCTTCGCCGGCTTCATCGCGATTTCGCACATTTCTGGCGGCCTGACCGTGCCGCTCGAAGCGCCTGAATCGACGGTCACCTCGCTCGACGTCAGAAATCTACCCTATTACGCGCTGCGCACCACCTTACGGATGTTCGCGGCGATCGGGGCCTCACTTCTTTTCACGTTCACCTATGCGACCTTGGCGGCGAAGAGCCGACGCGCCGAGATGATCCTGATTCCGATCCTCGACGTCCTGCAGTCGGTCCCGATCCTCGGCTTCCTATCCTTCACGGTCACTTTTTTCCTCGGCCTTTTCCCGGGCTCAATCCTCGGCGCGGAATGCGCCGCCGTCTTCGCGATCTTCACCTCGCAAGCCTGGAACATGGCCTTTTCCTTCTACCAGTCGCTGCGCACCGTCCCGCGCGATCTCAACGAAGTGGCGCGCGGCTTTCAGCTTTCCGGATGGCAGAAATTCTGGCAGCTCGAGGCGCCTTTCGCCATGCCCGGCCTGATCTGGAACACGATGATGTCCATGTCCGGCGGCTGGTTCTTCGTCGTCGCCTCAGAAGCGATCGCGGTCGGCGACACCACGGTCAAGCTGCCTGGAATCGGGGCCTATCTCGCGCTCGCCATTGAGCAGAAGAGCATCGGCGCCGTCATCGCCGCGATCCTCGCCATGCTGGTCGTGATCATCGCCTATGATCAATTGCTGTTTCGTCCCCTCGTCGTCTTCGGCTCGCGCTTCCGGGTCGAGCTCACCGCGAGCCAGACCAAAGAGCGCTCCTGGGTGACTCAGCTCTTCACCCGGACGCAATGGGTGCGCGCCCTCATGCGCGGGCCTGGCTTGATGTTCCAGAACATCGCGCTCTGGCGGCTCGAGCTGCCAGGATTGCGGCCGCGCGCGCTGGAAGCCGCGCCGCGCCGCAACCGAGTGAGCTGGCTCATCGACGCGCTTTGGCTGATCCTGGTCGTGCTCGTCACGCTTTGGTCGGCCTGGCTCGTCGTCGATTACGTGCGTCAGACCTTGTCATGGGGCGACTTGCGGGAAGCCATCCTGCTCACGCTCATCACCATGGTGCGCGTGGTCTTGCTTATGGCGCTGGCGACTCTCATCTGGGTTCCGGTCGGCGTCTGGATCGGCCTCAGGCCGGCGCTCGCTGAGAAGATCCAGCCGCTGGCGCAATTCCTGGCCGCCTTTCCGGCCAATGTCATTTTTCCGGTCGCCGTCGTGCTCATCGTGCGCTTCGCCCTCAATCCGGACATTTGGCTGAGCTTCCTGATCGTGTTCGGCACGCAATGGTACATATTGTTCAACGTGATCGCCGGCGCGTCGGCCTTCCCCAACGACCTCAAGGAAGCGGCCGCCAATTTTCACATTCACGGCTGGGACTGGTGGAAGAGCGTCATCATCCCCGGGATCTTCCCCTATTATGTCACCGGCGCGTTGACTGCGTCCGGCGGATCCTGGAACGCCGCGATCGTCGCCGAATATGTCAAATGGGGCGACCAGACGATTTCCGCGCACGGGATCGGGGCCTATATCGCGGAAGCCACCGCCGATGGCGACTTTCCGAAGATCGTACTCGGCGTCGCCGTCATGTCGATCTTCGTCATCATGTTCAACCGCCTGTTCTGGCGGCCGCTTTTCGCCATGGGCGAGAGAAGGCTGCGAATTGATTGAGGTAATTCCATGCTCGAAGTGACTGCGCGGGCCTCCACGGCCGCCAAGAAGCCGCTGCTCCAGGTGAGGAACGTCTGCCAGCACTACCAGACGGGCTCGGGCGAGCAAGGTCCGGCGGTTCTGGACAAGGTGTCGCTCACCTTGAACGAGAACGAGATCGTCGGTCTGCTCGGGCGCTCGGGCTGCGGCAAATCCTCGCTTTTGCGCATCGTCTCCGGGTTGACGAAAGCGTCGGACGGCGAGGTCGACTATCTCGGCCGGCCGGTCGATGGTCCTGTCGACGGCGTCGCCATGGTGTTTCAGAGCTTCGCCCTTTTCCCTTGGCTTTCGGTTCTCGCCAATGTGGAGCTCGGCCTCAGAGCGAAAAAAATCCCCGCCGCCGACGCGCGCCGGCGCGCCCTGAAGGCGATCGACCTCATCGGCCTCGACGGATTCGAATCGGCGTTCCCCAAGGAGTTGTCGGGCGGCATGCGCCAGCGCGTCGGCTTCGCTCGCGCGCTCGTCGTCCATCCCAATATTCTGCTGATGGACGAGCCTTTCTCGGCGCTCGACGTGCTCACCGCCGAAACGCTGCGCACCGACCTCCTCGACCTCTGGGTCGAAGGCCGCATGCCGATCAAGGCGATCCTCATGGTGACGCATAATATCGAAGAGGCGGTCCTGATGTGCAACCGCATCATCGTGCTGGCCTCCAATCCCGGCCGCGTCGCCGCCGAGATCCACGTCAACTTGCAACATCCGCGCAATCGGCTCGATCCCGAATTCCGCCAATTGGTCGATAAGATCTATGCGCTCATGACCAAGCGTCCCGAGCCGGTGGGGCCCGGCCGCGACGGGGCCTTCCCGGGCCTCGGCTTCGCCATGGCCCTGCCCCAAATCTCGACCAACACGATCGCCGGCATGATCGAGGAAATCGCCGCCGAGCCCTACAGCGGCCGGGCCGATTTGCCGGCCTTGGCCGACAGCCTGCAAATGGAGATCGACGAGCTTTTCCCGGTCGGCGAAACCTTGCAGCTCCTGCGCTTCGCCGAGATCGAAGAGGGCGACATCAAATTGACGCCGGCGGGGCTGCGCTTCGCCGACGCCGAAGTCGACGTGCGCAAGAAACTGTTCGGCGATCATCTGATGGCCTATGTTCCGCTCGCCGCGCGGATCAAGCTCGTGCTCGACGATCGCCCGACGCATACGGCGCGGTCGGTGCGCTTTCTCGAGGAGCTCGAGGATTACATGTCCGACGAATATGCCGAGCGGACCTTGAAAAGCGTCGTCAACTGGGGCCGCTACGGCGAGCTTTTCGCCTATGACGAGACCACGGAGACATTCAGCCTGGAGAACCCGCAATAGAAATGCCGACAAAGCTTTCGCGTCGCGACTTTCTGACCGGTTCCCTCGCGGCGGGGCTTGCGCCTCTTGCTGGCGCTCGGGCGATGGACTCGGCCCCGACCGTCCTGCGGATCGAGCGCCGCACCATAGAAGTGAACGGGAAAGCCGCGTCGGCGCTTTGCGTCCGCCAATCGGACGGAACGCCCGGACTGGTCGCCAGGGTCAGCCAGCCTTTCCGCGTGCGCCTCGAGAACAGGCTCGCGGAGCCGAGCCTCATCCATTGGCACGGGCTTACGCCGCCTTCGCAACAAGACGGCGTGCCGGGCATTTCCGGGCCTGCCATTGCGCCGGGCGAATCCGCCGATTTCGATTTCCCGCTCACATTCGGCGGCACCTATTGGATGCATTCCCATGTGGGGCTGCAGGAGCAGCTTCTCTTGTCCGCGCCGCTTATCATTCACGACAAAGGCGCGCGCGCCGGCGAGCAGAGCGTCATCATCATGCTCGCCGATTTCAGCTTCACTCCGCCCGAGGAGATTTATCAGGGCCTGCGCAGCGGCGCCGCCATGACCGGCATGAGCCATTCAGGCATGTCGCCCGCGGAGCACGCCGCCATGATGGCGGCTAACCCCAACATGCCCATGCCGACGGCGCCGGCGAAACCGGATTTGAACGACGTCGCCTATGACGCCTTTCTCGCCAATGAGCGCACGCTGGCCGACCCCGATGTCGTGAAGGTCGAGGCCGGCGAGGCGGTGCTGTTGCGCATCATCAACAGCTCGTCGATGAGCGCCTACCATATCGACCTTGGACCGCTCGAAGGAGAGCTGATCGCCGTCGACGGGCGCCGGATTATCCCGATCCGGGGCCGCAGCTTTCCCATTACGGTCGCGCAACGGCTCGACGTCAGGCTGAGGATCCCGCGCGGCGCGGCGGCCTATCCCGTGCTGGCTCGGCTCGAGGGCGATCGCAAGCAGACCGGCGTGATTCTTGTCGCCGGAGGCGGCGCGGTCCCGCGCCTCCCTGAACTTGCAGAGTCCTCCGCGCCGCCGCTAACCCTTGAGCTTGAGCGCCGGCTGCGTGCGGTGAAAGCGCTCGCCCGGCGCAAGGCGGATCGTCGCCATGAACTGAACCTCACCGGCGCCATGGAAGGATACCAGTGGTCGATTAATGGCGTCGAATGGACCAAGGACGCGCCGCCGCTGCCCGTCGCCGCCGGCGAGCGCGTGGAGCTGCTCTTCGTCAATAAGACGACGATGCCGCATCCCATGCATTTGCATGGGCATGTGTTTCAGGTCGTCGCGATCAACGGGAGCCGTTTCCCGGGCGCCATGCGCGACACGGTGCTTGTGCCGCCCGCAACCAGCGTTACGGTCGCCTTCGACGCCGACAATCCCGGCTGGTGGGCGCTCCACTGCCACCTGCTCTACCACATGGAAGCAGGGATGTTCACGACGATCCGCTACGTCTGAACACCGCGACTTCGGTCACGCAAGCCCGAACCACAGCGTCGCGATCCCCAAGAAGGACCCGTAGCCCACGACATCCGTCACTGTGGTGACGAAGGCGCTCGACGACACCGCGGGGTCGATCTCCAGCTTATTGAGCACCTGCGGGATCAAGATGCCGCCGAGCGCGCCGGCGATGAGATTGGTCAGCATGGCGAGGGCGATGACCGCGCCGAGCCCGGCGAGCCCAAACCAGAGGGCCGCGACCAGGCCAGTGATGAGGCCGAAAGCGGCGCCGTTCAGGGCGCCGACAAAGACCTCGCGCAAGATGACGCGCAGCGCGTTCGCGCGCGACAGCTCGCGAGTCGCGAGGGCGCGCACCGCAACGGTCATGGTCTGCGTCGCGGCGTTGCCGCCCTGGCTCGCGACGATCGGCGCGAGCACCGCGAGCGCGACCATTTTCTGCAACGATCCCTCGAACAGGCCAAGCACGGACGAGGCGATGAAAGCCGTGATTAGATTGACGAAGAGCCACAGAAAGCGGCTCTTCGTGGTCCACCAGACCGTGTCGGACAATTCCTCGTCCTCGGACACGCCGCCGAGCGCCTTCACTTCGGCGTCGGCCTCTTCCTGGATCACGTCGACGATGTCGTCGATGGTGATCACGCCAACGAGGCGCTCGGCTTCGTCGACGACCGGAACCGAGACGAGATTGTAGCGCTGGAAAATGCGCGCGACCTCTTCGCGATCCTCCGTCGCCTCCACCCGGCGGCGGTCGGCGCACATGATCTCCTCGAGTCGCGCGGAGCTTCGCGCCCGCAGCAAGGTGTCGAGGAAAATATTGCCAAGCAGCCGATGCGCTGGATCGACGATGAAGATCTCGAAGAAATTATCCGGCAAGGTCTCTTCGTCGGCGTCGCGCATGACGTCGATCGCTTGACGGGCTGTCCAGAAAGGCGGCGCGGTGACGAAACTCGTCTGCATGAGGCGGCCGGCCGAATAGTCTGGATAGTCCAGCGAGCGCTGCAGTTGCGCCCTGTCGAGCGCGGGCAAGGCCTCGAGAATCTCGGCCTGATCCTCTTTATCGAGATCTTCGAGAATGATGACCGCGTCGTCGCTTTCGAGCTCCCGCACGCCTTCCGCAACGGTCTCGGTCGGCAGCTCCGCGAGAATTTCCTCGCGGATATGATGATCCATTTCGGTGAGAGCGGCGAAATCGAAATCGCGCCCCATGAGCTGGACGAGGCTGGCGCGCAGGTCCGGCTCGAGCGCAGCGATGAGGGCGCCGAGATCCGCCTCATGGAGGCGTCCGGCCAATTCACAGGCCGCCGCGCCGTCGCCGGCGGCGACGGCCTCGGTGACTTCGCGAAGGAAGCGCGGATCGACCGCGCCATTCTCGGCGTAGATCGACTCGGCGTCTCCAGGAAGCCGGTCCGGATGCGCCGTTTTGACGTCACAGTCGTCGTTTATATTGATCACGGGCGCATAGGAGTTTCGTCTCGAATGGCTCGGTTCATAACGGGCTTTCATCGTCAAGGGAAACTGAAAGCCCCTGAAGCGATTCCGGATCGGATGGAGTCCTTCGATCGACGGTGGACTCGCTGAAGTCAAAAACCTGGGGCAGATTCTTATCGAAAAGGTCGATCAATTTTTCCGGAACATGCTTTTTGTCCGCCTGTCTTGGAGCTTTTTTCTCCACAGGGACGCCGGATGGGCGAAGGATGCGAAAGGCGCCGAATGACTAAAATGCGCTCAGCGAATCATGGCGAACGGCTATTCGGCCGATTCGGAGCCGTATCGCCGATCGACAAAGCTGAACCCAACCAAGAGGCGCAGCCGAGGCGGGCCGCCGTCCCGCGTCCGCTCTTGGCTAGGCTGGTCTGGCCCGTCGCCTTCGGCGCCACCACCCTCCTGCCGTCGCTTCCCGCGGCGGCGCGCGCCCTCGCCTGCCCGGCCGACGCGCTCGGCGTGAGCCGGACCCTGGAGCTCGACGCGCGAGGTGGGTTTCAGGTCGGGCTGAAATCATATCCACAAACCCTAGCGCTCGAAGATCGCGAAGTGATCCTCACTTTCGACGACGGGCCTGCGCCTCCGACTGCGAAGATTCTCGACGCGCTGGCGAGCGAATGCGTGAAGGCCACTTTCTTTCTGGTCGGGCGCAATGCGGCGGCCATGCCCGCGCTGGTGCGCCGCGCCGTCGCCGAGGGCCATACGATCGGCCATCACACATTCTCGCATCCCGGGGCGACGCTGCGGCGCTTGAGCGATCAGGCGGCCCGCGCGGAGATCGAAAAAGGCGTCGCGGCGGACGAGATCGCCGCCTATGGCGCCGCTGGCGCCGTCCCGCGAACGCCTTTCTTCAGATTTCCGGGCTTCGCCGACACGCCCGCGCTGATCGAATGGCTCTCGGCGCGAAACATCGCCGTGTTCGGTGCCGATCTTTGGGCGTCGGATTGGACGCCCATGACGCCGGAGGCCCAGCTCGCCTTGGTCCTAGATCGACTCGAGAAGGACGGCCGCGGGATCGTCCTGTTCCATGACACGAAACAGCAGACGGCCCTCATGATGCCAGCCTTCCTGCGCGAACTCAAGCGCCGCGGCTTCAAGATCGTGCATGTAAAGCCGGGCGCGGAGCCGCCGGCATTGCGCGCGGCGCCTCCCGGCTGGACGTCCGAGACCGACAAGATCATCACGGACGTCTTCGCGAAAGAAACGCATGCCGGCCGCAAGGGAAAAGCGAAGGCCTCCCCGCCTAAGGTCCCGGCCGAGCCGGCAAATTAGGCGCCCCAACCACGAGCCCTTTAATTTTAAGGCTCCATTGGATTTGGAGAGGGAGAAATGGTGCGGCCAAGAGGACTCGAACCTCCACTGGTCTCCCAACTAGCACCTCAAGCTAGCGCGTCTACCAATTCCGCCATGGCCGCAAGCATCGCAGCGGCGCATCCGCGCCGAAGGGCTTGGCGGGTCGTCTAACAAATCGCCGGGAAGGTGGCAAGGCCAAGCGGCCAAATGAGAGCAAATCGACGCGGGACATGCGCTTGGCCCCGCGCGGCGCTATAAGTCTTTATGACTAGCGACAGGAACACCGCTCCGCGCGATGGCCGGGCTGGCGTCATGCTGCCCAAGAGCCGCGGCGAACCCATCGAATGGCGGGTATCCGACGGCCTGACGCCTTATGAAGAGGCCGTCGCCGCCATGGAGGCCCGCGTGGAAGCGATCGCAGCGGACGCGGCGGCGGAACAAGTCTGGCTCGTCGAGCATCCGCCCATCTATACCGCCGGAACCTCGGCTCAGGACGCCGATCTGATTGATCCGCGCTTCCCGGTCCATCGAACCGGACGCGGCGGGCGCTACACCTATCATGGCCCCGGCCAGAGGGTCGCCTATGTAATGCTTGACCTGAAACGCCACCGCCCCGATTTGCGCGCCTTCGTCGCGAGCCTCGAGGACTGGCTGATCGCGAGCCTCGCCGCCTTCGACGTCGCCGGAGAGCGGCGCGAGGATCGCGTCGGGGTGTGGGTTCGACGTCCCGATAAGCCGCGCGGAAGCGCTGGAGAAATCGCCGAGGACAAGATCGCCGCGATCGGCGTGAGAATCCGGCGCTGGGTCTCGTTCCATGGGATCGCCCTGAACGTCGCGCCGCGGCTCGATCATTTCTCCGGAATCACCCCTTGCGGCGTCGCCTCCTCCCATCTCGGAGTGACCAGCCTCCTCGACCTCGGGCGGCCGACGACCATGGGCGAGGCCGACGCCGTTCTCGCGCGCGAATTCCAACCGATCTTCGGAGAGATCGCCGATGCTCGAGGCGGGGCGCGCCGGCTTTCCGACGGACCCTATGGTTCAGTTCTTGCTTGAACTGGCGCTCAGCAGCCGCGTCCGCGCGGCGCCAATCGAAAGCATCGGGCGTGCGAAAACGTCGCCCCCTTTCGATTTGAGTTTCAACGCATCCTGCCGATCCGAAACCTCCGCGGCTTTTCGGCCGGATGCTCCAGGGAGCCGGACAAGCCGATGAGCACAGGTTACGACATCAAATACGCCAGAGCGTTTTTCGCCTTGCCGATCGAGGCGCGCCTGACCAAGCTCATCGACAATTCCTTTCCGGATTGGATCACGAATTGCAACGTCGGCGTGAGCCTCGTCTATGACAAGGCCTGCCGCATGATCGAGGCGGTCACCGAGAAGGTTCTCGAGGTCGACGAGGCGCATCTGGGCGATTTTGAGGTTTATTCCTCGAGCACGGCGCATGAAGTCGAGACGGGATATGATCTTTATAATCCCGATACGGGCGCGCTCGTCGCCATCGGCGCGAACGGTAATGAAGACGGTTATTTCTATATGCTCGAAACCGGCATTCGCGCCTTGAGCACGGACGCGAACAAGTTCGAGCCGCGCTGGCTCGTCCCCGAGGACGAGAAGGTTAGAACGCATCTCGTCAAGACCTATGGCCGGGTCTTCTCGACGCAATTGCGCTATTGGGCGCATGACGTCGACGATTATCAAAAGCTCTACGACGAGTTTAAAGCGACGGTCGCAAAATTCCCGGACGTGACCGTGGTCGAGAAGCAATTGTCGGCGCCAATTCGCAAGAAGAACCGGTTCCGCCCCAAGCGCAAGGAAGCGCTCGAAACGGTCGACACGCCCGTCACCGCGATCGCTATCGGCCGCGAACTTTAAAGCTGGTTCCGGTTGAATGGACGCGCTCCAATCGCGAAGAGCGCGCGCATGAGTTGGAGCATGTTCTGGTCCGAAAATTTGATCGGATTTTTCGGAACATGCTCTGAGCAGACCTCGCTGGGAGAATCCTGAACGCGCTTCGCGCTGGCCGCCCTCCCGCCGAGGCGACGGCGCGCGTGCGCCCTTGCTCAAGCTCGCGCCCGGCCAAGCGCAAAGGCGCTTATGGGTTGCGTCAAAATCATCCGAGGCGCGCCAAGGAATTGCCGCGCACATCGGACGATTTTATAATAATTAATAATTTCCATCACAAATTAGCATCGCCCAGGCGCCAAAGGCGGAAACGCCTCCCAAAAGCAGGCATGTGCGCGAATGCACTAAATTACTGATCTGTTTCAAGTTCATATCTTTTTATTCGGCCTACTTTGGCGTCTTCGACTTAAGAATTTCTCGTGACCGAGCCCGGCGAAATTTGCGCCGATAGTCGGCCGTTATGCGAGTTTTCTATCATGAAATTTACATTTCCTTGGTTCCGACGCCTGAGCCCGCCGATTGAGGCGGCGTCCTATATTACCCAACCCGCCCAAGACATCGGCGATTTTCTCCGCGCCGAGGCGATCGTGAAATGCAAAGAAGCGCGCGATCTCGCCGAGCGCGCCGATGCGGATATGGCGGTCTATTTCCTGACCTGCGCCATTGACGAGCTTCACTACCCGTCGCGCGCCGGCGGATAGCGAAGCGCATCAACCCATTAAACGCCCCTCCGCCACACCTCCACAATGTGGAAGAGCGCGGCGGGAAACGCGCGCCCTGCTGCGATGAATTTCGCGGCAGGGCTTCGGATCCGAGATCCAAAGCCCTGATTTTCTCGTCGATCGGATAAATCCTCCGATTGGAGCGCGCGCTAGTCTCCGCTCGGCTGCTGCAACTTCTCCAACGCCTGATCGATCGAGAAGCTGGCCGCCTTTTGGCGCGGCGGATAATCCTTGAACGTCGCCAAGAACTTCCCAACATAGGTTTGCGCCGGAACCAGCATGAACGCGTGGTCGAGCAACCAATCATAATATGTGTTCGACGTGACATTGGCCCGCTCATAAGGATCGAGCCGCAGACTGAAGATCATCGGCACGCGCAGATGCGTGTAGGGCTCGGCCCAGACCTGCAATGTCCCTGGCGCCCTCTGCTCGGCGAAGACGAATTTCCAATTGTCGTAGCGCAAAGCGGTCAAGTCGCCATCGTCGGAAAAATAGAAGAACTCTTTGCGCGGCGATTTTTTCTCCTCCCCCGTGAGATAAGGGAGAAGATTATAACCGTCGAGATGGACCTTGAAGGTTTCCTTGCCGAGCTTGTAGCCGCTCAACAGCTTCTCCTTAACGTCCGGCGCGCCGGCGATCGCAAGGAAGGTTGGCAGCCAGTCGAGATGCGAGACAATCTCGTTCGACACCGAGCCCGGCTTGATCTTGCCCGGCCAACGGACCATCGCCGGCACGCGATAGGCGCCTTCCCAATTGGAATTCTTTTCATTGCGGAAGGGAGTCATGGCCGCGTCCGGCCAGGAGTTCATATGCGGCCCATTATCGGTCGAGTAGAAGACGAGCGTATTGTCGTCGAGCCCCAATTGCTTCAACTTGGCGAGAACGGTCCCGACGTTGCGATCATGATCGATCATCGCGTCCGCATAGGGTCCGAGCCAGCGCCCGGCCTGGCCGAGGCTTTCCGGCTTCACATGGGTTCGGAAGTGCATATGGGTGAAATTCACCCAGACAAACATCGGCTTGCCGGCCTTGGCCTGCTTCTCGATGAAACCGGCGGCGCGATCGGCGATGTCGTCGTCGATCGTCTCCATCCGCTTGCGGGTCAGAGGCCCCGTGTCCTCGATCTTCTGCGTGCCGTCCGGATTGGCGAAGCTGTGAATCACGCCGCGCGGGCCGAAATTCTTGCGGAAGTTCGGAAACTCCGGATCGTCCGTCTTTGGATAATCGGGAAGCTCCGGCTCCTCCTCGGCGTTGAGGTGGTAGAGATTACCGTAGAACTCGTCGAATCCATGCGCGGTGGGGAGAAATTCATCCTTGTCGCCGAGATGGTTCTTGCCAAACTGGCCGGTGGCGTAGCCTTGCGCCTTGAGCAATTCGGCGATGGTGGGATCTTCCTTGCGCAGGCCCATATCCGCGCCGGGCAGCCCGACTTTGCTCAGGCCGGTGCGAAACACGCTTTGCCCGGTGATGAAGGCCGAGCGTCCAGCCGTGCAGCTCTGCTCGCCATAGTAATCGGTGAAGATCACCCCGTCCTGGGCGATCGAATCGATATTGGGCGTGCGGTAGCCCATCAACCCATTCGTGTAGGCGCTGATGTTGGACTGACCAATATCGTCGCCCCAAATGACGACGATATTGGGTTTCGCGGCGTCCTGCTTTTTTTCAACAGGAGCGGGAGCCGGAGCAGGAGCCGGCGGCGGTCGAACCTGGCGCTTGTCTTGTTGCGCGAAGGTTTGGGCGCCTAATCCCACAATCAGCAGGACGAGGCCTAGTCTGACAATGTTGCGCAATTTCTACGCCTCCAATTTCATCATCAACGCGGACAGGTGTCCCAGAAACCGTTCCGACGGCTCGGATCGGTATAATACCAACAGAGGCCCGGCTGCGGCGGCGCAGAGGCCCAGGCCGCGGCGGTCGCTGCGGTGACGAAACCGATCGCCGCGCCGGGCGCCCAGTAGTAGGGACGCACCCAAGCGGCGCCAACCGGCGGAGGCGCGACGACGGGCGGGCGACCAACTGGCGGGCGACCGACGGGAGGGGGGGCCACGGGCGGACGACCCCCCACCGGTGGGCGACCGACAGGGGGGCGAGCCGCCGGGGGGCGTCCATGCCAACCGCCGCCAGGTCCATTGCCGCCGTGCCAACCTCCGCCGGGTCTGTGGCCGCCATGCCAGCCGCCGCCGCCGGGCCGATGGCCGCCGGCATGACGCCCGCCGGCCCGAATCTGTTCCGGCGCGATCGCGCCGTCGGGCTGGGACGAGACCAGCTTGCCGATCGGCGCCGTCGGAATGGCTTGCGCTGGACCTCCGGCCATCGCAATCGCGACGGCCGCGGCTGCAAACCCGCGCAATTTCAAATCCTCGAACATAGATTCGCCTTTCGTCAGGAAGTGAATATTTAAGAAATAGAAGGCTCTGCGAAGAATTCCATATGGTGCGGCTCCAGCTGCTCCTTATCTGTTTTCGCATCCTCCGTCAGCCTCGCGAATAGCGAAAACGCGGCAGCGACTCCCGCAATGGCGTCGGCAAGGCGAAGCGAAGCGATTCGCTGCGAGACTCATCAGCTGCATTCAGAAGTGACCCGCCCCGGATACGTTCGCGCAAGGCGCGACGGTCAAAATGACGCGCCGAAGCCGCGATGCGAAGAGGCATATCGATCAATTATGATCGTGTCGCGTTCGGGTGGGATACGGCGATCCAGGCTGACCTGTCCGCGCCCGCGAATTCGTGAATCGAAGTCAACGCGTCATCGAACTGCGGCCGACTCGGGGAGACGGCATGACAAGACGGCAAATTGAAACGCTTCAATGGGTGGCCGAGGGGAAATCGACGGAGGACATCGCAATCATACTCAATATTTCGCCGGAAACCGTGAAAAAACAAATCGAAGCGGCCCGCGAGAAATTGAATGCCGTCAATCGCGCCCATGCCGTCGCGAAGGCGATACGCGCCGGCTTCATTCAATAAGCGCCCCTACTTTTTCTCCGCGCATCGCAAGGGTTGCCGCCCCTTGCGAACGCTTTCATCCTATCCAGAGCGGGTGGGAGCGGGCGTTAGCCCACTCCCTCGCAACGGATCAGAACGGCGCGACATATCCTTCCGGGAAGCGCAGCTGGAATCGACCGATCGAGCGATAATCGCCGAGATTATTGCTTGGTTGCGGCGTATTGTAGCCCGCGAAGACGATCGTCACGGTCTGGCGGTCCGTGTAGAGCGCTTGCGGATCATAGACTCTGCCGCTGAAGAAGTTCGAATTATAGCCGCCCGCGATCGGCGTGAACGGCGCGACTTGGGCCAACGTCAAGGCGTCCGCGCCGCGGACATTCACGATCGGAGCGTTCAACGGATAGGCTCGCGGCCCAGACGGATCGGTGACCGTATCAGTTGACAAGATCGGATTGTCCAACCCGTTGATCACGCGCCACTTCAAAAGGTCGCCTGCGCCATTCACCCGATTCTGGGTCTCCGCATAGCCGATGAAATGGAACCCGTCGGAATCGTTGTCAAGGCAGTTGCCGGCGCCGAAAAACATGCCGTAGCGCCCGTCCGCAAGGCTGAGGATGCTGCCGCTGCCGAGATAGCGGATGCCGTTCAACGCGACTGTGGTCGGATCGTTGAGACCCTGCGCGGCGCCGACGTCCGTGAAGTTCACGCCGTCCGTCGTGGTCGCAATCCGCACCGTCGTGACGTCATGGTTCGTTTTGCGCGCCTTGCCATTGACCAGGTTGGTGAGCGCGAAGGCGGGCGTCTTCGGGCATTGCTGCGCAGTCGGAAAACTCGTGTCGGCGTCGAGGGTCTTCGACACATAAACGACAGTCGTCGTCCACCCCGCGCGCACAGCCCCCATGATCGCATCCGGATTGATGAGGCCAGTCGTCGAAGTCGCCGTCGACTCGAGCGTCGGATAGCCGCCGGAGGCGAGCGGGCTCACATAGCCGAGCTGCGGCAACCCCGTCAGAGAGCCTGGCGTCGTCGACCGGAGCGCATGCACCACGAGCTGATCGGAGTCGATGTGGCCATTCGCGCGATTGAGCTCATAAACGCGCTGTACGCCGTTGATGTCGAGGACAACAGGGTGGCCGAGGCCGTTGTCAGCCGCATTGGCGCTGGAGGAGCCGTAGGCGGTCTCCACGCCATTGACATTCAGATTGAGATTGTCCGGGTCGGTCGCATCCCACGGACAGTACGGATTGAGCGCCAGCGCCTCGCCCTTGAAGGTCCAAGTGGCGCCCCAATCGCTCGAAGTCGCGGCCACCAAAGCTTCCTGCTCGTTGCGCGGACGATAATCGAAAAATCCTTCGAGAACGGCGCCGCGCCGGCGCACGAAGGGAAAATAGTAAGGCTGCATCAGGCTGACGCCGGGATTGACCGTGACCTGGCCATTCGATCCGCAATAAGCCGCGTAAGGAACGCCTGAATTCGCATAGGGCGGCCCCGCCGTGGTCGGAACGATGCCGGAGGCGTCATGTTTGAACTGGCCAGTCGCCTCATGCAGGGCCCAAGGCCCAAGGCTGATCGTCGACTGGGCCAAGCTATTTGGAACATAGGACATCTTCAGCGGCCGGCCGTATTCGCGTTGCTCCTCCGCGCCGGCGACGAGGCTCGCCGACAACGCGATAAGGCTCGCGCCGGCGGCGCAAAGCACCTTCAAGATTTTCATTATTCGCGCCTTCTTTGATATGGGCTTCAACTCGATAAGCTTCGAGTTGGCGCTACTTACTAGCGTCCATTTGAATGTTTGATGACAACCCGATCCGAGCCGCTTTCGCTGTTCAGTCCAGGCGTCCCACGCTTGGAAAATTGTCGCGGCGCTGGCGGATCGAACTTCGATAGCCCGGGCTTATGAAGGTCGATCGATTTCTTGATCGAGCGAGTCGATTCTGCCTGCCGATGCGCTGCCCAGCGTCCAATTTGGCGCCATTGCGCCGCGCCTTGAATTTCGCGATGCTCGGCATGTCCGATCCGCGGCGGCCGACGTCAAAATCTTGAACGGACACGCCCAGGCGGACCTCATATTCGGCGTGAGAAGAAGCGCTTTAGGGTTCTTTCATCGGGTCGATGACGACAGGCGCCCTTCCTGACCCGACCCGCGGGAACTGGCGTCGCCGGGACCAGACCCTCCCGGCAATCCTGTTAATAGCCGCGCCGGAGCAGGCGGAACCTCGAGCCGCGTGCGACGTTGCTGACGCTTTCCGCCAGACTGGGACGCCGATGAGCGACTTTCTGCAAAGCCCAACAACGCGTCCGCAATTACAGCCCGATCCAGCGCGCACGCTCGAAATGCTCGCGACGCTCTTCCTCATCGCATTCGTCGTGACCACGCTTTACGTCGGGCGCAACGTGCTCATTCCGATCGCGGTCGCGATCCTGGTGAGTTTTGTTCTCTCGCCGCCCATTCTCCTGCTGCGGCGCTGGGGCCTCGGCCGACTCCTTTCCGTCGTGATCATCGTCCTTCTAGCCTTGGGCGTCGCCTTCACGACCAGCACGCTCCTGACGCGGCAGGTTTCCGAGCTCGTGGTCGACCTTCCGAACTATCAAGCGACGATCAACGAGAAAATCGAGAGGTTGAGCGCGGCTGCGGCCGACAACCCACTGTTTGGAAAAGTGTCGCAGGCGCTGCAGGCCGTCATCGAACCGCATCCGCGCCAGACAGCGCCTTCTGATGCGCCCGCGCGCGAAAACCGCCAAAAAGGCGCCTCGGGCGCGAGCCAGAACGAGCAGCCACCCATTCCGGTGGAAATCCGGCAGCCGTCCAAAGGCCCCTTCGCGCTGGCCCAGACCATCGCCGGTTCAGCGCTTTCCCCCTTGGAGACGACCGCGATCGTCGTCGTCTTCGTCATCTTCATTCTCCTCCAGCGCGAGGACCTTCGCAATCGCTTCATCAAGCTCGCCGGCGCGGACGATCTGCAGCGCACGACCCTGGCGATGAACGACGCCGCGGCGCGGCTCAGCCGATTTTTCTTGACGCAGACTCTCGTCAACGCGTCATTCGGCGTCATCGTCGCCATTGGCCTTTATGCGATCGGCCTGCCCAGTCCCATTCTTTGGGGCATGTCGGCTTTTTTGCTGCGTTTCGTGCCCTATATCGGCTCATTTATAGCTGCAGCCTTTCCAATCGCGCTCGCCGCCGCGATCGACCCCGGTTGGGGCATGGCGCTCGCGACGGCCGCCCTGTTCCTCATCGTCGAACCGATCATTGGCAACGCGGTCGAGCCATGGCTCTATGGACGCAATACGGGACTTTCGCCGATCGCCGTCGTGATCGCGGCGACATTCTGGACCGCGATGTGGGGCCCCATCGGCCTTGTGCTCTCCACGCCGCTCACGGTCTGCCTCGTGGTACTCGGCCGGCATGTGGAGCGGCTGAGATTTCTCGAAGTCATCTTCGGCGACGCGCCGCCCCTAACTCCCACCGAGACCTTCTATCAGCGTCTGCTCGTCGGAGACGCCTCCGAGATCGCCGACCAAGCGGAAGCCTTTCTGCAAGGCAATTCGTTCGTCGATTATTGCGACTCGGTGGCGCTTCCCGCGCTGTCGATGGCGCAAACGGATCTTCGCCGCGGCGTGCTGGACATGAGCCGACAGAATCGGATGCAACAAACGATCGACGAGCTCATCGACGACCTTGCCGATCAAGCCGATGAGATCCAGGAGCCGGCGACGCGCGCGCAGGCCGAGCTCCACGCCCAGATCGAGGCCGGCGAGCGGTCTAGCCCTGCGCCGACCGGCCCGTCGAGCGAAAGCGGCTCCTCGCTTCCCGCGGGCGTCGATCAGACGCCGGCCCCGGCGCCGAACGGGTTGAAGAGGCACCGGATTGTCTGCATCGGCGGCTATACGCTCCCGGATGAAGCCGCTGCGGCGCTTTTCGCACAAGTTCTCGAAAAGCACGACCTCGCCGCCGACGTCCAATCCGCCGCCACATTGACGGTCGGCCGCATTTCTCGCCTCGCGGAGACGAGCCCACAGATCGTGTGCCTCTCCTTCTTCGACGCCGATTTGAATGTCGCAAGGGCGCGATTCGCGGTGCGGCGCCTTCGCCGACGCCTTGGGGACACCAAGGTGCTCGCCGGATTCTGGCGGAGCGATCCCGCCCGGCTGGACGCGCTTTGCGCCGGGACGAAAGCGGATTTCTGCGCCACATCCTTCAAGGACGCCCTCGACTTTTGCCTCAAAGAGGCCGACCGAAATATAGAATCCGTCTCTCCGCCTGCCTCCAGCTCGAATATTTAGGAGGAATCGATCGCAATGATCTTGGCTCGAAAAGTTCCAGATCGTCGAGCCTAATTCCGTGGCCCCTTCCGCCAATGTTGCGATCGCGCGCTTTCTTCGGCTCCTATATGCTCGATGCGAAACAGATGGGGAGCCGACTATGGCGTATATGGAGGATTACCTCCGGCGCATCGAGGAAGTGACGCTCCCTCGTTTGCGACGGCAACTCGAGGCGCTGGAGAGCGGGGCGACGCCAAACGACGAACGCAAGGCGCCTGGCCCATTGGTCGGCGCGGCCCAGAAAAACGCCCTGTCGCTCAAGCAAGCGATCGCTGAATATGAGGGCATCGTGGCGAAACTCCGCGCTGGCGAAAAGCCTTAGCGCCGCTGCGGGGACGACTGTGTCGACCGATATGATGGGCGACCCCTTGATCGCGCGGCGGAGAATGTTTGACGATATGATCGGCGAAGGGTCAGCGGCGACGCATCCGCGAAACGGGGCGTCGCGTCGCCGGACCCGAAACGACACGCCATCTTACCCGCCTGCCCATGCAAGGGGCGAAGCTATTGGACGAGCAACACGAGCGCGATGATTGTGCTTGAGGCGACGTTACGACGAAGGTCGAGCCTCCCGATCGCGACGTCGGCTCATTCGCTCCGAATAGTGGGAAGCGCTCGTGCGAGACGCCCCTCGGAGTCGATTGCCGAATCCGGCTAACCCTTTGATTTCCTTGGCGCTCCCTAGGGGACTCGAACCCCTGTTTTCGCCGTGAGAGGGCCGCGAGACGCTTGCTCAGACTGTCCAGACTAGCGCTAACTTATTGAAAACACTTATTGCCGCTCGCTCTTATTGTCTAGCTAGTCTATACCGCTGTGTGAGACGTTGTGTGAGACGGACCAGCATGGCGACCGAAAAAGCGGCATTCGACACTCCGGCCAAGCGCGCGAAGCTCGCCGCGAACCGCAACCCCTATTGGAGCGGCATTTCCGGCGGACGCGGCGGCCTCTCGCTCGGCTACCGAAAGCCGACGCGTGGGGTCGGGTCTTGGGTCGCCAAGATCGTCATTGCTGGCGCTCGAGTTGAAGAGCGGATCGCGCCGGCCGATGATGCTGGGGCCGGACCGGACGCCCTGCCCTATCCGCAGGCGATCGCCGCCGCCCTCAGCTGGGGGCGCCAGCAATACGCAGGCATCGAAGCGCGCCAAACGGGCGACGTCGTCGCCACGGCTCCGACCGTGCGTTCGGCGATCGAGGCGTACATCTCGGAGCGCGAAGCCAAATCAGCGAGCGGGGCCGACGCCAAGTCGCGGCTCGGGAAGCATGTCTTGTCCGATGAGCGCTTTGCCGAGCTGAAGCTTTCGAAGCTGACCGCCGCAAGCATCCGGCGTTGGCGCGACGGATTGCCGAACACGCTTCGCCCTTCGACCATAAATCGCCTTTTGAACGATCTTCGGGCGGCGCTCAACGCCGCTGTCGAGAGGCAGCGCCGCGAACTTCCGGCGCACATCCTAGGCGACATAAAGTCCGGCACGAAGGCCTTGCCGTCCGCGACGGAGGCCCGGCGCCAGGTGCTATCGGACGCCGACGTTCGAGGCCTTGCGGATGCAGCCTTTGCGTTGGATGAGACCGGCGACTTCGGTCGTCTCGTGCTTCTCGCGGCTTCGACCGGCGCCCGCTTCTCTCAGCTCGCCGCGCTCACGGTCGCAGACGTTCAAGTCGACAGGCTCCGGGTGATGCTCCCGGTTTCCAAGAAGGGCCGTGGCGTTAAGCAGGCGGCGCGCATTGCCGTCCCGGTCGGAGATGACGTCGTCTCCAGATTGAAGCCGGCGCTGAACGGTCGCCGTGGGCATGAGCCGCTGTTGATGCGCTGGCACTCGCGACAGACTGGGCCTTTCAAGTGGGAACGGGTCGACCGGCAAGCCTGGAAAACAGCGAGCGAAGCGCTTCGACTTTGGAGCGCAGCGGTCGCCTCGGCCGGCCTGCCAGCCGGGACAGTCATGTACGCGTTGCGCCATACATCAATCGTGCGCGGCTTGCGTTGCGGCCTGCCGGTGCGCCTCGTGGCGGCGCTTCACGATACAAGCACGGCGATGATCGAAAAGCATTATGCGGCCTTTATCGTCGACGCCACGGAGGAGCTCGCCCGGCGCGCCATTATGACGCTCGCGCCAGCCGCCCTGGTCCAGTTGCAAGTCGTCGAGGAGGATGCGGCGTAGCGACCAAAACAACCCTTCCAACATTTATTTTCACTGTGACTGCTTGTGTTCAACATTCCGTAGCTAAGTCTCGCCAAACACTTAACTGCGTTAGTTGGGCGCTGTTGGGCGCACTCGCTCGTTTGTCTGTCGTGTATGTCTGTGTATGCTTGGCACCTTAGTCTGTTTGAGACGAGGACACCATGCAAACCAAAAAGAAAGACCCGCAAGTGGCTGTCACGCCGCGAGCCGGGACCGGCCATGCTCGCAAAAAAGATGAACTGCCGTGGAGGGACCGCCCCCTAACGCAGCTCGCGCTCGCCAGCCAAGTGAGCGGCCTTTCGCAAACGTCAATCCGTCGTGAGGCGGCCCGCGGCAACCTAGTCCTAAAACGGCTTGCTGGCCGGGTCCTCGTCGAGACATCCAGCCTCGTCAAGCTCATAGAGAGCGCCGAGCCGTGGACAGCGTCAGAGCGCGGCAAGGCCGCGCGGCAGAAACGCTCCGAAATCGCGCGGGCGAACTGGCTAACCGGCGGTGCCTCATGATGACCAAGATTGTCGAGCCCTGGCGCCAGCGACTTTGGGCTGATGTTGTCGCCTGCCTGCGGATGTCGCCCGCGCTAGTTGCCTCTCGACGCGTTGGTGGAGCCGCCACTCTCCGATCCTTCGCGCTCTCCCCCCGCCGCCGACGATAGGCGAAAGGGCGGCCCGATTACCGTCTTTGCCTGTGCTGGGCCTATCAAGCAAATCGAAGCCGAGACGGCCTTCACAGCGCAGCACCCAAAAAGCGGAGATGCGCAATTATGACGACGCCAAGTTTTTACGCTGACGACCGCGCTTGGTTCGCCGCCAACCCCGGCTGTAAGTATCGCATCCGGCGCGCGCGCGTTGGCGAGTGGCCCGTACAATCGACGAAAGGCTGGATCATTTATTCGGCCGTGAAGAAGATCCCCGGCGGCCGAATGCGAGTGCCCTTTGACTGCTCGGCTGCGCTCCCAGACAATTGCCGCGACAAGTTCGCCAAGCGTGTTTTCAACGCCGTGCGGGCAAGCGACGTTGCGGCGCTGAGACGCGCGCTCGCGCCGCTGCTTGATGAAAAGATCAACCGCGACATGGCGACCTGCGCTCTTTACGAGAGCTTGGGATTTACTACCGTCGGCGCCGCCGCGGAGTCGCTCGGTCAGCCTATCGAATTCGTCAAAGAGCGCGTCATTTCGGGCGACCTCGAACATGTCATGCAGGACAATGGGCGCGGCTGGATCTCTACTGAGAGCCTCGCGCGCGTCGCTGCTTCCCAAGTTGCGGCTCCTGCGGCAGCGTCGTCCACGCGAAACTCAGACCACACGAGCGATAAGTCCCCTGAATAATCGAGCGCACAAATTCTATCAGCGATCAAAACAGGCAATATTTCCATGTCCGTAGAACCAACGCCGCCGATCAAACCGACGCCTCCGCCGCTGCCGCCCCGCGCCAACGGTGCAGCCAATCACTGACGACACTCGCGCCGCCGGCATTCGCGAAGCCAAGGACTCAAGCAGCCGCAAATGAAAACGGGCTCCGCTAAGGGGATTAGCGAAGCCCGGTATTCCAGAAAGTTTCAACAGATGACACTAAATCATCTACCCGAAAACGCAGAATGTTGCAAGGCTCTTCCTCTTAAAGATATCCTGGCGTTTGCCGAACTCGCGCTCCAAGACACTCGCCCGGAGGCCGATTTATTCGCCGCTCTCGGCGCGACTGAAGCCGAGATGATCGACGCGACGAGCGGCAAGCCATCGCGCGCCAACGCGGCAATCAGGTTTTGCATTGATGTCGGGTTGTTGCCGCCATCGCCGCCCGCCGCGACCAAGGCTGAGACGCCGCCCGAGCCAGCCGCTGAGCTCGTGACGTTGGACACTCCCACTCCGGCGGCCTTGCCGGCCGAAAGTCCGGGCGCCGACGTCGAGGTTCAAATCACGTTCGGCGAGACCTACGCCACTGGCAAGACGCAGCCGACGTGGCCCGAGGCCGTCAAGATGCCTTGGCCTGAGGTCCGAGAGCGGCTGTTGAAGCACGTGGCGGGTCCAAAGCATGGCAGCTGCTTTATCCCGACGTCGCTCGGTTTGAGCGACGTTCGCGGCAAAGACGGCGCGATGCGACAGGAGCGCAGGCGCTCAGGCAGCGCTGTGCAGAGCATCAGCGCCTGTGTGTTCGATCTGGACGACGGCGGCATGTCCATAACCGCCGCGGAGGCCAGTCTCAAGGCGCGAGGCCTAGAGGCTGTCATCTATACGACCCATTCGCATAGGAGCGAAAAGCCGCGGTTCCGCGTCGTTATTCCACTCGAAAAGCCGTGGATCGCCAGCGCGTTCGAAAACCCTACGGCCGCGCGCCTCACTTGGAGGCGGGGCTATTTCGCGACGGCTGCTGAGCTCGGCTTCAAGATTGACGAGAGCGGCGCTGACCTGAACCGGCTGTTCTATGAAGGCAGGCATGACGAGGGAGCGCCTTTCGAGACGCGCCACGTCAAGGGCCGGCCGCTCAACGTTGATTTCACGCCAGTCCCAACAGCCGAGGTCAAGAGGTTCGTTCAAACCCAAGCGGACTTGCGCGGCGATCCCGATATTTTGGACCTTGCCATGAAGGCGCTCCCAAATGACGGCGCGTTCGAGGACCGCAAGGCGTATGTCGAGGTCGCGCGCGCTTGCTTCGGCGCGTATGAGGACAATGCTCGCGGGTTCGAGGCGTTCAGCGAATGGGCGGCGCGCTGGGCGAAGCGCGACGCCCATCACGACGAGACGACATGGGACAGCTTCACGGATAGCCGGCTCGGCGCGCTGTACATTTACCGGCTAGCGATCAAGCACAGCGGCGGGAAATTCACCCATGCGATGGCGAGCGCCGACCCTGCATACGTTACACAGGCGGCCGAATGGGCCGAGAGGTCAAGCACCGCGCCTGAGGTCTTCCTCAACGTTATTGAGGACGATGCGCCAAGCCGGGATACAGTGGCGAAGGCCGGCGCGCGCCCTAAATCGTTCTCCGAGTTCACGGCCGAGTACACGCCGCTGAATTACGTCGTCCAGCCACTTTTCATGACGGCGTATCTATACACGCTGACCGGAAAAACCGGGGCCGGCAAAACCGCGTTTCTGTCCGCTCTGGCGCTCGCCGTCGCAACCGGACGAAAAGACATTCTCGGTCTTGAGGTCGAAAAAGGCCGCGTGCTCTATTGCACGTTCGAGAACCCCGAAGACTTCCGTATGAAGCTCATGATCGCCGCTCACGCTTACGGCGCGGACGCGTCCGCGCTCGACCGGCGGCTCTACGTGCTCGACGCGAAAAAGCCCCCCGAGGCGATATTGGCCGACGTGCAACGCCTTTCAGAGTGTGGAGTTGGACCGTTCTTGCTCGTCATCGTCGATACGCTCATGGCCGCGTTTACGGGCGACGACGTCAATAGTCCAACTCAAGGCCTTCAATTTATTCGCCGCTGGCGGCCGTTCGGTCTGCTCCCCGGCAAGCCGGCAGTCGTGATCGCTGCACACCCGACGAAGAACGCGGGCGAGGACAACCTTGTCCCGCTCGGAGCCGGATCGGTCGTGAACGAAGTTGACGGGAACATGACGTTGTGGGGGACCGGATGCCCGACGCGCGACGAGCCAGGAGGCTGTCGGCTTGGATGGTTTGGGAAAATTCGCGGCGAAAACTTTCAGCCAATCGAGTTTCAACTGGCTCTCGAAACCTGCCCCGCGGTTTGCGACAAAGATGGCCGGTTGATCCAGGCCCCGGTTCTACGGCCCTCGACGGAGGCTGCCGTCGAAGCTCGCGAGGCTAGCGACGCTGGCCTTGACCGGCGCATCCTCATCACCTTGCGCGACAACCCCGAAGCGTCCCTGAGGCGAAGAAGTGCAGCGCTCAGCGTCACGAAGGCGAAATTGGAGTGGCGCCTGAAAGCGCTGGAGCGCGACAAACTAATCAGAAAGCGCGGCAAATTGTATGTTCTGACCAGGGATGGCTCGCAGTCTTTGAAACCTGTTAACGGACAAGATGTCTTTCTCAACGGCGAAAACCCGGATGTTTTTCATTGAAAAACCACACGCCAAAAAGGGGCCTCTTGGCGTGTGCTTTTGGCGTGTGATTTTCACGCGCCAAGAGCTAACACGCCAGAATACGCCAAACATGCCAAATAGCAAAAATATCGCTATTTATCAATGTGTTGGACGAAATCAATTACACGCCAAGATTACACGCCAAAAAAAGCCCCCGCTTCTCCTGGCGTGTGCTTGCCCCTTTCTTAGAAGGGGCAAGCACGCCAAGCCAGCAGGCAGAGCCAGCGTGCAGAGCTGACACAGGAAACTAAGGCCAAGCGTCGATTTGATCTGCGGCCTTTCTGATTAATTGGAAATTAGGATGCGAGCGAACCCCACACATCCAAAGAAAAGCGCGAAGACAAGATGTCCGAGCGGTGCGGCCGGCGGATCGACCGAGCGAGCGGGCCAGCGACGGTCCGAAGTTGTCCAAAGAAAATGAGAAGCGGGCGCGACGGCGGATCGGATGCGGATGCGAAACCCGATCTCAAAGACGGGTTTCGATCGCTGGAAAGTAGAACGTTATAATGTTACGTTTCGTTGTGGAAGATCTTGGCCCATGAGCAGGAAAGGCGCGCCGGCGTGAAAACCCGATCCGTACCGATGGCCTTTCGTCTCCACAGCGCTTCGCCGGAGTTCAGGGCGGCATGCCGCGCCCAATTCGCCGCGATGAACAAAGCGAGCTGGGCGGGGCCGAAGTGCGGCGCGCGCCGGAAGCGCGACGGCGAGCCGTGCGAGCAACGGGCTTTGCCGAATGGCCGGTGTCGGTTCCACGGGGGCCGCGTCCCGAAAGGCAAGGACTGGCACCGGCTACAACCACCAGCGCCAGGGTCGAAGAGAGAGGCCGCCGTCGCGCGCAAAGTGAAGCTTGTCGAAGCCCGACGGGCGAAGGCGGCGAAGGCGCGCGCCGAAAAGGTCGCCGCGATGACGCCGGCCGAGCGCGAGCTTTTCGAGCGGCGGAGCGCCGCAATGCGAAACCGACTGCCTGGGCCGAAGTCAGGCCGCGAGCGCCAAAAGCAGGCGCGCAAGAACGCCGCGTGGCTTCAGGAGCTCATCGCGGCGGCCGAAAACCGGCCAGCCCCGGCCGCTGAGCGTCCGCCGCTCAAAAAGCGGCGTGGCAGGCCACCGAAAGCGGCGAAGGCCGCTCCACGCCCGCCGCAGGCTCCGGCCGGCTCGATTGATTGGCGAACTTATCGAGAAGGGGTGTTTGCATGACCACGAAGAAGCAAGCCAACGAACCGCAGACGTCGACCGATTTTGATGATCTGCGGCGGGAAATCCGGCGCGACGGCGCGAGAGCCGCCTACACGGCGCTCCTAGCCGTCGCGAAGGACACGAAGGCGCCTGCGCCAGCACGGGCGACAGCTGGCGTCGCGATCTTGCGCGCGAGCGGGATTTTCGACAAAGCGAACGAGCTTGATGACGCCAAGCCGTTTTCCCAGATGACGCCTAGCGAACTGGACCGTGCGGTAAAAAAGGCCGAGCGCGTCCTGAAACAGGCGGAGCGCGATCTTGCGCGAGGCGAGGCAGGCGCATCAGCCGCCGGCTTGCCCCCTTGCTTCGACTGACCCTTTTATGCCGCGGCCTTCAAGGCGCGGTAGACCGACGCGACGCCAACGCCCAATTCCTTGGCGATGGCCTCTCGCGTCTTGCCTTGCGCCGCCAGCGCGACGATTTCGTCCGCCTTCGCGCGGGCCGTTGGCGCCCGGCCCTTGTATTTTCCCTCGCCTTTGGCCTTCGCGATGCCCTCTCTTTGCCGCTCGAGCATTATTTCACGTTCGAATTGAGCCACGGACCCGAGCATGCCGAGCATCAACCGACCCGTTGGCGTCGCCGTGTCGATCCCAAGCGCCATAATCCTAAGCGTCACGCCCTTCGCCTCAAGTCGCGCGTCTATCTGGAGCACGTGCGCTAGCGAACGAGCAAGCCGGTCGAGCTTGGTCACGACAAAAACGTCGCCTTCGCGGGCGAAATCAATCGCGGCTTCGAGCTCCTTACGCGGGCCGACGGATGACGTTTGCTCCATGAAAACCCGCTCGACGCCGGCGGCCTTTAGATCGCGCTCTTGCGCCTCGAAACCGGCTTTCTGCTCAACTGTGCTTGTCCGCGCATACCCGATTATCATCGCCGTAACCCCCGCTAAACCCTATCACTAGAAGTAAAGACAATGTGATAGCTAGCCTATCAAAAGTCAACAACAATGTGTGTGATAGGCAATATCAGGCCTTGCTCGGGCTGTCACGAGGCCAAGCTCTTTTGATCGGCTTGCGCCGGCCCACACAATGGCGCTCGGCGCGCTCGCCTGCGAGGTGACGGCGCGCGGCAATCCTACAACGCCCTACAGTTCTGAACGGATAGCGATGCAAATAAGCCGCTCAGTTTCAAGGCTATAGATGCGAGCTTTCTTTTGTCTGTATTACAGACGTCCTTAATACATACATAAAATCAATGACTTATACACAAAATTCTTGACGGTAAACTCGTGGTGTGCGCACCTATTGGTCGTCAACTCAATTTCCCCACAAGAGAGTCTCCATAATAACTATCACAACAAACGCCCCTGCGCCGAAAGACAACTCGACGCTCTTAGCTATGTTTGAGGACATAGCGACTCGCGGCCTTGAAGTCGACGCTTACCGCGCGAAAGGTAGAGCGTGGCGCGTCATCATGACCGATCCGCAGACCGAATTATCGTGGAGCGGCTCCGGCGCGCCAATCGAAAAGGCGTTCGCGGCGGCCTTTGCCGAAGAGCGGAGAGCCCGTCGCACCATGTCGAGGCTATCGGTTCGAGGTATCCGGCGCGGCCCTATCGGCGCTCAAGGGAAGCGTCGCTCGGCGCGGGTCTCGATCGGGAGGGGAAAGGCGAAGAGCGAAACGCCGCGATAAAGTTTACCGACCCCGATGACGTCGAAGCAGATTACACTTTTGCTTGAGAGCGAAGTCGCAGAGCGGCTTTGCTGCTCGACGTCAACTGTGAAGCGGCTGCGCAATTCGGGCCAGCTGCCCTACATCCCCGGCCGCCCCGTGCTCATTGACGAGGCGGATCTTCTCGCACTCTTAGAGAAGCGAAAGCGCCAAACGCGGGAGGAGACAGACCCGGCGGCACAACAAAGGGCTAGGGAAGAGAAGGCATCTCGACGCGCGAGACTGGTTTGGATGCAGCACAATCACTCTCGCTCACGGGGCTAGTGGAGGCGCTCCTCAATGCCGCCTAATCGTCGATATTTTGAACTTGCCCGCGTGGCATAATCGGTCCAACCTACCAAGCTCCCCGAGAGTTGAGGTTTGCGCATGGATGAGGCTGCGATGTTTTCCGCAATCAAAGCACTCAACACGGCGACCAATGCGGCCGAAATCAAAGCGGCCTTGGCCGCCCTCGCCGCGCTCGCCAAAGCGACCAAAAGCCCGGCGATCAAGCGTCGGTGCACGGATGAGGCCCGGCGCATACGAGACCGCGCGCAAGTATCGCTGATTATGCTTCGGGCCGAGCTCCGACGGCGCGGCCTACCGGTTGAGGGCGAAGAGGGTTCCGAGCGCGCGCTGCGCTGATCGACGCGCGCGGCCGGCGTCGGCCGGTCAGGGGTCTGGCAGGCGCGGCGGGAGGGCCGGCCCGCCACCCTGCCGGCACACTCCGCCGACCACCCCTGAGCGGCTCCCCACGCACACCCCAAAATTCGCCGCTCCCGAACTTTTGCTCGCATCTATGCCGGCGGCCAGGCCGTGGCGCCAGGCCCACCCGGCTAATTCAACACAATCCAACAAAAAGCCGCATCGCGCGCTGCCCCGCCATGTAACAGGCACAAACTTGACAAAGTCGGGTTTTTATATTACAGCTCGTAAGAGCGAGCGAGCTGTAATTAATGCGGCGCGCGCTGCAACAGAAGGCGACGCCGATGGCGCAAACACCACAGGACGTTTTTGATGAGTTTGCGCGCTTCATGCGCAGCAACTCCGGACCTGAGTTCGTTCACACGAAGTTCGTGCGCGTCCGGTTCAGCGATACGCCGATTGAGGCGCTTCTGGAGGCCGTCGAAGCGCTAATCTCAAGCTCGCGCGGGCCGCGCATTTCCGTCGAGTACGAAGGCCCCGACACCTGCACCGACTATCCAGAGTGGGGCGACGATCTTTCCGCCGCCGGCATCGTGGCCGAGATCCGCCGTGCACGCGCGCACGTCGAGAAAGTCGCGCCGGACCGGCTCCGGCCCGCTCTCGACCTCGGTTTTGAAGGGCTCGAAGGTCTTACACGCTGTTGGTCGGATTTCGGCGACGCCGCCGTTTTGGAGCAAGGCGACCCGCTCGCCGGCAAAGTGCCGGTACACACCAGCGGCGAGGAACTCGATTTCGCGGCGGCCGATCTGGCTTTCTCGACGGCCGCAGCCAAAGTGTTCCGCGCCGAGCTGGAATTTCTCTTGAACGCCCAGGCGATGGAAGGGCTGCGCGACGATCTCGAGGCCGCCCGCGCGGCCGCTGTGTTCAACATCCACAAGCTTCAAGACGTACAGGTTGTGTCTCTGGCGCGCCGGGTCAACGCCGCCAGCCCGACGCCGACGCCGCCCCAATCCAACGCCGATCGCGGCGATAATGTCGTGGAGCTTCGCCGGTGAAAACCAACCCCTGGTACACGAACGGCAGCGCCGGGAACGGCATTCAGGCCGGGTTCGACAATCTCAGCCGCCTGTTTACGCCGCCGAGCGGGACCGACATTTATCTTTCGGGAAAGATCAAATCCGAGCGCGCCGCTGCGCAACGGCAAGAGGCCGCGCGCGCGAAGATCGCCCGCGACGAGGCTGACGTTCAAGATTTTCAAGACGCGGGATATGCCAACCCGCAAGCCGCGTACGAGTTTGCCCTATCGCAACGGATTGGAGCAACGCCTGCATCGCTCGACATGGGCAACATCGCGCTCCACGGCTACGCCGGATCGCGCGCTTCGCAGACGCAGAAGGAAGCTGCCGAGAAGGACTTGAAGCTCACTGAGATGTTCGGACCGAAGGTGCTGTCTCAAGACCAGAGCATCCAATTTCCAGGCGATCCGAACCGCGCGCCGATTTACGGCCAGGCGTCGGCCGCTCCCGGCGTCACCCTCTTCCGCACTGACCCGGCGACCGGCGAAGTCTCGACGCTCAAAGGCGTCGACAAGGACGTCACGAAGCCCGAGACGAACACGAACGTCGCGGCGAGGATCACTGCCGCCATGACGCCGGCCGAATACGCCAATCCGACGCCGATGCAGCGTTGGGCGCTCTCTCAAGGCGGCGGTCAACAAATCAACATCGGCGGGCCTGAGAGCGCGATAAATAGGTCTTATGGCGAGGCCGTCGGCAAGCAAATCGGCGACGTCGCCGCCGCCGGCGGGACCGCGCCTTCTGTGCTGAACGACATCGGCACCATGCGCGACGCCATCCAAAGGGGCGGCGACAATATCACTTACGGCCCGGCCGCCGAATATGCGCTGAAGGCCAGGCGGGCGCTCGGCAACATTGTGGGCGAAGATCTCGCGGGCGTCCCGGAAGCCGATTTGATCAACAGCGTCGGGTTCCGTTTGGCGACGGCCGCGTCAAAGGCGATCTCGCCGCGCCCGGCTCAAGCCGAGTTCTTGCGGGCTTTGGAGGCCAAGCCGGGTCTTTCGCAATCAAAAAGCGGCTCTCTCGCCATGCTCGACGTCATGGAGCAAGACCAGCGGGATAAACTGGCGCTGGCGCAGCTGGCGACCGACCCGAAGAACCGCGAGAATTGGGCGGCGACGGTGCAAAACTATTATGCCGCTCACCCGATCATGTCTCCGTTCGATCCAAGCCGGCCGCTCGGCAAGCAGGATGTCGCTGCGATCGAAAGCGGGGCTGTTCCGTCGGTCAAGAGCGCGTCTGTCGGAACGCCGGCGCCGGCGCCGCTCGATCCGAGCACGATGACGCTTGATCAAATCAAGACGCTCGATCCAAGCACCGTTCCCGACGAGCATTTGCCGGCGCTTCGCGCTCGCTATGACGAGCTCAACTCTCAAGCGGCTCCGCCGGCTCCTGCTCCCGGCTCGTCAGCGCCGAGCAGCGCTCCGGCCGCTTCAAGCGCCGCTTCTCCGGCGACTTGGGCGACTAGCGCCCCAGCCGCCCCCACGCCGGCCGCTCTGGCTGCTTCGGGCGGCGCTGCTCAGGCGCCCGCCGTCCCGGCCGCTGCCGATGACGTGGAAACAGCTGCGCCGACGGCTCCCGCCACGCCGAGCACGCCTCCCGTCGCGCCGGCGCAATCGCAACCGCGGATGACAGCGCCGCCGCAAATGCTTCAGCCGCAGCCTCTCCCCGTCGGCCCGGCGTCGATGACGACGCCTTTCATGCAAAACCTCATGCGCGCTCTCGGTAGGGACGGTCAGTAATGAGCGAAGAGAACCCCTTCGCGGTCGAGATCACGCGCCGACAAAGCCGGGAGCCCGCGGCGCCCGCCGCGTCGGCCAAGAGCAGCAATCCGTTTGCAGCCGAGATCGCGCGCCGGCAAGCGCGCCCGCCCGCGGCAGCCAAAGACAGTCCCACAATGGATGCGCTGAAATCTTTGGGGAGCGGCGTCGTGCGCGGCGCGTCGGAGCTCGCCTTGACGCCGGTCACGCTCGGGAACTTGGGCCAGCGCGCCATGCACACCATCGTCGGCGCTGTTGAGGGCGCAGGGCGCTACGCGCTCGGAATGCCGCCAGTGTCCGCCGAGACGAAGGCGAAGCGGGAGCAAGCGCAAAAGGAAGGCGGCTTTGGCGTCAACGGCGCTGAAGACGCGTTTCGGGCCAATCTCGACAGGGCGCTGCATGAGCCGCAATCCAAAACAGCGGCCTACGCGCGCACCGTCGGCGAGATGATCCCTGGCGCGATCGCCATGCCCGGCAGCACGGCGGCTCGCGCGCTCAACGCAATCCGCTTTGGCGTCGTCCCTGGTGTGACGTCGGAAGCCGCGGGCCAAGCGACGAAAGGCACGAAGTGGGAGCCGGCGGCGCGGGCCGTGGCCGGCGTCCTGGGGAGCTTCGCAGGACCTGCCATCCTCAATGCGCCGAGCCGAGTGGTCAGCCCTCTGACGATCCCCGAAGCCCGCCGGCCGCTAGTCGACGCTCTTCGCCGTGAAGGCGTCGAGATGACCGCGGGACAGGAAACCGGAAGCAAGCCGCTTCAATGGCTCGAAAGCGCGATCAGCGACGCGCCCTTTGCTGGGGGCGGCGCCGAGCGCATTGCAGAGCGTCAGAGAAGCCAATTCACAAACGCCGGCCTCGCGCGCATGGGCGTCGCGCCGGTTGAAGGTCAGCTCGCCACGCCGGACGTGATGCGCCAAGGGGCGCGGGCGATCGGCGACAGGTTCAACGACCTGTCGAGCCGGAACGTGATGGCGAAAGACCAGGCGTTCCGTGACGCTATCGACACGGTCCGGCGCGATTACCGCAACGCGGCCGTCCCGGCGCAGCAACGGCCGATGATCGAAAATATCATCGCCGACCTCTCCGACCCGTCTTTCGCCCTTCATGGCGAGCGCTATCAAAACACGCGCTCAATGTTGACGAAGCAGGCCGACGCCCTTCGCTTCGCCGATCCGCCGGCAGCCGACGCGCTGCGAGGCGTTCGGGACGCGATGGACGCGGCCATGACGCGCTCGATCTCGCCGGCCGACGCCGCGGCATGGAACGAAGCGCGCCGGCATTACGGGAACATGAAAACGCTGGAGAAGGCGATGGCCGGCGCCGGGGAACAGACGGCGCAAGGCGCACTCTCGCCTGCGCAGCTGCGTTCGGCCGTCGCGGCTCGGTCGAAATCCGACTATGTGAGAGGTCATGGCGATCTCGTCGAGCTCGCGCGCGCCGGAGCAGGCGTCTTACCACCCCTGCCGAACTCCGGGACTGTCCCGCGTCAGCAAGCGATGCGCATGATAGGCGCGCTTGAAGGCGGCGGCGCTGTCGGCGCTTTGATCGCCGGCCATCCCGCGGCGGCCGTGGCTTCTGTCGCCGCACCGGCGCTCGCGGGGCGCGCGCTCATGTCGACGCCGATCCAAGCCTATCTCAGAAACCAGGCGGTGACGCGGTTGCGGTCCAATCCTCCGGCGGCGCAACGCGCAGGCGCAGCGGCCTTAGGGCTCACTGAGAGCCGAGGGCTTTCCGATATGTTCGCCCCGGCGGGGCGCTGAGGGCGTGCTGACGATCGAAGATCTCGAGCGCGGGGATTGTCGCTGGCCTGTCGCCGATGCCTCAGCCGGGGGCCGCCGCGGCGCGATTCTCTATTGCGGCGCTCCGATCGAACGGGGCCGCTTGGTCGGACGCCTCCCGTGTCCCTATTGCCGCGAGCACGCGGCGCTCGCCTACCGGCTAACTGTCCAACGTCCAGTCGCCAGGCTGGTCGAGCGGCGCGAGATCATCGCAGCGCCGGCCGTGGCTCCGGCCATAGCGCGTGAGCTTACCGGAGAACTGAGCTTTTAGAAGAGTGGTGGGCGGATGGTAAGAGGTCTACGACTCTTGGAAGGTCGGAAGCGCTGAATTTTAAGAGGTCGCCTTCAAGCTCGGCGATTAGAACCATTGGTTCGCCGCCCCTGCAACGATCACCTGTGTCGTCTTTGGTGCCCAAGCGAAGGTCAAAAGTCCTCGCTGATTAGGGGGCGACCCACCCACGCGGAGATTGCAATGAAACCGCTTGACGACAAAGGACATGAACTCGATGCAATCTTCACCGTCGAGCCTGCGCCCGACGGTGCTTACCTCGTTATAGAGTCTCGGGGTGGTGGGGAGGGCGGACCACGGCCGCCTCGCAACGCTGATTACGCCCTCGGTCTTGAGCTCTTGCTCCGGCGTCTAGGCCAAGAGTCGGCGAAACTGACTGACGTCGAGGTCTACAGCAACGTGACGCGCAATTGGGCCGCCGAGCGGCGGCGCATTTCTGCGCCCAGCTTTTCATTTCCTCTGGATCTGGCCGCCCTCGGCAACCTCGAGAGATTTCGACACGAACTTGGGCGGGAGTCGGCAGCGCTCGGCCGTAAACCTGGCAAGAAGGGCGGCAATCCGACCAAAAAGCTCCGGCTTACTCTCCAGTGGCCCGATGCGATCGGCCGCACCGCGGGTGAGCTGGAAGATCGGCTGGCACGAAATAGGGGAATAGCGCCGGCCGACGATCGCGGGTCGGTGCCCTTACACCGATCGGATGCTGAGCCGACCGACTACCGAACGTTGCAACCCGAACAACCGACCTCCGATCCGAACGAACTTCGTAACCGGGTGCGTCGCGCGAAGCGAAAAATGGAGGAAGCCGGAGCTTCGAATCCTCCGCCTGCCGGTACTGGCGCCGTCGGAAAGACAACAGCTTCATATACGCGTTATTTGCGCGACCCTAATGTGATCGGGTGGGTCTTGATCGCCGCCGGTGGCACTTGTGAGGTTTGTGATCTCCCTGCGCCGTTTAAAGATGCTAGCGGGGAGCCCTTTCTCGAGGTCCATCACGTGCGGCCGTTAGCGGAGGGCGGGCCGGATCAGACCGACAACGCTGTGGCGGTCTGCCCAAATTGTCATAGGAGATTGCATTTCGGCGTCGACAAGGAAACCGTTCGGCACGCAACGATTGCGAAGGTTATGCGCCTAAAGGAATATCCGGCAAACCCCGTCGAACCATCAGTCCCCGTCGCGACACCGACGTGATGAAACACCGGTCCAACGCAATTCGGAAGCGGTTCTACCTTGACCGGCTTCAACGCGGTATTGCATGTCTGCTTCTTGCGCAACGGCGACTTGGACGGCGGCGATCACAGGCCCTTGATCGCGCGCTAATGTTCTATACACGGACGACGACACCCTGGCCTCATCCCTATGTACGGGTTTGGCTCGCCTGCACCAAATGCAGCCGGCACGGGAGCAAGCGTCTCGCCCGGCTCGCCGACAAATACGGCGCCGACGTGCGGATAACGGATCTGCTCGCGCATCTAGTGGGGGGGAGGGCGTGATCTGCTTGCCGCCGAACCCTGGAGTGGAGCGCTGCGGTGCGTTCTTTGAGGATCTGGCGTCGCCGACGCCCTCAGATCTCCCGCGAACCTGCCTAAGAGGCTGCGCTTTGTCGGGGGGACTGGCTGTGGCAGCAAACCACGCGTCGGATTTGATCGTCACCCGCATCTGTAGACGATTCAAGGCGGCACTGCCTGTTGATTGGTCGAAGGCCGCCAAAGACTAGCGCAAAAGCCGCAGGTTGTGTCCACAATGACGCCGCTCGTGAAAAGAAGCGGACTGTCCCGGAAGGCCACGGCCTTACGCAGAAAAAGGCCTTAAGGCTCTGGTGGGATAGCGGCGAGGGAGATGCGTCAGAAAGGTCTGTCGTCTTCCAAAAACATGAGTCCTCACCGTACCCCTCTTAGGTAGCTCACTTGAGACACCTCACTCGCCAACATCACATCACGCTGCTTGAAGTAGAACTTCGCTTTCTCGATCAAGGAGCCAAGCTCGCCCCCGCTGTGGAGGGTGGTCAACTAATCTGAACTGGGCAGCTATTTCATCCCTCAACTCAATCAATGACGGTAAAGAATTGTCGTTAACAGCGGCGAGCTCCTTTCGAGCCTCTTCGACATTACCCAAGGCAGCGTATGAGTGCGACATAAACAAGTGCGACACTACGGTATCTGTGTGCCGAATATGATTGATCGCTTCTTGGAAATGGCCGAGGCGAAGCTTTGTGGCCGCCAACGCATTTTCAAAGTAACGTCGATTCTCGTGAAAGGGGCTTCCAAGGACGCCTTTGGTAAAGATGTCTAGAGCTGCTTCAAATTCCTCTTTCCTTAGATGCAGCATACCGCGAGTATGAAGTGCAACCCAATCGGATGACGTTCTAGGAATGCGATCAGGAATTAGCTCTATAGCCTTATCGAATTCACTTTGGATCACGTATATCGCTGCTTTCGCGTGACGCGCATATGAGTAATTTGGACGCTGATCCAGCACTGCGTCGTAAGCCCTTAGCGCGTCGTCATAATGGCCGAGAGCCTTCAACATATTCGCTCGAGCGCAGAGACTTACAAGGTCGTATGGAAACTGGTGAACGATGCGTTCGTATTCCTGTAGAGCTTCGTGGAAGCGCCCAGCATATCGCAGCGTGTTGGCGTGGCCGTTCCGAACTCTGCGGTCATGCGTGAACTGCTTTAGGGCCTCTTCGTAAGCAGCGAGAGCAGCATCGAAGTTCTCTAGGTCGTTGTAAACTTCTGCAACCCCGGAAAATGCGCCAGGGTGATAAGGGAACCGTTCTTTAGCATCGCGATAGGTTGCAAATGCATCGTCAAATCGGCCCATCGAGCGCAGCACTTCAGCTTTTCCGCAAAGTGGAACCGGCTCGAAAGGAAACTGCGCAATAGCTTCATTGTAGGCGTCAAGCGACGCCTCCAACTCTCCAAGGTTCTTCAAAACATCCGCACGACCTGTCATGGCAAAAACGTCGCCTGGAAAGTCACGAATGACTCCATTATAAGCTTCCAACGCTTCGGTAAGCCGAGACATATCAGATAAAACGGCAGCCCGACCACAGCGCAGGGCGCGTTGGTCGGGATACTTCTCAACGGCTTCCTCATAAGATAGGAGCGCATCTTCAAGGCGCCACATCTCGCGTAGTATCTCGCTGTATTGCGCGCGAGAGCTATAAGCTTCGGGATCGTTTGGGTATTTGGCGATGACGAGTGCACACAATTTCAGCGCATCATCCAAGTGACCAGTCGCTGCAAGGACTTTTGCTTGACCGGTTTCTCCACGACGGCCCATACCCCAACGGCTTGCAGCTTCGTACTCGCTGTACGCTTCGTTGAAGCGAGCCACGGAAAAGTATACATCCCCAGCCTGGCCGTGAGCCCAAGCGTCTTCAGGCGCAATCTGTGTTGCTCGATGAACCCATTCCAATTGCAGATTAGTGTTGCCGACACGCCGCGCCTCCTGCGCCAGAGAACATAGTGACTTCGCAGCGTACTCAGGTTTCCCATTCAAAAGTTGGGAATTAATTAGTTGCTCCGTGAAACTGCGGGCGCGACTATCATTTCCTTTTTCTAATTGTTCAACAATACCACGTTTTTGTTTGCTAACATTGACGAACTGTTCATGTATTGGAGTAGACAAGAATGAGATGTACGACTCATCCTCTTCTGTTAATTTCTCGTAAATCTCGTTATTGCGCTTCGTTCTGCGCCTTATATTCTTATTGGCAAAATTCCCGGTCCATTGCTGGACAATCTCTCTGTAATTTGGCTGCGATTTGAGCTTGAAGTAGCAGTTGGAAATGGCACTTTCTAGACGCGCCAAATCCTTCAAAGCCTCGGCCAGTTCTCGAAAAGCCCCGGTCGAAACTGCAACTAACTCCGCACGGCTGCGGTTTTGGTGACCAATAAACAACTGGTCCGGCAGGGAATCCCAGGCACGTCGTACAGCTACGATCTCACCTTGGTGGGAAATCAGTTTTCCTAGTAGTTCGGAAAGGTCGTTATCCCGCCACGAAAGGTTTTCCAGCTCGTTTGCATCAGAACTCTCAGGCAATGCCAATGAGAACGCAGCGTTCTCTACGCCACCTCTAACGCCCTGCGGCCGAATGAGGGAAGAAAGATAAGATGCAGCTTCTTCGCGCATCGCCGCAGATTCTTCAGAATCGAGAGCAACCTGAAGCATTCTCAGCGATCTGTCTATGCTCCACTTTTTTAGAAGGATGTCGAACGCTTGCTCTACCGTGGCGTCACTCAATAATTCGACGTCATAGGCGTCCGCAAGAAGATACGGTAGTGAAGCGCGGTTGGAGACGTGTCTTTCCGTGGGCTGCTCAGCGTCGATGTAAGACACTTCTGCGCCGGACAGAAATACTACCCGCGCGGCGACGCCCGAAATTAAAGCTTCCATCACGTCGTCTCCAGCTTTGCGCCGATCTCAGAGAGCTTTTGCTCGAGCCGCTTGAAGATCAAACGATCCTCTCTGGTCCGGGGCTTCGGACCAACCACCTTCTCTATCGTGTGCATGTTCAAGGGACCGTAAATATGCACCTCGATAAAGTCGCTATTCCCCGTACCGCCGCGGTCACAGGCTAAGATCGACGGGAAGTCGGCATCTGCTGTGGCTGCCGTCAGCTCTGAATGAAGTTTCGCCTTTGCAAGCAGCTGCCTCTCATTCCAAGGCGCCCGATAGCCAGGCGGAATTGGCTTAGTTAATAACCAGCCTAGCTTATCGACAAGGTCGTAGGGGTTTGCTTCGAAAACAGATGCCCGTCGGGCGATCAGAGGCTCCTTTAGCACCATCACATACTCGCCATACCCCGACATTCCACGACAATCGAGGCTTAGCGAAGCAAAAACAACCTCTTGATGGAAGTTAGGAAACAGCGCGGCATCCACCTGAGTCCGGGTCCGGTCCCACTCATTGTCTTCGGCTAGCCTCGCGCCCGAGGCTAGTTGTCTATGGTAATTAGTGTACGTTCGACCTCCTTCAACCAAATCCTGGACAACGGCAAGTGATCGCGCGATTACAGCGTAAGACGTGAGAACCGCGTCGGCGAAACGGTCAAGCACATCGCCGCAGTTGCGGGCCTTGGTTGAGGTTTCAGAGTCCTTCAGTCGGCGCATCAGAGCCTTTCGCTCGGCTTCAGACTGAGCCAGTCGAACATTGGGAGCGCCATTGTCTTCGCCACAGGCTTGGCAGTCCCTCTTTTCAGGAGGAACTGGCGCGCCGCAAACTTTGCATTTTAACACCATAACATGTACTGTTTACAGGGATTAAAGCGTCTTTGGCTAGGGGAACGGCTGATTTCGAAGTTAAGGAGCAACGAGGGACATTCGGCTACTGTCCTCGGTCGGCGGGTCGGCATGCCCGCTTTTGTGCCTCTTTGACGGTGTCCTGCCAAGTGCCTCACTATTAAGATATAAGGAGCAAAGCATTCTAAACCTGCATTAGGGACGCTTTCGATAGCCGTTTCTGGCGCAATGCACACCACGATCGAACCGACCCCGAAGAGGCTCGGATTTTTCTAATAGCTATGGAAGAGGGGCTCGATGGCTCTTCTCCTCCGTCGCGACGATCCGTGGTGCCTCATTCGACAAAGGCCTCTGCAGAGCCGTCGCTTCGTCGACAGGAAACGTGAGCCAGGCGCCCCATTCCTCGGCCGTCGTGAACAGAACGGGCATGGCCTTGGCGTGGATCGGCCGCACGACGTCATTCGACTCCGTCGTCAAAAACGCAAAGAGCCGATGCTCGCCCGTCTCGCCCTTCCGCTCGCCCGTCCATAAGCGCCAAATCCCCGCGAAAGCGAAAATCGGCCGGCTCTCGTCGAGGGCGAACCAATGCGTGACTTTTGGCCGGCTGTCGGTCCATTCGTAAAACGACGTCGCCGGCACGAGGCAGCGCCATTTCGCCTTCAGCCAGCCGCGCCAACAGGGCGACTTCAGATTGCGCACATTCGTGACAGGAGCCTTGCCGAGGTTTGGCGGCGGCGGGAAGCCCCAGCGCATCAAGGAAAGCTCGCGCTCACCGCCCAGCGCGAAATGGATCACGGGCGCTAGGGTGCCAGGATAGACCGCCGGCAGGGCCGGTAGGTTGCCGGTCAGATCGCGCTTGATCCGAAAAAGCCGGCGCATGGCCCCTTGGCTTCTGGTGAGACTGTAAAGATTGCCCATGGGCGCAGGAGATCGGCTCCGGCCGATTCGGTCAATGCTCAGCCGCTGTCTTCAAGCGCGCCGCCGCAATCTTACTGGAAAAGCTCTTCGCGTCAGATCGCGGGCTATCGGCGCATTCGCTCCAAAAGGCAGGAAGCGCTTGTGTGAGACAGCTGTGTGAGACGAAGGTGAAAATCAATCTAAGTTATTGATTTGCTTGGCGCTCCCTAGGGGACTCGAACCCCTGTTTTCGCCGTGAGAGGGCGACGTCCTAGACCGCTAGACGAAGGGAGCTTGAAGCGATCAAACCGGGTTCTATAACGCGCAGACTTACGCTGCAAGCACATTGGAGAACTTCAGGCGGACTTCCGCCCCAGCTCAGGCATTGCCGCACCAACTCATTAAGCGCCCCTATTCATTAGACGCGCCGCCGCGGCAAGCGCTCCGGTTCAGGCGCCCGCCCTCCTCCGCGAGCCCTCTGCGGCGCAGATCTCTCCACGGCGAAAGATCGAAGCGGGACCAAAGCCTTGCGAAAGGCGCCGCCTCCTCGCAAAATCGCGCAACGATGAACGCCAAGGGCATGATCTTTTCAGAGCGTCCGCACACCCATGCAAAAATGCGCCTTTCGCTCGACGTCCCTCATCATGTCGCTCCTGCTCGCATCCTGCGCCGAGGAGCCGCGGCGATCAGCTCTAATCGAAGCTTCTCCGCGGGAGTGCGCCGCGAGTCAGACGCATGTCGATCCCGCAGCCGCAGCGGACGCGATCTCGCAATATCGGCGCGAACATGCGTTTTCCGCGGTCGAGCCCGATCCAATTCTGCAGAAACTCGCGCAGGCGCAGGCCAACGCCATGGCCGCGCAAGATCAATTGAGCCATGAGGTTGAGGGGACGCTGAGAAAACGCCTCGACGCGGCGAAGCTCGGCCAAAGGACCGCCGTCGAAAATGTTTCCGCGGGCTATTTTGCCTTGGCGGACGTGATGGCAGGTTGGCGCCACTCTCCGGGTCATAACGCCAATCTGCTCGACCCGCATATGCGCCGCCTGGGCGTTGCGACAGCCTATGCGCCAGGCACGCGCTATAAAGTCTACTGGGCGCTGATCATGAGCGATTGACAGCGCGATCGGCGCTGGGAACTGCGAGGCCTAGCGTGGATGAGATCAGCGTCTTATGCTTGCCGGTAAGAAAGCGAAGCGATGGATTCGCAGGCGTCCAGAGCGGAGACCCGCGCTTTAATATTTCCGCTTCAGCTGGAAATATTTCGCTTTTTCGCCGAATCGGCGGCCAAATGCGAGGTATTTTAGATCATACGGCGCATAAGAAAGTTTCACGCCGGCCTCATCTGGGAATATCCCGTCGCTAGACATCGAGCATTAGTCTCGGCGATTGACGAGAAGGCGCTTGAGCATTTGAAATTTGAGCTATTGCGCATCGAGCGGCCCCCCTGTCCGCGGGCGCTGCAATATGCCAGGAGGATTCAGCATGACGACGCGAAGCCGCACGCTTTTCCTCGCCATTTCGGCGTTCCTATTCACAAGCGCAATCCTCATCCAATCGGCCGAGGCCACAGATGACTCCACACGTAACCAGCTCGCGCGAAAAGATTGCGTGCGCGGGACGTTCAAGGATTTCTATCGCCAGGGCCAGGGCGGCGATCCGCCCACAAGCTACGCTGGCCGCGTCTTCAAGCTCAGCCAGGATTATCCGAACCATCTGCCTCCCATGGAAGATTATCCATGGCTCAAGATCGGCTTCGAGAACGGCGGTCCTGTAGATCCGCGCGCCTATCTCCAGGCGCTTCTCGACTACGGCCTCGAAGGCAATGTCGACGTCGATTTCTACGTCGAAGATAATAAGGTTCGGAAATGGTACGGCATGCCATGGATGGACTGGAACACCGAGGTCGCATCGGACTGGCCCGGCACGGACGGACGCGAATTCGTTCATGGCTTCACCCATGAATTCGATTCGTCGGGTAAAACTCTCAGCACGCTGCAGAATGATTTCGTCGACACTTGGTCGGGCGCCTATCTCAACGATCGCGCGGGCTTCGGCGTCGGGCAAGTCTATTGCGATCCGAACAATCCGAAACCTGGGGCGCTGAACCCTGATCCGGCCGGGCTCAATAATTTCCCGAATGGCTCCTTCATCATCAAGCTTCTCTTTTCGACGGTGAACGAGACGCAATTGCCGATCGTGAAGAACGCGCTCGAATGGAAAGCGCATGTGTTCGTCAATGACGATCCGAGCTGGCGCAACAAGGGACCGATCTCGCGCTTCGAGCGCGCCATCGGCGCGATTCGCCTCATCCAGATCGACGTTTCGGTCCGCGACGACCGCAGCCTCACCGGATGGCTGCTCGGCACCTTCGGCTATGACGGGAACGCCCAAGGGGACACGCCGTGGAAACGTATGGTTCCGCTCGGGTTGCAATGGGGCAACAATCCGAAGGTCGCCTTCGCCGAAACCTGCGCCGGCCCCGATGGACCTTGCAGCCGGGAAAAGCTCACCGAGCAATGGATCAACGAGCAAGCCGTCAAGGATTTGGCGACCCCTCCCCTCAATTTTGATCATTTGGGCTATGGCGGGAGGCTCGCCGGCCCTGTCGACAATGCGAAAGCCTCCTGCATGGGATGCCACCAGACCGCCGGCTTTCCGAACGTGGCCATCCTGCCGGAATTTTCCGCCAATGGCGCTCATTTGAAGCTCGACGCCAGCCTGCGGCCGCAAACGGAGCAAAGTTTCCGAATGATGTATTATGGCAATGTCGCTTCCGGCGCCGTTTTCAGCGCTTCCCAACTTTATTCTTCGGATTATTCGCTGCAGCTTTCGATGAGCCTGCAAAATTTCATGTCACTGCGCTGCACTGAGACTCCGCGGGAGAAGAAATCGAAAGACTCGCGCGCCCCAAAACCAGAGATCTGCGGACAATTCGTCCAATGGTCGAAAGCGCAGAAAAAATCGATCGACGATCTCCTCACGTTTGGATCGCCGGGACCGGAGGGGGCGCCGCGACGATCAAAGGCGAGCGATTAAAACGGGTTCGTGATTTTTTCGATTCAAGCCGCAACGCGTGGTCACGCGTTGCGGCGAATTTGTACGAAAAGGGAAAAAGCGCGCGCAGCGGAGCCGAAAGCGCCCTACTCCGCCTCGAAATTCAGCGCGACGCCATTGATGCAATAGCGCAAGCCTGTCGGCGGCGGGCCGTCGGGAAAGACATGACCGAGATGTCCGCCGCAGCGGCTGCAATGAACCTCGGTGCGCCGCATCCCATAGCTGCGGTCCTCGGTCGTCTCGATCGCGCCCTCGACCGGATCGTTGAAGCTCGGCCAACCGGTGCCGCTCTCGAATTTCATCTTGGCGACGAATAGCTTCTGGCCGCAGCCCGCGCAGAAAAAGGTTCCGGCGCGCTTCTCATGATTGAGCGCGCAGCTGCCCGGCGCCTCCGTTCCATGGCCGCGCAACACTTCATATTGCTCAGGGGTCAGAAGCTGACGCCATTCCGCGTCGCTATGGGTCACCTCGAAGGTCTTGGTCTGCATGATGATCGCTCCAATTGGGCGTAAACGCCGCCTCGCCAGGGAAATTACCAAGTGAGATCGCAAGCCGCCGCCATTCATCTCATGGCACCGAGTGTGGCGAGCATATCGGCCATGAGATGAATGGAGGTTGCTGACAACGGCCGGAATTCGGACAGCCGGTCTGTTCGCAGCCTCGCAACTTAAAACGCCCTCCAATGGCTTATCAGGACGAGCGCATCAAGCCTTCCGCACCATGAATTGGCGCTGCTTTCCACTCGTCGCTTTGGTCGGTCAAGCGGTGAAGAATGACGTTCGATCGTCGATCCGTCCGTCCGTCACGCGGCGTGGCGCATATATCGCGCCATATCTCACAGCGGCGCGCCAGGGCCGCGCCTTGTTGATCGCAATGTCGAACTGTGGGCTTTCCTTGTCGATCTCTCCATGAACCAAGAGTTCCACGCCATTTGTTTCGGCTTGCGCGAGCAAATAGCCGTCAGGTCCGATTAAGCCGGCGGACAGACGATTGTCCGATAACGCAGGAATAGAGACGCTCAGCCAAAAGTTGTTGGTCGCGGCGTGGGCCCGCGCTAAAAGCCCGAAGATCGGATCATTGGAATAGGCGGAGAACAACATGCAATCCACATTGCGTCTCCCATAATCGATGAATAATTCCGGGAATTGCACTTCGATACAAAGCGCGGCACCGAAGCGAACTCCGTCGACATCGAAGACGAAAGCTTCGACTCCGGGCGTATACCAGTCGCTCAGCTCGGCATGCGAACAAAGACGTTTATCGTATCGTCCAACCAGAGCCCCCTCATCCGATATGACATAAAGGCTGTTATGGGGACGATCGGGCGGCGCGAGCCGGTGATTGCTGCCTAGAACTGTCCATAGACCAAGGCGGGCCGCATGGTTGGAGACAGCATCCAATTCCTCGCGGAGCGCCCCCCAATCCACTTCTGTCCAATCATTAATTTGCGATTTGACATATCCTGACAGGGCCCCCTCCGAGAAATGGACAAGTCGACTGCCCGCGGCCTTGGCGGCGGACATCAGATCGCGGACTTGTCGCCCGTTCTCGCGAACATCCGGGGTGATGCGGCTCTGGGCCGTCGCAATGCGAAAAGGAGCTTTCATCGACGCCGGCCATACGCGAACGTGTCGCCTACAGCGTAAGCGAGTTGGATTTCCATGCAAACTGAGTCAGACTACCCCCCCTCGAAATAGTCAGACTTCTGCGTTGTCGGTCACGCACGCGCCTCACACATCCAGATTGGCGACGCTCAACGCGTTCTCCTGGATGAACTCGCGGCGCGGCTCGACGACGTCGCCCATGAGCTTCACGAAAATATCGTCGGCGTCGTCGCCTTCCTTGATCTTGACCTGCAGCAAGGATCTCGCCTCGCGGTCGAGCGTCGTCTCCCAGAGCTGACCGGGGTTCATCTCGCCGAGGCCTTTGTAGCGCTGCATCAGCGAAATGCCCTTCTGCCCCGCGGCCATGACCGCCTCGACGAGATCGCCCGGCCCCGACACCTGCGTCTCATCGCTTCGGCGCAGGAAAAGCGCCGGACGGGCGAAGATGTCATGCAGGCTCTGGGCGTGATCATTGAGGCGGCGCGCTTCGGCCGAAGCGAGAAGACCTGCGTCAAGAGTCGCGGCATGAAGAACGCCGCGCAGCTCGCGCACGAAGACATAGCCGCCGTTCTCGACGCGGCCGCGCCAGCCTCGCTCCATATCCTCGGCGAATTCATCGAGACGCGCGGCGATCGATTCGGCGATCGCCTCCGCCTCGGCCGCGTTTTCAGAGGAGATGGGCTTCAAGGCGCCGGCGATCGCCGCCTGCTCCACAACGGAGCGATCATAGCGCGAGTGCAGCCCGGCGAGTCCCTGTCGGACGCTCCGCGCCTCCTCGACAATGGCGCGGAGATCGGCACCGGCGCGCTCGACGCCGCCCGCAAGCCGCAACACGGCCCCGTCAAGCCCGTTGCCAATCAAATAATCCTCGCGCGCGCGTTCATCCTTCAAATATTGCTCCGAAGCGCCGCGCTTGACCTTATAGAGCGGCGGCTGCGCGATATAGAGATGGCCGCGCTCGATGAGCTCGCGCATCTGACGGAAGAAGAAGGTCAAGAGCAGAGTGCGGATATGCGAGCCGTCGACATCCGCGTCGGTCATGATGATGACCTTGTGATAGCGCAGCTTATCCGGATTGAAATCGTCGCGGCCGATGCCGGTGCCGAGCGCCGTGATGAGCGTGCCGATTTCCTGGCTCGAAAGCATTTTGTCGAAGCGCGCACGCTCGACATTGAGGATTTTGCCGCGCAAGGGCAGCACGGCCTGATATTCGCGATTGCGCCCTTGCTTCGCGGAGCCTCCTGCGGAATCGCCCTCGACCAGGAACAGTTCGGCCTTGGCCGGATCGCGCTCCTGGCAATCGGCGAGCTTGCCCGGCAGATTAGCGACGTCGAGCGCGCCCTTGCGCCGGGTGAGCTCGCGCGCCTTGCGCGCCGCCTCGCGCGCCTGCGCCGCCTCCAACACTTTCCCGACGACGGCCCGCGCCTCGTGCGGATGCTCCTCGAACCAATGGCCGAGCATCTCGCTGACGAGGCCTTCGACCGCAGGCCGCACTTCGGAGGAGACGAGCTTCTCCTTGGTCTGAGAGGAAAATTTCGGGTCGGGCACTTTCACGGAGAGGACGCAGGTCAGACCCTCGCGGCAATCGTCTCCGGTCAGGTCGACCTTTTCCTTCTTGCTGAGGCCGGAGCGATCCGCATAGCCCGTCACCTGCCGAGTCAGCGCGCCGCGAAATCCAGCCAGGTGAGTTCCGCCGTCGCGCTGCGGAATGTTGTTGGTGAAGGCGAGCACATGCTCGTGGTAGGAATCGTTCCACCACAAGGCGACCTCGACGACGATCTTCTCGCGCTCGCCCTTCATGAGGATCGGGCTCGCGATCAGCGGCGATTTGGCGCGATCGAGATAGCGCACGAAAGCCTCGAGCCCACCCTCGTAGAAAAGCTCCTCCCGTTTGATCTCGGCACCGCGCGAATCCGTGAGCTCGATCCTGACGCCCGAATTGAGGAAGGCGAGCTCGCGCAGGCGATGCTCGATGGTCCCATAATCATAATCGACCATGGTGAAGGTCGCGGGCGAAGCCAGAAACGTCACCTCGGTGCCGCGCTTCGGCTTGCCGTCGATCAGAGGCGCCGGGCCTGTGACTTCGAGCGACCCGACGGCGTCGCCATGCTCGAAGCGGATGAAATGCTCCTTGCCGTCGCGCCAGATTCGAAGCGTCAGCCAGGTCGAAAGGGCGTTCACCACCGAGACGCCGACGCCGTGCAATCCGCCTGAAACCTTGTAGGAATTTTGATCGAATTTCCCGCCGGCGTGGAGCTGCGTCATGATGACTTCCGCCGCGGAGACGCCTTCCTCGGCATGGATGTCGGTTGGAATCCCGCGCCCATCGTCGGTGACGGCGACAGAGCCGTCGGCGTTGAGCGTCACCGTGACTCGCGTCGCATAGCCCGCCAGAGCCTCGTCTATGGCGTTGTCGACGACCTCATAGACCATATGATGCAGGCCAGAGCCGTCATCCGTGTCGCCGATATACATGCCGGGCCGTTTGCGCACAGCGTCCAGGCCACGCAGGACCTTGATCGAATCGGCGCCGTAATAGGCTTCTGCTTCAGGGGAAATCGGCGGCGCGGCGGCGGGTTCGGCCATGGATGCTGCGTACTTTCTGCTTTTGGGAAAGGTTTGATACTGATTTATGAACTATAACCCAAGATGGGCTGAAGGTCATGTTTTTTAATAGGTTTTTGCTGATCCGCCACAGCGTTTAGGCGGACCCGTCCAGGTCGCGATGCAAGACTTTTGCGCAAAACTCTCTGCGACGAGACCAAAGAAACTAAAAACAGATGACATCCTTGCGCCCGGCCCTTCGCATTCGTCTAGGCGAAGTCTGAAGGGGCTCGACTCGGACTCTGGCCCGAGACCTGCTTGGCATAATTGTTAAGCATTTTGTAAGGGAACCGACAATGACCGACGCACCCGATGCGCCCGAAGGATATTTCATCGATTGGGACGGCAAGACCCGGCCGATCGACCAACCGGGCAAAGGCATGCGCTGCGAAATCGATAAAAAATCCAAATATGTCATGGTCTTGAATAAATACGGCGGGCTCGACCATGAATCGACCTGGTATCCGACCGTCGCGGATGTGGAAAAGGCCGGCATCAAAGTAATTCACGCCGATTTGAACGCCCCGATCAAGATCTCCTCGATCGAATGATGTTGCAACTAGCGATGGCGGACGCCTTGCCGCCTCTGCGGACGACGCCCACGCCGAAGCCAGACTAAAAAAGCGAAAGCCCGAGCGCGGACCGCGGTCGGGCTTTCGCTGCAACTTTCGCCGCGTCAAGCACGTCGGAATTTCCCGCCCTCAGTGTCGGGCGCTAGACGTTTCAGCCCAATTTGTCGCGCAGACAAACAGCAGAACGCCCAAACTCTCGCCCGCGACATGGCTCATAATCGGCTGGCCATCGCAATCCGCCGCAGCCAGAACCGCTCCGCCAAAATACGAAGCCACGCAGAACAGGCTTTTCCAGGCGTCGCGAATTGCCGTGGGAATAGAGCCTCAACCTCGGGCAGGCGCCCGTTTAGATCTCACGGACAGACGCCTCGGCGCGCGACATTTCCGACATGAATTTCATCAGCCAGCCCTATTGTCCGGCGGCTGTCAGCGGCGGCGCGACGCTTGGCCTGTCGCGCCGCCAAGCAGAAAAGTTTGCGGTTGGACCTTTACTTTGTCTTCCTCGACGCGAAATCGTCGTTCCAGGCGTAGGTCTTCTCGTGCGAAATCTGGGTGATGTTCTGCTCTTCGATCATCTTGTCGCGCGGGCTGACCGGCTGCTTGCCATTCGCAACCTCAGGACGGACCTGAAGCTTAATAAGCTTGACGGGCGCATCCTTGGAGCAAGACACTTCGGCGAGCTTGATGTCGGAATCGCCGGGGCCGGTGCTGAAATCAGCGATCGTGGCGCCATCGGGCGTCGTCGCGCGCGAAAACAGGGGCGTGCCCACTTTCTTGGCGGGCACCGCTTCGGCCACGGGCTCGTCGCCATTTACCGCCGGCGAACCGAGCGTGAATTCCGCAAGGAGATCATTACGAATGATCGGCTTGTCCGGCGTGGCGGGCTGTGGGCAGGAATAAACCCTCAAGGTCGCGCCCGCGAGCGCCGCCTTGATCTCGTCAACGCTTTTGTTCGAATAAGCCTCAGCCAGTTGCATGTGTCGGTCTCCTCTGTTGCAACCACATGAAGCAGAAGCAATTATCAGGCCGACCAATCAAACACAAGCCCGGCCGGAGATCGCTGTTTTGCTTTGCGTTACTGACCGTAACCTGTCTCCTCCACCTCGGCCGGCCTGATCTCATTTTGCGCGAGCGCGAGGGCGATCGCGGGATAACCGCCTCGACCAGGACTCCGTCTGATCGAGGCGATGACAGTTCAAACTCACGCCGCCCGCGCGGCGGCTTTGTCGCCGATCAGAATACCGCTCGCGTCGGCACCGATGACGACGGTCTCGCCATCCCTTATCGTACGGGACAGGATCGCCTTGGCTAGCGGGTCCTGCACGCTCTTCTGAACGACCCGCTTCAAAGGCCTCGCGCCATAGGCCGGATCATAGCCTTTGTCGGCAAGCCAGATCTTTCCGTCGCGATTCCGACGACCGCGATTGGGCCCGTTTCACGTCAATCTCGACATACTACTCTAGAACCAGCCATCCAGTTGGTCGTAGGCTCACGTAGTGACGCCGTGGCGTCAAGGTTGCATGTTGAGGGATAAGTCAGTTAGAGAACAAGGCGAGCAAGCCAACTGTCGCAGCGGTGCCAACAACGGCAGCTGCTGCACGTTGCGAAGCTGCTTGCTTCTCCCCCGCAAGGATTGCTCGCCGCTCCTCAATAAGAGCATTCGTAATCTGAACTAGTTTGGTGGCAAACTCCTGCAACAGGGCATGAATTGCCTTGACCCTGTGGCAAGGGGTCACGTCCGAGCCGTAAAGAACCTCAGACCTAAGACCTTCAATAAGCAGAGTGGTCACGTCATCGATTGATTCGCGATACCGATTGATCGAACCAAGACATAGAAGCTGCGGATCGAAACAATCTTGTATCTCGTAAATGCGATCGAATAACTTGAGCATAGTCCGGTGAAGGCGGTCTTCAGATTCCGGCGTCAAGGCACCGTCGATGCCGAGATACGTGAGCAGCATAGGATACCTGTGAACAGTAAGCCTCCGCAAATCAGAGTAAGAATTTAAGTATTGTGCTGGAACTGACGTCTCACGCAAAATATCTGCCGACATGCTTGCATCTAAAATGAAATCACGATCTTTAATTTCACGCTGAATATCAGCATATAGATCGGACGTCATTCCTTTTGAATTACGGAACCTCTCCGATTCATTCAGCAAGGCGACAACCGCACGGACATCATCGTCTTTACACCAAACAGTTCTATCTTGCTCAAACTTAAGATCACCTATTAACTTAGCATTTATCAATTTACCCCATAAATCTTGACTGATATGAAGTCTTATTAGCACTGCGGAAAGACGTATATATGGACCAGAAAAACTTGTCTTTATATCAGACTTCTGGAAGTCTGCTGTACTGAACGTAGCCATGATAAGTTGGCTCCAATGAAGAGACAAAGTTTGCGGTTAGAACTTGTGCCGCTATTCGGATATATCTGAAAAGATCAGTACACGAACAGAACGGGTGACATCAACCGTCATAAAGAAATGCAATCTGCCCGCATTGCGAGATGCTCCCAATGCAGAACGAAAATATTTTTCCGCCCCAAGGAAGGCTCACGCCGCTGCGCTGGCGTTCCGATCCCGGATCACAAGCCCCTTCGAATCGGCGCCGATGACGACGGTCTCGCCATCCCTTATCGCGCCGGACAGGATCGCCTCCGCCAGCGGGTCCTGCACGCTCTTCTGAATGACCCGCTTCAAAGGCCTCGCACCATAGGCTGGGTCATAGCCTTTGTCGGCGAGCCAGACGCGGGCTTCCGGACGAAGATCAAGCGCAATCTTGCGATCCTCGAGCAATTTCGCGAGCCGGCCGAACTGAATGTCGACGATCGCGCCCATGTCCTCGCGGCGCAGGCGATGGAATAGAATGATCTCGTCGATTCGGTTCAGGAATTCCGGACGGAAATGCGCGCGCACAACCTGCATCACCTCGGCATGGACGGCGCTCGAATCCTCGCCCTCCTTCTGCAGCACGAGAAAATCCGCGCCGAGATTCGAGGTCATGACGATCAGCACATTGCGGAAATCGACGGTTCGGCCCTGCCCGTCGGTGAGCCGGCCGTCGTCGAGCACCTGCAAAAGGATGTTGAAGACGTCCGGGTGGGCCTTCTCTATCTCATCGAAAAGGACGACCTGATAGGGCCTGCGGCGCACGGCCTCCGTTAGCGCGCCGCCTTCCTCATAGCCAACATAGCCGGGAGGCGCGCCGATCAGCCGGGCTACGGAGTGTTTCTCCATATATTCCGACATGTCGATTCGCAGCAGCGCGGTCTCGTCGTCAAAGAGGAAAGCCGCGAGCGCCTTGGTGAGCTCGGTCTTGCCGACGCCGGTCGGGCCCAGGAACATGAAGGAGCCGATCGGGCGATTGGGGTCCTGGAGTCCAGCCCGAGCGCGGCGCACGGCGGTCGAGACGGCCTTGACCGCCTCGGCCTGGCCGACGACCCGTTTGCCGATCGCCTGCTCCATCGCAAGCAGCTTGTCGCGCTCGCCTTCGAGCATCTTGTCGACCGGAACGCCGGTCCAGCGCGAGACGACTTGCGCGACATGGTCCGCCGTCACGGCCTCCTCGACGAGCGCCTCGCCGCGCTTCGCCTCGACCTCCTTCAACTTAGCCTGAAGCTCGGGGATGAGGCCATAGGTCAGCTCGCCCGCGCGCTGATATTCGCCGCGCCTCGTGGCCTGCTCGAGTTGAGCCGTGGCTGCTTCGAGCTGCTCCTTCAATTTCTGCTCGGAGCCAAGCTTATCCTTCTCGGCGCGCCAGCGCGTCGTCAGCACAGCCGCCTGTTCCTCGAGGCCCGCCAGTTCGCCCTCGAGCTTGTCGAGCCGGTCCTTCGACGCGACATCGGTCTCTTTCTTCAGAGCCTCCTGCTCGATCTTGAGCTGGATGATTCGGCGGTCGAGCTCGTCCAGCTCCTCGGGCTTGGAATCGATCGCCATGCGCAGGCGCGCGCTCGCCTCATCGATGAGATCGATCGCTTTGTCCGGCAAAAAACGGTCGGCTATGTAGCGGTTGGAGAGGGTCGCAGCCGCGACGATCGCTGCATCAGTGATGCGGACGCCGTGATGCAGCGCATATTTTTCCTTCAAGCCACGCAAGATCGAGATCGTGTCCTCGACCGTCGGCTCTGAGACGAACACAGGCTGGAAGCGACGCGCCAAGGCGGCGTCCTTCTCGACATGCTTGCGATATTCGTCGAGCGTGGTCGCGCCGATGCAATGAAGCTCGCCGCGCGCGAGCGCGGGCTTCAATAGATTTGAGGCGTCCATGGCGCCATCCGCCTTGCCGGCGCCGACGAGCGTATGCATCTCGTCGATGAACAGGATGACGCCGCCAGCCGCTGCGGTGATCTCGTTGAGGATGGCCTTCAGCCTCTCCTCAAACTCGCCGCGATATTTCGCCCCGGCGATCAGCGATCCCATGTCGAGCGCCAGAAGCTTTTTGTCGCGCAGGCTCTCGGGCACGTCGCCATTAATGATGCGCAGCGCCAGACCCTCGACGATGGCGGTCTTGCCGACGCCGGGCTCGCCGATCAGCACGGGATTATTCTTGGTCCGCCGCGAGAGGACCTGGATGGTCCGGCGAATCTCCTCATCGCGGCCGATGACCGGGTCGAGCTTGCCCGTCCGCGCCGCCTCGGTCAGATCGCGGGCATATTTCTTCAGGGCGTCATAGGCATTCTCGGCCGTCGGATTGTCGGCGGTGCGGCCCTTGCGCAAATCCTCAATGGCCTTGTTCAGGCCTTGTGGGGTCACGCCCGCCTTTTCGAGGATCTTGCCGGCTTCGGCGCCCTTCTCCATGGCGAGGGCCAGCAGCAACCGCTCGACCGTGACATAGGAATCGCCGGCCTTTTGCGCGATCTGCTCGGCGTTGTCGAACAGGCGCGCCATCGCCGGCGCGAGATAGACTTGGCCCGCGCCCGAGCCGTGAACTTTCGGCAGCTTGCCCAGCGCGAGCTCGGCCGCGACAAGGGCGTCGCGCGAATTGCCGCCCGCCTTATCGATCAGGCCGGCGGCGAGTCCCTCCGGGTCGTCGAGAAGAACCTTCAGAATATGTTCGGGCGTGAACTGCTGATTGCCTTCCCGCACGGCAAGCGACTGAGCGCTCTGGATGAAGCCCCGGGTTCTCTCGGTATATTTTTCAATATTCATGACTGACGCCCTCCAGCCCGCGAGACCGCCCCGAAGCGGCGAGGTCGCGGCCAAATGTTGATTGGACCCCTTGCGGCGGCCTTACGACAGACATGTAGGGAGGAAAACCACGAGCGGAAGGGCAGCCTTCGAAAGGAATGGCCTGCCTCGACATTCCGCTGGCGCCTCGAGCCTCTTGTCCGTTTTTTCGTGGGCGGCCGATTCGAGCTGACGAAATAGGAACACGGGCGCCGGCGCGAGAAAATGCGGCAGGTCAAAGTCGTCCAGGCGCGAATCAATGCGCCTTTCGACCGGCCGAGTTCGGCGGTCGCAACGAAATCGCTCGCCCCTCACAGGCTCGAGCTTAGTCCTGATCTTGGCGCGAACGCGCGGAGGCGCGGCGCACCGCTTGCCAAGCGGCGCGTTCGTCTCGCAATCATAGCTCGCAAACGAAGCGCGCTGGCGCGCTTCAAGATTTCAGGGTCACCATGCGCAGACGCGGCGCGGCCCCCAAGGCGTCGGACGAAACCAGCAACGACGATAGACCGGCCCCCAATTGCGGCGACAGCCGCCCCATGGGCCGCGATGCCAGCCGAGGCCGCAGCCGCCCGCGATCGGGACAATGAGGGACGGCTGTTCCGGCGCGACAGGCAAAGCCGGCACCGGCGCCGCCTCCGCTTGAAGCGAGCCCAACAGGATCATGGCCGCCGCAGCCGCGGCGGCGGAAAATTTCGGGATCATGGAAAAAGCTCCCTTATTACCTGCCGCTCAACGAAAACATTATTCGCCGTCGCACTCAAGCGGAAGATGAAAGGGTTTCGCTCAATCGCCGACCGGATCGCTGGCGTTGCTCTCTTGACCGCCGCCGGACGCCTGATCCAATGCCATTTCCGCCTTGCTGCGCCGACGACGGCGCGGGCGCAAATGGAAACCGCCGACATCGCGGTCCGCTTCCGGCTGATCGACAAGCGCGGCCGGAAAAGCCTCGTTCGGCGGTTCGGCGCCGAGCGCCTCCGGTTGCGGGCGCACAGGGGCGGTGATGAAGGCAGGAAGGCCGTTTCTCTCGAGTTCCTCGGAAGGGACGCGAGATTCGCCGCGCGGCGCGGCGTCATTGCGATATTCGCGTGGGGGGCGTCCACGCTGTCCTTGTCCTCGGCTGTCCGAATCGCGGCCAGATCCATTGCGCTCGCCATAGGGCCGCTCGGAATAAGGCCGCTCCTGATAAGTCTTTTCCGGATAGCTCTTGTCTTGAAACGACCGTTCCTGGCGAGGAGCGCGCTCGTAACCCTGCTTTTCCGGGCTGACATAGAAAGGACGTTCCGGATTTGGCTGAGGGCCGCCTTGCTGCGGCGGCGGCGGCGCGAATGTCGGTTGGGGCGCAGATGCGAAACGCTCGGTCGGAGACGCGAATCTGTCCGGGATGCCGATGAAATCATCGCCGTCCTCGATGTCGTCGGCCTCGTTGGGTTGGCGTTGATAGCCGCCCGCCCCTTGCTGCTGCGCCTGCTGAGCCATGGCGATCAGCCGGAAATAATGCTCGGCGTGCTGAAGATAGCTTTCCGCCGTGACCGGATCGCCCGCCGATTGGGCGTCGCGCGCCAATTGGAGATATTTTTCGCCGATATGATGCGCTGTTCCACGGATTTTGACGTCGGGCCCGCTCGACTCATAAGAACGCGTGAGCGGATTTGGGCCTTTGCGATTATTATTCGGGCGGCCGCGCATGCGTTTATTGGTCTGTCCAGGTCTCATCGATGATCCTTGAGTGACGTCGTGACCGCGAGCGTCGAGGAGCGCCGGTTCGGCGTTTCGTCAACGGCTCTAAATCGAACCATATTGATAAGTGCGAAGGTGCGAGCGGGTTCAGGCTCTCCAGCCATTAACGGCAGCGCTCACAGCCATGCTGCAGCGCCGATCTTCGACCCTTGATCCGATAGAGTCTAAGCGTCTCGGGACATCTACCTCGGTAGCGCCGAGGGTCGCCTCGGAGCCGGAAGCGGACATCATGCTCGACCCCCCGGTCTCGCTCTAGACCTGGGGGGATGAGCCGACCTCGACGCCTCTCGCGGCTCTCTGTCGGAAGCCAAAAGGTGATCCTTGGACGCAGAACCTATCTGTTTTCACCTGATACGCCAAGTCCCTTTTGGAAAATATCTGAATTGCTGGCCAAGCCGTTGCCGATTTGCCACTGTCCTCCGGGACCGATCAGCGAGTCGGGAAAAGCAGCGAGCGATCTAAGCTCTACGATTATCTCCGCGCCCTGCGCCAATCAGATTGCGATCCCGCCGCCTTCGCCGACGATAACTCTCTCGACGCCGGCAAGATCCATCCGGACGGCGATCCGCGTGAACCCCGCGGCGCGCAAAAGCCCTTCGACCGCCGCGCGCTGGCCCTGCCCGAGTTCGAGCGCGATCGTCCCGCCCGGCGCCAAGTGGGCCGGCGCGGCCGAAATGATCGCCCGATAGGCCGCGAGCCCGTCTTCGCCGCCGTCGAGGGCGAGGCGCGGATCGAAATCGCGCACGTCCGCCTCAAGGCCGGCGATCTCGTCCCGCACTATGTAGGGCGGATTGGAGGCGAGAACATCGAACCCGCCGCGCAACGGGAGGGTCCAGTCGCCGCAGAGAATCGCCCCGCGCGACGAGAGGCCGAGCGCCGCCAAATTATCCCGTGCAATGGCGCAGGCCGCCGGCGAAAGATCGACGCCGACGCCGAAGGATCGCGGCAGTTCCTGCAAAAGCGCGCAGAGAATGGCCCCAGACCCTGCGCCGAGATCGAGAAGACGGCGCTCACGGTGCAGATCAGGGCTAATTCGATCGAGCACGGCCTCGATCAGGGTTTCGGTGTCCGGGCGCGGGTCGAGGACCGAAGAATCGATCTTGAACGGCGATCGCCAGAACTCCCTGTAGCCTATGATGCGAGAAACGGGCTCGCGGCGAAGCCGTCGCGTCCCGAAGGCCGAGACACGCGCCGCGGCCGCGCCGAGCGGGCGGTCTGGATCGCGGACCAGGCCCGCGTGATCGATCTCCAACGCCGCGCATAAGAGCAGGCGCGCATCGAGCTCGGCCGAATCAATCGCGGCGGCCGCGAAGGCGCGCGCCAGCGCGCGGCGCGCCTCGTCGCGCGGCGTCGCTCCCACAAAGGCGAACCCGGCGCCCGGATCGAGGCTCATGGTCACGCCGTGGCGACGCTCGCGGCCTCGAGCAGAATTCGCGTCAGCCTCGTCGCGAAATGCGGCGCATCGGCCGGCTTGTCGCCTTCCATCAGCCGCGCCTCGTCGAAAAGAAGCCAGACAATATCCTCGATTTTTTGCTTGTCGGGCCCGCCAACGAGGCCGACCAACGCCCGAATCAATGGATGACCCCCATTGACCTCCAGGATCGGCTTGCTCGCCGCGCCGAGCTGGCCGTGCTCGGCGAGCAAGCGTTCGAGCCGCCGATCCGGCCCAAAATCAGACGCGACAAGGCAAGCCGGGCTCTCTGCCAGCCGATCGGACGCCCGCACATCGGCGACAGACTCGCCGAGGACTTGCTTCATGAGCGCGAAGAGAGCGGCGAGCCGCGCGGCCGGCGGCTCTTCAGGGGCTGGCTCTTCGGCCTCGCCTTTCTGCAGCGGGATGGATTTGATGTCGGCCGCGCCTTGCGTGACCGATTTGAAGGGCTTCCCATCGAAGCCGACCGCCGTTGCGACCCAAAAGGCGTCGATCGGATCGGGCAAAAGCAAAACTTCGACGCCGCGAGCGCGGAATCCCTCGATCTGCGGGCTCGCCGCGAGCCGCTTCACATCCTCGCCCAGAAGATAATAGATCGCCGTCTGGTTGGTTTGCAGGCCGGCGACATAATCCTTAAGGCTGCGTCCGCCGTCGGGATGGGTCGAGGTCGCGAAACGCGCAAGCCCGAACAAGGGGTCGCGCTTTTCGGGGTCTTCATAAAGGCCTTCCTTCAAGACTGCGCCGAAATTCGTCCAGACGGTAGCAAATTTCTCCGGCTCGCTCTCCGCCAGCTTGGTCAGCTCCTGCAGCAGGCGATTGGCGACGCCTTTCTTGATGGCGGCGAAGAGCGGGCTCTCCTGGATCATTTCGCGCGAGACATTGAGCGGAAGGTCCGCCGAATCGACCACGAGGCGCACGAAGCGCAACCATCTCGGCAAGACGTCGGCGTCGTCCGAGATCAGAACATGGCGGACATAGAGCTTGGCCCTGCCCTGGCGCGCCGGATCGAAAAGATCGAGCGGCCGCGACCCCGGAACAAAGGCGAGAACGGTATATTCGTGGCGGCCTTCGGCGCGCCAATGGGCGGTCAGCGCCGGCTCGTCGAACTGGCCCGCGAGATCCCTGTAGAATTCGGTATATTCATGCTCGGAGATTGCGCTTTTCGGCTTGGTCCAGAGGGCCGATCCATCGGTCAGTCGGCGCTTTTCGGCGCCGGGCGATTCGATCAGGTCGATCGGCGCCGTCAGCGCGCTCGAATGCTCGCGCACGATCCGCTCGATCCGGCCGGGTTCGAGATAGTCCTTGGACGCCTCGTTCAAATGCAGGACGACGCGCGTCCCATGCGCCGGTGCGTCGGCGAGCGGCAAAGGCGTGATCGAAAAGCTCCCTTTGCCGTCGGAGCGCCAATGAAAAGCCTCATGCGATCCAGCCCGCCGCGTGAAGACGTCGACATGGTCGGCGACCATGAAAGCTGAATAGAAACCGATGCCGAATTGGCCGATCAGATCGAGGTTCGGACCTGCGCCTTGCGGGCTCTCCGCCCCCTCGCGGCCTTCCGCGCTCAGACGCTCGAGAAAGGCCCGGGTTCCCGAACGCGCGATCGTGCCGAGCGCATCGGCGAGATCGGCCTCCGACATTCCGATCCCATTGTCCTCGACGGCGAGCGTTTGCGCATCCTTGTCGATGCGGATCTCGATGGCGAAGGGCGCCGTGGCGAGGGCAGGATCGGCGAGCGCTTCGTAACGAAGTTTCTCGCAGGCGTCTGCGGCGTTGGAGAGAAGCTCCCTCAAGAAAATGTCCCGGTCCGAATAGACCGAGTGAACCATCAGATGCAAAAGCCTCGCGACATCGGCTTGAAAAGCATGCGTTTGACCCGCAGCCTCGGACATTTCCAACCTTCCTCCGAAATTGATCGCCTTGATGGTCGACGGCGCTGATATTGCGTTTGCGCCGCGTCGATGCAAGGGCGATCCTCGGCGCCCCGCTGGACGGCGCTCAATCCATATTGAGGGGCCGCGCGAGTCGAAACGCGGAAAAACTTGTCACCCAATCGTCAAGATACGGCTTGCCGCTAGCCAAGGGTCGCGCGATGATGAACCAGGATCGCCAGTTGGAGCCGCGACGGATCTCATGAGCGACGCAGAGCCGAGCGAAGATTTTCGCGCCCTGGACTTCGCCGCCAAGACGAAGGATGCGCGGCCTTTGTCCATGCGGGCATGCGAGCCCGTCGCGTCGGCCGGGGCCGCGGAGACGGTTTCCTTCGATCGACGGGAACTGCGCGAGATTCTCAATCTCTACGGCCGCAAAGTCGCCGAAGGCGAATGGCGCGATTACGCTCTCGATTTCACCGCCCATAAGGCGGTTTTTTCGATTTACCGGCGCGCCTCGGAATGCGCCCTCTATCGAATCGAGAAGACGCCTAAGCTCGCGCGCAAGCAAGGCGCTTATGCTGTTGTGACGGCGACGGGGCTCGTGCTCAAGCGCGGCCATGAACTCGACCGCGTCATCGCGGTTCTCGACAAAAAGCTGAAGCTGGTGTCCGGCTGACCCGACATAAAAAAGGCTCCGCTTGCGCGGAGCCTGATAGAGCGGGTCCCTCGTGAGACTAGTCGTTGCGTGAGCCCGTGAGGTTCAGAAGCGCCGTGAAGATATTGATGAAATCGAGATAGAGCATCAAAGCGCCATTTACCGATTTCTTGGTCGCGACTTCGAATCCGTCGCCTGCGTAATACATTTCCTTGATCGCCTGAGTGTCCCAAGCGGTGAGGCCCGAGAAGATCAGGACGGACAGGATCGACAGGCCGAACTGGAAGCCGCTCGACTGCACGAACAGATTGACAACGCTCGCGAGGACGAGACCGATGAGGCCCATCACCAGGAAAGAGCCGATCGGCGAAAGATCGCGCTTCGTGGTATAGCCGTAGAGGCTCAGGCCGCCGAAAGCCGCCGACGTAATGAAAAAGGCGCGCGCGACTGACGTTCCCGTGTAGACGAGAAGCAGCGACGACAGGGACAGACCCATGGTCCCGGCGAAGACGAAGAACAAGGTCCGCGCAGCCGAAGCCGACATCTGGTTGATGCGGAATGAGAAAAAGAACACGAAAGCGAGCGGCGCCAGCATCACCACATATTTGAGCGGGCTGCCGTAGAGCGTCACGCCGAATTGGGTCAGCCCAATACGCCCCATATGGGCGACCGCCATCGAGGGATCCGTGGTCGTGGCGAGCATGTTCACGCCGAGCGCCACCAAGCCGGTCAGCGCGAGGCCCACCACCATGTTGTTGTAAACGCCCATCATATAGGTGCGCAGGCCCTGGTCGATTTCGGCGCGACCGGCCCGCGCCACGCTCTGCCCCCAGCGGGCTCCAGCGTTACGGTCGTAGTCGGACATGTTTTCCTCTAAGGTTTGTGGAGGCTTGACCGCCTCCGGCCGCTGCCTTTGCAGGACGAGCGTCGATGGTAATATGGCGCAGCAGCGGCATCGGCACAAGGCCGCGGCGCATGAACTATCCTTAATCTAGCCAAGTCAAATTCTCTATTTCGCCTTTGTTTTCCGTTGGCTAAAGCTCGCGCAGATAAGCCGCCGGCTTGCGGCCAAGAATGCGCCAGGCGCCGAGAAGGCCGAGGAAAATCGTGACTGCAAGCGCGGCGGCGGCGGCGCTCAGGGCCTGCGGCCAGAGCCAGACGAAGTCGAGCTCCATCACCCGCCGCACGATAGCATATGCGGCGCCGCCGCCCGCCGCCACGCCGAATAGCGCAGCGCAGAGGCCGATGAGCCCGTATTCATAAAAATAAGCCGCGAGAAGGCGCGGCCGCGTCGCCCCCAGCGTCTTGAGAACGACCGCCTCATGCGTCCGCGCCCGGCGACCCGCCGCGAGAGCGCCGCCGAGCACCAGGACCGAGGTCAAAAGCGCGACGCTCGACGCCCCCCTGACCGCGATCGCGAGCTGCCCGACGATCTCGCTTGCGGCGTCAAGCGCCTCCTTGACGCGAATGCTCGTCACCCCCGGAAAGGCGCGCGCCGTCTCGCGGAGCAATGCGAGCTCCAAGCCCGAATCGCCGCCGTTGGGAAAGGTGAGGGTCGCGAGATCGCCATGCGGCGCGCCAGCGAAACTATTCGGCGAGAAGATAAGGACGAAATTAATCCCGAACGTCCGCCAATTGACCTTGCGGAAATTCGCGATCTTGCCGTCGATATTGCGACCCTGGACGTTGACCGTGATCTCATCGCCAAGCGCTAGGCCCAGACCTTGGGCGATCTCGACGTCCACCGAAATCAAGGGCGGCCCCGTGTAATCCTTCGGCCACCAGGCGCCTTTGACGAGCTCGGAGCCTTCGGGAACCGCATCGGCGTAAGTGACGCCGCGGTCTCCCTGCAGCGCCCAGGCTACGTTGGGCTTCGCCTGCGCCGCCTCGGCGCGCACGCCGTTCAGCTTGACGATGCGGCCGCGCAGCATGGGCGCGAAGGCGATCTTCCCATCCGGAGCGTGAGCCTGAAGGAATTCGGCGAAGGCTTTGACCTTCGCATCTTGAACATCGACGAAGAAGAAGCTCGGCGTCACGCCGGGAAGACCGTTTTTGAGCTCCGCGCGTATGTTCCCGTCGATCAGGGTCAAGGTCACGAGGAGGGCGAGGCCGAGACCCAAAGAGAGCACGACGGACGGCGTGAGCGCGCCGGGCCGATGGATATTCGCCACAGCGAGGCGCAAGGCGAAGCCGCCGGCGAGCGGCGCGCGGCGGGCGGCGAGCATGATGAGCGCGGAGACGCCGCGCAGCAAGACGAAGGCCGCGAGCGTCGCGGCCAGATAGATCCCTGCGAGCGCGCGGTCCGAGGTGAAGGCGAAGACCGCCCCAATGAGGCCGGCGCTCGCGGCCAGGGTCATGATGATGTAACGGAGCCTCGCGTGGCGCCGGCCGGGTTCGATCTCCTCCCGGAAAATGGACTGGACCGGCGAATCATGGGCTCCGCCGAGCGGCAGAATCGAAAAGGCCAGCGCCGTCAGATAGCCATAGAGAACGCCCTGCCCGATCGCCGTCGGGTGGATCGAAGGCGCGAGCGGAAATGGAATCATCGCGCCGAAACCCCAAACGGCGACATAGGGCAGAAGCGCCCCCACGAACGCGCCGATGGCGACGCCGACGCTCGCGACAAAAAGCGCCTGCGTCAGCATCAAGGCGAAAGCGGTGGATCCGGTCGCGCCGAGCGATTTCAGAATGGCGATCGTCGTCCTTTTGCGCTCGACATAACCGCGGATGGCGTTGGCGACGCCGACGCCACCGACGATGAGGGACGTCAGCCCGACGAGCGTGAGAAACTGGGTGAAGCGATCGAGATTGCGGGAGAACTGGGGCGAAATATTCTTCCGGCTGCGCGCCTCCCAGCCCGCTTCTGGAAACGCCTCATGCGCAGCGCGCAGAAAGGCCTCAGCGTCGGCGTCGCTCGTAGGCGCCGCGCCATCCGCGAGCGCGACGCGATAAATCCAATGAACCAAAGAGCCCGGCTGCAGCAGGCCTGTCGCGCGCAGGGCGGCCTCGCTCATGACGACGCGCGGACCGAAGCCTATTCCAGCCGCCAGTCGGTCAGGCTCGCCGGTGAGAGTGGCGCGCAGCACGAAATGCGCGTCGCCAATGTCGACGCGATCGCCGAGCGCCAGGCCGAGCCTCGCGAATAGCGCGGGCTCGGCGACGATCCCAAAGTCGCCGTCGCGCGCATCCAGGGCAAGATCGAGCTTTTGATCCGGATCGAGAAGGGCGGCGCCCACCAAAGGATAGGCTTCGTCGACCGCCTTGATCTCGACCAACGCCGCATCGCCCCCCGCGCGCCGGGCCATCGCGCGCATGACCGCGACCGCGGATAATTGGCCATGCGCCGCCAGGAAATCGCGCTCGGGGCGGGTCGCTTCGCGCTGGACGAGCGTGAAGGAGACGTCTCCGCCGAGGATCGCCCGGCCTTGCTGCGCGAGCCCGTCGCCGAGGGAAAGCGAGACCGAGCCGACGCCGACGATGGCGGCGACGCCGAGCGCGATACAGGCGAGAAAAATCCCAAATCCGTGAAGCCCGCCGCGGAAATCGCGCAAGGCCGCCCGCAGGATGAGCCGGACGGACCAGCCTCGGGTCGGAGCCTTATCAACACGGCTTATAGAGGGCGCTAGCGATTTCATAAAAGCAGTCCGCAGGGGAAGGGGAATGGCCGTTCAACGGCCGGTCAGGCGCCTTCAGGAAAATGGACGGCGAGCCAAACGGAGGCGCAGGTCGGGTCGGTCCATTCGACGCGATGCTTCCGATGCGCCCGGATCAGGATATGGTCGCCGGGCCGCAAGATCCTGACCTCCGGCTCGCCCTCAAAACGCAGCCCCGCCGAACCGGACAAAAGCACAACCCATTCCGCCCAGTCCTGATCGAACCAAAACCCCACCGGACTCGCCTGGCCGTTCGAGACGATCCGCTCGATTTTGACATTGCGAGCTTCGACCAAGGCGGCGAAATGCTCCGCCTTTGCGTCGACGAGCGCGAAATCAAAGAGATTGGCGAAGATCCCGGTTTGAGGCGGCGACATGGCGAATGGCGATCAGGTTTGCGCGTCCGCTCCGCGTTGGGCGCCCAGCCGGCGAAGCTCCGGCCAATGATCATGAATGAGGACGCCGAGACACATCATCGCGGCGAACAGGAAGACCGGCGCGAGGCCGAGCGAGAGAGCCGCCACCGCCGGTCCAGGGCAGAAGCCGGCAGCGCCCCAGCCGACGCCGAAAATGGCCGAGCCGAGCACGAGCCGCCGATCGACGACGGTTTTCGTCGGCAGATGAAACGAGCCGACGAGGGCCGGGTGCTGCAACCGGCGCGAGACGAGATAGCCGAGGCTCGAGACCGTCACGGCGCCGACGAGCACGAAGGCGAGGCTCGGATCGAAGGCGCCGCCAATGTCGAGAAAGCCGCGCACCCGCGCCGGGTCGAGCATGCCGGACAGGGCCAAGCCGAAGCCGAAGATTGCGCCGGCGCCGAGCGCCGCAGCCGTCTGAGCCTTTGACGTCATGGAATCCTCAAAGCGTTCATTGTCGCGACCGTGACGACGCCGGCGGCCAGGAAAGTCGCGACCGCGACCATGGATCTCGGCGAAAGGCGCGCAAGCCCGCAGACGCCATGCCCGCTGGTGCAGCCCGATCCGAGCCGCGTCCCGACGCCGACGAGAAGGCCCGCCGCTCCTATCAACCATAATGGGGCGCCCAGATGAACCGGAGGCCAAGCGCCGAATGCGAGGCGATAAAGCACCGGGCCGAGCACGAGGCCGACGACGAACGCGAGACCGCGCGTCTGGCCCGATGCGCCGACACGGAGGGCGTCGCTCACAATCCCGCTCACGCCGGCGATGCGGCCATCGAGAAGCAGGTAAAGAGCGCTCGCGAGTCCGATCAACGCGCCGCCAGCCAAGGATTGAAGATAGATTGGCGATATGAAGCTAGCCATCGATGGTCCCAATACTCCACTCAACAAAATAGTCTGTGGCGAAAAACCCGCTCGCCGGCAAGCGCATGAGGAATCGCGCAGGCCATGGTCAGGCTCTGAGCTTGGGCCAAAGCACATTGGCCGGCGCTTCGATGCGGCCGGAGCGCAGCCTGACTTCGCGGTCGCATCTCGCCGAGAGCGTGAGATCATGGGTCACGAGGATCAAAGTCGCGCCGCGATCTCGCTTCAGCGCGAACATCAGCTCGATGATCTTCTCCCCTGTCGATTCGTCGAGATTGCCGGTCGGCTCATCGGCGACGAGAATGGAAGGATTGGGCGCCAAGGCCCGCGCGAGCGCGACGCGCTGCTGCTCGCCGCCCGAGAGTTGCGCGGGATAATGGGCGCGCCTATCCTTGAGCCCGACCGCCTCGAGCTCCCGCATCGCGCGTGGGGACGCGTCCGCGACGCCAGAAAGCTCGAGCGGAATCGCCACATTCTCCAGCGCCGTCATCGTCGGGATGAGATGAAACGATTGGAAGACGATGCCGATCTTGGCGCCGCGGAACCGCGCAAGCGCATCTTCGCCGAGACCATCGAGCCGCGCCCCGTCGATCTTCACGCTTCCGGCGTCGGGCTGCTCGAGCCCGGCCATGACCATGAGCAAGGTGGATTTTCCCGACCCGGACGGCCCGACCAGGCCGACCGTTTCGCCGCGAGCGACGCTCAAGGATATTCCGTTCAGGACATGAACGCGGGCGGGGCCGCGTCCCAGGCTCAAATGCACATTTTCGAGTTCAACCGCGGGTTCGTCCAGCAATGCCATTCCCAATGAGTCCTCGATTTCGCCGACGCCGGCCGACGCCTCCGAAAACGCGGTCGGAGCCAGCCCTATATGGGACCTTTGGCGCTCGTCTCCAAATATTGGCGGCGGCGCTGCTCGCGGCGGCCCTCCTGTCTTCGCCGGCGCGCGCGGCGGAGGACGGCGGCGCGGTCAAGCTCGTCGCCTTTGGCGACAGCCTGTCCGCGGGCTATAATTTGCCGGCGGAGGAGGCCTTCCCGGCAGTTCTCGAGGCGGCGCTGCGCAAGGAAGGCTATCACGTCGACGTCACGAACGCCGGCGTCTCGGGCGACACCGCCTCCGACGGACTAGCCCGCGTCGGGTGGAGCCTCGCCGACGGCGCTGACGCCGTGATCTTGGAGCTCGGCGCGAACGACATGCTGCGGGGCCTCGATCCCGAGGTCGCGCGCGGCGCTCTCGACGCCATTCTGCAAGAACTTAGAACACGAAAAATACCGGTCTTGATCGCGGGCATGAAGGCCACGCCGAGCCTCGGCAAGGAGTTCAAGGAACGCTTCGACCCGATCTTCCCGCAGCTCGCGGAAAAATATGACGCCCTGCTCTATCCGTTCTTTCTGGACGGCGTGATGGGCGACCCGAGCCTGACCCTCAAGGACGGCGTCCACCCGAACAAAGCGGGAGTCGAGCGCATCGTGGCGGGAATTCTGCCGAGCGTCCGCGCCTTGTTGGACCGGCTCGGCCAGAAGGCGGCCACGACGCGATAAGTTTCCGACCGGAGCGACGGCGAGATTTTCCGGCGCGCGCGAATCTGCTAAAGGGTTTTCGGCGGCGCGATCCGCCCGGCCCCGCGCCTCCGCTCGCGACGGTCGAACTCGCAAGAGGAGGGATTATGCCCCGTTTGTTCACGGGCCTCGAGATCCCCTCCGATCTCGCCATCGACCTCTCCATGATGCGCGGGGGCCTGTCCGGCGCCCGCTGGATCGACGTCGAAAACTATCATCTGACCTTGCGCTTCATCGGCGACATAAACGACGCCACCGCCGATGAAATTCATTCATCGCTAGAGCAGATCCGCCGCCGGCCTTTCACCGTGACGCTGGAGGAGCTCAGCACGTTCGGCGGCGCCAAGCCGCGCGCGATCGTCGCCAAGGCGAAGCCCGCCTCCGCCTTGGTCGAACTCCAGGCGCAACATGAGCGGCTCCTGAGGCGCATCGGCGTGCCGCCAGAGCCGCGCAAGTTCACGCCGCATGTCACCCTGGCGCGCCTGCGCGCGGCCTCAGCCGGCTCGGTCGCAGAATATTTATCCGCGCGGGGCTATTTTCTGTCCCGACAGTTTGAAGCCCGGCGATTTGTCTTATTCTCGTCGCGGGCCTCAACTGGCGGCGGACCCTATGTCGTCGAGGCGGCCTATCCGCTCGGGTGAAGCGCGAGGCAATCTCTGTCGATCAGACAAAGCCATTGGACTGTGGCCAGCGGCGAAGCTGCGCTTCCTAGCCGGACCATCCGCTTTCCGTACGTCTGGCGCGAGCCGTCAGGACGCGCGCCCCTGTGGGCGACGTCTCACCTACATTTGCGCACTTCAATGAAGATCGAATTCATCGCGCGCGTCCGGATTGCGGTCGGGCTGTTCGGCCCCATGATCAGCCTGTGGAAATGCGGGACGGAGCGACCAGCGAGAAGCGCGAGCCGACGTATGCTACCGTTTCGCGCATCATAGGCTGCGGCAAGGATTTCCCTCCAACGGAACGTGACGATCCTGCAGTATTGACCCGAGTTCTTGAAACAAGCAGCAGTGCGCTCGGCCTCGAACTCTATAAGGCGGCTCTCGACAGGTGATCTATTACAATTCTTTTTCCACTATTGAGCCAATGGTTCGGCGCGTGCTGATAAACGCCCAGACAGCGCGGCGACGGGTCGCGCGCGGCATATGAAGATTTAGCTCCTTCTGCGACCGCGAAACGGCCAGCGAGAAGCCCCCTTTGGACTCAAAACCGTCCAAACTTAGCCTGAGCAAGGCCAAAGAAAACCCGCGAGCGTGGCATAAAGGTCATATCGCCGGCTGAAATTGCGCTTTACAAATTCAAAACTACGCCAACCCATTTTCGATTGGGTCTCATTATGATTTTACTCAACCGTCGCACCATGGTCGCCGGAGCCTCCGCGTCCGCCGCCGCATGCCTCGCAGGATGCGTAAGCACAGACCCTAACCCCGCCGTCACCGCCGCCGCGGTTTCAGTCGCGCCAGCGGTGGACGCAGTGACGCCGAATTACAATGCGATCTATGCGGAGGTCAGAGACGGCGCCTACGCCATCCCGGCTTTCCAATACGGGCAGGTCAATCAGGCGTTCCTACGCACGAGCGTCGCCTATGCGACCAAGGAAGCGCCAGGCACGATCGTGGTCGATACCGGCGATCATCTTCTCTACCATGTCGAATCGGGCGGACGCGCGACGCGCTATGGCGTGGGCGTCGGACGCGAGGGCTTCGGCTGGTCGGGCGAGGCGATGATCAAGAGCAAGCAGGAATGGCCGGACTGGTATCCGCCGAAGGAAATGTTCGAGCGTCAGCCGGATCTCCTGAAACATATGGCCGAGTTGCAAAGCGGGACCGGCATGCATGGCGGCCCGGAAAATCCGCTCGGCGCCCGCGCGATGTATCTGTGGCAAGGGAACAGGGATACGTTGTTTCGCATCCACGGCACCAATGAGCCATGGACCATTGGGCAAAGCTTCTCCTCCGGCTGCATCCGCATGGTCAATCAGGACGTGATGGATCTTTATCAAAAGACGTCCGTCGGCGCGCGGGTCGTGGTGCTTTCCTATCCCGGAAGCGAGCCGGCCAAGGTCGCTCACGCCTAAATCCTACTGGCGCTCGATCGTCGGGCGCGTCATCTCTGGACGGCTGTGATTCTGGTCATCGCCGGACGCGGCCGCGCCTTCTTCCAAGGCGCGGTAATACGTGCCAGTCTGCTCGCTTTTCTGAACAAGCAGCACCATGTAGGCGACGCCATTGCGGTCATTGACCGTCCGACTGGCTTGCCGCGCCTACCTGACTTCGATGATCACACTGCCGAGCCGAAATACGTCGCCGATGGCAACATCGGCTTCGCCATCCCCTGCGTGGATAGGTTTTCGCCGAACCCGCCGGGCTGTTCAGAGGCGGGGCGGCCATAGTGAAAAATCGGCCGCATTGGCGGAAGGGGTGGGATTCGAACCCACGGTGGGCTCACACCCACGGCGGTTTTCAAGACCGCTGCCTTAAACCACTCGGCCACCCTTCCATTCAAAACGCGGTCTCGATCAAATTCCCGGCATGCGCTGCGGATGCAGCCCCCGACGGTCATGGAATGGGGGCGTTTTAACGGAAACCGCGCCGCCAGCCAAATCTTATCAAGGCGCAGTGACTTCCTGCCAAAGGAAATTTAGGTCCAAGCCACTTCGCCGCCGGCCAAATATGGCCGCGCTCGCCAAGTTTCCACGCTTGCCCGCCATCTTTCCGCTACACGAATTAAGAAATTTGACGCTGAACTTCAATTTTAACGCGCTTCGCTAAGGACCTTTCGAGACATTTTAGTAAGGTTTTTTCAGCATGTTCCCTTGAGCAATTCCGATTGTTGCTCCGTACGCCTCTCGACCTGCGCGCTTCTGACGAAGCGGAAACGCCTGCAAGAACTGCAGATGGAGGCCAGATGCTCTGAGTCGGACCCAATCTCGCGCATGAAGCGCCGCGGCTTTGCCCTCACGCTCGGCGCCGATGGAGCGTCCAGACGATATGAAGGCTATGAAAGGGACCACACAATGATCCGTCGGTTACTCCTGTCGACGACCGCTCTCCTCGTCGCCGGATCGGCCCTTGCGGCCGACCTTCCCTATCGCGAGGCGCCGCCGGCCTATGCGCCGCCCGTCCCGATCTTCACCTGGACCGGCCTCTATATCGGCGGACAGATCGGCTACGCTTGGGGCTCGGACAATTACAACGTCTTTGGCGTTTATGGCTCCTATGGAAGCCACAGCTTCGGCCCCAGCGGCGTCGTCGGCGGCGCGCATGCCGGCTACAATTTGCAGCTCAGCCAGATCGTGCTCGGATTGGAAGGAGACATAGAGGGGTCGGGCTATAACAAGACCTATAGCGCCGGCGTCTTCACCTATGGCACAAAGGCGCCAATCGACGGCTCGATCCGCGGCCGCGTTGGCTTCGCCATGGATCGCGTCTTATTCTACGGGACCGCAGGCGTCGCCTTCGCCAGCTTCACAAATACCTATTCGACCTATGTCGGATATGATTCCATCGACAATGGGCGCGCGGGCTGGACGGTCGGCGGCGGCCTCGAATATGCGGTCACGAACAATTGGTCAGTTCGCGCTGAATATCGCTATTCGGATTTTGGAACATTCACGAACAACACATTCGGCTCAGCGCCTTTGACCTCCGTTCAGCATCACGAAACCAACAATGCGGTGCGAGCCGGATTCAGCTATAAGTTCGACGCCTTCGGCGCGGCGCCCGCCGTCGCGAGATATTGAATAGCGCATCCAGCTCCAAATCTCCGTCATGGACGCCGAACATCGGCGCCCATGGCGTCATGGCATAAAACGCCATGACAGGCCCTGCCCCGCCTGCAGTCGCTCCGCTATCATCCGCCCGGCTCGGGCGGAGCCAGCCCGCATGATCTTGCGATCGTTTAGCCGGCGGGCGCTCCCACCTGTTTTGGCCGAAAATAGGACGAATATGTCGCAGCGCCTTCAGATTCTTTGCGCGAGGCAGGGCGCCGTCATCGAGTCGTCGCTCCGGCCTTGCCGAATCCGAGCGCCCCTGACCCGGCCGCGCCACGAACTGGCGACTAAAACGCATTAATTCACGAAAAATTTAAAGATCGCGCGCGATTTTCCTTCAGGAAAGCGCGGCTTTCGGAGACTCCCTATGGGAGTTCGTTGCAGCTAAGCCACACCGCTCCAAATTGCGCATCGCCGGCCCCTAATTCGCCCTGTTATTCATTGTAGGTGGACTCAATCAGGGTAATTTGCAGATGCTTCCAACCCTCCAAAAGGAGACAGCACTATGATCCGTAAACTCCTCCTCGCTTCGGTCGGCGCCGTTGCGCTGGCCGGATCGGCCGTTGCGGCCGATCTCCCCTCGCGCGCTCCGCCGCCGGTCTATGTTCCCCCGGTTCCGATCTTCACCTGGACCGGCGTCTATATCGGCGGCCAGATCGGCTATGCCTGGACGAACAATAACGTCAGCTGGAACGGCAACTACGGCGATGCGGCTGGAGACTACATCTTCAGCGGCTTCAGCAACCGTAACCTGAACAATAATGGCGTCATCGGCGGCGCCCATGTCGGCTACAACCTCCAGTTGGGCCAGTGGGTTCTCGGCCTCGAAGGCGACGTCGACGGCTCGAGCCTCAGCAAGACCGTCAACGTGTCGGGCTGGTCGCCCTATTACAACTCCGCCATCGGCGCCAACGTGACCACGAATCTCGGCATTCAGGGCTCGATCCGCGGCCGCGTCGGCGTCGCCTGGGACCGCGTCCTGCTCTACGGAACAGGCGGCGTCGCCTTCGGCGGATTTAGCGGAAACGTGAACTCGGCCTATGGCTGGGCGGCGAACGGCACCATCTACTCCGCGTATAACTATAGCGGCCGCGACAGCCTCTCCAGCACCCGGGTGGGCTGGACGGTCGGCGGCGGCCTCGAATATGCCGTCACCAACAATTGGTCGGTCCGCGCCGAATATCGCTACACCGATTTCGGCCGCTACCAGACCAATTTGGTCAATTCCTTCGTGTTCCCGTCTAGCGTCTACGGCAATACGTGGATCCAGCGCCACGTGAGCGAGAACCGGGTCCAGGTCGGCTTCAGCTACAAGTTCGACAGCTACGCCCCGGCGCCGGTTGTCGCCAAATACTGAGTCTTTCGCGCGCGCTTGCGCTTCGCGAGAAACGAAAGAAAGCCCGGCCAGAAATGGCCGGGTTTTTTATGTGCGCGCCGCGCGATCACGCTTCGTTGCTCCACGGTCACACAGGTCCCGATTGCATATCCTCTGGTCCTATCCGGCGACGACTTTTGTTGTCCGTCCGAAGAATCCGCGTAGTCTACTTCCAGATCAATTTATTTGAGGGAGGTTCCCATGCTGCGCCGACTTCTTCTTGCTTCGGTCGGAGCCATCGCGCTCGGCCATTCGGCCGCCGCGGCGGATCTCCCGTCGCGCGCGCCGATCGTTGCGCCCCCGCCGCCCTTCACCTGGACCGGAATCTATATCGGTGCGCAGATCGGCTATGTCTGGGCCAATGATCCCTCGCGCCTCAATTTTCCGGGCGCCTACGCCAGCGATTTCGGCATCGACAGCGCGGAGTTCATTTACCCTCAGGCATTTTCCTTTTCGTCTAATCCGGGCGGCGTGATCGGCGGCGCCCATATCGGCTATAATCAACAATTCGGCATGTGGGTTCTCGGCCTCGAGGGCGATGTGGACGGCTCGAGCCTGAGCCGCACTTACTCGGTTGGAGGCTACCCATTCTGGGCCAGCGCGACCGAGCGCCAAACGATCCAGGGCTCGATTCGCGGACGCGTCGGCGTCGCCTTCGACCGTGTCCTGCTTTATGGAACTGGCGGCGTCGCTTTCGCCGATTTCGAGAACGACCACAGCGCTAATGTGTTCGGCTCTCCCTATGCGGCGAGCATTTCGACCGGCCGCACCGGCTGGACGGTCGGCGGCGGGCTGGAATATGCGGTCACCAATAATTGGTCGGTGCGGGCCGAATATCGCTACAGCGATTTCGGACATTACACGCTCTATCCGAACTTCGCCAATATCCCGGTCTACTCCGCCGGAACCTCCGTCACGCATCACCCGACGGAAAACCGCGTGCAGGTCGGGTTCAGCTACAAGTTCGATCCGCCGGCGCCGCCCGCGCCCGTCGTCGCCAAATATTGAGCGAATAGCAAGCGAGAACCCGGCTTCAAGCCGGGTTTTTGCTTTTCCAGCCGAGAGCCCGAAGAAAAGCCTCGCAGCCGCCACTGGACATAGCGCCCCCGCTTGCAAGGAGCAGGCGCGCGTGCCAAGCAACCGCATGATCAGCGATATACATCAAGCCGGCGCCCCCTCGCAGGATGAACCTGCTCCCGCGCCGAAAATTTCTTTCGTGTCGCTCGGCTGCCCCAAGGCCCTTGTCGACAGCGAGCAGATCCTGAATCGCCTCAGGGCGGAAGGCTATGAGCTCACGCGGACGCATCGCGGCGCCGACGCAGTCATCGTGAACACCTGCGGCTTTCTCGACAGCGCTAAGGCGGAATCGCTCGCCGCCATAGGCGCCGCCGCCGCGGAAAATGGCAAGATCATCGTCACCGGCTGCATGGGCGCCGAGCCAGACGCCATTCGCGCCAAATTTCCGAACCTGTTCTGGATCACGGGCCCACAGAACTTCGACTCCGTCATGGAGGCCGTTCATGCGGCGGCCAAGCCGGCTCAGATCCGAACGATCGAGCCGTCGCCAGAACCAAGTGTCAAGCTCACGCCGAGCCACTACGCCTATTTGAAGATTTCAGAAGGCTGCAACAATCGCTGCTCGTTCTGCATCATTCCCAAGCTACGCGGCGATCTCGCCTCGCGGCCGGCCGGCGAGGTTTTGCGCGAGGCCGAGGCGCTTGTCGCGGCAGGCGCCAAGGAGCTGCTCGTCATCGCGCAGGACACCGGCGCCTATGGGCTCGATCTGAAATATAGCGAAAGCCTGTTTCACGAGCGACCTGTGCGGGCCAAATTCATCGAGCTCGCCCGTGAGCTCGGCGCGCTCGGCGTCTGGGTGCGGCTCCATTATCTCTATCCCTATCCGCATCTAGACGCGGCGATAGAGTTGATGGCGGAAGGCAAGATTTTGCCTTATCTCGACATTCCATTTCAGCACGCGAGCCCGAATGTGCTGCGGGCGATGAAGCGTCCCGGCGATCATGAGCAAATGCTCGAGCGCGTCCGGAAATGGCGCGCGGCCTGCCCCGACCTGACCATCCGCTCGACCTTCATCCTCGGCTTTCCGGGCGAAACGGAGGAGGACTATCAGTTCTTGCTGGATTGGCTTGCCGAGGCCAAACTCGACCGGGTCGGCGCCTTCAAATACGAGCCGGTCGCGGGCGCCGCGGCAAATGAACTCGGCCTCGAGCCGGTGCCCCCGCAAATTCAAGAGAGCCGCTATCGCCGATTCATGGAATTGAGCCAAGCTATCAGCGCGCGTCGGCTGCGGGAAAAGGTCGGCAAGCGCATGTCGGTCATCGTCGATAGCGCAGGCCCGCGATCGGCGGAGGGGCGCACCAAAGGCGATGCGCCGGAGATCGACGGCAAAGTGCACATCGCCTCGCGACGGCCGCTTCGCGTCGGCGATATCGTAACCGTGAAAATCGAAAGCAGCGACGCCTATGACCTTCACGCCACGGCGGTGTGACGGGCTCGGCTATTTCATCGCCGGCACGGTCTTGGCGTAATTCAGATCGTAGGTCTTATCGAGCAGCGGATCGAAAGGCTTGCCCTCGGAGGCGTCGAGCGAGCGGAAACGCGAGGCCCGCGCGACCGGCCCTTGCTGAGGCGGCGCGACATCCACTTCCAACAGCTGATCATTATTGGCCCAGGAAGGATCCGCCCGATCCGTGCGCGCGCTTTGCTCAGCCATTCGGCGAGCGGGAGGAGCCGCAGGCGCAGGAGGCTCGTCCGCAAGTTCGGAGGGGCCGATCGGGCCGTCGAGCGAAGCTGGGGAAGGCTGGAGTCCTCGAACGGTGATGCCGAGTTCCTCAAGCCCCGGCCCCATGGTGAACGCGCTGAGCGGCGAGCCATGCTTTTCACCGCCGCCCTTCGCCTGCTTCTTGCCATTGGCGGCGCGGCCGGCGGGAGAGCGACTTTCGTCCGCCGCAGGAGCGACAGCCGCGATCGCCGAGGCGGCCGCACCAAGGCCGGGCGCGGCCGCGGCCTCGGACGGCCGGGACAGCGAGCCATAGACGGAGGCCCCGCCGATCGCGCCACGCTGATCGCCGCGGCCCGCCGGCGCGGGAACGACCGCCGGCGTGGATTTATCTATGTCCGAAGCAGGCTTTTCCGCCTTGTCCTTGGCGTCTTTCTCGATCTGGCGCCATTTCTGGACATTGCGCGCATGTTGATCGAGCGTTTCGGCGAAAACATGCCCGCCGGTTCCGTCCGCCACGAAATAGAGCTCCTGCGTGCGCGACGGGTTGGCGACGGCGTCGAGCGCGGCGCGGCCGGGATTCGCAATTGGTCCCTGGGGCAATCCGTCGATCGCATAGGTGTTATAAGGCGTCGGCTTCTCCAGCTCCGCTCGGGTAATGCCACGACCGAGAGTCCCTTTGCCTCCGACGAGGCCGTAAACAATCGTCGGATCAGACTGAAGGCGCATCCTCCTCAGGAGCCGATTGATAAAGACCCCCGCGACGCGCGGCCTCTCATCCGCCTTGCCCGTCTCCTTCTCGACGATCGACGCCAAGATCACGAGCTCATAAGGCGAACGCAGCGGTAGGTCCGCGGCGCGGCGCGCCCAGATCTGATCGACGACGCGCTTTTGGTCGTCCTGCATCTTCTTCACGACGTCGGATCGCGACGTGCCGCGCGCAACCTTATAGGTTTCGGGCAAAAGGCTGCCTTCCTTGGGAAGATCCTTGACCTCGCCGAGCAAGACGTCGTTCTCGCGAAGCCTTTCGACGATCTGCTCGCTCGTCAGGCCTTCCGGAATCGTAATCGCGTGCAGCACCTGCTTGCCGCTGACCAGAGTGTCGATCACGTCGCGCAGGCTAGCGCTTTGCTTGAATAAATATTCGCCCGCCTTGACCTTCGAGCGGTTGCCCTCGATCAGAAGCGCCAAATTGAGCGAGACGGGGCTGTCGATCACCCCTTCTCGGTCGAGTTCGGCGATAATGTCAGCCACTTCGGCGCCGGGCGTGATGTAGAGAACTTTATCAGCCGCGAGCGGCCCTGGTTCCCGCAGGCGCTGCTGGCTCCAAACCACCCCGAACACGGCCGCGACCGCGAGGAGCAAAAGGAAGGTCAGAAAGCCGCTCAGGGCCGAAAGAGCCGGACGGCGCCGGCTCGGCGGTATGGGCGGCGGCGGCGGCGCAGCCTCCGGCTGCAAAGCCTCATTCGGGCTTTGCGGCGTCACCCTCTGGCCAGAAAAACGCCCGTTCGCGCGCCCCGATTCGGGCTTATCCTCGCTGCCGTGGTCGGATTCAGAAGCCATGCCGCCATCAACTCAATTCAGCGTCGCCGTTCGACGATTTCGTGGAGCGGCGCGACTCTCAAGTGCAAAGCCTATCCAGGCTTGGTCCGCATCCGGCGTGAAAAATATGGCGAAATCTGGTCCGATCAACTTAGCCCATGGCAATTTTTGCAGGCCGCTCAATTCGCCCGGCGGAAAATCAAGCAGGCGTTGGTGCCGCCAAACCCAAAGGAATTGGACAAGACGCAATCGACTTTGCGCTTTCGCGCTTGATGCGGGACCAGATCGATCCTCGTCTCGACGGAAATATTGTCGAGATTGAGCGTCGGGGGGACGATGTGATCCCTCATCGCCAGAATGGAGAAAATCGCCTCGACGGCTCCCGCCGCGCCGAGCAAATGCCCGATCGCGGATTTTGTGGACGACATCGACAGCGTATCCGCCCCGTCGCCGACAACCCTCTGAACCGCTTGAAGCTCGATCTCGTCGCCGAGCGGCGTCGAGGTGCCGTGCGCATTGATATAGTCGATCTCGGACGGCGAAATCCCGGCGCGCTTGACCGCCGTCGTCATCGCTCGGAAGGCGCCGTCGCCGCTCGGATCCGGCGCCGTGATGTGATAGGCGTCGCCCGACATGCCGTAGCCGATGATTTCGGCGTAGATTTGCGCGCCGCGGGCTTTGGCGTGCTCGTAGGATTCGAGAACGACGCAACCGGCGCCCTCGCCCATCACAAAGCCGTCTCGATCCTTGTCGTAAGGACGCGAGGCCTGCGTCGGCCGATCGTTGAAATTTGTCGACAAGGCTTTGCACGCCGAGAATCCGGCGATTCCAATGCGGCTGATCGCCGATTCGGCGCCGCCCGCGACCATCACCTCTGCATCTTCGAGCGCGATCAGCCGCGCGGCGTCGCCGATTGCATGCGCGCCTGTGGAGCAAGCGGTCACGACCGCATGATTGGGGCCCTTGAGGCCGTGCTGGATCGACACGTAGCCGCCGGCGAGATTGATAAGGCGGCCCGGAATGAAGAAAGGCGAGACCCGGCGCGCGCCCTTCTCTTTCAAGATCACCGCGGTCTCCGCGATGCCGACGAGGCCGCCGATTCCAGAACCGATCAGCACGCCAGTCTTGATCTGGTCTTCGTAGGAGACCGGCTTCCATTTAGCGTCGGCGAGCGCCTGAGTCGCAGCCGCCATGGCGTAAATGATGAAGTCGTCGACTTTGCGCTGCTCTTTCGGCTCCATCCAATCGTCGGGATTGAAGGTCCCGTCGGAGCCGTCGCCGCGCGGGATCTGCATCGCGACCTTACATGCGAGGTCGGAGGTGTCGAACCCCTCGATCAGACGCGCTGCGCTTCGACCCGCGATCAAGCGGCTCCAAGTGGGCTCGACCCCGCAGGCGAGCGGCGAGACCATGCCGAGACCGGTGACGACAACCCTTCTCATTTTAGGCCCTAGTCAAAAGAATCCTCCGCGCCGGGACCGCTTTTCGCGATCCCGCCGCCGCCACTTGGACGCATTGAAATTCAAGAAATTCCGGCCAGGATCCCCGGCGCGGCCGGAGCCTTAGGCCGCGGTCGCTTTCTCCAGGAATTTAACGGCGTCGCCGACCGTCACGATGGTCTCCGCCGCGTCGTCGGGAATTTCGACGCTGAACTCTTCTTCGAAAGCCATGACCAGCTCGACAGTGTCGAGGGAATCGGCGCCGAGATCCTCGATGAAATTGGCATTGTCGACGACTTTTTCAGCATCCACGCCAAGATGCTCAATTACTATCTTCTTCACGCGCTCGGCGACATCGCTCATGGTCGTTTGATCCTCGTCCTCACTAAACTTGCCGACATTGGCCGACATCGATGCGCGGCGTTAGGCTGCATCACGGCGCAGACGGCTGCGGATCTCGAAATCCGCGCGCCGGAAGGACCGTGCTTTGGAGGGAGCTCAGAGTCCTGAGCGCTTAATCCCCCAAAAAATCTGCCGCCCTGACTGCTCAACGACGGTTGGTAACACACTTCATTCCCGTTGGCGAGAGCCGGGGGACGCGCCCCAACAAACACCATAACCCCTTTAAATCATTGCCATTCCTCCGTTGACATGGAGCGTCTGGCCGGTCACGTAGGCAGCCTCGGAGCTCGCCAGATAGACAACCGCCGCCGCGACCTCGTCGCCGGTTCCGAGGCGTCCCATCGGGACCTGGGCGAGGATTGCGGTCTTCTGCTTGTCGTTCAGGACATCGGTCATCGGGCTTTCGATGAAGCCGGGCGCGATGCAATTGACCGTCACGTTGCGGCTCGCGACTTCGGCGGCGAGGCTCTTGCTCATTCCGATCATGCCGGCCTTCGAGGCCGCATAATTGCCCTGCCCCGCATTGCCGGTCACGCCGACGACAGAGCTGATCCCGATGATGCGGCCGTAGCGCTTGCGCAACATTCCTTTGAGGCAAGCCCGCGACAGTCGAAAAATTGCGGTCAAATTCACGTTGATGACCGTATCCCACTCTTCATCCTTCATGCGCATGAAGAGATTGTCGCGCGTCACGCCGGCGTTGTTGACGAGAATATCGACTCCGCCCAACGCGGCCTCCGCGGCCGGAACCAGCGCTTCGACAGCTGATTTATCAGAGAGGTCGCAAGGCAAAACAAAAGCCTTCGCGCCAAGTTCATGGGCGAGCTTCTCAAGCGCCTCGACGCGCGTGCCGGATAGGCCGACGGCGGCGCCGCGCTGATGCAGCGCCCGAGCGATGGCTTGGCCGAGGCCGCCGCTCGCCCCCGTCACGAGAGCGGTCTTGCCGGATAGGTCGAACATGTCTTGAGGAGACTCCAAATCTTGCCCGACGCGCCTTAGGCCTGGGCTTTGTAGAGATCGATATCCGCGGGCGCGCCTACCGGAAGCGCCCGCGCCGTCTCAGCGATCCGCTTGACCAGGCCGGAGAGGACCTTGCCGGCGCCGCATTCCACGAAAAGCTCGATTCCATGCGACGCCATATAGGCTAGGCTCTCGCGCCAGCGCACCGCGCCCGTTACTTGCGCCACGAGAAGGCGGCGAATGTCCTCCGATGCGGTCACAGGCTCGGCGAGAACATTGGCGACGAGAGGGACGCAGGGCGGCGCTATCTCGGTCTCGGCCAACGCCGCCGCCATAGCCGCTGCGGCCGGCTGCATCAGAGCGCAATGAAAAGGAGCCGACACCGGCAAGAGAACGGAGCGGCGGGCGCCTTTCGCCTTCGCGATCTCGATCGCGCAATTGACTGCGGCGCGCGTTCCGGAGACGACGACCTGGCCGCCACCATTATCATTGGCGACCTGGCAAATTTCACCCGCCCCGGCGGCTTCGGCCGCCTCGTGGGCGATCGCGTCGCCCACTTCGCATTCGATCCCGAGCAGCGCAGCCATGGCGCCCGCTCCGACTGGCACGGCCGCCTGCATGGCCTCGCCACGCAGTCTGAGCAACCGCGCCGTCGAAGCGATCGTCAGCGAGCCGGCGGCCGCGAGAGCGGAATATTCGCCGAGAGAATGGCCAGCGACAAAACCCGCGTCGCGCGCCAGATCCAAGCCCGCCTCGGCCTCGAGGACGCGAACGGCGGCGAGGCTCACGGCCATCAGCGCTGGCTGAGCATTGGCGGTCAGGGTGAGTTCGTCCAGCGGGCCTTCAAAGATAAGCGCGGAAAGATTCTGTCCCAGCGCATCATCGACCTCGGCGAAAACATCGCGCGCCGAGGGAAACGAATCGGCCAAGGCCTTGCCCATGCCGACGGATTGAGACCCCTGCCCTGGAAAGATAAAAGCCTTGAACATCCCATCCCGCTTTGTCGCTTTTTTCAGCAAGTGCGACTCGCATTGCGGGCAACGCAAGTCAAGCGGCTGCCGCCATAAATCATTCACGATGACATAGGCCCGACGCGGGTATCCTCGCTGGCCGCGACAAAAATGCGCGCATCGCCCCACATTATATGGGGATTTCCAAAGTCGTCGCTCCCCTCGGCCTCGCGGCCGCGCCGCTAGCCGAGCCATTAGTTTGCGGCTCGCTCGATGTCGAAACAGGGAGGCCCCTGTCGCGCCGTCGCAAGCCATCATCGTGGCGCAAAAATGCAACATCCGTCAGAATAGTTGGCTCTACATAGGCGATGCGCGCCATTTTCGCGAAGTTCAGCTTGTCCCGTCGCGACCCAGTGCTAATGGTTATGAGGAAATAACGTGATCTCGACAGAGAAACCCAAACAATGACGGGGAGAGGCAACATGAAACACGCATTCACGCGGCGGCTGTTCGGCTCGCTTGCCGGACTTTTGCTCACAGCGGGAACCGCGGCGCTCGCGGCCGACCTGCCTTCGCGCGTTGCTGCGCCGTTGCCGCCTCCGCCGGTCTTTTCCTGGACGGGCGGCTACGTGACCTTGCAGGTCGGCGGCGGCGTCGGCCATAGCGGGTTCGACGTCTATAACGGGCTCACCTACCCCGACGCTATTCCGTACTCCGCCAATTACGGCTTCAATCAAAGCGGCCCGTTCGGCGGCCTGAATTTCGGCTACAACATCCAAGCCGGCATGTTCGTGGTCGGCCTGCAGGCCGAGTATAATTTCGCCGGGATCAGCGGCAACGCCATCGCCTATCCGCTCAACACGACGACCAGCGCGATCCGCCAGTTCGGCTCGGTCGACGCCCGCGTCGGCGTCGCCTTGGACCGCGTGCTTCTCTACGCCATCGGCGGCTTCGCCTATGCCGACGCGCGCAATTCGATCAGCTACCCGATCTCTTCGGCCGTCGCTTTCGCCTCCGACCGGAGCTATGGCTCGAACCTCTATGGATGGGACGTCGGCGCCGGCGTCGAATACGCCTTCGCCGATAATTGGACGGCGCGCGCCGAATATCGCTACTACAATTGGGGCACCAAGAGCTACTACGACTCCCTCAATTACGGCGCTTACACGGGCTACTTCCCGGGCCACACGGTGTCTGAGAATCTGCACACCGGCCGCATCGGCTTGACCTATAAGTTCGGCGCGCCGCCCGCGCCCATCGTCGCCAAATATTGAACGCCTTTTCAAAATATCCTGCCTAGCGCAAGGGCGGATCGGACACCCGATCCGCCCTTCTTCATTCTTAGGCCGCGGCGACTTTCTGGGCGCCGCCGGATACATGCGCCTTTCACCCAACGGAAGCGCCTTCCTACTTTACGAATCGAGTGAGATGGTTTCGGATCGATCCAATCCGAAACCATCAAGGCTGGGCCTGATCCGAACCGGTCCCAAGGCGAGACGTCGATGTTGGCCATTCCCGGAAAGGACTGCGGCGCATGCAGTTTTTGCTGCAAGGCGCTGGAAATCACCGAATTTGCGAAGCCCGCCGGAGCTTGGTGCGCGCATTGCCAGAAAAGCGGCGGCTGCGGCGTCTACGCGACTCGACCAGACGTCTGCCGCGACTATGAATGCCTGTGGAAAAGCGACCGAGGCATGAGCGTCCAACTGCGGCCGGACCGTGTCGGCGCGATCCTGATGGAGGATCCTGACAGCGACGAATACCGGGCGGTCTGCGATCCGGCGAAGCCCCTGGCCTGGCGCACGCCGATCGTCTTCAAGCATCTCGTCGCCATGGCCAAGGCCGGGCGAATCGTCGTCGCCAAGGCAGGTCTCAAGGCTTGGCGCATTCGCGCAAATGGCGAATGGGGGCCGTGTATTTGAGGCCTGCGCATCGCTATCTTTCGCCGCAAAACCGAGATTTAGAGATAATTCGAAGCGCTGCGGCCGCGCGCCTTGCTTCCATGCTGATTCGGGGTATAAAGCGCCCTTCGCGGCTTCGGCCGGGGGCTGAACGGAAACCCGACTCCATCGGGACGGATCGCGCTGATCCACTTTCCTGTGTCTCCGCCTTCGCAGTCTGATCGAGCCTGTCCGAGGCTCGAAGGGCTTTGCGCCGACGCCGCGCTCTGTAAGAAAGGCAGGCGCAATGGCTCTTTATGAGCATATTTATCTCGCGCGTCAGGATATTTCCGCCCAGCAGGTGGAAGCCCTGACCGAGCAATGCAAATCCGTGATCGAGTCCTTGGGCGGCAAGATCGAGAAAGCGGAATATTGGGGCGTCAAGTCCCTCGCCTATCGGATCAAGAAGAACCGCAAGGCGCATTTCACGCTTCTCAATATCGACGGCCCTGCAGCGGCGCTCGCTGAGCTCGAGCGTCAGCTCGGCCTCAACGAGGACATCATCCGCTTTATGACCATCCGCGTCGAGGCGCACGAATCGGGACCGTCGGTCATGATGCGCAAGCGCGACGACGATGATCGCGGCGACCGTCCTGACCGCGGCGACCGCAGAGGCCCCCGTCCGGACCGTGGGGATCGCGGCGACCGCGGCCCGCGCCGGCCGCGCGATGAGGCGGCCTCGAGCGAGGAGGGAACTTTCTGATGTCGACCACCGCAGCGGCTCCCCGCCGCCCCTTCTTCCGCCGGCGGAAAACCTGCCCCTTTTCGGCTCCGAACGCGCCGAAAATCGATTACAAGGACACCCGCCTTCTGTCGCGCTACATTTCTGAACGCGGTAAAATCGTGCCGTCGCGCATCACCGCGGTTTCGGCCAAGAAGCAGCGCGAGCTCGCTAAGGCGATCAAGCGCGCCCGCTTCCTCGGGCTTCTGCCTTATGTGATTCGCTGAACGCGCTTGGCGCCGGTCGGATCATTGACAGTTTGAACGGGCCGGGCGCGATCGTCGCCCGGCTTCCATTTGTGTAGAAGTAGAATATCCAGCGACCGTCGGCCGGGCCGTACGGAATTGCTGGGACGGGCGGAGCCGATAAAGTCCGACCCGCCCCTAACCGCCGTCAGCGGGACAGCAGAGCATGATCAAAAAACGCTTTTTTACATTCGGCACATCTCACGCCGTCGCGGTCGGGGCCGGCGCGGCCGGGGCTCTCTTGTTCAGCCTCGTCGGCCAAGGAACTTGGCTGGCCATCGCCTTGGCCTATCTCGCGCCTCTTCCGATCATGATCGCCATGCTCGGATTTGGCCGGGTCGCCGGCATCGGCGCCACGGCCGCTGCGCCCCTGATCGTCTTTCTGCTCGCGGCGGCTCAACGCCCGCATGAATGGTCGAGCAACCTCGACGACGCCGGCCTCGCAGCATTGACATTCCTCCTCAGCTTGGGCCTCCCTGCCCTCTGGCTCAGCTATCTCGCCTCCTTGAGCCGAGCGAAGGGAAACCTTCCTTGGAGCATCGCCTCAGCGGCTAGCCGAACCTTCTCGCGGGAATATTGCCCCCTCGAGCGCATTTTTACATATGCGATCGCAATCTCCGCGACGCTCGCCGTTGGCGCAGCCTTTTATGCGAGCTTTCGCGCCGGCGGATTTGAGGCCGCGCTCGACGGCGCCATCAAGGAAGCGACGCCGATCCTCGAGAGCCTGACCGCCAACCAGCCCATGCTCGCCGGCAAGCTCGATATTCACGCCGTCGCGAGATGGGTGGCGCTCGCGATGGCGCCGATGATGGCCGCATCGACCCTTGTGATGCTGCTGGCGAATCTGTGGTTGGCTGGGCGAGTCGTCCAGGTGTCGGGTCGGCTGCCACGGCCATGGCCAAACATCGCCCGCGAGCTTCAGCTGCCGCGAATCTACGCCCTCGTCTTCGCCGCCGCGCTCGTCGCGGCCTATTTCCTCACCCGTCTTCCGGGCCTCATCAGCGCCATTGTCGCGACTGCGCTCGGGATGGCCTTCGCGCTGCAGGGGCTCTCGGTCATTCACGATCTGACGCATGGAGGGCGGTTCCGCAAGCCTGTGCTCATCATCGTCTATTTCGGCCTATTCACCCTGATGCCCTGGCCGCTCCTAGTGTTCTGCCTGGTTGGGCTCGCCGAGGCCGCCTTTTCCCTGCGCGAGCGTAGGGACAAAGCCGTCGCGCGCAAACTCTGAGAATCACCTCGTTCAATCAATATGAAGGACGCGATATAATGGAAGTAATTTTGCTCGAACGCATCGCCAAGCTCGGCCAGATGGGCGACACGGTCCGCGTGCGGGATGGCTACGCCCGCAATTTCCTCCTTCCTGGCGGCAAAGCCTTGCGCGCGACCGAAGCGAATAAGAACCGCTTCGAGAGCCAGCGCGCGCAGCTCGAGACGCGCAATCTGGAAACCAAGAACGAAGCCGCGGCGATCGCTGAGAAGCTCAATGGCCAGACCTTCGTCGTCATCCGCCAGGCCGGAGAGACCGGCCATCTTTACGGCTCGGTCTCGACCCGCGACATCGCCGACGCCATCACGGCCGGCGGCTTCAGCGCGAACCGGACTCAAATCATCCTGAGGACCCCGATCAAGACAATCGGACTTCATGCGATTCCGGTCCAGTTGCACCCGGAAATCAGCGCCGACGTCACGATCAACGTGGCGCGGTCCGAGGCCGAAGCCGAACGGCAGGCGAAGGGCGAGGAAGTCAATGTCGTCGAGGAGACGACAATGGATGATCTCGGCCTCGAGGTCGGCGCCGCGCTCGCCGACGCCGGCGGGAGCCTCGGCGACCGGTAGGAACGCGCAAAGGAATCAAATAACTCCGGGGTCCCGCAGCGGCCGCCGGTCCAAACCCAGGCAAGTAAAGCGGAAGGCGCGCAATAAAGCGGCCTTCCGCTTTTTTTTGCTCGCTGCACGACGCCACGCGGCTCGGACCGCATAAGGAAAAGGCCCGGCGCTTTCACGCCGGGCCAGATCGATGAAGCCTTTTATAGAGCCAATTATCAGAAGGCGCGCTGAATGCGGAGGCGGCCTTCATATTCGTTGCTGTTCGCCTTGAACGCGGGCAAGCCGGCGTTGATGAGCTGGGTGTCGCTGGCGAGACCGACGGGCCGCGACTGCGTCAGATGAACGTACATGAACTCCGTGCCGATATCGAAGCCCTTGAGCGGCGTCCAGACGAGATTGGTGCCGACCCGCCCTTCTTTCATATTGGCCGCGCCGACAGCGCCGCCAAAGCCGTTGAGGGCGTTCTGCGGATTATTGTAAACCATGTAGGAGCCATAGACCGCGGAGGCCAATGTCGGGAGCCAGTAATGCTTGTAGGCGCCCGTGACGTCCCAGCCCGAGGTGAGCTGGCAGCTGCCGCCTCCAACGGCATAAGGACCATATCCCGTGAACACGCAATCCGAACCAGGATTGGGGTTCCAGCCGTAGGAATAATCCATGGGCGTGAACCCAGAGCCGGCATAGCGGTTGGCGTTGACGCCATTGCCGTAGTTATAGCCGAGGTTATTGCCGGCGATATAGCCGAACGCGCCTCTTTCATAGGCTGCCTGCAGCCAGAGTTTGTCGCCTGGAGAGAGATAATCCATGTTCAGTTGGACGCCGGCCTGAACCGCAAACCCGTAGGAATTGGTCGTCAAAGCCGGGTAAGCGTAGCTCGTCGCAGAGGTAGCGAGAGACCCCGATCCCCAAAGGCTCGCGGCGACCTGATGGGCGGCGGCAGAGAGCTGAACGGCGCCCCAAGGCTGATCGAAGCGAACGTTTCCGACGATTTCAGGGATCCGGGAACCGGCCGGCTGCGCCTGGAAGCTCGTTGCAGTGATGCCGCCGACCGTGACAGCCGTCGCTGCTGTGCCCGCGGCATTAAGGGGGCCAGCGAATGTGCTGCCGACATTCGCGCGCCGTGAAGGCTGATCCTCAACCGAAAGGGTCGCCGAGAAGCCGCCGCCGAAGGTCGCCGTGTAGGCCAGCATAGAGACGGTCGCGTTGGAGCCGCGCAAGCTGTCATAGTTATAAGCGTCGGCGTAGAAGTCGAACATCGATTGCGCGCGACCAGCGGTCAACCCGGCAAATTGGATGAAGGCCTTGTTGACGATCGTCGTCTCACGTTGGACGGTCGTTCCAGCGGTCGTATTGATCACGCCTTGGCCTAGGCCGTTCAGCGCGCCCGTCGCGGAATTGCCGCCAGAGCCATAATAGGAGTCGACGCGCAGAAAGGTCCGGACCGTGCCCCAATCCGATTTGGTTCGCGCGTCGAGTTCGACGCGGCCCAGGGCGTTGAAGGAGTAGGCGTCGCGTGAACGTTGATTGGAGTATTGGCTGGCGCTCGGGATATAGCCGTAGCCCGCGGTCGCTCCACCCGAGAGGGCATGCGTAGGCGCCGATCCGTTCGCGTAAAAGCTCGTGCCCGAAATGCTATAGCTCGGGTTGAAGGCCCGTGTTTCCGCCGCAACCAAGCCACCTACCCGCAAGCAGGTCTCGGTGCCCGGAATATAGAAGAACCCCGCGCCGTAAGCGTCGCAGACGCGAACATATTCGATAGGGGCAGACTTGTTGGCGGGAAGGTCCGCCGCTTGGGCTGCGACCACGCTCGTGAGGGCCGCAGCCGATCCCAGGAGCAAACCCTTGAAGAGCTTCATGTCAATTCTCCGTTGCAAAAACCCGATCGGGACCGGCTTGCTTGTCGTCTCCAAAGCCGCTCAGGCGAGATGCCCGCTGCAGCGATCAAGGCGGCCAAGCATGCCGTCCCCCCTCTCGATCGGATCGAACGAACGCCAGGCGCCCCGCGCCGCTCAGCTCGTCCGATCCAACTACACGATCGGGTTGGCCCCCGTTCGCAACGCCACATTAGCTTCGGGTCGCGCTATGTAAAACGACTTTTAGGAGCTTAGTGCCTTTCCGTCGCCCGTTGTGTCTTTAGCGCCACGCTTGCGCAAGGGCGTGCTTGAGAGAGGAGGAGAGCGCCCTTGCCTTCGCCCGTCCACTCGGGCATATCTCGTCGCCGACCTGCAGCCGACTCGTCGGCGCCGGCGGATTCGGAGACGTGGCCGAGAGGCTGAAGGCGGCGGTTTGCTAAACCGTTATAGGGTTGTAAAGCCCTATCGAGGGTTCGAATCCCTCCGTCTCCGCCATCCCTCAGCGGAATTTTCGTTCTCATTTTGTCAATTTTCTGCACGCTGCGCGATTCGCATTTCGTCCATGAATCTCATGAGAGATCTTGCTGCGATCAATTGCAAAGTCTTGCATCGATCTGTCACAAATACTATCAGATGAAGATTATTGAACAAAATTACGTAGATTGGCCGGTCAAAATGATCGCTCCAGACAAGGCGCGGCCTCTTCTCGATGAGCTTGAGGAGTTGGACAAGCTCAACGCTGAGGTCGCCGTCTTACGCGACGCGAACGCCGCCCTGATCAAAGACCGCGATCGGCTGCGCGCCGAATGCGCCGACCTTCGAGCCATTCTGTCGCTTTGTTTCCGACCCAACGGCTCAGCTTAAAGTGGCAGCCCAAGACGTCGCGATTGCGCCTCCGGCTTCGTCTATGTCGATTGGATATTGCGGTCAATTCCCGTCGCCAAGAAGCGACAGGCGGGCCAAAAATGGCGCGACATACAGCTCTCATCCCGCTCAGGCGAGGTCTCCATGCGCCCCTATCTCGACCTTCTCGCCAAGATCCTGACCGAAGGCGACGCAAAGGCCGACCGCACCGGCACCGGAACGCTCTCCATTTTCGGGCATCAGATCCGTTTCGACCTGTCCCACGGCTTTCCTCTCGTCACCACCAAGAAGCTGCATTGGACGTCGATTGTCCATGAATTGCTCTGGTTCCTGCGGGGCGACACCAATATCGCCTATCTGAAGGCGCATAGCGTCGGCATCTGGGACGAATGGGCCGATGCGGAAGGCAATCTTGGCCCGATCTACGGCAAGCAATGGCGCTCGTGGCAAGCGCCCGACGGGCGGACCATCGATCAACTCTCAGACGTCGTCGCGGAAATCCGGCGCAATCCCTTCTCGCGCCGGCTGGTTGTCTCGGCCTGGAACCCGGCGGATCTCCCGGCCATGGCGCTCGCGCCCTGCCATTGCCTGTTCCAGTTTCACGTCGCGGAGGCGCCTGACGGCGCGCGGCGGCTCTCCTGCCAGCTCTATCAGCGCTCCGCCGATGCGTTTCTCGGCGTGCCCTTCAACATTGCGAGCTATGCGCTTCTGACCAGGATGATCGCCCATGTCTGCGGGCTCGAGCCCGGCGAATTCATCCACACATTCGGCGACGCCCATCTCTATCTGAACCATCTGGACCAGGCCCGCCTCCAGCTCTCGCGTGACCCCCGTCCCCTGCCCCGACTTGCTCTAAACGGCGCGGTGCGTTCGATTTTGGATTTCCGCTACGAAGACATTGCGCTCGAGAATTACGATCCGCATCCGCGCATCGAAGCGCCGATCGCGGTGTGATATGATGAAAATTCTCACGTAGAGACATTGTGATTCGTTAGCTTTTTACGGGGGCTCAAGCGCCTGCAAGGCGCGAGGAGCGGCGGCGGCGCAATTTTGCGTTCCCTCTGGGGACAAAGCGGCGCGCCGCAGGGCGATCCCTGTTTCAACGCCTTGTCGGGGGACGTGCGGCGATGGCTTCAAGCGATTCGAAACAATTGATTTTGCTGTTGGACGGCACCTGGAACGACGCCGACATCGGACCTTACGACACGAATATCGTTCGGCTGAGGGAGCTGATCAACAAGAGCCTCGAGCCGGATCGTCTGGCGACAGGCGCAAAACATTTCGCCGGCAGCCGCGAATATAGCGAGGATAATCGGCAGCGCATCATCTTCTACGAGCGAGGGGTCGGAACCGGCGCGCTCGTCGATAGGGTTTTTGGCGGCGCTTTCGGCGGCGGTCTCGGCGACAATGTGCGGCGGGCCTACAAATTTCTGTCCTGGTATTATGCGCCCGGCGACCAGATTTTCATTTTCGGATTTTCTCGCGGAGCCTATACCGCGCGCTCGCTGGTCGGCCTCATCGCCTGCTCCGGGCTTCTCAAGCGAGCCTCCTGCAATCCCGAGCTCGAGGCGCGCGTGTGGGACTTCTACCACACAAAACCCAACGACCGACTCCCCTCGGTCTTTGACGGCTTGACCGAGCATGTGCATCCCCGTGAAGCTTTCGCGATCAGCTGCGTCGGCGTTTTCGACACGGTCGGCGCGCTCGGCGTTCCACTCCCCCAGTTCAGGCTGCGCAATCGCGAAGCCTATGGATTTCACAACGTCGACTTGGGTTCGATCACGAAATGCAACTTGCACGCCTTGGCGATCGACGAGCATCGGGAGCCGTTCGAGGCGACGCCCTGGCGCAAGCCAAAATTCCAGGCCTTCAGCCGCGAGATGACGGTGGAGCAAGTCTGGTTCGCCGGCGCCCATGCCGATGTCGGCGGCGGTTATATTCCCGAGCAGGAACGCCGGACCTTCACCCAAGAGGGCTGGCTGCGAAAGAAAGCGTTGGACGACATAACCCTGGACTGGATGCTCCGGCGGGTTCGCGCCCATTATCCTGATTTTCCGGTCAAGCTCGATGATCCCCATGTCTGGGAAGGCCCCGATCCAAGCTGGGCGACGGCGGACCAACATAATTCTCGATCATTGACCTATTGCGTCCGGCCGTTCGTGCATAGATCAATCAATAATTACGCCGGACAGGCGACCTTCTGGATGCGGCATATTCCCTATTGGAGCCGTGACAATTTCGTCGGCCACGACCGGCACGCCGAACCTCTCGGCGAAATGGTGCATATTTCCGCGCTCGAGCGCTACGGAGAGCCAGTCCCCGTCAGCGGGCGGCAAAACAGCTATGCGCCGCAAAGCCTGAAAGTCACACTTCCCTATATTGGCGCGACCTACGCCGTCCCCGGATCGCCGTTGCGCCAACCCAGGGACGTGCGAGTCGTCGATTGGGACGGAGAAAGCCTCGATCCGACGCATGACGACGGAAGATCCAAGGTCGCCGCTCTTTTGTTGGGGCGCGAGCGCATCAAGACGGATTTCGAGAAAGGATGCTCGACCTTCATCCGACGGCGTCCGAATTGAACCCATATGAGAATGCCCGAATACGGGGGGTGTCGGCGACGGCGGCAATCGGTTCGCGCCGCCGTCGCGCCTATTTCACCCCTGCCGCCTTCAAAGCTTTGGCGACGGCCGCGACTCTCCGGCCCTGGAAACGCGCCACGGCGAGATCATTCTCGGTGGGCGGCGTCGCCTTATTGTAGGAGACGGCGCTCGCGCCATAGGGCGTTCCGGCGGCGTAGAGCGACGAGTCGGCATAGCCGGTCGGCACGATGATCAGCCCGAGATGGGCCATCGGATTATACATTGACAGCAAGGTCGACTCATTGCCGCCGTGAACAGTCGAGGTCGAGCAAAATGCGGCTCCGGCTTTGCCATTCAGCTTGCCTTGCGCCCAAAGCCCGCCGAGGCCGTCGATATAGGCCTTAAGCTCGGATGACATCGCGCCGAAGCGCGTCGGCGTGCCGAAGATGATGGCGTCGGCCCATTCCGCGTCGGCGCTGGTCGGCGCCTCATGGCGCGCGTTCATCGCCTGGGCCGCCTCCGCCCAGCCCGGCGCATGCGCCATGATTTCCGCGCTCACGACCTCCCGCGCGCGGCGCAGGCGCACTTCGCCTCCCGCCGTCTTGGCGCCCTCGGCGATGGCGGCGGCGAGCGCCTCCGTCACGCCGCTTCTCGAATAAAAAGCGATGAGAATATTTACGTCCGCCATGCCCCCTCCTCTTTCAACCAACTCTAAAACTTGCCCGCCTGGAAATCGGCCATAGCCTGCCGAATCTCCTCCCGCGTGTTCATGACGAAAGGTCCATAGCGCACGATCGGCTCGCCGAGCGGTCGGCCGCCGACGAGAAGCGCTCGGGCGCCTGCGCCCCCCGCCGTGAGCCGGACCGCCGCGCCGGAAGACAGCACGCCGAGATCGCCACGCTCGAGCCGACGCGGCGCCGCCTGGCCGATGTGTAGATCGCCTTCATAGACATAGACGAAGGCGGCATGATCCTGGGGAAGCGGTATGTCGGCGCCTGCCTCGGCTTCAAACGCCAGATCGAAATAGATCGGCTGCGTCGCCGCCGCTTCGACCGGGCCTCGCGTCGCGCCGATCTCTCCTGCGACGATCTTGGCGCCGACTCCGGCGCCGATCGCGGCCGAGGGGATGAGTTCTGGCGCGAATTCCTGATAACGCGGCGGGCGCATCTTCTCGCGCCCCGGCAGATTGATCCAAAGCTGGAATCCGCGCAAAAGGCCCCGCTCCTGCTCCGGCATCTCGGAATGGACGATGCCGCGCCCAGCGGTCATCCATTGCACCGAGCCTGCCTGAAGGAGGCCCTGATTGCCCTTGCTGTCCTGGTGACGCATCCGCCCGGCCAGCATATAGGTCACGGTCTCAAAGCCGCGATGCGGATGATCGGGGAAGCCCGCGACATAAGCTTTTGGATCGTCCGAGCTGAACTCGTCCAGCAGCAAGAACGGATCAAGGTCCGGCAAATCCGGCTGCCCGATGATTCGCGTCAGTTTGACGCCGGCGCCGTCTTGCGTCGCAACGCCTCTCCCAGTCCAGATGACCTCTCGAAAAGGCAAAGATTTCTCCTGGCTTCTCATGCTGATGCCTCGCCTAGGGCAGGATGAGGATAAGCAGCAACCAGCTTTCCGAAGCATCCCGATCCAAGCTTTGCAGTGGACCACCTTCGTGATCAAGGAATAAACTTAAACAAGCGCCCCGACGCCGCGTTCCAGCGCCATTCCCGTGCGCAGCTGACGCCTCCCTCGCTCGGCCGAAACTGTCTGCATAGCTCGAGTCTGAAGTTTAGCCTCTGCTGTTCGATGCGAAATCGGTGCTATAGAGCCGCTTTCGATCGTCGCCTCGAGCCCTGCTGGATCTCGCCCGCATGCCCCAATCCCTCCCGGCCGCCGCAAGGCGTCCGGCCGACGCCCCCTCTTTCGGCGCAGCGCCCACGGTCGCGCTCGCGCCGGCCCAATCGCGCAGGCCCGCCATCGGCGTCGGGATTCTCTGGATGCTGGTCTCGACCGCCCTCTTCGTGTGCCAGGATACGATCGTCAAATATCTCCTCCATGCCTATCCGGCGACGGAGATCGCCTGGGCGCGCTATGCGATCCACCTGATCTTGGTCACGCTTTTTCTCGCCTATCGCAATCCTCGCCTCATGTCGTCGCGCCGCCCGGTCCTGCAACTCGCACGCTCGAGCCTGCTCATCTCGATCACGCTCTTCGGCATGCTTTCCATGCGGATCATGCCCTTTGTCGACGTTGCGGCGGTTCTGTCCGCCGCGCCCGTGCTGGTCACGGCCCTCGCCGCGCCGATGCTCGGCGAAAGGGTTGGGCTCGCCGCCTGGCTCAGCGTGCTCGCCGGCATGAGCGGCGTCTGGGCGATCCTCGGCAAGGCCGACGTCACGCTTTCGCTCGCCCTCGCCTTTCCCTTAATCGCCTCCTTATGCAACGCGCTTTATCAGATCACGACCAGAATGCTCCACGCGATCGACAAGCCGATGACGACGCTATTTTATTCGGCGATCGCCGGGGTCGCCTTTTGCAGCCCGTTCCTGCCATTCTACGGTCTTACGCCTTCGCTCGCCGACGCCGGGCTCATGCTGGCGCTCGGCCTGCTCGGCGTCGCGAGTCATTTCTGCCTCATTCGCGCCTACGCCACGGCGCCCGCCAATATGATCGCGCCTTTCGGCTATGCGGCCCTGCTCTGGGCGACACTCTCCGGCATTGTCGTCTTCGACGAAGCGCCAAGCCTGCGCACCATATTGGGCGCGGCTTTGATCGTGGGCGCGGGGCTGTCCATCTTTGCACGCGCCAGCAGAGCGTGAGGAATTTACCGATTCGCGCCGCATTTCCTCTGGAGCTGGGAACAAACCGATGTCGAAAACTCAGGATTTGTCAGCGCGCGCTACATCGACTGAAAAAGCGAGCGGCGCATCGAGCGCGCCGTGCGTCCGCCCAGCGACTCCCCTCGACGCAGCGCTGATCCACGCGCTCGTCACCGAGCTCGCGCAATATGAAGGGCTCACCGACGAGATGGATGCGAGCGTAGAGGCGCTGGCTGAGGCTCTCTTTAACCCGCATCCCCGCGTCTTTTGCGACCTCGCCGAGCGCGAAGGCGAAACCGTCGGACTGTCGATCTGGTTCTATTCCTTCTCGACCTTTCGCGGCCGCCATGGGATCTGGATCGAGGACCTATTCGTGCGCCCCCTGTTTCGCGGCCACGGTATTGGCAAGGCCCTCGTCAGATCGCTGGCGCAGCGTTGCGCGGCGGAAAATCTCGCCCGGCTCGAATGGTCCGTGCTCGATTGGAACGAGCCTTCCATCGCCTTCTACAAAGGGATCGGCGCCCGCATGATGACGGACTGGACCAATTGCCGCCTCGACGGAGAGGCCTTGCGCCAACTTGCGCAAGGCGGGGCATTGCTGCCATGACCGTCCCGCTCGCGCTTGTCGCCGCTATAGCGAAGAATGGGGTGATCGGCGCCGAAAACCGCATGCCTTGGCGCTTGCCAAGCGATCTCAAGCGATTTCGCTCCATCACGCTCGGCAAGCCCTTGCTCATGGGGCGCAAGACCTTTCATGCCATCGGGCGCGCCTTGCCCGGACGCGAGACCGTCATCCTCACCCGCGACCTTGATTTCAAGCCTTTCGCCGAGTCCACGCCGGGCGTTTATGTCGCTCATGAGCTTGAGGCGGCCTTGGCTTTGTCCGCGGTGAGGGCCGCGGCCATGGGCGCCGAGGAGATTATCGTGGCGGGCGGCGCCGATCTCTATGCCGCCTTGATCGCGCGCGCGCGCCGCATGCGCCTCACCTTCGTCGATTTGGCGCCGGAGGGCGACGTGCGCTTTCCAGCTGTGGATTGGTCGGAATGGATCGAGGAAAGCTGGGTCTCGCCGGAGCCGGATCCAATGGATGAAGCCAAATTCGCTTTCGTCGATTTTCGCCGGCGATGAACCGAAGCCCAAGCAGCCGAGGGAATGCGCCGGGGCAGCATTGTCTCATGTGCTGCGCTTCACTATATGGAGCAAGCCGGCGCAACGCGACAGCCGCTAAATCGGCTGCTGCAATTTGCGCGCTTTTGGAAGAGGTTTTCATGCCGTGGATCAATGAAGGCGGTAACGGCGGCTCGTGGAAACCCGATCCAGGCGGTCCCTGGGGCCAGAAGCCGAGCGCGCCGCCCCCGGATTTCGAGGAATTCGTCCGTCGCACGCAAGAAAAGATCAAGCTATGGATGCCGAGCGGAGGGTTCGGCGGCGGCCGCGGCGTGCTGGCCCTCGCCCTGGTCGGCGTCATCGCCTGGCTGTTGGCGGGATTCTACACGGTCAAGCCGAACGAGGTCGGGCTGAACATGATCTTCGGCCGCTATACCGGCAAGACCGGGCCCGGCTTGAACTATAATCTTCCCTATCCCATCGGCGCCGTCGAAAAGCTCGAGGTGACCGACCGGAAGGCGACCAATATCGGCTTCACCATGCGCCCGGATCTCCGTTCGCCCAATTCGGCGATCGCGGTCGATCAACCGGAAGAAAGCCTGATGCTGACCGGCGACGAGAATATCGCCGACGTCAAATTCGTCGTGATCTGGCAGATCGATCCGGTCAAGCCCGAAGACTACGCCTTCAACATCGCCAATCAACGCGAGACGGTGAAGGCGGTCGCGGAAAGCGCCATGCGCGAGGTCATCGGCCGCAGCCAAATCCAGCGCATCCTGACCGCCGAGCGCCAGAGCATCGAATCGGGGGTGCAGGAGCTCATGCAAAAGATCCTCAACGGCTACAAGGCCGGCATCCTGATCCTACAGGTACAATTGCAGTCGGTCGATCCGCCGGAGCAGGTCATCGCCGCCTTCAAGGACGTGACCGCGGCGCAGCAGGACCAGAACCGCTTGCGCAACGAGGCCGAAGCCTACGCCAATCGGGTTGTGCCCGAGGCCCGAGGCAAGGCCGCGGCAATCGTTCAGGAGGCGGAGGGCTATCGGCTCCAGACCGTCGCCGAGGCGACTGGACAAGCCTCCCGCTTCAATCAGGTCTATGAACAATACAAAAAGGCGCCCGACGTGACGCGGCAGCGAATCTATCTCGAGACCATGGAGCATGTGCTCAGCGGCGCGGACAAGATCATCGTCGACCAGGGCGAGCATGGGCAGGGAGTCGTCCCTTATCTGCCGCTCGGCGCGCTGACGCGTCCCGCCGAAGGAGCCCGCAAATGAAGAGCGCAGCCGTCTTTGTGAGCCTCGCCGCCGTCGTCGCTTTCCTAATTGTCGCAACAGCCTCGATATTCACTGTTTCTCAGACCGAGCAGGCCCTCGTGCTGCGTTTCGGCGATCCGGTCGCCGGGCGGGGGCTCATCACCGAGCCGGGGCTTCACTTCAAATTGCCCTTCATCGAAAACGTCGTCTATCTCGACAATCGCATCCTCGACGTCGAGGCGCCGAAGCAGGAGGTGCTCGCCTCCGACAATAATCGTCTCGACGTCGATTCCTTCCTTCGTTACAGGATCGTCGATCCTCTGAAATTCTATCAGACCGTCGGCACCAAGGAGCGCGCCAACAGCCAGCTCGGGTTCATCCTGAACTCGGCGGTTCGGCGCGTGCTCGGCGAGGCGAACATGACCGACATCGTTCGGGATAACCGCGCCAATCTCATGCTCAAAATCCGCGAGCAGGTGAATCAGGAAGCCGGCCGGCTCGGCGTCGCCGCCACCGACGTGCGCATCCGCCGCGCCGATCTGCCAAAGCAAATCTCCGAAAAAGTGTTCGGACGGATGCAGAGCGAGCGCGCGCGGGAGGCCGCGGAATATCGAGCGCAAGGCTCCGAGCAGGCGCAAACCATTACCGCCAAGGCCGACCGCGACGTCGTCGTGCTGCGCGGCGAGGCCCAGCGCAAGGCCGACCAGATTCGCGGCGAAGGCGACGCGGAACGCAACCGCATCTTCGCCGAGGCCTATGGCAAGGACCCGGATTTCTTCGCCTTCTATCGCTCGATGCAGGCCTATGAGACGGGGCTCAAGCCCAGCGAAACGCGCATGGTCATCAGCCCGAAATCGGACTTCTTCCGCTTTTTCGGCGCCCCGAGCGGACAGGCCGCGACGACCCCGCCGCAAGCCTCCGCGCCACGCTGATCGAGAAAGACCGCCGGGACGAAAGAAGCAAAAGCAGGGGTTTTTGCGTCCCTACGCTCCCCTGACCCCATTTAGACGAGCTTGTTCACCGTGCGCCAGCGCGCCGCGTAGACCCCCTCTTCGACGCTGAGCCGGCCGACAATATATTCGAGAGCGATCTCGCGCCGCTTGTCGGAAATCAGCGTCGCATTGACGGCGACGCGATCGCTTGCTTCAATCTCGGAGCTTTCGAGCTCACGAAGACGCAAGTCGCTCACGCCGAAGCCCTGCACAAGCAAGGCGCGGATTCGCGCTTCGTCGGACGCACGGCACACGACGCTGACGACGTAAGAGGTCTCGACCTCCGCGGTCTCGATCGGCTGGCGGTTGATCAGACCGACGAGCGGGCGAAGCAGTAAATTGACGGTGGTCACGAGACCCGCCGCGATGACCGCCTGCCCCCAATGACCAGTGCCGGCCATGAGCCCGACTGCGGCCGAGCACCAAAGCGTCGCCGCCGTGTTCAAACCGCCGATATTGCCGCCTTCCTTCCAGATCACCCCGGCCCCGAGAAAACCGATGCCAGACACCACTTGCGCGGCGACGCGGGTTGGGCTCGCGTCGGTGAACTGCCCCGCGAAAACGACATAGATCGCCGCGCCCAGCGCGACCAGCGTGTTGGTCCGCAGACCGGCGAGCCGCTGGCGCCATTGCCTCTCGAAGCCGATTGCCCCACCGAGCGAAAGCGCAACGAGAAGGTTGAGCGCATCTCTCACGATGGCGGGATCGATCAAAATCGGCATGAACGCGTCTCTCGTATCGGGTGATGTTCGTCGATCGAGCCACGCGGACGAAACAAGATAAAGGGAAAGCGCGCGGCGCGAATTGCGCGACGGCGGCATACGCCGCCATAGCCGCGTCATACGACGAAGACATGACAGATTCTGGAAAGACGTCTTCGTTGTCCGGCGGCCTAGCTTTGGCTCTCCCTTTGGCCGCCGGTCAAGCAAATTGGGGCGCGAATTCAATCAAAGCTGCGAGAGCGGATCAGGACGCTCGTCTTTCCGATAAAGAACGCGTCAAGGGCCGCCCGTTTCGAATTGGCAAGCGCTGCCGCCGCCGCTCTTCTGTTTGATGAAATTCGGGTCGACCAAGCAAACGATAAGAGACGCGCTTTCGAAATTCGAGCCGGCGGCGCCTTCCGGCGCAACGCCGATCTCGGCGAGCGTGGCGAAAAGTTCATGCGCCCTCCGTCCTTTGAGCGTGACCGTCTCCTTGCCGAAGGTGAGGTCGCAGCTCCGGGACGAAATCGCAACATTGCTATCACGGCATTTGATCGAATCGGCGCCCACGCCGATCGTCTTGCCCGCCGGAAATGTGAAACTCAGCCGATCCTCGAGCAAATCGGCCATGACTTTCTTTTCCTCTGGCGTCAACAGAGGCGAATGTTCAGCGATCAAGGCGGCAAAGGCCAGGGAGCTCGGGCCGGAGACATTCTGTTTGCCGGCGGTCGCCGCCGCCGACGGATATGTGAATTGGCTCAGCAACATAAGCGACGCCAACAGGAAATTCGGTCCGCGCATGTTCACTCTCCCCCATTTTGCCAAGCCAAACCGCGGTCATGCGTCGTCGATGCTCCAGCGGGCGACCTCCGCCCCCTCGGCGTCGAGAATTAAAAAGCCATGTGGCAGAGGCTTATGGACGCGCTGGACAATCACGTTGGAAAAGAGCGATTTCGCGTGGGTGACGACCTGGTCGAGCCGGGTCAGATCCGAGGTCATCCGGTCGGTGACTTCCGGCGGCGCCCCCTCGCGAGCCTGGCCGAGGAATTCAATCTGAAACATTGGCGCCTCCTTCCGATGTTGCACATGAACGAAGCTCTATTCGTCGTCTCGAAACGTCCTGACGCAGCAATGAGTTCGACGGAATGCGATATACGTGTCGGCTAACGCGACGCCTTCGCGCCTTCGAACTCAAGCTCGGCGCGAAGGCTCTCGATGTCCCTATTGATCGTCGCCACCGCCAGGGTCTTGCCGGCGCGCCTGTAGCTGAGCGCGCAATCGCGCGCCTCGATGCTTCCGTCGATCTCGACGTTATCCCAACCTTCGGCGTGGCCGACATAGGAGATCGTCAGGTCATATTGCTCGGTCCAAAAGAATGGGACCGCGTCGAACCTTTCGCGATGCCCGAGAATATTGCGTGCGGCCGTCCGGCCTTGACGCTCGGCGACGATAAAATGCTCGATCCGAATGCGCTCCCCTGTGAACGCGTCCGGCCAACGCGCAATGTCGCCGGCGGCGAAAATATTGGGCGCGCTAGTCGCGAGATATTCATCGACCAGAACGCCGCGATCGACGGCTAATCCCGCGGCTTCGGCCAAGCCGACCGCCGGCCGCACGCCGACGCCGACGAGAACGAGATCGGCTTCGAGCTTCTCGCCATTCTTCAGCTCGACGAAACGCCCATCGATCGCGGTCGCGGTCGTGCCAAGGTGAAAGACAACGCCCTCTTCCTCGTGCAGCTTGCGAATGAACCGACCGACCTCCGGGCCGAGGATGCGCTCCATTGGAATTGCGTCGGGCCCCACGACCTCGACCTCGACTTTGCGCGCGCGCAGGGCCGCGGCCGCTTCAAGGCCGATGAAGCTCGCGCCGATCACGACGGCGCGCCGCGCCGACTGAGCCCGCGCCACGAGCTCACGACAGTCCGCCAAGCTGCGCAACATGCGTACATGGGGAAGATCCGCGCCGGGGATGGTAAGACGAACTGGCTCCGCGCCCGTCGCGAGCAGTAGTCCGTCATAGGAATGCTGCGCGCCGTCGGCGAGCCGCGCGATCTGCGCCTTCGCGTCGATCGCGACGACTCGGGCGCCGAGCCTCAGATCGATCCCGCGCTTTTCATAATGGCGCCGCGATCGCAAGGGGAGCCAATCCTCCGGCGCGGAGCCGGCAAGAAAGCCTTTGGAAAGGTTCGGCCGATCATAGGGCGCGGAATCATCTGCGCTGAACATGGTCAGCGCGCCGGAATAACCTTCCCGGCGAAGCGCATCCGCCGCAGCATCTGCGGCCGCGCCGCCGCCGACGATCACAACCGCGCGGCGCGCGCCCGCCGCGGCAGGCGTCGCAGGCCGGGGCGCAATCTCGAGCTTGTCGCTGACATAGATCGCGCCATCGCGCCGGTCGATTCGCCAACAGGCGACGGGATTGAGCGCCGGCGCGCGCAGAACCTCGCCGGTGCGCAGGCTAAAGCAGGCGTGATGCCAGGGGCAGCGGATCGTCTCATCAACAAGCAGGCCCTCGCCGAGCGGACCGCCATAATGCGAGCAGACGGCGCCTATGGCGAAGACCTCGGCCCCGCGCCGCGCCAGCAGCACGGGCTCGTCCCCGACATGGCCGACGAGCAAACCGCCCTCCGCCAGATCGGCTTCCGGGATTCCAAGGCCAAGATCAGGCCCCGATTGCTTGCCCGCTTCCTCGCCCATTACACGTCTCCGTCGCGCGTCGGCGCCGCGACCTCTTGAAGAAGACGCGTGCGGAAGCCTTGGGGTTCCATTCGCCGGGACGCGAACGCTCTTTGCGTTGGCTCGCGGACGCGCCATCTTTAGGAGCGAGGGCGGACCCTCCTTTTCAACGCCATCGCATCAGCGAGCTCCGCCATGACCAGCGCCGTAAACGTCTCCGAGCTGATCAACCAATTCGAGATCGCCGCGCGCCTCTCGGCGCAGGGCCGCCTTGTCGCGCGCTCTCCCATCCATGGCGGCGAACTGGCTCGTCTCGCGCTTTCCTCCGGAGATGACGCGACGCGCGCGATCGATCAGGCGCAGGCCGCCTTTCTGGACTGGAGGAGCGTTCCGGCGCCGCGCCGGGGCGAGCTCATCCGCCTCTTCGCCGAGGAATTGCGGGCCCATAAAGCCGCGCTCGGCCTGCTGATCACGATCGAGAATGGCAAGATCCTTCAGGAAGGCCTCGGCGAAGTTCAGGAAATGATCGACATTTGCGATTTCGCGGTCGGTCTTTCGCGCCAGCTCTATGGGCTGACCCTCGCGACCGAGCGGCCGGGCCATCGCATGATGGAGACCTGGCATCCGCTCGGCGTCGTCGGCATCGTCAGCGCCTTTAATTTTCCGGCCGCCGTCTGGGCCTGGAACGCCGCCATTGCTCTCGTCTGCGGCGACGCCCTCGTCTGGAAGCCCTCGGAGAAGACGCCGCTCACGGCGCTCGCCTGCCAGGCTTTGCTTGATCGCGCGGCGGCGCGGTTCGGCGGCGCGCCGCCGGGCCTTTCCAACGTGATTCTCGGTGGGCCGGACCTCGCCGAGGCTTTGGCCGACGATCCACGGGTCCCATTGGTCAGCGCGACAGGCTCGACCCGCATGGGCCGCGCGGTCGCGCCGCGGATCGCGGCGCGTTTCGGCCGCGCGATCCTCGAGCTCGGCGGCAATAATGGGATGATCGTCGCGCCCTCGGCCGATCTCGCCCTCGCCCTGCGCGCGGCGCTCTTCGCCGCCGCCGGGACAGCCGGCCAGCGCTGCACCACGCTGCGCCGCCTGTTCGTGCATGAGAGCATCTATGATGGCTTCATCGCGCGCCTGAAGCGCGCCTTCGCCGAGACCGTGGTCGGCGACCCGCGCGACGCCCAAACGCTGGTCGGGCCGCTGATCGACGAAGCCGCCTATGCGGCGATGCAGGCGGCCTTGGCGGAGGCCGGCGCCGAAGGCGGCCAAGTCAGCGGCGGCGAGCGCCTCCACGCGCAGCTCTGGCCCGAGGCTTTTTATGCGCGCCCTGCCCTCGTCGAGACGCCGCGTCAAACCGCGCTCGTCCGCCGCGAAACCTTCGCGCCCATTCTTTATGTGTTGCGCTATGGCGCGCTCGATGAAGCGATCGCCGCGCACAATGCCGTCGCGCAAGGGCTCTCCTCCTCCATCTTCACCAATGACTTGCGCGAGGCGGAGCTATTCCTGTCGAGCGCGGGAAGCGATTGCGGCATCGTCAATGTGAATATCGGCCCCTCGGGCGCCGAGATCGGCGGCGCCTTCGGCGGCGAAAAAGAGACCGGCGGCGGACGCGAGGCGGGAAGCGATTGTTGGAAGGCCTATATGCGCCGCGCGACCAACACGATCAATTTTTCACGCGATCTGCCGCTGGCTCAGGGCGTTAGGTTCGACGCGCCGGAGGGGCTTGGTTGAAGGGGGTGTTTGGGCGAGGCTCAGATTCGATTTCTGTCTAACCCAGGAGCGGTCTTCCGTTGGATGCGCCATCGACCGGCGGGCGACCCAGAGCACCCTTTCAGCAATGCGCGAAAATCAAGAATATCGCACCATGTGGAAAAGCCCCGCGGCATATAGGTTAAAGTGCGGCTTTTGCCCCTACGGCCAGAATGTGCTACATATTTCCGCATGAAACCATCCGAAGCACTTGCGGCTCACCGCACTGAATTGCGAGAGCTTTTCCTCAACCATGGGCTAGTGCGCCCGCGCGTCTACGGTTCTGTCTTGAGTGGCACTGATACCGAGGAGAGTGACCTTGATCTGTTAGCGGATGCGACGGAAACGACAACCTTGTTCAGGCTGGCTCGTTTGGAACACGTCGCACAAGAGTTGCTGGGCGTTCGAGTATCGATTTTGACGCCGGGGTTTTTGCCCCAAAAATTTAGGGACCAGGTGCTAGAACGAGCAGAGCCGTTATGAAGCACCCGGAGCGCGTTGAAGATTATCTGGAACATATCGCGCAGGCGATTCAGCGAGCAGCGGCATATATTGAGCACTTAGGAGACGTGAGCGCCTTTCGGCAAAGCCAACGCGATCTAGATGCGGTCATACGCAATATCGAGATTATTGGCGAAGCCGCCCGACAAATTCAACAACACGCACCGGAATTTGTGACCGCGCACCCTGAACTGCCCTGGATCGAAATGCGAGGCATGCGCAACAAGATGATCCACAATTACTTTGAAGTGGATGCCAATGTTGTCTGGAGGACAGTCACGCAAGATTTGCCTGCGCTCAAAAAGCAGATCGAATACATACTGAACAAGCACACGCGGGCTTCCCCGGAATCAGACCGCTCCCGATGAAAGCCCCCCATCCACGCGGGCGACGACCGAGACGCATGCGGCCTTCGAAACCGTGAGGCAATGCGCCAACTAGGAGCATGTTCCCTTATCGTGCAAAATTCAAGAGTTTTACATCTGCTACGTGATATAGACGAGGCTGTAGACATAGGATTTTGAACCCTTCCAGCTCACCCAACCGCCATCAGGTGGGGAGGTTCCCTTATTATTTTCAGGTAGCACATTCCATGGCAGCCCCGTGCACGACTGGGTGACTTCGTCCCAAGCCACCCATCCCCAATCCGGTCTCCGCACGATCCAAACATCTTGGTCGAGCCTTTTGTACGCCGGAAGATTGTCGAGCCGCTCAGTGAGTACGAACGTGTAAACGAGTTCGTCGGTCTGTCGCCATAGCTCGAATTTAATTCGCCTGATTATGTCTGCCATAAGAGCAATGTAACAAGCAGACTCTTGTAGCATAGCCCGATCTCATGGCCTGTGCGGAGATCAAGAATTATGCACCGCTAGCTCGCGGCAATTAAATCAAGCGCTTACAGCTCGCATAAATCAGAGGCAAATTCCTCCTTCGCCTCCCTTCGGAGCTTTTCAAGTCAGCCAAGGTCAATAAATGTTTCGCTTCATAAGTAGAAACTCCAGCGGACATGACAGTCCCAGTTCATCGGAAAACTGCTCCGATTTTTCTGTTCCAACAAGCTCCAGCCTTTAATGTCGCGCGCCGCCACGCTCGACGAGGCGACCCGACCATCAAGCGCTCCTTCCCTGCGCAAAAAAATTTCGCCGCCGCGCCGCGTCCCAATCCAATCCGTCATCTAAATGTCATGACCGCGAGCGCTTCTGCGCGCATGAGGTTTTGCGGCCGCGCGGCGCTCCGCGAAGCCTCCACGCGTGGAGCCGGACCATGGATTTCTACAGGCGTTTCACCTTCCTCATTTGCGCGCCCGCCTTCGCTGAGCTCGATCTCGAAGGGCTGCGCCTCCAGCAGATCATCTCGGCGATCGAGAAGCTCGGGCTCGAGGTGGTGCGCGCGCCGCGAATCGAGGATGCAGCGCTTGCCGTCCAGACCGACGCCGCCATTGGCTGCATGGTGGTCGATTGGGGCAAGAAAGGCGTCGAGGGAAAGACCGCCGCGCTCATCAATCTGATGCGGCGGCGCGGGCTCGAAATGCCCATCGTCATGCTGGTGCGGCGCAAGCAATTCGAAGACATTCCGGTCGAGGTTCTCGACTATATCGACGGCTATGTGTTCCTCGCCGAGGAGACGCCAGAGTTCATCGCCAAAAATCTGGTGAGCCGGCTCAAGCAATATGCCGAGACGCTGAAGACGCCCTTCTTCGGCGCGCTCGTCGATTACGCGGAGGAAGGCAATCAGCTCTGGACCTGCCCCGGCCATAATGGCGGCGTGTTTTATGGACGAAGCCCCATCGGCCGCATTTTCGTCGAGCATCTGGGCGAGGCCGTGTTTCGCGACGATCTCGACAATTCCGTGCTCGAGCTCGGCGACCTTCTGACCCATGAAGGCCCGGCGCTGCGGGCTCAAAAGGAAGCCGCCGCGATCTTCGGCGCCGAGAAGACCTATTTCGTCCTCAACGGCACCTCATCGTCGAATAAGATCGTGCTCTCGGCTTTGCTCGCCGAAGGCGATCTCGTTCTGTTCGACCGCAATAATCACAAGGCGGCGCATCATGGCGCGCTCTTCCTCGGCAGGGCGATCCCGATTTTCCTCGAGACCGACCGCAATTGCTACGGATTGATTGGACCGATCTATCCCGAGGCGCTTGATGAGGCGCGCATCCGCGAAAAGATCAAGACCCATCCGCTCGTCAAGGACCCGGAGGCGTGGCGACGCGAGCGGCCGTTCCGCGTCGCCGTCGTCGAGCAATGCACTTATGACGGGACGATCTACAATGCGCGGATGATCCTCGAGCGGATCGGTCCTCTTTGCGATTACATCCTGTTCGACGAGGCCTGGGCCGGATTCCTGAAATTCCATCCGATCTTTTCCAACCGCTTCGCCATGGGCCTCGGCGAATTGGGCCCGAACCATCCGGGGATCATCGCGACGCAATCGACGCATAAGCAGCTCGCGGGCTTCTCGCAGGCCTCGCAGATCCATGTGAAGGATGGGCATATTCGCGGTCAGGACCGGCGGGTCGGCCATCGCCGCTTCAACGAGTTCTTTCTCCTGCACGCCTCGACCTCGCCCTATTATCCGCTGTTCGCCTCGCTCGACGTCGGAGCGCAAATGATGAAGGGCCGCTCCGGCGAGGTCCTTTGGGACGACACGCTCCGGCTCGGGATCGAGCTGCGCAAGAAGCTTCGCGCAGCGCGGCGGGAATTCGAGGAGCGCGAAGCCGATCCGGCGCGGCGCTGGTTCTTCGACGCCTTCGCGCCAGATCATGTTCCCGCGCTCGCCTTGCATCCGGGCGAGCCGCCGCGGCAGATCGCCTGGGAGAATGTTCCAACCGACGAGCTCGCCTCGGACGCGCGCTATTGGGAATTCGCGCCAGGCGCGTCATGGCACGGCTACCAGCATGTCGCGCCGGGCTTCGCGATGGTCGACCCGATGAAGCTCACGATTCTGACGCCCGGTTTCGACAGGAGCAGCGGCGCCTACGAGGCGCATGGGATTCCGGCGCCCGTCGTCGCGCAATATTTGCGCGAGAACCGGATCGTGCCTGAGAAAAACGATCTGAACTCGCTGCTCTTCCTGCTCACGCCCGGGGTCGAGTCGAGCAAGGCCTGGACGCTCTTGAGCGCGCTCGTCGCCTTCAAGCGGCTCCATGACGAAAACGCGCGGCTGGAGGACTCCATTCCCGAATTCGTCCGGCAAAGACCCAAGCGCTACGCCGGTCTGCGGCTACGCGACCTTTGCAGCGAAATGCACGCTTTTTATCGCGAATGCGGCGTCAGCGGCTTGCAGGCGGCACAATTCGCGCCGGACCATTTGCCGGAACCGGCCATGCCCCCGCATGAGGCGGTGCGCGCGATGGTGCGCAACACGGTCGATTATATCCCGATCGAGAAAGTTTTCGGCCGGATCGCAGCGACGCTTTTCCTCGTCTATCCGCCGGGCATCCCGACCATTGTCCCCGGCGAAAGGGTCGGCGACCGCGCGAAACCCATGCTGGACTATCTGAAGATGTTCGAGCGCAGCGCCAATCTCTTCCCCGGCTTCGAGGCCGAAATTCAAGGCGTCTATCGCGAGATCGAGCCGGAAGGGGCCATCCGTTTCTACACTTACGCGGTTCGCGAATAGGTCCGAAAGGCGATCAGCGCGGATCGGCGGGGAGCGCCAACGCCAACGGCAGCGATGCGTCGCCCTCGCCCAGCGCGCGTTGCATCAACACCGTGTCGGTCCATTTGCCGAACTTGAACCCGATCGACTTGAGGACGCCGATCCGCTCGAAGCCGAAGGAATCGTGCAGAAGAAGCGAGGCCGTGTTCTCGGCGTCGACGTAAGATATGATCTGGCGATAGCCGGCCCCGGCGCAAGCCTCGATCAGAGCCGGGAGAAGCTGGCGGCCGACGCCCATCCGCAGATGATCCTTGTGAACATAGATCGAGTGTTTCACGGCGTAGCGATAGGCCGGGCGCTTGCGAAACGGCACCGCATAGGCATAGCCGATAATGGCGCCCCCGCGTTCCGCGACGAGATGCGGCAGGCGATGCTTGAGCATGGATTTGCGCCGCCGCTTGATGTCCTCCGGATGCAGCGGCTCCGTGACATAATCGCCGACCCCATGCTGCACATGATAGGCGTAGATGGAGAGCATCGCCGGCACGTCCTCCTCGGTCGAGGGACGAACGCTGATCTCGGAGGGCTGATCGAGCATGGCGGCTTTCCGGGGCGCGCGGCGCCATTGAGCCGCGACGGAGAAAGAGGCGAGTTATTGAGTGAGCATCACGGAAAAATGACGCCTGTATGACGCCCCAGAAGGCGGTCCGCTGGCTCCGGCGCCGACCGCGCTATTGAGGAGCATCAAACCACGCCTCATGCGATCGCGCATAATTCCGGGCCGATGCGATGCGCGGAGGCGACATGCGGCTGAGTTCAAGCGCTTTCACGGATGGCGGACGGATCCCCCGCCGCTTCACCTGCGACGGAGAGAATTTTTCTCCGCCGCTCGCCTGGAACGACCCTCCGGCGGGAACGCGAAGCTTCGCGCTTCTCTGCGACGACCCGGACGCGCCGTCAGGCACAGTTCACCATTGGGCGCTTTTCGACATTCCGGCCAAACGGCTCGCCCTTGCCGAGGGTGAAGACAGAGATGCGACCAAGGACGAATTCAAGCGGGCCTTGAACGATTTCAATCGAATAGGTTATGGCGGTCCTCGCCCGCCGCACGGGCATGGCCCGCATCGCTATCGCTTCAAGCTGTTCGCCGTTTCGCTTGAGCATTTGCCCTTGGGCGACAGCCCATCTTGCCGCGACGTCGAGCGCGAGGCGCGCAACAATGCGCTCGCCGAGGCGGGTTTTATCGGCGTCTATGAGAGATGAGCCACCACTGGCGCCAACATGGCGCGCCGCAGCTCAATGCGTCTCGCGCAGGAACGTGCCAAATGCGCGCGGACCGTCGCCGACGGCCATTTTCGCCGTGACCTTCAGAGTTTCGGCGTCGATCGCCCAGATCTCGTTCGAAAACCAGTTCGCGACATAGACGCTCGCGCCATCGGCGCTGGTTTCGATTCCCTCGGGATAATCTCCGACGGAGATTCGCTGCATCGGCCGCAGGCTGTCGACGTCGAAGATCGAGACGGTCCCCCCATATTGGTCGCTCGTGAATCCGCGGCCCTTGGCGAGGGCGACTGCATAGGGACGCTTGCCGACCGCGATCGTCCCTATGAGCTTCTGCGACGCGAGATCGACGACGGAAACGTCATTGCCTTCGACATTCGCCGTATAGGCGCGCGCGCCCGCCGCGTCGATCGTCACGCCGAACGGATGTGCGCCGACCTTGACCGCGCCGACGCGGATGAAGCTCGCCGCGTCGATAATGGAGATCTGGTCGTCGTCGCGATCGGCCGTCGCGATGAGCTTGCCGTCCGGCGTGAAAGCGACTCCCGAAGGCGAGGCCCCGACGGCGACCGTCGCGAGAATGGCTCCGCTCGCCGGATCGATCTTATAGAGGCGCGGCTGATAGAATCCGGCGACGCAGATGAAGCGCCCCGCCGGATCGGCGGCGATCCCGAGCGGCGCGTCAGGCAGAGAGATGCGGCGCAGAACCTTCCGCGCGGCCGTGTCAATCACCGAGACATATTTACCCTCGGGACTGGTGACGAAGGCGCTCTTGCCGTCGCGCGACATGGCGATTCCGGCGGGCTTCCCATCGATCTTGATCCGCGCGACGACGGTCTTGGCGGCGAGATCGAGCACGCTCACCGCGTCGCTGGTCTGCTCGGTGATGAAGGCCTCGTCCGCGCGCGCGGCGCCGATCCCGAAAAGACAAGCAGCGCCAAAGGCCATGCGCACAAAGCCGGGGCGCCGCAAGCCGCCCCGACCTGACCAGCGCCTCGGCCGAAGCGTCACTTAGCGGCCTCGACCTTTTTCTTCAGGCTCTCGAGCCCCGACTTGTAAATCTTGGTGACCGCCGCCAACGCGGCGTCGTCGTTCAACTCCGGCGGCGGATCATTATTGGGATAGCCGCGATAGAAGGCGCCGCGCCATTCGACAATGCTTTTGCCGCCCTCGGCCGGCAGAACGGCGATTGTCGACGAGTAATTATTGACCGGCAGCACCTTCACGTCGACATTGTCTATGCGATAGGAATAGGTCTTCTCGGCGGCGTCATATTTGAAGAGGCTCTCGTCGATCGTGGCGCCATTATCGAGCACGATCTGTCGCTTGGCCACATCCGGCTCATTGCCGCCAGAGCCGAGCGTCTTGGCGACGCCCGGAAGCCAGCTCAGGTCATGGAAGTCGGCGATCGCCGCCCAAACCTTCTCCGGCGGTGCGTTGATCTCGATCTTCTCGGTCGTCTTCTGCCGCGAAGGGCCATGGGCCCAAGCGCCGCTCGACAAAGCCGAGGCGACGAGAGCCACGGCGATCCAAATAGACTTCATCCTGCTTCCAACCATGCCTGTGCTTCCCAGTTAGCGCGAGCCGTCGTCGCCGAGGATCGGCGAACAGAGGCTCCTTGCGCGAATTCCCGCCTTATCGCGAAATCCGCGTGAAAATTCGAGCCCAAAGCCCGAGGCTCAAAGCCGGGGACGGCCGACGGCCGGCGCGCCCGGACTTTACGCCCTGTCCGCCGACGGCCTATGATCCACGGCAGCAAATTGCGAGGCGAGCAAACGCCAGCGCCGCGTCTGAATTGAGGTTTTTATGCGTACCGATAGCGCCGAGCCCATTCGCCTGAAAGACTACCGGACTCCAGATTATCTGATCGACAAGGTCGAACTCGATGTCAAGCTTCACCCCACGGCGACCCGCGTCGTTTCGCGCCTGAGCCTTCGTCCGAATCCAAACGGCCGTGCGAGCGCCGCTCTGGTGCTCGACGGCGACGGGCTCGTAGCCATAAGAGCGGCGCTCGATGGAGTGGAACTCGATGTGCAGAACCTCGATCCCGCGATCGGACTCGTCACGCCCGATCAATTGACGATAACCGCGCCGCCGCGTCGGCCCTTCGAGCTCGAGGTCGAGACGAAGATCGATCCCTCGGCCAATACGCGCCTCATGGGCCTTTATCGCTCCGGCGCCGCCTATTGCACCCAGTGCGAGGCGGAGGGATTTCGACGTATTACTTATTTCCTCGACCGCCCCGATGTGTTGAGCGTCTATACGGTGAGATTGGAGGCGGAACGCGCCGAAGCGCCGCTGCTTCTCTCCAACGGCAACAAGATCGCCGAAGGCGCGATCGAAGGAACGACGCGCCATTACGCGCTGTGGCGCGATCCGTTCCCGAAGCCGTCCTATTTATTCGCCTTGGTCGGCGGCGATCTCGGCTCCGTTCACGATGAATTTATCACGAGGTCCGGGCGCAAGGTCGCCCTCGGCATTCATGTCGAGCACGGCAAGGAGCCTCTCGCCGGCTATGCGATGGATGCGCTGAAGCGCTCCATGGGCTGGGACGAAACGGCCTTCGGCCGCGAATATGATCTCGACATTTTCAACATCGTCGCCGTCTCCGACTTCAACATGGGCGCGATGGAGAATAAAGGCCTCAACATATTCAATGATAAATATGTGCTCGCCTCGCCCTCGACGGCCACCGATACGGACTACGCCAATATAGAGGCGGTGATCGCGCATGAATATTTTCACAATTGGACCGGCAACAGGATCACCTGCCGCGACTGGTTCCAGCTCTGCCTCAAGGAAGGGCTGACCGTCTTCCGCGATCATGAGTTTTCCTCGGACATGCGCTCGCGGCCCGTCCATCGCATCGCCGACGTGCGCGCCCTGCGGGCGCAGCAATTTCCCGAGGACGCGGGACCGCTCGCCCATAATGTGCGGCCGGACGCCTATCTCGAGATCAACAATTTCTATACGGCGACCATCTATGAGAAAGGCGCGGAGATTATCCGCGCGCTCAAAGTTCTCATCGGCGACGAGGCCTTCCGGCGGGGCATGGATCTCTATTTCGAGCGCTATGATGGAACTGCCGCCACGATCGAGGATTTTGTGTCCTGCTTCGCCGAGTCCGCGCAGCGGGACCTCACACAATTCTCGCTCTGGTACAATCAGGCGGGGACGCCCCTGGTCGACGTCGCGGCCGCCTATGACGCGGCCGCCAAGACCTTCACGCTAGATTTCGCGCAATCCTGCAAGCCGACGCCGGGCCAGGACGCAAAGCAGCCCTTCGTCATCCCGATCGAGATCGGGCTCGTCGGCGAGGACGGCGGCGATCTGCCCTTGACGACCTCCGATCGCGACGGCGCCAGCGCCGCAGAGTTATCGCGCGGCGTCATCGAACTGACCACCCCGCGACGGCGGATCGTGTTCAGCAATATTCCGAGCCGACCAGTCCCCTCGCTGCTGAGGGGCTTCTCGGCGCCGGTGCGGCTCGACTATGCCGCGAGCGAGAGCGATCTGATCAGGCTCATTTCGCATGACCGCGACAGCTTCAACCGCTGGCAAGCGGCGCAGACCTACGCTACCCGGCTGCTGCTGCGCTCGGTCGGCCTGATCCGCGCCGGCGGCGAGCCCATTCGCGACGAAAGATTCAGCGTCGCGCTGCGCCGCGTGATCGAGAACGGGGCCGATCCGGCCTTTGCGGCGCAGATCGTCTCGATGCCGAGCGAGGCCGACACCGCCAGAGAGATCGGCCAAGACGTCGATCCCGACGCCATTCACGCCGCTCATGAAGCGCTGCGCCGGGCGATCGGGCAGGACTTGAAGGACATTCTATCGGCGACCTACGCGCGGCTGGCGGAGAACGCCCCTTATTCGCCGGACGCCGCGGCCGCCGGACGCCGCGCCCTGCGCAATGTCGCGCTCGATCTCCTCGCCGCCGGCGACCGGATCGAGGGCGAGCGACTCGCCCTGCGCCAGTTCGAGACCGCCGACACCATGACCAATAAGATCGCCGCGCTGAACGTGCTCGCCCATACGCCGGGGGACGCGCGCGAAGCCGCGCTCGACGCCTTCTACCGCGTCCATGCTTCGGAGGCGCTGGTCATCGACAAATGGTTCGCGCTGCAAGCGATGATCCCCGAGCCCGGCGCGCTGCACCGCGTGCGCAGCCTCATGGCGCATCCGGCCTTCTCGATCGCGAACCCCAATCGCGTGCGTTCGCTCATCGGCGCCTTCGCCGCCGGCAACCAGACCCAGTTCAATGCGGCGGATGGCGGGGGCTATGATTTCGTGACCGGGATCGTCGTCGAGCTCGATCGCAAAAATCCCCAAGTGGCCGCCAGGCTGCTTTCGGCGTTCAAAAGCTGGCGCACGCTCGAGCCTGCGCGGCGGCGCCTCGCAGAAGCCGCGCTGCGGCGGGTCGCCGAAGCCGGAGGCCTTTCGCCCGACGTCAGGGACATCGCCGGGCGCTCCTTGGCCTGACGCAAGGCGGGCTCTCTTGCCACTTGGACGCAAGGGGCGCGCGAGCCCCCGCGCGTCATGAACGAAACACACCTGCGAGACCCGACATGACCGAGCAGCTTTGGACAAGCATTGATCAATATATCACCGACTTGTTGGTGCCGGCCGACCCTGCCCTCGACGCCGCGCTGAAAGCGAGCGACGCCGCCGGCCTGCCCAAAATCGCGGTGGCGCCGAACCAGGGCAAGCTCCTGCATTTGCTCGCCCGCATTCAAGGCGCAAAGAAGATTCTTGAGATCGGGACGCTCGGCGCCTATAGCGCCATCTGGCTCGGCCGGGCATTGCCACCGGACGGCCGCCTGATCACGCTCGAATCCGATCCAAAACATGCCGAGGTCGCGCGCGCCAATATCGCCCGCGCTGGCCTCGGCGACCTAGTCGATCTGCGCCTCGGCCGCGCGCTCGACGTCTTGCCTCAGCTCGTCGCGGAAGGGGCGGGTCCCTTCGATTTGATTTTCATCGACGCCGACAAGCAGAATATTCCCGCCTATTTCACTTTCGCGCTTCAGCTTTCGCGGCGCGGCGGCCTCATTATCGTAGATAACGTCGTTCGCAACGGTACGGTGATTGACGCCGACAGCCCTGACCCCAACGTGCAAGGCGTACGTCGGTTCAACACAATGATTGCGGCCGAGCCAAGGGTTAGCGCCACGGAGATTCAAACCGTCGGCAGCAAGGGACATGACGGCTTCGCGCTGGTTCTCGTCACCGCCGACGCATAGCGCCGGCTGCAAGGCGCGTCGTCTCGCCTGAAGGCAGACGCGCATTCCCCAAAAATCGCCTGTCAAATGGCGAACAACTCGGCTTCGAAATAATTTCCCTGCTGCAGCCGGCTTCTGGCCGGGCCGTCGTAACCGACCAGCAGTTGATGATCGCGATGGGGTCTCTTGAACGGCGCGACGCCTTCCGCATGTTCATGAACGAACGGTTCGTGCTTCAAGGCTGCAATCCCGCCTCAATGATCTCACATTCTCCGCGGCGACCGATGATGAAGGGCGCGAAAGCTAGACGCCTTTTTGGCGCGGGGTTCGCCGCGCGCGTGGTCGAAAATGGTCCAAAAACATGATCAAGCCTTCACAGCCGGTCTGACCTTCTTGAGCTAAATTGCGAATCAATTTCCGGTTTTTGCCGTCCATCTGCGGCGCTGGGCGCCATGTTTCCGTCTTGTTCATAATTTCGACAAGATCACATTTTGCGTTCACGGTTCATTAAACTCTGGACAAATTGATCAACTCAGACTCAGATGAACTCGATTCGGAGAGATGCGGCACATCGCTCCGGTCAGTTTCGAGGGGGCCTGACATGGCGCGTGCAAACGCGGCTCATGCTGCTGCGCGAGCAGGGGCATTGCAGGGGCTTGCCGATCGGCAAGGACTTGCCTCAAGGACGACGCAACCAGCGTTCCTTCACTTGGCCAAGATGGAGCTATGGGTGCGCCGCGGCGTCCCCTTGATGGTCGCTGTCTTCGTCATGACGCTCGCCGCGATCACCGCGATCATGACGCGCGACGCCCATGATCGCGCCATTTCCGAAGCCTTCTCCGATCTCGAATTATTCGGCGCCGTCATCGGCGACCATGTGCGCGCATCGCTCAAGACGCCGGGCCCCGCCGAAGCCGAAGCGCAAGTCGCGCAAGCGGTTCCCGCTCGGGCGCTTGCGCGGGGCCAGCAAATCCTCGTCACTAATCTCGCCGGCGACGTGGTCGCGGCTTATCCTCCCTTGCGCGGCTTCCATGGGCCCCTCACCGACTATCTGGGGGCTGGACAGCCGTTGACGATCTTCGCCGAAAAAGCCGGCGTTCTTCGAATTACCCTGTCGGACGGCTCGGAAGCCCTAGCGACAGTCCGCACGCTGGATGCGCCCTTCAGCCAAATCGCCGTGGTTCATCCCATGACGGCGGTCTTGGCCGAGTGGCGCGGCAATGTGTTCCGCATCGCCGTCCTCCTGTTTTGCACCGCGCTCGTCCTCATCGCCATGGCGATCGCCTATTTCTGGCAGGCGTCGAGAGCGCGCGAATCCGACAAGGTTTGCGAGCGCGTGCGCGACCGCATCGACACCGCGTTGAGCCGCGGCCGCTGCGGACTTTGGGATTGGGATCTCGCCCGCGGCCGCATCTATTGGTCGAATTCCATGTATGAGATCCTCGGCATGACGCCGGACAGGCAATTCCTGTCCTTCGGCGACATTAACGCGCTCGTACATCCCCAGGACGGCGACCTCGCCTCCATCGCCGAAGCGCTGACGGCCTCGCAAGCTGATTCCATGGACCATGCCTTTCGCATGCAGAACGTCAAAGGCGAATGGATTTGGCTCCGCGCGCGGGCCGAAGTGGTGCGCGACAGGCCCGGCGAAATGCCGCATCTCGTCGGCATAGCGGTCGACATCACCGAGCAAAAGGCGCTCGCGGAGCGCACCGCAACCGCCGACATGCGCCTGCGCGACGCCATCGAGACGGTGTCCGAGGCCTTCGTTCTGTGGGACGCGCATAATCAGCTTGTGATGTGCAATTCAAAGTTCCAGAAATTCCACAATCTTTCCAGCGAGGCGGTCCGCGCCGGGACGCCTTACGCCCATGTGATGGCCGAAGGGACGCCGCCTCAGATCCAGGCCGAGATCGCGCTCGGCGAGCGGCCGCTCTCCGGCGCGCGCACCTATGAGGCGCGGCTCGGCGACGGCCGCTGGCTCCAGATCAACGAGCGCCGCACCAAGGATGGTGGCTATGTCTCGGTCGGCACGGACATCACCGCACTGAAACGCCATGAAGAGCAATTGATGGACAGCGAGCGCCGCCTCATGGCGACCGTCGCCGATCTGCGCAAGTCGCGGCAAACGCTCGAGACGCAGGCGCAGCAGCTCGCCGACCTCGCCGAAAAATATCTCGAGCAGAAGGCCGAGGCGGAGACCGCGAACCGCGCCAAGTCCGAATTCCTGGCCAATATGAGCCATGAATTGCGCACGCCGCTCAACGCCATCATCGGCTTCTCGGACCTGATGCTGCAGCAGACTTTCGGCGCCCTCGGCTCGCAGAAATATATCGATTATTGCAGCGACATCAGTCAAAGCGGCCAGCATCTGCTCGGCGTGATCTCCGATATTCTCGACATGTCCCGCCTTGAGGCCGGCCGCGTGCGCCTGCAAAAGGCGGATGTCGAGATCGACGCCGCAGTCAGCGGCGCGGTCGCGGCGATCGACGCCATCGCCAAGGAAAAGGACATCACGGTCGTCGCCGAATCCTTGCCCAGCAAGCATGTTCACGCCGACCGCGCCGCGCTCGAAAAGATCCTGACCATTCTCTTGCGCAACGCGGTCAAGTTCACGCCGAACCAGGGCCGCGTCAGCGTCCGCACGCGCATCATTCAGGGCGCCCTCAATATTTACGTCGAGGACAATGGGATCGGCATCGCGCCGGGTCCCTTGGCCCGGCTCGGACGGCCCTTCGAGCAGTTCGAGCGCGCGCTCGACAATGGCATGAAGGGCTCGGGGCTCGGGCTCGCCATTGCAAGGTCCCTCATCGCGCTGCACGGCGGCTCGATGCGCATCCGCTCATCGGTCGGCGCCGGCACGATCGTCCTCGTCCATATTCCCGGATCGCGCGACGCGCCGAGGCAAAAGCTTCTTCATGCGGCGACGACGACGCGCCGGCCGCCGCCGCCTTTGAAGATGAGGGCTGTGGGCCGGGGGTAGAGCCTACGCCAAAGCGGTGGCGCCTTGGTTTGACCCGACGATGAGATTCAGCTGCGTGCGACCGATGACCGCTTTGCGGCCGTCCCGGCCATCCAGGGGCCGCAGACGATGTCTGGAAATCAGACATAACTTTTGGCCGGGAAATATCGAAAACAAGAGAGATATAGGTCTGCGTTGGGGAAGAGACTTCGATCCCGCCCCAGATCGCAATCCGCCGTCAGCAGGCGACAAACATGGACGCTTGTCGCTTTTTGAAGTGGCCGTTTCAGTTTCTGCCAGCGGCTTCTGTTTCATCCATCTAGGCTGCGCAGTGCCAAGCTCTGAGATTATAAACGCGGACATTCGTCAGGCCACGGCTTATCCAGCTATTGACCTCGCTAACTCCATTGTGGCGTACTGCATAGGCTCAGGAAGACTAAAACCGCGCCAATTGCAGATTCTTGATCTTGCTTATCGGAAGCGGTGAGACCTTTTCTGCCGATTTGTGATGCGCCATGCGATGACAGGTTGGACAAAGGATAGCCAAATCATCTACCCGGCTCTGCCGTTCACCCGCCGAAATCGGCCGGAGATGATGTGCATCAAACATCGCGTCTAGATCATCTGTGAACCCACACGCTTCACAAACGATCTTTCCACCGTTGCTCGAGCGATTGTATGCCTTGGCGAGATCCCTCAGACGAGGATCTCGTTCGGCGACCAATGACAATTTCCACGCCTTCTCGCCTTCAGATACCGAGACACGCGGAATAGACGTTGAGCACAGTCGGACCTTCCCTGGGTCTTTGAAGTCTGGCGGCAGCTCAACATCCCAGCGACGAATCACATTCCGATCTTTTAAGGCATCCCACAGCCTGTCGACCTGATCGCCATCTCGCCGCACGCTATCATATGCGTTCTCAAGAATCCTTCGATCAGGAAATCCCAAGTCCTCTACAAGGAGCGGTTCGCCAATCACTGCATACACCTCTGATGGGATAACGGCCACAGGCCATCGCTCAAGCCTTTTGCGTAAGTCCTCATTGCTTACAAAGGCGGTTGTTTCGCCGTAGGCTCCAGTTATCCGGAGCAACTCTACAACGCGTCCTTTTAGATCTTCGGTGACCAACTGGCCGCCTCCGATCGAAACCAAGTAGGGCCGAGTCTGTGAATATTCAGCCACTACTCGCGCGAGCTGAAAGTGCTTTCGGTCTTTTGACTTAGGATCGCCGCGCGATCCGAAGCACATAATGCTTTCCCCAGACCTGCCCCAGACCGCCTTGACGCCCATTAGCGCGTCAGAATTTGGGACAACCTCACGAAACAAGACCGGAACTGGCATGGTCACCTAAAACGTTTGGTTCTATTAGAAGGTAGTGAGAGCCAAATCGCATGGCAGAATATGGTAACGCAATACCCCTAAACCGCTATCCGCTTCCGGCCAGATCCCGTCGTTCAAGTGACACGTTGGCGGTTCTTTGCGCAACGCGGACCTTGAGCTGACCCACAACCAGAAATCCGACCCCGTCCACACGAACTTCGCCAAGCGTGCAAGGCAAATCCATCACGCCCCCGCCCCGCCCAAAACCCTGTTGAAAATGGCGCGCACGCCGGCGCGGGTCTCGCCGAGCTCGGCCTCGAGCGCGTCGAGGCTCGGCAATTGCGCGGCCGCGGCGAGGCGGCGTTTCACGCCTTCGCTCGCCGTGCGTGGATCCGCGCCTTCGTCCAGGGTCAGCCGCAGCATTTGCGTCACATTGGTCAAAAGCCGGTGCGCCTCGGTCAGAACCTGCGCGTCGCCCGTTTCAAGAAAGCCGAACTGGCCCGCCGCCTCGATCACGCCGCAGGTCGAGACGCAGATGAGCTCCGGCGTACGGCACGCATGGCGCAGCAACAGAAATTGCGCCAAAAATTCTATGTCCATCAGGCCGCCCGCCGCGAGCTTCAAATCCCATGGCTCGCTCTCGCCCTTCACCCGCGCAACGAGGCTTCGCATCTCGCGGACCTCGCGCGGCAAGGCCTCGCCGCGCGGGCGCATGAGGACGGCGCGGATTGCGGCGGCGGCCTCGGCGCCGAGCCCGGGATCGCCGGCGACGACGCGGGCGCGGGTCAAGGCCATATGCTCCCAGGTCTCCGCCTCTTTGCTTTGATAGTCGACGAAACTGTCGAACTGCGTCGCGACCGGCCCCTTGCGGCCGGACGGACGCAGCCGCATGTCGACCTCATAGAGCCGGCCGCGCTTCGTCGCCGAGGTCAGGGCGGAGATCAGCCGTTGCGCCAGGCGCGTGTAATATTGCACCGCATGGACCGGCCGCTTCCCATCGGTTTCAGGCCGGGCGCGGTCGAAATCATAGATGAGAATGAGATCGAGATCCGAGGCCGCCGTCATCTCGCGCGAGCCGAGCTTGCCGAGGCCCAAGACGACGCAGCGGCCACCCGGCGCGCGTCCATGCTCCGCGACAAAGGCGCGCTCCACATAAAACAGGCAGACGCGCACGACGGCCGCCGCCAGGGCGGAATAGGCCCGCGCCGCAGTCTCGGGCGCGATCGCGCCCGAGAGCAGACGCAAGCCGATGAGAAAATGCTCCTCCTGCGCAAAATCGCGCGCGGCGTCGAGAAACTCCTCCATGCCGAACTGCGCCTCGAGGAGCGGCGCGGCGCGGGCGTCGAACGCCTCCTCGTCCGTTGGCGCGTCGAGAAAACCCGGCGCGATCGTGGCGTCGAGCAGATGCGGGCGGCTGATCGCCATGCGCGCCAGGCGCGGCGCGGCGCCCAGGAGATCGCCGAAGAGCTGAAGCATGCGCGGATCGGACTTCAGCATCGAGAACAGCTCGATCGCGGCGGGCATGCGCGCAAGCGCGGAATCGAAGCCGGCGAGCGCGGTGTCGGGATCGCCCGAACGCGAGAAAGCCTGAAGCAGCCCCGGCACCAGTTCGGTGATGACCTCGCGCGCGCGGGGCGATTGCACGGCTGGACGACGCCCGAAATGCCAGCCCCGCACGGTCTCGGCCGCCAGCGCCGGTTTCTTGAAGCCGAGCCGCGTCAGGGTGCGCAGCGTTTCCGGATCGTCGCCTGCGCCGGTGAAGACGAGGCTGCCGACGGAGGCGTCAAGGCCCGGCGCGTTCTCGAACAGGAGCGCGTAATGATGCGACACGCGATCGAGATGGTTGAGGAGCGCGTCGTGAAAGCCCTGCTCCCGCGCGAAGCCGCAAAAACGGGCGAAGCGGGTTAAAGGCTCGCCCTCCGGCAGGCGCTGCGTCTGCTCGTCGTCCCGCATCTGCAGCCGATGCTCGACCTCGCGCAAGAACACATAGGCCGCGCTGAGATCGGCGACGGCCTCTTGAGTCACCCATCCGTCGCAGCCGAGCTCCGCAAGCATGTCGAGCGTGCGGCCGCCGCGAAGCCGCGGCCGCTTGCCGCCGAAGATCAATTGCTGAGTCTGGACAAAGAACTCGATCTCGCGAATGCCGCCGCGCCCGAGCTTCACGTCATGCCCCGCGACCTTGATCTCGGCGTGGCCGCGAACCGCATGGATCTGGCGCTTCATCGCGTGAATGTCGGCGATTGCGGCATAATCGAAATATTTGCGCCAGATGAACGGGGAGAGAGTGGCGATAAAGCTCTCGCCGAGCGCCATGTCGCCGGCGATCGGCCGGGCCTTGATGAAGGCCGCGCGCTCCCAATTCTGGCCAACGATCTCGTAATAGGCGCAAGCCGCCGGCACCGCGACGGCGACCGCCGTCGAGCCGGGGTCCGGCCGCAGCCTCAAATCGACGCGCAGCACATAGCTGTCGGCGGTCCGCTCCTGCAGCAACTTAACCAGCTTTTTGGTGAGCCGGACGAAGCTCGTGGCAGGATCGGCCGCGCCCGCGACCACGGCGCTTTGCGGATCGAACAGGACGACGAGATCGACGTCGCTCGAATAATTGAGCTCATGCGCGCCGAGCTTGCCTAGCCCCAGAATGACGAGGCCGCAACCGGTCTCGGGGGCCGCGAGATCTGGAAGGCGCAAGGCCCCCGCGTGATGCGCCTCACTGAGAAGAAAGCGCAGCGCCGCCGAGATAAATGCCTCGGCCGCGCGCGACAAAGCCCGCGTCGCGGCGTCGACGTCGAAAACGCCGCCGAGATCGGCGAGCGCAATGAGCAAAGCGCTTTCCTGCTTGGCCCGGCGCAGCGCGCGCATGACGCAGGCTTCGTCGGCGGCCTCGTCGCAAGCCTGATCCAGCGCGGCGAGACAGGCCGCGAGGCGCTCTTCGGGCGGCTCGCGGAAACAACGCGTGACGCGTGCGGGATCGGCGGTCGCCAGCCGCCAAAGAAAGGGGGAGTGATCCGCGAGCGCCTCAAGCAAGGCCCCAACGCGAGCCTCCGAAGCAAGCGCGCGCAGCTCCTCGGCGTCCGGCGTCGCGAGAAATTCAGCAAGGCGCGCCTTGGCGCGACGCGGGTCGGCGAGCCGCGGCGCCGCGCGCAGGCGCCGCCACAAAGGGAGCCCGCCAAGAGCGTCGCCAAGTCCGTCGCTTGGACGACTCACGCCGCAGCGTCCGGGCGCGGCGGAGCCGGCCCTTCACCGGCGCCTCCGCGCGGATCTTCAGCCGGCGCGCGTTCCAGAGTCGGCCGGCGGACAATGCGCGCCGCCGGAAAGGAGAGGACCGCGCGAAGGCCCGGCTCATTATCCTCGATACGCAAATCTCCCCGATGCAACCGCGCCACGGCGGCGGCGAGCGACAGGCCGAGGCCGGAGCCGGGACGCGACCGCGAATTCTCGAGCCGCACAAAGCGGTCGAGGACGCGCACGCGATCCTTTTCGGGAACGCCCGGCCCTTTGTCGCCGACGCTGATCTCGATCTTGTCGCGATTGCGCCCGGCGACAATCCGCACGCGCTTTTCGTTCATCGCGAACCGCTCCCCTTGCGCGGCCGTCGGCGGCGCCGCGTCCAGCCCATTTTCCAGAACGCCATATTTCAAGGCGTTGTCGAGGAGATTGGCGACGGCTTGGCCGACGAGCTCGCGACTGCCGTATAGGATGAGGCCGGGCTCGGCGGCGACCTCCAGCGCGACGCCGCGCTCCTCCGCCAGCGGCTCATAGAGCTCGCCGACGTCGCGCGCGACGGCCGCCGCGTCGAAGTCGCTCATCCCCTCGCGCCCCGCTCCGGCCTCGGCCCGCGCGATCATCAAGAGCCCGTCGAAAATTTGGATCAGACGATCAGATTCCTCCAGCACTTTTTCCAGCGCGCCGCGATATTCCTCAGGGCTCTTGGCGAGGCGCAAAGCCTGCTCGGCGCGGCCGCGCAGGCGCGTCAGCGGCGTTTTCAGATCATGCGCGATATTGTCGGAAACTTCCTTCAAGCCGGCCATGAGCTCGGCGATCCGCTCGAGCATCGCGTTGAAATTCTCGACCAGGCGATCGAGCTCGTCGCCAGTTCCGGCGAGAGGCAGGCGGCCGGCGAGATCGCCGGCGACGATCTTGCGGGCCTTGGCGTTGATCGCATCGACGCGGTTGAGGACGCGCCGCGCAACCCAAAGCCCGCCGAACATCCCGATCACGACGAGCCAAGACAGCGAGGTTAGAAGCGCACTCTTGAGGATATGACGGAGGCTGTCGCCCTCCTCGAGGTCCTGGCCGACAAGAAGCCGAAAGCCGCCCGGCAGGGCTTCAATCCGCGCGAGCGCGCGCCGCTTCTTTTCAGAGCCGCCCCCCGAAGCCTGGTAGATCGTCTCGAACATGCCGGGATGGTTGAGCAATTCCGGCGGCAGAGCGGCGATATTTCCAGCGATCGGCTGGCCTGCGAAAGTCGTGATGAGATAAAGCCCGGCGCCCGGCCGCCGCGTCCGGCGCTCGACGGTCTCATACAATCGACGAATGCCGCCATGATCGAATTGATCGCGCAACTCGGCGAATTCAGAGTCGAGCGCCTTGCCGATTTTTTCTTCCTGCAGCGCTCTGATGTTGTCGCCGATATTGGCGAGGACGAGGCCGGCCCCGATCGCGGAGATCGCCAGATAGGCGAGCGATATTTTGAAGACAGTGGTGCGAAAGAACTTACCGAGAGCCATCACGGATCATATATCCCGCGCCGCGGATCGTCTGCAGGAGCGGCGGGTCGAAACCCTTGTCGATCTTGCTTCGCAGCCGAGAAATGTGGACGTCGATGACATTCGTCTGCGGATCGAAATGATAGTCCCAGACATTTTCGAGAAGCATGGTCCGCGTGACGACCTGTCCAGCATGTTTCATTAAGTATTCAAGCAGGCGGAACTCGCGCGGCTGCAGCTGGATCTCCTTGCCGTCGCGGGTGAGCTTATGCGCCAGACGGTCGAGCTCGAGACCGTTCACGCGATAGACCGTCTCCTCTCCCGAACCCGGCTGCTTGCGCCGCGCCAAGGCCTCCACGCGCGCCAGGAGCTCGGAAAAGGCGTAGGGCTTGGCGAGATAATCGTCGCCGCCGGCGCGCAATCCCTTGACTCGGTCGTCGACCTGGCCGAGCGCCGAGAGGATCAAGGTCGGGGTCTCGATCTTTTGCGCCCGCAGGCCGCCGATCAGCGAGAGGCCGTCGAGCTTGGGCAGCATCCGGTCGACCACGAGCACGTCATAGGATTCGTCGCGCGCCCGCGCATAGCCTTCGAGGCCGTCGCCGACATGATCGGCGACATGGCCGGCCTCCCGAAAGGCCTTGACCATGTAATTCGCCGCTTCCGAATCGTCTTCGACAACGAGAATGCGCATGAAAGACATATAGCAAATCTCATAAAAAACAGCAGGCCGGGAGATAGCTCCCGGCCTGTCGCATCCTGGAGCCGGCGCCGTTCGGGGGATCCGACACCGGCCCGCGAAAGCCTCGGGGCGAGAGGCTTCAGGAAGCTGGGTTGATGGCGATCGCGACGAAGCGCGTGCCCTCGCCATTCTTGACGCGCAGCAGAACCGCCTTGCGGCCGTCCTTCTTGGCGTCGGCCAGGATGGATTTGACCTCCGCCGGCTGGTTCACCGCATGTCCGCCGGCCTCGAGGATCACGTCGCCGACGCGCAGGCCTTTCTGAGCGGCCGCGCCCTCGGGATCGATGTCGGCGACCACCACGCCCTCGCCGCCCGCGCCCTGGACGGAAGCGGCCGGAGCGAGCTTGAGGCCAAGGCTGGCGAGAGAGCTATTTTCCGCGCCAGCGGCGCCGTTGGCGCGCGCTTCCTTTTCCTCCGGCAAAGAGCCGAGCTTGACCGCGACGGTCTTCTCCGACCCATTGTGCCAATACATCAGATCGGCCTTCTTGCCCGGACCAAGCGCCGCGATCTTGCGTGCGAGATCGCGCGGTCCGTCGATCCGCTCGCCATCGACGCCGAGGATAACGTCGCCCGATTTGATGCCCGCCGCCGTCGCCGGCGAATTGGACTGGGCTTCCGCGACCAAGGCGCCTTTGTTCGACTTAAGACCGAGGCTATCGGCGATTTCCGGGGTGACAGGCTGAATTTTCACGCCGATCCAACCGCGATCGACCGCGCCCTTGTCCTTCAAGGCGGTCACGACGCTTTGCACCGTGTCGGCCGGAATGGCGAAGCCAATGCCGACGCTTCCGCCCGAAGGCGAGAAGATCGCGGTGTTGACGCCGACCACTTGGCCCAAGCCGTTGAAGGTCGGGCCGCCGGAATTGCCGCGATTGACCGGGGCGTCGATCTGAAGGAAGTCGTCATAAGGCCCAGCGCCGATGTCGCGTCCGCGCGCTGAGACGATGCCCGCCGTCACGGTGCCGCCGAGGCCGAAGGGGTTGCCGACTGCGATCACCCACTCCCCGACGCGAGGCGTCGCCGTGGCGAAATCGACATGCGGATAGGCTGCGCCATCCTTGATCTTCAAGAGCGCGAGATCGGTCTTCTTGTCGGTGCCGACGACCGTGGCCGGCACCGTCTTGCCGTCGTCCATGGTCAAGGACACCTCGGTCGCGTGGTCGACGACATGGTTGTTCGTCACCACATAGCCGTCCGAGGAGATGATGAATCCCGAGCCCTGGGCCTGCGAGACATGCGGCTTATTGTTATGACGTCCAAAGGGCGAGCCTTCCTCGCCGCCGAACCTTTTGAAGAAGCGCTCGAGCGGATCGCCCGGCGCGAATTGCGGCATTTCCTGCTCTTCCTCTGCGTCCGCGGTCTCCGTGATCTTCACCTTGACCGAGACGACGGCGCCGCGCACGCGGTCGACGACATCGGCGAAGGAGGCCGGATTGGCTGCGACATCGCCCGTCGTCGCGGCGAAAGCGGCGGTCGGCGCGATCCCATTAACGAGGCCGGCCGTCAAGGCGACGGTCGCCGCGGCGCCCAAGAGCGCGGCCCGAAGATTGCGCTTCTTCTCAGACCGATGAAACGAGACATTACCCATTGCTTGCAATCTCCTTGAAGTAAGTCCTGCGCTGGCAAAGCTGCGGCGGCGACGCCGCGCTGACCGTCCTAAGATGGGGGAGCAGAGCTTACTTCGCCATTTCGGCGGGATGAAACTTCGGTAAGAATCGGCGCGCCGAAATGGACCCGCGCGGATCGGCGCGCGCCATTCTGAACGGCGTCAGGGCTTTTGGAGCGAGCTTCTGTTAGAGAGAGCTCCAGCCAATTCGGCGCTCAATGATGAGAACCCGCCCGAGGAGCGCCGACCACGTTCATGATTTCGGATCGCTGCGATCCGAAATCATCGCGATCTAGAACCCGCCGTTTCCGGGCGCCGGCGGATAGGAGCGGTCCTGCGGCTGGGCCCGCGCGGGCGGCGGAATGAGGCCCGGCGGCGGGCCGACCTCGATCGGTCCGCGATTTTGCCTCGGCGTCGATGCGGCGCGGTCGAGCCCCGGCGCGCCGGCCCCTTGATCGTCGACGGGTTGCGCCCGACGCTGCCGCTGCGGCTTCTGCGCCGGGGGCTTGGCGTTTTCGGGCGGCGGAGGCGGCGCGGCGGGCTCCGCCTCGCTCGTCTCCGGCGAAGTCACGGTTTCGCCGCCGCCTTTGCAGCCGGTCAGCCAAATGTCATAGATCGGATGCTCGATGCCGTGCAGGCCGGGGCTCGAGGCGAACATCCAGCCGGAAAAGATCCGCTTATATTGGTTGGCCGCGTCGACCTCGTCGACCTCGATGAAGGTCGTCGTCTGAGGGGTCTCGGTCGCCGGCCGCGTGTAGCAGACGCGCTCCGTGATCTGCAGGGAGCCGAATTGCACGGTCTCGTCGGTCGCAACCTCGAAGGCGATGATGCGACCGGTAATCTTGTCGAGGCCGGTGAAGACCGCGATCGGATGTTTGATCTTATCGGCCAGCGCCGCGTTCGAGACGAGCGAAATCGAAAGCGCGACGCCGCCTGCATAGATCAACCGCGCCAAAGAGCCTCGCATCGCACATTCCGTCATGGCAAATCCAGCCGCCAATCTGAGCCTCGAATCGGTGAGGACCCTCTGCGGCCGGGCCCGCCCCCGCCGAGCCGCTTCCCATAAGGCGCATGAAAGTCCGGCCGGAATGCGGCTCCCTCGTCCGCCTCCCGGAATAGGGCTGCGCCGCGCGGCGCCCTAACCCCGGCGTCGCTCGAGATCAGCCCTCCGGCGTCCAGGCGTCGTAATCGCCGGTCGCCTTCGGCCGCGCGCTGGCGCGAAGGGTCGAGCCCGGCGGCCGCCAAGCCTCGGGCGTGCCGGTCAAATTGGGCAGATGCGGCAATTCCCAGGCGCGCGGGGCGTAAGTTTCCTGCGTCGGCGGAACATCGACCGTATGATGGAGCCAACCGTACCAGCCGGGCGGCGTCAAGGAGCCTTCGCTCTCGCCCGCATAAATCACCCAGCGCCGCTCGAAGCCGAGGGCGGCGTCGGGCTTGCGCGTGCGATAATAGCGATTGCCGAACTGGTCCTTGCCGACGAACTTGCCATAGAGCCTTGTATGGACCCAGGTGTTCAGCGTCTGGCTGTTCCACCAGGTGAAAATCCAAAAAATCCGTTTCAGGAGCTTCATGCGCTTTCGACCCAATTCCCGATGATCCCGAGGCGCGAAACCCGAAGCGTAATTCGGCTCTTGGCGCGCGCGGCGCGCCTTGGCGCGCATCTCGTCTCGTCTGGCATTTGCAGCCGGAAATAGCAACTGCGCCCATGCGGTCCGGTCAACCCCAGATGGCCACGCGGAGCCCCGTCGCATCGACCTCGGCCTCCGGCTCTGGCGGGAAAGCGCGCGCCCCCTCGCGCAAGATGCGCGCCCCGCTCCAGGCGCAAGCACAGGCGTCGTAAAAATCGTCCTCCGCGGCGCTGCGTGGGGGCTTTTCCTTCAGAAAATCCAGGGCGAAGCCCTGCCGCGCCAAAAGCGCCTTGCGCTGCTCCATGCCGCTTTTGTTGATGCGGCCCTTGATCTTTTTTGGCGCGAGCGGGGTCCCGCCATTCATCAGGGCGAAGGAGACCTCCGGATGAGTCTCGAACACCTGACCCCGCAGGGCGTGGTCCTGCTGGAGCAGGCCGTCGATCTCTCGAATCCGGGGAAAAATCGAAAACGCCTGTATTGAGAACGCTTTCTGCCCTTCCGACGTCTCGCGCGCGACTTCGCAAGCTTGTGGATAAGCCTGTGTAAAAACCGCCCGCCGCGACGGAACCGAAAAGACCGAGGCGCCACGGCTCATCAGAAAAACCTTGGCCTCCCGGTCTGCCGCCCGACCGCCGCGCCCAGTTCGCTCGGGCAAGCCGATCGGCATATCGACGGCGATGGTCGCCCCCGGCGCGAAGGTTTTCAGCAAGCACTTGAAATATTTAAAAACCTTGGCCTGCGCCGCGCCGAGATCTCCGGCCGCAAAAGAAACTGCGATCCAGCCGCCTTTGCAGCCGTCCACGCCAATGATGGAACCAGCTCCGCCATCACCGGCAATTTCCAGATTATTTACCATTATGCCACTATATATAGATGACTCTAGTTATCAACAGGCTAGATTATGATGTGGACAAGAGGTCCGGCGGAGCCCCAATTTTCGTTCCGACGATAGCCGAGGACCTCGCTTACGAGTCAAAGTGCAACTCGAAACAGCGATCGCGGCCCGAGCCGGAGCCGGATCGCATTATTTCCAGGGGACACGACCATGCGGATCGAGCGGCGCTACACCAAACCCAATCAGTCCCCCTATGCCGAGATCGAGTTCCGCCTGGGCAAGAGCGAGATCCGCAACCCGGACGGCTCGATCGTCTTCTCGCTGGAGGGCGTCGAGGTGCCGGCCGCCTGGAGCCAGGTCGCGACCGATGTCCTCGCCCAAAAATATTTCCGCAAGGCCGGGGTCCCCGCCCGGCTCAAGCGAATCGAGGAAAACGCTACCCCCTCGTTCCTCTGGCGCGGCGCGCCCGACGAGGCGGCGCTCGCGCTTCTGCCGCGCGCCGAGCGCGAGAAGGGCGAGACCTCGGCCAAACAGGTCTTCGATCGCCTCGCCGGCGCCTGGACCTATTGGGGCTGGAAGGGCAAATATTTCGACGCCGAGGCCGACGCCCAGGCCTTTTTTGACGAATTGCGCTACATGCTCGCGCGCCAGATCGCCGCGCCCAATTCGCCGCAATGGTTCAACACCGGGCTGCATTGGGCCTATGGCATCGATGGCCCAAGCCAGGGCCATTATTACGTCGACCACGAGACCAAGAAGCTCGTGAAGTCGAAGACCGCCTATGAGCATCCCCAGCCGCACGCCTGCTTCATCCAATCTGTCGCCGACGATCTCGTGAACGACGGCGGGATCATGGACCTTTGGGTGCGCGAGGCCCGGCTCTTCAAATATGGCTCGGGCACGGGCTCGAATTTCTCGAAGCTGCGCGGCGAGAACGAGAAGCTTTCGGGCGGCGGCAAATCCTCCGGCCTCATGTCCTTCCTGAAGATCGGCGATCGCGCCGCCGGCGCGATCAAATCCGGCGGCACCACGCGCCGCGCCGCCAAGATGGTGATCGTCGACGCCGACCACCCGGACGTCGAGGATTTCATCGATTGGAAGGTGCGGGAGGAGCAGAAGGTCGCCGCCCTCGTCGCCGGCTCCAAGGCCCTGAAAAAGGCGATGAAGGCGATTCTCCGCGCCTGCGTCAATTGCGACGGGCCGGGCGATGATTGCTTCAACCCGGAGAAGAACCCAGCGCTGAAGAAGGAGATCAAGCTCGCGCGCCGCGCCTTCGTTCCCGACGCCACGATCAAGAAGATCATCCAGCTCGCGCGCCAGGGCCATGTGAATATCGAGTTCGAGACCTTCACCACCGATTGGGATTCGGAGGCCTATCTCACTGTCTCGGGCCAGAACTCGAACAATACCGTGCGCCTCGACGACGCCTTTTTGCGCGCCGTTGAAGAGGACGCCGATTGGACCCTGACGCGCCGCCTCGACGGCAAGGCGCATAAGGTCATGAAGGCCCGCGAGCTCTGGGAGAAGATCGCCCACGCCGCCTGGGCCTCGGCCGATCCCGGCCTGCAATATCACACGACGATCAACGATTGGCACACCTGCCCGGCCGCCGGGCCGATCGTCGCCTCGAACCCCTGCTCCGAATATATGTTCTTGGACGACACGGCCTGCAATTTAGCCTCGCTCAACCTGCTTCAGTTCCGCGACCCTGCGACAGGCGCGATCGACGTCGACTCCTATGAGCACGCCGTGCGGCTATGGACCGTCGTGCTCGAGATCTCTGTGATGATGGCGCAATTTCCGGCCAAGGAAATCGCGCGCCTCTCCTACGACTACCGCACGCTCGGGCTCGGCTACGCCAATGTGGGCGGGCTCCTGATGTCCTCCGGCATCGCCTATGACAGCGACGCGGGCCGCGCGATTTGCGGCGCCTTTTCGGCGATCCTCACCGGCGTCGCCTATGCGACCTCGGCCGAGATGGCGCGCGAGCTCGGCCCCTTCGACTGCTATAAGGACAATGCGGACGCCATGTTGCGCGTGATGCGCAACCATCGCCGCGCCGCGCTCGGCGAGGCCTTCGGCTATGAGGCGCTCGCGACCGCGCCTGTCCCGCTCGACCACGCCTCCTTGCAACATGTTCCGCTTTTCGCGGCGCTCGGCGATCACGCCAAAACCGCCTGGGAGCGGGCGGTGGACGAGGGCGAGCGCCACGGCTATCGCAATGCGCAAGTGAGCGTCGTCGCGCCGACCGGCACGATCGGCCTCGTCATGGATTGCGACACGACCGGCATCGAGCCGGATTTCGCTCTGGTGAAATTCAAGAAGCTCGCCGGCGGCGGCTATTTCAAGATCATCAACCGCGCCGTCCCCGACGCCTTGCGCGCGCTGGGCTATCCCGAGGCCGAAATCGGCGAAATGATCACCTATGCCGTGGGCTCGGCCTCGCTGCGCCAGGCGCCTTTCGTCAATCACGCGAGCCTTCTCGGCAAGGGCTTCACGCCGGAAAAGCTCGCCGAATTGGAGGATAAGCTCGAGACCGCCTTCGACATTAAATTCGTCTTCAACAAATGGACGCTCGGCGCGGAATTTCTGACCAACGCGTTGAAGGTTCCGGCGGACAAGCTGGAGGATCCGACTTTCGATCTGTTGGCCTTCCTGGGCTTCACCCGCGCCGAGATCGAGGCGGCCAATATCCACGTCTGCGGCGCGATGACGCTCGAAGGCGCGCCTTACTTGAAGCCCGAGCATGAGGCTGTGTTCGATTGCGCGAGCCCCTGCGGGCGCACGGGCAAGCGCTATCTTTCGGTCGAGAGCCATATTCGCATGATGGCGGCGGCGCAGCCCTTCATCTCGGGCGCGATCTCCAAAACGATCAACATGCCCAACGACGCCTCGATCGAGGATTGCAAATCGGCCTATCTGTTGTCCTGGCGGCTCGGGCTCAAGGCCAATGCGCTCTACCGCGACGGCTCGAAGCTCTCGCAGCCCTTGCAGAGCCAGCTCATTCAGGACGACGACGAGGAGGCCGAGGAAGCGGTCGAGGTGCTCGTCGCCTCCAACGCCCCGGCGCGCGCCGCCGCCGTCGCCGAAAAAATCGTCGAGCGCATCGTCGAGCGGATTGAGCGCACGCGCGAGCGCGAGCGCCTGCCCGATCGTCGCAAGGGCTACACGCAAAAGGCTGTTGTCGGCGGCCACAAGGTCTATTTGCGCACCGGCGAATATGTCGACGGCCGCCTCGGCGAGATCTTCATCGACATGCACAAGGAAGGCGCGGCCTTCCGCTCCTTGATGAATAATTTCGCCATCGCGATCTCGGTCGGCCTGCAATATGGCGTGCCGCTCGAAGAATATGTCGACGCCTTCACCTTCACCCGCTTCGAGCCCGCTGGTCTCGTGCAAGGCAATGACGCGATCAAGAACGCGACCTCGATCCTCGACTATGTGTTCCGCGAGCTGGCGATCTCCTATCTCGGCCGCAACGATCTCGCCCATATCGATCCGTCCGACATCGGCCATGACGTGCTCGGCAAGGGCGAGGACCAAAGCCGTCCGCCGCAGGGCGCGCCGACCGGTCCGGCCAAATTTGTCTCGCGCGGCTTCGTGCGCAACAAGGCCGACAAGCTGATGCTGGTGCAAGGCGGCGCGCAGGCGGGGGCGCAAGCGGCCACGGCCTTGAAGAATGATCTGGAAATGGAAGTCGAGGCCGAGCTCGGCCAACTCGATTGGGCGACGCCCGCCGAACGCTCGGCCATCGCCGAAAAGCGCAGCCAAGCGCGGATGAAAGGCTACACCGGCGAGGCCTGTGGGGAGTGCGGGAATTTCACGCTCGTGCGCAACGGGACGTGCTTGAAGTGTGACACGTGTGGCGGCACTACGGGGTGTAGTTGAGATTAGATCGGCAGTTCCCTAATCGGATAGAACTGCTTCAAGTGAAGCATTTTTGTCCGACTGTGGGCAGGAAGCTTACAAAGCTACATACACTAATTGACTTGGGATGAGTGAGACTGCGTCCTATATCAGTAATATCTGACAATTGATGCTTCGTTGCCGCAGCGCGGCACGTGACGCGCGATCAACGGGAGCGGGTAACAACACAGAGGAAGTTTCCCGATGGAAATACTTGCGGAAACAAGCGACGAACTCGATCTTCGGCAGGAAAACGCCCAACTGCGTGCAAGTCTAGACGAAGCGATCGGCTTGCTTACGAAGCAAGCAAGAGATGGTGACGATGCCGCTAAACACGCGTTAGTCGACATTGAACGAATTGCGACCGAGCCGTTTCCAAACCACAAGAACGCCATCGAAGACCTTCTTTACGTACGAGACAATCTGCGGCGCCGTAGGAAAGTCCTTGACCGCAATCGAACCGGTCAACCTCATGTTTGACTGCGCAAGCAAAGACGCCCCTGCTACAGGTGAAAGTGGCGCAATGCAACTACCGCCCGATGGCGAAAGAACGAAGCCAAGAACAAACTCATGCGCCTTCTTCGACGATGATTTCGCCGCGCTAATTTTGCTGCACGACTTCGAGAAAGCCCGCTGGCCCATATGAGCGTGGTCCCCTAGCTGAGATTGAGGAACGCGAATTGGCAGCTGCAACATGGCGCGTGATTACGGGTGAATGGGGCACTAGCCGAGAGCAACACTCGAGAGCACTTGATACTCAAGAGAACGCACTTCGCTTGGCCTGCGACTACATCCGCAACCGAGAGCGCGTCCTACGCATCGAAAGCGATTGCGGACAAAAAATGACGCTCGAAGAAATCGAGCGATGGTGCAAAGAGCATCCTTCAGAGTAGACCACTATCCGCGATGTCCCCAATGACGCCTTACTAAAACTTACAGGTTAGCAACGTGGTCAGTTGCTCGGCCCTTTCGATTTCTGTCTGGTTTCATATCAAGCTCTCGTCGGGATCAACTTCCGGATCTGGTGATGACGTTGCAGAATGATTGACTTCTCAGCAACAGAGCGAGCCGCCCCGGCCACACCACACCATTCATCGCACGGCTGACCCGAGCGCGTCTGGATTTTGAAGTCAAGGACGGCCCAAGGGGCCGCCGCCGTAGGCGGTCTATGATCCTTGAGTTCAAAATCCAGACGCGCTTTTCCGCCGCCATGCGATGAACGAATTTTTATGCGCGCGCGCCGCGCCGGCGACGGCGCCTTGCAAGGCAAGCTCTCGCGCTTCGACACGGGCGCTTCGCGCCCTCCTCAGCAGAAGGGCTTTGGGCAGCGGATCAGACGGCGCATGAGCCGCCTTGCTTCCAGCTCCAGCCCCTTGCCCTGAGGAGCGTCCGCAGGATCCGTCTTCTAGGGCGAGGTTTGTTTCTGGGCTTTGCCTTACCGCGCCTCGATGCGCGGGCGCCAGGACAGGTCCTCGGACCAGAGATAGATTGAGATCGCGGTCAGAAACATCGCCGCTCCAAACCAAAACAAAGGCGAATGATGCACGCGCCGCTCAGACCGGTCCGCCGGCGTCGGCGCGTCGCCATGATGATGTCTATTGGTCACGTCCCCTCCTCGATCTTCCCTTGGAGGCGGCCGCGCGGACCGGCGCCAATTGACTACTGGTATCGTTCAATGCTCGCGCCGAGCTTGCTGCTTTCAAGAGCGTTTGGCAATGGCGCTTTCCCGCGGGGAGGCTTTCAAAAAAAACGCGCGGGCTTTCCCTTCGCCATGGTCCACTTTTGAGATTTGCGCGTTTCCCGGAAAGGGGCGGCTGTCGCCATGGCTCTTGATGGGAGTAAGCTCCGATGCAGGATAAGGTCATTGTCGTGACGGGTGGGTTCGGCGTGCTCGGGCGCGCCGTGGGAGACGCAGCCCTCGCCGCCGGGGCCTCCGTCGCGCTCATCGGCCATGGCGAGGCGAACTCGGCCCTCGAGCATGATCGCCTGTTGCAAATCGGCGGGGTCGATCTCGCCGATCTGGCGCAGACACGGCAGGCTTTGGACGCCGTTTCCGCGCGCTTCGGCCATATCGATGGGCTCGCCAATATCGCCGGCGGCTTTCGTTGGCAGACGCTCGAGGGCGGCGACCTCGGCATTTGGACCGAGATGTTTCGCATGAACCTCCTGACCGCCGCGACGGCGACGGCGGCGGCCCTGCCCTATCTGCGAGAAACGCGCGGCGCGATCGTCAATGTCGCCGCTGCCCCGGCAAAGAACGCCAAGGCGGGGATGGCGCCTTATGCCGCCTCCAAGGCCGGCGTGCTGCGCCTGACCGAAGGCGCCGCGGACGAATTGAAGGAGGCCGGCGTGCGGGTGAACGCCATATTGCCCACGATCATCGACACGCCGCGCAATCGCAGCGACATGCCGAAGGCGGATTTCAGCAAATGGGTGACGCCGGATCAAATCGCGCAATCGATTCTTTTTCTTTTGTCCGACGAGGCTTCGGGCGTCACCGGCGCCGAGCTCTTGGTCGCCGGCAGATCCTGAGCCAGCGTGGCCTCCAAGCCACACCCGCGCTGTCCGCGCAATAACCGCATAGCTTTGAATTTAAGGGAGAAACGGCCGCCGCGCGGGGCGCTGACCGATCATCGAGGCGCGGCATTTCCCTTGCTCGGCGCGCATGAACATGGCATAAAAGCAGAACTCTTCATTCTGAGCGGCAGAGGCCCAAGATGACCCCCAGCAAGGCGATCCGTCGCCCCTTCCTTGCGGCCCTTTTCATCGCCGCCCTCGGCGGCGGAGCCGCGCCGGGCGTCGCGAGCGCCAATTCGTTGGGAACCGTGGACGGCATGCCTTTCTGGGGCCACCCCTATCCCTATGGCTATGTTTATCATCGCCCGCCGATCGAGTGCTACGACATCCGGCAGGTCGAGACGCCTTACGGGCCGATGATCCAGGAAACTTGGATTTGCGATCAACCCGTCTCGGCGCGATACTGAGCCGCGAGATTTTCAGAGCATATTTTTAGCTGGGCGCGGGATGTCCGGCTTGCCTGGATTTGAGGCGAATGACGCTCGGGCTGGAGGCAGTCCTGCCCCGACCGCGTTGACGGATAAAGTTTAAACAGATTAAGTTGAATGGCTTAAGCATAGCTGGCCGCCGGCTGCTGCGTGTCGGCAAAAAATTTGCTATGCGGCCAATCGGGAAGCAACGAACAAGGAATGTCGCCGGACTGATCTCGCAATCGCGGGATCAGGCGGAGGCCGTTGTTTGCGCGCGACGCTGCGTCCCTCTCGCATGGATTAGCGCCGCAAGCCTGCGCCAAGTTGATTGGAGCGATCCATGAGCGGCGGCGCGGCTCCATTTGGCGGAACGACTCCTTTCGACCGGATGACGCGCGGTCCCAAAAAATCGATCGGCATTCTTCAGGATTTAGGACCCGAATCGGCTGGAAGATACGACGCGGAGTGGCGCCGATCCTTCGAAAGGCCCGCTATGTCAGGACAAATTTTTGCCCTATGAGGCAGGCAATTATGAATGTAACTCAGCGAAGCGTAACTATATTTGCGCCTCCTTCGTGCCGTTTGTCACGCCGCATTGGTTGATCCGCGCGATAAATATATTAGACGTAGTAATCTCTGCGATCTAACCTATATATTGCGCCCCGGGCCCCAAGGCCAAAGTTTTTGCGCGCTTCCGTCGCTCCGGCGCGCAAGTGAAATCGAGTTGTCGCCAAAGGCGTATACGCGTTGGGGCGCACATGGTATTCGAAACGAGATTTTCCGTCGGAAGACAGTGAGTTGACCAAGATGCTGCAGATCAACAAGCGACCTCCGGCCTCCGACCGCGAGTCGGATTCAGGCTCGCCGGTCGTCAAGGCCCTTCACGGCGCCGTCCGAGTCGTTCGTCGGCAGCTTCCGATCATCGCCGTGATCATGGTCTGCAGTCTGGCGCTCGCTCTGCTTTATCTCTTTACGACGCCGCCGAAATTCACCGCGATCGGGACGATGATCATCGATACGCGCAAGGTGCAGGTGCTGCAGCAGCAATCGGTCTTGGGCGAAGTTCAGATTGACGCCTCGACGGTGCAAACCCAAGTCGAGGTGCTGAAATCCGACAATATCGGCCTGGCGGTCATTCGTAAGCTCCACTTGACCCAGGATCCGGAATTCGTCGGCCCCGGCAAGGGGCTGATCAGCACGCTCATGCGTTTGATTCCCGGACTTTCCGGCCCTGAAGAGCCAAAATCGGAATTCGAGCTCGAGCAGACGGCCCTGCTCCACTTCAATGACTCCCGCACGGTCAGCCGACAGGGCTTGACCTATGTGATCGACGTCGGCTTCACGTCGCTCGATCCTGAGAAATCCGCCAATATCGCCAACTCGATCGTCGACGCCTATATCGAGGAACAGCTCGACGCCAAATATCAGGCCGCCAAACGCGCCGGCGTCTGGCTGATGGAGCGCATCAAGGAGCTTCGCGCCCAGGCGACGGCGGCCGAGCGCGCCGTCGCCGATTTCAAGGACAAGAACAATATCGTTGACACGGGCGGCGTCGGCGGCAAGCTGGTGAACGAACAGCAGCTCACCGAGGTCAACAGCCAGCTCATACTCGCCACAGCCGCCGCCGCCGAAGCCAAGGCGCGCGTCGACCGGATCAAGGCGGTCATGAAGCAAGATGTCCCCGACGCTTCGGTGACGGACGCCTTGCATAGCGAAGTCATCACCAAGCTGCGCCAGCAATTTCTCGACTTCTCGCAGCGCGAAGCCATTTTGTCCCAGAAATATGGCGCGAACCACCTTGCGGTGATCGGCTTGCGCACGCAGCTGCAAGAACTCAAGCGCAGCATCGACGATGAAATGCGCAAAATCGCCGGCAGCTACGAGAGCGATTACGAAATCGCGCGCACGAGGGAACGCGCGCTCAAGGAAAGTTTGGCCAATGCGGTCATGGAAACGCAGACCTCTGGTCAGGCGCAAGTTCAGCTGCGCGAGCTGAAAAGCAACGCCGACAGCGCGCGCACGCTCTATGATAATTTTCTTCAGCGCTACATGGAGGCGGTTCAGCAGCAGGACGCGATCCCGATCAGCGAAACCCGTCTGATCAGCCCGGCGATCCGCCCGCTGAAGAAAAGCTCGCCTAAGGGCCTCATCACCTTGATCCTGGCGCTCTTCGGCGGCGGCGCGCTCAGCTTCGCCGTCGCCTATTTCCGCGAAGCCTCGGACGGCGTGCTGCGCACGACCGACCAAGTCGAGGACATCCTTCACGTCAATTGCTTGGCGATGGTCCCCTTGCTGAAGCTCGCTACGCCTCCGCAGTCTCCGGACTCGAGCGGATCTCAAGCGGGCTCTTCCATTCCGGCCCCGCTCCGGCGCGGCGCCGGCGAGCCTCCTGTCGCACAACGCCAAGACAGGCAGCGCGCCGCCAAAGACGGATCAGATCGGGCCGATCAAGGCTCAGGTCAAGGCGAGTCGACAGTCCATAATCAAAAGCCGGCTGGAAGCCGCGATTTCCTTCACTATGTCGTCGCCGCGCCGTTTTCACGCTACGCCGAGGCTATTCGCTCCGTGAAGATCGCCGCCGACCTCAGCGGCGTCCTGAAATCGCATAAGGTCATCGGCTTGACCTCGACTTTGCCAAACGAAGGCAAGTCCACCATCGCCGCCAATCTGGCGCATTTGATCGCCGACGCCGGCGGCAAGGCGATCTTGGTCGACGCCGATCTCCGCAGCCCGTCGCTTTCGCATTGGCTGGCGCCCAATGCGCAAGGCTTGATCGATGTCGTCATCGGCAATGTGCCGCTCACCGGGGCGATCACGACTCTTCCAGAAAGCCGATTGCATTTCCTGCCTGCCGGCGCGACCGCGAAGCTTCCTCACACCAATGAGATTTTGGCGTCCGCCGCAATGAAATCCGTCATCGACGCGCTGCGCTCGGCCTATGATTACATCATTGTCGATTTGTCCCCGGTCGCGCCGATCGTGGACGTGCGCACGACCGGCCATATCATCGACACCTATGTCTATGTGATCGAATGGGGGCAGACGAAAATCGACGTCGTCGAGCGCGGCCTATCGGATGTTCAGCCGATCTATGATCGTTTGCTCGGCGTCGTCTTGAACAAGGTCGATACGGCGGCGCAAAACCGCTATGAGAGCTATCACGGCAATCATTATCACCGGAAATACTATTCCAAATACGGCTATGTCGAATAGGCGCGCCGGCCTAAAGCTTGATCGGCGCAGCCCCCCGATCGGCCCGCTAAAGCGGCCGTACGGAGCAGAATGGGCTCCGGCTTTTCACGGAAAATCCCGCTCTCGCTTTCAAATCTCGATCACAATTCATGGTTTTGGATGTCTCCATCCAAAACCATCGTGATGTCGAGCTTTCCGACCGCCGAATTCTTTACGGTCGATATTAGATACCGCTCACGCGCGCAAACGCTCGACTATGGCCCTTCAGGAAGGCAGTTTTCCCTCCGGGGTCAGTTTATCGACCGCGGTCGGAAGCAGTTCCGATAATTTCTTCGCCAATTCCTCAGGCGGAATGCCGACTTTCGCGGCGAGATTCTTGACCAGGTCTGAACCCAGAACACTTTGCAATTGCTCCGGCGCGATCGGCAAGTTGTCGCCGGTTGAGATCCAAGATTGGATCGTCCCGGCCAGGCCCTTTTCCTGGAACTGCTTGACCAGGCCCTCTATTCCACCTTGCTTTTCAATGAGCTCATTCGCGGCCGTCACTAAAGCGGCGCCGACCGTTCCTCCGAGAAGTCCATCCAGAAGACCCATGCCAAACTCCTTCAAATCTAAATCGTATGAAAAATGCCCAACTCGAAAGAAGCCGGGCAGGCATGCGCGCCTAAGGTCTAAAACCCAAAGCGCGCCGACAAACGCCCGATAACCGCAGCAGCCCAGAGCCAGGTGCGGTCTCGATTCGCGTAACTAACGCAGCGCAAAAAGAATGGTTTCTATCGGGCCAGACGCCCGCCGCGCCGCGTCGTAGTCAAGAGATTCAACCGGACTGAGCCAGGTAGGCCCTTTAACGCGCCATCAAATGCCTTCCGATAGCGCCCCAACAATAGCGAAACCAAGCTTGAAGGCAAGCTGCGGCGCTCGTCGATCGACCCATCAATGCAGCGAGGGCCGCTCAAATGACGTGGGGCCTTGGCGCATTTGGCCGGCGGCCCGCCGTTGCGGCGCCGTGCGCTCCGGCGCCGATGTCTCGCTGAACAATTCGGCGAGCTTTTCGGTCATTACGCCGCCGAGTTCCTCGGCGTCGACGATGGTCACCGCGCGGCGGTAATAACGCGTCACGTCATGGCCGATCCCGATGGCGATCAGCTCAACCGGGGAACGCGTCTCGATCTCCTCGATCATGAAACGCAAATGCTTCTCGAGATAATTGCCGGGATTGACCGAGAGCGTCGAATCGTCGACCGGCGCGCCGTCGGAGATCATCATCAAAATGCGCCTCTGCTCAGGCCGCGCGAGCAGGCGCCGATGCGCCCATTCGAGCGCTTCGCCATCGATGTTTTCCTTGAGCAGGCCTTCACGCATCATCAGCCCAAGATGCTTGCGCGCCCGCCGCCAAGGCGCGTCCGCCGACTTGTAAATAATATGGCGTAGATCGTTGAGGCGGCCCGGGCTCGCAGGCTTGTTCGCCTGCAGCCAAGCCTCCCGCGACTGGCCGCCTTTCCAGGCCCGGGTCGTGAAGCCCAGGATCTCCACCTTAACGCCGCAGCGCTCGAGCGTCCGCGCGAGAATATCGGCGCAGGTGGCGGCGACAGTGATCGGACGCCCGCGCATCGAGCCGGAATTATCGATGAGCAGAGTCACGACCGTATCGCGAAAATCCGTATCCTTCTCGCGCTTGAAGGAGAGCGGCTGTTGCGGATCGACGACGACGCGCGGCAATCGCGCGGGGTCGAGCATCCCCTCCTCAAGATCGAATTCCCAGGAACGGCTCTGCTGCGCCATCAGCCGACGCTGAAGTCGATTGGCGAGCCGCGAAACGATCGAGGAAAGATTATTCAACTGCTTGTCGAGATAGGCGCGCAGCCGCTCGAGTTCTTCGGCGTCGCACAGATCCTCGGCCGCAATGATCTCGTCGAATTTCTTGGTGAAAGCCTTATATTCGGAGCCGCGAGTCTCAACTCGGCCGGAGGCCGGAGGCCGGCGCGGATCGCCCGCCTGTTCGGAATCGGAGAAATCCGCCTCGTCGTCGAATTCGCCCGTAGGCGCATCCTCCGCGTCGGCTTCATGATCCTCCATCGCCTCTGTCGCGGCGTCCGACGCCTCAACCTGCCGCGCCTCGCCACCGTCCTCGTCGGATCCCTCCTCCGAGACGTCGGCATCGCCCTCGTCGGGCGCGTCGGTGCTGCTTTCCTCTTCGTCCGGCTGGCTTTCGAGACTTCCCTCCTCGATCACTTCGAGCGCGGTCAAGACCTTGTGCAGCGCCAAAGCGAAGCCGCGCTGATCCTCGATCGACGCGCCGAGGCGATCGAGATCGGCGCCGGCCCTCTCCTCGACCCAAGGACGCCAGAGATCGACGATCCTCTGCGCATTCTTGGGCGGCTTCAGCCCCGTCAACCGCTCGCGCACGATCATCGCGAGCGCATCCTCGAGCGGCGCGTCGGCGCGAGCCGCGACGTCCGCATAGCGGGCGCGCTGAAATCGGTCGTCCAGCATGGCGTCGAGATTGGCGGCCACGCCTTGCATCCGGAGCGAACCGATCGCCTCGACCCGCGCCTGCTCGACCGTGTCGAAGACCGCCCGCGCGGAGGCGGCGGGCGGCGTGAGCCGGCGGTGGACATCGACATTGTGACAGGTCAGGCGGAGCGCCATCGAATCGGCGTGACCGCGCAAGATGGCCGCTTCGCGCGCATCGAGCTTGCGGGCAGGCTCCGGCAGGCGCGCCTTAGCGCCCGCGGCCGACTGGACGAGGCTCGGCTTTTCCGCGGCGTAGGCGACTTCGAGCTGAGGCATGCGCGCGAGCGCCCGCATGCACCCGGCGACCGCGCGCTTGAACGGCTCCTGCGGCGCATCGGCTTTCGAGGGCGGCTTCTGGTTCGAGCTCGACACGGCGACTCCAATAGAGGGTCGGCGCCCTCAGCTCATCACGACATTGACCGCGCTCTCCGGCAGCTCCTTGCCAAAGCAGCGTTGATAGAATTCGGCGACCAAAGTGCGCTCCAGCTCATCGCATTTATTGAGGAAGGTCAGCCGGAAGGCGAAGCCGACGTCGCTGAAGATCTCGGCGTTCTCGGCCCAGGTGATCACCGTGCGCGGGCTCATGACGGTCGAAAGATCGCCGGCGACGAAGGCGTTTCGCGTGAGGTCGGCGACCCGAACCATCTTGTTGATCGTGTCGCGCCCTTCCTTGCTCTCCTTGAAGCGCTTCACCTTCGCCAGCACGATCTCGACTTCCTTGTCATGCGGCAGATAATTCAGGGTGGCGACGATCGACCAGCGGTCCATCTGACCCTGATTGATCTGCTGGGTGCCATGATAAAGCCCGGAGGTGTCGCCGAGACCGATCGTATTGGTGGTCGAGAACAAGCGGAAGGCGGGATGCGGCCGGATCACCCGGCTTTGGTCGAGCAGCGTGAGGCGGCCCGACACTTCGAGGACGCGCTGGATCACGAACATCACGTCCGGCCGGCCGGCGTCATATTCGTCGAAGCAGAGCGCAATGTTGTTTTGCAAGGCCCAGGGCAAGATGCCATCGCGGAACTCAGTGACCTGCTTGCCGTCCTTGAGGACGATGGCGTCCTTGCCGACGAGATCGACCCGCGAGACATGGCTGTCGAGATTGATCCGCACGCAAGGCCAGTTAAGGCGGGCGGCCACCTGCTCGATATGAGTCGATTTGCCGGTGCCGTGATAGCCGGTGACCATCACCCGGCGATTCTTGGCGAAGCCGGCGAGAATGGCGAGCGTGGTGTCGCGATCGAAAAGATAATCCGGATCGAGATCAGGCACATGAGGGTCGGTTGTGGAATAGGCCGGCGCCTCCATGTCGGTGTCTATGCCGAAGACCTGGCGCACCGAAATCTTCATATCGGGCAAGCCTGCCTTGGCGGCGCTTTCATCGATCGCTACACTTTGCATACATCCTCCGCGCCCGTAGGCTCGGTTCAGGGGGTCATCAGCGGACCGGGAGTGAAATCGGCGACGAGCCTCAGACGGGCTTGACCGATTTGAGAAAATTATAGGCGCGGATGATCTCGCGCAGCCTGTCCTCGTTCGTCCGATCGCCGCTATTGGCGTCCGGATGGAGGCGCTTCACGAGGTCCTTGAAACGAGCCTTGATCGCAGCCGCATCCGCCGTGTCGTCGAGCCCGAGCTGGTCTAGGGCCTTCAAGGCGGCGAGGCCATAACGGGGTTTCTTCGGCTCAACGCAAGAATTGCGCCGAGATTTCGCGCGGACCGTCCCGAAGGCGTCGCCGGAGACCGCCCCCTCGTCGCCTTCCTCGCGGAAATTCTTGTCGCCGCGCTTGACGCCCATTGACCATGTCGGACGATGCCCAATGACGGCGTCGCGCTGATAAAGCGCCACCGCCTCGGGCGTCATCCCATTGAAATAATTATAAGACGCATTGTATTCGCGGACATGGTCGAGGCAAAAGCAAAAATATTGCCCCTCCCGCAACCGGCCCATAGGGGCGCGAAACTCACCCGGCTCGGTGCAGGCCGGGTGGTCACAGCGCGCTTGCTGGGGGCGCGAAGCTTGCTTCTGTTCGGGCTTGACCCGGATGCGATCGAAGATGCGAGAGTTCAAATTCATGACGGCGACATTATGGATTTCTTTGCCGCCGCCGCAAGCGCATCGAAGCCGCAAAAAAATATATCCGCTTCAGCCAGCGGCTTTAGCCGGAAGACATAATCCATCGTGATAGAATGAAAGTTTTAGCAGGCGCGGAGGTCCCGGCCGTCTTGCAGGATCTCCATCCGCGATCCAATCGGGTCGCGCAGGCGACAATCGGAGGAAAGTGACATGAGCGAATACAGCGACGGCGTCGTCGGGGACCAGATTAAGGCCAAGCTCGAAGCGGCTTTGGCGCCCCTTTCGATCGAGGTCATCGACGAGTCGCATAAGCACGCCGGCCACGCCCATGCGGTGATGCGTCCCGGCACGGCGACGGGATCCGGCGGAACGCATTTTCAAGTGAAAGTGGTGTCGGAGGCTTTCAAGGGCAAGAGCCGCGTCGATCGCCATCGAACCATCAACACCCTGCTCCAGCAGGAACTCGCGGCCGGAGTCCACGCCCTCTCGATCGACGCGCGGGCGCCTGGCGAGTAAGCGAACCGTTATTCCAACGTTCTTCGGTCGAGCTTTGGTCCAAAAACTGCTTAGCGCACGACGAGGCGTCCTCGCTCGACCGGCGAGGCGCTCGAGCGCGCCAGAGAGAGGATGGACCGACAATGGCGGAAGGCAAAATAGTCGCGTCGGCGATTCCGCAGCTGTCGCCCGAGCGGCTCGAAGCTCTGCGGGCAGAGCTGCTGCAATATCTCTTCAAAACCGGCGCGCCACCCGACCATTCGGTCCCGGCGGCGAAGATCGAGGCGGAACTCGGCCTCACGCGAGACGAAATCCGGGCGGTTCATAATTATATCTTGACGCAAGGCCTCGTGGCAGAGCGCGCGCGCATGGGGCATATCGGCTTGAGCACGCCGGGGCTCATCGCCGCGAAGGCCTTGATCGATCCAGACCCGGAAGACGATTGAAACGCCCCGTCTGGCCCGAGTTTGTCCAGCGGGGCGTGGCCCGAAGCGCTCTGGGGAAGCGCCTCGGCTTTGGACGCCCTTAAAGCCCCCGAGCCAAAATTAGGCGAGATCGAAGCGGTCGGCGTTCATCACTTTGGTCCAAGCCGCCACGAAATCCTTCACGAACTTCTCCTTCGAGTCTGCGCAGGCATAGACCTCCGCGAAAGCGCGGAGCTGCGAATGCGAACCGAAGATCAGGTCGACGCCCGTGGCGGACCATTTGAATGCCTCCGTTTTGCGGTCGCGGCCCAAATACACGCCGTCAGCCCCAGCGGCCGGCTCCCATCGCGTGCTCATGTCGAGTAGATTTACGAAAAAGTCATTCGTCAAAGTTCCCGGCTTGTCGGTGAAGACTCCATGCTCGGCGCCCCCCACATTGGCGCCGAGAACGCGCAGGCCGCCGACGAGGACGGTCATTTCGGGGCCGGTCAGCCTCAGCAATTGAGCCCGATCTATCAGAGCCTCCTCCGGCCCCAAGAACTGCCTCTCGCGGCCGATGTAGTTGCGGAAACCGTCGGCGCGCGGCTCGATCGGCACGAAGGAAGCGACGTCGGTTTGCTCCTGCGAAGCGTCCATGCGTCCCGGCGCGAAGGGGACCTCGATTTCGACGCCGGCGTCCTTTGCCGCCTTTTCAATCGCCGCCGAGCCGCCGAGAACGATCAGGTCCGCGAGCGAAACCGTCTTGCCGTACTCCTTCTGGATCGTCTCGAGCTTCTGAAGCACCCCCGCGAGCAGCTGCGGCTGGTTGACCTCCCAGTCCTTCTGAGGCGCGAGACGGATGCGCGCGCCATTCGCTCCGCCACGCTTGTCGGAGCCGCGGAAGGTCGACGCCGACGCCCAGGCGACCGACACGAGTTCGGACACCGACAGGCCGGAGGCGCGAATCTTTTCCTTCAACGCCGAAATGTCCTGCGCGCCAATCAGCGGATGGTTCACCGCGGGAATCGGGTCCTGCCAGATCAAGTTTTCCTTCGGCGCCAGCGGGCCGAGATAGCGCGCGATCGGTCCCATATCGCGGTGTGTGAGCTTGAACCATGCCCGGGCGAAGGCGTCCGCGAATTGGTCTGGATGCTCATAGAACCGCCGCGAGATTTCCGCGTAGGCCGGATCGAACCGCAGCGACAGGTCGGTAGTGAGCATAGTCGGCACATGCTTCTTCGACTCATCGAAGGCGTCCGGGATCGTGGCTTCCGCGTTTTTGGCCCGCCACTGCTTCGCCCCTGCCGGACTCTCGGTCAGCTCCCACTCGTTCTCGAAAAGGTTCTTGAAAAAGAGGTTGCTCCATTTCGTCGGCGTCTGCGTCCAAGTGACTTCCGGGCCGCCGGTGATGGCGTCGGCTCCAAAGCCCGAGCCGTGCTTGCTTTTCCAACCGAGGCCTTGATCCTCGACGGGGCCGCTTTCCGGAGCTGGTCCAACCAGCGAGGGATCGCCGGCGCCGTGGGTCTTGCCGAAAGAATGACCGCCTGCGATTAGCGCAACGGTCTCTTCGTCGTTCATCGCCATGCGAAAGAACGTCTCACGGATGTCTTTGGCCGCCGCGATCGGGTCCGGATTGCCGTTCGGCCCTTCGGGATTTACATAGATCAGGCCCATCTGCACCGCGCCGAGAGGCTCCGCGAGCTGGCGGTCGCCGCTGTAGCGTTCGTCGCCCAACCACGTGCTCTCGGGTCCCCAGTACAATTCCTCGGGCTCCCAAACGTCGGCACGGCCGCCGGCGAAGCCGAAGGTTTTGAAGCCCATCGACTCGAGCGCGACATTGCCGGCCAGAATCATCAGATCACCCCAAGAGATTTTTCGTCCGTATTTTTGCTTGATCGGCCACAGCAGACGCCGGGCTTTGTCGAGATTCGCATTGTCCGGCCAACTGTTCAGCGGCGCGAAGCGCTGCTGGCCCGCGCCAGCGCCTCCGCGACCGTCGGCGATGCGGTAGGTGCCCGCGCTATGCCACGCCATACGGATCATCAAGCCGCCATAGTGGCCGAAGTCGGCGGGCCACCACTCCTGCGAATCCGTCATGAAGGCATGCAAGTCTTTGATCACAGCATCGAGATCGAGAGTCTCGAACTCCTTTGCGTAGTCGAACGCCGCGCCCATTGGATCGGACAAAGCGGAGTTCCGGTGGAGAACCGAAACGTCCAGCGCGTCCGGCCACCAGTCACGATTCGTAGGTCCGCGCGAACCGCCGGTGAAAGGACACTTGCCCGCGCTCTTGTCGTCGGTCTTGGCATCCATGGCCGGTTTCTCCGCTTATGTTGGAATTGACCCAATTCAGGGACTCGGCAGGGCGGGCTCAAGGGGGATCTAGCCCAATCCAGGCCATGAATCCCTGACGCGCGGCCTTCCGATCGGATGGAATCGTCCAATCGACGAGCGCTCGCGCCAGACCGATAAGTCCGGTGCATGTTCTCATGAGACGTCCGATAGTTCCGACGTCTAAATATCGAAATGGCGATCAATTTTTTGGGACATGCCCTGAAGCGCCGTCGCGGACATCCGTCCTGTGGCGTGATCGCAGCACTGTGGATCAGGAGAGAGGGCTGTTGGTCGGCGCGGCCCGTTGCGGCCTCTCGGTCCGCACGACAGCTTCGCACGCCTTTCATATCGGCGTAGCCGACGCTCTGCTTGCGGCCGGCGAGAACAAAGCCTCAAGGCGTTAACCGCCGCGGTTGCGCCAAAAAGTCGAGGCTTCGGCACATTGTAGCGGCGATCGAGCCGTTAGGCCGGGCGACCGCCGCACGGCCCAACGTCAAGCAATATCGAAACGAGTCTGGTCGCGTGAGGCATGGCGCGATCGCGCCATGCCAGAATGCTTTCGGCTCAGCTGAATTGCAGTCCGCCGAGCGCCCAGAGCGCGATGAAAATCGCGGCAAACAAAGCGACGACGCCGCCCAGGCCCTGAGAGCCATAAAAGCTGTGGCCGAAATAGGCAGCCCCGGCAAAGAGAGCCAAGATGACAAGAAGAATAACAATGCCCATGATTAGATTCCTCCCACATTTTTTTAAGCGTTGCCTCCAGTCCGCGCGCGGACTGGGCCGCGATGCGGGCTTGAGGATAACAATCAAGCCTGGAAATTGTTACAACGTTAAGAACAACACACGCCAATTTTAGAACAAACGCGGATCAAACCAAAATTGCTCAGCTCAAATCTGCTCTGAGTTTGCTCGGCGAAAGCGCACATTAGCGCGTATGCGAAAGGTCCCCTGCGTTCCAAAGGGCGCCTACACATGTAGACGTTTCGCGAAATGTTTCGCCCATGCTGAGACTGGGCCACCCATTCAATCGGTGTCCGTCGTGTAAGGCGGAGGCGCTGCTTGAGGTTTGGTCCGACCACGCCAAAAGACCCGCGAAACCAAATCGAGATAGGTCCGAATTCGGAATTTGATCCAGAGCAAGGCGCGTATCGGCGCCTTTTCCTATCGTCAATCCCTCGCGCGAGCGAGCCAGAACCACACGCCCAGGTTAAAGTCGCAGCGGCGAGAAGGACGAGCCTATCGCCGCGCCGGCGCCAATGCCGCGAGAGGGAGTCTCTAATGTTCGATTGGTTAAGGCGCATGATGAGGGGGCGCATCATAGACGACGTGCCCCCGGAGCTCGTCCAATGCGAATTTGGCTGCCGCGTCGCACAATGCGCCAATGGCAAATGGCTCACCTGTGAAAACAGGATCCAGGCCATGAATCAGGAACTCGCGGCCCTTCCATCCGAATCGCGCGTCGCTCCAGAGTCCCAGAGAGCCGCCGTCGCCGACAAGCTCGCTTGAGACGGCAATAGGCGCGTGTCGTCCTTCCGGACGGTCCACAATCAAAGAACGGCGGCGCCGTGCATTTGGCCGCCGATAGACCGGCGAAGGAGATATGGACAAGATTTTGCTAATATGATCGCTGCGCCGATTCAGCGCGGCGGAGATCAATTGAAATATGAAGGCGGAACCGGAGTTCGGCGGCGACGGGATCGGACATCGAGCGGTCTCATTTTCGAGCCGGAGCGGCGTCGCGCAGGATTCGACGCGCATCGTCATCCTGGTCTGGCTGAGCATTTCGCACGGGCTCCACGACCTGATCGCGTCCTTGGTGACGGCGGTCTACCCGCTTCTGAAGACGTCTTTCGCGCTCGATTTCGGCCAGATCGGCCTGATTACGCTCGCGGCCCAGCTCACCGCGTCGCTACTCCAACCCCTGGTTGGCCTTTATACCGACCGCAAGCCGTCTCCCTATTTTCTTCCCGTCGGCATGGGCTTCACCTTATGCGGACTCTTGCTGCTTTCGGCGGCGCCGAGTTTCATGGCGCTTGTCGCCGCCGCTTCACTCATCGGGATGGGATCGTCGGTCTTTCATCCTGAAGCCTCGCGCGTTGCGCGGGTCGCGTCGGGCGGAAGGCATGGCTTCGCGCAATCGCTCTTCCAGGTCGGCGGCGCCGGCGGAGCCGCGATCGGACCGCTCACCGCCGCCCTTATCGTCGCGCCGTTCGGACGCGGAAGCCTCGCCTGGTTCGCCATTGCGCCGCTCTGCTCGCTCGTGATCCTAACCTTGATCGGCCAATGGCATAAGGGCCGGATCGCGGCGCAGGCCATACCCAACCAGAAGACCAAACCAAATCAAACGGCCCGACGATCTGTCGCCGGGCCAATGCTGATCCTGCTGGCGCTGATCTTTTCAAAATATTTCTATCTGGCGGTTCTGAGCAATTACTACACGTTCTATCTGATCGATAAGTTTCAGATTCCAGTCCAGACTGCGCAGATCTTGCTCTTCGTCTTTCTCGGCGCATCGGCTTGTGGCACATTTCTCGGCGGCCCGATCGGGGACCGGTTCGGCCGTCGCGCCGTCATCCTCTTCTCGATCGTCGGGGCGCTGCCCTTCACTTTGGCCATGCCCTACGCGAATCTCTTTTTCACCGTTGTTTTGAGCATTGCGATCGGCCTGATCCTGTCCTCGGCCTTCGCCGCGATCCTCGTCTATGCGACCGAGCTGACGCCGGACCGAGTTGGAACAGTCGCAGGGCTTTTCTTCGGCTTAGCCTTCGGGACGAGCGCGCTCGGCGCCGCGGCGCTCGGCCATCTCGTCGACGTCACCAGCATCGGCTTTGTCTACCGGCTCTGCTCGATGCTTCCGGCGCTCGGCCTGCTCGCTTACTTCCTGCCGCGGCGAGCCGGGCCTTGATCTCACGGGAGGTAGACGTCATGCGCGGAGTCGACAAGGCCGCGGCTCGTGATGACGATCCAGCCTCCGCCGCGCCGCTCGATTGATTTGACCGTCCCCGCGCCCGGGATCGTCTCCCCTGGCGCGACCTCGAGCGAGCCGGTCGCGTTCTCCACCAAGGCGACGCCGTCATAGACCGCGCGGACCACCCAGCTCGTGATCAATTGCGGTCTCTTCGGCGGCGCTTCCCCGGAGCCGTCGAACCTTGCCGAACCAATGGGGTTTTGCGCGCGAGCGAACCCCGCCGTCTTCCCCTGCCCAGCCGCGACTGGAGGAGGAGCGCTGGGCGCAGGAGGCGCCGCCGTCTGCCGCTCGATGCGATCAAGACGGTCGACAACTTGCTGGAGCTTCGTCGCCGGCTCGCGCTGCAAATGGTCGACCTTGGCCGAAAGTTCGCCGATCGCCGAACTCGTCTCGCTTTTCACGGCGTCGAGCCTCGTCTTCAATCCGTCGAGACTTTTCTCGAGGGCGTGCTGATCCTTAGAGTTCTGGCCTTGCGCGATTGAGGCGCGCAAAGACTCGAAATTCGATTTCAGAGCGCGCATGTCCTCGCTCATTTTTTGCGTGGCGCGGCGCAGCTCTGCGGTCTCGGACGCCTCTCGCCGCGCGGCCTCCTGCATCGCCGCCTTGGGCGCCTCGTCCTGCGGCGGCGATCCAAGGAAATGCGAGCCCGCGGCCCAAGCGAAGCCCATCACGCAGAACGCCAGGGCCGCGTGCGAGCCGTGAGACATGACGAAGTCAAAGCCGGGACGAAAGCCTCGTCCGGCGCCTGCGTCGGCGCGCTCGAAAAAAGGCTCGAGATCAGAGAAGGAGTCAGTCGACCGGCGCAGATCCCTCGCCTCCCCGCCTGCCGCGATCATCTTTTCCCGTCGGCCGGGGCCGCGCGAACCGAGCGCGTCGGAATTTCCCCGCGGATCGGCGCCGTCGCCAGCCGGCTCGCCATGCGGATCCAGGTCGTCAGAGGAACGATCCATGCTGGCCCTCCTGAGGTAATAGAGACACTTCTATCTTTTTTCGTCTCCTCTCATTAATGCGCCCTTAACGGCTCATGCCCATCTGCGACACTCACCTCTACGCGCGCGACGGCAACTTCTCCGTCAATCAAGCGTTTTTGAACACAAATGTAAGGAGGCGGCCATGACCAAGGGATTTTGGATCGGATTTATTTTCCTAGCCGCCTTGGGGGCGACGAAGGCGCAAGCTCAGACCGGCGGATTCGATCGGAACGGCATGCCCCCGGCGTCGACCGAGACGGGCTTATTGAACGAAAAATATTTGACCCCGACCGGCGAGACGGTCCCGCATCCCGGCGAATCCCAAAGCGGAGGCGTGACGCCGCTCGAACGTTCCTTGGACAATCAAAACAACAAGATCGACGACAGCATCTGCTCGAACTGTGGGCGCACCGCCAAATAGGTCCTTGGGCCTGAGGCGCTGAGTTCGCCTGGCGAACGGCGCCGCCGGAAATTCTGCTCGCGAAACTGGTTGCCGCCTTCCCCGATCCCGGTCAAAACCGAGGCTTGATGGAGGGAGCAGCAAGATGCGGATTGACGGCAAGGCGTTCAGGACGATTTGGGCTAGCCCTGACTCGGCCGCGATCCACATTATCGACCAGACGCGCCTGCCGCATCGCTTTGAAACCGTCTCGATTGCGACGGTCGAGGAAGCCGCTCGCGCGATCAAGCAAATGCAGGTGCGCGGCGCGCCACTGATCGGCGTGACCGCGGCTTATGGGATCGCACTCGCGATGCGCGCCGACGCCTCGGACGCCAGCCTCGAGACCACTTGCGCCCTGCTCGCCGCGACGCGACCGACGGCCGTCAATCTCCAGTGGGCCCTCGCATCGGCGAGTCGGGCGCTTTCATCCCTCCCGCCAGCCGCGCGCGCGGAGGCGGCTTTCGCTCACGCGGCGAGACTCGCGGAAGAGGATGTCGCGATCTGCGAGGCGATCGGCGAGCATGGCCTCCCGCTCATCGAGGCCGCCGCCGCGCGCAAGGCAGGCGAGCCGGTCAATATTCTCACCCATTGCAACGCGGGTTGGCTCGCGACCGTCGATTGGGGCACGGCGACGGCCCCAATCTACAAGGCCCACGAGAAAGGCGTTCCGCTGCATGTCTGGGTCGATGAGACGCGCCCTCGCAACCAAGGCGCCTCGCTGACCGCCTGGGAGCTCAATCAACACGGGATCGCGCATACGATCATCGTCGATAATGCCGGCGGCCATTTGATGCAGCATGGCGCGGTCGATCTCGTCATAGTCGGCACCGATCGCACGACCGCGGCCGGCGACGTTTGCAACAAGATCGGGACATATCTCAAAGCGCTGGCGGCAATGGACAATGGCGTGCCGTTTTACGTGGCGGCTCCCTCGCCCTCGATCGATTTTACGATCGAGGACGGCGTCGCAGCGACTCCGATCGAGACGCGATCGCCCGAGGAAATCAGCCATATTTCCGGCCGCATGGCCGATGGCCGCATCGAGACGGTCTGCGTTATCCCGCAAGGCAGCCCGGCGCTTAATCCCGCTTTCGACGTGACCCCAGCCCGCCTCGTGACAGGCCTGATCACTGAACGCGGGGTCATCGCCGCACGACGCGAGGCGCTCGCCAAGGCTTTTCCGGATCGCCTCGGCGAGACCGCCGAGCCGTTAGGGGCGAGCTAAACCCTCGAGCTTGGGCGATGATCCGGCTAAGACGCCAGTTTCCCCGACGGGCGATCGCCCTGCCGCCACCAGAAGGTCATGACGACTCCAGCGAGCGCTGCGCCAGCGAGGACCAGAAAGAGCGCGGACTGTTGAAGCCAGGCGATCGCCGGCACGAAAAGCGCCATCGCGACGCCGAGTGCGCAGATTTGCCAGGAGACATGGACCCCGGCCACGAAAGTTCCGAGAGCCAGCAGCATCAGCAGGGCGAGCCCTGTCGCCGGCGCATTCAGCATGCGCTGGACGCCCGGCAAGAGCAGAATGTTCATCGCGACCAAGAAGGCCACCCAATGCAGAGCCTGGGTCCAGATCATGCGAAGGCGCGCCTGCCGATCTTCGATATGGAGCCAACCCGTGGTGATGCAAACGATGCCGACCGCCACAGCCATGAATTCCCAATAGCCGATGAAGGGCTGATGCCAAACGCTGGTGAGCGCCACGCCCAGGATCGTGAGCACCAGAACGATGATATAGGGCAGCTCCTTCAGAAAAAGCGTCGCTTTGCGTGAATGGCCGGGCGTCTCCACCCCATGTTCCACTGATTCAAAGTCGCTCATTTGCAATCCTATCCTGACCCTCGAGGCGATTGAAAGCCGCTCGGAACGCCCGCCGCTCCGATCCGTAGACGAGACAGACGCTTCCCTTCCCACTCCGGCCGAAGGTCAAGGACGCGCCTTGCGCATCGATTGGCGCCTGCGCCAGAATGCGACGCAAGTGCGAATGCGATTCGAGCCGAAAAATTCGTTCCGCGCCGCCGATTTGCCCGTCGACAATAGAATATTTGGGCCGGTCCGGGAAGCGGCCAGCCAGGGAGGCGGCATGCGTCGCTAAATGTTTCCAGCGTGATCTCAACCGAGGTACATTGCCTGCGCTCAAATGACCTGGCGAGGTCCGATACGAACCGCTGCGCCGAAACCTTGAAACCACAAGACCGCAGAGGAGAATTAGGAAAATGTTGCGTAGCGCCTTGCTGATCGTCGCCGGCGCGGCCTGCTGCGCGGCGCAAGCCGGAGACCGGACCTTGCGGCTCGCTGTTGGCGAGCGCGGCTCGATCGCACTCGCCGAAAATCGCACGACCGGATATTCTTGGCGCATCGATCCAAGCGCCAGCGCGAATCTCAATCTCTTGCGCATGGAAGACGGCGGCTACGCGCCTCCCGGAGCCGATCCGGATCGGCCTCTCGTCGGAGCGCCTGGCCTTCATCGGTGGAGCGTCATGGCGCTATCCGGGGGACGCGCCCGCATCGCCTTCGTCTATCAGCGCCCCTGGGAGCCAGAGCCGGCGAAGCGCGAAAATGTCGTCGTCGAGATTCCCTAATCGGAACCTTTTTTCGGGTCGGCCAAGCACCCGTTCAAAAACTGAACGACAGCGGCTTGAACGATTTGCTCTATTTCAGCATTGGTTGGCGGCGGGCGTAGCCCGATCAAACACTGGAGTCGCACGGTTCCGCCGAGCATCTCCAGAAAATGATCCGCCGCAGCCGCGCAATTCGGCAAGTTCAGGACGCCGCGCTTCGTCTGGCGCTCGAAAAACTCGGCGAGAAAAGCGCGGCTCCGGCCGGGGCCGAATTTCCAATATTGACCGGCGAGCCCCGGGATTCGCGGGGCCTCCGCGACGATGAGGCGGTTCAGGCTGACGCAATCCGGGCCAGTCACGATGGCGAGATAGCGGACGCCGACTTCCTTGAGCACGCGGTCGGGTGCGCGAGGCGCCAGTTGCTCAGGCGTCAGGCCGCGAAAAATCGTCTCGCAGGCGTCGCTGATAATGGCCTCGAACAGCCCCTGCTTACCGCCGAATAGAGCGTAAAGCGTCTGGCGCGAGCCGCCGGAGCGCGCGATCACGTCGTCAAGCGTGGCTTCGGCATAGCCCTTATCTTGAAACACCTCCCGCGCCGCCGCCAGAAACGCGTCCCGGCGCGCGGACAGACGCTTGCTCGGCGGCTTCGTCGAAACAGCGACGCCCTCGTCTGATGAAATTTCGCCCATTCACATCCTAGTGAGCTGCGTTGCGAGAACTTGATATGTACTGTACCATACAATACGTCAAGATCCGATCCCTGGAGTTGATCATGGGCATAGTCGGATACGCGCTTCGCTACCGCCACACATTTTACGTGCTGGCGTTCATGATGATGTTTCTCGGCGGCAGCGCGATCCTGACGACGCCCAAGGACATTTTCCCGAACATCAATATCCCTGTCGTCTCGGTGATCTGGCAATATACCGGCCTGACGCCGGAGGAGATGGAGCAGCGCGTCACCACCTATAGTGAATATTCCATCAGCTCCAACGTCAGCGACATACGCAACATCGAAAGCCAAACCCTATCTGGCATCGCGGTCGAGCGGATCTATTTTCAGCCCAATGTGAACGTCGATCTGGCCATCAGCCAGATCGTCTCGGCGTCCAACGCCATTCGCGCTCTCATGCCGGTCGGCATCCAGCCGCCAGTCATCGTCCAGTTCAACGCATCCTCCGTGCCCGTGCTTCAATTGAGCCTGAGCTCGGATCGACTGAACGAGCAGCAGCTTTACGATTACGGCATCTATCAAATGCGCCAGGCGCTGGCGCCGATCCAGGGCATCACCCTGCCGACGCCCTATGGCGGCAAATATCGGCAGATCATGGTCGACATAGACCCGGACGCGCTCAAGGCGCGTGGCCTGTCGCCCTCTGAACTCGTCACCGCGGTCAACGCCCAGAGCCTGACCTTGCCGTCCGGCGACGCCAAACTGGGCGATAAGCAGTTCATCGTGAAAGTCAACAACGCCGCGCCATCGATTGAGGCCTTGAACCGCCTTCCCATCCGCCAAACGGGCGGCGCGACCATTTATTTGTCCGACGTCGCGCATGTGCGCGACGGCTGGGCCGTGCAGCAGAATATCGTGCGCGCCGAGGGCAAGCGCTCCGTCCTTTTGACCATCATAAAGAACGGCAACGCCTCGACGCTCGACGTGGTCAATCGCGTCAAGGCCGCGTTGCCCGAAATTCAGAGGGCCGCCCCTCCCGGCATGAACATCAGTATGCTGTTCGATCAGTCCGTGTTCGTGCAAAACGCCATTACCGGCGTGCTCCACGAGGGCGCGATCGCGGCTGGCCTCACGGCATTGATGATCTTAATCTTTCTCGGCTCCTGGCGCTCCACGCTGATCGTGATGGTCTCGATTCCGCTCTCCATCCTCACATCGATCGCCGTGCTCGCGGCGCTCGGACACACCATCAACACAATGACGCTCGGCGGCCTCGCGCTGGCCGTCGGCATTCTGGTCGACGACAGCACGGTGACGATCGAGAACACCCATCGGCTGTTGGAGGAGGACGAGCCTTTCGACCAGGCCGTCCTCGAAGGCGCAGCGGGGATCGCGGTGCCGACCTTGATCTCGACTCTCGCCATCTGCTGCGTCTTCGTCTCGGTCTTCTTCCTGCAGGGCGCTGCGCGCTACCTCTTCACGCCGCTCGCCTTGGCGGTCGTGTTCGCCATGCTCGCCTCCTACGGAATTTCCCGGACCTTGACCCCGATCATGATCGGCCTCCTCCTGCGCAAGGAGCATGAACGGCGGGGCCAAGCGAGCGGATGGCTCGAGCGCTTTCATGCGGGGTTCAACGCGCGATTCGACCGCTTCCGGACGTTCTACGGCTGGCTGCTCGCGGGAATTTTGCGGCGCAGAATCATCACGCCGGCGGTCGCAAGCCTCGTCGTCGCAAGCGCTGGGGTTCTTTCATTATATGTCGGCTCCGATTTCTTTCCGAACGTGGACTCCGGCCTCATCCAACTGCATGTCCGCGCGCCGGCGCGCACCAGAATTGAGCGCACCGAGCAGATTTTTCAAGCGATCGAGGAAAATGTCCGGGCGATGGTCCCAGCCAAGGATTTGAAGCTGATCCTCGACAATATCGGCCTACCAGCGCGCGTCTACAATCTCGCCTTCACCGACGGCTCGGCGATCGGCGTCAATGACGGCGTCATCCAGATCGAGCTCGCCGAGGGCCATGCGCCAACCGCGGAGATCGTCAAGAAGCTGCGCGCGGAGCTGCCGATCGCCTTTCCCGATTTGCTGTTTTACTTCCAGCCCGCCGATCTCGTCACGCAAGTGCTTAACTTCGGCGTGCCGACGCAGATCGACGTCCAGCTGCAAGGTCGCGATCGCGAGACGAACAAGCGGATCGCAGGGGAGCTGCGACAAAAGCTCGCCAATATTCCAGGCCTCGTCGACGCACATGTCCAACAGGAGCTCGATGCACCAGAGTTATACTACACGATCGACCGCACGCTGGCGCAGCAACTTGGCCTGAACATGCAGGAAGCGGCGAATAACCTGAACATCAGCCTTTCCTCATCCCAACAAGTGTCTCCCAATTTCTGGACCGACCCCAAGAACGGCATCCCCTATTATTTCGCCGTGCAAACACCAGAGTATAGGATCGCCGACAAGAACCAGCTCGACAATACGCCGCTGGCGAGCAACGTCGACGTAGCTGGGACGCCGATTCCCACAATGCTCGGCAGCATCGCCAGCGCGAAGCGGATCGGAGTCCAATCGGTCTTCAACCAGTCTAACATTCAGAGCGTGTATGACGTTTATGGCAGCGTCCAGAGCCGCGATCTCGGCGGCGTCGCGGCGGAGATCCAAAAGGTGGTCGACGCCGCGCAGGCAGAGCTCAAGCCTGGCAACCGCATCGTGATACGCGGCCAGATCGAAAGCATGCAAGCGGCTTTCTCCGACCTGAGGCTCGGCCTCCTCTTCGCCGCGGTTTTCGTCTACATGCTCATGGTGGTCAACTATCAAAGTTTCGTCGATCCCCTCGCCGTCATTTTGGCTCTGCCCGGAGCCGGGGCCGGCATTTTGCTCATGTTGTTCGTTACCGGCACCACTTTGAGCGTTCCCTCGCTCATGGGTTCAATCATGGCCGTCGGCGTCGCCTCGGCAAACTCGATCCTGCTCGTCACTTTCGCCCGGGAGCAACGGCAGGCCGGACTGAGCGCTTTCGACGCCGCTTTGTCTGCTGGGACGACGCGATTGCGCCCCGTGCTGATGACCGCCGCGGCGATGATCGTGGGCATGATTCCAATGGCAATTGGTGGGCCGGGGGAGGAGCAAAATGCGGTTCTCGCGCGCGCGGTCATCGGCGGCGTCGCCGTCGGCACCTTCACGACGCTTCTTTTCGTTCCCTACCTTTATTCAGTTTTCGGCCGCTTCGAGGGGCAAGGGGCCCGAGCGCCAGCGCAAGCGGCCGGCAAAGGACATTCGCAATGAACCAAGCGCCATCCGGACATACGTTCCGATCGAGCTCGCCGCCGGAGCCTACCGACTCCCAGCAGCGACGGCGCGTCGCGCGCGCTCTCGGAATTTCAACGGGCGCCGCCTTGGCGGCCCTCATCGGCTTTGGCGCCTGGAACTATGCCAGCCGCCAAGCTGAGACGCTCGCCGTGCTCAATGCGAGCAAGAACGCCGTTCCGCATGTCAATGTAATGATCGCGCAAAATGACCCGACGCCGCGCACAATCGAGCTGCCCGGCAATATGGCGCCATTTGAGAATGCGACGATCTCCGCCCGCGCCACCGGATATATTTCGACGCGCAACGTCGACATCGGCACCAAGGTGCGCACAGGCGACGTGCTCGCCGTGATCGCGGCGCCTGATCTCGATCAACAGCTCGCCCAGGCGAAAGCCCAGCTCGTTCAACTCGAAGCGGCGGTTCAGCAATCGCAGGCCGACGTCGATCTCAGCCATGTGACGAACCAGCGAACGGCGCGGCTCCTCGCTCAAGGATGGTCGAGCGCCCAGCAAGGCGACCAGGACCGCTTGACTCTCGCCTCGCGCACGGCTGGCCTCGCGGTCGCTCGCGCCAATGTGGTCGCGCAACAGGCCGCCGTGAACAGGCTGGCGCAGCTGACCGCCTTCGAGCAGATCACCGCCCCTTTCGACGGCGTGGTCACCAGCCGCTTGATCGATGTCGGAAGTCTTGTCACCGCGGACCCCACCAATGGCACGCCTTTATTCTCTATCGCGCGAACGGACGTGCTGCGCGTGCAGGTTTTCGTGCCCCAGTCCGTCTATCTCGGCGTGCGGGACGGCGATTCGGCAAAAGTGACAGTGCCGGAACTCCCAAACCGCGTCTTTGAGGGCAAGGTGGCGCGCAATGCGCGCGCGCTCGCCTCGGGTAGCCGCACCCTGCTGACGGAGGTGGACGTCGACAATAAGGACGGCGTGTTGGCGGCCGGCCTCTACGGCATTTTGCATCTGCAAGTCCATCGGCCAATCCCCGTCATCACGATCCCGTCGCAAGCAGTCATCTTCAACAAGGACGGCCTCGCCGCCGCGGTCGTCGAAGACGGCAAAGTCGAGTTGCGTAAGCTCGATCTCGAAGTCGACAATGGAGCGAATGTCGAGGTGCGCACCGGGTTGAATCCCGGCGATCGCGTGATCTTGAGCCCGCCCGCAAATGTCGCCGACGGAATGCGGGTCGTCGCGATAGATCCAGAGGAGGCGATCGCCCGACGAGAGGATAAATAGCGCTTGCAAGGCGCAAGGCGGCCTCGTCAATTCTCGCCGGTCGAACCCGAGAACCTCGAGACGCCGCCCGAGTCGAGGCAAAGGCCTGCAGGGGCCGTCGCAAGCGGCGCGTCGTCTTCGAAACCAGCCGCCATTGCGTCACGGATTGCGTTCGGCGCGACATTCGCCCGAACTCCGTAGAGGCGAAGGATTGCTTCGGACGTGATGGTCAGGGATGGCGGCCCCTCGCTCAAGACCACGCCGTCCTTCAGCAAGACCACATGCGTCGAAACGGCCGCCGCGTGATCTGGATGATGCGTCGACATCAAGATTCCGTAATTGTCCGCAGCGAGATCGCGCAGCCGCTTCAACAGGCGGATCTGATGGCCGAAGTCGAGGCCTGTGGCGGGTTCGTCCATGATCAAGATCCGCGCGCCCTGGGCGAGCGCGCGCGCTATAAGCGTCAATTGCCGCTCTCCGCCGGAAATTTCGGTGTAGGCGCGCCGCGCCAGATGCGCGACGCCGAGCCGCTCTAGACATTCGGCGGCTACAGCCCGATCGGCGGGACCTGGCGGCCTGAACAACCCTCGTTCTGCAAGCCGCCCCAACATGACGACGTCGAACACCTTGAACGGAAAAGGCGGGACGTGAGTTTGCGGCACGTAGGCAATATGCCGCGCGACCTCTCTGCGCGACATGCGTTCAATCGGCTGGCCGTCCAGCAGCACCTTCCCCGATGAAGGCCCTATCAAACCGAGCGCCAAGCGCAGCAACGTGCTCTTTCCGGCGCCATTGGCGCCGAGGAGCGAGACGACTTCTCCGTATCCGAGAGAAACGCTCACCCCGCGCAACACATCGCGGCCGCGATAGGCGAAGCGCAGGTCGCAAAGCTGCAAGGCCGAAGCACCGGTTAGATCCAATTGCGCCTCGCGCGGGAGAGAACCAACAAGAACGCCGGAATGCCGAGCAATTGCGTGACGACGCCGATGGGAAGCTCGACCTTGCCAATGCTGCGCGCCAGAGCGTCCGCGGCGAGCATAAAGACCGCGCCCAAAGCCGCGCTCGCCGGCGTCAATGTCGAATTGGACGGACCGACGACGAGCCGCGCGACATGCGGAATGAAAAGACCGACCCAACCGATCACGCCTGCAAGCGACACGGTGAGCGCCGACATCAGGGTGGCGGCGGCGATCACGCCAAATCGCAAGGAGGCCACAGGAACGCCGAGCGCGCGCGCCTCGTCGTCGCCCATCGCCAAGGCGTCGAGTCCGCGCCCAAGGCCCGCAATTGCGACAATGCCGAAGCAGATCGGCGCCGCCGCCCAGCCAAGTTGAGACAGGGTTACATTGGCCAAGCTGCCCATCAGCCAATAGACTATCACGGGCAATTGATTATAAGGGTCCGCGACGAATTTCACGAGCGACAACAAGGCCGCGAAGAACGCGCCGCTGATCATGCCGCCGAGAACCAACATGATGATCGCGGCCCCGCCGAATAATCTGGCGATGAAGACGCCGACGCCTGCCGCGGCAAGCCCCATGACAAAGGCGAGGATCTCGACTACGGTTTGATCGCCGCCGAGGAGAAAGCCGGTCGCTGCGCCAAAGGCGGCGCCGCTGAGCACGCCGAGAATATCCGGCGAAACAAGCGGATTGCGGAAAACCGCCTGATAGGCTGCGCCCGAAACGGCGAGCGCCGCGCCGATAAGGGTCGCGGCGAGCACGCGGGGCAGCCGGATCTCTACGATCACATTAAAAAGAAGATCATATCGCGGCTTCGCCAGATCGACGAAGCCGAGGGACGCCAAAAGAAATTGCGCAATATCCCCAAGCCCCAGCGGGTACCGGCCTAAACTCAGAGCTGCGAGCATAGCCGCCGCGACTAAGGCCGCAAGCGCCAAGCCTCGGACCAGATGGCTCGCGGTCGATCTCGACTCAATGGAGAAGACGAACGACATCGCCGTCGCCGAGATCAACATTGAAGAAGAGATTGTAGAATTTCTTGACCTCGGCTTGCAGATCAAGCGGATATGCGTTCGGATAGAACCAATTGGCCAGCCATTGGACGCCGAGCGCCTCCATATAGCCTGGCGGACGATCAATCCAATTGAACGGAATGCGGGGAACGACGCGCACCTGCCCCGACGCGACGGCCTTTACATTGCGCCAGCGCGCATCCTCGCTGACCATGCGCGCGAAAGACCGATCCTGGGCGACGATCATGTCAGGCGCGAAGCGCACGACCTGCTCGAGGCTGATCCTCTCCATGCCGACGAGCTCTCCCTGCGCGCATTGGTAGACATTAATCCCGCCCGCGCGGCGGATCGCTTCGGCATGAATTGAGCGGTCGCAATCCGTGGCGAGCCCATCCGGCGTTTCCGCATAATAGACGCGCACACGTTGATCGGATGGAACCTGCGCGAGCGCGGCTTCCACGCGCGCGAGCGCGCTCGCCACATAGGCCCCGAGCTCGCGTCCGCGCGGAGCAAGATCGAGAACCTCCCCCATGAGCGCGAAAGCCGCCACGTAATCAGGAAGCTCCTCCAGCTTGAGGAAAATCACCGGAACGCCAGCCTTTTCGAAGCGCTGCGCGATCGGCGCCGTATCGAGGAAGGAATTGGCCCAGGCGACGACGAGATCCGGCGAGGCCGCGAGAACCTCCTCGAGATTCGCCTGCTGGCCATGCCCCATCATATTGCCGAGCACGGGAAGACCGATCGTGCGCTGATCGAGAAACTTGGCCAGATCTTCCTTCGGCGGTTCGGGAGCGAAATTCCATCCAATGAGCGTGTCCGGCTTCATCGCGTAAACGACCAGGGTCGTCGGCGGCGCGGCGGAGAAGATCCTTCCGATCTTATTAGGTAGAACGACATGGCGGCCGACCATGTCGATAATCTCGCGCGATTGCGCTTCCGACGCAAAGCTTTGTGCGCCGACGGCTATCATGAGAAGAACAAAAGCCGTTCGCCTCGCGGCGAAGATGCTGACCAACAAAGAAGAGCGAAACGGATCATCGGACGTTGTGCCGCAAGCCCTCAGGCCAACCGCAGCGCGGAAAATTCGCGCCATACCGCCCCGGCGCAATGCATCGACAAATATCATGAGACGACAACCTAGAAAAAGCCAGGTCGGAAGACTGAAGATCCTCTCGCTGCAAGCTGACGAAGAGACCTGCCGAGAACAACCCGGGACAATGGTGCCTATCATGCTATATATTTTAGCTCAATAGCCATGGCTGGCGTCAAGGATCTCGAGCCCTGTCGGGAGCCAATCGTCGCCGGCGCATTCCTTTCGCACGCGAAGGATCATGCCTTTCGCATCGGCGAGCGGAAAGCCGATGTCTCATCCTTAGCGGCGAACATCGCGCGTCGGTTGCAATTACGAGCCGGACCTCGTCTTTCTCAGCTTTTGTTGCCACGCAGCCACAGGTCTTCTTTTTCGACGCGTCCTTAGATGCAGATTATATCGCCGCGCGGTCGATCTGCTATTTTCACTCATGTAAACTTCAGCAAACAGACCTGCGCCGCGCGGTTGTCCCTCCTCGGCCGCAATAGAGCGGCGATTGACTATCCGCTCCGGCTCAGCCAGCGCCCCCGACTCATTTCGGCCTTGCCCATTCATGTCGACAGCAAACTCCCTCGCCCATCGACGCCGCCCGAGCGTCCCTACTGGGCTCCGCTCATGCATCGCATTCGCCCAGCGAGCGGCAGGAGTCGGGCCAGGCGTTTTCGAGTTGGAACATAATCAATGAGTCCCGGCTCGAATCGGGGGACCAATTTCTTTCGATGCGCGGGCAAACGCGCGGGACGATTCTGCTGCATGGTCGCGTCGCTGGCGGTCGCCGGCTGCGCGGTCGGACCGGATTTCACGCCGCCGCCGCCGCCTGTCGCGGCTCAATGGCTCGAGTCGAAGATTCCGTCGGTTCAGACAGATAAGCAAAACTACCGAAGCTGGTGGAAAAGCTTCCATGACCCGATATTGGAGCGCCTGATCGAGATCGCCTACGAGCAAAATCTGACTTTGCTGAGCGCGGGAACCCGCGTGCTACAAGCCCGCGCGGAGCTCGGCGTCGCGATCGGAGAATTCTATCCGCAGCAGCAAGCGGCGCTCGGCGCGGCAAGCTACAATCTTCAGAGCCAGGCCGACCCCGCCGCCAATCCAAGCAACCCCTTGATCAACTACTGGCGCGATTCGCTCGGAGCGAGAGCCGCATGGGAGCTCGATTTCTGGGGCAAATTCCGCCGCGGCGTCGAATCCGCGGACGCGGCCTATCTCCAGTCCATAGCGACCTATGACGACGTTTTGGTCGAACTTTTGGGCGACGTCGCAAAAACCTATATCGGCATCCGCACGATCGAGAAGCAGATTGCGATCGCCCGCGTGAACGTTCAGCGACAACGCAAGGCGCTCGCCATCGCTACCGACAAGTTCCACGGCGGAACGGCGACCAAGCTCGACGTCTACCAGGCCGAAAATGTGCTGGGCGCCACCGAGGCGAGCATCCCGCAGCTCACCATTCAGCTGCAGCAAGGTCTGAACGCGCTCCGCGTTCTTCTCGGCCTCGCGCCGGAGCCGCTCGGCTTTCTGCTCGGCCGCTCGACCGGCAAAATTCCGGTCGCTCCTCCCAAAGTGGCGGTCGGCATCCCCGCCGATCTGCTGCGCCGCCGACCGGACATTCGCGCGGCGGAACTGCGCGCGGCGACGCAAAGCGCCCAAATCGGCGTCGCCGTGGCGGACCTTTATCCGGCCATCAGCATAACCGGTTCTTTCGGCGGCCTCGCGAGCAACGCGTATGGCCATAATCTCGGGCAGATGCTGCATCCAATCGGACGAGCCTTTTCCGTCGGGCCGTCCTTTCAATGGAATCTACTCAATTATGGACAGATCACCAACAACGTGCGTCTGCAGGACGCCACGTTGCAACAATATCTGGTCGACTATCAAAACAGCGTGCTGAAGGCGCAGCAAGAGGTCGAGAACGGGCTTTCCGTCTTCCTCCAATCCCGCATTCAAGCCGAATTTCTGCGCCGGAGCGTCGCAGCCGCGAATGGCGCGCTTACGATCGCGCTCGAGCAATATAATCTCGGGACGCGGGACTTCACCACTGTTTTGACCGCCGAGCAGAATCTCCTTCAAGCCGAGACCAATCTCGCCGTCGCCCAGGGCAATGTGCCGCTAGGCCTGACCATGGTCTATCGCGCGCTCGGTGGCGGCTGGCAGATCCGCGGCGCCAATGAATTCGTGCCGCCCGCGATCAACGCCGAGATGCGTTCTCGCACCGACTGGGGCGACGTCCTTCCGCCGGCGGGCGCGCCGCAGCCCGCTGCCCCTGGCCTGCCCGGACCGGAAGATCGCGGCCCGACGGTTCGCGCGCCTGAATGGTGAGCTTTGCTAATGGAAAGGCTTTCCGCAATGGATACCGGATCTGCGCCTCGGGCGCGCAGAAAGAACCGCTCGCCAAGCGCGCGCGCCTACCACGCCGCGCGCCAAATCGGGCGCCGCGTCATGATGGCCTCGGCTTTCGGCTTCGTCGCGCTCATTGGCGGCGGCGCCGACGAATCCCAAGCGGCGAGTTGGTGGGAAAAGCTGTTTGAAAGCTCGCCGCCGGCAAAGTCGCAGCAAACGCCTTCGCCGCAGCCGTCGCCGAACCCGCAATCCTCGCCTGTCATTCCGGTCGTGCTTCCGAAGCTTCAAGCAGTTACGGACTATGTCGAGGTCACCGGCAATGCGGCCTCCGTCAACACCGTCAAACTGATCGCCCGCGTCGAAGGCTATCTGGAGAAACTGCATTTCGCCGACGGCGCCGTCGCGAAGAAGGATGACCTTCTTTTCACTGTTCAGCAGGACCAATATAAAGCACAGCTGCAGCAGGCTCAGGCGCAGCTTTTTGTGCAACAGGCCGCGCTCGCCTACGCGAAGACCGAGGTCGCGCGCTACGGCGCCCTGGTGAAAAAGGACGCGGCGACGCAAATCGAGCTCGATCATTGGCATTTCGAGCAGGCGAAGGCCGAGGGCGATTTGCGCTCGGCGCAGGCGCAGGTCGTGATCGCGCAATTGAACATGAGCTATACCGAGGTCAGGGCGCCCTTCGATGGCCTGATGGGCAAGCATCTGATCGATCCAGGCAATGTCATCGGCGGCGTCGGCCAGCAAGCGGCGGTCGCGGAGATCCTCCAGCTCGACCCGATTTACGTCGTCGCCAATTTGAGCGAGCAGGAGGCGCTTCAAATCCGGGCGAATCTCGATCAACGTCGGTTGAGCCTCGCGGAGCTCACCAAAATCCCGGTGGACGTCGGCCTCGAAAACGGGAACGGATTTCCTTATCGCGGGACGATCGAATATGTGGCGCCGGGGATCGATCCTTCGACGGGAACCTTGCTCGTGCGCGGCATTCTGCGCAACCCCAACCGGACCCTGCTGCCGGGCATGTTCGTTCGCATTCGGCTGCCGCGCCGGCTGAAGGCGCAGCAGGCCCTGCTCGTGCCCAATCGCGCCCTGGGCGAGGATCAAGGCGGCCGCTATCTGCTGATCGTGAACAAGGACGACATTGTCGAGCAGCGCTATGTTCAGCTCGGCGAATTATACGGCACGCTGCGCGTCGTGACCGCTGGTATCGAGCCCGACGACCGAATCGTCGTCGGCGAACTCTGGCGCGCGGCGCCGGGGACCAAGGTGACGCCGAAACCGAACGACGCCGACTCGTCCTCGAGCGCCCCCGACGACGCGGATCGGAATGCCCGGCCATGATGTCGAAATTCTTCATCGAGCGGCCCGTTCTCGCCAACGTTCTGGCGATCGTTCTCGTCTTGCTCGGCGCCGTCGCCTTGGTCCGGTTGCCGGTATCACAATATCCAAATGTCGTTCCGCCGACGGTGCAGGTCACCACGAGCTATCCCGGAGCGAGCCCACAAACCGTGATCGACACCGTCGCGCTCCCGATCGAGCTGCAGGTCAATGGCGTCGACCGCATGCTCTACATGGAATCGACCAGCGCCGCCGACGGCACCTACACGCTGACGGTGACCTTCGAGATCGGCACGGATCCGGACACGGCGCAAGTCCTGGTCCAGAATCGCGTCGCCGTCGCGCTCGCCTCGCTGCCTTTGTCGGTGCAATCGCAGGGCGTGACGATCCAGAAGAAAAACACCGCCATTCTTCAGATCGTCACCCTCAACTCTCCGGATGGACGCTTCGACAGCCTGTTCATGAGCAATTACGCGAGCATCAATCTCGTGAACGAGCTCGCGCGCCTGCCCGGTGTCGGAAGCGTCAAGGTCATCGGCGCCGGTGACTACGCCATGCGCATCTGGATGGACCCCGAGAAGCTTTATTCCTTCGGGCTGCAGCCGAAAGAGGTGATCGACGCCATCAGGCAACAGAGCCAGGAGGTGGCGGCGGGTCAGATCGGCATGCCGCCGGCGCCGAAGGATCAGGATTTTCAATATACGGTCGACATCCAGTCGCGCATGGCCGACCCATCCGGATTCGCCGACATTATCGTCAAGGATCAGACCGCTCAAGGTGGCCGCCTCGTCCGCTTGAGGGATGTGGCGCGCGTGGAGCTCGGCGCCCAGACCTATTCGCAGGATTTCAAGCTCAACAACCGACCGGGCGCGGGAGTCGCCATCTATCAAACGCCCGACGCCAATTCTCTGACCGTCGCGAAGGAAGTCAGGAAAAAAATGACGCAATTGGCGGGCCGCTTTCCACAAGGCCTCGCCTACTCGGTTCCTTTCGACACGACGGTTTTCGTTCAGGCCTCGATCGACGAAGTCTACACGACCCTCTACGAGGCGGGCGTCCTGGTTCTGATCGTGATCCTGGTCTTTTTGCAGAATTTCCGCGCGACCCTGGTGCCCGCGACGACGGTCCCGGTAACGATCATCGGCGCCTTCGCGGGAATGGCCGCGCTCGGCTTCACCATCAATCTCTCGACTTTGTTCGGCATCGTCCTGGCGATCGGCATCGTGGTCGACGACGCGATCGTCATCGTCGAAGGCGTGTCGAAATATATCGAGCGCGGCATGTCGGGGCATGATTCCGCGATCCGCGCAATGGGCGAATTATTCGGGCCGATCATCGGCATCACGCTCGTGCTCATGTCCGTGTTTCTTCCCGCGGCCTTCATGCCGGGCTTGACCGGCCGCATGTTCGCGCAATTCGCTCTGGTGATCGCCGCCACCGCTCTGATCAGCGCGGTCAACGCCGCGACGCTGAAGCCGACGCAATGCGCCCTCTGGTTGCGCGAGCCTACTCCTCCGGAACAGCGCAACTGGTTCTATCGCGGCTTCAATGTCGTCTATCAACGCATGGAGGACGCCTATGCCGGCTTGATCGGGGCCATGGCGCGCAGAAGCGGCCTGATGGTCGCGATCGGCCTCGGGCTCTCGGCGCTGGGCGTCTTCGGCATCGCCCGCTTGCCGACCGCCTTTATCCCGAACGAGGATCAAGGCTATGCGATGATCGCCGTGCAGCTGCCGGACGGCGCCTCGCTGGAGCGCACCCAGGCCACGCTTGCAAAGGCCAGCGAGATCGCGCGCGCGACTCCGGGAATTGAAAATGTGATCGCCATCGCGGGCCAGTCCGTGCTCGACAATAGCGCGACGCTCGCCAATGGCGGCGTCGCCTATGTGATCTTCAAAGACTGGAGCCTGCGCGAGAAGGCCAAGGATCAAGATCTGGTCTCTATCTACAAGCGGCTTCAGGGTGAGCTCGCGGCGATCACCGATGGCAAAGCCTTCGTCCTGGTGCCGCCGCCGATTCAAGGAATCGGAAACGCCGGAGGCTTTCAAATGCAGGTCGAGCTGCTCGGCGGCAGTTTCGACTATCGCAAACTATATGAGCTGACTCGCAACATGATCGGCGCCGCCGACAAAGATCCTCAGCTTCAACATGTTCTCACGACATTCCGACCAGATGCGCCCCACGTCGGCGTCAACGTGGACCGCGCGCGAGCGGAGACCATGAAAGTCTCCGTCGGCGACGTGTTTTCGACGCTCACGGCCTATCTCGGCTCGACCTATGTCAATCAGTTCAATAAATTCGGCCAGTCCTACCAGGTCTATGTGCAGGCGGATTCGAAGTTTCGTCGGCACCCCGAGGACCTCCTCGACCTCTATGTGCGCAACAAGGATCAGCAAATGATCCCCATCGGCGCCATCGCGCAAATCAGCCCGCTCGTCGCCCCTCCGCTGATCACGCTCTACAACCTCTATCCGTCCTCGACGATCATCGGCGGACCCGCGCCCGGATTTAGCTCCGGACAATCCATGGAAACGATGGAGGCGATCGCCAGGAAGACCCTGCCGAATGACGTGTCCTATGAATGGAGCGCGATGTCCTATCAGCAGAAGATCGTCGGCAACCAGCTCGTCTACGTCTTCGCGATTTCACTCATGCTCGTCTATCTCTGCCTCGCCGGCCAATATGAGAGCTGGATCTTACCGCTTGCCGTGCTTTCCGCCGTGCCTTTGGCGCTGCTGGGACCGGTCATCGCCTTGACGAGCCTCGGCGTCGCCAACAATCTCTACACGCAGATCGGCCTCATGCTGCTGATCGCCCTATCGGCCAAGAACGGCATCCTGATCGTGGAGGTCGCACGCGAGCGCCGACTGGTCGACGGCAAGCCGATCATCGAGGCCGCGGTCGACGCGGCGCGCATGCGGTTCCGGCCCATTCTGATGACCTCCTTCGCCTTCATCCTCGGCGTCGTGCCCTTAGTCGTAGCGACCGGCGCCGGCGCCAACGCCCGCCGCTCCCTTGGCATCAGCGTGTTCAGCGGCATGATCGCCTCGACCTGCCTCGCCGTGCTTTTCGTGCCGTCGTTTTTCGTGGTTCTTCAACGATTGCAGGAGCGCGGGAAGTCGAAGGATGCGACGATCGCGCCCGTCAACGCCGCAGAGTGACGAGGGCGCTCAAGCGATCTTCATCCAAACGCCGTCCTTGGGACGCAGCGTCACGAGGCCGATGGGCTTGACCTCGTGGTCGGGCGCAGGGCGCAAGCGGCAGCGCTGCGCGAGCGTCGCCAAAATCGTCTGTGCCTCCGCCATGGCGAATCCATTGCCGATGCAGACGCGCGGCCCGCCGCCGAAGGGCAGATAAGCGAAGCGATGGCGCTTGGCGACCGCTTCCGGAGCAAAGCGCTCCGGATCGAAACGCTCGGGCTCCGGCCAGAGATTCGGATTTCTGTGGGTGACATAGACATTGATGAAGATCACCGCGCCAGCCGGAATGCGCACGCCGCCGATCCAATCCTCGCGCAGCGCCGTCCGCGAGATCGTGTGGGCGGGCGGATAGAGGCGCATCGCCTCTTCGATAACCATGCGCGTATATTGGAGCTCGGCGAGATCGGCGAAATTCGGCGCGCGGCCGCCGAGAACGCGCGCGAGTTCAGCGCGAAGCTTCGCCTCGACGTCAGGATATTGCGCCAAAAGGTGCCAAGTCCAGCTCAGAGCATTGGCGGTCGTTTCATGGCCGGCGACGAAGAAAGTCAGAATCTCGTCGCGCAACTGCTTGTCGCTCATCCCCTCGCCGCTCTCGGGATCTCGCGCAGAGAGCAGCATTGAAAGAAGATCCCCGTGATCGACTCCCTGAGCGCGACGCTCGGCGATAATGCGGCTGACCAGCGCGTCAAAGGCGCGGACGGCCGCTCGATAGTTTTTGGGTTGGCTTCTCGGCAACCAGCGAGGCAACCCGAAGAGATCGAGGAGATTGGGCGGCTGTGCGACGACCTGGTCCATGAGCTGCCTCACGGTTTCGATCTCGCCGGCAATGGCGGTCGAGAACATAGTCCGCGCGATGATGGTCAATGTGAGCGCCATCATTTCGGCCGCGACGTCGAAAGGCTCGCGCCTGCCGCTCCAATCTTCCGCCATGGCTTGCGCTTCCGCGGCCATGACGTCGACAAATCCGCCGACCCGCTTCGGTTGGAAGGCGGGCGCGGCGATTGCCCGCTGCCGCCGCCAGAACGCGCCTTCGCTCAGCAAGAGTCCATTGCCGAGCAGCGGACCGAGCAAGGTGCGGGCAAGTTGGCTCTTGACATAATTCCGGTGATTGGACAGCAGCACATGCTCGATATATTCCGGCTTATTGACGACGAAAGAGTCGAGGAAAAATATGCGATTGCGGATCAGATTGCGGCGATAGGATTCCGGCGCGATCACTGAAAGCCGGTCTTCCCGCAGACGGCGGATGAATTCGATCAAGCCGAAACGAGGCGCGAGATAGACATCCTCGGCAGGCGTCTTCGCGACAGGGGAATCGCTTTGAGTCATTTACCTCTCCGTACTCCTTCGGCGCAGATTAAGCGGTGTTCTCGAACAGCTGAAGCGACGGTTTCTCACAAATGCGCGAAGATAACCTTTCTTTGCGCTTCCGCCACTGCGCCGCGTCGGGCGCGTCACATTATATGCTCGGCCCATGTTCTCGCCTGAGGAAATCGAGCGCTACGCGCGTCATATCGTGCTCGCGGGCGTCGGCGGGCCCGGTCAGCAGAAGCTCAAGAGCGCCCACGTCCTCGTCATCGGCGCCGGCGGCCTCGGCTCGCCGCTCATCCTCTATTTGGCGGCGGCGGGGGTCGGCGAGATCGGCATCGTCGACGATGACGAGGTCTCGCTGTCCAACCTGCAACGGCAGGTTCTGCACGGCACGCCGGACGCAGGTCGCGCCAAGGTAGAAAGCGCGGCCGACGCCGTCAAAAGATTGAATCCGAATGTCCGCGTCACGCCGCTCAAGGCGCGGCTCACGGAAGCCAATGCGCGGGAATTGATTCGCGCCTTTGACGTCGTTGCGGACGGATCGGACAATTTTGCAACGCGCTATATCGTCTCCGACGCCTGCTTTCACGAGAAGCGCCCGCTTGTCACTGCGGCGGTCGGCGCGTTCGACGGCTCGCTGACCGTGCTGCGGCCCTTTGAGCAGGGCCCGGACGGCCAGCCAAATCCGACCTATCGCTGCCTATTTCCCGAGCCGCCGCCCGAGGGAGCCGTGCCGACATGCGCCCAAGCCGGAGTCCTCGGCGCCCTGACGGGCGTTCTCGGCGCCATGATGGCGCTCGAGACGATCCGCGAGATCGTCGGTTTTGGCGAAGGGCTAGTCGGACGGCTCGTCCTCATAGACGCGCTCGCCATGCGGTTCGAGACTCTGCGCTATGGCTGGGATCCGGAGAATCCGTTGAATGGCGCGGTAGCGGCGCCATGACGGCGCTCGAGACGGCCCTCGCGATCATCGTCTTCGGCCGGGTTGCTCCTCGAAGCGCTCGGCAGTCTTTCGAGACGCGGCAGCGCAGTCGGAACCCCGCGAACCGCCCGAACGGCGCGGAGACGGCGGCGTCATGCCGCATTGCACAATAGCACGATCTTGGCGATTGGAAGGGCGGCTGTCGACACGTGACTGCCCTGATCGCATGCGCCCCTTAAGAGCGTCATTTCTTCGAGCCGGAACTGCGGCAGATCAAATAAGTTCATTTATCAGTGGCATAATAGGCTTGCCGGCGTTGCAGCTTTCTCCCCGACCGGTCTGCGGCCCCGGGCCTGTTCGCCACCGCTTTCGAAAGGCTCGAGATGGATTTCGATCACACGATGCTGAGCCGCATACAGTTCGGCTTCACTGTCACGTTTCATATCATTTTTCCGGCCTTCACAATCGGCCTTTCGGCCTTCGTCGCGGTCCTGCTCGCGCGCTGGCGCTGGACCGGGGAAGACAGATATCGCGACCTCGCCCGGTTCTGGACGAAGATATTCGCCATATCCTTCGCCATGGGCGTCGTTTCCGGCTTGGTCCTGTCCTATGAGTTTGGCACCAATTGGGGCCGGTTCTCGCATGTGACGGGCAACGTGCTCGGCCCGCTTCTCGCCTATGAGGTGCTCACCGCCTTCTTTCTCGAGGCGAGCTTTCTCGGCATCATGTTGTTCGGCCATAATCGCGTCCCGCCGTGGTTGCATCTGACCTCGGCGATCATGGTTGCGATCGGCACTGCGGGCTCGGCGTTCTGGATTCTGTCCGCCAATTCCTGGATGCAATATCCAAGCGGATTTGAAATCCGCAACGGGATCGCCTTCCCGCTCGACTGGTGGAACGTGGTCTTCAACCCGACCTTTCCGTACCGCTTCGCGCATATGGTGACCGGCGCCTATCTCACCACCGCGCTCGTCGTGCTTTCGGTCGGCGCGCGCTTCGCTCTCGCGGGACGTTTCGAGACCCATGCCCGCACCATGCTGCGCATGGGGCTCGGGCTAGCTCTGATCCTCGTTCCGCTGCAAATCTTCATCGGCGATCAACACGGCCTCGACACGGCGGAATATCAGCCCGCAAAGCTCGCCGCGATCGAAGGGCATTGGGACAGCAATGAGATTGCGCCTCTGGTGCTATTCGGTTGGCCCGACGAGAAGGCCGAGACCAATCTCTTCCAACTCGCCATCCCGCATCTCGGCGGCCTGATCATCCGGCATGATTGGAACGGCAAATTCCCTGGCCTGTCGCAATACGCGCCAAATGAACGGCCTCCCGTCGTCCCAGTTTTCTTCTCTTTTCGCCTAATGGTCGCGATCGGATTCGCTCTTCTGGGTTTCGTCATTTGGGGCGGCGCTCTGTGGATTTTCGGCAAGCTTGAAACGAACCGCCTTTTCTTGAAAGTCGCGGCCGCGTCCTGGCCTGCTGGGTTCATCGCGATCATCGCCGGATGGATGGTGACGGAAATCGGACGCCAGCCCTGGCTCGCGACCGGGGTCCTGCGCACCGACGAGGCGGCGTCGCCGGTCGACGTCCAGGCCGTGCAGATTTCGCTCGCGCTTTTCGTGCTCGTCTATGGCGTTGTCTTTTCTACCGGCATTTATGCAATCAACCGGCTGATCAACAAGGGCCCGACGCCCGATGTTCTGGCTGCTCCGATCGCCATGCCCTCTCGTCCGCTCTCGGCCGCGACCAGCGACGACATCTAATTAGCCCGCCGCGGAGATCAGCCAAGGAGATTGGCGATGATGAGTTTTGAATGGTATTTGCCTGTCATCTGGACCGGCATCATCGCGACCGGCGTCGCAATGTATGTGATTCTGGATGGTTTCGATCTCGGAATCGGGGTCCTTTATCTGACTACGGGAAACGACAGATATCGCGACACGATGATGTCTTCGGTCGCGCCGTTCTGGGACGGCAATGAGACATGGCTGGTGCTCGGCGGAGGCGGCCTGCTTGCAGCCTTTCCGTTGGCCTATTCGATCATCATGCCGGCGCTTTACATTCCCGTGATCTTGATGCTTCTGGCGCTGATCCTGCGCGGAGTCGCTTTCGAGTTCCGCGCAACGGCTAAGCCGAAACGGCTTTGGACGCTGGCCTTTTGCGGCGGATCGATCACCGCCGCCTTTGCACAAGGCCTCATCCTCGGCGGCCTGCTCAAGGGAATCACGGTTCGCAACGACGAGTTCGCCGGCGGACCGTTCGACTGGTTCTCGATTTTCTCGATCATGGCCGGATTCGGACTCGTCGCCGGCTACGGGCTGCTCGGCTCATGCTGGGTCATCATGAAGACGGGCGGCGACGTTCAGGCCCACGCCCGCCGGGTCGCGCCCCCATTTCTTGTGACGGTTGCGATATTCGCCGCGCTGGTCAGCCTTTGGACGCCTTTACGCTATGCACATATCGGGGCGCGCTGGTTCGCTACTCCGAATATTTACTTTCTTTGGCCCCTGCCCCTCGCGACCGCCGTCCTGTTTTTTCTCGTGTGGCGCTGGCTGGCGCGCGGGGACGAGCTCAAGCCCTTCTTCGGGACGATCGGCATTTTCCTTTTATGCTTCCTGGGCTTGGCTATTTCCTCTTATCCGTATCTCGTCCCGCCTTCAGTCGATCTTTGGCAGGCTGCAGCAGCCTCCGCCTCTTTGAAGATCATGCTCTTCGGCGTCGCGATCATGCTGCCCGTGATTCTCGGCTACACCGCCTTCGTTTATTGGACGTTCCGCGGCAAATTGCGCGAGGGAGAAGGCTATCACTAGGGCTTTCGGCGGGCCGGCCGAGAAATCCTCGGCCGGCGTTGACAGCGGCCGAGCGACGAACTAGACCACGCGTCCATCCGCGCCGATCGAGAAGGCGCGCCGCGGACTGGCCGCAGGGCTCGTTTGGGGGATAGTTCAACGGTAGAACAGCGGACTCTGACTCCGTCAATCTTGGTTCGAATCCAGGTCCCCCAGCCACTTACGTCCCTGATAAATTAGCTATTTATGGTTTCCACGGTCGCCTGAATAGCTCCGACCTGTCCACGACATAGTTGACGCCAATCGCGGCGGCCGCAGGCGACGCCGCGAAATATCGCAGGGGTATTGGCGCAAACAGTCGCCTCGCAGGCTCTATGCGAATCGACCTTTCCTAATCCGATGCATGAGGTCGACGCCAGCGATCGTGATCGACGCGCGCCGAAATCGCTTGAACCCGAGCATGGGACCCAAACGAAGCTTGACGGATCTGTGGTCCTGTTCAATTATATTATCGAGATACTTTGGTGATCGCACCTTGGTCCGCCAACCTCGCCGATGCTCGCACAAAAACTCCCCGGCTCCCCTGCTCGACGCCTGATAGCCCGTCGAGAATGATGGCGCGAGGCAATTTGCCTTGGCTCGTGAATGCCCGCGGGAAAAACTTTTGCGTCAGCGACATCTCGATTAGCGCGCAGCCGGAAATCGACGGTTTTCCATCCCTGTCGACGTCACGATAGAGATTGATCCAGCGGCGCTTGATCTCCACCTAGGTTTCATCGATCCACCATGATCGGCCCACTTTGCGGGCAAACCGCTTCCAGCGCTTTTCGTGTTCAGGAATATCGATCGCGCTGCCGATGATCGCCGCGAGCGCTTTGTATTCCGCTCGGGTGTCGAAGAGATAAGGCGCGTGGCGATTGGATGGAATCCTCCAATCGATAAGAACTCGCTCCACATCAATAGGTTTGGGCATGTTCGGATCGACCACCTTGGTGTTGAGGGGCGAATAGAGATCGGAGATATGGGCGTAGAACTTCACCCCCGGTTCCGCGCCGCATTTGGCGTTGTGATCGGCGCGTGCTTCGCCGTGGACTCCGGCTCTAAAAAGCTAGCCGCCCGAGGATGACGTGTCGCCGTCATCCCAGACCTTGGTGTCGGGGTGTTGCGACTGGTTCCGTCGGGATTGCGGCATTGCGCCGATTCACGGACCGAACTGGGAACGCGCTTGGCTAGGCTGAAAAGCTGCGATAATCGAATGCGCTCGCTTAAGGGCAGGCGCCTTTGCCGAAATTTTTTCACGAGACGCTTTCAAGATCCAAGATCATCGATTTTGATGATCGCCGGAGACGGAGACCGATGGTTCGGAGTGCGATTACGAGACTATACGGACCTGAAGTGGCCGAGCTTTTTCAGCTGGACCATGCTGACAGCGCGTCGGTCGACCTGCCCCCAGCCTCGCCGATCGCTCCGAACTCGGCCATCCTTTCCGTCTACCCCGATCATATTTCGGACGGAGGCAACACGCTCGAGCAGCTCGACGCATTTTTAGACGAGCGCTTTGCAAGCGCTTTTGAAACCCTGCATATCTTGCCGTTTTTCCCTTCGACGGGAGACGGCGGCTACGCCATCTCCGACCACAAAACAGTTTCGAGCCGATATGGGACTTGGCGCGAGATTCGGAAATTATCCGCTCGTTTTCGTTTGATCGCCGATCTCGTGCTGAACCATGTGTCATCGTCTCACGCCTGGGTTTCCAGATTTCTTGCGGGCGACGCCGCCTTTGACGATTTTTTCATCGAGCTCGATCCCAAGACCGATCTCAGGGCGATCGAACGCCCCCCGCGCGACACCCCCGTGTTGTCGCCCTTCAAATCAAGCCTCGGCCTCCGGCATCTTTGGACGACCTTCGGACCAGATCAAGTCGACCTCAACTATCAAAATCCGGCCGTTCTCCATGCAATTCGAGATATCGCGCAATCACTTGCGTCCGAGGGCGTGTCGTCGCTCCGGTTGGACGCCATCGCCTATGTATGGAAGGAATTGGGGTCATCTTGCGCGAACCTGCCTCAGGCGGCGGATGTGTTGCGATTGTTGCGAGCGGGCCTGGGGGCCGATCGACCGAATCTGATCGCGGAGGTCGACGCTGAGTTGCAAGGCCATTTCCTCGGGAAAGGCGGCGCCGATTTCGCTTTTCGTTTCGATCTGGCCCCGTGCCTCGCGCATTCGCTCGTGACCGGGAAAAGCGATTGCTTCTATCGCTGGATCTCCAGCAACGCAGACGTCGATTTCTCCCGTTCGATCCTCTTCCTCGCCAATCATGACAGCCTGTATCTAAGGCCGCAGACCCCGATCCTGGACGATAAGGAAGTCGACGATCTTGTCGAGGTCGCCATTCGAGTGGGATGTATTCCGGTCGCGCGCGGAGACCGCATATATCAGATTTCCGGGCCGCTGCATCTGATGTTTCCCGGGGATTTCGAGCTTGTTTGCGGTCGCATCGCCCTCGCAATGTTCTTGCTCGCTTCACTGCCTGGGATACCGATGGTGTATTTGAACACTCTATTGGCCGCCCCATTGGCCGCTTTGAATAGCGAGGAAGGTCCGCGTTCAATAAACCGTTATAAATTTGGCGTCGCCGAAATCCATCATCTGTTGCAGTCCACGTGTCGAGAAAAGCTGCTCGCGCGGGTTCTCGGCATATTCTCCTCGCGCCGCAGAATGAAGTCGCTTGCTGCGGATCGTCCGCTCACGCCCGTAAGTTGCACTACAAATTCCATCATTTTCGCCAGGGGGCATCACGATGAAAGGGTCTATGTCGTAGCAAATCTGTCGGCCTCAAATAAGGAGGAGATCTATTTTCCGGCTCCCATGGTCAATCTAGAAAGCGGCGAGAGCGTGGGGCGTTCGGTTTGTCTCTTGCCCCTCCAATTCGGTTGGTTCGCGACGGAAAATGACGCGTGAGCAACGCTGACGAGCGCGGAACCGACGCCGATCCGGGAGCGCCTTAAGCCGGCTGTTAGGCCGTCTTCGCCTAGTGGAAGTTTCGGATAGGCGAGCGAGATCCGCGCCCGCTCCGCGCGCTTCGCCGGCTCCGTGCACGAGCGCGCAATCGTGGTGAATGGAACCAAATCCTCCTCTTCGATCACCAACGCTTGTCGCCGTGCCGCCCTCTTCGTCGACTCTATAATCATGCAGAAAGCCGCACCGCAGCCGCCCAGAATGAATCACGCACAAATGACCACCGCCACGAAATCGACGTGCTAGACTTTGCTTAACCTTGACGATAATGGTCAGCCCATCATAAACAGGTGGCGCTATCGGTCGACATTAGGAGGCGCAAAATGTCGGTGGATTTTGTGTCAGAGTCTCAACTTGAGCTTTGGCCCCGCAAACCGCGTTGGCGCTCCGGATGCTGAAGAGCGCCGCCGCCGATGCGGATGACGCCGCATCGAGATCCTGGCAGCCCCTGATCAAGCCATCGGCAAAACTGCCTGAGGCCTATGGCGCGCTCTCGCAGCTCGAATCCTCGCGCTGGCGCGAACTGGTCAACATTCGATCATGGGCCGATCGATGGGATATGGCGGTCGAGGCTCATCCCTACGACGTCGCCGTTGAGGAAGTCGAAGGCCGGCGCTGGACCTGGGAAGAGCTGGATGACGCCGCCAATCGCATTGGCGCTTGGGCGGCGAGCACAGGCCGCGCAAGGATCGGACTGCGCGGCGAAGGCGCCGAATATCTCGCCGCGGTCGTCGGCCTGACGAAAGCGGGCGTCGAAGCGGCGTTGCTGAGCGACAGGGATCCCCCCGAGCTTAGTGCGAGCAGAGCCCGCTTGGCTGGCGTCGACATCGTCATCGGCTCTCCTTCGCCGGGCGCGACCGGCGATTCCTTTCAGTCGATCCTTTCGATGTCACAAGGCGGAATTTCGTCAAGCGCCAGAGAGAGTGTGAAGCTGGACGACACGGCGTTGGTCATCTTCACGAGCGGCACCTCCGGACGCGTCAAGGCGGCGCGGTTCAGTCACAAGAGGCTCGTCGGCGCGGGCGTCGCTTGGGGATTGCGGACGGGAATAAGGCGTGACGATCGTTGCTACATTTCCTTGCCGTTGAACCACGGAAATGGCCTTGCGGTGGCCTTCGGCGCTTGTGTTGAGATCGGAGCGACGGCCGTTATTCGCGCAAAATTTTCCGCGAGCGCCTTTCTCGACGACGTGCGGCGATACCGTTGCACATCGATGGTCTATATCGGCGAGCTCTGGCGCTTGCTGGACCGCATTCCTCGTCTTGAGAGCGACCGGGACACGCCTTTGCGAATCGCTTTCGGCAATGGGCTGAGGCGCGATCTTTGGCGAAAGACGGTTGAACGCTTCGGATTGACCCATGTCGTCGAACACTACGGCGCCACAGAAATGCCGGCTGGCGCGTTGACCAATTGGACCGGACGACCGGGGGCTTGCGGCTATGTGCCGCCGGACCATCCGGACGCCGACGAGGTCGTCCTGATCGACGAATCCGGATGCCCCGTCGCCGCCGAGGAATCCGGTGAATTACTATTGCGCGTAGCGGAAGGAAAATACGACGGCTATCTCGACGCCGATCTCAATGAAGCGAAGATCTGGCGCAACCTGTTCGCTTCCGGAGACATGTGGTGGCGGTCGGGAGACGTGTTGCGACGCGACGCGGAAGGGTTTTTCGAATTCGTGGATCGACTGGGAGACAGCTTTCGATGGAAAGGGGAAAATCACTCTTCGGTGGAAGTCGAGGAGGCTTTGCTCGCGACGGGTCTCGTCCTGGAAGCGGCGGTCGTCGGCGTCCCGATTCCGGGGCATGATGGAAAAGTCGGTCTAGCCTCCATCCTCTCCGCATCCGACTTCGATCCGGACCTGCTTTTAGAGCAATTGCGCATGCGCCTCCCCTCGACCGCGATTCCCTGCTTTTTGCGATTATCCGACGCTTCGCACGCGCTCACGGCGACTCTCAAGAAGATGAAAAGCGATCTGGCCGAGAAGGGCCCGGGCGGTCTGCCGGGCATATGGCTTGTGCTTCATCAGGGCCGTTACCTTCCGCTGAACGAGATGCGCCTGCGCGCAGTGAAGGAGGGTGGGTCCGATCCCGACTTCAGGACGCGCTGATGAAGAAGCGACAAATCATAGCGGCTACGCGCATCCACGCCGGGCCGAGGGGGTTGCCCCCCGAGCAGCGTGTGCGTGAATGGATTGATTGCGCAACCGCCTGCGCCGACGAGGCGATCATCGCTTTCGACGCGCCCGCTCGCCAGCGTCTCGGAGGTGTGTTGCACGCTCGCGCCAAGGTCCGAGCCATCACGGTGAGCCCCTGGAATGGCTATAGCAGCGCTCTCAACGCCTTGGTCGCCGAAGCGAGTGTCACTGCGGACGCAATTCTGATGTGGAGCTTGGAGGTGCGGGCGACTCGCGGGGCGGTCGTCGAGATGTCGCATCTGATGGATTCGAAGACATTGGTCGTTGGCGCGCGCATGCATCCGGGACACGGTGCCGCCCCCGGCCGGCAGGCGCTTGGAGGCGAAACCTCCCCTTGGAACACATTCGCCCTTTGGAATCTCTCTAGGCTTTCCATGGTGGGCTTTCAGCTTATTTCCGATAATCTCGGCGGAAGTCCGATCGGCGGCGTCGAGGAGGTTCCGACGATCGCGCTTCATCAGATGTTGTTCCCCGACGCCTCCGACGCTTGGCTGATCAAGCTCCCTTCGGTAGATTGGATGAACGGTCGCGCTGAATCTGCCGCGCCATGGTTTCGAGAGAAATTGGCGAGCAAGAACATTCGGGCCAGGCGGCACCTGGCGGCGCTCGGCATCAACGGCGGCTGGGTGCGCGTCCAGTGAGGGCGATCCGTAATTGGTCGCGCACGCACTCTTGCAGGCCTCTGCGTCTGCAGCGCATCCGAGCGGTCGATGAGCTCGCCGAAGCTCTGGAGGACGCAGCGCGAAGCGGAGACTCTGTGCGCGTCTTCGGCGCCGGTCACTCGGCCAACGACATCGCGATGAGCGACGAGCGCCTGCTTGATCTGCGGGGGCTCGACAAAATTCGCGCCATCGACTTCGATCGCAACGAGGTCGAGGTGGAAGCGGGAGTGAGTCTTCGAGCTCTGTCCGATATCCTCGAAAGGCATGGCCTGGCCTTGCCGAACCTCGGCTCGATCTCTGATCAGACGGTCGCCGGCGCGCTGGCCACCGGCACCCATGGAACCGGAGCGGCGTTCGGCGTCCTTTCGACCGGGATTTCTGAACTCGAGATGCTCACGGTCGACGGTTGCCTGAAGCGCGCAAACGCCACACGCGAACCGGATCTCTTCGCGGCGGGGCGGTTGAGCTTGGGCGCGCTTGGCGTGCATACGGCTTTTCGTCTGAAAGTCACGCCGGCCTTCGATTTGCGTGTGGAGGAGGGACCGATCACACTCGAAGTCGCGCTCGACGAGTCATGGTGGTCCTCGGCGGATCATTGCCGCATCTGGTATCTTCCGTATGTCGAGCAGGCCTGGGGCTGGCGCGCGTTTCGAACCGAGCCCGCTGCGAACCGAGAAAAGTCGCGCGCCAGCCTGAGCCTGAGAATGCGCGAACGGGTTTTCGGCTATCACGCCTATCAGGCGGCGCTCTGGGCCGCGAGCTTGCGCCCATCGCTGCTTCCCGCGGTCAATCGAGCCTATGCGCAAGCCTTTCTCGCGCGTGGACGAGGGTCAAGCGGGCGGAGCCAGGAAAAGCTCACCCTGGATTGTCTGTTCCGGCAACGCGTCTGCGAATGGGCGGTTCCCGCGCATTGCGCGCGGGATGCGGCGCTCGGGGTGAGAGCTCTCGTGGAGAGTCACGGCTTTCGCGCGCATTTGCCGATCGAGATCCGCTTCACCGCCGGCGACGATATTTGGCTCAGTCCCGCATTTGGAGGGGCGCGCTGCTGGATCGGCGCGATCGCCTATCTTCCCTGGGGACGGGATAGCGATTGGACGCCATGGTTCGACGCCTTCGGCAAGCATATGGCGGCGTTCGAAGGCCGGCCGCATTGGGCCAAATATTTCAAGACATCGCCGGCTTCATTGCGGCGGCTCTATCCACGTTGGGACGATTTTCGACGCTTGCGGCGCAGACTCGATCCTGAAAATCGGCTACGCAATGCGTTCACTGAAAGGACGCTCGAAGCATGACCACGCCCGATGTGCTGGTGATCGGCGCCGGTGAATATGTCACAGGCTGGACCGCGTCGGGCGCCTCGCGATCCGACAAGCGAGCCGGGGTGGCGCTCCTCTCCCTTCTGGACCTCCAGCGGCGCGGAAAGATCGGCAAGATCCGCCTCTGCTGTCGAGACGGCCGCCGATACCCGGCTATTCGGACGCATATCGCCGAAAGCCTCTCGCGATATGCCGGCCTGCGCCCTTCGGACATAGAAACCTCGCCCGGCGATGATGAGGTGGACGAACAATCGTGGGAGAGCGCGCTGGAAGCGCTACGGCCCGGCGACGCCGCGATCGTGGCCGTTCCCGATCATCTCCACGCGCAGATCACGATTAGGGCGGCCCGCCTCGGGATTCACGCCTTCGTGCTCAAGCCCCTCGTCCAGACGCTCGAGGAGAATTTCGCCATATGCGACGCGGCTCGAAACGTACTGGTTCTCACGGACATGCATAAGCGGCTGGATCCGATCTATGCGGATGCGCGCGACCGCGCACGACGGCTCGGCGATTTCGGCTATTACGCCAGCTACATGAGCCAGCCCCGCAGACAACTCGAAACCTTCAGCGCTTGGGCCGGCGTCCATAGCGACATCAGCTATTACCTGAATGCGCATCACGTTGACTGGCACGTATGGACCATGGAGGGGCGCGGGCGGCCGCTGCGCGTGACCGCCTCGAAGGCTACTGGCGTGGGCGAGGCTTTGCTCGGCCGTTCCCTCGAAGACACGATCACGCTGCTCGTGGACTGGGCCAATATCCCAAGTGGAGCGCAAGGCACGGCTGTCTATGCGGCGTCCTGGGTTGCGCCGCCTTCCGACGTCCATTCGCAGCAACGTTTCTTCGGGCTTTGGAGCGACGGCGAGATCCGAGTGGACCAGGCGCATAGGGGCTATAGCGTAGCGACCTTGGCGGACGGATACAGCAGTCCCAATCCCTTATTCATGCGCTATTCATCGAGCGACGGCGGGTTCGATGGCCAGGAGAGCTATGGATATCGGAGCATAGCTGAGTTCATAGAGGCGGTTGCCCGGGCGCGAGCCTGCGGAAGCGTCGAGGCGATCCCCTCAACGCTTCCGCCTCCTGAAAGACAGCTCCAAACGACGGCGATCCTCGAGGCGGGCCGGCGCAGCCTTGATTTGCAGTCGACGGTTTCGATCGAATATGACGCGAAGGATCAGTTCCGACCGATCGGCTTCGGCGTTCTAGACCGGAAGCGCGCTTTGGATTCCTGAAAGCTTGTGAAGGAATCGAAATTGGCGGCCGCAACCGCCTGCGCGAGCACGGGGCTCCATGAGCCGGCGGCGCTTGGGCGGCCGACGATTTTGCCGATTTCCAGCTGATTACGCGAAGCTGGACTGGCGCAGCGCCCTATGCGACGCACGCCGACCTTGGAAGGCAAGGCCTCGAGCTCGCTTCTTGGCGTGTCATTATCGTCGCTGCACGATGATCGGATTAACGAGCACCCCCAATAGAGCTTGGCGCTTTAGGTTCTTTGGCCCCTCTTCAATGAGAATATCGACAAAGCGCGCGCCGGCGCCGATGAAATTGAACGGGTGGCGCCCTACAATCCAGTCGGATGCAATGAGGTTCGGCATTTGGCGCCGCTTATAAGCAAAAGGAGCGATACATGACCAAGATTGTTTATGAGGTCGTCGAACATGACGGCGGCTGGGCCTACAAGGTAGATGGGGTGTTCTCCGAGACTTTCCTCTCTCATGCGCTCGCCCGCAGTGCAGCGGATCGCGCGGCGAAGGAACAACTCGTCCCTGGAGACGCGACGGATATTTCTTATGAAGACAAGAACGGTGGATGGCACGACGAACCGTCGTCAGGCGGGGATCGGCCCGAGACCGATGTCAAGGGCTGAGGCGTCAACCCGGCCAACCGAGGCCGCGGCCTCCGCCGCTCGATGTGGTGCGCATGCTTGTGTTGGGAGCGAAAGACGTCATGCTCGGACGCGTTCCAGTCTTCGCCCTGACGGCGAGCGGACGGGCCTGAGTCGAAAATATGCTCGATATCTTCGCCAATGAGATACGCATCGCTGTGACATCGATCGACGTCGCCTCAGTCGCTCGAATCAACAAAACTGTCCTTGCCTAGCAAATGATACATTTGAATGGATGCCCGAATGAGACCGTATCACACGTAAGGGTGGTTTGGTTTTCGGGTTGTTATGACCTTCGGGACGGATCGGAGGGCGGGCTTTGCTGGAACTCGCGGGGGGGCGCCGCTGTCGCGTTGACGTGACTGCGCCAGCCATGCCCTTCGCGATAATCGAGCGCATTCACCGATGACGATCAAACCTGCTTTGACGGGCGCTCCGCTCAATGGAGCCGACCCTCAGGCGCTAAAATCGTAAATGGCGCTTGGACGCCAAGATCACCTTGCGTCGCTTCGGCTTGACGGTTCGGGCCGAAAGGCCATAGAAATTTCGAGACATCGACCGAGCAAGGGTCAAGAGCCGGGATTACGATTGGCATGAACGATATCGCCGTCAAGCGCACGCTCGCCGCGATCGTCTTGGCGGATGTCGTCGGCTATAGTCGGATGATGGGGGAAGACGAAGCCGGCACGCTACAACGACTGACCCGTTGCCGTAGCGAATTCATCGATGCGACCATCGCTGGCCATCGCGGCCGCATCGTCAACGCGGTCGGCGACAGCCTCTTGCTCGAATTCGGCAGCGTCTGCGACGCGACCCGCTGCGCCATCGCCCTGCAACAGCAGCTCGCCGACCGCAACGCCGAGCTCGCTGAAAGCAAGCGCATCGTCTTTCGCATGGGCGTCAACATCGGCGACGTCATCGTGCAGGATCGGAGCCTCTTCGGCGACAGCGTCAATGTCGCGGCGCGGCTTCAAACCCTCGCCGAGCCCGGCGGCATTTGCCTTTCGCTGGCGGCCTACGAACAAGTCAGGGACAAGATCGACGCGCCATTCACAGATGGAGGCGCGCATCAGGTGAAGAATATCGCGCGCCCCGTAGAGGTGGTCTCATTGGCGGCGGCGGCGATCGACGTCCTTCCTAGGCAGACTCCTGCGAAGCCCAGATTCTCCTTTCGCCTGCTTGCGTTTTCTGGCGTTGCGGCCGGCCTCGTCGTCGCACTCGCGCTCGGCGGACTCTATCTCGTGCGCCACGCCGCGCGCCTCGATTTGGCGGCTAGGCTCGAGGCCGTTCTGACGGCCAGCCAGGCGAAAATGAATGAAAGGACTCGGACGAAACTCGTCGCCGACTACCTCGCCATTGGTCCGCACCGCGCGCTTGCAATTGCGCCCAAGGCGCAGTCACATTGGTGGACCGGAGATTGGCCCTCCGTCGCCGCAGCCGAGGAAAAGGTGTTGGAGCGATGTCAGATCGCCTACAACGAGCCCTGCGAACTGGCGGCGGTCGACGACGCCATGGCGCCGATGACGGACGGGGCGACGCATGCGACCCGTGAGATGGCGCGCGTGACCTATGCCGGACCATTCGATGTCGAGCAAATTCCGGCCGTTCGCCCATTGGTCGCCAAGCGCGCCGATGTGGTCGGCTATCTCGAGGCGCCCGAGCCGAAGGCCGCCGCGATCCATCCGCGCGGGGTGTTGACCGTCGTCTCGGGCGCCGCGTCACAACGACGGGCCGAGTCCCAGGCCCTGAAGCTCTGCAACGACGATGACGCCGCAAGGGAAGCCGATGGGCGTTGCTACCTCTATGCCCAAGGCTCCCGGATCGTGCTCTCACAACGTCAGACGAGTCCGATCGCCAAGCCTTGAAGGGGCGCTGAGACGCGCTCTTCATGGCGTAATGAGGCTTCTGCCAACTTCGAAAAGGTCTAGGAACTTATACGAAATATGTTTTACTTTCGTTCGGTCTACCTCCCACGCGACAACGGCGGGGGCGTTTTAAACTTGTGGGTCGTCTCGATGGCGGAAACGATTTGGAGCCGATAAGCAGCGGGCCGTCGCGCCTCATGGAGCTTCTCGCCCGAGCGCCCTTGTTTGGAGCCCTTTCGCCCGAGACGCTCACCGCCTGCGCCGAAAAATTTCGGGAAGCGCAATTTACGCGCGGTGAAATGTTGTTTGCGCGCGGCGATCCTGGAACGCATCTCTACATTATCTTCGAAGGTCACGTCAGATTGGCTGTCGCCACGAGCGAGGGGCGCGAATTGAGCTTCCAGATCGTCGGCCCCGGCGATCTCTTCGGCGAGATCGCGCTGCTCGACGGCGGCAGCCGGAGCGCCGAGGCGACCGCCTTGACCGCGATTGTCGCCTTCAGCCTCGAACGCAACGCCTTTCACGAGCTTCGATCAAACATCCCGGCGATCTCCGACGCCGTCATCGCTTGCCTGTGCCGACGCTTGCGCGACGCGAGCGACAAGATGGAGGCCATCGCGCTTTATCCCCTGGAGATCCGGCTCGCGCGATTTCTCTGCGTGGCGTTGAAAGGCGGACCCGAGGCGAGCGGCCGCCGCACGCCGCTCGAGCTCCCCTATTCGCAGGGCGAGCTCGCCCTGCTGCTCGGCGCGAGCCGGCCCAAGATCAACGCCGCGCTCGGCGCTCTCGAAGCCGCGGAGGCAATCAAGCGCGCCTCCGATCGGCTGTTCTGCGACCGCGCGAAATTGGCTCGGATCGCGCAATGGGAGGAAGTCTGAAGCGACCCTCTCGCGCCGACGACGGGAGGGGATCGGTTCGGCCGCGCCCATCGGGCCGCCTCCATCGACCTGGTGCTGACGCGCACGCCTGCTCGCGGAGATCTCGACAATTGTCGCGGCCTGTCACCGAGGGAACAGCGCCGGGCGAAGGCCCCTGATAAATTCCCTTCATGCCCGAGGGACAACCCATCCAGCCCGAAGGCCAGGCTCGAACCAACAAAGGTCTCAAATCCATGCGCCTCCTCAAATCTCTCGTCGTCGCCGCCAGCCTCGCTCTCTCCGTCGCCGCTTTGTCGTCAGAGGCCTTCGCCCGCGGCTTCCATCACTCCCATCGCTCCCACCATTTTCATCACTTCCACCACGGATTTCATCGGCACGGCCATTTTGGTCATTGGGGCCGTCATTTTCACCACTATCATCACCGCTTTCATCACTACCGGTACCACTATCACTACCGCTACGGCTACCACTATCACTGGCGCCATCACTCCTATGGCGTCGCGGTGAGCGGCGCTCCTCGCGCCTGCCCGCCCGGCTACCACCTCGGCTATCTCGGCCGCTACTGCCATCCGAATTGAGCCGATGGAGCGCGTTCCGATTGTATGGAATCCTCAAATCGACAAGAGCATGCTCCAGATCGATTGAGCTTGAGCATGGCCCAATCGAAAAAGTCAGGCGGCTTTTTCGGAACATGCCCTAGCGTTCAAAGCCGTCCACGGTCCTCCCTTTGATCCTAGGGAGGACCGCCCCACATCTTTTTCCTGTTGAGAGAATGCAAATGAGCCGAATTCTCCTTGCGACATTGGCCCTCCTTTGCGCCGGCTCGGCGCTTGCGACCACGAGCGCCCTCGCCGAACATGCGAAGCCCGCCACGGAAAAGCCCGCGGCCCCGCAATCGGACGAGGACGAAGGCCCGCAACCAACCGCCTTGACAGTCGGCGCCATGGAGATGGGAGACGATCAACATGTCGCCGTCGTCAGCATGAGCATAGAAATCGCCGCCAATCGCGTCGCCTATTCCTATGGCCTCAAGAATGCCGGGACGGCCGCGCTCAGCCTCGCCGCCAGCGTCAGCATGCCCTCCCTGGCGGCGAGCAACGACGACAGCGAGACCTGGGAGCTTCCCTTCGACGACGCGGAAAATCCGGTCGGGCTCAAAATTTCGGTCGGCGGTGAAAATATCGAGACGAAGCCGCATGCCTCGGTGAAGGCCTTGGGGCTCAATCATTTCGCCGATTTGAAAGCCGCCCATGCACCGCTTCTGCCGTTCGGCGCCGCGACCGACAAGGCGCTACGCGAGCTTCCGCCGGACGTCGCGGCCAGTTTCGCGCAAATGGGATTGATGTCGCCGCGCGATCCGTCGAAGTCCGACGAGGCGCCGAGCGCGGGATGGACGCTCGATGTCGTGCGCGAGTTCCAGATCAAGCTGCCGGCCAACACTGTCACGCCGGTCAAAGCGACCTTCACACCCATCAAGGCGGAGTATCCGGTCGACAAAGGCGACGAAGAAAGCCTCGACGAGCTGAAGGACGATTACTGCATTTCCGCGAAAAGTCTGGCGGCCTTGCATGCGCGGTTGAAGTCGCGTGGGTCCTGGCGGGCGATTGAGCTCTCGATCGACGTCGATGGCCCGTCCGGCTTTCTGGAAATGCCAGCGATCGCCCTCTCGGTGCAGAAGCCTCGGGCCGACGCCATCGTCGCCTTTTGCGGCGCCAATGAAAAATCGCAAGGGTTGGAAATCGTGACCGGCACGGTTCCTGAGGACAATGACAATGGCGAATTGCGCATTGTGATATTCAGCCCGGCCGATGTGTGACCTTCCCAGGATTCTCATGAAAGCTGCGCCACATGTCCACGCGTCTGCGCCTTTTGTTCCTTTTTACTCTCGTGGTCGCCGTCGCGCCCTTTGACCCCGCGCGGTCAACCGACAATCCACCAAAGCCAGTGAGCTTTCCGAGCCTCGACGGAAAAACGCAGCTTGTCGGCTATGTGTTCATGCCCGAGACGGCGGCGCGGAGCCCACGACCCGCCATCGTCATGATGCACGGACGCGCCGGTCCTTACTCCTCGACCGCCAATGGGGTTTATGACGCCTCCACCCTGTCGAGGCGTCACGCCGCGTGGGGGCGGTTCTGGGCGGATCAGGGATTTGTCGTGCTTCTCGTCGACAGTTTCGGCCCGCGCAGCTATCCGGAAGGATTTCCGATCCATTCCTACAAGGATCGGCCGGAGGCGGTCAATGAAGTGACCGTGCGTCCGCTCGACGCCTATGGCGCGCTCGTCTATTTGCGCCAACAGGCTTTCGTCGATCCGAAGCGGATCGCGCTGCAAGGGTGGTCGAATGGCGGCAGCGCGGCGCTGGCGGCGATGTCGGATGCGACTCTCGCGGAAAATCAGCCAGCCGCGCAAGCCGGCTTTGCGGGCGCGGTCGCATTCTATCCCGCCTGCGCCTTGCATGAGCGTTTCGACGGGACCTATCGTCCCTACGCGCCAGTGCGCGTGTTCTCCGGCGACAATGACGAAGAAGTTTCCGCCGAGCGTTGCGTTGGCCTCGTCGAGAACTCGGCGCGTCGCGGCGGGGACATCGGCATAGAGGTGTTTTCCGGCGCGACGCATGGTTTCGACGATCCTAGCGAGAAACGCCAACGGATCGTCGCCAACCGCGAAGCTGCCCATGACGCCGTGGAGGAAACCCTTCGGTTCGTCCGAAAATTGCTATCGCCATAGGGCATCATGATCCCATTGCTAAGGAGCCCGTCTCAAACTTGGGGGGCTAATCCGCCTGACGTCGGAACGTCGATAACTGCGGGACCCCGATACTAAATATTTGAATTGCTTAACTGATGAATTCACTTCGGACTCATATCAACGCCCTTCATTCCAGACTCACGAAGGATTCTTTTTACGGTTGAGATGATTTCATGGCGCGAAGAGGATTCGCGTCATGCCTTCAGCGGTGAGTTTGCGCGCCCCCCTCGATGCGATTGTTAAGATTGATCGCGGCGGCTTTCATCATGCGAATGCAGCCTGAAGAGACGGCCTTGCCGATCGTCTGCGGCTCTTTGGTTCGATAGATGCAAAGCAGCGCGTCCCTGTCGCCTTGGTAGAGATAGAGGGTCCGGGCGCCGAGTGGTCTGCGCCCCTTGAAGTGATCCATCCGGTATATTGGTCCGCGGACCATTTGGAAGGATGGAGCGATGGGAATAAAGCGGCACAAGCCGGAGGAGATGCTCGCCAAGCTGCGTCAGGTTGATGTCCTGACGGCGCAGGGCAAGTCGATCGCCGAGGCGGTGAAGACGATTGCGGTGACCGAGACGACGTATTTTCGCTGGCGCGCGGAGTACGGCGGCCTGAAGAGCGACCAGGTCAAGCGGCTGAAGGACCTGGAGCTGGAGAACGCCCGGTTGCGGCGGGTGGTGTCGGACCTGACCCTGGACAAGCTGATCCTGACCGAAGCCGCCCGGGGAAACTTCTAAGCCCCGCCCGTCGCCACGCCTGCGTCGATAAGGTGCGGTCGGAACTGAAGGTGTTGGAGCGTCGCGCCTGCGCGGTGCTCCGGCAGCCCCGGTCCACTCAGCGCAAGCCCGCCCGCGGCCGCGACGATGAGGCGGCTCTGACCGCCGACATCGTCGAACTCGCCAAGGCCTATGGCCGCTACGGCTATCGGCGGATCACGGCTTTGCTGCGCCACGCGGGCTGGATGGTGAACGCCAAGCGGGTCCAGCGGATCTGGCGACGGGAGGGGCTGAAAGTCCCACAAAAACAACCAAAACGCGGCCGGCTGTGGCTGAACGACGGCTCCTGCGTGCGCGTGTGCGCCGAGCGACCCAACCATGTATCGGCCGATGACTTCGTTGAGGACCGGACACATGACGGGCGCAAATATCGTATGCTCAATGTCATCGACGAAGTCACTTGCGAATACCTGGCGATCGGGATTGATCGAAAGCTCAACTCGACGACAGTGATCGACGTGCTGTCGGACTTGTTCATCCTGCGCGGCGTTCCTGACCACATTCGTTCGGACAATGGCCCTGAGTTCGTCGCCAAGGCGGTGCGAGACTGGATCGGAGCCGTCGCAGCCGAGACCGCCTATATTGAGCCAGGCAGCCCGTGGGAGAACGGCTATTGCGAGAGCTTCAACTCGAAGCTGCGCGACGAAATGCTGAACGGAGAAATCTTCTATTCCCTCAAGGAGGCAAAGGCCGCGATCGAAGCCTGGCGACGGCATTACAACGAAGTCCGGCCACATTCATCGCTGGGATATCGGCCGCCGGCGCCGATTGTTCTCTTCCCTGAGCGCCCCGCTGCGCTAACCCGACCAGCTCCGCCGGGCGCTCAGCCGCTGGCCCTGAGACCAGTAATGCACTAACATTTAACTCGGACCACCTAGTGGGGGCAGGTCATTTTCCATCGGGTCCCAGGAGACAGTCAACTTCAACCAGCCGAGCAGCTCGTCGGTGACGCTCAACCGCGTCATCGGCAATGAGCAAAGCGTCATCTCCGGCGCGCTCAACGCCAATGGTCAGGTCTTCATCATCAATTCGGCGGGCGTCCTCTTCACCAAGGATTCGCAGGTCAATGTCGGCGGATTCGTCGCCTCAACGCTCGACATTTCCAACAAGAATTTCATGGCCGGAAACTACGTATTCTCTGGCTCCTCCTCGGCCTCCGTGGTCAATATGGGCACGATCCACGCAGCCGACGGCGGCTATGTCGCGCTGCTCGGCCAAACGGTCTCCAACCAGGGCGTGATCACGGCCACGCTGGGGACCGTCGCGATGGCCTCGGGCAATAAGATCACCCTCAATTTCAACGGAGATTCCCTTGTCGACGTGACGATCGACGAAGGGACGCTGAACGCGCTGGTGGAGAACAAGGGCGCGATTAAGGCCGACGGCGGCCGCGTCGTCCTGACGGCCAAGGCGGCCGACGCGGTGCTCTCGGCGCAGGTCAACAATAGCGGCGTCATCCAGGCGCAGACCATGGCGGCGCTCAAGGGCGGCTCCGGCGCGTCGGGCACGGCCCATGTTGGGTCGATCAAGCTTCTGGCCTCGGGCGAAACCGTGAAAGTCGCCGGCAAGCTCGACGCCTCGGAGCCGAAGGGCGGAAATGGCGGCAAGATCGAGACCAGCGGCAATCGGGTGACGATCGCCGAAGACGCCGTCATCACGACAAAATCAGCGAGTGGCGAGAATGGCACTTGGCTGATTGATCCGGTGAACTTCACAATCGCTGCCGGCGGCGATATAATGGGCGCCCAGCTTGGGAACCGCTGGCCAATGGCGATGTGACGGTCCAGGCGGTGGCCAAAGACGGCAATGGCGGCTCCATCAACGTAAACAATCCGGTGACCTGGTCATCAGGCGGTGCTTTGACGCTTACAGCAGACACGAACATCAACGTCAACGCGAAGATCACCGGAAGCGGCGCCGCCTCGGCGCTTACACTAAGAGCCGGGTACGATATCAACATCTATGCGCCCTCCCCTTTTGTCGTCAATCCGCTCACGGCAGATGCGGGCAACAACATCAATATAAAGGCCGCGCAGGGCTGGACCACAGCTGGCTCATGGGCGTTTACGGCCGCGAATAGTATCTTTGTCTATGATACGGTGAACTGGTCTGAAAATACACCGCTGGCGCTCTCCGCATACTCCGCAATAAACATCAACGCGGCGATCACCGGAAGCGGCGCGCTTGGGCTTAACGCGGGAACAGACGTCAGCATTAACGCGCCTTCCACCCTCGCAGTCAATACGCTCACTGCGACCGCAAGCGACAACATCAATATCAATGGCCCCCAAAGCTGGACGGCACGAGGATCGTGGACGTTTACGGGCAATAACATCAACATAAGCGACATACCGAACTGGACGACGGGCGCCTTGGCGCTCAACGCCGGCGCCAATATCTTCGTCAACAATCTGATGACCGCGACCGGATCGGGAAGCCTTGTCGCCACCTATGGCTCAGGCGCAAACGCCAATGGCAGCCCCAATGGGCTTTACATGAGCCTCGACACCTCCGGCTCCTACACGGGTAGGATCTATTTTTCGAGCAACGGGCGCGTGACTCTGCAGGGCCAGAATTATACTGCCATCAATCGGTTAAGGATCTTGATGCGGTCCAGAAAAATCCAACTTCGAATTACGTGCTTGGCACCAGTCTCGTCAATCTGACTCTTGCAGACGTAAAACCCCTCGGATTTTCGTCTGTAAACCAACTCACTGGGAACTTTAACGGCTTCGGTCATACGCTGACTCTCTCGCCGCTTTCGACCATATCGATTAGCTCGCCGCTTTCGATCGCCTCGCTTAAAGACATCAACCTTGTGCTGACATCGGCAAGCGATATCAACATAGATGCGCCTGTGATCTCGGGAGCCGGCCTCCTGACATTCACGGCTGCAGACAATATAAACCTTAACGCATCTGTCACGGACCTTGGCGACAATACCGGCTCGTTCGCCTTCGTGGCCGGAAACAATATATCGGTCGGACAATCTGTCGGCGTGAGCGCCGCGAACATCTTCATTGATGGACCTGTCTCTTGGTCGGCGAACACGTTGACGCTCGACGCGGCAAGCAATATTTACGTCAACGCCGTGATGACCGCGAGCGGCACAGCGAGCTTCGTCGCAAACTATGGTTCCAGGACGAATGTCGATGGCAGCTCGAACGAACTCTATATGGAGTTTGGCACAACGGATGGCGTTGGCAATGGGACATTCGTGGGCAAGCTGGATTTCAGCGGTTCTAGAACACTTACCTTAAACAACCACGTCTACACGCCCATCACGAGCTGGGATCAATTGACGGCTATTAGCGGCGTCGCCGGCTATTATGCGTTGGCCAGCGATCTGACTGCCCCAAGCACGGCTTTGAGCGGCGCGCCGATTGCCGAGCTGGGCCAGACCCAGAGAATTAGATTCCACACCGTCGTGACGCCCGCTACTCTCGACGGGCTTGGTCATACGATATCCAATCTGACCATCAACGACGTCAGCGGCGCTGGCAATGACGCCCTGATCAAGACAGTTGAATGAGGCAGCGTTGTCCGAAATATCAGGGTGGTCAATGTCAATATTACGAGCGGGGCCGCCGCTACTGAAGATAGCGCAAACGGCTATAATGGAGGGCTGATTGCCGCGAGCTATGGCTCAGTCATCAATGCTTTCGCGACCGGAAGCATCACGGGAGTGGGCGCCATCGTGATTGGCGGGTTGATCGGGGAATCCATCGACAGCTCCATCAGCAATTCTTACGCTGATGTGACAATCAATTCGCCGGGCGGCAGCTTCGTCGGCGGTCTGCTCGGATATGATAAGGGCGGGGCCGTCATTGACGCTACTGACGCCGCGGACAGCTACGCCAATTACGTCGGAAGATTTGTAGGCGCCAATTACGGCGGCAATATCAGCCGCTCTTACGCGACCGGCGACGTGACCGCCTGTGGTAACGTTGGCGTGCTGATCGGCTACAATATTAGCGATTCCGTTCTCAATGGCAACATAGATCATTCCTACGCCACCTGGACCGTGAGGGGCAATGTTGCTTCTTCTACTAATCTTGGCGGGCTTATCGGCGAAAATGACGGAGGCGATGTCAGCTACTCTTACGCCACAGGAGATGCGACCGGCGGCAATACGATCGGCGGTCTGCTTGGGTCGAACGGCCAAACACACAGCCAGAGGCCTTCAGGCTACGTTACGGATTCCTACACCACCGGAAATGTGACGGCCACGAATGGGAACTACGGCGGCGGCCTTGTAGCGGGTGCTGGTGGCGTCTTCATTCGCGATTACGCCAAGGGAAATGTAACCGCTTCTGGCGACTACGCCGGCGGCTTGGTTGGAGATGGTGGTGAAATCATTAATTCCCAAGCCTACGGGACAATGTCGGGCCGCGATTACGTGGGAGGAGCGCAAGGATTCGGCTCCTTTCTTGACGGCGCCAGCGCCTCGGGAAATGTGACTGGTCGAAACTATGTTGGCGGGCTGCTTGGAAAGAGCCTGGGCGACAGCTACGGCCCGGTCGTCATTTTAAACTCCGAATGTGACGGCGCCCGGCGACTACGCCGGCGGCCTGGTCGGCGCGAATGTCGGATATAGCAATTCTCCAAATGAGGGCTTTTTCGGCGGCAATACCGCCGTTGGCTCGGTGTCTGGCGATGGCAGTCACGTCGGCGGGCTAGTTGGATCCAGCGAGGGCGGCGTCTTCAAAAACAATGACTATCACGATAATGCCGCCAACGTTTCCACCTCCACCGCCGCAGCTCAACAGCTTGCGCAGGAGGCGGCGACCGCGACGGCGGCGGCCAATCTGATTTCGACCACCAATGTGGAAATGACGGCCCAGACGCCGCCGAGCGGCGCGCAATCAACCGCGGGCAAAGAGAAAGTCGCCGCCATCGCCGGCCCCAAAATCGACGACAGCCTGACGATCAAGGAGAGCGAGTCCTCCTCCGCGGCCGGCGCGGGACATGCCAGCCGGGGCGGCGATGCGGGTGCGAAATCGAGCGATCGGGACGAGTCCGAGGAAGATGACGCGCCGCGCCCCCGCCGGAGTCACATTGCCCAGTCGGCTCGAAAGGCCGCCGCCAAGCCTCGTGGCGCGGGCTATGGCGCGGCGATCCGCCATATCGAGATCGACGGTCAACGCTTCAAACTCGAGGACGACTCCGCGAAAAAGGAACGAGACGCCGAGCCAGTGGGCACCGTCACATTAACTGACATGGAGCGAAAGGCGGGGTACGCATGAGCCATGTCGAACCTTCGCGAACCGCTTTATCGGCGTCATCGGTTTCCGCCCGAGATCATCAGCTATTCGGCCTGGCTCTATTTCCGCTTTTTTCTTGAGCCTGCGCATGGTCGAGGAGATGCTCGCGGCGCGAGGCGTATGCGTGAGGTACGAAACCGTGCGGCGATAGGCAATTAAATTGGGCCGGACGAAGATGCCGCAGCCCCGACTGATGCGCATCAGATCTATCGAGCCGATCTGGCGAAGCCTATTCATTGCCAGGAGTTCGCCGCGAAACAGAGAGTGGGCGGCCCTTTCCCTCCGATGTCGCCAAGGCTGCTCGAAACGGTCAGAACGAAATGCTCCGACGCAAATCGATCGAAGATTGATTAAAATCATTTTATCACAGCGAACGGCACCTAAAATATTAGTGCTATTTAATTCGCCAATAAAACGACGAATACCCCATCCGTAAGACATACGCGCGCAGAGCGAGAGTCGGCAACCCAAGCCGAAAGACGACGCCTTACACTACTCAATATAAATGCGGATTGATCGCCTTAAAGGCACCCACAATACGTATTTTTATCCAACGGATCAGGCTAGCGAAATGAAACTAACCGCTGAACACGGCTACGTCGATCTCCCGGAGCATATTAATACGCTTGCCGCAAAAGGCTTGTTGCTGACCGTTGATCGCCCGATCAACAAAGACACCGAGATGCATCCATTGGTTCGCTGGCAGTACCGTGGCGGCATACCGGAAGATGGCCGCAAAGCCTTTCTTTTCACAAACGTGACGGATTCCAAAGGGCGTCAGTACCCGGATGGCTCTGTGGCGATCGGGGCGCTTGCCGGGACCGAGGAAATCTACGCGATCGGCATGAACCGGCCGGCCAAAGACATCGGCGCGGCGTGGCTCGATGCAATCGCCAATCCCGTTTCCCCGCGCGAGGTGGCTGAGGCCCCCTGCCAGGAGATCTTAATCACCGGCGATGCGCTGAAGGGCGAAGGCAATGGCCTCGACGCCCTCCCTATTCCAATCTCCACTCCAGGCTTCGACGTCGCGCCCTATTTAACTGCGGCGCTGTGGATCACTCGGGACCCGGAAACAGGCGTCCAGAATCTCGGCCTCTACCGCGGCAACTTGAAAGCGCCGGATCGACTGGCCGTGATGATGGAGCGCACCACATTGGCCGGCGGCTACGTGCACTGGCAGAAATACCGCGCCAAGGGCGAGCCTATGCCCGTGGCCGTCGTGCTCGGAGCGCCTCCGATCGTGGAGTTCACCGGGCCACAGAAGCTTCCCCTCGACGTCGATGAGTTGACAGTCGCCGGAGGATTGGCGGGCTGCCCCATTAATGTAGTGCGCGCCAAGACGGTCGACCTCCTCGTGCCCGCCGAAGCCCAGGTGATCATCGAGGGACTGATCGACACGAAAGAACTGGAGCCGGAAGGCCCCTTCGGCGAGAGCCACGGCTATATGGCATTGGAGGAGTATAATTTCCGGATGAACGTGACGGCAATCACGCGGCGCCGAAAATACATTATATCCTCCATCATCTCCCAAATTACACCCAGCGAATCGAGCGTCATCAAGAAGGTGGCGTATGAACCGCTTTACCTTTCTCATCTGCGCGACACGCTCAATATCAAAGACGTCTCGCGCGTCACCCTGCATGAACCCTTAACGAACCTTCGTCCCTTTGTTTTCGTCACGGTCACACACGGCGCGCCGAAGACTGAAATCTGGCGGGCTTTGACGGGCGCGGCGTCGTTCACGCCAGCAATCGGCAAATTCTGCATCGCAGTCGACGAAGACATCGACGCTGGCGACACCAACCATGTTCTCTGGGCCATGGCCTACCGCTGCAATCCGATCGAGGACATTCACGTCGTGCCCCATCGCGGCAAAGGCCACGGTCCGAGTCTAAAGAGCGCGCAAGACAACTCGACAATGCTCGTCGACGCAACTGCCAAAGGAACCCTTCCTCCTGTGGCTCTCCCAAAGCGCGAGTTCATGGAGCGCGCAAAGGCCATTTGGGAGGAGCTTGGATTACCTAAACTGAAGCCAGAGTCTCCGTGGTTTGGCTATTCGCTCGGCGATTGGAATGATGAGTGGGATCAATGCGCAGAGCGTGCTGTCGAGGGCGACTGGTTCTTGAACGGGCGCCGGTCGGAAGCATCTCAGAGCAACTCGGCTGAACCGCAAGAGAGGGTCGACAATATCCGGCTGGAAAAAGAAAGCTAAGGCGCCGAATTTCACCCGTCTTGATCGACACCGCCCCGTGCAAGGATGTTGTCATAAAGGGCAACGACGACGACCTCGCACGCTTTGCGCTGTTCCTTCACCATTCTCACGACAGCCAGGCCTATATCCAAGAGACCAGCGTCGTCTAGCGCTACCCCGACACCCAACTCATCAACTGTGGCATGTACCGGCTTATGTAACGGTCGAAAGACGAAACAAACGTCAACATGCGAAACGCCAGCCACAATTCGCGTGTCAACGCCAAACGCTGCCAGGAACTCGACCGCATCGCCGACCGCTAGCCTGGATATCCGCACACGCTCGCGGATACGTGTTTCGTGTATGGGTGCTAGGAAGCCAGCGGCAAATACGGACTAAATTGAAAGCTATCTCAAGAGTATCTTGTTTAATCGGAGCATCAGCGATGAGTGATATCTCTCTTGAAAAGAATCCAGCGAGACATGCCCCCGCACAAGCGGGTTTCAAACGCAACTATGATGACCTAAACGACCATCTTGAGAAGCTGAAGAACTCAAACCTACTGTGGACAATCGACGAAGAAATGAACAAGGACAAGCATCTGCACGCATTTGTCCGTTGGGGTTATGTTGGCGACGTTGGAACCGTGTTGGCGAACAATCCGAAGCGAGCGTTCTTATTCACCAATGTTACTGACGCAAAGGGCCGGAAATACAAGGGAGACTGCGACGTTCAAGTCGGCGGCACGGCCGGTTCGCCGGAGATATATGCGGCGTCAATGGGCATAGACTATAAGGGCGAAAGCCTTTCGGACCTCTCGCAAAAGATTTTTGAAAAATGGACCCATGCTTTTCAAAGCCCCCTCCCTGCCGTTGAAATCCCCTCGGAGGAGGCGCCTGTTCATGAAGTCATTCTCCTAGAGAAGGATATTCAGGGTGGCGCTGGAAAAGGGCTGGATGCACTTCCGGTTCCCAACAACACGCCGGGTTGGGACACCGCGCCGTATTTTTCGGCTGGGCTCTTCGTCACGCTGAATCCGGACACCGGAATTCAGAACATCAGCCAGAACCGTTGCAGTCTGAAGAATTCCGACCGCATGACCGGCATGTGGCTCATTCAAACCAACGGCGGCGCTCATCAGAACTGGGCAAAGTACAAAGAGCGCGGCGAAAAGATGCCTGTGGCCTTGATCGTCGGGGCGCCTCCGACCCTGCAAGTTGTCGGACCTCAGAAAGTTCCCGAATATCTGGATGACATGGATGTTGCAGGAGCGCTGGCCGGCGCACCTTATCGGAAGGTGAAGTGCAAAACAATACCGCTCATGGTTCCTGCCGACGCGCAGATCATTATTGAAGGCTGGCTTGATCCCAGTAAATTGGAAATGGAAGCCCCCTTCGGTGAATCCTACGGCAATATGTCCGTGGAAGAATACAATCACTCCATAACCGTCACTGCCATTACGCGCCGGAAAAAGGCGATTCTGACCTCGATGATTTCGCAGATGGCCCCGTCCGAATCCGGCGTCATCAAGCAGCTCAATTATAGCGCGGTTATGCTGAACCATCTGAAGAACACCCTGTATATCCGGCAGGTGAAGGACGTCGTCCTTCATGGCCCTATGATTGGGGTTTCGAGGTTCACCGTGATCGTCCTGGAAAAGAATACGCCAAGAACCGAGATTTGGCGCGCCCTGGAGGGCTCCACGACCTTTATGCGCTCCGTAGGCAAGATCAGCGTAGCCGTTGACGAGGATATAAACCCGAACAGCGTCGAAGAAGTGTTATGGGCGATCGCCTACCGCACCGACCTGACGAAATCCGTGAAAATCGAGGACCATCAGGCGAACGGTCACGCGCCCAAATTGCGCGACCGCGAGTGGGAAGCCAAGATCATGATCGACGCAACCATGCATTATCCCATGCCGCCGGTGGCGCTACCCTCCAAGGAAATCATGGAGGAGGCCAGGGTTATATGGGAGAAGGCAGGCCTCCCACCTGTCACGCCACGCTGGAAATGGTTCGGCTACAGCTTAGGCGACTGGTGCGACGAGTGGACGAGATGCGCCGAACGAGCCGTTAACGGAGACTGGCTGATCAACGGCCTGAGAACCGCACGGCTCGTGGATACCGACGCGGTAGGCGGTCCTACGGCCGGCGTGCCGCACGCAGGGGTGGTTACCTGGAACGAAGAGACCGGACAGGTGGACTACCCACCAGGATTCCCGTTGAAGGATCGTTTCGATACCGATGAATAAAATTCGTCGCCTGCGTTATTGTTAAACACGTGGACGCCCGGGACTCCGACGGCTGGCGGTTTGCGCCAGCCTGCTCGTTTGGCGCGCTCAAACTGAGAGAATGTCATGAAACGACTTATCGTTGGACTGTCCGGAGCCAGCGGCGTCATATTCGGCGTTCGACTCCTCGAAGTCCTCAAAGACATCCCAGAGATCGAAACCCACCTCGTTGTGAGCAAGGGCGCGGAAGTCACGCTGGGATTAGAGACAGAAAAAAACATCGCGGAGGTCAAACGCCTCGCCGACGTCGTTCATGAGCCCGGCAATCTGGCTGCTTCTATTTCCAGCGGTTCGTTTCGAGTTATGGGCATGGCGGTCGTTCCGTGCTCCATGAAGAGCCTGGCCCAAATCGCGTTATCGCTCAGCGACAACCTTCTCGCACGCGCAGCCGACGTGACCCTTAAGGAGCGCCGCAAGCTGGTCCTTGTTCCACGGGAAACGCCCCTTCACCTGGGTCATCTGCGGCACATGGCGGCTATAGCGGAAATGGGTGGGGTGATTCTTCCACCGGCGCCCTCCTTCTACCATGGACCCAAGACTATCATGGATCTTGTGGACCAAACCGTCGGCAAATTGCTCGATCAGTTCGAAATCGAACATGATCTGTTTCGGCGATGGGGCAACGATGACACTCGATCAATTTGATGCCTCGGTCAAAACGATGTTGACCTCCGTGACGACCATGACGCTGGCCACCAGTGTCGACGGGCGTCCGTGGGCGACAGATGTTTATTTCGCGGCAAACGGCTACGAACTCGTCTTTTTCTCCTCGGCTGCTTCCCGACATTGTCAAAATCTTCTGGCAAATTCAGCCTGCGCCGCCACGGTGCATCCGCCGGCTGCTTCGTGGCGTGAGATCAAAGGACTACAGATGGAGGGAATGGCCGAGCCCGTGGCCAGCGTCGAGGCGACGGCGCACGCGTTCATGGTCTATTTCGCCAAGTTCCCTTTCGCACGCGACCTGACGTTGAACCCGCTGGAGTTGGCCAAAAAGGCTTTTGAAGTCAGCGCGCATGTGTTTCGGCCAGCACGCATCCGTTACATCGACAACGCCCTTGGTTTCGGCACGCGGTTTGCCATACGCCTGGAGAACGGAGTCCCGGTCGGACCGCCTGAGCGAGAGCGGGCGGCCGATAGATAACATTTTTTCGCAACGAATAAGCTGAAGCTGTAGTCTCCTTAGTGGGGACAACTCATGTGCAGCCACCAAGGCTTTGATGTCTCTCATCCGCCACCACTGCCTAATGCCCCCCATGGGAGCCGCCGCCCTAGAAAATAAGGTACATGGACGTCGAAGCAAAAATCTCGAATGACCGGGTCGACGCCCCCGGAAGTCCCATCATGGCCGCCGGGCCCCGCCAAATCGCCAGGAGCAGCGCTTCACGGCGTCGTCATTGCATCAATCATCCACCGACTTTTTCAACAGTATCGGCGCACTGGAGACAAAATTCGAGCCGAACGTGCGCTGAGCGGCGATCCTCATCGACCAGTTGGCACATAATGCCCACGAATTTTGGCACGCCGTGTCATTTCTTCTGGCAAATCCGCGGCATCATGGCGCAAACGCACCAAGCGCCGGGCTGACATCATATTGGCTTGAGGACGATAATCACCTTGATCGTTTCGAGATCGAGGAAGGTCATGGCGGAGAGCCACGTTGTGTCCGCGCTGGTCGCGAAGCGCGCTGAGATTGCAGGCGTCATCGCCCAAACAGAGCGCCAGCTTGGTCAATTCCGCGCAGATCTCGTTCATCTTGACGCTGCGCTTCGCCTGTTTGCTCCGGAATTGGAGCCGAAGACGATCCCGGCGATGAGAGTCCGTCAAGCCGATCTCTGGTTCGAGCAAGGAGAATTGCCGCGCCGCATGCTCGACGCGCTGCGGCGGGCGGATGAGCCGATCCGCGCGCCCGATGTAGTCCGGGCCGTGATGATCGACAAAGGTCTCGCCCCCGCCGATCGCCAAAGCTTCGCCCGCGTTCAGTGGAAGGTCAGAGACACTCTGAACCGCCTCAACAAACGCGGGCTGCTTGTTCCGGACGGCGTCGGCCATGGCGTCCTCTGGCGCATCGCCGATCACGCGGCATGAGAAAACTCCTCCTTTTGCAGATTGAGTAGAGTTCGAAACGGAAGCTTCCGGTAGGCGAGCAAGATTCCGCTGGTCGCTGAGAATTGCCGATGGCGGGACTTGCATTTGAACACGCGGCGACACCGATAGGTATAGACGGCCGGGCAGCTGCAATGGGGGCAGACCGGGGAACCGTCAGAATCTGCCCACCGCATCTCGCAGAGCATCTTGTGGGCTGCGTCTTCCGACAAACCGCAAAGATCGACTAGCGACAGGGTCCGCGCTGCCGCGGACATAAGAAAATGTTGCGCCACGGCAGCAATCCAGAAAAATGGCCATGGCTATGTTTTTACGGTATAGTGACGCTGACGTCTACTTTAAGTAATTGACTTTGTTGCTTGGTGCGTTTGCTCCATGATGCCGCGGATTTATCAGATGATTTTGATGCGGAGGCGGTATTTAAGCTTACGAAATTGCGTTACAGATATCACTGCGGCCGCCGCGACGTCGGCGGGCTCTTACTGTCCGGCGACGTCGTCGTGATGGACAATCTGTCGAGCCACAAGGGTCCGGCCGTTTCCGCAATGATCGCAGCGGCGGGGGCGAGCGTGCTTTACCTGCCGCCTTACAGCCCGGACTTCCACCCGATCGAGAAAGCCTTCTCCAAACTCGAAGCGCATCTGCGAAAGGCCGCCGAAGGAACCGTCAGCGGCCTCTGGGACGCCATCGGCCGCCTCATCGACCTCTTCACGCGGCAAGAATGCGTAAAATTCTTCGCCGCCGCAGGATATGATGCAACATGAACGAAAAACGCTCTAGAGCTTGTTGTGCAGCATCCCCAAGGACGGCCGTGCATAGGCACGGCCGTTCCTCGCTTTCCCAAGAGCTTGCGCGACGAGGAGCCTGTTCTCAGGCCTTCAGGGTCACCAGACCGCCCATCGCCGGATCCGACACGCTGTCGCGCCCGGTCTCGACATGCCCGGCCAGGCGACGCTCGAAGCTCGGGTCCTCCGCGACCGTGACGAGCACGTCGTACCAGCCTTGGAACCGGTCAAGCGACAGCTGGAAGTCGGCATGCCCGTCCGAGGGAAGCGCGCGATGGACCTTCTCGCCCGTGTACGCATCAAGCAAGGTCACGCTAGCGTTCCGCGAGCCAGCATTCCGGACCGACAGTGAGAACGAGCCGTTGTCGTCGGATCCGTATTCGTGTTCGGAATGGACATCGACCGCCACGGCGCTCAAGCCGACGCTGCCCTTAAAGTAACGCGTGAACCCGTTCGGGCCGTAGACGGTCAGGTCGTATGAGCCAGAGACCGTCCAGCTTCCCGACAGCTGTTTGCCAGCCTCGACTGTGTAGTTGCGGACCGGATCGGTTGTTTTGCCAGAGCGCACTTGGAACACTGCGCCCGCGCTGCCGCTGTTGACAAAGCGCAGTTCGACCGTGTTGGTGAAAGCGCGGACCATGCTGTGGACGTTCAGCTCGTAGGGCAAGGCGCGCGCCGGGCGGACGCCCTTTTCCTGCGGGGGCACGCCTATGATCACATTCTTCGCCGTAGGAGTGACGCTCGGCGGATTGACGGCGCCAGAGAGCTCTCCGACTGGAGGCAGGAAGGTTTTGGTGGACGGCAGATCAACCGGCTTGTCATTCGGGTTCTTGAAGTTGAACACGGATGTCAGGTCGCCGCAGACGGCGCGCCGCCAGGGCGAGAGGTTGCGCTCATAGACCCCGAAACGCTTCTCGATGAACTGGATCACCGAGGTGTGATCGAAGACCTGCGAGTTCACATAGCCGCCCTTGCTCCAAGGCGAGATCACGATGCACGGCACGCGGGTGCCGAGGCCGATCGGGGCATTCGGCGTCGAGGTCGTGACGATCTCGAGGCGGTAGTCGACCGTCGACCCGCCGAGATCGGGCGCAGCTGGGAACGAGGGCGTCGCCGGCGGCGAGGGCTGAACGAGGTGGTCGAAGCTGCCGTCGGCTTCGTCATAGTTGACGATGAAGACGGTCTTGCTGAACAACTCGGGCTTCGACACTAGGGTCTCAAGCACCTGCGAGATGTACCAGGCGCCATAGTTGACCGGGTTGGAGGAGTGCTCGGTGTATCCGGCCGGCGCGATCAGCCAGGAAACCTGGGGCAGCGTGCCATTCTTCACGTCGTCCTTGAAATATTGGAACTGGCTCTCGGCCCACGTCTCCCAGGCCGAGGCCGGAGCGCTTGCTGGAGGTTGGTTGACGGCCAGCTCCGTCCCGGTGCAGGCGTTGTCGAACAGCGAAGTTCCGGGGCTCGACGCCGCATATTGGGCGAAATAGAGCAGCGCATTGTCGGTGTAGTTGCCGTCGAAATTGCTGGCGGTTGAGCCGTCGCCGAAGTCCGGCGCGAAGGTGGCGCCTGCTAGGTCCTGATAAATCCGCCAGGTCACGCCCGCCTTGTCCAGCACCTCGGGCAGCGTCTCCCAGGCCAGATAATTGCCGAGCGGGCTGAGGCCGTTGCCGGTGATCGGGCCCGAGCCGTGGCCGTCCGTGCCCTCCGCTCCGAGATAGCTGACGTTTCCGATGCAGCCGGTCCATAGGTAGCAACGATTGGGATTAGTCGGGCCCATGATCGAGCAATAGTAGTTGTCGAGCACGGTGAAAGCGTCGGCCAGCGCGTAGTGATAGGGAATGTCGGCGCGCGTGAAGTAGGACATCGCCAGCGGGCCCTTCTGGATCGCCCAGCTGTCGTACTGCCCAAAGTTCCAGGCGAGATGCGTGCCGTCCCAGCCGTGGTCGGTGCCGTCGATGTAGCTGAAGCCGAGGCTCGTGAGCCCGGAGCCGATTTTCGAGGGATCGATACGAAACGGCGGGATCACTTGAACGCCATTCGCCGGGCCGCCCAGATTGCCGTAATTGGCCGGCACGCTGAAGCCGGCGCTGACGTTGGCTGGGCCCGCCGGCTGCAGGAATACCGAGGCCTTGACGGCGCCGCCCGACTGAAGCGGCAGATTGATCTGGACCGCGCGCGGATCGGCAAAGCCGCGGACGCCGCGCAGCGTGCCGAAGTGATGGTCGAACGGACGGTTCTCCTGCATCAGGATCACGATATGTTCGACGTCCTTGATGGTGCCCGTGCTGTTGTTGGCCGGGATCGCAAGCGCCTTCGTGACGCTTGAGCCAAGCGTGCTAGCCATGGCGCCCGTGCCCAGCATTTGCAGGAACCGACGGCGATCGGTATTGTTCATCGGATTAGGTTCTCCCCCGAGTAACGTAGCGTGCGTGATGGATAGACGCCGGCCGACTTGCAGCCTCCCCAATGTCCGTCCGGCGCGGCATGCATAAAAACTGGTCATTGCTGGCTGATGAAGCTTAAGCGAAGGAACTGTGACTGAGCTTTATCTCCGCGAATCCGAGGCGGACGCCGCCGCCAGCGAGTTGCGCCGCATTGAGGACCTCACGCGAGGGCGTCGGCACGCCGAGGCGCTGGAGGCGGCCAGCGCGCTGCTGCAGCGGGCCCCGTCGCAACGGGCGGCGCTGTACTGGGCGGCGCTGAACCAGCGGCTGCTCGGTCAGGCGAAGGATGCGCTCGCGACGCTGGACGCGTTTGAACGGGCGCATCCGAACTACAGCCTCCTTTTTCAAGAGCGCGGTCATTGCCTCGCAGCGCTGGGCGATCCCTCGCGCGCCATCGCGTCTTTCGAACGCGCGGTCGCGCTGAATCCCGCCCTGGCGCCTAGCTGGGGGATGCTGGAGCGACTGCTGAGCGCGGCCGGCGAGCCGCAGAGGGCGAGCGTCGCGGCGCAGCGCCTAGCGAAGCTGCAGGAGCTACCGCCCGCGATCGTCGAGGCGGGTGGCCGGTTCTGCGACGGCGAGCTTTCCGCAGCGGAAAATCTTCTGACAAGTCAGATCGCTGGAGAGGGAAGGCATGTCGAGGCGCTGCGCCTGCTCGGGCGGATCGCGCAACGGCGTGGCGCGATGGATCGGGCCGAGGAGCTCGTTCGCGAGGTGGTCGAAGCCGCGCCGGGTTACGCCGATGCGCGGCTCGATTACATCCGCATTCTAATAGAGCGCCAGAAATATCCGGCGGCGCTGGAGCAGGTCGAGCACCGGCTGCGGACCGCGCCCTCCGACCCCGAGGCCCGATTTCTTCGCGCCACTATACTCGCGGGCCTCGGACGCCATGACGAGGCGATCCCAATCTTCAGCGAGCTGCTCTCGCAGACGCCGCAGCGCAATCATCTGCGGATCGTGCTGGGCCACTCGCTGAAGGCGCTCGGCCGGGCCGAGGAGGCCGTGCGCTCCTATAAGGATGCGACCCGCGGCGAGGCCGATATCGGCGACGCCTATTGGAGCCTCGCCAACCTGAAGACCTATCGGTTCAGCGACGACGAGGTCGCGCGCATGCGGGGCCTTGAGGCGCTTTCTCGCCCGGGACTGCCGGACCGCGCGCACCTTTGCTTCGCGCTCGGAAAGGCGCTGGAAGATCGGGGCGACTACGGCGGGTCCTGGGCATTTTACGAGCGCGGCAATTCGCTGGTGCGGGCGAAGAGCGGCTACCGTCCTGAGGCGATTGAGGGCGCCGCCCGGCGCTTGCTCGAGGTGTGCAGCGAGGAATTCTTCGCCGCCCGCACCGGCGCCGGCGCAGCGGCTCGCGACCCGATCTTCATCGTCGGGCTGCCACGCTCGGGCTCGACGCTGCTCGAACAGATCCTGGCCTCGCACCCGGACGTCGATGGCACGCAGGAATTGCACGACATCCCTCGCATCATTTCGGAATTCCAGGGGCAGGGATCAAATGGCGGCGGTGCGCGCTACCCCGACCTGCTGCCGGGCCTGGATCCGCTCTATTTTGAGCGCCTCGGTCTCCGCTACCTGGACGAGACTCGTGTCTATCGGCGGGGGCGGCCACGTTTCATCGACAAAATGCCGAACAACTTCCGGCACATTGGCCTGATCCACCTGATGCTGCCGAATGCAACGATCATCGACATCCGGCGCGAGCCGATGGCCTGCTGCGTCAGCAACCTAAAGCAACTCTATGCAAGAGGGCAGGAGTTCTGCTACGGGATCGAGGAGATCGCACGGTATTACCGGACGTATCTCGAGTTGATGCGTCACTGGGATCGGGTCCTGCCGGGACGGGTTCTTCGGGTCAGCTACGAGGACCTGGTCGAGGACCTCGGCGCCAGCGTGCGCGGGATTCTTGCCTATTGCGGACTCGAGTACGACCCGGCATGTCTGGCGTTTCACCGCAGCCCGCGCGCGATAAACACCCCCAGCTCGGAACAGGTGCGCCAGCCGCTGTTCCGAGAAGGAATCTCCCACTGGCGGCACTACGATCCCTGGCTCGATCCGTTGAGAAAGGCGCTGGGCGACGCAATCGGTCGGTACCGCGATTAGCGCAGCGGTGGAACCAGTTATGAGGTCGCCCCATTGCGCGAGACTTTTGCGGCATCATGGAGCAAACGCACCAAGCAACAAAGTCAATTACTTAAAGTAGACGTCAGCGTCACTATACCGTAAAAACATAGCCATGGCCATTTTTCTGGATTGCTGCCGTGGCGCAACATTTTCTTATGTCCGCGGCAGCGCGGACCCTGTCGCTAGTCGATCTTTGCGGTTTGTCGGAAGACGCAGCCCACAAGATGCTCTGCGAGATGCGGTGGGCAGATTCTGACGGTTCCCCGGTCTGCCCCCATTGCAGCTGCCCGGCCGTCTATACCTATCGGTGTCGCCGCGTGTTCAAATGCAAGTCCCGCCATCGGCAATTCTCAGCGACCAGCGGAATCTTGCTCGCCTACCGGAAGCTTCCGTTTCGAACTCTACTCAATCTGCAAAAGGAGGAGTTTTCTCATGCCGCGTGATCGGCGATGCGCCAGAGGACGCCATGGCCGACGCCGTCCGGAATGTCAATTCGCTTCCAACTACGACCGCGTTTTTGCGTCCAATTTCGCCCCCTCTTGGGTGAAGGAGTTTGCTTCTTCACGTAGTGCATAGGAGGGACCCGCGCCCGTAGCGCAGCGCCCTCGGCGTTGCACGGAGCGGAGGGCGTGGGAGGTCCCTGTGCACCCACGAGGAGAAGGTCCCGGGCGACGGCGCGGATGAGGGCTTGGTCAGGTTCGGTTTTTGAAGCGCTAGCTGGTGTTGCCGGTCTCGATGATGTCGCAGTGGTGCGTCAGGCGATCGAGCATGGCGGTGGTCATTTTGACGTCGCCGAACACCTGGGGCCAATCGGCGAAGGCGAGGTTGGTGGTGATTAGCAGCGAGGTGTTCTCGTAGAGTTTGCTGATGAGATGGAACAGCAACTGCCCGCCGGATTGGCTGAACGGGAGATAGCCGAGTTCATCGATGACGATGAGATCGTGGCGGAGCAGTCTCTCGGCCAGGCGGCCGCTCTTGCCTGTGAATAAGCATGGAATAAGGACGCCAGTTTTGGGGTGATTTGCGTCCAATCGGGGCCCCGGAGCTGAGGGTCCACACTGGCCTCCTGGATTTTGGGAGGCCGAGATTGGAATGCTTGTTGTGGAGACGATCGCCAAAATTCGTCGGGCGTATTTTGTTCAGAAGAAGCCGATCAAGGAGATCTGCCGGGAGCTGCATGTGTCCCGCAAGGTCGTCCGGAAGGTCATTCGTTCTGAAGCGACCGAGTTCCATTACGAGCGCTCGATGCAGCCGATTCCCAAGATCGGGCCGTGGCGCGAGCGGCTGGATGCCCTGCTGCTGGAGAACGAAGCGAAACCGGCGCGCGAGCGATTGACGCTTGTTCGGCTGTTCGAAGACCTGCGCGGCTTTGGTTATGACGGCAGCTATGACGCGGTTCGGCGCTACGCGATAAGCTGGCGCAAGGAGCGCGGCGCGGCGTTGGCGCAAGCCTATGTGCCGCTCGCCTTTGCTCCTGGCGAGGCCTACCAGTTTGACTGGGGCCACGAAATCGTCGTGCTGAACGGCGTGACGACGACCGTGAAAGTCGCGCACATGCGGCTCTGCCACAGCCGCATGCTGTTTGCGCGCGCCTATCCGCGCGAGACGCAGGAGATGATGTTCGACGCGCATGACCGTGGTTTCGCCTTTTTCAAGGGCGCCTGCGCGCGCGGCATTTACGACAACATGAAAACCGCGGTGGAGACGATCCTCGTCGGCAAGGACCGACGATACAACCGCCGCTTTCTTCAGATGTGTGGGCATTATCTCGTCGAGGCCGTGGCCTGCACGCCGGCGTCCGGCTGGGAAAAGGGACAAGTCGAGAACCAGGTCGGCCTGGTGCGCGAGCGCTTTTTCACGCCGCGTCTGCGATTCAAGAGCTACGACGAGTTGAACGCCTGGCTTCTCGACAAATGCGTCGCCTACGCCAAGGCCCATCGTCATCCCGAAATTGCCGACAAGACGGTGTGGGAGGCTTTTGAGGAAGAGCGCCCCAAGCTCACGCCATTGGGCGGTCGCTTTGACGGCTTCCACGCGGTGAGCGCTTCGGTGTCCAAGACCTGCCTGGTGCGCTTCGACAGCAACAAATATTCGGTCAAGGCGAGCGCCATTGGCCGCCCCGTCGAGATCCACGCTTACGCCGACCGCATCGTCATCCGTCAGGATGGACTCGTGGTCGGCGAACACCGCCGCCGCTTTGGCCGCGAAGAGACGGCCTACGATCCTTGGCATTACGTGCCGGTTCTGGCGAAGAAGCCCGGCGCCTTGAGGAACGGCGCGCCGTTCAAGGATTGGGTTTTGCCCGCCGCGATGGAGAAAATCCGGCGCAAGCTCACAGGCTCCGCCGACGGCGACCGCCAGATGGTGAAAATCCTCGCGGCGGTTATCAACGATGGTTTGCCGGCGGTCGAGGCCGCCTGCGCCGAGGCTTTGGACCAGGGCGTCCATTCCGCCGACGTCATTCTCAACATTCTGGCGCGCCGCCGCGGTCCTGGTCCGCCGCTGACCATCGTCACCCCGGACGCCCTGAAGCTCCGGCATGTCCCGCTCGCCGATTGCGCCCGCTACGATCAACTGAGGAATTCAGGCTGATGATGGAACGCACGCAAATCTTCGACCTCATGGGAGAACTCAAGCTGTTCGGCATGAGGAGCGCCTACGATGAAGTGATGAAGTGATGTCGACCGGCATCAAGCGGCAGCATGAGCCGCCACAGATTGTCGGCGATCTACTCAAGGCCGAAATCGCCGAAAAACAAGCGCGCTCCATCAAATATCAGATGACCATCGCCAAACTTCCTTTGGCGAAGGACATCGACGACTTCGAGTTTGACGGGGCGACCGTCAACGAAACCCTGGCGCGCGATCTCGCCGGCGGCGGCTTCGTGGCGCAGCAGCGCAACATCGTTCTCGTCGGCGGCACGGGAACCGGCAAGACCCATCTCGCCATCGCCATCGCGCGCAGCTGCATCCGCTCCGGCTTGCGTGGGCGCTTCTTCAATGTCGTCGATCTCGTCAATCGGCTGGAGTCGGAAACGCGCGCCGGGCGTCAGGGACGCATCGCCGATTACCTCACCCGGATGGACTTCATCGCTCTCGACGAACTCGGCTATCTGCCCTTCGCGCAGGCCGGCGGGCAATTGCTCTTCCATCTCGTCAGCCGGCTCTATGAACGCACTTCGGCAATCGTCACCACCAATCTGGCGTTCGGCGAATGGCCAAGCGTCTTTGGCGACGCCAAGATGACGACCGCGCTGCTGGATCGTCTCACCCATCACTGCGACATCGTCAAACCGGCAACGAAAGCTGGCGCTTCAAAAACCGCGCCTGACCTTCAAAGCAAAGCCTCTCCCCACCGCGCTCGCCCCGGCTGCGCAACCCCGACCAGCTGCGCCGGGGCGAGCGCTGTCGTTCCTGCCGCATCAAAGTGCGGTCCCCTTTCCATGCAAATCCGCGGTCCCTATTCGATGCTGTTTGACACTTTCCAAGTACGAAACCGTCACTATCGCGGCGATCGAGGCAGGCGTGCCCTTGCTGGTCGAGGCGAGAGAAATTATTGCCGCCTTCCAGATGATGATCCGCAAGAAGTCTCTTGCCGATCTCGAGCCATGGCTGGAGCGGGCCAGATCAGGCTTGGCAGCCTCCTTCGCCAACGGCGTCGTCAAGGACCAGGCGGCCGTCAGCGCCGCGATCACATCGCCCTGGTCCAACGGCCAGACAGAAGGTCAGATCACCAAACTCAAACTCGTAAAACGCCAGATGTACGGCAGAGGAAAGCTGGATCTCCTTCAAGCCCGCGTCATCGGCGCCGTGTAGCCGCAAAGCTCAATAGCCATCAAGATTGCGTCAGAGCCCTTATTCCAGCTTATTCACATCTTGAATGCAGAAACGCGTGAGCGCCAGAGCGACTCTTCAACGCAGAGACCGGGCGTTCGGCCGTCGATTTTCTTCGCAGAAAGGAGTGGACTTCAAGCGCGAAGGAAGCGTCACTGTCGCCAGGAGATAAGGGCCGGTTGGCCCCATCCGGGATCCTGCCCCGCTGGCGCCGCCGCCATTGTGGGGCTTCGGCGGTGACGGCGCATGACGCCGCCACAGCCCGCAAGGATCCCTCAAAATGTCAAATCGCAAAGCCCCCGAAGAGATCACACTGGCCCGCACGAAGAACCGCGCGAAGGAGCCCGCAGGGACCGGGATCGTTCCCGCGGGTTCCGCGCGCGGCGGGACTAAGCAGGAGGCCGTTCTCGCCCTCCTTCGACAGCCAAAGGGCGCCACGTTCGCCGCCATCATGACAGCGACCGGCTGGCAGCAACATTCGGTGCGCGGCTTTTTCGGCGGCGTGGTGCGCAAGAAACTCGGCTTGACGCTGATCTCGGAAAAGGCCGGCGACGAGCGCGTCTATCGCGTGACCGACAAGCAGCCGCCCAAAACGAAGCCGAAGGCCTCGACACAACCGGCCGCCTAGACATGGCTGGGACAGACACACGAGCGATCGAGCGCGAGATCGATCGCATTCGGTCGCTCAGCCTCGAGGACCTGCGACGCGAATGGCGGCGGCTCTGCCACTCCGAGCCGCCGAGGATCAGCCGCGACCTGCTTGTCCTTGCACTCGGGTACAGACTTCAGGAGATCGAACATGACGGGCTCGGCAAGGCGACAAGACGCAAGCTGCAGACCATGGCGAAGGCCCTGCAGGCGACGGGCCGGGTCGGCGCGACGCCGAGCCTCAGCCTGAAGCCCGGCGCCCGTCTCGTCCGGGAATGGGGCGGCGGCCGCACCCACACCGTCACGGTGACCGAGGAGGGATTCGAGTATGGCGGGACGATCTATCCGTCCCTTACCAGGATCGCCAGAAAAATCACCGGCGCGCATTGGTCGGGTCCGCGTTTCTTCGGCCTGCCCGCGGCAGGCGCCGAGCGCCCGAACAAGGGAGCGCGCGATGGGTGAAGCCGAAAAGACGCCGCGCCAGGCCGCCAAAAAGATCCGCTGCGCGATCTACACGCGAAAATCCTCGGAGGAAGGCCTGGAGCAGGCCTTCAACTCGCTCGACGCCCAGCGTGAAGCCTGCGCCGCCTTCATCGCCTCGCAAAAGCATGAAGGCTGGACGGCCGCGCCGACGCTCTATGACGATGGCGGCTTTTCCGGCGGCACAATGCAGCGCCCTGCCCTGAAACGGCTGATCCCCGATATCCAGGCCGGCCAGATCGACGTGGTCGTCGTCTACAAGGTCGACCGGTTGACGCGCGCGCTCGCCGATTTCGCCAAGCTCGTCGAAATCTTCGACCGCCGCGGCGTCTCCTTCGCATCGATCACCCAGCAATTCAACACCACCACGAGCATGGGGCGGCTGACCCTGAACGTGCTTTTGTCCTTCGCCCAGTTCGAGCGCGAGGTGATTGGCGAGCGGGTGCGCGACACGATCGCCGCGTCCAAGAAAAAAGGCATGTGGATGGGCGGCATGCCGCCCTTGGGCTATGACGTCAAAGACCGCAAGCTCGCCGTGAACGAGGACGAAGCCGGCATCGTCCTCTATATCTTTCGGCGCTATCTCGCGCTGAAGTCGGTTCATGCCCTTCGGGACGAGCTTGCCGAGGCAGGGATCAAGAGCAAGCGCCGCCTGCGGCCCGACGGTGTGGAGTATGGCGGCCAGAAGCTGTCCCGCGGCGCGCTCTATCTGATGCTCCAGAACCGCCTCTACCGCGGCGAGATCGCCTACAAGAGCGGGTCCTATCCCGGCGAACATTCCGCGATCGTCGACCAGCCGCTGTGGGACGCGGTCCAAGCCGCGCTCGCCGCAAACCGGGTAGAGCGTGCCACGGGCGGGCGCGCAAGCCATCCGAACCTGCTGACCGGAATGGTCTTCGACGAGGCCGGCGAGCGGCTGACACCGAGCGATGCGGTCAAGAAGGGCGCACGCTACCGCTATTATGTTTCGACCTCCCTCATCACCGGAACGGGAAAGAGCTCATCGAGATGCCGACGGATTCCGGCCGGCGATCTGGAAGGATTGGTGATCAACAGGCTGCGCGCATTTTTCGCCGACCCCGGAGCGATCCTCGACACGATGGGGGCTGAAGCGGATAGCGGTTCAGGATGCAGCCGCCTGATCGAACGCGGCCGTCAGGTTGCGGAAGAGCTTGCCGCTGGTGCGCCGGACAAAGTCAAAGCGATTCTCCTGGCGCTGCATTGCCGCGTTGAAATCGGATCCGATCGCATCGGCATCGCACTTTCTCAAACCGCACTTTCGGAACTGCTGGCCGGGTCAATCAATCCGGCGACGCAGCACCACGAACCGGCGAATGCGCCCGGCGACATGCTGACTTTGACGGCGCCGGCGGCGCTGAAGCGCGTCGGCCGCGGGATGCGCATGCTGGTCGAGAGCGCCGATGACCAGAGGACGGCCGATCCGAGCTTGCTGCGGACCCTCGCCCGCGCTCACCATGTCCAGGCGCGGCTGATCCAGAACGCCGAGCTGACCGTGCATGACGTCGCGCGCGAAGAAGGAGTGTCCGCCGCCTATCTGTATATGCTGCTGCGCCTGCCCTGGCTCGCGCCGGACATCTCTACGGCGATCGTCAACGGCCGACAGCCGCCGCAGCTCACCGCCAAGACCTTGATGCGGCTGACGCCGCGCCTGCCGCCCGACTGGGCGGAACAGAGAAAGCTGCTCGGCTTTCGCTGACGTCCGAGCATGTTCCGATTCTATGAATTTGAGCGATTCCTTTTCGTTCAGATGATTCCATCTGATCGGGAAGCGCTCTAGGCGCTGGTCTCTCAAACTTGGCCGCGATGCGCCCCGGCTTCGCCGCGAAACCCGCTGCTACTTCGGCGAAAAAAGTAAACCCCGAAATGGGCCCGGAGAGATTTTCGGACCGCCGAAGCCGAGAGCGCGCGGCAAACCGTCTCCGCCGCAAATCCGATGCGGCGCCAGCCCGAAAAACCCCGCCATTCCGCGGGGACATAGGCGCGGGCCTGGAATAGAAATATATGTAATATCAATTAGTTATATACTGGCTGGCCAAGCAGAATTCGAACTCTCGGATGCAGAGACGGTGGGCTTGGTCGCCTTTTGAAGCAGACCCGTGTGTGAATGTAGCCTCAGAAAAGAGTGGACTTGCGCGGCGAAGAGAGCGTCACTGTCTGCACAAGACAAGGACCCTTTGGCCTTTGTTGATCCTGCCCCGCTGGCGATGCGGCCATTGCGGGGTTGCGGTGGTGACGGCGCATGCCGTCCCAACGCAAGAAGGATCCTCGAAAAATGTCGGACAGCAAACCGCTGCATAAAATCGCCTCGCCGAAAACCCGCCGGACTGCGGCGGGCGCCCCCATCGCTCCCACCAGCACGAAGGTCGAGGCCGACGCACAAGCCGCGGCCGTTGCGTCGCCCGGCCAAAAGCCTGCGCTGCGGGCGGGCACAAAGCAGGAAGCGGTGCTCGCGATGCTCCGACGTCCTCAGGGCGCGACACTTGCCGCCATTATGACGGCGACCGGCTGGCAGGAGCATTCGGTCCGCGGCTTCCTCGCGGCAGTGGTGCGCAAGAAGCTCGGCCTGACGCTAGCGTCGGAAAAACCGGGCGATGCCCGGATCTACCGCATTGTGGACAACGCGCCGCCGCGCAAGGAAAAGACGCGCCGGAAAGCTGCGTGACCCGCATGTCACGGCCGTCGTTCGATCGCGCCGCGCTTCGAGCCGAGGTCGAGCGCTTTCGCGCGCTCGGCCTCGAAGAGTTGCGACAGGAATGGCGACGCCTCTGGCGCAGCGAGCCGCCGCAAATCAGCCGGGACCTGTTCGTTCTAGCGCTCGGTTACCGGATTCAGGAAGTCGAGCATGGCGGACTCGGGAAAGCGACCAGGCGCAAGCTGCAGACTATGGCCAAGGCCTTGCGCGAGACGGGTCGAGCGGCTCCGACGTCGGGCTCTGATCTGAAGCCCGGCTGCCGCCTGATTCGGGAATGGCATGGCCGCTCGCACACCGTCACCGTGCTGGAGGATGGATTCGAATACGCCGGCGAAACCTATCCGTCGCTGACCCAAATCGCGAAGAAAATCACCTCGGCGCATTGGTCCGGCCCCCGCTTCTTCGGCTTGCCGAGGGTGAATGGCGATAGCAGCGGCAAGGGAGGGCCCCATGGGTGAAACAACTCAGCGACGAGCCGCCAATAGGGCGCGTTGCGCGATCTACACACGCAAATCAACCGAGGAAGGCCTCGACCAGGCTTTCAACTCGCTTGACGCCCAGCGCGAAGCCTGCGCCGCCTTCATCCTCTCGCAGAAACACGAAGGATGGTCGGCGCTCCCCACCCACTATGACGATGGCGGCTATTCCGGCGGCTCGATGGAGCGTCCGGCCCTGAAACGGCTGATTGCCGATATCGAAGCCGGACGCGTCGACGTTGTGGTCGTCTACAAGGTCGACCGGCTGACCCGCGCGCTCGCCGACTTCGCCAAGCTCGTCGAGGTCTTCGATCGCCGTGGGGTCTCCTTCGTGTCGATCACCCAGCAGTTCAACACGACGACCAGCATGGGCCGGCTGACGCTCAATGTACTGCTCTCCTTCGCGCAGTTCGAGCGCGAGGTGATCGGCGAGCGGGTGCGCGACAAGATCGCCGCCTCGAAGAAGAAGGGCATGTGGATGGGCGGCATGCCGCCGCTCGGCTACGACGTCAAGGATCGCAAGCTTGTCGTCAACGCGGAAGAGGCGCTTGTCGTTGTCGATATCTTTCAGCGCTATCTCGTCCTGACATCGGTTCACGCGCTACGCGATGAGCTAGCCGACGCCGGGATCGGCAGCAAGCGCCGCTTACGGGCCGACGGTTCAGAATATGGCGGCCAGGGCTTTTCGCGCGGCGCGCTTTATGCCCTGCTGCAGAACCGCCTGTTTCGCGGCGAGATCAGCCACAAGGGCGAAGTCTATCCGGGCGAGCATACGGCAATCGTCGACGCGCAACTTTGGAACTCTGTTCAGGCGACGCTCGCCGCCAACCGCGTGGATCGCGTGACCGGCGCGCGCGCCGAATCGCCGAGCCTGCTCGCCGGCATGGTCTTCGATCAAAATGGCGAACGGCTGACACCGACCCATGCCGTCAAGAAGGGTGCGCGCTACCGCTACTACGTGTCTTCTTCGCTTGTGAGGGGGGAAGGAAAAGGAAAGGGATCGTACGGCCGACGGATCCCGGCCGGCGATTTGGAAACCCTCGTGATTGCCAGGCTGCTCGACTTCTTCGCCGACGGCGGATCAATCCTCGACGCATGCGCTTGCAAAGCCGACATCGCGACGGCCGGCCGGCTGATCGAAGCCGGCCGTCAGATCGCCGAAGACCTTGGCGGTTCAGCGCCGCAGACAATCAAAGCGATCCTCGCCAGACTGCAGTGCCGCATCGAAGTCGGCCGCGATCGTCTCAACGTCATGCTCGCCCGATCCCGACTCATGGCGGTTCTCCATGGAACGATCAATTTCGAGGCGCAAGGTTGCGCGCCAGCGGCCGCCCGCGAGGATCTCGTCACGCTCTCATCGCCTGTGGCGCTCAAGCGCGTCGGCCGCGAAATGCGCATGCTGATCGAGGGCGCCGCCGATCAGGCTGCGCCCGATCCGAGCCTTCTGCGCATTCTTGCGCGCGCCCATAGCGTTCAGGAGCGGCTCAGTCGGAATCCCGCGCTCAGCGTACGCGACCTTGCGCACGACGAGGGCGTGACGGCGCCGCACCTCTATTCGATCCTGCGCCTGCCCTGGTTGGCCCCGGACATCACGACTGCGCTCGTCAACGGCCGACAGCCATCTGAGCTTACCGCCAAATCCCTGATGCGGCTCTTGCCGCGACTGCCGGCCGATTGGGTCGAACAGAGAATGCTTTTGGGCTTCCGTTCAAACAACGAGACTGGTCGAGGATCGCATCTCGGCAGCTCAGCTTGAATCGCTCAGACGACGCCAGTCCAAGCGCGGCGCCGCGGCTTTGATCGACCCTTAGTTTAAGACCTCCCGACAACGCATTCGCGGCAGCGAGAGGTGATCGAGAACTCTCGTCAAAAAACTGCGGTTAAGGGTCGAGGCCCCGCTGACAATCGACCGAAGTGCGGACGACTACCAAGGCGACAAGCTCGGAGCAATGCTGAACCGAACACACCCTAACGGTCCGCCGGCCCACTGCCTCTGGCGGGACGCCTTCCGCGACGGCGGGCGCAAGCTGCTCGTTAGCGACCGAGCAGTGAACCTCGGAATGGCCGTGGAGAGAAAATCAGGCGGCGGCTGGCGACGACGACGTCGAGAACCGTCTCTGTCACCGAGCGCGGTTCCAGACGAGCCGACAACGCCGTGAATTCGCGGCGGAAATCGCTCTGACCCAAAAACAAAAGCATCTGCAATATAAATATGTTAAACGCTGGCTGACGACACAGTCCACGGCGAACCCGTCTCCACACCAAAATTCCCTGTTATCAGGGAAAATACAGGGAATTTCCGGTATTATGGCGCAACCGCCACAAGCGATTTAGCTCCAGCCCCCCATCTGAGTCCGAAAGGAGTCAGTGAGTGATCAGGGCTGCGCGGTGCGCGCTTTCCACTAATCAATGCTCGGCTACCCGTTGCGGAATCAAGCAGGCGGAGTCAGTGGTACGAGTATGGATAACAACGTCTTCTTGTCGTTTATTCGCAAGCTCTGGCCCCAAGCTTTTGCGGGGGCAATGATGGCTGCGCCAGATTATTTACATTTCTCACATGGGGTGGCGGCCTGGATTTTCTGGATAGGCGGCGTTGTTGGGTTAATCGGGCTTTTGCTGGAGGTTCGTTCTGAATCTGGAAACGTATATCTACATGATAGAAAGAAGCTATTGATATTTCTGACCCCGATAATTGTAGGGGCCACAATATTGTGCGGCGCAGGGTGGTATTTTTGGCCATCTGCATACAAGCTAGAAAATATTGCTGCAGATAGCGCCAAAGATACGCTGAAGCCAAAAATAACAACAAAGACCGGGGAGGATATATTCAATAACGCGTTTAATACAAACGGAGAAAATATTATTGAAGAGGGGACCGCAACAAAAACAATTATTAATAATGGAATACTTATAGAAATACAAATACCGTATAAAGTTATATTCAATATACAAAGCAAAACATATTTTTTTGCCGCATTCATTGGTTCGTATTTACCAGCTTTTCAGTTTATATCAGATATTTCGACGTATGCGGAACCATTTGCAACTGATGCCGCCAATAAAGGGGTTTTATCAGCAATTAAAGAGAAAGGGAAAGAGGCAATTATATTGCCTGAATTTAAGTTTTCTAAAAAAGTAATTATTTATTATGAAGAAGATTTATCAATTCAAGATATAGCAAAACTTGATGATATTTTTACAAAAATTGGCCTACACCTCGAACTCAGAGGTACAAGCCGCATGATGCGAGAGGGGATGGGAGAGTAAGGCTTGCGTTTAAAGATCATCAAGCCGCATCCCTCCAATCTCTAATGCCGCGAGGCAGGCCAAGAAAAAAGTTGCAGCAAACGTCCCGCGCGCGAGCTTGCTAGTGATGGACGCCTCAGTCTCCTGCAGGCCATGCCCCTCTAATCGCTTTGCGAGTTCGGAATAGGTGACGCCGGCTCGCTTCATCTCCGCTTTCAAAAACCGTGCGGTCTTTTGGGCCAGTTCTTTTTCGCTGGTCGCGATTCCCATGGCGCCCTCCCATCAAAATTGATCGGAGGCTATCATATATGAAAGATTGCTGTTGACAATGACAGATTAAGCTGTCACTTTAGCTAGGTTCCTAGCGGATATGACAGATGCCACAGCATTTCCTTCTTTCCCGCCCTGCCAAGACCCTGAGCCTCGCTCAGGTCTTCCGCATGTCGGACGCGGAAGCCGAGGCGATGTTCTGCAAGGTTCGCTGGCTTGAGACGGAAGGAAAGCCGGTTTGCCCGAACTGCGGCGGCCTCGACGCCTATGATTGCCGGCGCCCAAATGGCGCGCCGCGCTTTCGGTGCCGCGCCTGCAAGAAGGATTTCAGCGTCACGTCGGGAACGCTGTTCGCATCTCACAAGCTCCCCTTGCGGGCTTATCTCGCGGCCATCGCGATCTTCTGCAACGAAGTGAAGGGTAAGTCCGCGCTGGCGATCTCCCGCGATCTCGGGCTTTCTTACAAGGCGGCTTTCGTGCTCTTGCACAAGCTGCGCGAGGCCATGGCCGAAGAAATGAAGGGCCGCACGGTCGGCGGCGAAGGAAAGGTCGCCGAGATCGACGGTGGATATTTCGGCGGGTACATCAAGCCCGCGAACATCAAGGAAAACCGCGTCGATCGCCGCTTAGGCCGCAACCAAAATGGCAAGCGCCAAGCCGTCGTCATCGTCCGCGAGCGCAATGGTCGTTCGCTTCCGGCCGTCTTCCGCACTGAGGGACAGGCGCTTTCCTTCATCCGCTCGCGCATCGCCAAGGGAACGGTCATCAATGCAGATGAAGGAAGCTCTTGGGACGCGCTGCACGCCCAATACGAGATGAAGCGCATCAATCACCAAGAGGCTTACAGCATGGACGGCGCTTGCACGAATTGGGCGGAGGAGTTCTTCAGCCGCATGCGTCGCGCCGAGCACGGCCATCATCATCATATCGCCGGCATCTATCTGCTTCGCTATGCGCAAGAAGCGAGCTGGCGCGAAGATCATCGCCGTATGTCGAACGGCGAACAAGTTCATATGGTCGCCGGTCTGGCGATGCACAAAAAGAGCAGCCCCGATTTCGTCGGCTACTGGCAGCGTCACAAAAGCGACGGCGCGACCGCCCATTGAGCAGACCGCGTCGTCCCGGTTTTGGCTACCATCCCGCGTTTAAGAAGCCCACGCAGCACCGCAAGCGTTCGGTCCAAGACGATCTCGCCCAAGCCGAGATCGTCGCAAGGCATTTCCTTAGCCCGTATGACGGCACTCGCAATGTCCGCCGTCGATAAAGGACCCCTCGCCAATCGTAGGGTATCCATGGTAAGGCGCGACAGTTCATTGCGGGCGAAATATAGCGTGCGCCGATAGACCCGCTTTGGCGGTATGGCCTCGGGGTTGGTGCCGGGCGAAAAAAGCCTAATCGTTGCGTCGATATTCGCGAGGCTTGCCCGCTGGCGCGCAAGCCGCTTTTCAAGATCGTGAATGTAACCGCTGATTTCAGCGCGTTTCAATCGTAATGCAGAGATAACATGAGGGTCGGCCATGCCTGAAAATTTAGGCGCGGACCCGATTCATTTCCTGTGGCGGTTGCGCCATAATACCGGGAATTTCGCTGAATCTCTCCCGTCCTCCCGAAAATCAGCGCGAATATCTGCGTAAAATCAGGATGTTCCTCTGAAGTTCCCTGTGCAAGGGAACAGGGAATTTTTATTCTGAAACAGGGAGTTTTTCGAAAGCAACAGGGAAACTCATAGCCGTATCAGCGAACGACGAGGTCCCTCACGCGGGCTCGAGCGGACGGGAGAGCGAAATGCCGACCACTGACATAGCCAACAGCGAAAACAGCCTCACCCTGCTCGATCAAAAGAGGGCGCTTGAGGACGAAATATGGTTCTTGGCGGTCGCGGAAGGCTACGCCAAGCATAGACTACGAGGACCTATCGCTCGGGAGGCTGTCATCGAGGACTATTATAGGCAATACCCGGAGATGAAGACCTATGTCGATGAGCAGGCTTCAAAGGGGATCTGCTTATACGCCATTCGTGAAATGCGAATGCGCCGGAAGAAGGGTCTGCAGGCCGCGCAAGCGCGGCGTTCCACTGCACCGCCAAAATTCGCCCGAGACCCGGAAATGGCCTGGATGGAGCCATTTATGGCCAAACCAATGGCAATCGTTTTCACTGTTGGACGCCCGTTGCCGCCGCCGCTCTGGGGAGTTCCGTCGGACGAGCTCGACAGCGCATTAGAGGCCCTTCCTGAAAAGCCAACCGAACAGGCCGCAAAGCCTCCTTCAACAGCAGATACGCCCGCCTATCAAACCGGTCTGCCCGGAAGGCCCACGTCATGGTTCCTCGTGGAAGCCGAGGTGCGCCGCCGTTTCGGGCCCGATTGCGCTTCGAAAGCGACCGCTGAGTGGACTCTGGACATGAGCGCATGGGTGGCGCACGAACATCCAAATGCGCCCACACCGAAAAACAAGACATTAGGGAACAGGCTGGCCGGCCTCCTTCGGGAGCTAAAGGCGTCGACAAAATAGGGCCGCGCGAACCGCCCGATATTATTTTTCATATTATAAAATCGGGCGACTTTTTCGGGCGTGAACACAGCCATATCGTTTCTTTGCCAAGCGCCACACAATCGAGGCGCGGCGGAGGAACTGATCATGCTGCCCTTAAATCCTGTCTGCGATCGCCGCCACCTCCGCCGCGCCGAAGCGAGGCGCTTTTTCGCAAATAAGCAGCGCCAGGCGCGCGATTCATGCCACTGTCGAGGCTCGGCGGCGGCGGAGCCTCTCGTTTTGGGCGCACACACCCTCCCCCGTCCGACCACACGGATGAACGCGCCGCCGCGGCTCGGGGCGCCGAGCCCCGTTGATGGAAGGCGGCCTGGCGCCACAAGGGAGCGGCGAACCGCTCAAGATCAAAGTCCGCAGTTTCCAACACTTCGCGTGGGACGCGAAAAACGTCGTTTCCTTTTCGGTCATCGCCCGCACCTCGGACGGGGCCGCCAGTGACCAAGGCTCCCGCCAATCAACTCAAATTTCTCGCGATCGCAGATTTGACCCCCGACCCGCGCAATCCGCGCAAGCATGATCGAGCCCAGCTTCGAGCCATCGCCAGGAGCATTGAGGCGTTCGGCTTCAACGCGCCAATCCTGATCGATCGGAACAAACAGATCATCGCCGGCCACGGCCGCTATGAAGCGGCCAAGCTGAACGGGTCCGACAAAGTCCCCGTCATTTGTCTCGACCATCTGACCGAGGCTCAAGCCAGAGCCTACATGCTGGCGGACAATAAACTCAACGACAGATCCTCCTGGGACGACGCCGGATTGGCCTTGCATCTGAAGGAGCTGTCCGAGATCGCTCTCGATGTTGACATCGAGGCCATTGGCTTCGAGCCTCCGGAAATAGACTTTCGCATCCAATCATTGGATGCGCCCGAGACTGCCGACGCCGCTGATGAGTTCAAGGCGGCCGCTGGGCCTGCCGCATCCCGCCTCGGCGATCTTTGGCTGCTCGGCGATCATCGCCTCTATTGCGGCAGCGCGCTCGAAGGCGCGGCTTACGACGCCCTCCTCGGGACCGAGAAAGCGGCGGCCGTGTTCACCGATCCTCCCTACAACGTCAAGGTCGACGGCCATGTCTGCGGCGGCGGCGCGAAAAAGCATCGCGAATTCGCCATGGCCTCAGGCGAGATGACCGAGGATGAGTTCGCCCGCTTCTTGATTGCGACGTTAAAGCTCGCCGGTTCTCGCTCCGCCCGCGGGGCCCTGCTCTACGCCTGCATGGATTGGCGCCATATGGGCGAAATGCTCGCCGCCGGCCGCGCCAATGGATTCGATCTCATCAACTTATGTATTTGGGTGAAGAGCAATGGCGGCATGGGCTCGCTTTACCGCTCCCGCATGAACTTGTGTTCGTGTTCAGGAACGGCAAACAAGGCCACCGCAACAATGTCCAGCTCGGCCGCTTCGGCCGCAATCGCACAAATGTCTGGAACTACGCCGGCGCCAATAGCTTTCCACGCAAAGGACGGCGAAGCGGACTTGACCTGCATCCCACGGTCAAACCGATCGCCATGGTGACGGACGCGATCTTGGATTCGACCAAGCGTAACGACGTCGTTCTCGATCCCTTTTGCGGCAGCGGCACGACGATTCTCGCCGCCGAGCAAACCGGCCGGCGCGGCTATTGCCTCGAGATCGATCCGCTCTATGTCGATACCGCGATCGAGCGTTGGCAAAACATAACCAGACAACAGGCGCGCCACGCCTCCGGCGAGACATTCGCAGAGATCAAAGCCAAGCGGAGGCCGACGCCATGAGCCTCCGGCGCAAGGACGACGAGGTCGGCTACAAGCGGCCGCCCAAAAGCGCGCAGTGGAAAAGGGGACAATGCGGCAATCTAAAGCGCCATTATAAGAGACGCGCGTCGAAAGGAATTGTTGAGCTGATCGACGCAGCCTTCGCGCAGCAAATCGACATTGTCGAAAACGGCGCATCCCGGCGCATCAGCGTCTTTGAAGCCATTCTTCTGCAACTGTCGACCAAAGAGATGTCCGGCGACAGACGCGCCATGGCGGTCCGTTTGAAATATCAGGAATTCGTCGCCGCGCAGGGCGGCCCAGGCGAAGTTATCGTTGAGTATGAGCGCCAGCAAAACCTGTTGGAACCGGACGCGCGAGATGAGTGATTACGACGTCGGCTATGGCAAGCCGCCAAAGCATTCGCAGTTCAAGAAGGGCGTCTGTCCCAATCCGCGCGGCCGAGGCAAGCGCCGCGATCTCCAGGTCGGCGAGATCATGGACAAGGTTCTGAACGCTCCGGTCGAGTTTCGAGAGCGCGGCAAGATGAAGAAAGCGTCGCGGATCGAATTGACCATCCGCAAGCTTGCCGCCGCCGCGGTCAAGGGAGACGTCGGCGGCGCCGCTTCGCTCCTGAAGATGCGCGCCCATGCCCAAAAGCATGGCGACGCCGGCCCCTTGATCATCAAAGTCATCGGCGGCTTGCCGGACGGAAACTGGGATCAGGCGGCCGACCGAATTGGGCCTGTGCAGATCAGGCGATGACGCCGGACAGTCGAGTGGGATCTGCTGCATCGCGCCGCGGCGGTTGTCCGCACGCCCGATGGGCTTCGCGCGCTCAGCAAGGACCGGCCGATTTCGGCGGCCAGCATGGAGCGCTACTTGCCCGGCAAGTTCGGCGATAGTCTCCAGACCGCGCGTCGAGCGATGGAGAAGTTAGCGCGCTCGTTGCCACCGCAAGAGATCGCCCTACGGGCTTATCGCCTCTATGAAGAGTTTCGCCCGGAAATCCCGGGCGGCGTCAGAGGGTGGGCGCGGCTGGCAAGCTCGATCTCGATCGCATCGAGGCGCTCGCCGAGCTGTGACATATCGTCGACGGAGCAGGCCCGGCTTTCGTCGGACCCTAGCCGCTTGCCGCCAATGCGAAACCCGCCCCGGACGCCTTTTGGTCGGGGTGGAGTTAGGTTTTACTCGGCGGCCTGAGCCGTCAGGGCTGGGGCAGTCTCAATTGCGCGAAGGTAAAGGTCGAGCAGCGTATCACGCTCATCGCGCTCGTTTTGGTCCTGCTTCCTCAGCCGGATGACCTCCTTCAGGATCTTGACGTCGAAGCCCTCGCCCTTGGCCTCGGCAAAAACGTCCTTTTTCTCGTCGTTCATCGCCTTGAGGTCCTCGTCGATACGCTCGATGCGCTCGACGAAAGAGCGAAGACGATCGCCCACCACCCCATCTTGTCCACTCATGATCCCTCCTGTCGGCCTGCAAACGTCTCAGCGACAAATCCCGGCCAGGCTTGCCTCCGAACGAGGCTCTTTTGAAAATCGGAACCGATACGCAAAGCGGTCCGGAGGCGACGCTAGGTAGGTCGGGTTAACGAATAGTTCCTCGCACGAGGGCGCAAACGACGAGAAGACAAGTCGTGTCATGTGTTACGGGCAGCGAATGGATCCCTAATTCGTCGATGCGCGTTCCGCAGCGCTCCAAGGCGTGGAGCAGGGCGCGCCAGCCGATCGGCAGGACGGCTCGGGAGTCGACCAGTGTGAGGGAATCCAGAGGAAGGTGCGGCGTCTGGCCGAGCGCGTCGATGGCGGCACGCAGGCGATCCGCGCGGCCCGACGGCAGATCGGGGCCGACCTGTTCCGCCGCCGCGAGATCCGCGAGGCGGCTACGCGCGAGTCCGACGTTTGGGCGCCATCCGGCCTCGATCAGCTCGTCGCGCCATGCGAGCAGCTCGCGAGCCGCAGACTATGGGTCGACGCGGAATGATTCGGACCAGAACCTGACTGTCCCCGCCGCCTCGATCTTGCGCCCATAGATGGCGATGCGCCGGACGGCGGCGATCTCGGGGCGTCCGAGGCCCAGTATCGTCTCGACATGGTCGAGCAAGCGAAGCGGGCCGACGACTTCTTTATTGACGACGCCGCATCCCGTTCCCAGATGCTCAGGCCATGCGCCGGAGTCAGCGAACCATGAGAACACCAGATCCGTTGGCAGGGCTCCGAAACTTTGGGTCGGTACTCAAATCGACATCATTAAAAGGTCGCATATCGACAGCCCACTTTAACATTGATGACAAGCAAGCGACACCGACGATCATAATCGTGAGACCAAAACTGCCAGAAGCCAGCGCCTATGAAAAACCTCAGATCCCGCGTCGAAGTCTACGCGGTCTGCCCGGATTTCCGTGGTTTCGTCATCTGATGTCGAAAGCCCGAACAAATCCTTCGAGCGTATGGCTTTGGTCGTAAATCGCCAACGGCAGGTCGGCCTTCGGCATCCAGCATCACGTCGGCCATGTTCACAGGCCGCAAGATCCTCACGAGGAAGCGGCCGGACGCGCCATGATTTCTTGGTGACCCCCCCACTATGATTCTTAACGCTCGATTCTAAACCGGCTCGAACCGTTTTCCCCGGTGCGGCCTTCGCGGCGCTGACCTCAGCGGGCCATATTCCATTCATGGCCAATTCATCGGAAGGGGCGCATTCATAAGGTGCTGTCGGGCTGACGCCAAAACGCTCGTCGCAAAAAGCTTGAATTTTGGGTAGCACCGAAATCTCCCTCAAAAGAGCCTCAAAGGATAGTCATCCGTGTGGACTCGACTGGCTTTTGCGCCTTGAGCGCCGACGCGTCTACTGTCAGGTCCCGGATTTCGTAAACGAAATCCTGCGGTGAGGAAGAAGATGGATAAGAAGATTGTTGGAATGATTGGCGCAATATCCGCCGTGGCGTCGGGGAGCGCGGCGCAAGCCTCAACGGAGAATGTCGCCAAGCTGATGAACCCCGGCTCTTACGCCGAACTGCTGGAGCCCATACCAAATGCGGCGGCCCTTCTACGTGCGGCAGACGCCGCGGCGGCCAGAGGCGCATTCACCAACAAGACGGCTTCAGGAAATGCAAATGTGAGAGCAGCGCAATATTACCCAGCCTATCCCGACTATCCCTATTATCATCACCATCACCATCATTATTATCCGCCGTACGATTACTACTACCATCATCACCATCATCATCATCATCACCACTATTATGAGGAAAATGATGGGCAGCCCGAGTAGGTGAGGCATTTGCGGTCAAGATGGTTGGGAGGGGTTGCGGGCGATTATTTCTTCCTGCTTTTCTCTGTCGCCGCCCGGTGGATCTGGCGATAGGTTGCGTCAAATACCGTATTAGTGGTTGAAGTCCACTGGGTTGCCGCCGACAACGTCGAGCGGGAGTTGTAAATCCGCCGCGCTTGGAGTTCGCGCTCAGCGGCCTCCTCTTCCGACATCGGGACCAGCTGAAAGTCCGGATCTTCAGGGATGACGATGATCTGCGCGAAGGGCTCGCCCAATCTGAAGATATGGGTTCGGCCTTCGCTCGGCGATTTGAAAACCATAAAAAACATCATGGGCCACCAGTTCCTCAAGAGCGCCGGCACGGCGATGGGGACGGTGTCGGTCGCATCGGTATAGAAGCGGGGATGTGGTTCCGTTCTAAATGCGAACCCATCTTCAACCTTTAGGTCCAGAAGTATTTGGTAGGTGTAATATTGGTCGCCGAAAGATCTGAACGGCGGCTGATAGGCGCCTGTCTCATCGGGGTCCGAGCGGCCTTCGATTACGAGGCGCCCATCCCGCGTGCTCACACGCAGGTCCTGCTCGAACGGATAGAACAGTTCAATTCCGTATTGTGCGCTTTCGGTGAAGGGGATGCAATGCCATGGCTGTTCGTGGGAACCGGTCCTGCGAGGCTCTGGGCCTCCGCCCCAACCAGGCACATCTAGCTTCGTCCGGCGCGGTTTGAGTCCGGGATCGCTGAATCGATATTTGATCTTATGCATAAGCTCTCGTCATTTGTCTGCATGAACATTCGCTAGGCTTAAAGAGATTGAATGTTGCGGCGACACTATGGCTGTCGGGATGTCGCTGATTGGCTCTTCCTCAAACTGTGTGAAAGCCCACGACCTCGTGTTTTCTAACGCTTCGATAGGTCGATCAGATTTGGATTGGGAGATGCCGAAAATTGGGAAAGAATGACAAACGCTAAAATTTGACCAAAAGGCCTCGTATTTGCAGCCGCTTGCAGGATCGATCGACGGGCACTTTTCACAGAGATTGAGGAATAGCCAATTAAGCGCTATCTGACACGGTGCCGGCTGACCTGACAGCCGCCTTCGCCGCGCTAGTCGATCGAGCTGGCTGAAGCTTCTGCGCGAATCTGTGTCTGACGGCGTTCAGTGCACCGACTGCATGAAGACGACGGGTAAGCGTGAGAGCCATGACGGCAGCGAGGGTGATGGCGCCAAGCGCGGCGCTGCCGCCATCCGGGCCAAAAAGCTCGATCATCCACCCTGTCAGGGCGCTTCCCAACGGATTGGCGCCAAGCACAATCGTCACCTGCAAGGCGGTGGCGGCATTGCGCAGATGATCGGGAACTAAACGCTGAACCGCGGCCGAGGCTGAGGAAAGCACGGTCGCTGTGCAGACGCCAAATCCCGTCAGGATGAGAGCGGCCAGCGGAAATCGATGGGTCGCCGACAAAGCGGCAAGGCATAAGCCGAGCGCCGCAGCCGCGGCCAGCGGGCGCCAGATCGAGGCGGCGGGCCACCGCCATTGCAGAAATCCTCCAAGACAGGCCCCGACGCCGAACGCGCCCATTAGCAATCCGAAACCGTTGGCATCGAGCCCCAGCCCGAACCGCGCATAAGCCGGCACGAGGGTTTGCACATTGATTGCGAACACCCCGACTACAGCCACCGTCAGCAGGGGAATCCGCGTCGACAAATTGGTCCATAACAGACTGAACGCCGCACGGCCGGAGCCCCGCAGGCTCGACGAGACCCGGTCGTCCGCATCCATGCCGGCAAGAAACAGAAGAAGCGGAAGGAAAGAGAGGGCGTTGATTGCAAAGGCGAAAGTAGGACCATATGCGGCGATTGCGAAACCCGCCAGAGCCGGCCCCAAGATACGTGCGAGATTGAAAGACAGCGTCGCCATCCCTGCCGCTCTCACGCGCCCGTGAGTTCCGGCGCCTTCTCCACCAGCCAAAGTCGCGGCCATGGCGATGCGGGCTGGCTGCGATAGCGCGTTGCCAATGCCGAGCAGCAACGCAAAGCCTGCGAGAACGGGATAAATGGCTTTCTCGGCCGCCACGACGGCCGCCAGCCCTCCAGCCAGCATCGCCATCGCGGCCTGGCCGTACAGCAAAAGGTTTCGTCTACCCCACCGATCCGCTACTTTCCCTGCCGGTATGGCCAAAACGACCGCCGGAAAATATTGGATTGCGACCAAAAGGCCGAGCAGCTCCGACGACCCCGTCAGTTCGAGGACCAGCCACGCCTGCGCCGTCGACTGCATCCAGGTCCCGATCTGGCTGATGAAATTGCAGACGGCATAAATCCGCCATGCCCGTGGCAGCGGCGCCGCTCGCCCTGTCATGCGGCGCCCACCCGATGCGGGCGGGCGTCTCCAAATTCTAGTAGACAGTCCTTGCTATGGACCAGACCGACCCGCTGGCGGTGAGCGCGGCGGGCTGCTCGCAACAAGGCGATACCAAGCAAGATTTCGAGAAGCGAAAAGATCCGCCGCTTCATCACAGGCCCACCGTGGACGACGGGCGCCGAGTTTCCGAAAGGACATGGGCGACATAACCTGTCCCCCAACGGCACAATTTGGTCAGAATGTCCTCATCGAGATCTAGGATGGATAGCGTCTCCGGCAGGCACAACGGCAGCAGATGATCCGCGCCGCCGGTCTTTTCGCCCCTGACCGAGGCAGAAATATTGTTGATAAGGGAACCGCGCGTCGGATTGTGCGCATCCCAGACTTCCGGCGCCACCTTAGCGATTGACGGAACTGCCCGCAACATCGAGCCTCTGCGGTAAACGACGATCCGCAGCTCAAATTTGCAGCCCTTCAAGATATGGCCCGGCGTCCTGATCACTTCGGCGTCCAGATATTCCGTCGCGGCGTAGGGGAAGCCGGCGCCTTGTCCGTAACGTTCATGAACGACGGCCAGCGAGCGCCCTAACCGCTCTCGGATAACTTCTTCGTCTTCGCCGCCGAAGAAGAACTCGATGCCGTCGCCGTGCCCCGTGCCGCTCGGCTTGATGACGATCTGCTCGCCGCGGCCGAGGCGAGTCTGGACGGTTTCGATTAGGCCTTCTGCATCTTTGCAAACGTCGAAGTGGATTGCTGCACCCACCTCGTCGAAGGTATTGCGGGCGGCGAAGGAATTTACATGGCGGTAGGCGGTCGCCTTGTCAGCTCCGGATTCATAGCACCGGTTGGCTGGTAAGAATGAGTCGACATCCAAGGCGCCATATGCCGCTGTCAGATTGAACAGGAACCGGTCATTGACAATTCCAGCAACCCTGCGGCCGAACAAACGCGGCATACCGCAGATGACATGAGTGTGCGAAACTAGCTCTCGGGTGTATCCCAGGAGCACAGTCGGACGGGAGGGGCCTCGCCACCCGCCATTCGCAACTAGCGTATCAAGCGCGAGAATTTCGACATCGCCAAGGCGCTCTTCCAGAGCCCGGGCGATCCGATCGACGAATAGAAGCTTCTCATGCAGCAGGTGACTAGGCTTGCGATCGCCCATCGCCTCCCGTCCTGAAGACGCCACCACCACGAGCGGCGCTGGCCCTTTGCAGGCATTTCCGATCTCACCGATCGTATCGAGGATTTCTTCGACTAATTCGACCGGCATATTGGTCAGGCCGCCGATTCCAGTTCCATTGAGCTCAAGCAGCTGAAAGCGCCGCTGGCCAGCTCGTCGAAACGGCAAAATGTCGAGCGGCGCGACAAAAAAGTCCTTTAGGTCCACTCCGGCAGGCAATGGAATTTCCGACGCCAGGGCATAATGCGAAGCAAGGTCGGAAGCCTGTCGTCTGGCTACAATTTTCCGATCATCGAGGCGATGACCCAGCATCGGCGCCAAGGCGATCAACGTTGGTATTCCGATTGCCAGACCGTCACGCCGACTGGGGGAAGCAAAGCAACCCGGCAGCGGCGAGAATCTCTCCGCGAACGCAAGCGGGCATCGGCCAGACTGCGAGACTGAAGATGCTTGTAGCGCCATAGTTTTGATAGCCATCCGGTTCATAGCACCTGCACTAACTTGTTGCGATCGCTACATTCGATGATATTAGCGTTCGGGAACTATTCGGTATGCTTCGGATTGTCGCCAATCGGCGTACTTTGAGGCCAAAATTCGGCCGAGGCGCCAATGAGCCAGGCGCGCCCTCCGCGCAGATTGCACCCGCTTCGCCTCTCGTTTCGTCGCCCGAATCCCCAGAAGAACCCAGCCTCCACGCCTGTTCGCTTGGAGGCAGCCGCGGCTGCCTTTCTGTCCTGGCGCATGACAAAGGCCCAGCGGATCGACAACCCGCACCGTTGGGGTTGCATCTCCGCGCACGGCCGCTTGGGCAAGCGGCCCGATGGCGGAGGCTGCTAGCAGGAGCTCGCCCACCAGGGATAATAGAAAGCGATATTTGACACGAGAGACAATTGAATTCCGCGAGTTCGACGGAACGGAAGTGGCAAGCTTAAGAGCGACTTTCGAAATCCATCGGGGCTTCAGGCATAAGTTCTGTGACTCGCTTCTAACCGCACGAGGAGACTATATTAGTTTATGTTAACCGTAGTCTGACCCCAGTATTACGGCAGACTTACGCGCCGGTTCATTGAGAGTGCACCAGTTCGTGCTGTCACTGCCGCGAACGATGATGTCCAGCTCTACGGCCTCGTTCTCCGACAATCACGGTATCCGCGAAACGTGGGCCTCGGGGGGATAGGATCCCGCCAAAGCAATCAGCTTGGCTTCCTCCTCGCTATCGAAATTTCTACGAATGGCCGGCGTGGCGCGAGGCTTTCGGTTGCATCGGACCGCAATCGCATGCGGTTGAATTGGGGCCTCTAGGCTTTGGTAGCTGAAAATCCAGGATCCATCGCCGTCCCAGCCGCGTGGGAGGCGTCGACTGACGCAAGGCCGAGTCCTCGTACGAGCATCGAATCCTGTGGGAGCGCGAGTCGGAAGATGGCTCCCCCACCCTTTGCGTCGGCAATTTCCACCGAACCGCCTTGGGCCTGCATCGCCTCGTGCACAATCGCCAGCCCGAGTCCGGAGCCTCCTTCAGATTTGCGCGCAGCCGACCAAAAAGGCTCAAAGACTTGCCCGCGGAGCTCTAGAGGCACGCCGGACCCACTATCACGAACCTCGATCGTCGCGCCAGGCTGCAAGGAGACACTTACCGTGCTGCCGGGCGGGGTATGGCGTAGGGCATTGTCGACGAGGTTGCGAACAGCTTCCTCAAGAGCCGAGGCGCTTACTATCGCAGTCACTTTGCCTGGCGAATCAAGTTCCAGATCTCGATCAGCGGCATGGGCGAGCGGCGCAATTTCGGCCAGTATTCGTCTGACGAATTCCGTCAGGTCGACTTCTTCAAAATTTGCCATTTGCCCCGCCTCGAGGCGGGCGGCCGTGAGAAGCTGGCTGACGAGACGCGTCATGCGATCGACGTCGCGCAAAAGCTCGGTCCGTACCGTCGTGGGCGGAAGCCCATCGATCCTTGTTCGCAGGATCGCGAGCGGCGTTCTCAATTGATGGGCGGCGTTGGCGCTGAAGCGCCGTTGCTGCGCGAGAGCGGCCTGGAGACGGCCGATCGCCTTGTTAATCGCGGTGACTAAAGGCAATATCTCGGCTGGCAAACGATCGGTCGATACTCGACTATCGGGACGATCCATCGATATCGTCGCCGCCTCATCCGATGCGCGTTGCAGTGGCCGCAGCGCCCTCCGGACGGTATTCCACGTGACGAGTAGGCCGATTATCATCATTGGCAAAAAGACAGGGAATATCTCGTCGTGTAATTCGTCTTCCAGGCCCGCTAATGTCAGACCAAACACGGATTCTACCTGCACGAAATAAACGCGATAGGAACCGTAGGGCGTTATTACCCGTTTGAAAGCGCCGTTGCGCGGAACATTGTCCGATCCGACATAGCGAAACCATCCCTCGGAGACATTCGGCTCTTTTGGCAATTCGGCCGGCGGCATTGCTTGCCCGGGACTGACGACTGCGCCGCCTGTCGCTTCATCGATGGCCCCATATTGCGCATGAGGATACCGTTCGATTTCGTGGGCGAGACTGATTGGGATTGCGAACTCGGGAAAGCCATCTGGCGATTTGACAATCGACCGCGCCAACTGATGGGTCAAATCATACGTAGCATCGATGACATGATATCGCATATCCCCTTTTTCAAATGCCAAATATGTGCCGATGAAGGCCAGCAATGCTGCAACGAAGACAACACACTGCGCAGCAAGCAGTCTTGCTTTAAGGGATGCTGGAGAATTCGTCAGATACCGCATTTTGGTCCCTTGTCTCCTCCAGGCGATAGCCAATGCCACGAGCCACTCTGATACTAATCTGTGCGTCGGCAGATTCCAGGCGACGACGAAGCCGGGACAGGTGCGATTCAATGACATTGGACTGCCGATTGTTATCCATGGCGTAGGCGGCTTCCTCAAGCGCAGCTTTGGTAACTACTCGACCGTTCGCCCGCATAAGCGCTTCGAGGATGGAGAGTTCGCGACGCGGCACTTGGATCGGAGCACCCCCGATAGAAACTGCTGAGCTGACGGTGTTGAATTCGACATTTCCACAGACAAGGTTGATCCCAAGCGCTGCCCCGGGCCGTCTCAAGACGGTACGTATTCGGGCGACCAATTCGGAAGAGGAAAACGGCTTTACGATATAGTCATCAGCACCTTCTGTTAGGCCGATCACACGATCATCTACGGTGTCCGCAGCTGACAAGATGACGACGGGAACATTGTTACGGCTCTGCCGGAGGGCTCTAAGGAAATCGAGGCCGTTCCCATCGGGAAGCCTCAGGTCGAGCAAAATGAGATCATAGCAATTTGCCGCCACAAACTCCTTCCCCTCACCTAACGTCTGCGACCAGTCTATGGCAAACCCCGCTTGCGTTAGGTTTGATACGATCAACTGCCCGAGCCTGGGCTCGTCTTCGATTGCAAGAAGCCGCATGAAAACCTCGATCTTGACCAAGTCAATTTGCGGGGAGCAAAACGCTTGGGTCTTAGGCGGCAGTTCGAACGGCCGAGAGCCGCCGCGGCCGTCAAGCACGGGCGTTCGCACCTGCGGTACCCGGTGCGCGCCGCGGGGCCGACCATCGCATCTGTCGGCGTCTATTCATGCCGCTTATGACGACATTGCTAATCGCGCCTTCAGCGCGTGAGGTCGAGATAGATTTTCCATCCCCCCGCTGCCTGACGCAAGTGATCATCGCACCTTGATTGTTCCAGATCTAGGGGTTTGCTTCACTTTGCGTACTTGATATTGCATAGGTGGCGCTTTTTGTCCTGATAGGGCATGGAGAAAAAAAATCGAAATTGTCCTTTGGGCCGGGGATTGAGGTGCGCGGCGTCGAATTTTTCCACGGACGTTGGCTTGTTTCGGCGCAAGGAACCGGGGCGCGATCTTGCCCGAGGTGCGCGACGCAATCGACGTTGAGGCACAGTTGACACGTGCGGCGCTTGCAGGATCTTCCGCTCCAGAGCGCGCCGGTGATCGTCCGGCTGCGGACGGACAGGCCGCTGGAGATGCCGCAACGAGGAATGTGGGCAGAAGACCGTCATCGAGAAATTGACAGGCGCCGCCCGCTTTCGCTCGGTGAACACGCCGCGTCGGCGAGTTCCTGCGGCTCTTTGGACACGCCGCTGGCGGCCGCGTCAGCGAAAGGCTGCTGTGCTGTCTGGGCATGGCGGCCAGCGACACGACCATTCTCCGGCAGCTCAAGCGGCATGCGAGCGTGCGGACGAAAACGCCATCTATCCGCAGCTCGCGAATCTTCTTTCCGACAGCTCCTGTCTTTTTGCCATGAGCCGCGCCCATCGCGAGATTCTGCATCTTGCGCGACTGCTGAGCCGCCCTCGTTGACGGGCGAGGTCCGAATGACGCGGATCGATCTCCGATCAGGGACGGGCTACGCATCATCGAGGGGCACCGTCACATTAGCCTGACTCAGGTAGAAGAGGGCGTCCATATGGGGCCGAGCCTATATCATGCGGCGAGGGCTGCTTTGGAAATTGCGCGCCACGCCGTAAAAGCGCGTTCACTCGCGGCGTGGCGCTCGTCCGCTGTTGTGTATTCTGGATAAGGGATGTGAAAGAGATTGGCGACTTGATCGTGGCTGGACAAGAACCGTTGCGCCTGCGCTCTCGACTTGAAACGCTTCATGATCCGTTCTCGTCGCCTTGTCGGCTGATGCGAATTCCCGGCCCGATTGTTCAGGCCTTTATGCTGGCGATGCTCAACCTGAAGGCCCATCTTCCGCCCGCGCCGCGCCGTAGGATTTAAGCTTGTCGGTGATCATGACCCGAGGAGGAACGCCTGCACGTTTCAGAAGTTTCGTCAGGAGACGCTGCGCTGCGCGACGATCTCTCCGCTTGAGGATCAGAACGTCGAGAACGAAGCCGTGCTGATCGACCGCCCGCCGGAGCCAGTACGTCTCGCCAGCGATGGAAACCACGACTTCGTCCAGATGCCATTTGTCCCCGCGCGCCGGGGCCCTTCGGCGGATCTCACTGGCGAACGTCCGGCCGAATTTAATCGCCCATCGCCGCACGGTTTCGTAGCTCACGCATATGCCTCGCACCGCGAGCATCTCCTCGACCATGCGGAGGCTCAAGGGAAAGCCGAAATAGAGCCAGACCGCATAGCTGATGATCTCAGGGGGAAACCGATGACGCCGATAAAGCGGTTCGCGAAGGTTCGACATCGCTCATGCTTACCCCACCTTTCGCTCCATGTCCGTTAATGTGACGGTGCCCGTCAATGCGCCAACATCGAAACCGGACCCATCAATGGGGGCCGATCACTCTCATCGGCCTCGGCGCACTCTACCTCCTCATTAAATTGACTATGCCCAAACGAACTATTTGATCGGGACACTCACTAATAGAGCCGACCCGTCAAGCCGGCTCTATACCGCTATCCGCGTTTCGCTTCCCTACCAATAGCGGTGGTGATAATACCGGTGGTGGTAATGGCGGTGATAATACCGACGATGGTAATAAGGATGATAATAATGCCGTCTGTGGTAGTAGTAGTATGTCTTTTCGACGGGGAACGCATCCGCAATAGGCTTTTCAATAATCAGCACCGCCGGCGCCGTCATGCCGACGCCATTCATTGGCGTGGCTTGGGCCAAGTTGGCGCCGCCTATGATTGCACCATAGGCGGCGCAGGCCGCTAGAACGACTATTCGTATGAATTTCATCTATTCCTCCTTCAAGACAATAGACATTTGCATAGTGAAGGTGCATCCGAATTGCGCGTAGAGCAATGATAATTTATCGGATTCGCGGGTCCCCTTGAATTTAACTTGATAACAAGGAGAACACCATGGTGTGGCGTTATCTGCGCACCAGTCTTCTCATCTTCCCGGTCAGTGTAGAGTCGTTAAACTGCATAGAGCAGCAGAGGCTTGTCTCGGCATCATGCCGGCGTGTGGCTCGCGGCCCGAGCGCCCCATCGATAATACAGTCACGCGTCCGCTGGGCCGGCGCTCAAGGCCGCTGGCAGAATGTCTAGTCCTTGATTCGCCTATCACACACTACGTGAAACGTTGAATTGTCTTCGAAGTCATAACCAGTTTCCAAGAACTTTTGGGCGTTAGATCACAACCAGCAGGCACCTGTAGTCAGAGTGGATTCAAGCTTGATCGGGGACCGAATCGAGAGACGTGTCAACGGCGATGGTCGATCCCCTCTTTGCCGAACGCATCTCGCTCAGCGGCGCCGGTCGCGCGAATCCTCCGCTTCGTCGCCCCGCAAAACGTTATGGACGAACTGCACAAGCCGTCGGCGTTGATGGTCGTCAAGGGAGTCATAGAGCGGCTTCGCTGCGTCGGCGATTTGCCGCAAGTTCGCGGACTGCACCGTAAGGGCATCGGCCTCGCGCCTCATCTCCCCAATGTCGTCAGGGGCCATATTACTACGTGCGTCCCGTTCCGTCGGGGCCTCAACATTTTCGTCTTCCTCTGCCACCGGAGGGGAAGCGAGGGCTGATGATTCGCTGGAGGCGTTGCCGGTTTGACCATCGCGCTCGCCTGCCAAACTCTTGGCGCGCTTCACCGCGATATCGTGCAGCACGGACTCAAGGCCGGGCCAATGTTTGGCTTGCTCGGCCGACAGGCGAAGGTTTGCCTTGAGATCCGCGATGCCCGCGTCGGCATGGTCGACCCATTGGCTGATTGAAAAGGCGGGCCTTTCTGCCCGATCGCTCCGACCATGAGCGACATAGGCCGAAGGAAGAACTACGGCAGCTGCAATGCCCAGGGTCGTTAGGCAGGACGCAATACTTTTCTGCATGACTTTTGTCTCCCAGATGGTTTCTGATGTTGAGCTGACGCTAAAATGCCCTTCCGTGGCCGATGCGCGTCTGTTTCGAGCAAGATCTTATTGCTTGAACTCGACCTTTGGCAGTTTGATTGTGATATCGTTATTCGTTCTCTGATAATACAGGTATCCAACTACGGCTAACGCAACAAGCAGCGCGCCAATAATTACCATAGTGATAGGTTTCATCCGGGGGTCTCCTGTTTGGATGTTTCCGCAGAATGCCCTTCGACCAAGTCGTGTGCTTCAAGCAATTTATTCAGTGGCCCCCACCGCCTTGATCACCACCTGGGCCACCGCCGCCCCCGGCGCCAGCGCCACCGCTCTTCGGAGCCCCGCTTCCGCCGCTGTGACCGCCTTGATCATCCCCTGGCCCACCGCCCCCTCCCCCGGTGCCCCCGCCACCGCTCTTCGGAGCCCCGCTTCCGCCGCTGTGACCGCCTTGGTCACCACCTGGGCCGCCGCCGCCCTTGACGCTCGCGCCAGCACCGCTCGGACCACCGTCTTCGCCGCCATGAACACCACCGTGGCGACCGCCACCCTCGTCGTGATGGCCGCCCTGGCCACCACCGCGACCCGGAGCGCTCCAACCATGCCAGCCATGGCCGCCGCCCCAGCCCAGGCCACGCCTCCGAGCATAGCCGCACCAGTACCAACCGGGTCCTTGCCAGCCCCCGGGATACCAACAATATCGGTGGCCGCCGAAGGAGAACTGGACGTTCTCGATGTTACTCACAGGAGCGGCGTCTTGCAGTTCCTTGAACGATGGCGTCGCCTGCGCGCAATTGACGTAAGGAGCACTTCCCGCCGTTAGCGAAATCGCCGACGTCGTCACCAAAATGAATGTTCGCATGCGCTTCTCCTCTTGGTTTCCCGCGGAAGGGTCTCACATTGACTATGATTGAGGGCTTTGGCTGCGCCGACTCCGTTTGCGAAGCGAAACGCGCAATGCGCATTTACTTTCATTTCGCGACGGTTGGCGGAATTGCTGACGTAGCCGAACGCCTTTTCGATGGCGATGGCCGCACAGAACCTGTCGTTTCCACCCGGACCTTTCCGGACCTTACGATGCTGGGTTTGCTGCCGGGACTGAGGATGCAAAATAGCCATGCGCCGCGTCTGCGAGCATCCGCGCGAGGAAAGCGCACAGACCTTGCTTCTATTTGAGGTGCTGGGTTCAAAACTCCGTTTCACGTTCGGCTTGCTCCGTTGTCAGGCCGTAACGGGTTTGAGAAAAACCGCTCAATGCGTTGCGCTTACCTTTGGAGAGCACAGAACCGTCATCAGCCAGGCTTCCCCACTGCGCCCTAACTTCGCTTTTAGCAGCGTCTTAGCTGCTTCCCGTTTCCTAAAAGGTTCGTCTCATTACATACCTCACGCCTGCTTCCGGGTCTTCGATACATTAACGTGAGGCAAGCGCGCCGGTTTAGCCAACGACGACTGGAACCAACCGCCCGGCGCCGAGGCCGTGGATTGACGCATTCTTTCAAGCTGCAGAGTTTGACGTCGCTTTGTCAGGTCACAACCTACCCATAAGAAGCAATACGACGACAATAATCAGGATGACGCCGATGACGCCGACGCCGCCGTGACCATAGCCATAGCCATAGCCGCCGAAACGACCACTGAAGCCGCCAAGCAAAAAGATAATGAGGATGATGACGAGTATGAGCCCAAGTGACATGACCAATCTCCCGTTCCAGAACCTAACCGAACATTGACTGCTAGCACGCCGATGATGAGGTAGAGAACGTCGCGATTCATTGTCCAGAAGCCGTTCTTTTTACCTCGCCCCGGTTCCACGACACCAGCGTTGCGAGCAGAGCTATCATCGGACCCGATCGGCGACCGACTTGCCAACATTCAGGAGAATAGCACCGTAAACCGGGCACCTTGCTTCTTATCGCCTCCACCGATCCGCAATTCACCGCCGATCTGTTTGACAAAAGAGCGAATAATCCTCATCCCCAATCCTTTGCAGGCGGCTGGATCAAATCCCTCCGGCAAAACCGGGCCATCATTGGCGACCGATAGGGCGTAGCCCTTTCCGGGATTTGCCTCCAACCTGACCGCGATCTGGCCTTTGCCGTATTTCGCTGCGTTCGTGATCAGTTCGTTGGCGATGAAGCCGAGCGGAATGGCGGTGGCGGTGAGCAGTTTGATTTCAATCGCCTCGACGACGATGGCCTGCTCTGGGAGAACCTCTGAGTTCAACATCGTGGAGAAATCGCGACAAAGATCCTCGAGGTATTGCTTGAACTCAACCGCTTTTACGCCATCCAAATAATGGAGCCGCCGGTGGACGCGCTCGATCGTGGCCACGCGATGGGCTGCGACGGCCAATTGCGCCGCCGCCTCGGCATTCGTCGCCGCCCGACTTTGCAGCGAAAGCAGGCTTACGACCATCTGCAGCCCATTCAACAGTCTGTGATCGGACTCCTCGCTCAAAATCTCCCCTTGTTGGATCAACGCGTCCTTTTGCCGAAGCAGCGCTGCCTCCCGAGCGAGAGCGTCTCGCAACAAGCGCTCTGTGCATCTATGTCTAGTCAGTTCGCGTTCATAGCTCGCGTTCGTGCAGCGCTCCGGGCTTTCAAATATGGTGTTTGACGGTAAGCCCGCGCGGTGCAGCAAATGTTCGATGGTCATATCATCAACCCTTCCTGCGGGCGTTGGCTTCCGTTGCCCGGAAAGCCGAAGCTGCCGGAAGCTGCATCACAGTCAACCAAATTGCATTGATCCAAGTCAGTTATGTCGGATATGAGACATTGATTTCGCAGTTTCGATCTCTTTGGCGCGTCCCCCGCTCCTTGCATTTGAAGCCGCTGAGATCGGCTTTGATCCCATGAAGCATTGAAGGAGGTCTGAATTCGTTTCTCCTGACTGTTTCGTAGGAAGATCTATTGAGGGCTGTACTGGGTTCGAATATTAGGTTGACAGGGCGTGCCCGCGTCCGCGCTTTATCGCGACGTCTCAGCTGTTCCCCGACAACGCCTCCTACGCGAAGCAAAGTCGATAAAATGTCTGATGTAAGACATTGGCCTTGCCACAACCAGAAAATGGGCGCACCCTATATTAGTTATAGGCGTTTAGGCGCGGTCGACGAGAGCCCGCGATAAGGCGCAAGGAAGATACTTGTCGACGACAATGCAACAAGGGCGCAACACGCACTGCCTCGAAAAGTAAGTTAGTTCGTCAGTCGGCTCGGCGGCCGTGATGCAATTTAAGTATGACAGAGAGGAGGAGCAAGGTGGTGGAGAGCCGCATGGCTGCGGTCCTGCGTTCCAACCGTTTGCTTAGTTTGCTGACGAAGGGGGATTACGAGCGGATTCGGTCGCATCTTCAGCCTATAGCGCTAGAGTACAGGCAGTCGCTCTACCATGCTCGAAAGCCAATTGGATTTGTCTATTTCATTGAGACTGGCGTCGGCTCCCTGGTAAATACCATGGCGAACGGCGAAGCGGCGGAAGTGGGAACCATCGGAAATGAGGGCGTGGTCGGTTTGCCCCTCGTGTTTGGTGACAGTAGGGCGCCCACCAGCGTTTACGTGCAAGTTCCTGGCGCTGGCTTGAGAATGAAGGCGACGCTATTCAAAAAGGAAATGGCGCAAAGCGCATCGATGCGGAAGGTGATGCTTCGCTATGCCCACGCTTTCTTCAACCAGGTCGCGCAGTCCGCCGCGTGCAATCACTTTCATACAATTCAGCAACGATGTTGTCGTTGGCTGCTCATGACGCACGATCGCATGCAATCGGATGAGTTTCTACTTACGCAGGAATTTCTGGCGATGATGCTAGGGGTGCAGCGGACCGGCGTTACCGCTGCGGCAGGCGCGTTGCAGCGGGCCGGCCTCATCCGCTATAAGCGTGGGCACGTCACGATCCTCGATCGTCGCGCGCTCGAGAACCTCTCGTGCGAGTGCTACGGCGTTTCGAAGATGGAGTTTGATCGTCTACTCGGCAATCTAGCAACAGACTCGTTCTCCAGGCATGGGCCTTGACCGCGTGCCGGCTGCAAGAATGGTGATGATGCCTTGCCAGTTCGGCAAAGCCGAATATCCTTCTAAGGGGCTATTTGTAATCGCTTCAGCGACGCCTCAAACAGGAGCAAGACCATGAGTACGATCGTTATCATTCTTATTTTACTATTGCTGTTTGGCGGCGGCGGTGGATATTACGCCTATAACACTTATGGGGGAACAGGCCTCGGGGGCGTGCTTGGCACGGTTCTGATCATTGTTTTGATCCTCTGGGTCCTCGGCATAGTGCGCTGAATTCTGCGCAAGAGTAAGAGTCGCCCTCTCGCAATCGGACAAGTGTGAGCACAGCCCTCGCCGAAGTAATCGGTCAAATCGGCGGGGGTGTCCTTAGCAAGAGGGGCGTAGCAGGACGGCGACGCAGGCGCGTCCGAGCGTGGCTTTTGACAAGCGGGAGGCCAATTCCTCCGCCGCCGAGCTCAAAAGATCTGCGTCGGCGACGCGGCGACTGCATTTATATCCGGGCTGGCAGGTTGGGATGAGGGACAGCGTCTTGTAGGCTGATTGGCGGAGGATGTTGAGATTCTCCGTTAGGCGGCCGCCTTCAGTGGGGCGTTAAAACTCATTTACAGAGAACGCTGTTGAGTTCGGTCAAGTCCTAGGCTGGGCAAGAGTTAGGCGCTTACGCCCGCTAGCGGTGCATTTTGGTGAAAAAGTGTCCGCGGATGATCCGGTTGAATGATCCACACGACCACTGGACGCCGGGAGGTTAGGCGGATTTCCACGATAAGAATTCGCTGTTGCATGCGGATGACGGGTATGATTGTTCCTTCGCCCTTTTTCGGTTGGGCATTGTGGATCGTTTTATCATGTCATGCCGCAATAATTATCGCAATTGTCGCATCGTCAGTTCTCGCTTCCCCCGGCATTCCATTCTCCTCATTGATGATCTACGAGGGGAAGTGCCGTAGTTCCCGACCTACGGGGAGCAAACAGAGAGAACCGTAGGCCGGCTCAGGTAGTCGACTTCATTTCGAATTGGTGACCGACAACAGATCGGATTCAGCGGCGGGATTGCGTCAAAATTATCCGACTGGGTGCAATATTACGCTCGATGGCTGTCCGCCTTCGAACGAGGCGGCTGGAGGAGTCCACGGTGCGCATTCCCGTGGCTAGCAAACCCAGCTTCAGTACTCGAAACGCTCGAACAATTTGATCGGGCATTGATCAAACTCCGCGTCGGTCCGATGCTTGGCTTCAAGCAATTTCAACGAGCCATTAGGATTCTCGTCGGCAACGATCTTATGGGTTCCATCAGACTTTCGTCGGGCTTGGGAGATCAGTATAAACATGGATCGCTCGCCATCAGCGAAAAAGAAGCAGCGCCAAATAATTGGACTGCAGTCCTCGCCGCTAGCTTCGGTGGGATCCCCGAGCCTTTCGTCTCGTTGGCTCCTCAAGTGGCGCCGCAGCCCTTTTATGACAGCGGCGTTCAAGCCAATTTTGTGAAACCCAGGAGAACAAGGTGTCTGATATCAAGACTACCGAGAAAGTCTCGCAGACGTTCGCTGCGGATTTGGCGGCTTTGCGCGGCGACATCACAAAATTGACCGCGTCGATTTCCGAACTCGTCCCCGAGCAGGGCTCCGCTACGACGAGCACGGTCTATCCGTTCTTGTCGGTGCTCGCCGCATTTTCCGCGGGTTTGCTGATTGGGGTGATGAGCCATGTAAGGAAATGACTTCGGGACGAAGCATTGCGCGCGATGCATAGGACTGGAGTTCCGCGTCTGGCCAAGGTGACTGCTCAAGTCATCATTCTGGGTGGAGTTGGAATTTGCCGGGATTTGGCGTGGTGAGGACGATTTGACAGCGGAATCGCGAGTTAAGCAAAGGGGTGATCCGCTGTTGCGCGCACCTGGCGTGGCGCCGTAGCGCTCTATTCCAATTTAACATTCGACTTTCTGGCTCAAGCGCTGGCGGATGTGACCGATCAGCCCGACGAGATGCTGCTGCGGGCCGCCCGCTGGCGTCGGCCGCGGGCTGGAGGCTTGCAGGTTGTCTTCACTTACGTCGCCTTCTCGCGGGCGCGGGGGTAGGCGCCTTCATCGCAGTCAGCCAGTCTAATTGCTCCGCCGCAGCGACTAAGACCAAGACTGTTAAGGATCTGATCGGCGCACTGACGCCCGTTAAGGTGGCGGTAGTCACGCAGCGTCCGCCCCGCGTGTTGGGTTCGCGAAGCCAGAGCTGAGGCCCTCGACCCGGACATCCGCGCGAGGCGCTTGGCGATCTCGGACAGCACTATGAACCCAGCGTTGGCATCTCAATGGAGACTGATGATGATCTCCCTGAATTAACGCGCCGATTCAGACGAACTCGTTCTATGTCGTTAGTCTCGCTGAACGCGGCGGCGCTCCATCGAAAGGGGGTATTGTCTCCCGCATGACGTGGGGGGACGACCAGACTTTGGATCTCTGGAGGCGGTGATCACGATCCGACCTAGATCCTCGATTGGCTGCCTGCGGCTTAGGCTGACGCCTCTGATCAGCAAATGTTCGAGGATTGTCCGCGGGAAGGGTCGTCTTGGGCTCGAAGGTAAGCCGCTTTCTGTGGGAGCGACAAAGCGCGATGTCCTAGACGGCGGAGGCCATGTCCCAGGCGGCTCCGAAGCGGTTCGTTGGTTGCGCTTGATTGAAGTCATGACATTCGGACATAGCCGTCTGCTCAACCTTGGCTTTACAGGTTGCGGCGGGTCTCCCGCCCCTATGGATTTTCCGCGCGGCCGCTGATCTGCTCCGCCTCGGCGTGGCTCTCCTTGATCGCTTCGAGCACCGATTGTGCGTCGGCAGGCTGAGCCATGGCGTCCGCTTCCTGATCCACCCGGTCGCGAATGAGTGGATTATCCCGACGGGACTCTTCCAGTAGCTGTATCACCTTCGCCGTTTTCTGCTCGCTTAAGATCGCCAGCTCCAAGGTCAGCTGCTCGCGGAGTTGGGCAAGTTGATACTCGCGCCGCTGGGTCGCCAGGATCAAGACGACTATGTAGAGCGACACCAGCGACACCGCGCTTGCCAACCCCGAGAAGGGAGGTGGATCGATAGGGCGAAAGCCAAGCGCGGCGGCGAACAGATTGAGGCTGACCCAACCGGCCGCGATGGCGGTCAACACGCCGATGAATTGAGGGCGACCCACCAAGGCCGTCATGCGATCGACGGTTCGTTGAAGGGGCGTGGTGTTCTGGTGGTGCTCGCCGTGGAGCCGCGCGATAGAGCGGACGGTCTCTTCGATGTGGGCCGGCAGGAGCGATAGCGGGACGTTCGTATCGGCCATGGCCTATCCTTGACTATGTGAGAAGGTCGGATGCCAGGCGGACGCCAGCCGCTCTGACCTGTTTCTCCCTGTTGGAAATAAGGGATCGTGAGTCGAGTGGGGCGAGGCAAGCATTTCCGCTCCCGCGACGGTTGCGAAGCTTCCCGAAGCCGATAACATGGCCGACGATAAATTTGTGACCAAGGGCCTGCGCCTTGCGGCCATGGGACGGGATGGCGGGCTATAAGCTTGACGTTGCAGCCGAACGCCGTGTCGCGGCAATGCGGATGGAAGGAGCGATCGTCTGAAACTTTTCGAAGGAATTTTAGCTTTCAGATTTTGGTTTCAAATTATCGAGGCGGTGGAGAAGCTTCTCCAATTCGCCTACACACGATCTTATGTCCTGACGAATTTCATCTCGTTCGCCGGCGGTGACATTGCGAGTCGCAAGATCCTCCCAATGGAGATGGATGGTTTCTCTCAATGTCTCAATGTCACGGCGCAAATTTTTGACTTTGGCCATATTAGGCGCTCCTATGCTTTAGAGATACTAACGTAGTGTTCGCCGTTCGCTTGACAAGCGCGTTCCATTCATAGATCGCGGGGTCAAGGTGTCGTCTCTATCGACTGAGAGCCGCGATTTGAAACCGGTCGTCGGCGGGACGGTCTCTAGCTTAAGCACCACGCTCAAGTGCACCTAGGCCTATGCCGCCGCGCTGGCGCCGAGACGGCGGCTCGAAGTTACGCTACAAGGAGACCGGAGCTGACGGTCTCAATTCGCCGTTATTATGGCACCAACACACCGAACGATAGAATCAATCAGATAGAAAGACGTTAGGTTCGCTATATCGTACAAGGATGATTGGCTATTTTCTTGGAATCCTGCTGTGGCGCAGCATTTTGTCGCATCAGCGGTAGCGCGGACATTTTCGCTGATTCATCTTTGCGATTTGTCTGAAGAGGCGGCGCACAAGATGTGCTGCTGGATGTGGTGGCCGGGGATCGGCGGCGCTCCGGTCTGTCCCAGTTGCAGCCGCACAATCCGTCTATGCCAGTCCGTGGAGGGGAGTTCACTGCTTTTTCAGGCTAAGGATCTTGCCTTCCTTAGGGTCCTTCAGCCAGGAACCGTCGGCTTGCAGATCGAGGTTTGCGGTGTGGCCCTTTCGAGCGGTAAGGATGAGGCGGCCGCCGCTGATCCGCCAGCCAACGGGATCGAAAATCACGATTCCTTGATCGCGACAGGCGGGCGCGAGCAAAGCCTTGTTGCCGCCGCGGCCGGCCTCCTTGTCGTCCAAGGTCAACATGCAGCCCGCATCCTGGCCGCCTTCGCGCAGAATTGAATAACGGCCGGCCACATCAGCCGGACGAATCGCGCCGCCCGGAGCGTTGCCCTTCGTCGCAATCTGGACGGGCTGCTGGCCTGTTTCTTGGCCCGGCTTCGCGCCGCTCTGGCTGGCTGCAAAAGGATTCCTTTGCGGCACGCGTTCGACCGAAACAAGCCGATAGGTCTCACCCTGCGGGCCGCTGGCGAGGAAGTAGCCCTCCGGCTGCTCTGTAAAATCGAGCACCGGTTCGCCGGTCGTGTCGGCAAATTCGAGGTGATCGTCGCCGACAAGGCTCCAGCTTTCGACGCTGGCGAGGATCGGGAGCGCTCTGCGGCAGCCGGCGGGCATTCCCAGACCGCGACGACTCGAAGTGACCGGCCCCGCCTGCAGAGTGAGGCGGCAGCTCCTGTTGGCGCCGTCCTGCGAGAGATCCCATTGGCCGGTTTCAGCGCGGACCAGAGTGACCGCCAGCGCTCTAACGCAACAAAGAAGGCTCGCAGCGAGAGCCAGAGCGGCCAGCCATGCGGTCCTCGCGCGCATATATCTTGGACCCTCGTAGTTCGTCCGCATTGGTCCTCATAATCGATCGCCGCAGCCTCTTATGTCATTCCGGCGTGTCTGCGAAGACTTTTGCTGCCCATCTTATTAGAAATTATGGGGCCGAAAAGGTTAACTCGCACGCGGGATTCAGATTTCTTGCCTCGCGTCCAGATGGAGCCGATCAGACGCTTGTCGCTGCTATCCCTCCCTTTGCTCCATCCTCTTGGCGCGGCGATCCCTAAGCGCCGAGGATCGCAAGCATGAGCGCAGGAAATATCACGCGCGATTTTCTGAGCGGCTTTGAGATCATCGGCGTCGACGAGCGGATCGCCGCGCGGGCGGTTGGTCTGCGCCGGCGGCATAAGATCAAATTGCCCGATGCTGTGATCTGGGCGTCGGCGCGGGATCGCGCCATGCTTTTGGTCACCCACGACGTCAAGAATTTCCCATCCGGCGATCCTGGCGTCCGCATCCCCTACGCTCTGTAATTGTCGCTTTTGCTGAGGGAGGTCGCTATCGCGGCAAAGCGAAGCTTTTGACTTCGGTTGAAACCTGGCGTCTTGAGGTACATGTTAGACCCTCCCTCACAACGACAAAAGTAGAAGGCGAACATTGAGCAATTTTAGAGAAAAGGGTTTTGTTGAGCGTCGGAGCGCCGCCGTAAATGCTGTCGCCGCGCGATTGACTAAATTTCGAGCCAAACCGGGGCCCGACGATCCGGCAGTTTTAGCTCGGGAAGCCGAGCGAAAGGCGATCCTCGAGGCGAGAAAAATCCGGGAGGCCCAGCGCGCCGCCGCCACATGTAAGCAGCTCGCCCGCGAGGCCGCCGAAAGGGCTGAACGCGAAGCCGCCCTGGAAGCCGAGAGGATCGCAGCCGAGGAAGCCACGGCCGCCGAACAGGCAGCCAAGGGAGCGAGACTGGCCGGGCTCGCCGCGCGCGTGATCGCGGACGAGGCCGCGCGCAAGGCGGCGCGCGATCAACGCTATGCTGCGCGCAAAGCTCGGCAAAACTAAGTCGTTCGATGCCTGGCGGACAATCCGTTTCCTTGCCGCAAGGACGCTCTATCGACGCTCTCAATATTCCCAGGCCCGATAACAGCCGCGTTCGGTCACCTAACTCGGAGGCCGAGCGCGGCGCGACCAAGTTGTGGCTTTTGCTTTAGGACTGCAATTCCATAAACCCTGATGTTCCCATGAGGTTAGGCCGAAATTGCAGCCTGTTTTTTGACTATGAACTTCAATTTTTATTTGGGACTTCAATTTGGGCCCTCCGCCGGCTCCACGTTTCCGAGCCAAGGGCGCCGGGCGGTGAGGGACGGATGGGATCAAGGTCCCCTGCCCTGTCGGAGACGCTGGCCGGCTTGTGGGGCGATTAGGCTGGGCCGAGCCGCAGCTCCCTCGCTGGTCGCATTGCCGATCTCCATCCAGAAACCGGCGTGTTTCCAAGGAAATAGGCCTGTTGGAATTGACCGGCTCGGGCGAAACCCCAACGGGGATTTTCGGGTTAGCGCGTCCCACAAAAGTCTTGGGGGATAGCCCGCAGCTGTCGGTTTTGATTTAAAACTTCAACAAGCGAAAGCGTAATGATTTCGTCAGGTTGGAGTGTTATCAGGGCCGCGTTTTTGATTTAAAACTTCAATTTTGCTTAAGAGATTCAATTCCGGGGGCTTTTTTGCGGCGCTTCAATTCACGCGTCCAAAGCACGGCGAAGGCTCCGAGCGCCGCTGCCGATGAGAATTGGCGGAACGCCAAACTGATCGCCCGCGAGCTGGACAAAGTGCTGGACGGGGAAGGACCCCGCAATGCGGCGATCGCCCGCGCCGCTGGGGAGCTCCGGGTCTCGACGCGGCGCATCTACGTGCTGCTTGCGCAATATCGGCTCGAGCGGACCGTTTCGGCGTTGCTCTCCCGCCGCGGCGCGGGCCGCAGCAAGAGGCTCGCCGAAAATGTCGAGGCGATCATCGCTGCGACTTTGCGAGAAAAATGGATGGTTTTGGAGGCGCCGCCGTTGGCTCCAGTCGTCGGCGAGATCCGGGCGCGCTGCGAAGCGGCAGGCTTATGGCCGCTATCCTATGTGGCGGTCCGCAGCCGCATCGCGGCCTTGTTTACGCCCGAGGAAATCGCCAAGCGGCGCTCGGCCAATCCGAACCATCTGCGGCGGCTCAGGCCACGACCCGGCTATATCAGCGCGCCCGGACCGCTCGCCGTGACGCAAATCGACCACACGCCGACCGACATCCAGTTCGTCGAGGTGATCGACGGCGCGGGCGCCTTCGTCGGCCGCGCCTATCTGACCATTTTGGTCGATGTCTTCTCGCGCTGCGTTCTGGGATTTTGTCTGACGTTGGAGGCCCCGAGCACGCTATCGGTCGCGTTGTGCCTCGCCCACGCCATCTGCCCGAAGGCGGCGTGGCTCGAATCGCGCGGCATCGAGCATGATTGGCCGACCTTCGGACGTCCGAAACAAATCGTCACGGATTCGGCAAAGGAGTTCCGCGGAAAGGCGTTCCAGAGAGGTTGCGCGGAATATGGCGTGTCCATCCGGCGCCGCGATCGAGGCCGCGTGCACGAGGGCGGCGTGGTCGAGCGTCTGCTCGGAAAGCTCAACGGCGTGATCGGGACGCATGACGGCGCCACCGGCCGCTCGATCATGGATCGCGACGGCTATCCATCGGAGAAGCGGGCCTGCCTGACCTTCGCCGATCTCGAACGCTGCGTGGCGCTCGCCATCATCGATCACAACAGCCAGATGAACGAGAAGACCTTGAAGGTTCCACTCGCCGAATGGCGCGCCCATGCCGCCGATCTGCCGGGCGGCGCCGACGCTCCCGACGCCGTGCTGCTCAATTTCCTGCCAGGCGCGCAGCGACGGCTGACGCCACAGGGCGTCGAGTTGTTTGCACTGCATTATTATGCGCCCTGGCTCGGCGTTCTCGTCCCTGAACGCGACCGAATTGACAAATTGGAGATCAGATACGATCCGCGCGACATCAGCCGCATCTATGTGCGCGATCCCGGCGACAATACGTTCCGCGTGGCGGCGCGGCGCGACGGGGCAACCACGCCGCTCACCTTATGGGAGCATCTGCGTGATCGCCGCGAACAACGGGCGGCGCAAGCCCGCTCGGCGACCGAAAAGGTCGCGATATCGCGCGAGATCGGCGCGATCGTGACGACCGCGCGAACGACCAGGACGCAAGCCCCCCGTTCTTCAAAAGGCGAACTTCGCGACGCCGTCCGCTCGGCCAAAGCGGCCGAGGCCGCAAAGCCGCATCAATCCCTGGAGCCGGCAGGCGCGCCGGCCGCGCCCCATCCCGTCCGGTCCAAGAAGCTGTTGCCGATCGAGAACTGGTGACGCGGGTGGCCGAGCATCTTTTCGACCATATTCGGCCCCTCTTGGCGGCGCCGCCGACGGAACGCATCGCCTTCATCCGCGCGCCGCGCTGGATCGGCACGGACGCCGCGCTCGCCGCGCATCGGAGGCTCCAGGAGTTGCTGGAGCGGCCGGCGTCGCTGCGCACCGAGGGATTGATGCTGGTCGGCCCCTACGCCAATGGCAAGACGATGATCGCCGAGCGTTTCGTGCTGCAACACCTCGGGTCCGCGCCCAAACGCAAGGCATGGATTTTACAGACCCGCGAGGGAACAGGCCTGGCGCATTTCTATGCGAGCGTCATTGCAGGCTTCGGCGCGCCGGCTGCCGCCGTTCGCTCGGTTTCGAGACTGGCCGAACAGGTCGACGCGCTGCTCCAGCAATTGCAGCCCCGCGTCCTGATCTTCGATGAATTCCACAATGCCTTGCGCGGCCGTTCGCGCGACGTCGAGGCGATTTTCGCGTTTCTGAGGCGCCTCGGCCGGGAATACGACGTGTCGCCAGTGCTGATCGGCGAGGTCGCCGTCTATGATCACGTCAACGCCACGCAGGAGATGGCGAGCCGGCTGCAGGCCCTGCCCGTGCCGCGCTGGCGTTATGGCGAGCCCTATCTGGCGCTGCTCGACACGCTGGAGGCGGCGCTGCCGCTCGCGCGTCCATCCAATCTGTCGGATGAAGCTCTCGCCCGGCGCGTGTTTGGCCTGTCCGAAGGGCTGATCGGCGAGACGGTCCGCATTCTTGTCGACGCCGCCATACTGGCGATCCATGACGGCGCCGAGAGGATCACGCCGCGAACGCTATCCGCGCTTTGTTACACGCCGCTGTCCGAGCGCCGCAGGGCGCCGCTGCGCCAAGACTTGCTATAGGCCGCCGTTGCCCAAACATGGCGGCCCCGCGATCGAAGTGCAGCCGCGGCTCGCGACCCTGGTGCCCGAACGCTGGCCGGCGGAGGTGGTCCCGGCGCAAGACGAGCTGCTCTCGAGCTGGCAGCATCGTCTCGCTCTCGCCCATGGCCTGTCGCCGCGCCATTTTGGGGACTGCCTCGGGTTCGGCGCCGGCGCTTGGTCGGCGCGGCTCGATCTCGAGGCGCCGGCGACCCTCCTGAACCTGTTGCATCGTCAAACCGGCGTTTGCCGCGATAGGATCGCGGCGATGACAATCGGAGGCCGAGATTGGCGGCCCTTGCTTCTGCCGCTCCGCCATTCCGTCGGTTTGGACCGGGCCGGCCAAATGTGCGCGACGTGGCTGCAATTCTGCCCGGAGTGCCTCGCCGACGACGAGGCGGCTTATTTCCGGCGGGCCTGGCGGCGCGCCAGCGTCATGACCTGCCGACGTCATGGCCGGCGCTTGATCGATCGCTGTCCGGCTTGCCGCCAAGGTCTCGCGCCCTTCAACCAACGCGCTCTCGCTCCCCAATTCCAATGCTCCGTCTGCGGATTCGATCTTCGCCGGGCCCAGGCTCCCAAACTCGCGGCGGCGACGCGCCAAGCGGCGGAGCTGATCGACGATCTGGTCCGCATCGAGGCGGCGAAAGGCTTCTTGGGGAGGAGCGCGCTGACCGAGCGGCTCCTCGCCCTGCCCTCTCTGCAAGATCCGCCGTGCGATCAGAAATTTTCGAAACTGTCGACGGCCGAGCGACTCCGCTGCCTCACGCGAATCGAGCCCGGCTTCGACCAACGATTGCGCAGGCATTTTTGGGCCGATCCCGATCCCATAATCGCCGCCTGGCGCCGGACCATCGTCACAGCTGGCGGAATCGACGCGAGCCTGCAACCTTTGGTGCGCCGGCTGGCGCGCCGCCTCGACATCGACGACGAGCCGGCGCCGAGGAGTCGCAAGCGCGCAGCCGGCGCACCCGCGGCCGAATTGACATCGTTGCTGGCGGCCTATGGCGCCGTCCATGCGCGGCGCCGCCTTTTGGACAAGCAAGCCGCCCGCTCGAAAGCCTAGTCATCCGCTTCGTCTTCGAACGCCGCGTCCTCTTCGCCGAGACCCAAGACTCCGTCGAGGTCGACGGCGGGAGGGACCGGGTCAAGCAAGCCGGCGTCCTCCAACCGCTCGATGTCGGGAAGATCGCGCAAGCTCGCCAATCCGAAGACGCTGAGGAATTGCCGCGTCGTGACATAGGCGTAAGGCGCGCCGGGTTCGGGCGCGCGCGGCCCCGCGGCGATCAAGTCGAGGCGTTTGAGGCGGGCGATGACGTCGCGGCTGACCTCCCTGCCGGCGAGCCGCGACAACTCCGCGCGGGTGGCGGGTTGCAGATAGGCGATCGCGGTTACGGCAAAGAGTTCGGTCGGCGTCAGCTCGGGCAAGCCGCCGTCCGTGGCCCCATTCCCCAAGGCGCGGATGGCGCCGGCGTAGCGCGGCTTGGTGCGCAACTGATAGCCGCCGGCGACGGCGGCGAGCTCGTAGGGGCGGCTCCGCAATTCATCGGCGATGTCGTCGAGGAGATCGTCGAGATTGCACTCCCGCCCGACGAGCCGCGCCAACGCCTCGCGCGTCACCGGCGAAGCCGAAGCGAAAATCGCCGCCTCGACCCGTCCCATCCATTCGCGCCAGCGCGCGCCCTCCGGCAGTTCGGCGAGATCGGAATCGAAGAGCGGCCGCGCCTCGCGTTTTTTCCGGCGGCTCATGCCCTCACTCCTTGTCTTGCCGCGGCGTCTTGACGCAAAGGGCCCCCGCTTCGCTCGAAAACGCTATAGGCCATAGAGCCGAAAGCTCGGCCGACCCGAAAGTTCGCGCACGGCGCCGAGTTCGATGAGGCGATCGAATAGGCGACGGCTCGCGCGATCCGACAATCCGGCCGCCATCGCCGCCATCGCCGGCGCAACCACGTCGTCAGTGAGCAACAATTCGACGGCCCGGCCGGCGCCTTTGGCGCGCAGGCTCAAGGCGGCCAAGCGCAGTTTTGCGGATCGCCGAGCGAGATCACTGGCGAGATCATAAGCCTCTGCGCTGGCGCGGGCGTAGGCTTTGGCGCAGCTTGACAGCCAATCTTGATCATCTGGCTGCGGCCGTTTTCTGCTCGACTTGGCGCGCAGCGACGGATGCAGGATCGACGCGGCGATGAGCGGAACCGGCCGATCCCAGCCGAGTCGATTCGCCAGCGCCAAATCTGCGACCCATAGCGCCAGAATTTCGGCCTCGCCGCGCGCCGCATTTGGCAGCGCTTGCAGCGTGGCGGATCCCGACAGGGCCGCCGCGACGATGGGATTAGGGTGGTCTTTCGCGACGCTGTCGAGCGCGGCGACGAGGCGGTCGAGATCGACGCTTTGGATCGAGGCCGGCGCATCGAGGCCCAGGAGATCGGCCGCGGCGCGCAGAGCTTTGCCGTCGATCCGCGCCCGCCGCGCCGCGAAGAGCCGCCACAGCCGGTGGAGGCGCCCGGCCGGGCCAGGGTCGGCGCCGGCCTTGATGAAATGCTGGGCGTCCCGCAAGGCGCGCTCGTCCTCGCGCATCCGCATCATCGCGGCGCAAGCGACGCCGGCGCGCAGCGCCAGACGCTGCCGCAGGACGCCGGAAATATGCGGTCGCGTCGCCAGAGCGGCGTCGAAGAGAGCGAGGCCGGCGCCGGCGGAAAAAGCCGCATCGAGCGAAGCGTCATGGCCAAATGGCACATCGGATAGATCCGATGTGTTTCGATGGTCGGGCCGGGACGCCGCGTGCCCCTCGACTGGTCCTTCCCCTTGGCTTCGCCGAGCGGAGCCTTGGCCCAGCCTCCCCTCGGAGTTTTGGCTCGCAAAACTCCTCGCCCATCCTGGAAAAGCTCGATCGGTCAGTTCGATACGGGGCTCGGCAGCTGGTTCATGTGCAGAGCGGGGGCGCCGACGGCTGGAAAACGAAGCCTCGTGGGAAGGCTCGGCGGCGGGCTCGGGTGCGGAAAGGGAGGGAATGGGATCGATTCGGGCCATGCGCGATCTTAAGCCATGGCGGCGCTTTGTCAGCTCTATTTGATGTTAACCGCCGGGCTTGTCGACAGCATTTAATGTCCGATAATGTTCAATTATCGGACACTGATTCGGGGCGAAAGAAAACGCGCCCAAAATGACGGAAAACCAGCCGAAATGACGGAAAAATCGCCCCAGGACGAGCCTTCTGGGCCGCAGGCCGGCCCCGAAGCCCGCCCGCCGGAGGCCCAGGACTTGGCCGGGGACTTGAGCCAGGACTTGGCGCGCGCGTCCGAAACATCGGCGCGCCTGCCGGTTGGCCTCGAACGTCTCGCCGAGACCGCGAAAGACTACGCTCGCGGCGCCAAGGCGGACAACACCAACCGCGCCTATGCCGCCGACTGGCGCCATTACGCCGGCTGGAGCCGCCGCCGGGGCTTTGCTCCCCTGCCCCCGGACCCGCAAGTTATCGGCCTCTATCTCGCCGCCTGCGCCTCCGAGCGCGGCATGGGCGCGCGCGGCGAACCGCTGTCCGTACGGTCGATCGAGCGGCGCCTGTCGGCGCTCGCCTGGCAGTTCGCCCAGCGCGGCCAAAAACTCGACCGGAGCGACCGGCATATCGCCGAGGTCATGGCCGGGATCCGCCGCAAGCATGGCCGCCCGCCGGAGCAGAAGGAGGCGGTGCTGGCCGAGGATCTGCTGGCCATGCTGGCGACGCTCGATCATAGCCTGCGCGGCCTGCGCGATCGCGCCATTCTCCTCTTCGGCTTCGCCGGCGGTTTGCGGCGCAGCGAGATCGTCGGCCTGGACTGCGGGCCGGGGCAGACCGAAGACGGCTGCGGGTTTGTCGCGATCGAGGCCAAGGGCGCGCTGGTTCAGGTCAAGGGGAAGACCGGCTGGCGCGAGGTCGAGATCGGCCGCGGCTCGTCCGAGGCGACCTGCCCCGTCGCAGCCATTGAACTCTGGCTCAAGTTCGCCCGGATCAGCCATGGCCCCCTCTTCCGCCGGGTCGGCGGGACCAAAGTCGCCGCCGACCGCCTGATCGACAAGCATGTCGCGCGGCTGGTGCAGAAGACCGCGCTCGCCGCTGGCGTTCGCGGCGACCTCAGCGAAGGCGAGCGCAAGCGCAAGTTCGCCGGCCATTCGTTGCGCGCCGGGCTCGCCAGTTCCGCCGAGGTCGATGAGCGCTATGTCCAAAAGCAGCTCGGCCACGCCTCGGCCGAGATGACGCGGCGCTACCAGCGGCGGCGGGACAAATTCCGCGTCAATCTCACCAAGGCCGCAGGACTATGAGGCTAAAAAGATGAATGAATTCAATATAAAACTAAGATTGCAGGTGAATCGCTAAGGCAAAATCGAGCACGGCGTTTTTAACTAAGCGATTCAAATTGAAGTTCTTAAGCAAAACCGACAGCTGCATTAAAGATTGAATCGCGATCTTGCCGCGGTACCTTTGCGCGCAGCGCGGGCCAAACGACTCGCTTTGCGACTGGACTTCGGCGCCGAACGGAGCATTGCTAGGCGTCGTCAGGCGACGACCCGGGCGGTTTATAACGCGCCAACCTCCTTCACCCTGCCGGCTTTTGGCCACTGGCGGGGTCGCGTCGGTGACAGCGGATGCTGTCATTGGCGAAGGAGGACAGCATGCCGAAGCTTACAGATAATCAATTAATCGCGCTCTCGAAAGCCGCCGCCCGGGACGATGGCGTCGCCGTTGCGCCGCAGGGGATGGGCAAGGCGGCAGCCGCGAAACTTGGCGCGAGCCTCGTCGCGCGCAAGCTCATGCGGGAGATTCGATCGAAGCCGGGAATGCCGATCTGGCGCGAAGCGGATGGAAAGAACTTTAGCCTTGTCATCACGCGCGCTGGCCGCGAGGCGATCGGAGCCGAAGACGAGGCGATGGCCTCCGGTGGTTCAGCTCTGAAGTCGGCCCGGCCCAGCGCCGCCGGGAAGGCGCCGAAGGCCAGAGCTGCCTCGCAGCCGGAACAGCGATCGACCGACGGCGTCCCTCGCCAAGGCTCCAAGCAAGCCATGATCGTCGAAATACTCTCCAAGGATGATGGCGCTTCGCTCAACGCCTTGATCAAGGCCACAGGCTGGTTGCCGCATACGACGCGGGCGGCGCTGACCGGACTGCGCAAGAGGGGATATGCCGTCGAGCGGGTCCGCGATGAGGCCAAGGGTTCGCTCTATCGGATCGTCGAAAAGCCGGCGGCGGCGATCGAGGCCTAACGCGATGGCCGCACGTGTTTCGGATCGACGGCCGATGTCACAATCGGCTGTCGAAAACCTCGTCGCCGAGATCGATCGCATCCCGGCGATGAACGTCGAGAGGTTGCGTGCGCTCTGGCGCGAGACGATGGGGCGTCCCGCGCCGGATGCTCTATCCAAAGGCCTCATCGCCCGCGCCCTCGCTTATCGACTCCAGGAGCAGAGCCTGGGCGGACTTGATCCGCAGCTGCGCCGGCTTCTCACGTCGCTGGCGAAGCCAGGGACCGAGCCGGTTCGCCATCTGAAGATCGGCTCGATCATTGTTCGCGAGCATGAAGGCAAGATCCACGAGATCATGGTCGCGCCCGGCGGGTTCTATTGGTCGGGGCAGGTCTATCCCAGCCTATCCGCCATCGCTCGGAAGATCACGGGCACGAGCTGGAACGGACCGCGGTTCTTTGGCCTACGCGGGCCAAACGAGCGGACGCAGGCCGGACCGTATGCAGAGCAGCAAATTAGGACGACGAGAGGAAAGCGATCAAGCCGCGGCGCGGTCCGACCGCGATCCAAAGAAGCGTCGGGTTTGAGGGCTTCGGGAGATCGCGGATGAAGGCGCCAACCCCAAAACCTCAGCGCTGCGCGATCTACACGCGCAAATCCACCGAGCATAATCTCGATCTCGCCTTCAACTCCCTCGACGCCCAGCGCGAGGCCTGCGAGGCCTATATCAAGAGCCAGGCGCATGAAGGCTGGCGACTCTCTCCGGAACGCTATGACGACGGCGGCCTCTCCGGCGCCTCATTGGAGCGCCCTGCCCTGCAGGCCCTGCTGGAACATGTCCGAGCCCGCAACATCGATATTATCGTCGTCTACAAAGTCGACCGCTTGACCCGGTCGCTCGCCGACTTCGCCAAGCTGATGGAGATCTTCGACGATCACGAGGTCTCCTTCGTCTCGGTCACGCAGTCCTTCAACACGACCTCGAGCATGGGACGGCTAACGCTCAATGTCCTGCTCTCCTTCGCCCAGTTCGAGCGGGAGGTAATCGGCGAGCGGGTGCGCGACAAGATCGCGGCCTCCAAGCGCAATGGGATCTGGGTCGGGGGACCTGTGCCGCTCGGCTATCGCAGTATCGGCAAGAAGCTCGAGGTCGCGCCGGAAGACGCTGATCTCGTCCACAAGATCTTTACGGATTATCTCCGGCTCGGCTCGATCGAAGACCTGGCCGCCGCGCTGGAAGCGGAAGGCGTCAAGCCAAAGCCCCGGGTGCTCGCCAGCGCCAGAACCATCGCGGCCCCGCGCTTCATGGTTGGAGCTTTGGCGCATATTCTGAAGAACCGCTTCTACATCGGCGAGGTCGCCTATCGCGGCGAGGTCCATAAGGGCGAGCAGGCGCCGATCCTCGCTCGAGAGCTGTTCGACGCGGTTCAGGAAAAGCTCGCCGGCCAAGCCGTGCGGCGAAAAATGCGCCGCACGCAGTCGGCTTCCTTGCTCACAGGGCTGATCTTCGACGATCGCGGCAATCCCATGAGCCCCAGCCACGCCAATAAGAAAGGCGTGCGCTATCGCTATTACGTCTCTCAGGCGCTTCTGCAAAAACAAAGAGCAGAGGTCGGATCCGTCGCCCGCGTATCCGGACCGGATATTGAAGCGATCGTCGTCGACTCTGTCCGTCGGGCGATCGCCGCGCGAGACGTCGAGGCGCCAGATCACACGGTCAATCGACACGCCGACGCGGGCTCGCGCGATCAACCGACGATAGAGACAAGCGCCTCGACGGTCGCGGCAGCGTCGCCGGACAGCGATCGTGACCTGATCGCGCGTTGCATCGCGCGCGTCGTTCTGCGCCCGTGCGCGATCGAGATCACCTTGAACGACAAGCGGGATGACGACGGCGATGCGTTGCGAGCCGAGGCTTGCTTCAAACAGCAGTCTACTGACCGCACCGCTAAGCGCGCGGCGCGTTCAGACAACGAGAGGTCAGAAGCAGAGAGCTATATCTCGGACATCGAGCCATCGATTGGAGGCGCCGACGCAGAACGTTTGCTCAGCATCCCTTGGTCGCCACCCGTCGCAAGGCGTCGAAAGGGAGTCGTCCATCTGCCTGGGTCGCATGATCTCGATCCCCGAGATCGGGACGTTCTGCTGACCGCGATCGCCAAGGCTAGATCCTGGATGAACGATCTGATGGACGGGCGCGTTCAATCGTTCGAAGAGCTCGCCGAACGTGAACAGAAGGTCGTGCGCCACATCCGCTTCCTGGCGCCGCTCGCCTTCCTGTCGCCGCGCATCGTCGCGGCAATCGCCAATGGCGATGTTCCCGCCAGCGTCACCGTGAGCGGGCTCGTTCGTTCTCTGCCTTTCAATTGGGCGGAGCAGGAGCAGCGATTCGGGCTACGCTGAACGCAGCGAACCGCCAAGTTTCCAGTCGATTCCAAACGCGAGGCCTCTGATCGGCCCTGCCCGCCTTCGATCGAGCGCATCGCCTGTCGAACTCGGTTTAATCCAGCGCGGCCCCGCCGCGAACCCGAGTCTCCGCCCAAAACGAACCGGTCTCAGGCGCGGCGCGGCAAAAATCCCGGAGATTCGAAAACGCCCGTCAGAGACGGAGCCCCAAAATCGGCCTTGAGCCAGCCCGAACTGGCCTCATTTGCGCCGCAGAGACTCTCTCGGGTAGCACAAGCCTTTGACTTTGCGCCGCTTCCGCGCAAGCAGGAGAAAGTCTCCGCATGGGCGGAATGTCTGGCTGGGGCGGGAGGATTCGAACCTCCGGATGGCGGAATCAAAATCCGCTGCCTTACCACTTGGCTACGCCCCAAACGCCGCATCGTTCGGAGGCTCGAGGCCCCCTGGCGCGGCGGGACCATAATGCCTGCCCGCGCCCGCCGCAACCGGTCCCGCGCAAAGCTTTGCAACGGTTCCGACGTGCAACGAAGGGGCGAAGTCTATCGGTTAGGCCGATTCCTTTCGGCGCCTGCTCTCGGAGCCGCCCGCGACGAGCCAAAACACGGCGCCGGACACGATTCCGGTGAGGAAAAACAAAAGGGCGAAGCGCAGCTCTTCCGGACTGGCGCTCGCCGCCCTTTGGGAGTGAAACGCGCCCCGAATGAGCCAGGGCGTGGAGGCTGCGATCAGCCCGGTCGCCCCAGCATACCAAAAAAAAGACCGAACCTTGGCGATCTCGCCGAGCAAAATGGTGAAAACCAGAGGCATGACGCAAATGGCCATGAAAGCCGTCCAAGCGAAATGGACAATGCCGCCGAGATCAGCGGACGCCAAATCGTCCGGGTCCATCCGTGTGAGCGCGAAGAAGGCGACCTCCGCGATTGCGAAGCCCGCCGCTCGCGTGACCGGATCGACAAGAGCCGCAACCGGAAGAACGACGACCCCGGCGGCGACGGCGATCGCCGCGCCGAACAACAACACGATGGCTCGGCGAAAGAAGGGCATGCGCGTCCTTTGCTCATGATCGCGGCGGCCGATCCCGGCGCGAACGCCGACCGACCCATCAAGACTTCAGCTCCGGGCCCGCTCGGCTGCGCTTGCCCGTTACGGATCAGCGACAAACGAAATGGCTAAAGCGGTTCCGAGGGACCACGGCTTCCCGCCGCGACCCCTTTTGCGCTCTCGGGGCGACGCCGGAGCCTGACCCAGGAAATTGAAAACCCCAAAATCTGCTTCTTACTTTTTAAGTGTCGCGAACGGCATTGCAATGTCGCACGGATGCGGCAAAAAAAGCATTGCGCGGCTCCTCCCTTCGGCCCGAGCAGGCTGCGGCGCCACAGATCAAGCGGGAGCTGGCCGGCTCGCGCCCATGGCACGCAACGTGGGGCGCGACGCTTGTCGCCGCCCTGCCCGACGACAAAATCATGGGAAGCGATTTGAAAAAGCCGAACTTCGCCCTCGCGCCGGAAAAAGACGTCGAAATTCACGGCGGGCGCTTTATCGCCATGTCGACCGAGCCTTGGCTCTCAATCGAGGCCGGCGCCGCGCTGGCGCCCGGCAAATTCGTCGAGATCGTCTATCGCGCAAGCCTTTGGGACGAGCCTGCGCGGCCGGTGTTTCGATTTTGGACCTCGACCGGCGTCTGGACGGATCGGATCGCAACCGGACCTGTCGCTGGAGCAGGGCTCTGGATGGGCAGGATTCCGCCCGGAACTATTCGCATCAGCGTGAGCCCTGCCAATCGCTTGGGCCGATTCGATTTCGTGGTGGAGTCGATGAGACGGATTTCATCCGGCGCCCTCTTCACGAACAGCTTGCGTCGCCGGCCAGGCTCGGCGCTGGCCGCGGTCCTCGCCGGCCATTTCGGCCGAAACAGAGAGGACCGCATCAAGATCGACTGGACATCGAACGCGAAGCCAATCGAGAATTATGGCGCCTGGCGCGAGACGCACACGCGGGCCTTCAACCTCGAAGGGATCGACGCGCCCCGCCACGACTGGACCACGAGCCTCGAAATCCACATCATCGTCGATGCGGAGCAGGCCGACGCCGCTGCGCTCGCCCGCTTGATCACATCCTTACGCGCGCAGCTCTATCCGCGTTGGCGCCTCATTCTGGCGGCGGACGGCGGCATTTCGGTTCCCGCTGGCGAGCCGCGCATTTTTCGTCTGCCGCGCGGCGAGGCCCATGCCGCCCTGCGGGCGCTCCCGCCCGAGGCGCTCGTCGCCGCGCTTGAGGCCGGAGACGCTCTGTCTCCCTTCGCCCTGGCGGCCGTCATAGAGGCCGCTACGCGCGCGCCCTCATCCGCGATCTTTTATGCTGACGAAGACTTTCGTCGCGCGGACCATAAGCTCATCCCGGTTCTGAAACCCGGATGGAGCCCCACGCTGCAAGCCTGTCGCCCTTATCTCGGCCGTGCGGCCTTTCTACGGGCGCGGATCTTCGGCGACTGGACGGAGGCCGAACTCGCTTCGTTCATCGATCACGGAGAAACCCGCGCCTCAGCCGAATTGGCCGCGTTCGCGCCGCATGCCCTTCGGCGCGTTCTTTTGACCCGCTCTCAACCCTGGCCGCAAGCCGACGAGCGAATATCCGCGCCGGCGCCGCGCCCGGCCGGTCATCCAGCGGCTTTGCTCGTCATCCCAACGCGGGATCGGGCGGGCCCGCTCAGCCTCTGCCTTGCAAGCATATTCGAGAAGACGGCCTTCGATAATTTCTCGGTCATCATCGTCGACGGCGGCAGCGTCGAGCCGGCGGCTCTGCGGCTCTTCGAGAAATTTCGCGGCGACCGCATCGTCAGCGTTCTCCACAGCGCAGAGCCAATCAATGATTCCGCCCTCTGCAACGCCGCCGCGGCGCGGCGCAAGGCCGACGTCCTCGTGTTTCTGGACGACGACATGGAGATCCTCGCGGAGGATTGGCTCGATCGCCTCGTCGCGCGCGCCCTGCTTCAAGATGTCGGCGCCGTCGGCGGCCTGATCTCCGACGTCGATGGGAGCCTTAGGCAGGCCGGACTGTGGTTCAACGCGCAAGATCAGCGTCGCCGAGTCGGCGCAGCCCTCGCGACGGTATGCGGCGACCTGCTCGGCCGCGATAAAAGTGCTCACGAGGTTTCAGCGGTTCCCCGCGCCGGCCTCGCCGTTGCCCGAAGGAAATTCATGCTCGTCGGCGGTTTCGATGCGGAGCATGTGCCGACGATTTACAACGACCTCGACCTCTGCTTGCGGCTCTCCGCCAAGGGTTGGACGACGCAAATCGATCCGGGCGTCCGGCTGGGTCGCGTCTCGGGCGCGCGTCGCGCAGCCCCGGATGCGCAGAGCGCAGAGGGTCAGCGACGCTGGATCGAGGCTCGCTGGCTCGGAGCATTGCGCGAGGATCCGTTTTTCCATCCGGCTCTGGCTTCGCCATGGCCGGAGGAAACCTTGGGGTAATTCCAGCACAAGCGCGAGGCTGATCAAAAGCCGTCAGCGACAGTTTCGCGCAATCTACATGACTGATTTCTCGTCAGGCGATCATGGAATTCTATTTCACACGATCTGACAGGAAAAATAATGAGCGCGCAAGATCCGCTGCAGCAACGTTTGGATTTTCTAAATTTCGACGAGAAGACGAAAGCGTCGATGCGCGATCTCAAGCCGCTGATCGCCGCCGCCATAGGACCCGCGCTCGGCGCCTTCTACGCCAAGGTGCGCGAAGCGCCTGACACGCGCAGGTTTTTTCGCGACGATTCCCATATGGCGAGCGCGAAGAGCCGCCAGGAACAGCATTGGGAGATCATCGCCGCCGCCGATTACGGCGAGACCTACGTTCGGGCCGTCAAAGCGATCGGGCAAACGCATGCGCGCCTCGGCCTCGAGCCGCGGTGGTACGTTGGCGGCTACGCCCTTGTGACGGAGAGCCTGATCCATGCGCTTGTAAAGGACCAATGGCCGGGTCTGTTGCAGCGGACGCGGTCCGGCCCCGAGGGCATGGCCCACTCTCTATCGGCGCTCATGAAAGCCGTCATGTTGGATATGGATTACGCGATCTCGAGCTATCTGGAAGCGCTCGACGAAGAGCGTCGCCGCGCCGAGGCGGCAAGGCAGGAGGCGGAGCGCCGGACCGAGGAGGCCATGGCCGCGACGGCTAAGGCTCTCGCCCGCCTCGCGGCCGGCGATCTTGCGTCGCGCATCGACGCCGACCTCGCAGCTGAATTTCAGCAGCTCAAACTCGATTTCAATGCAGCTGTCGGCAGGCTGCGCGAAGCGATCGCAGCCGTCGCGAAATCTTCGCAAGGCCTCAAGAGCGGAGCGGAAGAGATCGCCCAGGCCTCCGATGATTTGTCGCGGCGGACCGAGAAACAAGCGGCGAATCTCGAGCAGACCGCAGCGGCGATGGAGCAACTAACCGCCAGCGTGAAGCAGACCGCGGCCGGCGCGTTGGACGCCGCCAAGGTCGTCGCCACGATGAAGTCGGACGCCCAGGACTCAGGAGACGTCGTCAGGCAGGCCGTAGCGGCGATGAGCGAGATCGAAACCTCCTCGAAGCAGATCTCCAAGATCATCGGCGTGATCGACGAAATCGCTTTTCAAACCAATCTTCTGGCGCTCAACGCCGGGGTCGAGGCCGCGCGCGCGGGCGACGCCGGCCGCGGCTTCGCGGTGGTTGCGCAAGAGGTCCGCGCTTTAGCCCAACGCTCGGCCGAGGCCGCCAAGGAAATCAAGGCCTTGATCGCCGCGAGCTCAGCCGAGGTCGGCGTCGGCGTCAACCTGGTGCGGCAGACGGGCGCCTCGCTGCAAAGAATCATCGACCGGGTCGCCGGGGTGGACAGGCTCGTCGGGGAAATCGCCGCCTCGGCGAAGGAGCAAGCCGGCAGCCTCAACGAGGTAAATATCGCAGTCAACCAGATGGATCAGCTAACGCAGCAAAATGCTGCGATGGTCGAGCAGGCGACCGCGGCCACCTATTCGCTCAAAGGCGAAACCGACGAACTCGCGCGACTCGTCGCCAAGTTCCGCATCGACGAACAGGAGACGACCAAAACAACCGCAGGGCCTCCGCCGCTTGCCGCGCAACGCGAGAAAATCGCGGCCTTCGCCCGCCAAGGTCGATAATGGGACGCCACGAGCTCGCTTCGGCGCCGAACTCCTAGGACGAGACAGTCCGTCACTCGCGCTCGATGCGTATGACCTGCGGCTTTTCCGCCAAGAAACCGTCGGCGACGACCGCTTCCAGCGCCTGGCGGATGGTTTTCTCATGCGTCGCATAAGTGATGAGGATCACCGGCACCGCGCCCGAGGGTTCGATATTTCCGCCGGCCGCGGCGCCGTGAGCGCCGGGCCGGCGCCTCTGGACGATGCTCTCAAGGGAAATTTGCCGCTCCGCCATGCGCGTCGCGATCGCCGCCGCCGCGCCCGGTCGGTCAAACACCGAAAGCCGAATATAATAGCCGCCCTTGTGCAGTTGCATGGGCGCCTGGGGCGCTTTGGTGAGCGAGGCGACAGGCAGGCCGAATGGCGCGGAGCGAACGCCGCGCGCAATATCGGCCAAATCCGCGACGATCGCCGAGGCCGTCGCCTCGCCTCCGGCGCCCGGACCGACCAAAGTCAATTCGTGCACGGCGTCGGCGTCGATGGTCACCGCATTGGTGACCCCCATCACCTGCGCGATGGAGGACGACTTTTCCACCATCGTCGGATGCACGCGCTGCTCGATGCCTTCCGGTGTGCGCTGCGCAACGCCGAGGAGCTTGACCCGATAGCCGAGTTCGGCGGCGGCTTCGAGATCGGCGAGGCTGATCGAGGCGATGCCTTCGATCGCAATCGACGCCGGATCGATGACCGTTCCAAACGCCAGCGAGGTCAGGATGGCGAGCTTATGCGCCGTGTCGAAGCCGCCGATGTCGAAGGTCGGATCGGCCTCCGCATAGCCGAGGCTTTGCGCTTCGCGCAGACATTGCTCGAAGGAGAGGCCCTCGAGCTCCATCCGGGTCAAAATATAATTGCAGGTGCCGTTAAGAATGCCATAGACGCGCTCGATCGAATTGCCGGCGAGGCCTTCGCGCAAGGTCTTGACGATCGGAATGCCGCCGGCGACCGACGCCTCGAAGGCGAGTGCGGCGTTTTTTTCCTCGGCGAGCTGGGCAAGGCGCATCCCGTGATTGGCGAGCAGCGCCTTGTTGGCGGTGACCACCGATTTGCCGGCGCAAAGAGCCGCCTCGACGGCCGCCAGAGCAACGCCAGCTTCTCCGCCGATCAGCTCGACGAAGAGATCGACCTCCTCGGCCCGCGCCAAGGCCACCGGGTCGTCGAACCAGGCGAAACGCCCGAAATCCACGCCGCGCTCCTTCGCGCGATCCCGCGCGGAAACGCCGACGACGGAGATCCCGCGGCCGATCCGGCTCGCGAGCGCCTCGGCCTGACGATCGAGCAGCTTGACGACAGAGGCGCCGACTGTGCCGAGACCGGCAATCCCAACGCGCAGGGAAGGCAGCATATTTGACGAAACCAGAAGGCTGGAGGAAGCCGGGCCGAGGGCAAAGTCCAGGCTGACTCGGGCTTTCGCCGCTCTCGCGCTTCGTGACGGAACCAGCGAAATCGGACCGACGCGACGCGACCCGTCATTGGACCGTCTCGCCGACGTTGCTTTGCCCTAATTTCCCCGCTCGATCAAGGAGCGCCCCGCTTCCGCCGCCCTTGCCTTGGCATTGCACCGATTTTGCATGAGTGCGCCTGTTCGAGGACGGGGCGCGCAGAGGCCGCGGCGCAGCCGAAGCAAGGGATGAAAAGCATGGCGTTGGACCTGAAGAGCGATTGGTCGGAAGCCGATCTCGCCAAATTGATCGGCTCGGTGAAAGACGACCGAGATTGGCGCCTGGAAGTGTCGAAGGACGGCGTCGCCTCCTTGCAGGACAAGTCCGCCAACCCGACCGGCGCGGATTATGACGAAACGCTGCATTGCTATTTCGAGACTTGGAGCCAAGGCACGGATTTCGTCGGACCGTCGGCGGCGGGCGACAAGGAGCTCGTCGGCAAGATCGCCAAGGCCCTGCGCGAGAATTTTCCGGCTGTGAAGAAAGACAAATTCATTTATGTGGCCTTGTGACGCGCGTGGCCCTGGCCAGTGACGGCGGCTCGGCGACCTGGCGAGCCTTCGGCCGCACGTTCTTGCTTCGGCGCGCCAATCGCTTACATTGAGCGCGGCGCGCAGAGAACCGTTCGGCATAGTCGATGGGGATCGTTCCGAGGCCTCGTTCGCCAATGGCGGCGAGGCGCAAGGAAGGCTGCCGCAGCGAGCCGACCGCGGAAAGAGACCAATGACCTTCATCGACGCCGTCGAAGTCGCCGGCCGCAGGACCGGCCATATCAAGTTGCACGGAGAAGAGGCCTTCGCCGGAATGCGGCGGGTCGGCCGCTTAGCGGCCGACGCCCTCGACATGCTGACCGAACACGTCCGCCCCGGGGTGACGACCGACGCGCTCGACGCTCTGGTCTTCGATTTCGCAATGGCGCATGACGCCTATCCGGCGCCGCTCGATTATCGCGGCTATCGGAAATCGATTTGCACCTCGATCAATCATGTCGTGTGCCATGGCATGCCGGACCACAAGCCGCTCAAGGACGGCGACATCATCAATATCGACGTCACTTTCATCCTGGACGGATGGCATGGCGATTCGAGCCGCATGTATTACGTAGGAGAGGTTTCCCGCCGCGCCCAGCGCTTGGTCGAGGTGACCTATGAGGCGCTCATGCGCGGCATGGCGGTCGTGCGGCCCGGCGCGACGACCGGCGACATCGGCGCAGCGATTCAAGATTACGCCGAATCGGAGCGCTGCTCTGTCGTGCGCGATTTTTGTGGCCACGGCCTCGGCCGCCTGTTTCACGACGAGCCCAATATCCTGCATTACGGACGGCGCGGCGAAGGGGCCATGCTGAAGCCCGGCATGTTCTTCACGATCGAGCCGATGATCAATCTCGGCCGCCCGCAAGTGAAGATCCTCTCCGACGGCTGGACCGCCGTGACGCGTGACCGTTCCCTCTCGGCCCAGTTCGAGCATTCGATCGGCGTGACCGAGACCGGCTATGAAGTGTTCACCGCTTCGTCGAAAGGGCTTCACCGTCCACCCTACGAGATCGGCGCTGCGGAAGGCGCATGACGAAAGCGCCGGCCAGCTCCGACCCGGCTGGCGAGCCGCCGCATTATCTCGGCCATCGCGAACGGTTGCGCGAACGCTTTAATAAGGGCGGCGCCGACGCCCTAGCGGACTACGAGCTTCTCGAGCTCATCCTCTTTCGCGCCATGCCGAGGCGCGACGTCAAGCCGCTCGCCAAGGCCCTCATCGGTCGCTTCGGCTCTTTCGCCGAGGCCATCGCCGCGCGTCCGGAGCGGCTTCGCGAAATCGACGGTCTCGGCGACGCCGCCGTGGTCGAACTGAAGATCGTCGAGGCGGCGGCGAAGCGGCTCGCCAAATCTGCGATCGAGAAACGCCCCACCATGTCGAGCTTCGCGGCGGTGGTCGATTACTGCCGCGCGACCATGGCCTTCCTCGATCATGAGGAGTTTCGAATTCTCTTTCTCGACAAGAAGAACGTCCTGATCGCCGACGAGGTTCAGGGCGTCGGCACGGTCGATCACGCCCCGGTCTATCCCCGTGAGATCATGCGTCGCGCGCTCGAGCTCAGCGCCTCCGCGATCATCCTGGTTCATAATCATCCATCGGGCGATCCACAGCCTTCGACCGACGACATTCATCTCACCCATCAGATCATCGCCGTGGGCAAGCCGCTAAAGGTCGCGGTCCATGATCATCTGATTATCGGCAAGCATGGCCATGCGAGCTTGAAGGGCCTGCGGCTGATTTAAAGCTCCACGCAATGCTTTTGAGGCTTTGCTTCGCCTCAGGCTCCGTAAAGCATTGAATAGATAAAATGTCTATTTCTCGGCAACCAATCTTCGGGCGTCACGTTCGTTGGGAACGCGCGCGAGATCTCGGTAATGAAACCTCAAATTCGAACTCGCTTGCCAATTAAACTTCTGCTTCGGGCAGTCTAAGCGACAGCCAGACAAAGGAGGAGTGAAATGTTCATTCGCATGCTGATGAGTTGCGTCATAGGGTCGGCTGCGCTTTGCGGCGCCGCCAGCGCGCAAGAGGCCGGCTCGACCACGGGTCCGGCCGCGGGAACGAATGTGGCGCCGAGCCCAGCCATCCAAAAACAAAGCGAAGGCCGATCGGTCGGCGAGTCGCCGGACTATCGGGGCTCGTCAAGCGCGGCCGGCGCGCCTGGAATCGAAGGCAAGCCAGGCGTCGAGAGCGGACCCGCCCCCGACAGAACAGCGAAGCCAATCCCAAACAGATAGAGTGGAGCAACGGATGCGCGACGCGAGCCGGTCTCGGTTTTACGCCGTGCAGGCTGAAAAGCCGCGTTGGCCCGTTCGCTTGGGTGGCGGTCGCCGCCCAGCCCGTCATGGCGACGAACGATCCGACTTCCGCCGAGGCCGCGCCCTAGTCCCGATCGGCGTCGCCCTAGGTTTCGACGGCCCGGTTCCGCGGCGGCGCAGTTCCGGCGTCGAATTATCTTGCGCTAGTGAGCCGGATGGTGATCGGGCACTCGGAAACCGCAAGATTCTCGAATTCGCGCGGAACTCTGCGAGGACGCTGGGCGGTGTGGCGGCGTCGTACCGCCCGCGTAAACAGCATCGGTCCGGGTTGCGGCCGGTCGTCCGACAGGACGACGCGCGGCGGCTATTCCCTCAGCTCCTTCCGGCGCAGGCCAAATCGCTCCACCGCCTCTCCACACGCGAGGAAAAGCCTTTGACGAGTTTTGTCGCCGCCCATTTGGACGCCTTGCGGCAGTTGCCACGATTTTCCAAAACTATGTCGATAAAGGCGGCTATCCTGCACGCGATCGCCGAGAGCGGACTGTCGAGGTCAAGACCGCGATGGATCTTCTTGCGGTCCCTTGAAAACTAAGGCGCAGGCTTTCGCCGTCGGGCGAGTCCAAGTATTGCTCAATGCAGCCGAAACTCGCCGTCGATGGCGCGGATCTCCGCCGGCTTGATGAGCTTGGAATGTCCGACTCGCACGCTGTGGAGCGGGCCGTCTAGCTTCTGTCTCCAGAAAGCCAGGAATTTGATCAGCGTCGGAAAATCGGGCGCTATATCGTAATCCTGCCAAATATAGGTCTGCAGCAAGCGCGGGTGATCCGGCAAACGGTAGAGAATCTCCGCCGTCGTCAAGCCGTAGCCGGCAAGCTGCTTGATAAAATCTTTAGAAGCCTTATGCGCCTCGATTTTCTTGGCGTCGATCATCGGTCATCGCCTCCGCGCTGATTGAGCCCGGGAAACAAGAATCGTCGCGTCCGGCTCATAGGCTCGAGGATTGATTTCCCCGCGCCTGTGTCCATTGGACCCGCGTCATATTAATGTAACGTTTTGCCTCACGGCGAGGAGCGGCCCTATGTGCAAAATCGGCGGCAGGCGGCCACACGCGTAAACGAGCCGTCGCCAAATCGCGCGCGCCCCGCGCTGCCGCCAGGATCGAAATCGCTATCGCAGGGGAAAGTTCAATGTTCCGATCAAAGGTCGGAACGCCCCTTAGGGCCGCATGACGCGCCGTAGAGTCAAGTTGATCCGCCCGCCCCCTGGCAAGAGCGACGAACCGCCGGCGAAAACCTTGTCGACCCCGTGATAATAGAGCCGCGAGGCGCCGCCGAGCACAAGAACGTCGCCGGACCGCAGCTCCAGCCGGTTCGCGGCGGCGCTCCGGCGCGGGCCATAGCGGAACAAACAGGAATCGCCGAGCGAGACGGAAAGGACAGGCGCGGATAAATCCGCTTCATCGCGATCCTGATGCAGGCCCATGCGCGCCTTGCCGTCATAAAAATTGACCAGGCAGGCTTGTGGCGGATGCGGATCGTCCGCCATCTCACACCAAATATTCAAGAGGCGCTCGGGAATCGGCGGCCAAGGCCGGCGCGTCTCGGGATGGGTCGCTTCGTAGCGATAGCCGCCGTCGCAATCGGAAACCCAGCCGAGCGCGCCACAATTCGTCATTTTGACCGAGAGCGCATGCCCCGTGCGCGGCATGCGCGGCTGAAACCAGGGCGCTGCAGCGATGACCTGCGCGACATCGGCGGCGAGCGCCTGTTGCGCCGTCTCGTCGACATAGGCCGGCGCATAGATCAGGCCAGGGGCGAGGACGATTCGCGTCGGCGCCTCGGCCGTCTCGAATAAATCTCGCATTGAAGCCGCCTCAGCCGACGCCCTCAGGGCGCCAGGATGTCCTTTGTCTCCACCGTCGAATCGGGTCGCAGCCGATAGACCATTGGCAGCCCGGTCTTGAGCTCCACGGTCGGAATCGTCTCCGAATTCAGTCCGTCGAGCACCATAATCAGCGCCCGCAATGAATTGCCATGCGCCGAGACGATCGTGCATTCGCCGCGCAGCACGGCGGGCAGGATAGTCTGAATATAATAAGGGAGAACCCTGGCCACCGTATCCTTCAGGCTTTCGCCGCCCGGCGGCGAGACGTCATAGGATCTGCGCCAGAGCTGGACCTGCTTCTCCCCCCATTTTTCTCGCGCGTCGTCCTTGTTGAGCCCACAGAGATCGCCATAGTCCCGCTCATTGAGGGCGATCGTATGTTCCGTCTGGACGTTCGGCGCGCCGGTCTCCGCGAGAATGAGCTTCAACGTATCCTGCGCGCGGATGAGATTGGACGCGAAGCCGCGTCGGAATTCGAGCCCATGCGCCTTCAGGCTGCGTCCAGCGGTGCGCGCCTCCTCGACGCCTTTTTCGGTGAGACCCGGATCCTTCCAGCCCGTGAACAGATTTTTCATGTTCCATTCGCTCTGGCCGTGGCGCACGAGCACGAGAATGCGATCCATTTCCCATCCTTTTCGGCATTAAATCAATGCAGCGCTGGAGCGCATTCCGGTCAGATTGAATCGATCCGATCGACAAGAATATGCTCAATCTTTTGAAATTAGAGCGATTTCTTATCGACCGCGTGACTTCGGTCGGTCAGGAAGCGCTCTAGGACATTTCGCCGCCGCGCGAAACCCTCGCCGACTTGCGGCAAAGGCTCGCGGACGCATTATATAACCGGTCGATGGCGCCAAACTGACGCTCCGAAACTTCGAAACCCCCGCAATGCCGAATCCCCGAATTGCCGAACCAGATCCCATCGTCATCGCCTCAGCCGCGCGCACCCCGATCGGCGGATTTCAGGGCGATTTCAAGGATCTCGCGGCGCCTCGCCTCGGCGCAGCGGCGATAGCGGCGGCGGTCGAACGCTCGGGCCTCCACCCCGAAGACATCGATGAGGCAATCCTGGGTTGCGTCTTGACCGCAGGACAAGGCCAGGCGCCCGCCCGCCAGGCGGCGCTCGCCGCCGGGCTCCCCGCCGCCGCCGGCTGCCTGACCATCAATAAGATGTGCGGCTCCGGCATGAAAGCGATCATGCTCGCGCATGATCTTCTCCAGGCCGGAAGCGCGACGGCGATCGTAGCCGGCGGCATGGAGAGCATGACCAACGCGCCCTATCTCCTTGAACGCACGCGCGCGGGCTATCGGATGGGACATGGCAGGCTCCTCGACCATATGTTCCTCGACGGGCTAGAAGACGCCTATGGCGCGCATCCGCTGATGGGCGTCTTCGCTGAGAGTTGCGCGCAGGCCTTCCAATTCACCCGCGAGGCGCAGGACGCCTACGCGACCGCCTCCTTGTTGCGGGCGCAGAAGGCGATTCGGGACGGAAACTTTATCGACGAAATCGCGCCGGTCGCCGCGCCAGCCGGCAAGGCGGAAAAAATCATCCTTCATGACGAACAGCCGCTCAAGGCTAAGCTCGATAAGATCGCAGCCTTGAAGCCCGCTTTCAAGGAGGGCGGGACCGTCACCGCCGCGAATTCAAGCTCGATCTCGGATGGCGCGACGGCGCTCGTCCTCATGCGCCGCTCGGAAGCGGAAAAACGCGGCCTCAGGCCGCTCGCGACCATCCGCGCGCATGCGAGCCATGCCCAGGCCCCGGATCAATTCCCCACGGCGCCGATCGGGGCGTTGCGGAAATTGATGGACAAGACCGGCTGGGCCTTGCGCGACGTCGATCTTTTTGAAATCAATGAAGCCTTCGCCGTCGTCGCCATGGCGGCCATGCGCGAGCTCGCTTTGCCGCATGAAAAGGTCAATGTCCATGGCGGCGCGTGCGCGCTGGGCCATCCGATCGGAGCCTCGGGCGCGCGAATCGTGGCGACCTTATTGGCGGCGCTGAAGACATATGGCTTAAAGCGCGGCGCCGCCGCGATTTGCATCGGCGGCGGCGAGGCGACAGCGCTGGCGGTCGAGTTGACATGAAGCGAGGAAACCGTTCGCTCGGGCCGATGGCCAGTCGATGACGATTTTTTCAAACGCAGGCGCGTTTCTTGCGCCGAGATCAAATTGAATTACGGGCGCGCCCTGCCCTTTCACCAGCTTCCAGAGGTTCTGCATGAGCGACGACCGCCCGCCCGCGCCCGAGACGCCTCCGCGCTGGAGCGAGACTCCCTATCGGCAAGGGCGGCCTTGGCGGCGCGACGACTCTCCGCTCGCGCGCTTTCTCGGCGGCGCGCCCGGCAGCGTCGTCCTTCGCCTTTTCTTCGTGTCCTTGATCGTCGGCGCCTTTTTGATGTGGCTGGACATCCGGCCTATCGACATATTTCGCGGCCTCACTCAGTTCATCAATAGGATTTGGTCGCTCGGCTTCGACGCCGTTCGCGAGGTTCTGGACTATGTCCTCGTCGGGGCTGCGATCGTGGTTCCAGTCTGGTTCGTCCTGCGGCTCTTGAACATGCGCGGCGAGCGCTGAGACGCCGCCGAACATGAGCTTCGAGAGGGCCGGCGCGGCCAATCCAGCGCGAGTCGATCACCGCCGGGTTTTGCGCCTCGCGCTGCCGATGACGCTTGCGCATTTGTCGACCCCATTGCTCGGGATCGCCGACGCGGCGGTCATCGGACGGCTCGGGCAGGCCTATCTTCTCGGCGCGATCGCCGCCGCCGCGGTCATTTTCGATTTCATCTTCTGGAGCTTCGGCTTTCTACGCATGGGAACCGCGGGGCTCACCGCGCAAGCCCATGGCAATGGCGATCACGCGGAGCAGCGCGCGACGCTGGCTCGCGCCTTGATCGTCGGCCTCGGCGTCGGGATTGTCCTGATCTGTCTTCAGTCCGCGATCGCCTTCATCGGCTTCACGGCGCTCGACGCCAGCCCCGAGGTCACGCAGGCAGCGCGGCTCTATTTCGACATAAGAATCTGGTCCGCGCCCTTCGTTCTCGTCAATTATGTCGCTCTCGGCGCAATCACGGGACGCGGCCGAGCGGACGAGGCGCTGTTTCTGCAGATCTTCGTCAATCTCATCAACATCGCCTTCAATGTCGCCCTCGTCTACGGCTTCGATCTCGGCGTGCGCGGCTCAGCGATCGGCACGCTGGCCTCCGAACTTTTGGGCGCGGTCGCGAGCCTTCTCGTCCTGCGGCGTCTGTTCGGCGATCCTTGGTCGGTGCCTCTCGCGCGCGTGCTCGAGCGCGCCAAGCTCGCGCGAATGTTCGAGGTCAATTTCGACATCATGCTCCGTACGGCGGCGCTGGTTTTCGCCTTCGCCTTTTTCGCGGGCCAAAGCGCGCGCGGCGGCGACGTAAGGCTCGCCGCCAATTCCATTCTTCTCAACCTCTTCCTGGCATCGGCCTATTTTCTCAGCGGCTTCGCCACGGCGGCCGAGCAGCTCTGCGGCCAATCGGTCGGCGCGCGCGACGGCGAAGGGTTCCGCAAGGCCGTGCGCCTGACCATGATCTGGTGTCTCGCCTTCGCCGCCTTCGTCTCGTCCGCCGCGCTCGCGGCCGGCGGAGCCTTCATCGACTTTCTGACGACCAACCCCGACGTCCGCGGCTATGCCCGCGAATTTCTACCCTTCGCCGCTTTGACGCCGCTCGCCGGCGCAGCCGCCTTCGAATTCGACGGCGTGTTTATCGGCGCGACCTGGACGCGCGACATGCGCAACATGATGCTGATCTCGCTCGGCCTTTACATAGCCTGCTTTTATCTCGCGCGACCCTTCGGCAACGCCGGCCTTTGGACGGCTCTGCTCGTATTTCTCGTCGCGCGCGGCCTAACCCAATGGCGGCGCTATCTCGTCTTATCGGCCGAAACTTTTCCAGAGGCCCAATCCGAGGCCGCGACCCCGATCGCGTCGGCGAGCCGCGGATAGGATTTTTGCGCCATGAGGCTGAGAAGGCCGCGCTTGATTCGCCTCGGAAGCTCCGGGCCCTTGAACACCAGCGCGGAATAAAGCTGAACGACGCTCGCCCCCGCCTCGATCTTGGCGAGCGCCGTCTCGGGGCTATCGACGCCGCCGACCCCGATCAAGGGGAACTGGCCCTCGACCCGCTGATAGGCGGCGGCCAGCATTCGGGTCGAGACCTCGAACAAAGGCCGGCCCGACAGTCCGCCCGATTCGCGTGCGAGACGGGTTTCGATCAGGGTCCTCGGCCGCGCGATCGTCGTGTTGGAGACGATCAGCCCATCGATCCGCCGCGCTCGCGCGCAAGCGACGATCGCGTCCAGCTCCGAAAGCGACAGGTCCGGCGCGATCTTCACCAGGACGGGTCTGCGTCCGAATTTTTCAGCTGCGGCGTCGCGCGCCGCGAGCGCGCGGGCGAGCAGATCGTCAAGCGCGTCTCGCGCCTGCAAATCGCGAAGGCCCGGCGTATTGGGCGAGGAAATATTGATCGTGAAATAGCTCGCTAGATCAGCGAAAGCCTCGATTCCGCGGATGTAATCCGCCGTGCGGTCGCTCGCGTCCTTATTGGCGCCGATGTTCACGCCGACAAGGCCCCGTCGGGACGCTCGCCTGGCGAGGCGCGCGTGCACGGCCGCGCGCCCCTCGCTATTGAAGCCGAAGCGATTGATCACGGCGGCGTCGCGGGTTAGCCGGAAAAGGCGGGGCCGGGGATTGCCGGGCTGCGGTAGGGGCGTAATCGTTCCAACCTCGGCGAAGCCGAAGCCGAGACGCAAGATGGCGTCGACAACCTCGCCATTCTTGTCGAACCCCGCAGCGAGCCCGATCGGATTGGGAAAATCGAGACCGAAGGCGCGGACCGCGAGGCGCGGATCGTCGGGCTGCGGGCGAGGCAGGGGAAAATTCGCCAAGGCCTTGATGGCGAGCGCATGCGCGGTTTCAGGATCGAACCGAAACAGAATCGGCCGAATAAGCGCATTGAAAAGCTGCGCGGCGCTTTGGCGCGGATCAATCATTTTTACCGGCGAATTTTCTCGAAGCTCTCGCGCGCCAGGAATAGCCCTATTCCGTCGCGACGCCATGAAATAATCTGCGCGAATGCCAAAGCGGAAAGCCGAAGATCTAAGTCCAACTGGCCCTCTTAGCGAAGCAGGCCTCGATTTGCGAAGGCTCCCGGCCAAGGGCCTTCAGGCGGAACTCTGGCTTCTCAGCCGCGCGGACACGGCCGGGCTCGATAGCGCCCTCGCCTGCGCGCTCTCAGAAGAAGAGATCAAGCGCGCCAATCGCTTTTTTCGCGCCGAGGACCACAGTCGCTTTCTCTCGGCCCGCGCCGCCTTGCGCAGCCTGCTCGGCGCGGCGACCGGACGCGCGCCCAAGGATATTTCCTTCGTTACGGGCGAATTCGGCAAGCCGCGTCTGGCGGGAGATCCGGCGCCGCATTTCAACGTATCGCATTCCGGCGCCTTCGCCCTGATCGGCATCTCCGATCGTCAGATCGGCGTCGACATCGAGCTGATGCGGGACAAGGTGGAGGAGCTCGATCTCGCCCGGTCCTTCTTCAGCGTCGACGAGCATCGCTTTCTGGCCGGCCTCGCGCAACCCGCGCGGCGGGCTGGCTTTTATCGGATCTGGACCGCCAAAGAGGCTGTTCTGAAGGCGCTCGGGCTCGGAATCGCGAACCATCTGAGAGATTTTTCAATTGAGGCGACGCAGGACGGCTTCAACATTCGCCCCGAAAATAAAAGCTTCGCTTCCAATCTCGCGACGCTCGCCGCAATGCCGCTCACGGCTCCCGAGGGCTATGCCGCAGCGGCGGCCGTCGTCTGAACCCAAGCGAAGCTCAGGGCCACATCACGAGCGGCGGCATGGAGGACAAGATCGTCTCGACATTGCCGCCGGTCTTCAAGCCGAAAATCGTGCCGCGATCATAGAGCAGGTTGAACTCGACATATCGGCCGCGACGAATGAGCTGCTCCTCGCGATCCGCCGGCGTGAAGCTCAGGCCGAAATTACGCCGAACGATCTCGGGATAGATCGAAAGAAAGCTCAGTCCGACATTTCGGGTGAAGGCGAAATTAGCCTCGAAGACGGCGTCATCGCCCCGCGGGCAATCGCGGTAATCGTAGAATATGCCGCCGATCCCGCGCGGCTCATTGCGATGCTTCAAGAAGAAATACTCATCGCACCACTGCTTGTAGCGCGCATAATCGGCCACGGCCTCTGAGCCGACGCAGGCCTGTTTCATGGCGGCATGGAAATCCACCGCGTCCGGGTCGCTCTGGACTCTTCGACGGTCGAGCACCGGCGTCAAATCGGCGCCGCCCGCGAACCAGGCCTTGCTCGTCTCGATGAAGCGCGTGTTCATATGGACGGTCGGAACATTCGGGTTCCAGGGATGGGCGATGAGCGAAATCCCCGAGGCCCAGAACCGCGGGTCTGTCTCCGCCCCCGGAATCTGCTTCGCGAAATCCGGCGGAAAGGCGCCGAAGACCGTCGACGTGTGGACCGCCATTTTCTCGAAGACCCGGCCCGCGAGATGCGCTCCGCGCCCTCCGCCGCCATCGGCGCCGGTGTCCTGCGTTCTTTGCCAAGGCTTTATTTCGAAACGCCCCGCCGGCATATCCGGCTTGGCGAAGGGCCCCGGAGCCTCGGATTCTAGAAGCTCGCAGGCCGCGACGATCTTCTCTTGCAGCGTCTCGAACCAGGCGCGCGCCTCACTCTTGCGTCGATCATGAATTTCGCGGTCCAACATTGGCGCTTTATCCGCAGGGGTTGATGCTTCGTTCGGCTTTTGACGATTGCATAGGCCGTTAGCCGAAGATCCCCTTTGCGGCAAATCAATCGCGCCGGATGCGCGGCTCGCTCTATTTCTGCGCCAAACTTTGTTTTTGCAACGAGCCTTGCGCCGCCGGTGCCGACGGCGACGGCGCGCTCCACCCGTCCGTCGGGTCGAACGCTTTCTTGAAGGACTGAACCAGGCCCGTCTTCACATTGCGGCCGAGATCGGTCAGCGTCATTTGGTAGCAGGAAATTGGGCGTCCGTTGGGACTAGGCATACCCTCCGCCGCCTTCTCAGCGAGATAAGCCTCGACGCTCGCAAATGTGTCGGGGCTGTCGCCGATCCAGGTCAGCCCCTTCGCGGCGAGGTCGTAATCGAGGGCGACGTCTCCGAGCATGCGCGCGCTCGGATTCTGGTAGCGGCACAGGCCGTCGAGCTGGCCGACATCCATCAAGCGCGCGAACTCATCTGGGCGGAGATCCCGGATGGCTTGCGTCACTTCCGGAGAGATCTTGCTCGGATCGGCGGCATATTGCGCCAGCGCTTCCGTCACCGTGCTTTCGCTGAGGCTCAGCTTGAACCCGGCGAAATCGAGTTCCCTGGCGTCGCTCGCCTTCGCGAGGATTTGCTGCGACGCGGCGGTAATCGACTTGAAATCCGTCGCGGCGACGCCGATGACGACCGCCCCGAGAACAACCGCCACAGCGACCTTGACGAGATTGACGACGACTTGAAGAAACCCATTCAAACGATTCTGGAAATCAGGCATGACGCCCTCCTCTCGGCATTGACGAGAGGCTAGAGCGCGCGAACGCCCTATAGGGTGGGAATTCACACCCTTTGGGCGGAGCTCGAAGAGACGGACGCCTCAGCCGCCAGCGACGCCCAAGCGGATTTGCCTTACGGCTTCGCCCGCCGCCATGGCCGCGGCGACGGCGACATTGAGCGAGCGCATCGGCGCTCGCAACGGGATGAGAAGGCGCGCATCCGCAGCGGCGTGAACCGCCTCCGGCGCGCCCGCCGACTCCCGGCCGAGAAGCAAGATGTCTCCGGGCGCATAAATAAAGTCCGTATAGGGAACGCTCGCCTTGGTCGAGAGGACGAGAAGCCGCGCGCCGCGCGCCCTCCGCCATGCCTCGAAAGCGCTCCAGGACGAATGCCGGGCGATATCGACATGGGCCAGATAGTCCATGCCGGCGCGGCGGAAATGCCGGTCGCTCACAGGAAATCCGGCAGGCTCAATGATCGCCGCGCCGAGCCCGAGGCAGGCGCACATGCGCAAGATCGTCCCGGCGTTTTGCGGGATGTCTGGTTGGAAAAGCGCGATCGTCAGCGGGGGCTCGATTTCGACGGTGGACATGTCTCGGCAGTTTGGATGGGAGAATCGAAAGCGTTCGGGAAGAACTGTCACATTTCACTGGAAGAATTCATCCGCGCCGGCAAATCCTGAAGCCGGAACAGGGGCAAGCTTTGCAGTGCGGCATTAAACCTATTGATTCTTTTACGGCGCTTGAATAGGTCGTTAGCCTCGTGAGGTGCCCCGATACGAGGAATGAATGGAAGCCAGCGCGACCGCGGACGAGCCGACCCCGACCCGGAGGGACTTCCTGTTCATTGCAACCGGCGCGGTCGGCGTCGTGGGGGCGGGAGCGGCGGTCTGGCCGCTGATCGACCAAATGAATCCCGACGCGACGACCTTGGCCGCCGCCTCGACAGAGGTCGACATCGGCAATATCGCCGAAGGCCAAATCGTCACAATCAAGTGGCGAGGCAAACCGGTTTTCATCTCGCATCGGACGCAGGCAGAAATCGAGGCCGCCCGCGCGGTTCCGATCGACGAACTGCCCGATCCCGCGACGGATCAATCGCGGACGCAAAAGCCGGAATGGCTCATCGTCATCGGCATTTGCACACATCTCGGCTGCGTGCCGCTCGGCAATGACGGACCCTTCCAGGGCGGCTATTTCTGCCCTTGCCATGGTTCCGTCTACGACGCGTCCGGGCGCATCCGCCAGGGTCCCGCGCCCAAAAATCTCGCGGTCCCGCCTTACGCCTTTGATGGCGACGCCAAAGTCAAGATAGGTTAGCCTTGCCGGCGCGCGCCGGATGCGCCGAACCCAAGTCCCCGAACAGAGACGAGAGCATGAGCGGACATCCGACCTACGTCCCGAAGAGCGCGGCCGCCCGCTGGCTGGAAAGCCGGCTGCCTATTCTCGGCCTCCTCCATTCTTCGTTCGTCGTCTTCCCCAACCCGCGCAATCTGAACTATTGGTGGACCTTCGGCGGCATCCTCTCCTTCATGTTGGCGGCGCAGATCGTCACCGGCGTCGTGCTCGCCATGCACTATACGCCGGACGCGCGTCTGGCTTTCGCGTCGATCGAGCATATCATGCGCGACGTGAATTACGGCTGGCTCTTTCGCTATATGCACGCCAACGGCGCGTCGATGTTCTTCCTGGCGCTCTACATTCACATGTTCCGCGGGCTCTATTACGGATCTTACAAGGCCCCGCGCGAAGTCTTGTGGCTCCTCGGCGTCGTCATCTTTCTGCTTTCGATCGCGACCGCCTTTCTCGGCTACGTCCTGCCCTGGGGACAGATGAGCTTCTGGGGCGCAACCGTCATCACCAGCCTGTTTTCCGCGATCCCTTTCGTCGGCGATTATGTCACGACCTGGCTCTGGGGCGGCTATGCGGTCGACAGCGCGACGCTCAATCGCTTCTTCGCGCTGCATTATCTGCTGCCCTTCATGATCGCGGGCGTGGTCGTCCTGCATATTTGGGCGCTTCACGTGCCGGGCTCTAATAATCCGGCCGGCATCGAGCCGAAGAGCGGCAAGGACACCTTGCCCTTCCATCCCTATTTCACGGTCAAGGACGGTTTCGCGCTCGCCTGCTTCCTGATCTTTTACGGCTGGTTCGTCTTCTATGTGCCGAACTATCTCGGCGACGCCGATAATTACATCGAGGCGAACCCATTGCAGACGCCGGTTCATATCGTGCCGGAATGGTATTATTTGCCGTTTTACGCGATCCTCCGCTCAATCCCCTCGAAGATCGGCGGGGCGGCGGCCATGTTCTCCGCGGTGTTGATCATCGCCTTCCTGCCCTGGCTCGACACGTCGCGGGTGAAATCCGCCGCCTATCGGCCGCTCTACCGAATTTTCTTCTGGATCTTTGTCGCCTGCGCCTTGCTCCTCGGCTATGTCGGCTCGCAGCCGCCGGAGGGCGGCTATGTGCTGGCCGCCCGGCTCCTGACGATCTATTATTTCGTCCATTTCCTGGTCATCCTGCCGCTGCTCGGCCTCATCGAGAGGCCGCAGCCCTTGCCGGCGACGATCGCGGATTCGGTGCTAGGGCCACAGGCGCAAGTTCTACCCGCCAAGGCCACCCAAATGCCCGGCCAGTAGAGTAGCCGCGAAAAACTCCGCCGCCGAGATCTCCCAAAGCCAAGTCTCACAGGGAACGAGTTCATGAGCCATTGCAGCTTGTTCGGGCGCGCCTTGGGCCTGGCTATACTCCTGGCCTCAGCGGCTTCGACAGGAAGCGCTTTCGCCGCCGGAGCGTCGGAGACGCCAAGCGGCGCGCAGGGGCCTCACGCGCTCGCCATAGACATTCCCGCGAGGCAGGTTTGGAGCTTCGCCGGACCTTTCGGCAAATATGATCCAGCCCAGCTTCAACGCGGCCTCAAGGTCTATCGCGAGGTCTGCTCCAATTGCCATTCGCTGAAGATGGTCGCCTTCCGCGACCTCATGTCCCCTGACGGACCGAACCTGACGGAGGCGGAGGCCAGAGCGATCGCCGAAGCCTATAAGATCAAGGATGGGCCCAATGACGCCGGCGAAATGTTCGAGCGTCCGGGTCGGCTCTCGGACTATTTCCCCTGGGCCTTTCCCAACGAACAAACCGCCCGCGCCGCCTTTGGGGCGGTCCCGCCCGACATGTCCTTGCTCGCCAAGGCCCGGACCTATGAGCGCGGCTTTCCGCTCTTTCTCCTCGATCCGTTCATTCAATATCAGGAGCGCGGCGTCGACTATATTTACGCCCTCCTGACCGGCTACACGAACGATAAGGATCCGAACTGGGACGAATATTTCCCCGGCCATAAGATCGCCATGCCCAATCCGTTGAGCGACGGCGCGGTGGATTATGCGGACGGCGCGCCGAAGACGGTGCAGCAATACGCAAAGGACATCTCGGCCTTCCTGATGTGGGCGGCGGAGCCCAAGCTCGTCGAGCGCAAGCGCATCGGCTTTCGCGTCCTCGTCTATCTCGCGGTCTTCGCCGCGCTGCTCTATCTCGTGAAACGGAAGATCTGGGCGCGCCTCCACAATGGCGCCTCCGAGGCGCATCGCGCGCAGCCGCCCGCCTGAACCGATTGACGGCCGCGGCCAGCCTCCTTATCGTCGAGTCATTCCCGTTCGCCGCCTGCGAGACTTGAAGTCACGCCTTTCGGCGTCCGGGCGCCCCCTCGCTAGTCCTGGAAATCGCCATGTCGCCGCTTCTCGAGCTCGCCGGTCAGGCCAATGCCTGGCCATTCGAGGAGGCGCGCAAGATCCTGCGGCGGGTCGAGGCCACAGGCCAGCGCCAAGTCCTGTTCGAAACCGGCTACGGACCGTCGGGCCTGCCCCATATCGGCACGTTCGGCGAGGTCGCGCGCACGACCATGGTCCGCCACGCCTTCCGCGTCCTGACCCACGACGAAATCGACACAAGGCTCATCGCGTTTTCGGACGATATGGACGGGCTGCGCAAGGTCCCGGACAATATTCCCAACAAGGAGCTGATCGCCGCCCATCTCGGCAAGCCACTGACGCAGGTGCCCGACCCTTTCGGCACCCATCCGAGCTTCGGCGCGCATAACAATGCGCGGCTTCGCGCTTTTCTCGACCAATTCGGCTTCGATTACGAATTCGCCTCGGCGACGGATTACTATAAGTCCGGCCGTTTCGACGCCGCCCTGCTCCACATGCTCGCCCATTACGATGAGGTGATGGCGATCATGCTGCCGACCTTTCGCGAGGAGCGCGCCGCCACCTATTCGCCCTTCCTGCCCATCCATCCGGTCACCGGGCATGTCATGCAGGTCCAAATCGACGCCGTCGACGCCGCCAGGGGCGAGCTTTCATGGCGCGATCCGCAAACCGGAGAAGCCTTCACGACTCCGGTCACCGGCGGCCATTGCAAGCTGCAATGGAAGCCGGATTGGGCCATGCGCTGGTATGCGCTCGGAATCGATTACGAGATGGCCGGCAAGGATCTCATCGATTCGGTCAAGCTCTCGGGCGCGATCGTGCGCACGCTCGGCGGCGCCCCGCCGGAAGGCTTCAACTACGAATTGTTCCTCGACGAAAAGGGCCAGAAGATCTCCAAGTCAAAGGGCAATGGGCTGACGATCGAGGAATGGCTGACCTACGCCAGCCCCGAGAGCCTCTCCCTGTTCATGTATCAGAAGCCGACCGCCGCCAAGCGGCTCTATTTTGACGCCATACCGCGCGCCGTCGACGATTATCTCGGCTTTCTCGACGCCTATCCGCGGCAGGAGACCAAGGAACGGCTTGGCAATCCGGTCTGGCACATTCATTTGGGCGCGCCGCCCGAGCCTGAAATTCTGAGCCATAGCGGCGGACAGGGAACCACGATTTCCTTCGGCATGCTGCTCAATCTCGCCGCCGTCGCAAATAGCGAGGACCCTCAGGTCCTTTGGGGCTTCCTGCGCCGCTATGCGCCGGACGTCTCCCCCGCCACCCATCCGCGCCTCGATAGGCTGGCCTCCTATGCGGCGCGCTATTTCCGCGATTTCGTGCGGCCGGCAAAAACCTATCGCGCGCCCGACGAGATCGAGCGCGAGGCCTTGCGCCAATTGTCCGATGCGCTCGCAGGCGTCGCCAAGGACGCGAGCGCGGAAGAAATCCAATCCACACTTTACGACATCGCGCGAAAAATTCCGCGCTATCAGGACCTGAAGGCCAAGGGCGCGACGCCAGAGCGCCCCGGCGTCTCGAACGACTGGTTCGCCATGCTCTACGCCGTGCTCCTCGGCGAGGCGCGCGGTCCCCGCTTCGGATCTTTCGTCGCGCTTTATGGGATCGAGGAGACGCGCATGCTGATCGCCTCGGCGCTTGCCGGCGACCTCATCCGCGCGCATGCCGAATTCGCGGCGCGGCGATCCGCCTAGATCAAAAAAAGGGCGATCCTCATGACCTTTCCCGATCCGCGCGAATTCGGCTCCGATTGGGACGCCGCCGAGGCGGTCGCGATCCTCCTGCACGGCCATGGCCAGACGCCGGACGATATGCAGGCCTTGGCGATCGATGTCGATTGCCCCGATGTGCGCTATATCCTGCCCGCCGCCAAGGGCGGGACCTGGTTTCCGAGGAACCTCCTCGAACCATTTGAAGACAATAAGGCTGGCCTCGAGGAATCGCTCGCCCATTGCCGCGCGATCGTCGAGTCCCTACGCAACCGGGGCGTCGCGCAAGATCGCATCGTTCTCGGCGGCTTCGCGCATGGCGCGTGCGTCATCGCCGAATTCCTGGTCCGCAACCCGCGCTCTTATGGCGGCGCGTTGATTTTGTCGGGCGGCCTCATCGACGTCGCGGCGATCGGGCGCAGGCCCGGCTCCGGCCTTCTCGCCGTACCCATCTATGTCAGCGGCAGCGAGATCAATGCGGTCATTCCGGTCGATCGCACGCGCGGCGCGATCAAGACCCTTCAGGCCGGCGGCGCGCTGATCCGGTCGCATGTTTTCACCGACCGCGCGCATGGGATCAGTCCCGAGGACATCATCGAGGCGCGAAAGCTCTTGACCGACGTGAAACAGGCCGCCGAGCCGAGCGCATGAGGGGACGGACCGAACCATGGCCTTGATCTACAAGATTGCTCCGGCCAGCCTGTGGCGCCAAGCCGAGGACCGGGGGAGGTTCGACGGCGCCCCGATCGATCTCGCCGACGGATTCATCCATTTCTCGACCGCCGATCAGGCCGACGAGACCGCCGAGAAATATTTTCGAGGCCAAGACGATCTGCTGCTCGTCGCAGTCGAGGCGCAGGGGCTCGGGGAGGCCTTGCGCTACGAACCCTCGCGCGGCGGCGCGCTCTTTCCGCATCTTTACGGCCCCTTGCCGCTCGACGCCGTGGTTTTCGTCAAGCCCCTTCCTCTAAGGCCGGACGGCGGCCACGATTTCTCCGGGCTTCTCGCTTAGCAGCGGGCGAATTTCGGGTTTCCGATCGTTCGCGGGGCGTTCAAGCGAACCGTTGAGCTTGTTTCGGCTATGCCTCGCCACGGCGCGTTTCACCCGGCGCTCGGCTCGGAAGCCTTGGTCAGGCATGAGGCCAAGGCGTTGGTTTCCGATCGTTCGGCCCGGCGTTCAGGCGCCTGTTTCTTGGGACCCGTTCACGCGCCGCCCCGTTGGGCAGGTTGGCCAGCGGCTTCAATCAGGACGGCTTGTCGAACACCATCACTTTCGACACGTAAGCCCTCTCGTCGCGGACATGGGCCAAACCGCAAGCCTCGCCCAGGGCGGCAAAGTCCTCATCGATGTAGCTGAGATAGTAGGGCTCGTGAAAGCTCTGCGGAAAGAGCTCGAGCAGGCCGTCATAATCCGGCTGGTCGCCGCGCTGAATCGAATCGACGAGGACGAGACGGCCTCCAGGCTTCAGAACGCGGGCGAATTCCGCGAGCGCGATGCGGCGCACCTTGGGCGGCAGCTCATGGAACAGGAAGACGCAGGTCACGGCGTCCTGGCTCTCGTCCGGCAGCGGAATCGATTCCGCATTGGCCACCATGAGCCCGATCCCCGACCAGCGCGCCAGATGGCGCCTGGCCTCTTCGACATAGGGCTCCGACAGGTCGAGGCCGATCGCAGGCAGCCGGGGCCAGGCCTGCTTGACGCAATCGAGAAAGCGCCCGGTGCCGCAGCCTATGTCGAGCAGGCTCAGCCGGCGCTGATCGCGTCCGGCGAAGATCTCATGAAGCGGCGGCAAGGCCTGGCGCCGCATGACATTCGCCGAGCCGTAGAACAGCGTTTCGACCTGGGTGTCATAGAGCCTGGCCGAATCCTCCGTCATCCAGCCGCCGGACTGAAAATGGAAATTCTGAAGATAATAGAGAGGCCGCTTGCCGCGCATCTCCTCGGTCAGCACTTCGTTATGGTCGCCGCTCTCCCGACGCCGATGGATGGCGGGAAGATCTTGGAAGAAGGCGCGCGAGCGTTGGATCATCGTCGCAAAGGAGCCGTCGTGGTCGGCCGGCATGGGATAGAGGCCCGCCTCGACATTGGCGAGATCCTGCTTCAGGAGCGCGGCTATGTCCTCGAAGAGACGCTTGCGGCTGGGAACAGGGGCGTCGGTCTGCGGGCGCGGCCGCGCGCTGCCCTTTTCCCGCGCGCGCTGCACCATCCGGTCTCTGGCTATTCCCTGCCCGAGATACCAGGCGATTCGCGGCAACTGGGTCGCGCCATAAGCAGCGCGCGTCGAAAGGCGAGAAAAAGGGGAGTTCATGGGGCATTCCGATCGGCGAAGCCGCGCCAGGCGGCAATTGGCCTCGACATAAGAGCGAGCAAGGCCCCCGTCCAGAGGGCCGCCCAGCGCTCGAACCTGCCTCGGTCAAAATCCCTTTTTAAAGAAGCTGCGCTAGAGAAAGGCGTCTCAACTCGTTCTCAAGATTTCGATGAGTTTTGGGGCGAAGGCGCCGATGTCGAATTTCTCGACGAAGCCTTGCCGGGCGCGTTGGCCCATGGCCGCCCTCTCCTCGGCCGAAAGCGCCAGGAACCGCTCCAGCAGGCGGATGATCCCGGCGAGATCGTCGCGCTCGACGAACCCCGCAGCGCTCTCGTCCACCTCACGCCAAGTCGCCACCTTGGTCGTCGTCAGGACCGGCTTGCCGCAGGCCATCGCCTCCGCCACCACGATCCCGAAATTCTCCTGATGCGACGGCAAAACAAAGGCCCGGGTCGCGTGAAACGCGCCCCATTTCAGATCGCCCTTCAGCATGCCCGGCCAATGCACCCGATCCGAAATCCCCCGCGCCGCCGCCAGATCCTGAAGCTTTTGCCCCCAGCCGACCGAATCCGGCCCCGCCATCACGAGGTCGAGATGAGGCGCCTTCGCCGCGACCTCGGCGAAAGCCTCGATCAGAAGATCGCAGCCTTTCTTCGGATGGATCCGGCTCAGGAAAAGAAGAAAATCCCGCTCGCCCAGGCGCGGAAGCAGGCTGCGGAACTGCGCCGCCTGCGCCGCCGGATCGCCCGCGACGTCGATGATCCCGTAAGGCGCCACTTGATCGCGTCCCCGATAGGGCCAAAACGAATGGCGCGCCAGCTGCCGCTCCTCCTCCGTCACGAACATCACCCGCGCGGCGTTGGCGATCAGCGGGCCTTCGCTGAACCACCATAAAACCTGCTTCGCCAGGCGCTTCACCGGCTGGATCTTGTTGAAATAAGGGTCGAGCATCCCATGCGGATAGACGAAATAGCGTGCGTCCAGCTTGGATAGCGCCCGCCACGCCCCAAAGGACGAGTAGTTCCACAGCCCGTTCACGACGATCGCATCATAGCGCCGCGCGTTCTCCCGCAGCCAGGGCACGAAATGCGGCGTGTAGCCGTAGCGAAGCCAAGGCAGCCGCTTGCGCCATTTGGAATAGGACGGATGCGAGATCCCCATCGGATGGACCGGCAGCGGACAAGACTTCACCCAAGGATCGTCCGGCGAATCCAAAGACAGAATCTCACGGTCGCACCCCTGCGCCCGCAAAACACCCGCCGAAGTCATGATCCCCTCAATCGGGCCGCCGCTCTCGGGATTCACGGTCGCAATGACATGCAAGATGATCATCGAACGTCAGCTCGGCGAGAGGAACTTCCGCGGGCGGTCTCGCCTCCGGCCAGCCGACCGTCGCCGCTATCCCGACTACATGCAAGCGGCGCCGCTTCAGGGCATTTGGCCGTGGCGGTCGATGTCAATTTGATCTTCGGCTGGCGCGACGCCGCTGAAGTCTTAGCCTTCGCCGCGAAAGAAGGGGTCTGGTGGAGCTGGGGGGATTCGAACCCCCGACCTCTGCAGTGCGATTGCAGCGCTCTCCCATCTGAGCTACAGCCCCTTCGCGCCGCTCTTTACGCGAGCCGCGCCGCCGGCGCAAGATGGTTGGTTAGGGGAGGCTCGCTTCGCGTCTCCGCTGGCTTGCCAGCCAGGCTCCAGGCGGATAAACGAAGCTCGATAAGCTCGTGCCTTGGAGTCGTCATGCGCGCCGTTCTCGACCTCCTATTGCTGATCTTGCGGCTTTACACTTATTTGATCGTCGCTTCGGCGATCCTGTCGTGGCTGGTCGCCTTCAATGTCGTCAATGTGCGCAATGATTTGGTGCGCTCAATCTGGAACGCCTTGAACGCACTAACCGAGCCGGTCCTTCGACCCATTCGCCAAATTACGCCCAATCTCGGCGGCATCGACATCTCCCCGATCATTCTCCTTCTGCTCATTTTCCTGATCCAAGACATTATCTGGCAGTACATCTATCCCAACGTCTATTGATCAGCCGGCAAGCCCGCCTTGGCGCCCCCAAGGCGACGGCGTGTTGCTATGGGCGCGCCTCACCCCCAAAAGCGCGCGCGACGAGATCGGCGGCGTCGAGCGTCTCAGCGACGGGCGGATGGTGCTGAAAGTCAAAGTGCGCGCGGTCCCTCAAGACGGCGAAGCCAACGAGGCTTTGATTCGCCTGATCGCCAAGGCGCTCCGCCTGCCCCTCGCCTCTGTGCGGATTGAGGCCGGCGCGACCAGTCGCCTCAAGACATTGAGCTTGATCGGCGACGCTGAGGTCCTAGACGCAAGATTGGCGCAATTAGCTCGTCCCGCCTCAAAATAGGCGAAAAAACTCAATCGCCGAGCCGACGAAAGAAATCCCAAATAATCTTGGCGCTGTCGATGTCAGCGTTGCGCGGGCCCCGCGCCGAATCGACGCTCGGCGCGCTCACATGGCCGGGAATCGTATGGCCGCCGCCTTCGACCCGGACGAGCTCGACAGGCGCCTTGCATCCGTTCCATCTGTCAAGATAGGCGCGAGACCCGTCATGGGGGTCGCGATCAGGAAAAGCCGTCGTCGTCCGGCCGTCGCCACAGCCCGCCGCCTTCACAAAAATAGCCATGGCGGCGTCGACCGAGACGAGATCGGTCTTGCCCTCCGGCCAATTGGACTTGCCGCCCTTATAGGGAACCACGGGGTCCGCGGTTCCGGCGATCATCAAAAAGGGAAGCGGACGCGAAGGCTTGCATGTCGCAGCGAGATCCGCGGGCATGCCGGTGACGACGGCGGCGACGCCCGTGAAAAGATTGGCGTCGTCGCAGGCGAGCCGCAAGACCGTTGGGCCGCCGCTCGAGACTCCTATGATGAAGATTCGATGTCGATCGGCGACGCCATCCGAGACCAGCTTCGCGATGAGGTCGCGAATGAAGGTCGCGTCGCGGCTCGCCTCCGCGCCGGCGATATCGCTCCAATGGCCGCCGATAGGATCGGGATAAATCAGAACCGGTCCGGACGAGCGCGCCATGTCCTCGAATCCAAAGACCCGCCGCAAGCGAGCCGCCCTGTCCTTGCCGCCGCGCAACACGATGACGACCGGCCGCCGCGCCTTTTTCAACCGCCGGTGCTCAATGAGCAGAGCCGTCCGGGCGACGCCCCCGGATTCGATGCTGATGCGGCCTGAGGCCGCCGCCGCCGGCTCAGGCAGGCCGGCGAGCCCCAGGGCGATCACCGCCAGCGCGGCGGCGATCCGCTGCGCGGACGAAAGACACGCAAGGAATTCGACGCCTTGAACGTTCATATTTCCCGCCATAGCAAGCAATGCCCCGCTGAAGCATACCATTGAGGTCATGGCTGACGGATTCATGCGAAAAAGTCGATGCGCTTTTTCGTGTCGCCACCGCAAAAACGCCCGCCAGAGGCGGCCGCTGGCGAATATCGTCGCACGGCTACGTTTACATTGCTCCTTCCTGCGGTTTGCGCTAAGGGAGAAAAAACCAACTGTAGGGGGCGAGAGTACATCTATATGGCCGAGGTCGATTTACGCCCTGGCAGCCTCGAAAGCCGGCGGCCGCTCTCCCCCCATCTGCTGATCTACCGCCCCACGCTGACCATGATGATGTCGATCGCGCATCGCATCACCGGCGCGGCGCTCTATTTTGGAACATTGCTGCTGGCTTGGTTCTTGATCGCGGCCTCGACCGACGCCGAGGCCTTCGCGATCGTCTCATCGTTCATGAACTCGCTTGTCGGGAAGCTGATTCTGTTCGCTTTCACCTGGGCATTGTTCCATCACCTGCTTGGCGGCGTCCGCCATTTGATTTGGGATTCGGGCCATGGATTCGCCTATCCCCAGCGCGAATGGCTGGCGCAAGCCACGCTGATTGGCGGCGCGCTCTTGGCCGCCGGCGTTTGGCTCTTGGCTTTCTGGGCTCGCTGACGCCCCTCGTCGATATGGCGGCGGCCTCCCATCCGATCGAGGGAAGTCCGCCCCCAGCGTCGGCGATCCCGACGGGCTCCTTTTCGGCCGGCGAAATAAGGGATAATGCGGGAAACCAACCCCGCATCCAGCTCTAGCCTATTGATAATCTATCATGTTCGTGATTTCGGATCGGTTCGCTCCGAAATCATTGTGATCTTAGCGAAGGATTTGGCCATCATGGCGCATGACCGGGCAACGACGAGGACCGCCGCGAGCAAGGTGCGCTTCCTGGGGGCCGCGAAAACGGGAACGCAGGACGCTTGGCGCGTGCGCGTCACGTCTGTCGCGCTCGCTTTCTTGACGATCGCCTTCGTCTGGATCGTGCTGTCGCTGGTCGGCAAGGATTACGCCTCGGCCCGCGCTTTTCTCGCCCGCCCGCCCGTCGCGATCTTGCTGCTGATGTTCATCCTATCCGGCGTCCAGCACATGAAGATCGGCATGCAGGCGATCATCGACGATTACGTCCATGCGCCGCATTTGAAGGACGCGTCGCTCCTCGCCAATCTTTTCTTCTCCTTCGCAATTGGCCTCGCCTGCGTTTATGCGGTCTTGAAGCTGAGCTTCGCCTGATCGGCGAGCGCCCCAAGCCGACGCGCATGGCCCCGACACAGACTAATTTTGAAAGGCGTCCGCATGGCCTCGACCCTCGCCGCGAACGGAAGCGCTCCCGCCTATAACGGCGCGGCCTATCCGATCACCGATCACAGTTTCGACGTCATCGTGATCGGCGCCGGCGGCGCCGGCTTGCGCGCGACCGTCGGCTGTTCCAAAGCCGGCTTGCGCACGGCCTGCATCAGCAAGGTCTTCCCGACGCGCTCGCACACGGTCGCGGCGCAAGGCGGCGTCGCCGCTTCGCTCGCCAATATGGGCCCGGACCAATGGCAATGGCACATGTACGACACTGTCAAAGGGTCGGACTGGCTCGGCGATCAGGACGCGATCGAATATCTCTGCCGCAATGCGCCGGCGGCCGTCTATGAGCTCGAGCACTGGGGCGTGCCCTTCTCGCGCACCGAGGACGGCCGCATCTACCAACGGCCCTTCGGCGGCATGACCACGGATTTCGGCAAGGGGCCGCCGGCGCAGCGCACCTGCGCCGCCGCCGACCGCACCGGCCACGCCATGCTGCACACGCTCTATGGTCAGGCGCTGCGCTATAATACTGAATTCTTCATCGAATATTTCGCCATCGACCTCATCATGAAGGATGGGCGCTGCTGCGGGGTCGTCTGCCTCAAGCTCGACGACGGCACAATCCACCGTTTCCGCGCCCAGCTCGTGATGCTCGCGACCGGCGGCTATGGCCGCGCCTATTTCTCGGCGACCTCCGCCCATACCTGCACGGGCGACGGCAACGCCATGGTGCTGCGCGCCGGGCTCCCCTTGCAAGACATGGAATTCGTGCAATTCCATCCGACCGGCATTTATGGCGCGGGCTGCCTCATCACCGAGGGCGCGCGGGGCGAAGGCGGCTATCTCACCAATTCGGCCGGCGAGCGTTTCATGGAGCGCTACGCGCCTTCCGTGAAGGATCTCGCGCCGCGCGACATGGTCTCACGCGCAATGACGGTGGAGATCCGCGAAGGCCGAGGCGTCGGCAAAAATAAAGACCACATCTATCTCCATCTCGACCATCTCGACCCCAAGATCCTCCACGAGCGCTTGCCCGGCATTTCCGAAAGCGCGCAGATCTTCGCTGGCGTCGACCTGACCCGCCAGCCGATCCCTGTGTTGCCGACCGTGCATTACAACATGGGCGGCATCCCGACCAATTATCACGGCGAGGTGGTGATCAAGCAGAAGCGGGATCCGGATGTGGTCGTCCCCGGCCTGATGGCGATCGGCGAAGCCGCCTGCGTCTCGGTTCATGGCGCGAACCGGCTCGGATCAAACTCGCTGATCGATCTCGTGGTCTTCGGCCGCGCCGCGGGCCTGCGCGCCGCGGAGCTCGCGACGCCGGGCGCCAAACAGCCGGAGCTTCCAGCCGATTCCGCCGATCTCGCTCTGTCCCGGCTCGACCATTTCCGCAACGCCAAGGGCGACATTCCGACGGCGGAGTTGCGCCTGCGCATGCAGAAGGTCATGCAATCCGATTGCGCCGTCTATCGCACCGGCGCGACGCTGGCGGAAGGCTCGAAGCGCATTCTCGACGTGTGGGCCGCCAAGGAGCATATCGGCGTCACCGACCGTTCGCTGATCTGGAATTCGGACCTAGTCGAGACGCTCGAATTCGACAATCTCATCGTTCAGGCCGTCGTCACCATGGCCGGCGCCGCCAATCGCACCGAGTCGCGCGGCGCCCATGCGCGGGAGGACTATCCCGCGCGCGACGACGCAAATTGGATGAAGCACACGCTGGCGTCGATCGATCCAGCCGCCCGCAAGGTGACGATAGACTATCGCCCGGTTCACAGCCAGACGATGACGAACGAGATCCAGTCGATCCCGCCGAAGCCGCGGGTTTATTAAGACCCGCCGGATCGCGGGGCCAGAGGCGCCTCGCGCGAGCAATGACATCAGGGATGAGTTGACCATGGTCGAATTCGCGCTTCCCGCAAATTCCCGCCCCGTCGCCGGCAAGGTTTGGCCGAAGCCCGAGGGCGCGAAAAATCTCAAGGAGCTCCGCATCTATCGCTGGAGTCCAGACGACGCGCGCAACCCGCGCATCGACACCTATTACGTCGATCGCGACGATTGCGCGCCCATGATTCTCGACGCGCTCATCTGGATCAAATCCAAGATCGATCCGACTCTGACGTTCCGGCGCTCCTGCCGCGAGGGGGTCTGCGGCTCCTGCGCGATGAATATCGACGGGACCAACACGCTCGCCTGCACGAAAGGCATCGACGACGTGAAGGGCGCGATCCGCATTTATCCGCTGCCGCATTTGGCCGTGGTGAAGGACCTCGTGCCGGATCTCACCAATTTCTACGCCCAGCACGCCTCGATCGAGCCCTGGCTGCATACGAGCACCCCGGCGCCCGAGAAGGAGTGGCGGCAATCGCCGGCCGAGCGCGAAAAGCTCGATGGCCTCTACGAGTGCATCCTTTGCGCTTGCTGCTCGACCTCCTGCCCGAGCTATTGGTGGAACGGCGACCGCTATCTCGGACCCGCCGCCCTGCTTCAGGCCTATCGCTGGTTGATCGATTCACGCGACGAAGCGGCCGGCGAGCGGCTCGACAATGTCGAGGATCCCTTCCGCTTGTATCGCTGCCACACGATCATGAATTGCGCCAAGGCCTGCCCCAAGGGATTGAACCCGGCCAAGGCGATCGCCGAAATAAAGAGCCTGATGATCGAGCGCCAGATCTGACGACGCGAACGGCGCTTGTCTCCTCCAGCCGCCGCAAATTCAAAAATTGCGGCGCTTTTTCTCTCGTATTTAGACAATTGAAAGATATGGCGGCGCATTCTCATGCTGTGATGAGAGCCCTGTCTTTCTGTTGCGCCGAAGCCACACAGGCCAACGGAATGCGCTCTGAAGCGCGAAAGCCCTTTTCCAGCCGCAATCCATCCTGAATAAAGGAGGGACCACGGAGGACCAAGGCTATGTGGCGCAAGCTATCATGCACATTCGTCGGAGCGCTCGTCTATTCGGTCAGCGTATCGGCCGCAGAACGTCCGAAGACCTATGATGAATTGATCGCCCGCCAAGCCGAGATCCACGGCGTTCCAGAATCCTTCGTTCATCGCATCGTGAAGCGCGAAAGCCGTTATAATCCGCGCGTCGTCCATCAGCATTGCTTCGGCCTAATGCAGATCAAAATCGCGACCGCGCGAGAAATGGGCTACAAGGGCGAGGCCAAGGGCCTGCTCGATCCGAAGATCAATCTCACCTACGCCGTGCCCTATCTCGCCAACGCCTATAGACTCGCGGATGGCGACGAAGATCGTGCGGTCACTTTGTTCAGCGCCGGCTACTACTACACGGCGCGGCAGAAGAACATGCTCTCGGCCTTGCGGACGGCCTCCTCCCCGCCTGTCGTCCCCGAGATAAAGGCCCAACCGGCAGAGTCCGCAGAGCCGCAAAATCCACTCGCCGAAGTCTTTTCGTTCCTTGCTCCGCAACAACAAGCCGCAGAACCGCAACAGATCAGCGCGTTGCAATAGGCTGAGGACCGCAGGGATATTGTTCGACGAGCGAGGCCCTGCCCAACATGCGCGCAAGGCACAAGCGTTGACTCGCCGCCTCGTCTTGCTCATCGCCGCTCTCGCGCTCGGCGGCCTGGCGCCGAGCGGTCCGGGGCATGCGGAAAGCGCGCAGCAAGCGCCCGCCGAATTTCAATCCTTTCTTCGTCAAACCGTCTGGCCGCTCGCCGAAGCCAAAGGCGTGCGTCGCGCGACCTTCGACGCCGCGATCGCGGGCCTCGCGCCCGATCCGGCGGCGCCCACGCCGACGAGCCGGCAGGCCGAGTTCGACAAGCCGCTGAGCGCCTATCTCGCCGAAGCCGCCTCGCCCCGACGCGTCGCGCAAGGCCGCGCCGGCTTGAAATCATGGGGCGCCGAACTCGCAAAAATCGAAGCGCGCGCCGGCGTCCCGCGCGAGATCCTGCTCGCGACCTTCGGGATGGAGAGCGATTACGGCAAGGCGCAAGAGGGCAAGGACATTATCCGCACGCTCGCGACCCTGGCCTTCACCCGCCAGGACCGTGCGCTCTTCCTCGACGAATTGGCGAGCGCCCTCTTCATCCTCGACCAGGACGAGGTTCCGCGCGAAAAATTGAGGGGCTCTTAGGCCGGCGCCATGGGCGGCCCGCAATTCCTGCCTTCGGCCTATCTCAAATATGCCGTCAGCGCGGAAGGCGCTTCCTCTCCAGACATTTGGGGCAGGCCGCAAGACAGCCTCGCCTCGATCGCAAATTTCTTGCGCCAATCCGGCTGGAAGCCCGGCCTGCCTTGGGGCATGGAGGCGACGCTTCCGAAAGATATCGCTTTCGAATCTCTACATAGCTCTTTTGCGGATTTCGCCGCACATGGCGTTCGGCGCGCCGACGGGCGCCCGCTTCCGACCTCAGGCGAGGCGACCCTGTTCCTTCCCTCAGGCGCCAAAGGCCCGGCCTTCTTGCTTTCAGAAAATTACTGGGTGCTCAAGGTCTACAACAATTCCGACTCTTATGCGCTTTCGCTCGGCCTGCTCGCAGACCGCATCAAAGGCGAAGGCGACTTGCGCGGACACTGGCCTGCGGGCGAAACATTCCTCAGCCGGACACAAAAGGCCGAGATTCAACAGCTGTTGGAAAAGCTCGGATTCTACAAAGGCGCGATCGACGGCCGCTTCGGCCAGGCCTCGCGCGACGCGATCCACGCGTTTCAGATCAAATACAACGCTCCGCCGGCGGATGGCTATGGAACGCTGGACGTTCTCAAGCGGCTGAGGGAGGTTGCGGGGGGCACGATTCAATAAGGCGCTGCCTGCCCCGACGCCCCGCCGATTAATAGTGGATTAGTTAGGATGTCCGCGATGGGTCATAAGCGGTCAAGCGCATTTGCTTAAAGTTCCTCAAAGCATCCTTTGCTCCTAATTTCACGCTGCTCCTAGATGGCTCCGATTGATCTCCGCAAGAAGAGCAATCTGATAGTATGGCATCCGCCACTTGGCAAAACGCCTGCGAGAAATGAGGCAAATTATGCTGCCAGCGTCCGAGGAGGAGAAGGCCAGCGTTATTCAATACTACTTGTCGCAATCACCTGGCACTGAGGTGAGCTTCCTCCAGAAGGTCTATTCTGAAGCAATCATCGGTCACCGGCACGATGTATGGGATGTCCATGCAACCGATGGCCGCTGGTGGGTAATCACCAACCCGACGAATCTCTATTCACAGGCTCAGTTCCCCAATATGGACCTAGCGGTTACATTCCACATGGGGCTTTGTCTGCGAGTGCCTCGTACTCAGAGGCAAAGGAGATCAGACCGGAACATCAGGCCATTTGGGGTTGTTTTCGCTAAGCTGCACGAGGCCTCCGATGCGCTGGGACAGGCTCAGAACGTCGCCGACTATCAAGCGATCGGCATGCGCGGCCGGGAAGCACTTCTCGCTTTTGTTGGGGCAGCTCAAGACATTGCCGCATGGACTACCGAAGCAACGGCCAAGCGCGCTGATTTCCGAGCTTGGAGCGAATTGATCTGCGATGTAGCGTTAGCGGGCTCCAGTCAGAAGGAACGCCGTCACCTGTTCAAATCGTTGCTTACCGATGCCTGGGTATTTGCGAATTGGCTTACACACGCTCAGTCGGCAACTTGGCATGACGCGGAGGCAGCGCAGACGACAATAGAGCACGTGCTTGGACTCGTTGCATCACTCGTGCTCCGTCACATCCGCTCGGTTCCGGAACAGTGTCCTAATTGCAATTCGCCGCACCTTTTGCCGGAGGAGGGTTGGCGCGAAGACTTGCCCGAGGTGGCATGGGAGCGCCCAGTTTGCGGCGATTGTGGTTGGACCGGAAGGCCTGTTGTAGTGGGCGAGCTGTCCGACGAATCAAAAGGAGATGATCTGTTCACCCGCGTTGGCGGCGGTGACGACGACGCGTGCATCATTCCGAAGGTTCCACTGACGAAGTTGAGCAAGCCCGGAGACGGGTAGGGCAAATCGCTCATCAAGATCTAGATCTTCGGAGAGAGTGGTGTCGACAAGCGACAGCTATAAGTCACTAGACGACCTTCAAACTCACCCACCCCCCGCCTCCCCGCTTCGCCACGCCTCTTTCGTCTCGGCGCAAAAAGCCTCGAACCTGCCGGCGCCGATCGCTTCCCGCGCGTCCGCCATCAGCGCCTCATAATAGGCAAGATTGATCTCGGTCAGCAGCATCATGCCGAGGATCTCGCCGCATTTGACGAGATGATGCAGATAGGCGCGGGAATAGGTCCGGGCCGCCGCGCAAGGCGATAGCGGATCGACTGGGGCCGGATCGGCCGCGTGGCGGGCGTTGCGCAGATTGAGCCGGCCGAGCCTCGTATAGGCGAGGCCATGGCGGCCGGCGCGCGTCGGCATGACGCAATCGAACATGTCGACGCCGCGCAGCACCGCCTCGAGGAGATCGTCGGGCGCGCCGACGCCCATGAGATAGCGCGGCTTGTCGGCTGGAAGGCTCGGGACGGCGCAGTCGATCATCGCCAGCATGACCTCTTGCGGCTCGCCGACGGCGAGGCCGCCGAGCGCATAGCCGTCGAACTCCATCTCGACGAGAACCTTGGCGCTTTCGAGCCGCAAGCTCTCGCTCGCGCCGCCCTGGACGATGCCGAAGATCGCCCGCCCCAGCTTTTGTGCGAAGGCCGATTTCGACCGCTCGGCCCAGCGCAGCGACAAGAGCATGGCGCGGCGCGCCTCCTCCTCCGTGCAGGGAAGCCGGACGCATTCGTCGAATTGCATCTGGATGTCGGCGCCGAGTAGATCCTGAATCTGCATCGAGCGCTCCGGCGTCAAAAGATGCCGCGACCCGTCAATATGGGATTGGAAGGTCACGCCATTCTCGTCGAGCTTCCTGAGCTTGGCGAGGGACATGACCTGAAAGCCTCCGGAATCGGTGAGGATCGGCCAGGGCCAGTTCATGAATTTATGCAGGCCGCCGAGCTCGGCGATGCGCTCGGCGCCGGGGCGCAACATGAGATGATAGGTGTTGGAAAGGACGATGTCGGCGCCGAGCGCCCTCACATCCTCGGGGTGCATGGCCTTGACGGTCGCCGCCGTGCCCACCGGCATAAATGCCGGCGTGCGGATTACGCCGCGGGGCGTATTTATGGCCCCGGTGCGCGCGCGGCCGTCTGTATGCGCGACGGCGAAATGAAAGCCCTCGCTCATGCGGGCCGCTCCGTCGCGGCGGGAAACAACAAGCAGGCGTCGCCATAGCTGTAGAATCTATAGCCCGACGCGATCGCGTGCTTATAGGCCGCCTGCATACGCTCCAGGCCGGAAAAAGCCGCGACAAGCATGAACAGCGTCGAGCGCGGCAAATGGAAATTCGTCAAAAGCGCATCTGCCGCCTTGAACCGATAGCCCGGCGTGATGAAGATCGCGGTGTCGCCGGAAAAGGCCTCGATCATTCCATCCGCCCTTGCGGCGGATTCAAGGAGCCGCAGGCTCGTCGTGCCGGCGGCGACGATCCTTCGGCCAGACGCCCGCGCGCGGTTCAACGCATCGGCCGTCGCCTCTGTCACTTCACCCCATTCGGCGTGCATCTTATGGTCGGCCGTATCTTCGGCCTTCACCGGCAGGAAGGTGCCGGCGCCGACATGAAGCGTCACTTTCTCGATTCGGACCCCACGCGCGAGCAGAGCCTCGAGAAGGCGCGGCGTGAAATGCAAGCTCGCGGTTGGCGCCGCGACAGCGCCCGGATGATCCGCAAACAGGGTTTGATAATCTTGCACATCTCGCGAATCGGTTGGCCGCTTGCTGGCGATATAGGGCGGCAAAGGCAGGCGTCCGATCCGCAGAATCGCCTGATCGAGCGCGACGCCCGAGAGCGCAAAGGCCAGCGTGATCTCCCCCTCCTCGCCTTTTTCGACGACTTCCGCTTCCAGGCTTTCGGCGCCTTCCGCATCCTCCGCCGCACGAAAGCGGATCAGATCGCCTTGCCTTAACCTTTTGGCCGGCCGCGCGAAGGCGCGCCAAAGCGCGGCGCCTTCGCGCTTGTGGAGCGTCGCTTCGATAAAGGCGCCGGAATAGCCCCTGGCGCGAAAGCCCTGGAGCCTGGCCGGGATGACCCTCGTATCATTCACGACGAGAACGTCGCCCGGCTCGAGCAGCCCTGGCAGATCCGAGACCTCGCGATCATCGAAGGACGGCTCGTCATGCGGCCGAATCACGAGAAGCCGCGCGGCGTCGCGCGGCTCGGCGGGGCGCAAAGCTATGCGATCGGGGGGAAGATCAAAGTCGAAGAGATCGACGCGCATGATTTCGTCATTGCGCGCCGCGGCTGCGCAGGCAAGGCGCCTTGTCGGCCGCCTGAAACAATCGGGCTCCAGCCCGGAAAAGAATCAGCTCAGAGTCGCGCTGACGATCTTGTCGGGATCGCGCACCGGCTCGCCGCGCTTGATCTTATCGACATTCTCCATGCCGGAGATCACCTTGCCCCAAACCGTATATTGGCGGTCGAGAAAGCGGGCGTCGTCGAAGCAGATGAAAAATTGCGAATTGGCGGAATTCGGGTCCTGCGCCCGCGCCATGGAGCAGATTCCGCGCACATGGGGCTCGGCGGTGAACTCGGCCTTGAGATTGGAATATTTCGATCCGCCGGTCCCCGTGCCGTTCGGGCAGCCGGTCTGGGCCATGAAGCCGTCGATCACGCGATGGAAGACGATGCCGTCGTAGAATTTCTCCTCGACGAGCTTCTTGATATGGGCGACATGGCCCGGCGCAAGATCCGGCCGCATTTCTATCACCACGGGGCCTTGCGTCGTCTCCAGGGTGAGCGTGTTCCCGGCTTCCGGCATTCGGAACTCCTACGATTTAAACTCTACGTGGCCGACGCAATAGACCAAGCGCGCCCCAAGGTAAACCGTGGGGTGGGCGGCGAAACGGCGACGGATCGCGCGGGTCCGCGTCTTGAGCGTCGATCCTTGGAAGCTGGAAGGGCAAAATTCTTGCGCACCGGCTGGCTGATGCGCAAGAAGAGCAACATTCGTTCTGAAAACTCAAAACTGAGGTGCGGAACAATATGCCAGCGCCCGCATAAATCCAGTTCGCCGCCCAGAAAGGAAACTAGGAAGAAACTCCCCCCGAGGCTTCTTACGAGAGCGGCGACATCAAAACTCGGTCGTTGAAAACGATAGGATCATGCCGTGCTGCAACGTGCGACGCATCACCCATATTGGGGATGAGTCGGGATTTCGCGTGCGGCGCCCAATTTTTCTTTTAAGGCGCCGCGCGGTCGTCACAGGATCGAGGTCGGAGGCTCCGTGCGCCCCGTTTCCAAATCCATCGGCGAGAACGGTTCCTATTTGGCTTTTCCCGCGCCGGCCTTGGCTGCTCCGCCCTTGCCTGCATCGGCTTTGCCGGCGTCGGCGTCCGCAGCGATCTGGAGCTTGACGATCTTGTCGGGATTGGTGACCGAGCCGTTGCTTTCCTTTGCGCCCTTCTTGATCTTGTCGACGACGTCCATCCCGGAGATCACCTGACCGACGACCGTATATTTGCCGTTGAGGAACGGCGCCTCCCCGAAACAGATGAAGAATTGCGAATTGGCCGAATCGGGATCTTGGGAGCGGGCCATCCCCACCGTGCCGCGTTTGAAGGGCTCGGAGGAAAATTCAGCGGGAATATTGGGTAGGTCGGACTTGCCCATTCCGGTGCCCGTCGGATCGCCGGTCTGCGCCATGAAGCCCTCGATGACGCGATGGAAGACGATGCCGTCGTAGAAGCCGCGCTTGGTCAGGGCCTCGATCTGCGCGACATGTTTCGGCGCAAGATCAGGACGCAGCAGGATGGTGATGCGGCCGTCCTTGGTGTCGAGATAGAGCGTGTTTTGCGGATCTTGCGCGGGGGCGGCGGCGAGGCCGGACATCAGGGCGAGCGCCAGGCCCAGGCCCAAAATCATTCGTTGAAGCGACATTCGAATTCCATCCTCCCATGCTGATCGGCTTTGAGCCTGTTTGGCGAAGCTCTCGTATTCTGTCTCGGCGCATAGCCGACCCGAACCGGCGTCGCCTCGCTTGAAAATTCTTCTAACTCGCGCCGCGCCGCTTTGCGGCGAGCGCGCGGGCGACGAGATCCGGCACGAAGGAAGACGGATCGCCGCCAAGACTTGCGATCTGGCGCACCAATGTCGCCGTAATGTGACGGACCGCGGGAGAGGCCGCGAAAAACACCGTCTTGACCTCCGGCGCCATCGCCGCATTCATGCTGGCCATCTGGATCTCATAATCGAAGTCCGAACCGTCGCGCAGCCCCCGCACGAGAAGCGTCGCGCCCGCCGCACGCGCGGCCTCGACCGCAAGGCCCGAAAAAGTCTGCACCCGAATCCGGCAAGGCTTCGCGGCGAAAAGCCCTCCGCATACGGCCTCGACCAGCGTGACGCGCTCCTCCACGCTGAACATGGGCGTCTTGCCTGGATTGACGCCGAGCGCGACGATCAATTCGTCGCAAATCGCCGCCGCGCTTTCTATGACGTCGAGATGACCATTGGTCAAAGGATCGAAGGAGCCCGTGTAGAGCGCGACTCGGATCATATGATCGCTCCGCTCGGGTAGGCGCAAAGGAGCGTCTCGGACGCGCGGCTCAATGAACGCCAAGCTTCTTTTGCAGGTTGGAGGAAGAGGTCGTGTATTGGAACGTCAATCTCTTGTCCGGATAGACGTAGCGATGCGCCTTTTGCGCCGCCAGGGATCCTTCGTGAAAGCCGCAGAGAATGAGCTTCAGCTTGCCCGGATAATGGTTGATGTCGCCAATCGCGAAGATCCCCGGAATATTCGTCTCGAATTTCTCGGTGTCGACTGGAATCAGATTCTCATGGAGATTGAGCCCCCATTCGCCGATCGGGCCGAGCTTCATCGTGAGCCCGAAGAAGGGAATGAGCCTTTCGCAAGCGATCTCGCGCGCAGACCCATCGGCGGCCTTGAGCGTGGCGGCTGAAAGCTCGCCCGCCTCGCCGCTAAGGCCGACGATCTGGCCGATATGCAAATCGATCAGGCCCGCGCCAACCAGCTCCCGCATACTGTTGACCGAATGCGGCGCGCCGCGAAATTCGTCGCGGCGGTGGACGAGGGTCAGCCGCTTAGCGATCGGCTGCAGATTGAGCGTCCAGTCGAGAGCCGAATCGCCGCCGCCGATGATGACGACATTCTTGTCGCGGAACTCGTCCTTCTTGCGCACGGCGTAGAAAACCGATTTCGCCTCATAGGCCTCGATCCCGTCGATCGGCGGCTTCTTCGGCAGGAAGGAGCCGCCGCCCGCGGCGACGATGACGACCTTGCATTCGAAGCTGAGGCCGCCGCTGGCGCGCACGCGGAACAAGGGCGCGTCAGGGGTCCCCAGAACCTCCAGCGCCTCGACGATCTCGCCATAATGGAAGGTCGGATTGAACGGCGCGATCTGCTCAAGAAGCTTGTCGACGAGCCCCTGCCCCGTCACGAACGGATGACCTGGAATGTCATAGATCGGCTTTTCTGGATAGAGCTCCGCGCATTGGCCGCCGGGCTTCGGCAGAATGTCGACCAAATGGCATTTGATGTCGAGCAGGCCCAGCTCGAAAACCGCGAAGAGCCCAGCCGGCCCGGCGCCGACAATGACGACGTCGGTCTTGATGCTTTCGGTCATTCCTGGCTCCAAGCGCCATGCGAGAAGGCTCGCGCTCCCGCCGCCCATGCTTGCGCGGCGGAGCGGCTTTCGTCAAACGCCAACCGGCGTGGATGATTTGCTGCAACGCGCGGTCGCGCCTCGGTCGGCCAGACTGCGGAATGGATTGATCGCGCCCGCGGCTCGGCGCAATTTCGCGCCAGGGCGGACGATTTGGCCATATCACGCCGGACCGAAGACACAAGGCCGTTGGCGACAGGCCTTGCGCCGGACATAACGCCTTGCGCGCGACATATCAAAAAAATACCGTTAAGTCGGAGCAACCCCAAATCTCCGGCAAAGCGGCTCGAAGCAGCCCATCCAAGGGAGAACCATCGGCAATGGTGATAGCGGCCGACCGGCGAATCGCGGTTCTCGGCGCCGGAGCATGGGGCACCGCCCTGGCCAATCTCGCCGCCCGCGCAAACAGCGACGCAATCGTGTCGCTTTGGGCGCGCGACGCTGCTCATGTGGCCGAAATGGCGGCGACCGGCGTCAACGCGCGCCATCTACCTGGCATTCCTCTCCTGTCCAATGTTCATCCGACCGCCGAGCTCGTTGAGGCTCTGGAGGCAGACGTTATTTTCGCCGTGGTTCCGGCCCAGACATTGCGCCAAGTTCTGGAGACCGCCGCACCGCTGATCGCTAAGGGCGCCCCGGTCATCGTCTGCGCCAAGGGGATAGAGCACGCCACAGGGCTTTTTCTCAGCGAGGTCGTGGCTCAGATCCTGCCGGAAAACCCGCCTGCCATCCTTTCCGGCCCGAGCTTTGCGCTGGATGTCGCACAGGGTCTGCCGACCGCCGTCACCCTCGCGGCGCAGGACGGCGATCTCGCCGCAAGGCTTTCGAGCCTGCTCGCGACCCCTTGGTTTCGGCTCTATTCCTCGACCGATTTGCGCGGGGTGGAGATCGGCGGCGCCGCCAAAAATGTGCTCGCCATCGCCAATGGCATAGCCGCCGGGCGCGGCCTCGGCGCGAGCGCCGGCGCGGCGCTGGTCGCGCGCGGCTTTGCCGAGCTCAGCCGATTCGGCCGGGCCTTCGGCGCCGAGCCTGGCACGCTGATGGGCCTTTCCGGCCTCGGCGATCTCGTTTTGACCTGCACCTCGCCCATGTCTCGGAATTATTCGCTCGGCGTTTCGCTCGGCCGCGGTCTCGGAGTCGCGGAAGCCGCGCAACGCGGCGGCCTAGCGGAGGGCGCGCAAACCTGCGGAATTCTGGTCGACCTCGCCCGGGCCAAAGACGTGGATATGCCGATCGCGGCCGCGGTCGACGCCGTGCTCGCCGAGCGGATCACCATTGACGAGGCGATCGCCGCGCTGCTCGCGCGGCCGTCGAAAGCCGAGTCGGGCGATTTGAGCTGAGCGACTCGAGGACGCCCCTCTTCCCAGCAATGTTGGAAATGGTCTAGCTTTGCGCGCAAGCGGAGAAGCGAGATCCATGGCGCATTGGCTGATCAAGAGCGAGCCCAATAAATGGTCCTGGGCCGACCAGGTCGCCGCGGGCGCGGCCGGCACTTTTTGGAATGGCGTGCGCAACCATACTGCCAAGCAATATTTGATGGCGATGAAGCTCGGCGACGAAGCCTTCTTCTATCACTCGAACGAGGGCAAGGAGATCGTCGGGATCGTCGAGGTCATCAAGCTTTTTTATCCCGATCCCTCCGACGCCAGCGGCAAGTTCGGCATGGTCGACGTGCGCGCGGTCAAGCCTCTAAAGAAGCCGGTCTCCCTCGTCGCCATCAAGGCCGATCCGCGCCTGAAGGACATGGTGCTCGTCAATAATTCGCGGCTCTCGGTCCAGCCGGTCACCGATGCGGAATGGAAGATCATCTGCAAGGAAGGCGGCGCCTGACGCCAAGCCAGACCGGGCTTCGCCCATTGGACTTTGCAATTTGAATCAGGCCGCGCTCCGCTCCCGACGACGAGCTTGCTTGACTCATAAGACGACTGGTCGTATTTAGATCGTATGTCTCCGCAATGGAATGTCGAAGCCACCAGACTCGCTGTCCTCGACCAGGGTTTGGCCCTGATCATGAGGAACGGCTATCATGGCACGGGCTTAAGCGACATATTGGCCGCCGCCAAAGTTCCTAAAGGATCATTCTACCATTACTTTGCAAGCAAAGAGGATTTCGGCGTCCAGGTCATCGCCCATTACATTGATCCTTTCATCAAACAGCTGAACTGCTGCATCGATGCGCCGGAACATGACGCGCTGACCGCCCTCAAATCCTATTTCCTGAGCCAGATCGAAGATTTGCAAAGCAAGAATTTCGAAGGCGGTTGCCTGCTCGGCAATTTGATGGGCGAAATCGGCGACACAAGCGAAGCGGCGCGCGCTGCGCTGAAGGAAGCCGTGGACCGCTATCGCGACGCCTTGGAGGCGGGCCTGGATCGCGCGCAGCGGGAAGGATCGGTCCGGCTGGACAAGACAGCACGATCTCTCGCGGATCTGCTCATCGATGCTTGGCAAGGGGCCTTGCTGCGCATGAAGATCGAGCATTCGGCCCGACCCCTGCAGCGCTTTCTCGACGAGATTCTCTTGGATTACTGCGCGTCTTAAGTTTTATCCGACTAAAAGTCGACCGGTCGTATTTAGCAGCGTCGCGACCGCCATCAGCCTCCGAACGAAGCGCCTCACCGAAAGGACAAAATCATGTCGAGAAGAATCATTATGGCCGCGGCGTTAGGCGCGGGCATCGCCGTCTCGACGACGGCGCATAGCGAGATCCTCGCCATGCTGAATTATGAAAGCAAGCCGACGGAAACCGTGCGCAAGGAGGGCATAGCGGTCATCGACGTTGATCCCGCCTCGCCGAATTTCAATACGATCGTCAAGAACATTCCCCTTCCGCCCGACCTTGTCGCGCATCATATTTTCTACAATCGCGATCTTTCCAAAGCCTATGTCACGGCGCTCGGCCAGAGCGTGCTCACGATTTTCGATCTCAAGTCTTTTCCGGACGTCAAGAAAATCGTCGATATCCCGGACTGCAAGGTTGGGGAAGACATTGTCTTTTCCAAGGACAGGCGAACTTGGTACCTGACCTGCATGGGCTCCAGCAATATCGTGGTCGGCGACGCGCAGACGGACAAGGTCCGTAGCGTGATTTCAGCCCCCGCGCCCACGAGCCCCTTCATCAAGACGCCGCATGGGCTCGCTCTCAATGATGAGATTGACCGGATCATCGTAACGAGCACTGTCCGGCCGTCCGATCTCAAGGACCCCGGCGAAACCGTGACGGTCATTGAGGCCAGTTCGCAAAAGCTGCTCTCGACCCACAAACTGTCGAACAAGCCTTCCCCTTCGGGCGAAGCGCCTGTCGAGGTCGCCTTTGCGCCGGGCCGCGCGCCTGCCCTGGCCTATATCAACACTATGTATGGCGGGACCTTATGGACCGCGCTTTGGCGGCCGGAAACAAAGGATTTCGCCTTCCAGCAGGCCTTCGATTTCGGGGCCGAGCAGCAAGGCGTTCCCCTAGAATTCGCCTTCAATGAGAAGGCCGACCGGCTCTATGTCACGACGGCGAAGCCCGGCTATCTCAATATATTCGACATTGGCGGCGACCCCTTGCATCCAAAACTGATCAAGAGCATTCCCGCCGCCGCCGGCGCCCATCATATCGCTTTTTCCCCGGATGGACGCTACGCCTTCGTGCAGAACAGCCTGCTAAATCTACCGGATATGAGCGACGGTTCGGTGACCGTGATCGATCTCGAAAAAAACGCGGCGGTGGCGGTCGTCGACGTTTTGAAAAAAGCGGGGTTCAACCCCAATTGCATCATTCTGCTGCCGAAATGGTATCGAGACGAAGGCTGACATAGGGCTCGACGCGGTTGCCGTGCAGCCGCAACTCCCGGCCGCAATTCGCAAATCAAAATCGCCCATTTAATTTATGGCGGACTCGGGCAAAGCGTCACAAAGAGGTCCTTCGCGACGCAACCATATCTCCTGCTCGAGCGTTGGAGCCTTAGCCGATGGGTCGCGATCTTCCTGGAGGATGCAATCCCACCGCGCAGATACGATCGCGGTCTTGATCACTCAATGACCGGCTAAAGTTATTTGGCGGGAAAGAAATCTTTAACGCTCCAACAGCTCGTTACAATCGGGGATGGCATATGACTCGAATAGAAACCCTCGGCCTCGTGCTCGGCAGCGCCTTGCTCTTGAGTTGCGAGCCGGCCGCCGCGGCGCTCCCGCCTGCGAATCTGGCGAATATTTCAGAGTACTCAAATTATGACGAGCCCGTCGTGCAGGTCGTGACCCGCGCTGGAGTCGCTCATCGATCGGCGCGCCGGACCTCGCGTCGGGTCTATCGTCGCCACGGCTATTGAACAAGACCGAGCAATTGGCCGAATTGAAATCGGCTGAAGGCGGCGGTCGTCTCGCCTTCAGCCCCGGGTTGCGTTTCTATGCGGCGCTTTAAGATCCGGCCAAGAAGGTGATCACCAGCGTCTGACCGGCCAAGCATTCGGAATTCGGCTGCGGCGACGGGGTCGGCCAAAAATAAGCGTTGTCGCAGACCGGAGAATTACCGACGCAGTTCGCCGTCGGGACTCCGCAATTGCTGGGATAATTCGCATTTCCAAACGGAATATTGCTCGGCGGACCCTTGCACGTATAGGTGGGTTGTCCCTGGCAGGCGAGAGACACCGGGAGATTATAGGCCGCGCCGCCGGTGTCCTGGCAATGGTTCTGCCTCCAGGCGCTCGGCGTGCAATTTTGCGGAATGACGCTGATGTCGTACCAGACGCAGGTGCTCTGCGACGTCGGATAGCAAACCCCGCTGGATCCAGTGCCGAAATTCGTTTCCACCATGGTTTGATTGTGGGTTTGCGCCAAGTTGCAGTTCGGCGTCTGACCTACAGGCACCTGATTCGTGAAGGCGCAAAAGCGGGTGATGCCTGCGGCGGCGGGCACGGACGCCGTGCAAGTCGTTCCTTTCGGAATCACGACCTGATAATTTACGACCGAGCAATTCCCGCTCCACGTAATCTGGCCGGGCGTTTGAGTCGCATAGTCAGTGAACGCCACATAAATCGTATTCGCGTTATTATTGGTCACGCTGACATTGACGTTCGCGTTCGCTCCGAGGACGCGCGGATTGCACGCCTTGGTGGCGATGGCGCGGTCGCCGGGATCGGCGATGTCAATCACGTTCCCATTCTGATCCTGATATCGCGGCTCGCCCGCGCCCCCGGTGGGACATAGCAAGACCCAATCCGTCCCCGCCGCCAAGGCGACTTGCGGGCGCCCGACCCCACAAGCAATCGCTAGAACGAGAAACAGGAGGCAGCAGGAGGAAGCCGCCGTCTCACCCCGACCGCTCAGGCCAGCGGAACAGCGGAACAAGCTGTCGAGCCACGCGAAGATTGAAGCAACCCTTGCCGATGATATTTGCCGTTCCAAAGGCTTTCCCCCTGCTCTTTGCGGAATTGGTCGGCGGCGCCGCAATGGCTCCGATTCGACCTCACTATAGTAGCGCAGGCCGACCTGAAGATGGATGATAAATATTCATATTTCATAGACAAGACGGCTGGTTGCTCGCGAACCACTTTCTGATTGCGGACATATCGTCTGAATGGCGGGCATCGCCCCGCGCGCAGCAGCCCAGACTGTGCGCTTTTGGCGTCTATCGTTAGAGTTCCAAAGCCGATGCCCTGGGCGCGTCTGGCGTCGATCTTAATCGCGCAGCGGAGCAAGGACGATTGCGCAGCGACCCGTTGAGACAGCAATTTCAGTCAAGACAGCAGGGCCAGATTCTGACACTTTGCGAAAATGGAATTCAAGACCTCCACCAAGGAACGCAACTATGCGCAACGCATCAGCCGCGTACTTGATTATATTGATACGCATTTGGATAGAAACCTTACTGTTGACGCTCTCAGCAACGTCGCAGGTTTTTTCGAAATATCACTTTCACAGGCAGTTTTCAGAATATTGCGAGATAAGCATCGCCCGATATATTCAGCTCATGAGGCTCAAAAGAGCTTCATATCGATTGGCCTTTAATCCTCTCGCGCCGATTATCGACATTGCGTTGGATTCAGGATTTGAAAACCCTGAATCCTTCTCCCGCGCTTTCAAGAATACATTTGATCAAACGCCGAGCGAATTCCGCAAAAAGCCCGATTGGGCTTCGTGGAGCAGACGCTGTCAGATTCCGATCCCGGCCCGCGAAAGGACGAACAAAATGGAAGTTAGAATTGTCAATGTCGAGCCTATTTTGGTTGCGGCGCTTGAGCACAAGGGCTCGCCTGCCTCGCTCAATGATTCAGTCCAGCGGTTTATCGAATGGCGAAAGGCGACTGGTCTTTCGCCCGTCAACAAATGCCAAACCTATGGCGTCCCCCATAATGACCCGAATGTGACTCCGCCTGATGAATTCCGCTTCGACATTTGCGGTTCGCTGATGGAATCCGCGCCCGGCAATCCGCACGGAATTGTCATGAAGACAATCCCCGGCGGCCGCTGCGCCGTGGTCACGCACGCAGGTTCGCGAGAGAGGATCAGCGAAAGCGTCTATGAGCTTTATAGACAATGGCTCCCGAACAGCGGCGAAGAACTACGGGACTTCCCCGTCTATTTTCACTATTTGAATCTCGACCATGACACGCCGGAGCATCAGCATCTGACCGATATTTATTTGCCTTTGAAGTCGTGAGTTTTTTGGCACCCTAAGGAGTGGAACTGCAAAGTAGATGCGTTCATGATCATCAATCCACCGCGCGGGGGCGCTCGTCATCTGCTTTGACTCAGCTCTTCAATGACATGAAATGCAAAGGGCCGCCCGAAGGCGGCCCTTGTTAGCGTGGAACACGTGGCCTGTTTCAACTGCGCGCGACACAAGACTCAATAGCGGTAATGGTCCGGCTTGAATGGGCCGGTTTGCGGCAGCCCGAGATAGCTTGCTTGCTGGTCCGAAAGCTTGGTGAGCTTGACGCCGAGCTTGTCGAGATGCAGCGCCGCGACCTTTTCATCGAGATGCTTGGGCAGGGTGTAGACCTTGCGGGCGTAATGGCCCTGCTTGGTCCAAAGCTCCATCTGCGCCAACACCTGATTGGTGAAGGAGGCCGACATCACGAAGGACGGATGGCCGGTGGCGTTGCCGAGATTGACGAGGCGGCCTTCCGACAAAAGGATGATGCGCTTGCCGTCGGCGAATTCGATCTCGTCCACTTGCGGCTTCACATTGTGCCATTTCAGGTTGCGCAGCGCGGCCACCTGAATTTCCGAGTCGAAATGGCCGATGTTGCAAACGATGGCGCGGTCCTTCATCGCCCGCATATGGTCGAGCGTGATGACGTCCACGTTGCCGGTGCAGGTCACGAAGATGTCCGCACGGGGCGCCGCATCTTCCATCGTGGTGACCTCGTAGCCCTCCATCGAGGCCTGCAAGGCGCAGATCGGATCGATCTCGGAGACGAGCACACGGGCGCCTGCATTGCGCAGCGAGGCGGCCGAGCCTTTGCCCACGTCGCCGAATCCCGCGACCATGGCGACTTTGCCGGCCATCATCACGTCGGTGCCGCGGCGAATGCCGTCGACGAGGGATTCGCGGCAGCCGTAGAGATTGTCGAACTTCGACTTGGTGACCGAATCGTTGACGTTGATCGCAGGCCAGAGAAGCTTGCCTTCCTTCTCCATGATATAGAGGCGATGGACGCCGGTAGTTGTCTCCTCGCTCACGCCGCGGATCGCGTCGCCGATCTTGCCGTACCAACCGGGGTTTGACGAAAGGCGGCGCTTGATAGCGGCGAAGAGGACTTCCTCTTCCTCATTGGTCGCCTTGTCGAGAAAAGCCACATCGCCTGCCTCGGCGCGAATGCCGAGATGAATAAGCAAAGTGGCGTCGCCGCCATCGTCCAGAATGAGGTTCGGCGCGCCGCCGTCGCCCCATTCAAAGATCTTATGGGTATATTCCCAATAATCGTAGAGGCTCTCCCCCTTGCGGGCGAAGACCGGAATGCCGGCGGCGGCGATCGCGGCGGCGGCGTGGTCCTGGGTCGAATAAATATTGCACGAGGCCCAGCGGATGTCGGCGCCGAGCGCCTTCAAGGTCTCGATCAATGCGGCGGTCTGGATCGTCATATGCAGCGAGCCGGCGATCCGCGCGCCTTTGAGCGGCTGGCTCGGCCCGAATTCGGCGCGGGTCGCCATCAGGCCGGGCATTTCCGTTTCCGCGATCGCGAGTTCCTTGCGGCCCCAGTCGGCGAGGCCGATGTCGGCGATGGCGTAATCATTAAACGAATGGGTCATGGACTTTTGACGCTCCAGAATGACGACGCCGGCTCTATAGCAGGCCCGCCGACCGACGGCAATAAAGATATAAGCAACTCTTTATGTCCAGACTCGGCGACCCTGCCCCGCGAGCCATCTCCGCCGACTATGGAATTTGCCCGGCGCGTTATAGGCTTGCGGGAGAATCGAGGAGACGCGCATGGCCGAGCCTAAAGAGATTGAAAATTTCGTCGCCCACGCGATCAAGGCGCGCATTCTGGACGGAAGCGGGAATCTGAGCGAGGTCGCGGTGCGCGACGGCGTCCTGCAGGTTACCTTCTCGGGCGTCAGCGACGACACCCATGTGCTCGAGACCCTGAGCGGCGCGATGCTGGATTTGCGCCTCCAATTGGAGGTCGTGCCCGAACTCGACGTACACATTCGGCGCGGCTGATCAAGCGGCGAAAAAAGGCGCGGAGAGCTTCAGCAGCGCCTTTCGATAAGCCTCGAACGAAAAGATGCGCTCATAGGCCCCGCGCGTGTCCGCGCGGGCGCGGTCCGTCAGCGCCTCGGCTTTGGAGGCCGCCGCGCGCCGCAACGCCGCCGCAAACCCTGCCGCGTCGGACGCCAGCGCGACATTGGCGAAGGTGGCCGGATCGAGCCCTGAGCCCCGGAAGGCGTGCGGCGTCGCGATCAAGGGCGCACCGCTCGATAGGGCCTCGATCATCTTGATCGATATTCCATGCCCTTGCGTCGTCGGAAGCAAGATAGCGGCGGCGTTGCGATAGGCGGCGTCGAGATCGTCGATTCGTCCGTGAAAAAGCGCGGCGTGCTTGCTCAAAAGGCTCGGCGCGCGGAGCTTGAATGCGCCCTTGATATTGCCGAGGATCTTCACCGAGACCTCCGGCGCGAGGGGAAGCACCTCGGTCAGAAACCAGGACACATCGAGAAAATTGGCGTAATTGGCGCTGGCGATCATGATGAGATCGTCCCCGCCCGGCCCGGCGGAAATCGGCGCCACCGCGGGATAGACCAGGGCGTGCCTGGCTTCCGGCAAGAGCTTCTGGAAGGCCGCCGCCTCGTCCTTGTTCAAATGAACCAGCAGGTCAGCCGCCTTCATCGCCTCAAGCTCGATTGCGAGCATGTCCTCGAAACGCGCCGGCGGCTTCAAGGTCCAGCCGGCTTCATTGCGCAGCACATATTGACGGGCCTGAAGATCATGGCTGTCGAGCAGCACCGGGCAATGATGTTTCTCGCGCAGGCGAAGCGCCGCCGGCATGCAAAAGAAATGATTGCAATGGATCAGATCAATCCGGGGCCAAGCTGCGAGCGCATCGGGAATCGCGGCGAGCTTCGTCGTCTCGATCAGGATCGAAGCGAAATCGCCATGCAGCCATTTTCGGGCGGCGCGAAGAAAATCGACCTCCAGGACGCGCAGCAACGGCATGCCCGCGAAAAAGCGCACATCAGCTTCGAGATCGCCGCTCGCCGCGAGATAGGCCGTGTGCTGGCCGGAGCCAGCCGTCGCGCCGGGCGCATCGGCGACTGCCAAGCTCAAGACCGACGCGCCGAGACTTCGATAGGCCTGCGCCTGCGAGACAAAAACCTGATGGCTGCCGCAGGAATGCCAAGCCGGATGCGCAAGAAGAACAGTTTTTCCGGCGAGCGGACGGTCCGCCCCCGTCGCGTCGCCCTCAGAGTCTTGATCCATGGTCCTCATCAATGTACATCGAGCCGCATGCAAAATCTTCCGCATGCCGGCGGCTGGTCCGTCTGAAATGACTTTGCCGGCCTTCGGCCGTCTCCGTTCGGCCCGCCGGACGGAGATTTGACATCGACGACCGCCGCTCTCTCCGGCGTCGTTCGACCCTGCCGAACCAAGTCGAGCAAGACGGCTCGGCTTACTCCGCCCCGCAACACGCCCCGAGCCCCATCCCCTATGCGCGAAGCCCCGCCGCAAGACCAAGCTTCACCGAAATTCTCCGCAGCCAAGTCCTATGGAGTCGCGATCGTCGCGAATGACCGCATCTCCGATTGGCTTTTGCCCTTTCTCGAAAGCTATCGCGCCACAAATGCGGCGACTCCGCTCTATCTCATTCCCTACGACGACAATCTTGCTTTGACCAGACGCGCAGCCGAAGTCTATGGGGCCCATCTCGTCACGGAAGATTCGCGCGATCTCGACGCTTTGGCGAAGCGCCTTTACCCCTTTTTTCCGAAGCATCGTCGACGCCTTCGAAAATTTCTCTCCCTCGCCCTGCCGCTGGACGAAGTCCTCTATATCGACGTCGACACGATCTTGTTTCGCGACGTGAGCGAGATCTTCGGCCGTCTGGAGCCCGGCAAGGTCGACTTCATCATGGCGTCCACGAGCGACGAATATGTCTATAATACAAAGAGCGAGAAATATGATTTTCTGCGCGACGCCCGGCGCTTCAACGACGGCTTCTTCCTGACCTCGAACAAGATCCTGTCGCTGCAGGACTTTTACAAAGTCATCGCCGAGGACGGAAGGATCTTCCATTCGGTGCGCAAACGCGGCATGCTGTTCGCGCAGCCCTTGAGCAATTTCGTGGCCCATAGGCGGCAACTGAAGATCGCCTCTCTCGCCGAATGCGTAGCTGGAGCCTCGGACGAAAGCTTCTACAAGGTGACGGCGGTAAGCTTCGACGACGAGCGCCGGCCGCGCGATTGGGTCGGCGATCGGATTTTCTTCGCCCATTGGGCCGGCGCGACCTCGCTGCCCTCCGATCGCGTCTTCGACGCCGCATGGCGTGAACATGCGCGCGCGGCGGCGGCGCGCATGAAAATCTGATCTCGGACGCTTGCCGAGCGCCGCTTTCCGGAGCCTGCGATGCCGCGCCTCCTTACTTTATATCTCGTCCAACGGATCGCCGTCCTAGCCTTGCTGATCGAGGCTGGCCTTTGCATTCCCGTCGTCCTCGCCTCTCTCTTCCATCAGCTTCCGGCCGCCGCCATGAGAGGAGGCCTTTTCCTTCCGGCTCTTTACGGCACGCTGCCGACGGTCCTTTACGTCGCCTTGCCAATGGCCGTCGGAATCGCGGTGGCGCTCGAATTCTCCCGCATGTCCTCCGAAGGCATGGTCGCCGTTCTTTATTCCTTGCGCCTCTCAGTCTGGTCGCTCTGCGTCCCCGCCTGCCTCGTCGCGTCCGTCGCCGTCGTCTTCGGCTATTGGATCTCGACGGTCGTCGCGCCCGCCAATGTCGGCAAGATGCATGACGTGATCTATGTGATTCAGAACTCGCTCAATCATCGCATGCTCGAGCCCGGTCGATTCTACCATTTGGACAATGGCTATCGCACCTTATATTTCGAGCGCTGGCGCTCCGTCGACGTGGCGACCGGCATGTATATTCGGCAATTCTCTCCCGAAAAGAACGAAGAGCAGATCATCAACGCCGCCGTGACGGAGTTCCGCCGCAATGAGACCGGCGTCGTGATGATTTTGAGCAATGGCTCGATTCAAACGCGCGCCGAGAATGGCGCGACCATGCAAAGCGCCAATTTCGACGAATATGTCATTCCGATCAACATGCAGGGCGCCAGCGGGCTGCCCAAGCGCGATTGGCGCGGCGCCTTCGAGCTGACGTTCAGCGAATTTTTCCCCGGACGTCCCGGTCCCGATCTCGGACCACGCCGATACGCCGAATGGATGAGCGAAGGGACCAAGCGCTTCGCCATCCCGATCCTGGCGCTTGCCCATTCGCTGCTCGCGATCGGGCTTATCCTGAACTTCTGCTCGGCGACGGGCCGCGCGTCAGCGGCTGGGACGGTCATTATCGCGCTGATCCCGATCATTCACATCGCGTTCATGGTAGGCGCCGAAAGTCTGGTGCGCCAGAACACCCAGCTCGTCTGGCTCATCGCCTCCGCGATCGTCGCCGAATTCATGATCGCGCTGTTGCTGATCGAACGCCAGAATGCAAGCTTTCCACTTCTCAGGACCCGCCCCCGCCAGTTGGCGGGTCGCGAGGGCTAGAAAGACGCGACCGAGCCTTCCGACGTCGACGAGTCCAGCTGATCGCCGGTCAGTCCCTGCGTTTCAATTGCAAATCGAAAGGCGCGCGACAAGTCTATCCGCGAACCACAGCGCGAGCAATCCCGCGGCGCGTTGCGCTACGTTCTCATCGCTTCCGCGGTAGGGGCGAAGCATACAGATGTCTGAAAATTCGGATCGAAAGCGCGCATGGAATCCCTCGATCAGTTTCAGTCCGACCCCGTCCGGGCCTGTGATCTAACGCGAATGCTGCGGATCGCAGATGAGCCCGCAAAGCGCCGCCGAGCTCGCCGCCTTGCGTAAGCTCGCCGCGAATTCGCGGTCGCGCAAATGCCTGGAAACGGCGGCGAGCGCGGCGAGATGCTCGCCGCCCGCCGTCGCCGGGATCAGCAGAAGGAAGACGAGGTCGACGGGCTTGCCGTCGATCGACTCGAAGTGAATCGGCCGGTTGAGCCGCGCGAACATGCCAAAAAAGCGGTCGAGGCCCGGAATCCGGGCGTGAGGGAGCGCAAAGCCTTCTCCGAGCCCCGTCGAGCCGAGGTCTTCACGCGCAAGAAGAGCGTCAGAAATGACTTGCGCGTCGAGATTGAGCTGAGCGGCCGCGCGACCCGCGAGATCGCGAAGCAATTGCTCCTTGTTCGTCGCGCGGGCCGCGAAAACCACTCGGCTCGGGTCGATAAGGTCGGCGAGATCCATGAAATTGCCTTCGCAAGAATTCCTGAGCAAGTCTAGATCACGATGATTTACGGCGGGATGCAGGCGGAAAGCCCAACTCCTCTATTTTCCTATCCTGTTCAATTCGGCTCGCGCAGACGATACCCGACGCCGGTTTCAGTGAGAATGTGCTTCGGCCGCTCGGGATCCGCCTCAATCTTCTGACGCAGGGCGCGAATATAGATCCTCAGATATTGCACGTCTGCGTCCCCGCCCCAAATCTCACGCAACATGAAACGATGCGTGAGGACCTTGCCGGCATGCGCCACCAGCAGGCGCAAGACCTCATATTCGCGTGGCGAAAACTTGACCTCCTCGCCGCGCACGGTCACGATCCGCCGGACGAGATCGACGCAAAGGTCGCCGGCGTAAAATAAGGGCTTTTCCCCGGCCTGCTGCAGGCGATGCCTTTGCGCCATGCGGATGCGCGCAAGCAATTCGTCGATTCCAAACGGCTTGGTCACATAATCGTCGGCTCCGAGATCAAGCGCCTTGACCTTGGCGTCCTCGTTCTCCCGGCTCGAAAGAATAATGATCGGCAATGTTCCGCCACTCTCCCTGATCCGTCGGACGATCTCGAATCCGTCCATGTCGGGTAGGCCGAGATCGAGAACGATGAGATCCGCCGCGTCTCTGAGCGCCAATCGCAAAGCCGTGGCCCCGTCGGCGGCTTCTGAGACGACATAGCCCTGGCTTTCCAGGCTAGGGCGCAAGAAGCGAAGGATCGCAGGCTCGTCGTCGACGACAAGAACGCGAAGCGGACCTGCGCGCTGGGTCATCGGGCGCCCTTAGCGCCGGGATTCGCTTCGTCCCGGGCGGGAAGCGTGATGGTGAAAAGGGCGCCTCGCCGGTCAATTCTGTTTCCGGCCGTGATCGATCCGCCCATGGCCTCGACGAACCCGCGGCAGATCGCCAGGCCTAGACCGGTGCCGGCGCGTTGCCGGTCGGCCCGTCGGACCCTGTAGAATTTGTCGAAAATTTTGTCGAGATCCGCATCTGGGATCCCCTCCCCTTCGTCGAGGACTCGGATGACGACGCTCTTGTCTTCGCGTCGAGCTGTGATCGTGATCTGGGAATGCAGCGGCGCATATTTGGCGGCATTGTCGAAAAGATTGAACAAAACCTGCTCCATCAACACCATATCGATCTCGAGCATCGGCAGACCGTCTTCGAGTCGAATTGAAACCTCGTGATTCTGGAGAATTTTCGCCGCTCGTTGCAAGGTCGCGCCGATGACGTCCGAGAGATCCGTCGGCGTCGTCTGGGGCCTGAGCGGCCCGGATTCGAGCCGCGTCATGTCGAGCAGATTGCCAATGAAGCGATTGAGCCTCTCCGCCTCTTCCTGAATGGTGCGCATGAGGCTCGCCCGAACCTGCTCATCGAACTCCTGCCCATGGCTGACGAGGCTCGTCGCCGAGCCGATAATCGACGCGAGCGGCGTGCGCAAATCATGCGAGATCGAGGTGAGAAGCGCGCTGCGCAGGCGTTCCGTCTCCTCCGCCAGGCGGGCGCGATCGATTTCCCGCGCGAGATTGACCCTGTCGATGGCGAGCGCCGCCTGATCCGACAACGCATCGAAGAGGCGCGACTCTTCCGGAGTCAATAGAAGCCCCGGCGCGTCGCGGTCGACGCCCACCACGCCGACGGCGCCGCGTCCGGTGCGCAAAGGCATGAAGCGGCGCTTCGCGCCCGGCAATGTGTCCGCGCCCCGTCCCGTCGGCTGGTTCTTTTCAAAGCACCAGCGCGCCGCGGCAAGATCGGCGTCGTCGAGCGCATCCTCCGGCGGAAACCCAGCCTTGACCGCGAGACCGCCATCCTCGGGCAGCAACAGAACCACGCGCACCTTCAACATCAAGGCGATCTGATGGGCGGTCGCCCACAGCACGTCGTCAAGCGCAGCGACGCCCGCGAGCTTGCGGCTGAAGAGATAGAGCTCCTCCGTGATGCGCGCCTTTTGTCGCGCCGCGATCGCCTGGGCGCGCAGCCGCGCGCCGAGATTGCTCGCGATGATCGCGACGGCGGCGAAAAAGAACAACGCGACCACATTTTCCGGGTCGGTGATCGTAAACGTGTAGAGCGGCGGCAGGAAAAAGAAATTATAGGCGAGTAGGCTGACGAGACAGGCCAGCAAGGACGCCCACAAGCCATAGGTCACGGCGCTCGCCAGAATCGCCAAGAGATAGGACAGAGCGACATTGGACACGCCGAGCGTCTGGCGCAGGAAAATGGCGATGAGAGTCGCCGCCACGACGAAGGAAAGGCTCGCCAAATAGGCTTTGACGTCGCTCGGAGCCTTTTCCGCCGCCGTCTTGTTGGTCCCGGGGTCGACGGCGGCGTTCCGATCGGCCGGGCGCGCGATGACATGCACGCTCACATCGCCGACGATTCGGATCAGCTTCTGACTGAAAGTCCCGCGAAAAAAATCGCGCCAGAACCTGCGCTCAGACTTGGCGATAATAATATGGGCGAAATTATTGGCGCGCGCATATTCGGCGACTGTGTCGGCGACGTCCTGGCCGGGAATCGAGATTGCTTCCGCTCCGAGCCTTTGCGCCAAGCGCAGAGTCTGCGCGACGCGGTCCCTCTCGGCCTCGCTCATCCGGGCGTCAGCCGGAGTCTCAACATGGATCGCGGCCCATCGCCCGCGCAAGCGATCCGCCATGCGCTTGGCGTAGCGCACGACCGAATTGCCGGCTTTCGCCGCGTCGACGAGAACGAGCACCTGCTCTCCGGCCGGCCACGGGCCTTCGATCGCGTGAAGGCGCATGTAGTCGACCATCTGCTCGTCGACCCGCTGCGCGGTCCGACGCAACGCAAGCTCCCGCAGCGCCGTGAGATTGCCGGGCGAGAAATAATGCTGGACGGCCCGCTGCGCCTGATCCGGCACATAGACCTTTCCTTCATGGAGGCGCTCGATCAGATCTTCCGGCGTGAGATCGACGACCTCGATGTCATTGGCGCGGTCGATGATCGAATCCGGGACCGTCTCGCGAACCCGGACGCGCGTGATTCTGGCGACGACGTCGTTGAGGCTCTCGACATGTTGGATGTTCAGCGTCGTGTAGACGTCGATCCCTGCGGCGAGCAGCTCCTCGACGTCCATATAGCGCTTCGGATGGCGGCTCTCCGGCGCATTGGTGTGGGCGAGCTCGTCGACCAGAACCAATCTCGGCCGCCGCGCGAGAATAGCGTCGAGATCCATCTCGGTGAGGCCATGGCCGCGATAGGAGATGCTTCGGCGCGGGACAATCTCAAGCCCTTGCAGGAGCGCTTCCGTCTCCTTGCGCCCATGCGTCTCGACGACGCCGACGACGACGTCGAGGCCCTCGACCTTCTTGGCGCGCGCCGTCGTCAGCATTTCATAGGTCTTGCCGACGCCGGGCGCCGCGCCGAGAAAGATCTTCAGCCGGCCCTGCTCGCATTGCTGCGCATCACGCAGAAGCGCGTCGGGCGAGGGCCTCCGCTCAGCGCTGTCGCGTTTCTCCATATTCGTCTGCGCTTTCGCTCAGAAAGGTTTCGCGCCCGAGCGGGCAAAATAATGCGTCAGCCTTTTAGGCGTTTTTTGCATTCCTTCCAATAATCTGTCCATTTCAGGCCGCCGTTCGAATTTGTGGCGGCATTTGCGCGATATTGGTCGGTGCAGGTTTTGAGGCGCGCGATCCCCGGCTTTTCCGCGGCATGGGCGACCGCGATTTCGGACGGAAATATGGGTCCCGGCTTTGGCGCCGCCGTCTCGGACTGCGCCATGGAAGGAGCCGGCGACTCAGCGGCGACTTTCGGCGCCGGCGCCTCGACCGCAGCCGACGCAGCGGCCGGAGCCACCCGCTCTTCCTCGACCATGGTCCCTGCGGCTGCGGCGGATTCCTCCTTTGGCTCCGCTGCGGGAGCCGCAGCGAGCGAACTAGGCTCGGCTGCTGGCGCTCCCGCCTCCCCGGCTCGGCTCTCCTGAATTGGGAAGGCCTTGTCGAGCGCGAGATTGAGCTTCAGCACATTCACATGCGGCTCGCCGAGGACACCCAAAAATCGGTTGGTCGTGTTGTCGGCGACCAGGCGACGCAATTGCTCGTCCGAGATCTTGCGCGCCTTGGCGACCCGCGGAACCTGGAAGAGCGCCGCCGCGGGGGTGACGTCCGGATCGAGGCCGCTTGCCGACGTCGTCACGAGATCGACGGGCACGGGCGCGGCGGGGTTTTGCGCGGCGAGCGCCTCTGCATCCGCCTTCACCCGATCGACGAGCGCCTTCGAGGTCGGTCCTAGATTGGACCCGCCCGAATTCGCGGCGTTATAGGGCGCCGGCACGGTCTTGGTCGAATCATTGGGGTCCGTATCGGTCGTCGCCGAGGGCCGGCCGTGGAAATAGCCGTCCGAGGTGAAGTTCTGCCCGATCAGTTCGGATCCGATGATCTTTCCGTCGCGCTCGATGAGGCTTCCATTGGCCTGATGCGGAAAGAGTCGCTGAGCTATTCCCGTCATCGCGAGCGGATAGGCGAGCCCTGTCAGGGCGGTCAGGATAACCGTCAGCATGACGGCGGGAAGCAAATGCTTGATCATGTTTGGCTTGTCCTCAGGCAAGGCCGATCGCGCGGATCACGATGTCGATCAGCTTGATGCCGATAAAGGGAACGATGACGCCGCCAAGGCCGTAAATGAGAAGGTTGCGGCGCAGAATGGTAGCTGCGCCGACGGGCCGATAGGCGACGCCGCGCAGCGCGAGCGGGATCAGAGCGACGATGATCAGCGCATTGAAAATAATCGCCGACAAGATCGCGCTTTCCGGCGTCGCAAGATGCATCACATTGAGGCTCTGCAGCTGCGGATAGAAGGCGATGAACATGGCCGGGATGATCGCGAAATATTTCGCGACGTCATTGGCGATGGAGAAGGTCGTCAGCGCGCCGCGCGTCATCAAGAGCTGCTTGCCGATCTCGACGATCTCGATCAGCTTGGTGGGATCGCTGTCGAGATCAACCATATTGCCGGCTTCGCGCGCCGCCATGGTTCCCGTGTTCATGGCCACGCCGACGTCCGCCTGGGCGAGCGCGGGCGCGTCATTGGTGCCGTCGCCGCACATGGCGACGAGCTTGCCTTGCGCCTGCTCCTCGCGGATCAGCTTCAGTTTCGCCTCGGGCGTCGCTTGGGCGAGAAAGTCGTCGACCCCCGCCTCGGCCGCGATCGCGGCCGCCGTCAGGGGATTATCGCCCGTGATCATCACGGTCCTGATGCCCATCTGACGGAGGGCGCCGAAACGCTCCCTGATGCCGCCCTTGATGATGTCCTTCAGGTAAATGACCCCCAACAGCCGACCGTCCTTGGCGACGGCGAGCGGCGTGCCGCCCGATTTCGCGATTTTGTCAGCGCTTGCCGTCAGGGCGCGAACCTCAGCCTCGGAAACGAGGGCGCGCGCCGCTGGGACCGCGCCTTCCTGCGAGGCGCCTGCCGGGCTCGCCGCATCCGAGCGCACGAAAGCCAGGACAGCGTCCACCGCGCCCTTGCGGATCACGGAGGCCTCGGTATCGATGCCGCTCAATCGCGTGAAGGCGCTGAAGGGGATGAATCTAGCGTTGAGCTCGCCCATCTCCCGCCCGCGAATGCCGTATTTTTCCTTGGCGAGCACGACGATCGAGCGGCCTTCCGGCGTCTCGTCCGACAGTGAGGCGAGTTGGGCCGCATCGGCGAGTTCCATGGCTGTGACGCCGGGGAGCGGGATGAATTCCGCCGCCTGGCGGTTGCCGAGCGTGATCGTGCCGGTCTTGTCGAGCAACAAGGTGTCGACGTCGCCCGCCGCCTCGACCGCCCGCCCGGACATGGCGAGAACGTTAAAACGCACAAGGCGGTCCATGCCGGCAATGCCGATCGCCGACAAAAGCGCGCCGATCGTGGTCGGGATCAGCGTGACGAAAAGCGCCACCAACACGATGACCGAAACCTTGCCATCCGCATAATGCGCGAAGCTCGGAATGGTCGCGACGGCGAAGACGAAGATCAGGGTGAGGCCCGCGAGAAGGATGTTGAGCGCGATTTCGTTGGGGGTCTTCTGCCGCTCAGCGCCTTCGACCAAGGCGATCATGCGATCGAGAAATGTCGATCCCGGAGCCGCAGTGATTTTCACCTTGATCCAATCGGAGAGAACACGGGTTCCGCCGGTGACGGCCGAGCGATCGCCGCCGCTTTCACGAATGACTGGCGCGGATTCGCCGGTGATCGCCGACTCGTCGACCGAGGCGACGCCCTCGACAATGTCACCGTCGCTCGGGATTAGGTCCCCCGTCTCGACCACGACGAGATCGCCGGGCTTCAAGGCCGAGGCTGCGACCTGCTCGGTGCGGGAACCCTGCCCTGGAACGACGCGCTTGGCGACCGTGTCGCTGCGCGCCTTGCGCAAGGTCGCCGCTTGCGCCTTGCCTCGGCCTTCGGCCACGGCTTCAGCAAAATTGGCGAAAAGCAGGGTGATCCAGAGCCAAAACCAGATCTGGAAGGTGAATTTCAGCGAGGCCGCGTCCGCGCCGGTCACGAGATCTTTCAGATAGAGGATCGTCGTCAGCACGCTCACGATCTCAACGACGAACATGACCGGATTGCGGATCATGAGCCTCGGATCGAGCTTGCGGAAGGAGTCCCCGATGGCCGGGAGGATGATCGCCGGATCATAGAGGGAAGAGACGCCGCCGCGGGCCTTGACCTTATGCGGCAATGTTCTGGTTTCCATGGATTTCGCCTTGTCCTTCGCGAAAAATCTACAATGGGCTCAGTAGAGAAGGCCCGCATACATGGCGAGATGCTCCTCGATGGGGCCGAGCGCCAAGGCCGGGAAGAAGGTGAGCCCGCCGATGATCAAGATCACGCCGATCAGAAGGCCGACGAATAGCCCGCCGTCCGTCGGGAAGGTTCCTGACGACGCCGGAACAAGCTTCTTGCGCGCCAGAGATCCGGCGACGGCCAGCATCGGGACGATGAACAGAAACCGCCCGATCCACATGGCGAGGCCGAGCGTGGTGTTCCAAAACGGCGTGTTGGCGCTGAGGCCGGCGAAGGCGCTGCCATTATTTCCGGTGGCGGAGGTAAAGGCGTAAAGCGCCTCGCTGAAGCCATGCGGGCCGGCGTTGGCGAGCCCGGCGAGCCCAGGAGCGACGACGACCGCGATCGCCGTGAAGCCCAAGATGGACAAAGGCAGGATGAGAATGGCCAGCATGGCCATCTTGACCTCCTTCGCCTCGATCTTCTTGCCGAGATATTCCGGCGTCCGGCCGACCATGAGGCCAGCGACGAACACCGCGACGATCGCAAAGAGAAGCATCCCGTAAAGGCCGGAGCCGACGCCGCCGAAGATAATCTCGCCCAACATGATGTTGATCATCGGAACCATGCCGCCGAGCGGGAGCAGGCTGTCGTGCATCGTGTTCACGGCGCCGCAGGATGCGTCGGTTGTGACCGTGGTGAAGAGCGAGGAGTTGGCGATGCCGAATCTCACCTCCTTGCCTTCCATATTGCCGCCGGCCTGCAGCGCGCTCGGCGCGGCGGCGACGGGAAGGTCGGCGAAAGCCGGATTCCCGCGGCTCTCGACGCCATAGACCGTGAGGGTGCCGGCGAGGAACAGAAGGCCCATGACTCCGAAGATCGCCCAGCCCTGGCGCTCATTGCCGACCATCCGGCCAAACACATTGGTGAGCCCCGCACCGATCGAGAAGATAAGTACGATCTGAATGAAATTGGTCAGGGCGTTCGGGTTCTCGTAGGGATGCGCCGAATTGGCGTTGAAGAAGCCGCCGCCATTGGTGCCGATCATCTTGATGACTTCCTGCGAAGCCACTTGTCCTTGCGCTATGAGCTGCTTTCCGCCTTCGAGCGTCGTCGCTTCAATGTAAGGATTTAGATTTTGCGGCATGCCCTGCCAGACAAAGAATAATCCGACGACGATCGAGATCGGCAAGAGCACGTAAAGGACAGTCCGAGTCATATCGACCCAGAAATTGCCGATCGTCAGAGCCGAGCGCCGGGCGAACCCCCGGACAAGCGCAATGGCGAGCGCGATGCCCGTCGCCGCCGACACGAAATTATGCGTGGTGAGACCGGCCATCTGGGTCAGATAGCTCATCGTGGTCTCGGGCACATAGGATTGCCAATTGGTGTTGGTGACGAAGCTTACCGAGGTGTTGAAGGCGAGATCCGGCGCGACCGGGTCCAAATTCTGAGGATTGAACGGCAGAACGGCCTGCAAGCGCTGGATCGCATAAAGGGCGATGAAGCCGGCCACAGTGAAGAAGAGCATGGCGAGGCCATAGCCGCGCCAGTCCTGTTCTTCGTCTTCCTTGACTCCGCTCGCCAAATAAATCGCCCGCTCGACGGGGCGCAGCACAAGCGACAGGAAGGTCCGCTCCCCGTTGAACACGCGGGTCATGTACAAGCCGAATGGCTTGACCAGCAGCGTGACGACCACGCAAAAAAGCGCGATCTGAATGAAGCCATTGGCGGTCATGAAAACTCTTCCTCAAAAACGCTCGGGGCGAATTAGGGCCGCGACCAGATAAACAAGCAGGCCGATCGTCACGAGCGCACCCAGCACGAGATCGAATGTCATGGAAGGAGCCTCACAAGTTGGCGCAAGCTTCGAGATAAAGCGCGGTGACCACAAAGGCTGCGACGCCAACGGCGAGATAGACCGGATCGAGCAGATAACTAAGCATTGCAGTGGATCCCTTCTGCGTCCCGCCCGCTGAGCGCAAGGCGAGCATAGGGGCCTATATCGCGGCCGGCGCATATAGGGTCGAGCGTTCCCGGCGGCGCGGGAAATATAAATCGCATAAAAGAAAAGCGCCTTGAGCTAGGTCAGCTAGGCGCTACCGGCCTCGCCAAAGCCGGCAAGCCTGCGTAGGGAATTGGCTCGAGCGCGGTCCCGAAGGCCCTAAACCGGCGAAACCACCGGTCAAACGACAAAAAACTTCGGCGGAAAAGCAAAACGGGGCCGCAAGCGGCCCCGTTCGGGTGACGTCAGATTTTGACGATCCTTTTTAGAATTTCACAATGATATCGCCTGCGAAAGTGAACTGCGACGCTTTTTGGCCGGCGTCGAAAGGCGTCGTATGGCTCAAGGATGCGTCGTAGCGCACTTCGGGACGAACGATCAGGCCCTTGATCAGGGGCAACGCCGGATCGGTCGGAAGCGTCGGGGTGATATTGAGCCCGGCGGTCAACTCGAGATAGGTCGTCGGGGCCGACGCGGGGATGATCCCATAAGTATAGTAGGTTCCATCGCCCATATTGGCGTAGTTGAAGCCATGCTCTGCATTCACGAAGTCGATATTGCCCGGATAAGCGGCGACGAAAAAGCCCTGCGCGTCGCGCCAAACCTCGGCGCGGCCGACGATCTTCAGCCAATCATTGATGGCGTAGGCGGCGTATTGCGCCACGCCATATCCGCTGGCGTGAAAGGCGTTGTCGTGGATATAATTGAGGTCGGTGATGAAGGTCAGCTTGTCGGTCGCCTTCCACGTGGCCGTCACGTCGTTGAGATAGCGCAAGGCGCGGTTGGGATTACACTCGCAGGCGGTGACGACCGCCGGCACGTCGGGATTTTCCGGTCCGATATGGGTGGTCGCCAGAATGGTGAGATTGCCGTCGAGCAGGTTGAGCCCGACGCCGCCGTGGAAAGCAAGGGCCCGGTTGTTGTCGCCCGGCCAGCCGACCGAGGTGTTGACGCCGGTGTCGACGCCCGCATAAACGTCGAACAAAGGATCGATATGCGAGATCGTCATGACGCCCGTGTGCTTCAAGGGGACGCCAAAATTAAAGATATACGAGTGCGAATAGAGCAGATTGTCGGCCGCTGGAATGACTTCCGCGCCCTCAAGGGTCACGTATTGACCGACCTTGACGTCGATGCCGCCTTTGTAGAGCCAGGGCAGATGGACCGCGCCCCAAGCCTCGACAATGTCGTATTGAATGCGGCCGGGGAGGATATAGTCGAGCTCGCCCAAATAATGGGTATAGCGCGCGTCGGATCCGACCATCGTCTGGATCTTGAACCCGACATCATAGCCGGTCGCATTAGTGTCAAGCGGCCGCTGGACGGTCAGCAACGCCTGATTGAGCAGGACTGAATTGGCCTTATCCGTGAACAGGCTGCCAAAATTCAATCCATTGGACGGATAGCCTGGATTGAACGTCTCGCCGGCTTCGATTGCTCCGGTCACGGTCAAGGTGTCGATCCAGGCTGGCGCAGGCGTCGCTGGCTTGATAGCAACGTCAGCAGCTTGGGCGGACAACCCGGAGCCAAGAACGACGATCGCTGCGCTCAGCGGCGACGAAATACGAAAATTCGGTAGAAAACCCATCGCTCCACTCCCATCAAGGCGGTCGGGATTTCCAAAAGAGCACACAACATGCAGATAGATTCAATCAAAGTCGGTCGCATGATGGGGTGTTTCGGGCCATGCGATGCTTTCCAGCAACAGTCGGATGAAACGAACAGCATAGCTTTCGAACAAAAATGCGAGTTTGCTCGTCCGGAGGGCGAGAGAGCTGAATTCGACAGCAGCCGGAAAAGTGATCAGACCGGAATTGACGGTCGAACATTGTGGATATTCGCGCGATCCGGCGGGACTATATCGAATCTCTCGCGCTCAGACTTTTGGGCCGCGCCTTTTAAAACGACAAGGCCTTGGCTTCTCTGACGCCCGGAAGCTTCTCAACCTCAACGAGGATCTTGTTCGGAGCTGCGCTATCCACCTCGACGAGCGCGACCGCTGAGCCGCCCTCCCGATCGCGGCCTAAGGCGAAGGTCGCGATATTGACGCCGGCGTCGCCCAGTATGCTCGCGAATCGGCCAATGAAGCCCGGCTTGTCCTCGTTGCTGACATAAATCATCGACGGCGCGACGAGAGCGTCGACCTCGATGCCGTTAATCTTGATGATTCGCGGCTTGCCGTCGTGGAACACTGTTCCGGAGACGGAACGCTCATGGGCCTCGGTCGTCACCGTCAGCGTGACGAGCGATTCGTAGTCGCCCTCTGCGGCGCGCGTCACCTCGTCGATCACGACGCCGCGCTCTTTGGCCACGCTCGGCGCCGAAACGACATTCACGTCGGACAGCCAGGGGCGCAGCAGGCCGGCGATAGCGGCAGCGGTGAGCGCCTTTGTCTTAAGCTCGGCGACGCCGCCTTCGTAGGTGATGCTGACTTTCTTAATGGCGGTCTCGACGAGTTGCCCGGCGAAGGAGCCGAGACGGTCGGCGAGGTCGATGAAGGGCTTGAGCCTCGGCGCCTCTTCGGCCGTGATCGAGGGAAAATTGACCGCGTTCGAGATCGCCCCCCGGATCAGATAATCCGACATTTGCTCGGCGATCTGGAGCGCGACGTTTTCCTGCGCTTCGTTGGTCGAAGCGCCGAGATGAGGCGTGCAAACGACATTGGGATGGCCGAAAAGCGGATTATCCGTCGCCGGCTCGTTCACGAAGACGTCGAAAGCGGCGCCCGCCACATGGCCCGAATCGAGAAGCGCGCGCAGGGCCTTCTCGTCCACGAGCCCGCCGCGCGCGCAATTGACGATCCGCACGCCTTTCTTGGTCTTGGCGAGGTTTTCGACCGAGAGGATGTTCCTGGTCTGCGGCGTCATCGGAACATGGACGGTGATGAAATCCGCGCGGGTCAGCAGTTCGTCGAGTTCGACCTTCTCGACCCCAAGATCGAGGGCTCGCTCTGGCGAGAGGAAAGGATCATAAGCGAGGACGCGCATGCGCAAGCCGAGGGCGCGCTCGGCGACGATCGAGCCGATATTGCCGCAACCGAGAACCCCCAGAGTCTTGCCGGTGATCTCGACGCCCATGAAACGGTTCTTCTCCCATTTGCCGGCTTGGGTCGAAGCATCGGCGGCGGGAATTTGGCGGGCGAGCGCGAACATCAAGGCGATCGCATGCTCGGCGGTCGTGATCGAATTGCCAAACGGCGTGTTCATGACGATGACGCCTTTGGCCGTGGCCGCGGGAATATCGATATTGTCGACGCCGATGCCGGCGCGGCCGATCACCCGCAGCCTGGCGGCCTTTCCGATGATTTTGGCGGTCACTTTGGTTGTGGAGCGAACGGCAAGCCCATCGAACCCGCCGATGATTTCGGCGAGTCTCTCTTTGTTCTTGCCAAGCTCAGGCTGGAAATCGACCTCCACGCCGCGATCCTTGAAGACGGCGACGGCGGCGGACGACAGGGGATCGGAAATCAGCACGCGCGGAGCCATGGCGTTCCCCGGTCTGGAGCGTCTGCAGGCTGTGCCCGCGCCCGATCCGGCGCGGGGCGTCCCTTCACGCGGCCTTGGCGAGCGCGCCCTTGAGCTTCTGATAGGCGTAATCGAGCCAGAGCGTCAGCGCCTCGATGTCGCTTGTCTCGACCGTCGCGCCGCACCAGATGCGAAGGCCCGGGGGCGCATCGCGATAGGCGCCGATGTCATAGGCGATCTTTTCCGCCTCGAGCATGTCGACGATCGACTTGGCGAACTCTGCCTCGGCCTTGAGGCCGTGCGCGAGAATGAGCGGATCGACGATCTTGAGGCATATGCTGGTGTTGGACCTGACCGTCGGGTCCTTCGCGAGAAAGTCGATCCAAGGCGTTCTAACGACCCACTCGCTCAAGGCTTTGGAATTGGCGTCGGCGCGCGCCATAAGCGCCTCGAGCCCGCCGATCGATTTGGCCCAGCTCAACGCGTCGATATAGTCCTCGACGCAAAGCATGGAGGGCGTGTTGATGGTCTCGCCCTCGAAAATGCTTTCGATCAGCTTGCCGCCTTCGGTCAGGCGGAACAGCTTCGGCAGCGGCCAGGCCGGCGTGTAGCTCGTAAGCCTTTCAACCGCGCGCGGCCCGAGAATGAGCATGCCATGCGCCGCCTCGCCGCCGAGCACCTTCTGCCAGGAAAAGGTCACGACATCGAGTTTCGCCCAATCGAGCCTTTGCGCGAAGGCCGCCGAGGTCGCGTCGCAAATGGTCAGGCCCTTGCGATCAGCCGGAATCCAGTCCGCATTGGGCACGCGCACGCCCGAGGTCGTGCCGTTCCAGGCGAAGACGACGTCGTTGTCGAAATCGAGGCTCGCAAGATCGACGATCTCGCCATAATCCGCGACCTGGGCCCGCGCGTTCTTGATCTGCAAATGCTCGACGACGTCGATGACCCAGCCCTCGCTGAAGGACTCCCAGGCGATCACCTCGACGCCGCGCTGGCCGAGCATGGACCAAAGCGCAAGCTCGACGGCGCCGGTGTCGGAGCCGGGCACGATAGCTATGCGATGATCCGGCGGAACCTGCAAAATCTCGCGTGTGAGGTCGATCGCCAGCTTCAGCTTGGCCTTGCCGACCTTGGAGCGATGCGAGCGCCCGACAGTTGGGCCCTGGAGATTTTGGATTTTCCAGCCGGGATGCTTGGTGCAGGGGCCGCAGGAAAAATTGGGCGTCGCCGGCCGCGCGGCGGGCATTATCGTAGTCATGTGACCATCCTTTCAGATGGGCGCCTTTCGTTGGGGAAAGGTGTCCCGCCTATCTGGATAGGGCCGTAGGACGCAACCGTCAAGATGAACGCTTCGTGGTTTTCGTGGTATTTCTGCACCGCCCCGCGCTTTTCTCATCAATCCGACCGACGCGGAGCTTGCGGCATTTTATGCGGGCCTCAACCAAAGTTCTTGGCCGAAAACGTGGGATCTTTGTCCTTGTAGAGGATGAGTTCGAAGGGGACGATCGCGCCATGAACACGAACCAAGATCCATTGCCGCAACAGCTCACGCAATTCCGGCGGATCGGATTCTTGATCTACCCGGGTTGCGATATTGTCGACGTGTGCGGCCCCATCGAGGCGTTCCACTGGGCGGATGTGTGGTTGCCGAGGTTTGGGAAAACTGGGCAGTCAGGCTACAAATGCGAAATCCTCGCCGCTGCGCCTGGACCGGTCGGGACCTTATCGGGAATCGAGATTGTCGCGACCCGCAGCTACCTTGATGTCGTCGACAGCCTCGACACGCTGATCGTCGCGGGCGGCGTTACAAATTGCGCGCAGGCTAACAAGGATCCTGCGCTCGTCGAATGGGTGCGCGCGATAGCGCCGCGCTCGCGGCGCGTGGCGTCGGTTTGCACCGGCGCCTTCATCCTGGCGGCCGCCGGCCTCTTGCATCACCGACGCGTGACGACGCACTGGATGTTTGCCGACGTCCTGGCCAGCGAGTTCCCGTCGACGGAGGTTGACTCCAGTCTCCTCTTCGCCCGCGACGGGAACATCTACTCATCGGGCGGCATCACTGGGGGAATCGATCTCGCGATGGCCCTTGTTGAAGAAGATCTCGGCCGGGAAATTGCGCTTGCCGCCGCAAGGATGATGGTTGTCTTTCCTCGCCGCCCCGGCGGGCAGTCCCAATTCAGCGCCTACAATGTAAAATATTTGGAAGTGAGGACCCGACCAGAAATCGAGGAGTTGCAAGCCTGGATTACCGGGAATCCCGGAGAGGATCTCAGCGTGGCGGCCTTAGCGGATCGCATGGGCATGAGCCCGCGCAATTTTTCCCGGCTCTTTCGCAGCGAAACGGGAGAGACGCCCGCGCAATTCGCCGAAAGCGCCCGCGCCGACGCGGCGCGCCTCAAGCTCGAACAATCCATTTTGCCAGTTGAGACCATCGCGAGGGAATGCGGCTTCGGCAATGCCGAACGCATGAGGCGCACGTTTCAGCGCCTTTTCGAGGTAAGTCCGCACGATTATCGCGCGAGATTTCGATCCACCCTGCTGAGCTGAAACGCCGCAACAGGAAAAGCGCGGGCCTCCAAGCAAAGAGGCCGCGCAGATACAGCGACGCGACAATTCATCGGGGCGGCGACCCGCCTCTCATCTCGCTTTGTCCTCGGCTGACGCGATCACTTGCTTAGGCTCATTTTAAATAACAAAAAATAGAGGGCGAAACCATGCGAATTCTCTTTCTGACATCGGCCCACAACAGCCTCAGCCAGCGTCTTTGGATCGAGCTCGGCGAGAGAGGCCACGAAATCCGCGTCTGCATCGCAGCGACAGGCGAGACGATGATCGCGGCCGCGTCCCGTGAAGCGCCGGATCTCGTCGTCGCGCCGATGCTGAAGATCGCAATTCCGAAAGAGGTCGGTTCCCGCTGTCCTTGCCTGATCGTTCATCCCGGCGTCAAAGGCGACCGAGGTCCATCCTCACTCGATTGGGCGATCGCTAATGGCGAGCAGACTTGGGGCGTGACGATTCTACAGGCGGCGGAGGAATTCGATGCTGGGGCGATCTGGGCCTCGCATGAATTTGCGTTAGAGACCGCCCCTTCAGCAAAGAGCAGTCTCTATCGCGGCCCAGTCACAGAGGCGGCGTTACGCGGCGTCCTTGAGGCGATCGCCCGAGTGGAATCAGGCGATTTCCAATCCGGCGCCTGGCGTCCGGAGAAGCTCGCCGAGGTTGCCCCGCATGCGCGCGGACGCCTGCGCGCGCCGATGCGGCAGGCCGACCGCGCAATCGACTGGACGCGGGACACAACAGCTGCGATCGTCCGGAAGATCCGCGCCGCGGACAGCGCTCCCGGCGTCCTCGGGGTCCTGCTCGGCAAGACATGCTTCCTCTATGGCGCCCATGTTGAGGAGCGTCTTCAAGGACCTCCAGGCCAAGTCTTGGCGCGGCGCGACGGCGCGATCTGCATCGGCGCGGTCGACGGGGCCGTGTGGATCTCCCATCTGAAGGCCAAGGATGAAAATTATCTTTCGGAGGAGGCCTGCAGCCTCGTGCGCGCCGGCATAGGCTGCGAACGATGCGATGCGGAATTGTGCGCGGTCGCGGGAATCAAGCTGCCGGCGACGCAGGTTCTGGGACCTCTGCTCCGTGGCGCGCCCGAGGCGCCGCTGCCGATAACTGCTCCCGCTGATCATCGCACCTACCGAGAGATCGTCTACGAGGAGGAGGATGAGATCGGCTATCTCTCATTCGACTTCTACAATGGGGCAATGAGCACGTCCCAGTGCAATAGGCTGCGGGACGCTTTCCTTTACGCCCGCACGCGCCCAACGCGGATCATCGTGCTGCTTGGCGGCGCCGATTTCTGGTCAAACGGCATCCATCTCAATGTGATCGAGGCCAGCGACGATTCGGCCGCCGAGTCCTGGCGGAACATCAATGCAATCGACGATCTGATCGTCGAGATCCTCAACACCATGTCCCATCTCGTCGTCGCCGGCCTGCGCGGCAACGCAGGCGCCGGCGGAGCCATGTTGGCGCTGGCGGCGGATTATATCTTTGCAAGATCCGGCGTCGTCCTCAACCCTCATTATCGGAGCATGGGCAATCTATATGGGTCGGAATATTGGACCTATGCGCTTCCGCGGCGCGTAGGACAAGAGAAGGCGCAGGAATTGACCCTGTCATGCAAGCCTATCGGCGCGCGCGCGGCGCGGGAGATTGGCCTTCTCGACGACATTTTCGGCTCCGACGTCGACGCCTTCGAAGCCGAGCTGAGAGAGCGTTCGAAACGACTCGCCAAAGACCCAGAATTCCGCGCGAAGCTCCGTACAAAGCACGAGCGGCGCCTCGACGAAGAAGCCATCAAGCCCCTCGCAGCCTATCGCGCCGAGGAGTTGGAGCAAATGCGGGTCAATTTCTTTGGCCCCGACCCTGCCTACCACGCGGCGCGCCGACGTTTCGTCTTCAAAGGCAATCCGCCCTCATAGGCGACTCGAGCGGCAAACGCCATCGACCTCGCCGCGCATGTCCTGCCGTCGGGCTCGCCGGTCACTTTTCATTCGCCGAACCCAACGCCAAGGAGCGCGGGCCGCTCCCGACCTTTATTTGGCGGATTTCGGTTTCGCGGGCGACGTCGACAACCGAAATCGTGTCGGAAAACCAATTAGCGACAAAAGCCATGTCGGCCGTCGAGCCAAAGATTACGCCTTCGGGATATTGGCCGACTTTTATCACGGCGACGATCTTCAAGCTTCTCGCGTCAATCAGCGAAACAGAGCCCGCCGCCTGATTGGACACGAGAATGCGCGCCCCATCCGGCGACGCCGCCACGCCATAGGGCATATTGCCAACAGGCACAGTTGCGATGACCTGCAGGGAGTCGGCGTCGATGATGCTAAGGTCATTGCTGCGCACATTAGCGACATAGACCCGACGCAACGCTGGCGAAAACGTTATAGCGAAAGGAGCTTTGCCGACGGGAATGGCCGCGATCGCTGCAAGCGTATCGGCGTCGCGCACGCTGACGGCGTCGGCCTCCCGATCGGCTGTGAAAAGCCGCCTTTTTGCGTCGTCGAACACGAGACCAGCCGGAGAACGACCGACCGGAGCCTCCTTTACGACAGCGCCCGTCCCTACATCGACTTTCGAGACGACGTCACGGTTCCAATCATCTATGAAAACGTGACCGCCATCCGCGTCAACCGCGATTCCAAATGGCGTGCCTGGATAGGAAATTGATCTCTCGACGCTTCCTTTTGCGACATCGACGACGCTGATCTGACCGGCTTCTGGATGAGTTGCAAATAGTCGCCTCCCGTCTGGCGAGAGAGCCAACCCAACCGGCTCGCGCTCAATTGCGATCCGCCGTCCCTCGCCCGTCGAGCTCGCTTCGATCTCGCTAATGCTCGACGCATTCTGACTCGCCACATATAGAATGGCCGCGGCCGAGGCTCTGCAAGTCGGAGGCGTCGCGGCGAGGCTAAAAAACGCCAGATACGCAAGACGCCACTTCAGCGAGCGCTTCATCCTTTATGTTCCGCAACCGTCTTTAGATTGCGCAACCCGCTTTGAAAGAAGTCCGTCATCGCCTTCGTCGCCGCCTCGTCATTCAGCTCTTCGGGCGGATCATTGCCAGTGTCCCCGCGATAATAGCGCCCGATCCATTCGACGCTGGCCGTTCCATCGGCGGCTGGCGCGACTGTGATCGTCGCCGTGTAGGAACTCACGGGAAGCGCCTTCACGTCGTCATCCACGCGACGATAGGAGTAGGTCATTTTCGTCGGATCATATTCGGTGAGGCCGTCGACGATCTGTCCGCCGCTCTTCAAAGTGAGCACCCTCATTTTGCCCTGGATCTCGTCCGACTTCGCCGCGCTCTCGGCGACAAGCGGATGCCATTTCGCCATATTCGCGAAATCTCCTACCAGAACCCAGACCGCCTCGGGCTTGGCGGCGATCGCCACGGACTCATCGATCTTATGCGGCGTCGGACCATGCGCTTCAGCGTCGAGCCCTATAACGAAAGGCACGACGACAAGCATGATCTTTGCTCCCCCTTGGGCCAAGCAGCATTTCATCCCACGCCGCGAACGGCCTGACGACTTTTTCATTGATCCCTCGAATTGCCTGCCAATGAATTAGGTCACCTAGCAATGACGCGTTTCAGAAGCAACAGGATAATGATAGTATTATATGCCTCCCCATTTCACACTGAGCCAGTACGTTTGGAGCTATTCTACGGTCGTTTAGATTTATTCTATGCTCCTCGGGAATATTTCCACGAAATAGGCCAACTTTTGGAAACATTCGAGGCGCATAGGAAAATTCTTCGGATATAAACGCCGCAGAGATTTCGCGAAGGCAGGGACCCGGCGACCCGAAAGCGACAACAGGCGCATCCGCGCACGAGAACTCCAAAGGACCCTGAGAATGCTTTATTTCACGCGCGCGAGCGCCTCGATGCGGGCGCGGCTCATATTCATTCCGTCGACCTTGCTCGCTCTCGGGATCGTCGTCGCGATTGTCGTGACGCTATCGGGAGCGACAGACCGGATCAGGTCGGAAATCGCGTCGGGCGTCAATCTCGGCAGCATTCTGATTGGATATGCGCTTGACGATGTCGTAGTCGCCGCTAAGCCGGAGGAGGCGTTGCGGCAACTGCAGGACGAATTGGCCCATATTCGCCACATCACAGTCAGGTATAGTTCTTCGACCGGGGCCAACGATGACGATCCGGTCCAAGCGTCCCGCAATGTGGAGGCGCCTCAATGGTTCGTGAATATTTTCGAGCCTGAACGAATCGTCAAATCCTATCCAGTGACCATCAGAGGCCAGCCATATGGCGAACTCGTCATGTGGACGAAACCATCGGACGAGGTCGCGGAAATCTGGAATGGACTTGTCTTCCTCACGGGCCTTCTGGCGGCGATCTCGGTCGGAATCGTGACGCTTATCTCGCTGACTGCGAATCAGATGCTAAGGCCGCTCAATGACCTCGTCGACGGCCTCGGACGTCTGCAACGCGGACAGTTTTCTGGGCTCGGCGAAATATGCGTCGGCGAGTTGCGTCAAATCGGCGAACAATTCAACCGGCTTGCGCGCTCTCTCGCGCGAACCGAAGCTGACAATCATCTCCTCATCGATCGCATGATGTCGATCGAGGAAGCGGAGCGCAAGGAGCTTGCCCGTGAACTCCACGATGAATTCGGGGCGTCTCTGTTCGGGATTAGGGCTGCCGCGTCATGCATCATCGAGGACGCGTCATCGCCGCTCAACGCCGAGCGCAGACAGGAAATCATCAGCCGCGCCGAAGCGATCTCGGCGCTCGCCGACTCAATTCAAAAGCAGAACTATCGAATCCTCGAACGCATTCGCCCAGTAATTTTGCATCAAGTCGGCCTTCTCAACGCCACGCGGCATCTCGTCGAAGATTGGCGCTCGGCCCATCGCGACGTCGAGTGCGAGCTTCGCCTCCCCGACGAACAGCCCACCTTCGACGAAGAGGTGAGCCTGACGAGTTATCGCATCATCCAGGAATGCCTGACCAATGTCGCCCGCCATGCGAAGGCCAGAAGCGTTCGCATTGCGCTGGAGATCGACCGCTGCCCTAACGCGGCCGCCGCCGCTTCAACGACAGGCGCCCGCTGCATTCACGTGTCAATCGAGGACGACGGCGTCGGCCTGCCGTCCGATTTCAGATTCGGCTTCGGCTTTCTCGGCATGAGTGAGCGCGTCCGCAAGTTAGGCGGCCAACTCAAAGTCTCGAACGGTCCCGAGGCCGGAGCATTAGTCGAAGCGGTCATACCCGTCGCCGTCGCCGCTGCGTGACAGTTGCGCCGAGGTTCGGCGCATGACTCGAATTTAAGGATCGAGACGGAATGAACGACCATGTAAAAGTGCTCGTGATCGAAGATCATCCGATTGTACGAGACGGATGCCAGCGCATCTTCAACCGGCGCCCAGACATCGAGATGGCGGAGGCGATTTCAGCCGCCGCAGGCCTTGCGAAAAATCGCGAATTCGCACCCGATGTCATCGTTCTCGACGTCGCCTTGCCCGACGCCACTGGCTTCGACATCATCCCCGAGCTTCTTGCCGACAACGCCCGGGCGAAGGTCATCATATTCAGCATGTACGAGGCTCCGAGCTTCGTGACTTCGGCTTTGGAAAAAGGCGCCAAGGGATACATCACCAAAAACGACGAACCGAACGCGATCCTCAAGGCGATCGACAAAGTTCGCACAGGCGCGGTCTATCTCGGGCACGCGGTTGCACAACATCTCGCCATGGCCAATCTCGCCGCCATCAATGATCCTCTACACGAACTCAGCGAAAGAGAGCGCCTGATTCTGGGGCTGCTCGGCGACGGCAAGAGCATGACCGAAATCTCCGTCGAACTCTCGCTCGGCTACAAGACAATCGCTAATTCCGTTAGCGTCATCAAGCAGAAACTGCGCATTCCGACGAGTTCGGCTCTCATCAAATTCGCCGTCGAGTTGAAAGCCAAGACCTAAGCGGCGGCGTCGAGCCGTGGAGCGGGGTTCGGCGGCGACGTGTACTTTTCTAACATACATAGGACTAATTCGATAAGGCGCTTCACTAATTCTACAGTGATGCAGACTTATTGTTCTTGCTTTTTTGTCTCTCGAACTTAGTACTGTCGCCGCCAATGCAACATGCGCGTCAAACAATTAAGACCGCGTTTCAAAATGCATAACCGCCAATTCGTATAGCGCCGACAGCCAAACTGAAATTGGCGGCGCATGAGCGGTCTACGGGTGGAAAGACAGGGATAGGTTTATGAAGAAGACTCCATTCAGGCGCCGGTTTTTGACCTCAATCTCCGTGTTGGCGACGCTCGCCGCCGCGGCAAGCGTAACGCCAACCGCGCAGGCCAACGACAGGCTGATCGAGCTCTCGAAAAGCAACGAGAATTGGGTCATGCCCGGCCGAACCTACGACGCAGACAATTACAGCCCGATGGCTCAGATCAACACCGAGAACGTCAAAGAGCTGCGCCCGGCCTGGTCGTTCTCGGATGGCGTTCTCAATGGCCATGAAGGCGCGCCGCTCGTCGTCAACGGCAAGATGTTCATCAACGGCCCATTCCCCAATCGAACCTACGCGCTCGAACTCGACAATCCAGGCAAGATCGTCTGGGAGCATAATCCCAAGCAGAGCGCCTCCGCCCGCGCCGTCGCCTGCTGCGACGTGGTCAATCGCGGTCTCGCCTATTGGCCCGGCGACGGCAAGACCCCGGCGCTCATCTTCAAGAACCAACTCGACGGACACCTCGTCGCCATGAACGCCGAAACCGGCCAAACCTATTGGGAGATCGAGAACGCCGACATCAAGGTCGGCGCCACGGAGACGCAGGCGCCATATGTGGTCAAGGACGAAGTGCTGACAGGCACCTCTGGCGCCGAGCTTGGCGTTCGCGGCTATGTCACGGCCTATGACGTCCGCACCGGCGAGAAGAAATGGCGCGCCTACGCCACGGGCTCGGACAAGGATCTTCTGCTCGCCAAGGACTTTAACATTCACAATCCGCAATATGGACAGGCCAACCTCGGTCAGACCACATGGGAAGGCGACGAATGGAAAATCGGAGGCGGCACCAATTGGGGTTGGTACGCCTTCGATCCCGGCACGAATCTCGTCTATTTCGGTACCGGCAATCCAGCACCCTGGAACGCCACAATGCGTCCTGGCGACAATAAATGGACGATGACGATCTTTGGCCGCGACGTCGACACAGGAGAAGCCAAGTTCGGCTACCAGAAGACGCCGCATGACGAATGGGATTACGCTGGCGTCGACGTTATGATGCTCAGCGAGCAGAAAGATAGCACCGGCAAGCTTCGCAAGCTTTTGACCCATCCGGATCGCAATGGCATCATCTATACGGTCGATCGCGAAAATGGCGATCTCGTCTCGGCTCATAAGATCGACGACACGGTCAACTGGGTCAAACACGTCGACATGAAGACCGGCATACCGATCCGCGATCCAGAATATGCGACCTATATGGACCACAAGGGCCGCGACATCTGCCCGGCGGCCATGGGCTATCACAACCAGGGATTCGATTCCTACGATCCGCAAAAGCAGATCTTCCTGCTCGGCGCAAACCACATCTGCATGGATTGGGAGCCGTTCATGCTGCCCTATCGCGCCGGTCAATTCTTCGTCGGCGCGACCTTGTCGATGTACCCTGGGCCCAAAGGCAATCGCCAGGCAGCTGAAGGTCTTGGCCAAATCAAGGCCTATAATGCGATTACCGGCGAGATCAAATGGGACAAGATGGAGCGCTTCGCCGTTTGGGGCGGAACTATGTCGACAGCCGGCAATCTTGTCTTTTATGGCACGCTCGACGGCTTCCTGAAGGCGCGCGACACGCGCACCGGCGAATTGCTCTGGAAGTTCAAGCTTCCCTCCGGCGTGGTCGGCTACCCGATCACCTATGAGCACAAGGGCGTCCAATATGTCGCAATCTATTATGGGGTCGGCGGCTGGCCGGGCGTCGGCATGGTGTTCGATCTCGAAGATCCGAGCGCCGGTCTCGGCGCCGTCGGCGCCTTCAAGAACCTGCAGCGCTACACCAAGCAAGGCGGCGGCGTATTTGTCTTTTCCTTGGGCGGCCACGGCCCCTACGACGACCCGAAGGTCGGCGAATATGACGTGAACTGAGCCCTCGAGCCCGCTCCGCCGCATCTCCGGCGCGCAGTGGAGCGGGCTCCATGGCGCGCCGGCAATCCGCTCGTCGGCCGAGCATGTGAGTTTTCCGAAGGTCTTCCTATGCATCAACACGTCAAGCCGCCGCGCGTCGTGGCCGCGCTGTTCAGCGCCGGTGTCGTCGCTCTTTCCACCGCGCCAGCCGCGGCTCAGACCAAAATAGGCTCCCCCGCCGGAGATGCGCAGGCCGCGCATGTCGCCCCTGATCCAGGCGTGCTTCGCATCTGCGCCTCCTCCGTCAATTCGCCCTATTCGACGCCCGACGAGCGCGGCTTCGAAGACAAGATCGCGAAAGCCGTGGCCAAAGCCATGAACCGCAAAGCGGTCTTCGTTTACACCAATCGACCGGCCATCTACCTCGTCCGCGACCTACTCGACGAGAAGGCTTGCGACGTGATCGCCGGCCTCGACGCCGGCGACGACCGCGTCTCAACGACCCGGCCCTATTATCGCTCCGGCTACGCGTTCATTTCCCGCAGCGACAAAAGTCTCGACATCAAGACCTGGAGCGATCCCCGCATTCCGAAGCTGCATAACATCGCGGTGGAGCTTGGATCGCCTGGCGAGACCATGCTGAAGTCCATCGGTAAGTTCGAGGCCGAACTCAACTATCTCTATTCGTTGGTCGGCTACAAATCGCGTCGCAACCAATATGTGCAGGTTCCGCCGGGCAAGCTCGTGGAGGAAGTCGCGGACGGCAACGCCGATCTCGCCGTCGCCTTCCAGCCCGAAGTCGCGCGCTATGTCAAGGCCGCGTCGACGCCGCTGACTGTCACGATCATCCCCAATGATGTGGTCAGCTCGACGGGAAAGCCCGTTCCGCATCATTTTGATACGGCGATGGGCGTCCGCAAAGGCGACGACGCGTTGCTCGAGGAGCTGAACGCGGCGATCCAAAAGGCTGAACCGGACATCAAGGCGATCCTGGACGAGGAAAATGTGATCATGCTTAAGGCCGGGTCATGATTGATCCAGGCGCCGCCGCAAACAACTCCTCTAAGAACCGAAAGCGAAATGACAAACAATAGACTAGGCGCGCTCACGCGAGCCGCTGCGCTCGCCATGACCATCGCCCCCGCCATGATCGACGCGGCCAAGGCCGCAAGCTCCGGCGCGACCATCGACCTTTACAACACCGTGACCGGAGAGCCTCTCAAGCTCGACGACGCCCTGGCCAATGGCCATGACACGGCTGCCGTCAAGCAGTTCCTGGCGACCGGCCATAACCCATACAATGAAGTGAAGTCGTGCTTCCCGTCCGGCAAGTCCTTATTTCTGACCGCCTGCTCTGGGTGCCACGGAGAATATGCCGAAGGCAAGCTCGGACCGAACCTCGGCGACAACTACTGGACCTATCCAGTCAACACGACGGACGCCGGCCTATTTGCAACAATATTCGGCGGCGCGAATGGGATGATGGGACCACATAACGAAGATCTAACGCTCGACGAGACGTTACAGGTCATGAGCTGGGTGCGTCATCTCTATAGCGGCCCGGTCCAGGACGCGCCATGGCTCTCAGAAGAGGAAAAGAAGATTTACACTCCCTATCAATTGGAAAAGGACACCACTGTTGCGAAGGCCGACGGCCTTTGCGCGCTGCCGAACGAAAGCGCTCAACGCCAGCCAGCCAAATAAGACCGACGACTCGCTGACGCACCGACGAGAAAAACGTGCCAGAAGGACGCCTACCATGAAATGGACTTCTCTCATATCTTCGGCTGCTGGGCTCAGCGTCGCGGCCGGCCTCACGCTCTTTACTGCGCCGGTTGCGATGGCCGCCTATGACGGCACGCATTGCAAGGCTCCGGGCAATTGTTGGGAGCCCCAGCCGGGCTACCCAGAACAGGGCATCGGCTCGAAATACGATCCACATCACGACCCGAAAGAACTCGCGAAGCAGCAGGAAGCCGAGGATCAGATGGACGAGCGCAACGCAAAACGGGTCCGATATTTCAAATCCTGGGGCCAGTTCATCTACGACGTCAACAAGATTCCTAGCGGTCCCAAATAAGTCGCGAGAGCTCCACGCTTTCGTTCAAGGAACATCGCGGGCTCTCATCCGGGCGGAGCAAATACCCGACGCGATGTCGTCCGGCGCGGGTTTAAGCAGGACCCGCGCCGGACGTTTCCGGCTTGCGTCACGCTCCTTTTTGATCGCGCGAGGGCGCCATTGAATTTAAACATTAACATGACCGCCGCAAATGACCGTATTGCGCTCGACGAATGGCGAAATCGCGCGCTTGCCGTCGAAAAGGAGATTTCGCGCGTCGTCATAGGCCAGCAGCGCGTGGTCCGGCTCCTAATCATTGCCATCTTTGCGCGCGGGCATGTTCTTTTGGAGGGCGATGTCGGCGTCGGCAAGACGACCTTGCTGCGCGCAGCGGCGCGCGCCATCGGAGGTCCGTATCAACGTATGGAAGGCTCGATCGACCTGATGCCGAGCGACTTGCTGTATCATGCCGCAATCGGCGCGGATGGAAGGCCACGCATCGAAAACGGCCCTGTTCTTCAAAAAGGTCCGGAACTCGCGATATTTTTCTTTAACGAAATCAATCGCGCGCGGCCTCAAGTGCACGCCCTGTTGCTTCGGCTTATGGCTGAGCGGAGCGTGACTGCGTTCAACAAGGAATTTGCCTTTCCATATCTCCAGGTTTTCGCCGATCGCAACCGCCTCGAGAAGGAAGAGACATTCGAATTGCCGGCCGCCGCTCGAGATCGGTTTTTTATGGAAATCACGGTGGAAACGCCGATTGATCGCGAGGTTCGGCGGGAATTGGTGTTTAATTCGCGCTTCCATGATGTAGACGCCTTGATTGCAGGCGTCTCGGCGGAGCTGATCGACTTCCATCAGCTCGACGCCGCGGCGGAGCTCATTCAAGCGACTGTGCGCACCAGCCCGACGCTAGAGACTTATCTCCTGTCGCTCTGGGAAGCGATCCGCTATCCGGGGGCGGCCGGAATCGAGCTCGATGGGATCGACACGGACCGCTTGGTGAACGGCGGCGCGAGCCCTCGCGGCATGAGCTATCTCGTGCGCGCCGCGCGCGTGCGCGCCTGGCTCGAGGGTCGCGACGTCGTGGTCCCCGAGGACCTCCGCGAAGTATTTGTTGAAGTCGTCGCGCATCGTATCTTTCTCGATCTCATTTATGAAATGCGCCGCGAGCGGATCATTCGTGATCTTTGTCGGGCCGTCTTCGACAAGATCCCAACCCCATGAAAGAGGGCGATCGCAGAGTAGGGCCAAACGCGGAACCCATAAGGGAAATCTCATACCGAATTCGCTGGAATCCAAGTCAATATGGGCATGGCTCACATCGCACCCGCCATTACGGCGCCGACGGCGACTTTTGCGACTATGTTCCGTTCTGGCGTCAACCCGACGCCAGGCGCATCGATTTGCGGCAGTCGCTTCGCAGTCCTTTCGATGAAATCTACGTGCGGCAATCAGAACAGCGCAGCCGTATCGCTGTCTATGTCATAGCCGATCTTTCAGCATCCATGCGTTTTGGCGAGGGCATGCCGAAAATGCGGATGCTCGCGCAACTCGTCCGCGCTGTGGCGCTCGCAGCCCATCGCGCGGGCGACGCTTTCGGTTTCATCGGCTGCGACGAAGGCCTCGTCGAGGAATTGTTTCTTCCGGCAAGCCGTAAAAGGGGAACAGAAACCAATATTCTTGAACGGCTCTACAGCTTTGTCCCGACGGGGCGAAACGTCGATGGACTAAAACATGTCGCCGAGCGGCTCGGCGCGCATCGCCAGCTACTTTTTCTTGCGTCTGACTTTCACATGCCTCTGCATCAAATCAAAATCATACTGGAGACGCTGGCGAGGCACGATGTTGCGCCGATTGTCCTGCGTAGCGCCCAGGAAGAGCAAGAGCTGCCGTCCTGGGGGCTATTGGAGCTTCGCGATCTGGAGAGTGGGGACATGAGACTAACGCTTATGCGTCCGAAACTCCGCAAGATTTTGCTGGAGGAAGCGCATGATCGAGCGCGAAAGTTCGAGCGCCTCTGCCAGAGCTATGGACGATCCCCGTTCCTTATCGTCGATCGATTCGACGCCGACCGCCTCAGCGAGCATCTCCTTCTCGGGTGAGGATTCCGAATGCGCGTTCTAGCCTATGGCTTTTGCCTCATCCTTTCGACCGCGCCGGCCATGGCGCAGGTGCGATCGGTCGAGCTTCATAAGCCCAGGCTTTTCGGATATTTCATAGGCGATCTTATTGCCAACGAGGTCGTCGTTTTGGTCGACGCTGGCACAGTGTTGAAGACATCATCTCTTCCAGCGCCGGGTCCGCTGAACTATTGGCTCACGCTAAAAGCCATCCAAACCGTCTCGGAGCCTGCGGCGGACGGCGCCGTGCGCTATCGTTTGAAGCTGACCTATCAAACCTTCTACGATCCACTCGAGCCCCATTGGCTGAAGATTCCAGGCTTTCAGCTCCTTTTCGACACGGCGGAGCAAACGATTGCGGCGACCGCGCCGGAATGGTCGTTCCTTTCCTCGCCAATTCGGGAAGTGGCGCCGAAGGAAAGCAAAGACAATACATTCCTCCAGCCAGATATTGCGGCTTATGAGGAAGATCTTGCTCGCACGCGCGCTGGCGCCTTTGTCGCGGGCTTCGCCGCTGTGGCGTCCTATCTCGCGCTCGCTTTCGGCCACGCTTGGCCTCCGTTCCACTCACGGCCGGCGCGCCCTTTCACAAATGCGGCAAGACGCCTGAAGACACTTGCGAAAAAGGCCCCCCGAGAGGATGTCTATCGCAAAGCGCTGTCGCTGCTACATCTTGCTTTCAACAAGACCGGTGAGCGCGTTGTCCTCGCCGACGATCTCAACTCGTTTCTCTCCGCCCATCCGCAATTTCAGTCATGCAGAGTCGAAATCGCGGCATTCTTCGACGCGTCCCGCCGTTTGTTTTTTGAATCCGATCGCCGCGCCGCCAGCGCATTTTCCCTCCATGACGCTGTTGGCCTGTGCCAAAAATTGAGCGCTGTAGAGCGTGGGCTGCGATGAGTTTCTCCTTCGATCATCCGGAGCTTCTGTGGCTGCTCGTCTTAGCGCTTATCCCCTTGATCAATCCGGGTCAAAAGGCTCACGCCTACCCATGGCTGGCGCTCATGCCGAGGGACCTGCTCTCAACCTGCTTCGACGGGTTTCTGCGCTTGGTTGCGGCGACATGCGTCGCGGCCTTGATCCTTGGCGTCGCCGGCCTGCACCGCAAGCGCGACAATATCGAGCGCATAGGCGAAGGAGCGCATATCGTCCTGTTGCTCGACCGCAGCGTGAGCATGGATCAAACCTTCGCCAATCGGACTCCGAACGGACGCGAGGAATCCAAAACGGCAGCCGCAGTCCGGCTAGTCAAAGAACTTTTCTCGAAAAGACCACATGATCAATTCGCGGTCGTTGCGTTTTCGACCTCGCCGATCTTGGCTATGCCGATGACTGCGAAACGCGCGCCGATCATGGCCGCCCTTGACGCAATGAACCGCCCTGCTCTCGCGCATACCGATATCGGGCGCGGACTCGGCTTGGCCCTGACGACGTTCGAGGGCGACGATCAGACCGCAACGCGCGTCGTCCTTTTCGTATCGGATGGCGCCGGCGTCATCGATCGGTTAGTCCAGGAAAAAATTCGCGCCGAGGCGTTGAAACTCAACGCGCATCTCTACTATCTTTACCTTCGCACTGATGGCGATCCAGGCCTTTTCGAGACCGAGGCCTTACCTGACAGAGATGCGCCCGCAGCCCTTCATCGCTTCTTTGAAAGCCTCGGCGTCCCTTATCGCGCGTTCGAGGCGGACAACCCGGACGCGATTCGGACGGCCGTCGAGGCGATCAACCGACTGGAGACCAGCCCGACGATCTATTTCGAGCAAACGCCGCGCCGCGACTATTCGAACCACGCCTACGCGGTCGCTTTATCCGCGCTTCTAGCGCTACTCGCGACGCGCTTCGCAGAGCGCCAGCTAGGGAGCCAAACAGGCGCGCCTCGCAAGCCAAAGGCAGCCGTTTCATCATGAGCAGCGCAAGGGACCTTTCACAAAAATGGCCACAAAGGAAATGGATGCGGTTCAACGCCGTCCGTCGCGTGTTTCACCAAGCGGTCGACCTGGTCGCCGGCTTCGTTCTTCTTGCATCGCTCGTCTGGCTGATCGCGGCCGGCGCGACCTGGCTCGCGCGCCTTTCCGACAACCGCACGATCGCCGCGTTGCGTGCGGATCAAGACGTCAAAATCAGTAGTGATGCATCCGCCGCGGTGATTTTCGCGCGCGCCGGCTTCCTGCTGGCGCATCAACGCATCGATGAGACGCAAGGGCTTCTGGAATTGCTCGCGCGGCGCGACGATCAAAAAGTCTATCGAAACCTTCTTTTCAACCTCGGCAATGCGCGCCTGAGACAAGCCTTTGTGCTGATCTCCAACGGCGATCTCAGCGCCGCCGTCCCATTCGTCAATCTCGCCAAGCAGAATTATCGACGCGCGCTCGAATTGGATCCGAGCGATTGGAATACGAAATATAATCTCGACGTGGCTCTGCGTCTTGTGCGCGACTTTTCCTTTGGCCAGGAAAACGAAGGCGATACGCTGCCCGCGTCGAAGCAACTCTGGCCGGACATGCCGGGCGTCCCGGAGGGCTTGCCGTGAAATTTTTGCCGACGGCCATTCCGGCGTTGCACGATCTCCGGTTCCAGCTCACGGCGGCAGCCGCGTTCTTGCTGTGCCTTGCCATGGTCCTGCCGCCACTCCACCTCCAACGCCAAACATTCGATCTCCTCGCCGTGGTGGACATCACAGGCAGCATGAATACGCGTGATTATCAGCTGCGCGGAGAAGCCGTCAGCCGCCTCGCCATGGTGAAGGACACGTTGCGCCACATGTTGGTCGGCCTACCATGCCAGTCGCGGATGGGGCTTGCGATCTTCGCGGAACGTCGCCCATTTCTCCTATTCGAACCAACCGAGATTTGCGATAATTTCGAAACGCTGGATCGTGAAATCGCAGCGCTTGATTGGCGCATGGGGTGGGAAGGCGAAAGCCACATTGCAAGCGGATTTTTTCGATCCGTAGCTTTAGCCGATGAACTCGGCGCCGACCTTATTTTCATGAGCGACGGCCAGGAAGCGCCGCCGCTCCCTTGGACGGGGGGGCCGCAATTCGAGGGCAAAGCGGGTCAGGTTAAAGGGTTGGTCATTGGCGTCGGCGGATATGATCTTTCGCCGATTCCGAAATTCGATGAGTTTGGCCAAGAGACGGGGTTCTGGCGACCCAGCGACGTTCCCAACGAGAACATGAGCGCGCCGCCGCCTCCAGGCGCCGAGGAAAGGGAAGGCTTTAATCCCCGCAACGCGCCTTTCGGCGGGACTGCAGCGGGCGGCCATGAATATCTATCTGCTGTCGATGAGGCGCATCTCAAAGATCTGGCCGCGGAAACTGGCCTTCGCTACGCCCATCTCGAGAGCGTTCCAAGCCTCATGACCGCTTTGGACGCCGCCGTTGCGCAACGCCCCGCTTATGTCGCGGTCGGCGTCGCGTGGATTCCCGCCGGACTTTCCCTCGCGCTTCTCGTCACGGTTTATGGGCTGCTGCCATTGCTCGATAGGCGCGCCGCCGGACTCTTGATCCAGCCTCGCAAGGACCGACGCCAGCGGGCCGGCGCGGCGGCGAGACGCCCTGATGCGCCTAGCGGCGGAAAGGGCCGAGGCAGGCTCGCCGGCGCCGCGGCTATCGCTTTCGTACTCTGTCTCGCGCCCCGATCAGCGCATGCGGATTCCTCAGATGAGCTGGCGAGAGGCGCCTATCTTTCTAAAATCACCGGTTGCGTCGGCTGTCACTCTCCACGCACAGAATCGGGCGATCTTATCGTCACTCGGCTGATGACCGGCGGGGATCATCCGATCGCGGCCGGCGCCTTGGGGCGCATTTTTCCTCCAAACATCACGCCCGATCCGATAACCGGGATCGGCAATTGGAGCGTCGACGACATCGTCGGCGCCCTCAAGGAGGGCCGCGCTCCGGACGGCCGAATTCTTTCATCGGCGATGCCTTGGCGGTCGCAATTCAACCAATTGGACGTGGCGGACGCGCGGGCGATCGCTGTCTACATCAAATCCTTGTCGCCGGTCGTCAATCGGGTTCCGTCGCCGATCCGCACGATAGACCGCCCAAGCCATGAAGTCTGGCCTCCGGCGCCTGAACAAGGCATGGGACAGCAATAAGGATTTCTCGCAGAGTTTGCTGATGAGATGCAACAGCAACTGCCTGCCGCGCCAGCGGCTCGAACAATCGCGCCATTGTTGACGACGAGTCGCGACCATCTGACGAAAGTGGAGACCATGACGGTCGTCGCGATCGAAAGCGGCGTTTTACTCGTCACTGAGACGCGCGATTTGATCGTCGAGTTTGACGACATGATCAGACGCAAGGCAACAACCGAACTCGACGCCTGGAATGACCGAGCCAAGGGTGGCCTTGTCGCTGCGCTTGCAAACGGCGCGATGAAGAACTGAGCCGCCGTCGCTGCCGCGATCGCGTCCCCGTGGTCCAACGACCAGGTCGAGGGACAGATCTGCAGACGGAAACTTGCGAAGCGTCAAATGTATGGGCGCGCCAAAATCGACCTCCTGCAATCTCGCCTCGTCGCCCTTGCATGATCGCCGTTACAAAATATGCCCAAAGCTCATCGCGCTCGCACCGCTCATAAAAGAGGCGCACCTGCACGAAAATAGGGGCCTGTTTCAGCGATCGCTGACGCCAAAGCGCCCTGCGGACGACCTCTCCAAATGCGCGACGTCTAGCCCCAATGGCTAGGGAAACGCATCTCGGGCCGGAGCCTGGACATTCGTCCATTTTTGGCAAGTTCTTGCGCTTGCACATATTTCTATTTAATCTATAGATATATAGTAATTTCCTCGGATCACGCCTCATGGGCTGGGGCCGTCTAAGGGATCGAGCTGCGACGAATGATCGACTTAACGCCAATGATTTTCGGATAATCCCATGATTCGGCTCCTTTACCTCACGCATCGCTGGGTCGGCGTCGCGCTCGCGTCTTTTATGCTTCTGTGGCTTTCCTCCGGTCTCATCATCGCCTATTCCTCCTCCCTCCTCACGACGCCTGAAGACCGCCTCTCGCACGCGCAAATTTTGCACCCGGAGAATTCATGGCTTTCCTTCGGCGAGGCGCTCGGCGCAGTCGTGCACGACGCTCGGCAGGAAATCGTCAACAGCCGCCTCGCCCGCGTGGACGACGAACCGGTGTGGCTGCTCGAGGATGCTTCGGGCGAGCGTTTCGCGGCGTCCGCGATTGATGGGGATATCCGATCCTATTCCGTTGACGACGCCATGCGCATCGCCCGGCGCTGGCTGGCGGCGGACTCTACTTCCGGCAAGGCGCCGCTGGCCGTAAGCTATGTCGATACGTTCGACGCTTCGTCGGCATTGCGCAACCATCAAGCATACAAGCCGTTTCATCGCTTCGCCGTCGACGATGGTTTCGGTTCCGAATTGATCGTCTCCGCGAAGACGGGCGAAGTTCTGCAAGTCAGCACGCTGTGGCGGCGCAGCCTCTATTATGCGGGCAATTTTATTCATCTCTTTCGTCCGCTCGATTTCCTTCGCGCCGGCGACCTGCGTCGCAACACGCTTTTCTGGTGCGGCCTTTTCGCTTTCGTCGCGGGCGCCACGGGCATTGTGATCGGCTGGCTCCGCTGGAAGCCCGGCTTTTTTGGCGGACGCACTTATTCCGGAGGCCGCACGCAGCCCTATCGAGAGTTTTGGTTGCGCTATCATTTTTGGGCCGGCCTCATCGGCGGCGCCTTCGCCGTGCTTTGGGCCTTCAGCGGCGCTCTATCGACAAATCCGATGCAGATATTTTCGGAGCCCACCGCGAGTCCCGAGGAGCTTGCGCGATTCCGCGGCGGCGATTGGCCCTCGACCATTGCCGCGCATGCGCCGGAGCTTTCGCCGGAATTGAGGGAAAGCGTGGTCGAGATCGGCTGGAGCCACCTCGGCGATCAGGCGCAACTGCTGGCCTATGACCGCAGCGGACGTCGGATCGCGCTCGACGTGAGCGACGTCGGCCTCGACAAGGATGCGCTTCTCGCCGCCGCGCAGCGCTTGGCCGGCGAGCAAGCCATAGCCGGCCAAGCGCTACTGACGAATTATGATTCCTACTATTATCCGAACCGGCGACAAGGCGCCCTCGACAGACCGCTTCCGGTCATGCGCATCGATCTTTCGGACAGCGCGCATACGTCTCTTTACATCGATCCGCAGGATGGACGTCTGGTCACAAAGATCGATTCAAGCCGGCGCGCTTATCGATGGCTCTACGTCGCTTTGCATCATTGGGACTTCGGCTGGCTTCATCAGCATGCGGTTTGGATCGTCTGGATCACGATCTGGATTAGCCTCGGACTGGTTTTGGCGCTGAGTTCGGTCGTCATCGGTTGGCGGCGCTTGCGTCGCACCGTCGACATCAAAATTGCGCCGCCGCGGCTCGCTGGGGCGTCGACGGAAGGACAAAGCCAAGCGATGAGCGGACGGATGAACTAGGCCCGGCCACGCGACCGCTCTCGCGGAGCGCAGGCGACGATAAGACGCGAAGGGGTTCGCGTTTCGAGCGAAGGAACGTCAGCCGCGTTCCGAGCCGGCGATCGGCGCCTGGAAGCTCAAGCCGAGGTCCCATGGAAAATAGATCCAGGTGTCCTGCGAGACCTCGGTGATGAATGTGTCGACGAGCGGCCGCCCGAGCGGCTTGGCGTAAACGGTCGCGACATGCGCCTTCGGCAGCAGGGCGCGGACAACCATGATCGTCGCGCCCGTGTCGACGAGATCGTCGACGACGAGCAATCCTTCTCCCTCGGTCCGGCCCAGCTCCGGCGACACGTTTTTCAACACTCGGACTTCCGACCGAACGCTCTCCGCGACATAGCTTGCAACGCAGAACGTGTCGATAATCCGCATGTCGAGCTCGCGCGCCACGATCGCGGCCGGCACGAGGCCTCCCCGGGTGATCGCCACGACGCCGGTGAATGGCGCGGAGCCGTTCAGACGCCAGGCCAAGGCCCGCGCGTCGCGATGGAACTGATCCCAGGAGACGTGAAAGGCCTTTTCCACGAAAGGCGTCTTAGCTCCGGGCGTCGTCGTCATATTTCCTCGCGCCGCCGCTCGGAGAGGCGCGAAAGCATTGCGTCGATAGCCGCCGCTATCTCGCCGACCCGCGCCGCATCGCGTCCGCGAACGACGATTTCATTATGGAATCCGCCATCGCGGAACGAGGGATAGGAGCCGATCGACAGCTCCGGATTCGCGGCTGCGACATCGCCGAGAGCAGCTGCGTAATCGCCCTCGCGCAGACCGCGGGCCGGAATGGTTTGCGCCACGATGCGCACGCCCGTCGCGAGCCGCGGCGCGACATGATCCAGCATGGATTGCATGATCGCGGGCACCCCGGCCATCACGACGACATTGCCGATCCAAAATCCCGGCGCCTTCGATATTCTATTCTCGACCAGCGCGGCGCCGCGCGGAATGCGCGCCATGCGCCGGCGCGCCTCGTTGAGCTCTTCCGGCGCGATCCGCTCCAGCAAGAGCGCGATGGCGCGTGGATCCTCGATAATATCGACGCCGAACGCCGCCGCCACAGCGTCGGCGGTGATGTCGTCATGCGTCGGCCCGATCCCTCCGGTCGTGAACAGATAGTCATAGCGGGAACGGAGCGCGTTGACCGCGGCCACGATTTCGCTCTTGACGTCGCCCACGACGCGCGCTTCGCGAAGATCAATGCCGATCTTGGCGAGATAATCGGCGATATAGCCGATGTTCTTGTCCTTTGTGCGCCCCGACAGGATCTCATCGCCGATGACGAGAATCGCCGCCGAGACGGAAGCTGCTTTCGTCATGGCCGTACTCCCCTCCAACCACTAACATGAATGCCTTGGGAATTCGACTTTTTCACGCAGGAATGGCGCCGTTCCGGCTTGCGCGGCTGGCGGCGCAACTCTTGCTTGTCTGGGCATCGCACATTCCATGTCGACGCCCCTGAGCCTTCGGCAAGAGCCCATCATGCCGCCTGAAATAGACGCCGAGCGAGCCGCCCGAGAGGCCCTTGCCTCCAATCCTTTTCCGCCCACGCCTTGGGTGCGAATCGTCGACGAAGGAATCGTTATCGCGACCGGCTATAGCGAGGCGCTGAACCGCCTGTTGCGCTGGATGCCGAAAGCCAAGTGGCGCGCAAACAAGCGGTCATGGCTCCTGCCTTTTTCGAGCGCGGAGGCGCTTCGCGCTGTGCTGCCGGAAATAGCGCGGCTCGCGGACGCCGCGCAGGAACTGGACGAGCCGGCCGCGATCGGCTCCGGGGTCGCGAGCACGGCGGCGCGCGCGGCGCCGGATCAATGGCGCACGCATGTTTTGGAAGCCGCCGAGCTCCTCCATGGCCCAGATTGGGAGACCGCATTGGGCGCCGCGCCAGACGCTCTCGCGGAAAGCGCCATCGCCGTAGATCTCGCAGCCGGTCTTCGCCGCAAGGCCGACGCCTTTGCACGAGCGGCCGAGCGGCTCGAACAAGGCCTTCGCACGCCGAGCCGGGCCTGACCGGGGAATGAAGGCGCGGCAGTTATGAAAGACTATATTCCAGAGCTGAGCGAGCTGCGGATGGTGCGTCGCGCGCCCGAGGGTCCGCTGCCCTTCAGCGCAGAAGATCGAACCTATGTCCTGACCTGCCTCCGGGACGTCGAGCGGAGCTTTGGCGTCGCTTCTCTGATCGTCGGGCCGGGCGACTCATCGGCGCGGGCTCTCGTCAAGCAATTGATCGAATGGTGGCGCACGCTCGAACCGAAGACGGAGGCCCAACGCGACGCCTATGGGCGCCTGCCGGGGGCGATCCGGCTCATCGACACGGTCTCGACTTGGGTCGAAGAGAAAGCGCGGAGCCGCTCCAACCGATCCGAGACGTGAGAACGGCTTCGCCCCGGCCGCCCGTCGAGCACATGTTCCTATCCCTCCGACATTGGACGCAAGCCCATGAGCAAGAGCTCGGTGATTCAAGCAACCCATCGGGGCCTCGGCGCCATGCTCCGGCTCGCGCTCTCTGACGGCCGCAGCTTCGATTTCACGCTGCAAGAAGCGCGAACGCTGTCCCGCGCGCTCGCCGCCGTGCGCAACGGCAAGAGCAAGGTCGATGAAGTCTACATGAGCCCGATCGCGAGCGATCTCGACTTCTCGGCCAAGGTGACGCCGGACGGCCTGCTGCTCGAGGGCGCGGAGCAGCCTTTGAAGCTCGAATGGCCGGAGGTCGGGACGATCTCGGCATCGCTCGCGGAGCTCGCCGGCCCGGAGTGAGACGCTTGCAGGCGTCTTGGAGGCTTATTCGCCGAAGAGATGCAGCACAATTTCCCGCCGATGCGGCTCGCGCCTGTGTTCGAAGAGATAAACGCCTTGCCAGGCGCCGAGGACGAGTCGACCCGATTCGACTGGAATCGCGAGCTGCGCCTGAGTCAGCGCCGCTCGGATATGGGCCGGCATGTCGTCTGGCCCCTCCGTCGCATGGACGTAGCGGCCGCGATCCTCCGGCGCCAGCGCCTCGAAGAAGGTCTGGAGATCGGCGCGCACGTCCGGGTCGGCGTTCTCCTGGATCAGGAGCGACGCGGAGGTATGTCGGCAAAAGATCGTCAGGAGCCCGGTCGAGATGTTTCGCCCGCGCACGAAATCCGCTGTGTCGCGGGTGATCTCGTAAAGGCCCTTGCCCGCGGTCGCGACGAATAGATGATGGAGCGCTTGCCACATCGGTCTCAGCCCGAATTCGAGGTCACTCCTTGACGTCAAAGTCCCACGGCGGCGCGTCCTTCACGCCTTCAAGGGCGAAATGCCACCATTCCTGCGGCAGATTGGAGAAGCCGTGCCGCTGCATGAGCGCGAAGAGCTTGACGCGATTGGCCCTGGCGGCGGCTTCGATATCTGGATTATCAGTCGCAGAAGCCGCGTCGAAGAGATCGAAGGGCGTGCCGAAATCGAGGCCTACTATGCCTAAGTCCACGGCGAGGCCGGTCGAATGGGCGGAGGCCTTGGCGATATAGCCGAGCTCGAAAAGCGCCGTCTTGTCCACATTCGGGTAATAGATCGGCTTCATGGCCTGATCGGACGAGTCCTGAGCCCAGGCTATGAAAGCCTTAGTCGCCTTTTGCGGCCGATAACAATCATAGACGATGAGGCCAAGGCCGTCCTGCTCCGCCTCCCGCTGCGCGGCGGCGAGCGCTTCGGCCACCTCGCGGCGCAGCCAGCATTGCGGCGCGACATAGCCGGGCACGGGACGGCCCATGAAATTGTCCGCGCCGGCGTAGCGAATGTCCTGCTTGATCCCCGGCGCAAGATCGGCCAGCCGGACGAAATCCTTCGGCGGCTCCTGTCCCCGCGCCGCACCGGCGCAGACCGCCGAAAGCATGAGCAAAGTGAGTGCGGCGGAATAGGCTTCGCTCATCAGCTATCCTTAACATTCGGCCCGAATCGATCGAGTGAGAGACATCATGCGTCGCAAAACGTCAGCCTATGGAATAACGAGACTCGTTCCGTCGATAAGAAATCGCTCCCAGTTCAAAAAGTCGAGCCTATTTGTCGATCAGAGCGGTCGTCCGATCGCGATGATCCTAGGTCGGCTCACCTAGAATCTTCCGCGCCAAAACCTCGATGAGATCGTCCCCGTCGAATGAGAGCAGGCGGCACGCGCTATGCTGGATTGTCCGCCATTGTTCGTCCCGCTCGATCTCCGGCGTCGGAGCTATCCATTGACGCGCTTCCGCCGAGCGCAGGCGGAAACTCCGCGAAGAACGCAAAGGAAATGTCAATGGCGATTGATCTCGAAGGGCCAAGCTGCGCGCCCCTCTCTTGCGGCAAGGCTGTCTATCTTGTCGTTTTGTTGCATGGCCGCGGCGCCAATGGGGACGACATAATCGACCTCGCCCTCAATTGGCAGCCAATCCTACCCAAAGCGGAATTTCTCGCCCTCAACGCGCCTTTTCCCTGCGATCCGGCGCCGAGGGGGCGGCAATGGTTCGACGTTGAGTCGCCGGAGACAATGCTCGCCGCATTGCGGGCGGCGGCAGACATGCTCGATCGGGCGCTGGACGAGTTAATGGCGCGGCGGCGGCTCGAACCGAGCCATCTGGCTCTTGTCGGCTTCTCTCAAGGCGCGACGCTGGCCTTGCATGCGGGCCTGCGGCGGAAGGAGCGGATCGGCGCGATCGTCGCCTTTTCCGGCGCGCTTCATGGCGCGGAGGCGCTCAACGCGGAAATCCGGAGCCGGCCGCCGGTTCTCCTCGTCCATGGCGAGGCCGATGCGGTCGTGCCGTTCACGGCGTTGGACATGGCGCGGGCCGCGCTCGAAGCCGCGCAAGCGCCCGTTACGGCGATCGCCCGGCCGAAGCTCGGTCATGCGATCGACGACGAGAGCGTGAGCGCGGCGGGCGAATTCCTCCTCGGCGCGCTCAAGACCAGGAAAGCCGCCTCAGAGGAGGCTCACTGACCTGTCCTCTCCGAATCTCAATTTCAGGTCGTAAAGCTGTTATTACACAACTATAAGGAGATAAGCTGAGCGGCGCGCCATTGGCGCGGATCATTGCGACGGCCGATCTCTTTGCCCCGCCCAGATCGAAGCGCGAGCGACGTCCCGAAGCCGAAATTGCTTTCCGCGCCGTCCGAATATTATTCACTTTTAATTTTTAATGCTTTGGGCGATGTTCGCCGCGCATGCAAACCAAGAAGGACGCACATGGCGAGCACCGAGGGGACCTTGAACCTGGACGCCTTTCTGGAGCGCGCTGTCGCCGCTGAGGGCCGCTTGGCGCCGGCCGCGAAAACGCTGCGCGAGATCGCCGTCGCGGCGATCGCATTGGCCGACCTGATCGGCCTCGGCCAGCTCTATGGACGCCTCGGCGCGAGCCGCGGGAGCGCGAACGCGGATGGCGACGTCCAAAAGGAGCTCGACATACTTGCCAATGACTTGTTCGTAGAGGCCTTCCGGCGCGCGCCCGTCGCCGCCGTCGCGTCCGAAGAGCTGAAAGACGCCTTGCCGCTCGACCCGGCGGGGCCGCTCGCCGTCGCAATGGACCCGCTCGACGGCTCCTCGATGATCGACGCCAATGTCTCGATCGGAACGATCTTCTCGATTCTGCCGGCGCTCCCGGACGCGGCCAGCGCGGATGCGCATTTCCTGCAGCCCGGGCGGGCGCAGATCGCCGGCGGCTTCGTGATCTATGGGCCGCAAACGTCTCTCGTCTTCGCGCTCGGCGACGGCGCGACCCAGATCTTCACCCTGGACCGGCGCGACGGACGCTTTCACCTGGCCGTCCCGGAGGTGAGAATTCCGGCCGATTCCAATGAATATGCGATCAATTCCTCGAATTATCGCCATTGGGAACCCGCCGTCCGCGCCTATATCGACGATTGCGTCCAGGGCGCCGAGGGACCGCTGAAGCGCAATTACAACATGCGCTGGGTGGCCTCGCTCGTCGCCGAAGCCTATCGCATCCTGCTGCGCGGCGGCGTCTTCCTGTATCCCGGCGACCATAGGCCTGGCTATGCCGAGGGGCGGCTGCGCCTCATCTACGAGGCCAATCCCATCGCCTTGATCGTGGAAAGGGCCGCGGGCCGAGCGATCGACTGCCTTGAGCCGATTCTCGACGTGGTCCCGGCCTCGGTTCATGCGCGCACGCCGCTTGTGTTCGGCTCTTCGAACCAGGTCGAACTCGTCGCCCGCTATCACAAGGACCCGCAATTTTCCGCCGAACGCGCGCCCCTGTTCGGCAAGCGCGGCCTGATGCGTCTCTAGAGCGTGATCCGAAAGAGCTGAGCGACTTTTTCTACCGGAACATGCTCCAACATATTGATCTGGAGCAGGATGAGGAAGGCGGGGGCCTGCGTCGCCCCCGCTCCCCGCCTTGAATGATTGAAATCATCACGAAGATCTTGGACCAACAGGGTCCGAGATCGTCGCGATCCGGAGCTTGCATGCAGCCCTTGCGAGGCGCCGAGCGCCTTTTGTTCCGCGTTTCGCTCCAATTTATCGGAACCGATCACGATGCCATCATCATCGTGGTTTAGATAAAGAAGCGTCATGTCAGCCAAATATCCGATCATCTCGGTGACCGGCTCGTCCGGCGCGGGAACGACTTCCGTCAAGCGCACGTTCGAGCAGATCTTTCGCCGCGAGCGCGTGGAGGCCGCCTTCATCGAGGGCGACGCCTTCCATCGCTATGACCGCATCGAGATGCGCAATGTCATGGAGCGGGAGGAAGCCAAGGGAAATCAGAATTTCAGCCATTTCGGTCCGCCCGCCAATCTGCTCGAGGAACTCGAGAACGTCTTTCGGACCTACGGCCAAACCGGCACCGCGATGAGCCGCCATTATGTCCATGACGAAGAGGAGGCGGAGATTTACGGCGCCCCGCCCGGCACCTTCACCGATTGGGCGCCTTTGCCGGAGAAGACCGAGATTCTCTTCTATGAGGGTCTGCACGGCGCTCTCGTCAACGAGCAGGTGAATATCGCGAAATATGCCGATCTCAAGATCGGCGTCGTCCCGGTCATCAATCTCGAATGGATTCAAAAGATCCATCGCGACCGCTCAGCGCGCGGCTACTCGATGGAGGCGGTGACGGATACGATCTTGCGGCGGATGCCCGATTACATTAACTATATTTGCCCGCAATTTACAGAGACGGACATAAACTTTCAGCGCGTGCCCACGGTCGACACGTCGAACCCTTTCGCCGCCCGCTGGATTCCAACGGCCGACGAATCGATGGTGATCATCAGGTTCAGCAAGCCCCGCGGCATCGATTTTCCCTATCTGCATTCCATGATCCGCGACAGTTTCATGTCGCGCGCGAACTCGATCGTCATTCCAGGCAACAAGCTCGATCTCGCGATGCAGCTGATCCTGACACCCTTCATCCTGCAGCTCGTTGAGCGGCGGCGGCGAACAAGCTGACGGAACCTTGACATGAACATGCTCGCCAGAGTCTCCAAGAGCGCGACCCATGCCGAAATGGCCAATTCCCTGCGGTTTCTCGCCATGGACGCGGTCGAGAAGGCCACCTGCGGCCATCCCGGCATGCCCATGGGCATGGCCGACGTCGCGACCGTCCTTTTCACGCAATTCCTGAAATTCGATCCGGCCGATCCCGCCTGGCATGACCGCGACCGTTTCGTTCTCTCGGCCGGCCACGGCTCGATGCTGCTTTACGCCCTGCTCCATCTCCTCGGCTATCCGGGCGTGACGCGGGAGGAGCTCGAGCGCTTTCGCCAGCTCGATTCCAAGACGCCGGGCCATCCCGAATATGGCCACACGCAGGGCGTCGAGACCACGACCGGCCCGCTCGGACAAGGGCTCGCGGCGGCCGTTGGCCTGGCGCTGGCCGAGAAGCTGCTGGCGGCCCGCTATGGCGGCGAGATCGTCGACCATTACACTTATGTGATCGCGGGCGACGGCTGCCTGATGGAAGGGGTCAGCCATGAGGCGATCGCCCTCGCCGGCCATCTCGGGCTCTCCAAGCTGATCGTGCTTTGGGACGACAACGGCATCACCATCGACGGCAAGGTCTCGCTCGCGGACTCGGTCGATCAGCTCGCGCGTTTCGAGGCGGCCGGATGGACGGCGTCGCGCGTCGACGGCCATGACCCGGAGGCCGTCGCCGCCGCGATCGACGCCGCGCGCCGATCCGACCGGCCGGTTCTCATCGCCTGCAAGACCGTGATCGGGTTCGGCGCGCCGACCAAGGCCGGGACCCATGCGGTCCATGGCGCCGCGCTCGGCAAGGAAGAGATTGCCGGCGCGCGCGCCCGCTTGGGCTGGACCAGCGAGCCCTTTGAGGTTCCAGCCAACATAAGGACGGCCTGGAGCGAGGCGGCCGAGCGCGCCGCGTCGGAGCATCAGGCCTGGCTCGCGCGCTACGCCGAGCTAGCCCCCGAAATCCGCGCCCGATATGACCTCGACCTTTCCGGCGCGATCAGACCCGAGGCGTCCGCCGCCGTCGAGGCGTTCAAGCAGGCGGCGAGCGAGGGCGGCGCGGCGCAGGCGACGCGGGTCTCGTCGCAAAAGCTGCTCGATCGGCTGAGCCCGGCGCAGCCTAATCTGATCGGCGGATCGGCCGATCTCACCGGCTCCAACAACACCAAGGCCGCCGATATGAAAAGCGTGACGTCGGAGGACTTCTCCGGTCGCTATATTCATTATGGCGTGCGCGAATTCGGCATGGCTGCGGCCATGAACGGGCTCGCGCTGCATGGCGGCTTCATTCCCTATGGCGGGACTTTTCTGGTCTTCGCCGATTATAGCCGGCCCGCGATCCGGCTCGCCGCGCTGATGGGCCTGAGGGTCATCCATGTACTTACCCATGATTCGATCGGCCTCGGCGAGGACGGGCCGACGCATCAGCCCGTCGAGCATCTCGCCTCCTTGCGCGCCATCCCCAACCTTCTCGTGTTTCGCCCGGCCGACGCGGTCGAGACGGCCGAGGCGTGGGAGCTTGCGCTCGAGAGCGAAAAGGCGCCCTCGGCGATCGCGCTTTCTCGCCAGAACCTGCCGATCCTGCGGCGCGCGCATAGACGCGAGAACCTGTCCCAGAAGGGCGCCTATGTGCTCGAGGAACCGGTCGGCGGCCGGGACGTTACGCTTCTCGGGACAGGCTCGGAGGTCCAGCTCGCGGTCGAGGCCGCGAAGCGGCTCGCCGGCGAAGGGGTCAAGGCGGCGGTCGTCTCCGCCCCCTGCTTCGAGCTTTTCGCCGCGCAGTCTCCGGAATACCGCAAAAGCGTCCTCGGCGGCGCGCCGCGCGTCGGGATCGAGGCCGCGATCCGCCAAGGATGGGACGCTTTTCTCGGGCCAGACGACCGCTTCGTCGGTATGTCGTCCTTCGGCGCGAGCGCGCCTGCCGGCGAACTTTACGAGAAATTCGGCATCACCGTAGATGCGATCATCGCCGAGGTCCGCAGCCTTTTGAAGCCGCAGGGAGCCTGACGCTCATGGCCGGCGCAGGGTTTGACCATCGCTACGAATCCCGCGCTCGGCTCTCGCAAGACCGGCGGGGCTCCCTTGCATCGCCGCGGCCGGCGCACTGCATTCGAATGGCCCGAGATCTCGGATCAAACCAGCTCCAAAGCCCCCTATCCGCAATCCGCGACGGAGACTAACCCATGGCCCGCATCACCCTCCGCCAACTTCTCGACCATGCCGCCGAGCATGACTATGGCGTCCCCGCCTTCAACATCAACAATATGGAGCAAGGCCTGGCGATCCTCGCCGCCGCCGCCTCCGTCGACGCTCCGGTGATCATTCAGGCGAGCCGAGGCGCGAGAGCCTACGCCAACGACATCATGCTCGCCAAGATGATCGAGGCCTTGATCGAGATGTATCCGGACATCCCGATCTGCATGCATCAGGATCACGGCAACAGCCAGGCGACCTGCCTCACCGCGATCCAATACGGCTTCTCCTCGGTGATGATGGACGGATCGCTCGAAGCCGACGCCAAGACGCCCGCCTCCTATGACTATAATGTCGCCATCACCGCGAAGGTCGCCGACATGGCGCATCTCGTCGGCGCTTCGGTCGAAGGCGAGCTCGGCGTTCTGGGCTCGCTCGAGACCGGCGGCGGCGAGCAGGAGGACGGCCATGGCGCCGAAGGCAAGCTCAGCCGCGACCAGCTTCTCACCGATCCCGATCAGGCCGTCGATTTCGTGACGCGGACCAAGGTCGACGCCCTCGCCATCGCCATGGGCACGTCGCACGGGGCCTATAAGTTCACCCGCAAGCCGGACGGCGAAATTCTCTCCATGCGCGTGCTGGAGGCGATCCACTCGAAGCTGCCCAACACCCATCTCGTGATGCACGGCTCGTCATCGGTTCCGCAGGAATTGCAGGACATTTTCAACGCCCACGGCGGCGCCATGCGCCAGACCTTCGGCGTTCCGGTCGAGGAAATCGTGCGCGGCATAAAGCATGGCGTCCGCAAGGTGAATATCGACACCGACTGCCGCCTCGCGATGATGGCCGAGGTCCGCCGCATCGCCCATACGCAGCCCGCCGAATTCGATCCGCGCAAATTCCTGAAACCGGCGATGGAGGCGATGGAGAAAGTCTGCAAGCAACGTTTCGAGCAGTTCGGCACGGCCGGAAACGCTTCGAGGATCAAGGTGCTGCCGATGTCCGCCATGGCCAAGCGCTACGCCTCGGGCAGCCTCGATCCGCGCGTGGAATTGCAGCGCAGCGCCGCCGCGGAGTGATCGGAGCCCCCCAACATGAGCCTATTCGACAAGAGGCTGACGCCGACGGAGGCTCCAAAGCGCGGACGCTATTCCGCCGGCGTCATGGAATATCGCGACATGGGCTATTGGCAGCCCGATTATGAGCCAAAGGACACCGACATTATCGCCGTCTTTCGGGTCACGCCCCAGGACGGGGTCGATCCGGTGGAGGCCTCGGCGGCCGTCGCCGGCGAATCCTCCACGGCGACCTGGACCGTGGTCTGGACCGACCGGCTGACCGCTTGCGACAAATATCGGGCCAAATGCTATCGCGTCGATCCCGTGCCGAATGCGCCCGGAGTCTATTTCGCCTTCATCGCCTATGAGCTCGATCTCTTCGAGCCGGGCTCGATCGCGAACCTCGCCGCCTCGATCATCGGCAATGTTTTCGGCTTCAAGCCCCTGAAGGCGCTTCGCCTCGAGGACATGCGCTTCCCTGTCGCCTATGTGAAGACCTTTCAGGGTCCCGCGACCGGCATTGTCGTCGAGCGGGAAAGGCTCGACAAATTCGGCCGGCCGCTGCTCGGCGCCACGGTGAAACCCAAGCTCGGGCTCTCCGGCCGCAATTACGGCCGCGTCGTCTATGAGGCGCTGAAAGGGGGCCTCGATTTCACCAAGGACGACGAAAACATCAATTCACAGCCCTTCATGCACTGGCGCGATCGCTTCCTCTATTGCATGGAGGCCGTCAACAAGGCGCAGGCCGCGACCGGCGAGGTCAAGGGCAGCTATCTCAACATCACCGCGGCGACCATGGAGGACATGTACGAGCGCGCCGAATTCGCCAAGGAGCTCGGCTCGGTCATCGTCATGATCGATCTCGTCATCGGCTACACGGCGATCCAGTCGATGGCCAAATGGGCCCGGCGGAACGACATGATCCTGCATCTCCATCGCGCCGGCCATTCGACCTACACGCGGCAAAAGAATCATGGCGTCTCCTTCCGCGTCATCGCCAAATGGATGCGCCTCGCTGGCGTCGACCATATCCACGCCGGAACCGTGGTCGGCAAGCTCGAAGGCGATCCGAACGCCACGCGGGGCTATTACGACATCTGCCGCGAGGATTATAATCCGCAAAATCTCGAGCACGGGCTGTTCTTCGATCAGCATTGGGCTTCGCTGAACAAGCTCATGCCGGTCGCCTCCGGCGGCATTCACGCGGGCCAGATGCACCAGCTCATCGATCTTCTCGGCGAGGACGTGGTGCTTCAGTTCGGCGGCGGCACGATCGGCCATCCGATGGGGATCGCCGCCGGCGCGACCGCCAATCGCGTCGCCCTCGAGGCGATGATCTTCGCGCGCAACGCAGGCCGCGACATTCTGCAAGAAGGTCCGCAAATTCTCGAGGACGCGGCCAAGGCCTGCACGCCTCTAAAGCAGGCGCTCGACACCTGGAAGGACGTCTCCTTCAATTACGCATCGACCGACACGCCAGATTTCGTCCCGACCGTCACTCCAGCGGAATAGGAGATTTGACCTTATGCGCATCACGCAAGGCTGCTTCTCGTTCCTGCCTGACCTCACAGACGACCAGATCCGCTCCCAGGCGCAATATATCATCGACAAGGGCTGGGCGGTGAATCTCGAATATACCGACGACCCGCATCCCCGCAACACCTATTGGGAAATGTGGGACCTGCCGATGTTCGACGTCAAGGACGCGGCGGCGGTGATGATCGAGCTCGACGCCTGCCGCAAGGCGCATGGCGATCGCTTCTATATTCGGCTTTCGGGATTCGACGCCTCGCATGGTTGGGAAAGCGTGCGGATCTCTTTCATCGTCGGACGTCCCAAGACCGAACCCGGCTTCCGCCTCCTCCGGCAAGAAGGCCCCGGCCGGCGGCAGATCTATGCGACGCAAGCCTATGCCGCCGACCGGCCGGAGGGCGACCGCTACAAATCTTGACGCCGACGCCCGCGCGCGCCCTGCGGCCCGCGGAGGTCAGAAAATGGAAGGCAGCGAAATTTCGATGGAAAGCGGATCGTCTGCGCCGCCCGAAACGATCGATCTGCGCCGAGAGCTGGCCGAGACGCATGTTCAGGATGTCCTCGATCAGCTCGACCGCGAGCTCGTCGGCCTCGCTCCGGTCAAGAAGCGGATTCGCCAGATCGCGGCGCTTTTGATCGTGGACCGAGTCCGGCGGCGCATGGGCCTCGAGTCGGAGACGCCCACCCTGCACATGTCCTTCACCGGCAATCCCGGCACCGGCAAGACCACGGTCGCGCTGCGCATGGCGCAGATCCTTCATAAGCTCGGCTATATTCGCAAGGGCCATCTCGTCTCGGTCACCCGCGACGACCTCGTCGGCCAATATATCGGCCATACGGCGCCGAAAACGAAGGAAATCCTCAAGAAGGCGATGGGCGGCGTCCTGTTCATCGACGAGGCCTATTACCTCTACCGGCAGGAGAACGAGCGCGATTATGGCCAGGAGGCGATCGAAATCCTCTTGCAGGTCATGGAAAATCAGCGCGAGGACCTCGTCGTGATCCTCGCCGGCTACGCCGAGAGGATGGACCAATTCTTCCGCTCGAACCCCGGCTTTCGCTCGCGCATCGCGCATCATATCGATTTTCCGGACTATACGGACCCGGAACTGATGCAGATCGCCAAGTCCATGCTCGCGGCGCAAAGCTACAAGTTCAGCGAAGCGGGCGAGGCGGCGTTTGAGAGCTATATCGCCGCGCGACGCAAGCAGCCGCTCTTCTCAAACGCCCGCTCGATCCGCAATGCGCTCGATCGCGCGCGGCTGCGCCACGCCAATCGCTATTTCGAACAGGATGGCCCGGTTTCGCTCGATGATCTCATGACCATCGACGCGCCGGACGTGCTCGCGAGCCGGGTCTTCGATTCCCATCCGTCAGAAAAATAAGATCCGATCCTTCGGAAAAATAGATAAAGAAGCTCGCATGAGCCCTCTCGTCATCGCCCCGTCGATTCTGTCCGCCGATTTCGCCAAGCTCGGCGAAGAAGTCCGCGCAATTGCAGAAGCCGGCGCCGATTGGATTCACGTCGATGTGATGGACGGTCATTTCGTGCCCAATATCACCATTGGTCCCGCTGTCGTGGCGGCCCTCCGGCCGCATGCGACAATTCCCTTCGACGTGCATTTGATGATCGCGCCCTGCGATCCCTTTCTGGCCGGTTTCGCCGAAGCCGGCGCCGATTTGATCGCTATCCATGTCGAGGCGGGGCAGCATCTGCATCGCTCGCTGCAGGCGATCCGGAGCCTCGGCAAGAAAGCAGGGGTCGTGCTCAATCCCGCGACGCCGACGGCGAGCGTCCGGCATGTCCTCGATCTCATAGATCTCGTTCTCGTCATGTCGGTCAATCCGGGCTTCGGCGGCCAAGCCTTCATTCCCTCGGCGATCGACAAGATCAGCGAGCTCAAGACGATGATCGGCCGGCGCCCGATCCGCATCGAGGTCGATGGGGGAATCAATCCGGAGACGGCCGCTCTGGTCGCGGCGGCCGGGGCCGATACGTTGGTCGCGGGCTCCGCCGTGTTCAAGGGCGGTCCCGAGCATTACGCGGCCAATATCGCCGCAATTCGCGCCGCCGCGCTTGGACGACGCCCCACGCCAAATTGACTTGCCGCGCCTTGCGCCCCTATAAGGCTCGCTCCATTTTCAGGCGTCGGCCAAGGAGTTTTCAAGGTGAAGCGGACGTATCAACCGAGCAAGCTTGTGCGCAAGCGGCGGCATGGGTTTCGGGCTCGTATGGCGACGGTCGGCGGCCGCAAGGTGATCGCGGCGCGGCGCGCGCGCGGACGCAAGCGGCTTTCCGCCTAACGCGCGGCGCGGACCGGGCGCGCCGCGAGGCGAAATCCGACAGCGACCAATCCAGCCGACGCAATTGCTTTCGGCCCATTGGCGGTTTTGGATTTCAGGCCCCTATTATGGACATGCCCCGAGATGGGGCGGATCGGCACGAGCGCGGACGCCAGAGGCATGCAGCAGCGGGACCCCAGGGACACCACCAATCTCTATTTGGCGATCGGCCTTTCTTGCCTCGTCGTCCTTGTCTGGAGCTATTTTTTCGCGCCGCCGCCGGACAAGGCCCGGCTCGCGCAGCGCCCCGCCCAGACGTCGGGCGCCCAGACTCCGGGCGCTCAGACTTCGGGGGCGACGACGGCGAATAGCCAGATCCCGGGCCAGGCTCCAAACGGCCTTGCGGGCGCTGCGGGACAGGGCGCGCCCGGCCAGAGCGCTCCTGAAGCCGCGCCGAAAACCCGCGTCGAGGCGCTCGCCGCGAGCCCCAGGATCAAGCTCGACACCAAGGCCCTGTTCGGCTCGATCTCGCTCAAGGGCGGCCACATCGACGACGTCTCGCTGAAGGCCTATCGCGAGACCCCCGATCCAAAGAGCCCCAATATCGTCCTGCTCTCGCCGCTCGGCTCGCCCGCGCCCTATTACGCCGAGACCGGCTTTTTCGCGGCCTCCGGCGAGGTTTTAGCTCTGCCCGGCCCGGATGCGCTCTGGAGCGCCGACCGCGAGACCCTGACCGAGACGGAGCCGGTCACGCTCAGCTATGACAATGGCCAGGGCCTCGTCTTCCATCGCAAGATCGAGGTCGACCCGCGCTATATGTTCAGCGTGACCGACAGCGTCGAGAACAAGACCCAAAAGCCGGTGACGCTGCACCCCTATGCGATCGTCGCCCGCCACGGCAAGCCGGCCTCAGCCAATTTCGCCGTGCTGCACGAGGGCTTCGTCGGGGTCGTCGGCGACGCTGGCGTGCAGGAGATCAAATACGACAAGATCGAGAAAGAGGACGGCGCGCAGAAGACCTTCAAGGGAACCGGCGGCTGGCTCGGCATCACCGACAAATATTGGGCGGCGACCGTGATCCCGGCGCAGGATCGGCCGATCGCGGCCAGCTTTTCCGAGCGCCAGGCCGAGGGCGCAGCCGGCGCGCCGGTCAAGATCTATCAATCGGGCTTCGTCGGCGAGGCCGGCCAGACCATCGCGCCGGGCGCCTCGGGCGCGGCCAAGACCATGGTCTTCGCCGGCGCCAAGGAGGTCGACGCGCTCGACGCCTATGAGCGCAACCTCGGCATTCTCAAATTCGACCTCCTGATCGATTGGGGCTGGTTCTATTTCATTACGCGGCCGATGTATTGGGCGCTCGACCATATCTACAAATTCGTCGGCAATTTCGGCGTCGCCATTCTCTGCCTCACCGTCGTGATCAAGGGTCTGTTCTTCCCGCTCGCCAACCGCAGCTATATGGCGATGGCGAAGATGAAGGCGGTCGCGCCGCAGATCGAGGCGATCAGGCTGCGCTATCCCGACGACAAGCCGAAGCAGTCGCAGGAGACCATGGCGCTCTACAAGCGCGAGCGGATCAACCCGGTGGCCGGCTGCCTGCCGATGCTGATCCAGCTGCCGGTGTTTTTCGCGCTCTATAAAGTGCTCGTCATCACGATCGAGATGCGCCAGGCGCCCTTCTTCGGCTGGATCAAGGATCTGTCGCAGCCGGATCCGACCAATGTGTTCAACCTATTCGGGCTCCTGCCCTTCGATCCGAGCCAGATCCCGGTGTTCGGCGCCTATCTGATGCTCGGCGTCTGGCCCTTGATCATGGGCGTCTCCATGTTCTTCCAGATGAAGATGAACCCGGAGCCGGCGGATCCGACGCAAAAAATGGTCTTCGCCTGGCTGCCCTTGGTCTTCACCTTCACCATGGGCAGCTTCCCCGCCGGGCTCGTCATCTACTGGACCTGGAACAACACGCTCTCCGTCATCCAGCAAAGCCTGCTCATGAAGAAAGCCGGCGCAAAAATCGAGCTCTGGGACAATCTCGCCAATATGTTCAGAAAAAAAGCGCCAGGCTGAACTAAAATCACCAAACCATGAACCAAGAGAAAAGCGCCAGCGGCGACGACCAAGCTCATCCCCCGCCGGATGAGCCGGATTTCGCCGAAATCGGGCGCAAGCTCTTCGCCGAGGAGTGCACCTTCATTTGGGCTGCGGCGAAGATCGGCGGCCTGCCGCCGCCCGGTGCGCCCGAGATCGCCTTCGCCGGGCGCTCGAATGTCGGCAAATCCTCACTTCTCAACGCCTTGACCAATCGCAAGCGGCTCGCGCGCGCCTCAGACACGCCGGGCCGCACGCGCGAGCTCAATTTTTTCGCGTTGGGCGGCGACGCCGATCGCGCAAAATTGCGCCTCGTCGACATGCCCGGCTATGGCTATGCGGCGGCGTCAAAAGAGCAAATCGCGTCCTGGACCGGACTGATGCGGGATTTTTTGCGCGGACGCGCGCAATTGCTGCGCGTGTTCGTGCTCGTGGACGGCCGCCATGGCCTGAAGCCGATCGATCTCGAGATGTTCGATCTCCTCGACCGCGCCGCCATGTCCTATCAGATCGTCCTGACCAAGCGCGACGAAGTGAAGAAAGCCGACCAGGAGGAGCGCGTCGCGGCGACGCTCGCCGCGATCGCAAAACGGCCCGCCGCCTTTCCGGAAGCGATCTTCACCTCCTCGCAAACCGGCGAAGGCGTCGGCGAGCTTCGCGCGGCGATCGCGCGTCTCTTGGCCGAACGCGAGCCGTGATCGGATCGCCAGGCGCGCGCAGCATTGAGCTTGTCATAGTGAACGGATAGACATTGCAACGGGTTAAGCCGGACGGGACTCGATGAACGAAACATTCCAGCGCAGCGAGCAGGAGCGGGCGCAAGAGCAGGCCGCCATCCTGATGCAGGCGCTGCCGCATATGCTGCATTATGACGAGGCGATCGTGGTGGTCAAATATGGCGGCCACGCGATGGGCGACGACAAGGTGGGGCGCGATTTCGCCCGCGACATGGTGCTGCTCGAGCAATCCGGCGTCAATCCGGTCGTCGTGCATGGCGGCGGCCCGCAAATCGGCGCCATGCTGGCGAAGCTTGGCATCAAATCGGCTTTCGCCGACGGCCTCCGGATCACCGATCGGGCCACGATCGAGATCGTCGAGATGGTTCTCGCCGGCTCGATCAATAAGCAGATCGTCGGCTTCATCAACGCTGAAGGCGGACGCGCGATCGGGCTTTGCGGCAAGGACGGCAATATGGTGATCGCCAATAAAGCCGCGCCGACGAGCGGCGCGATCGATCTCGGCTTCGTCGGCGAGCCTGCCAAAGTGGACACGACCGTGCTCGACCAGGTGCTCGGGCGCGAGCTCATTCCCGTGCTCGCCCCGATTGCTCAGGGCGTCGACGGCGAGACCTATAATGTGAACGCCGACACTTTCGCGGGCGCGATCGCCGGCGCCCTCAAGGCCAAGCGGCTGCTGTTTTTGACCGACGTGCCGGGCGTTCTCGACAAGAATAAGGATTTGATCAAGGAATTGCGCGTCGATCAGATTCACGCGCTCATTGCCGACGGGACGATCACCGGGGGGATGATTCCCAAGGTCGAGACCTGCATCTACGCGCTCGAGCAAGGCGTCGAGGGCGTGGTCATCCTCGACGGCAAGACCCCGCACGCCGTGCTCGTCGAGCTTTTGACCGATCACGGCGCCGGAACCCTAATCACAAGGTAAAGGACGCAAAGCAGTTTTTGGACGATAGATCGCACGCATCACGGGCTGCGCCCGAGGCCGAACCGGAACCCCAGCGCACGAGCGCGGCGCCAACCGGCTCGGGGGCGCGCATCGACGCTCTCCAGCACATCGACACTTGGGTGTTCGATCTCGACAATACGCTTTATCCCGCCGGCAGCGATCTCTGGCCAAAGATCGACGCGCGCATCACGCTTTTCCTCGGTCATCTCTTCGGCCTCGACGGCATGTCCGCGCGGGCGCTGCAAAAATATTATTATCAGCGCTATGGCACGACCCTGCGCGGACTCATGCAAGAGCATGACATCCGCGCGGAAGACTTTCTCGCCTTCACCCATGACATCGACCGCTCCTCGCTCGAGCCAAATCTCCTGCTCGCGGCCGCGCTCGCCGCCCTGCCCGGCCGCAAGCTCATCCTGACCAATGGTTCGCGCGACCACGCTCTACGCACGGCCGAGGCACTCGGCCTCCATACGATGTTCGAGGATATTTTCGATATTGTCGCCGCGGATTTCGTGCCGAAACCCGAGGCCGTGACTTATCAGCGCTTCTTCGACCGGCACGAGGTCGATCCAGAACGCGCCATCATGTTCGAGGACATCTCCCGCAACCTCGTCGTTCCCCACCAGAGGGGGATGACGACGGCGCTCGTCGTGCCAAAGCCCGGCCAGAAAGATCACCGCGAACCGTTTGAAATCACCGAAGATACGCCGCCACATGTGGATTTCGTAACGAGCGACCTCGAGGGATTTCTGGAAGAGGCGCTTGCGGCCTTGGGCATAGTCGGCAAGACCGTGGGCGGCGGATAGGCGCTCTTGTCGGATCGGCGGCGGGAACGGTTCGAATCCTTTCGCCCGCTCCAGAAATTATCGACAATCAGTTGATTGGAATGAACTCGCGAGAGCAGCCTCTTTGTCGTTTGGGTCATCTGGACCGGACGACCCGGCGCAGGTGAAGGGCGCTCCGCCCTGCCGATGGCCGCCAGCCCTCACCATCCATCCTTTCGCCGCGGACGGAAGGGTACATCCCTTTCTCTCGGGCCATTTCTCTTCTCCGGCGCGAAAAGTCACAGAGCGCGGGACGCGGACGGACGTCCGAGCGCGGCCTTTTCTCGGACGCGCAGCCAAACGCCTTTTGCACCTCCCCGAAGATCGCGGCCCTCCATATTTTTATCTCTCGATTGTCGGTGCGCCCGAAGCGGTGAGACTTGACCATCGCGCTTAAAGAAAAAATTCTGAAATGTTTTCGTCAGTCGTAAAAAATCATTGTTGAGTGCATAGATCGGCCTAAGATTTTCTGGATCAGGAGGCGCGGCCTGCGCCGCCGCTTACTCGATCCCTCTCGATTTTCTGGGGCTCACGCCTCGAGACCGACATCTCAAAGCCGATAGGAAGCAACCATGACGCCGAGCGATTCGTCCGCATCAAAAAAAGAAGGGTCCACGATTCGGACAATTGCAGCGCCCGCTTCTCTGCAACTCTTCAACCGGCATGGCGCCCTCGATCGCAGAAAGATCCTGCAGGGCGCGGGCGGCGGCGTCATCGGCGCAATTCTTGGCGGCGGAGGGGCGCGGGCCGAGGGCTTCTGGTCGCGTCTCTTCGGCGAGCCGGCTGGCGCCCCCTCCGCGCAACCGACAGCCCAGAGCGAGACCCCTCGCTTCAATGCGCTCGGCGACTACCTTTGGCTGACGCCCACCAAGCTCGGCGGCGGCGCACAATTGCAAGATCTCGCCAGCGGCAAAACCATGGCCTGGATCGAATATTGGAATTATGGCGACAGCTGCCCGATCGCGCATCATCTCGCGGCCTTCCCCTCGGCGGAGCCGCGCAAGGGATTCGAATTCATCAATTCGACCCAAGGCGGCCAGAACGCCCTGATTTATGGAATTCCGAGCCAATTGCGCGAGCATGGAATGCTCGATCCGCTTTGGGGCCAGGGCAATCAAATTTATCGCGTCGGCTTCGACGGCCAACAGATGAACCTTTTGGAGAATATCGCGGAGACGACGGGGATCGGACTTGGGGTTCACACCGTCATCTTTCCCGACGCCTCCGGCTTCTCCGTTTCGGACGGCCAGAAAGATATTGTCGCATTTTTTTCCCGCGCCACAGGCATCCAAAAGACCAAGGTGCTGGCTGCATTTCGCTTCGATTGGATCGGCGATGAGCCTAATGGCGCCCTCGCCGACAATTGGTTCAAGGGCGGGACAGTCCGCATCACGCAACTCGTCATGGCGCCCGAGACCGGGCTTTATGATTATCGCGGCACGAAAGGCAATAAGCTCGACTGGGAAATGGTTCCTATGGGCGAATATCTCGCCTACACGGGGCAGCTTCCCGGCGATGCGGTCCGCAGCCTGACCGGCTCGGACAATTGCGTGCATCATCCAATCCATCCCGTGTCGCTCGTCACGCTGCGCATGTTCGCCGTCGGCGTCGTGATCGATCGCACCACGATGGAGCCGGTCGCCTGCATTTCATCACCCGAGGGAACCTCGAAGGAGAATATCCCGGTCAAGAAAATCGCCGACGGCATTTGGGAGATCAGGCTCGACACGGTGGTCAGTTCTGGCCACGAATGCGGCTTTGGCCCCAATGGCAAATGGTTCGCGATGACCAACAACACCCGGCAAAACAGCATGGGCATTTTCAACTGCCTCGACCGGGATCCTCGCAAATGGACCCGCATTCTGAATTTCAAGGATTCGCATTGGGTCGGAGCGACGCCGAGCCCGTTCCACATTACATACTCGATGGACGGGTCGAAAATGTTCGTGTCCGAGCTGCATCAAAAGCCGGCGAAAAGCGCGATCGTCGTCGTCGACACCAACACCTGGTCGACGATCAAGCGCTTTGAAAACGTCGGGGTCGATTGCCAGACCATGCATGTCACCTACGACGGGAAATATGTTCTCCAGATCTTTAGCGGCTTCCAGAGGTTGGAAGGCGGCACCTTCGTCTTCACTCAGGACACGTTGGAGCCGGTGGGCTACATGCCCAATTTCGGCGGACATCATGATTGCGTGATCGTGCCCCGCAACAATCAAGAGCTGATCCATAGCCGTTGCACCACGGTCTGAGTCCAATGACCGCCGAATCAAAAGACTCGTTCGAGCCCGGCGGCGAATGCGCCACATGTTCGTATTCGGGGATTCGATGGCGTTGAACCGCCGAGGCCTTTTCTTGCTGCTGCGGCTCGCGGCTCAAAACGTCGGCCGCCGGCGCCTGAGAAGCCTTTTCTTGGGGCTCGCGGCGATGATTTCGGTTGGCGCCGGCTTTTCCGCCTATGTTATAGGCTCGGCCTTGCGCGAAGGCGTCGCAACGACCTTTTCCCGTATGGGCGCGGATCTCGTCGTCGTTCCATCTGCAACGCTCGTCAACATCACGAGCAGCTTGCTGACCGTTCAGCCGACCGATCAAGACCTCGATGCTGCCCTTGGCGAAACGTTGCGACATCTGCCCGGAATTGGAAAAGTCGCGGCTCAGAGGATCGTTCGCGCCGAAATCGAGGGGCGGGCGGTCAATCTCATCGCTTATGACCCGGCCACGGATTTCACCGTCCAGCCATGGCTTGCGGAACGCGATCGGGCGGAATCCTCGAACGATCTTTTCGTCGGCGATCGAGTTCCGACCAAACCCGGCGAGGCCGCCACGATCTGCGGGCTCACTTTCATCATTGCGGCGCGATTAGGGAAGACCGGCGTCGGCCCCTTCGATGAATCCTATTTCCTGAGCTTCGCCCGCCTCGCCGATGCGATGGCCGCCTCACGCAAACTCTATCGACCCCGCGGCGGCGGCGCGCCCTCAGCCTGTCTGCCCGATCTTAGGCCGGACAGAGCGTCAGCCTTTCTAATTCAACTCACCGCCGGAGCCTCCGCCGAACAGGCGCGATTCGCCATAGGCCAAATCCCGGGACTCAAAATCGTCGCGGGAAACCCCGTGTTTACGGCGGCGAGGCAGGCGTTGGCCAGCCTGTCCTGGGGCGTCGCCATCTTCGCCGGCCTATTGCTTGTCGCTTTGCTGTTCCTTGTCTCGCTCTTGTTCTCGGCGATCGTACAGGAGCGCTACCGGGAGATTGGCCTTCTGCGGGCGATGGGCGCTCGGCCGGAGCAGATCACGAGCGTCATCCTGACCGAGGCCGGCCTGATCGTCGGACTGGGCGGCCTCGTCGGCCTCGCCTTCGGCCTATCGCTTATCTTCGCCTTCGCACGGTCTCTCGGCTTCTATTTCATCTCGCTCGGCGTCCCGTTCGGCTGGCCGCCGACTTCGGCGATTTTGGCCGCCGCCGCCGCCTCGGCCGCAATCGCCGTGGCGATCGGCGTCGCCGGCGCTTTCTTCCCCGCTTGGCGCACCCGCCATGCGGAGCCCTACGCCATGATTCAATCCGAGAACGCACAATGATCTTGCGCGCCGTAGGGCTTTGCAAGCGCTATGGCGATGGAGCCAAATGCGAAGTCGTGCGCCAGGCCAGTCTCACCCTCGGCGAGCGAGAATTCGTCTCGATTGTGGGCCCCTCCGGCTCAGGAAAATCGACGCTTCTCGCGATGATCGGCGCCCTCGCGAAACCGACCGAAGGGCAGGTGCTGCTGGATGACCAAGATCTCTGGGCGTCGCCTGAGAGGACCATCGCCGACATCCGCTGCCGGAGCATGGGATTCGTCTTTCAATTCTTCAGTCTGCTCCCGAACCTGCGAGCGATTGACAATGTCGCCTTGCCCGCTTTGCTCGGCGCCAGCATGGCGGCCGAAGACGCTTATGCGCGCGCCCAGGCGCTCCTCGAGAGGGTGGGCCTGTCGGAGCGCATGTCGGCCTATCCTGGCGAGATGTCGGGCGGCGAACAGAGACGAGTGGCAATCGCGCGCGCGCTGATCAATGCTCCGCGCCTCCTCTTTGCCGATGAGCCCACAAGCGATCTCGACGAGGACACCGAAGACGACATCATCACGCTTTTGGAGGAACTGCGCCGCGAGACCCCCTGTGGCATGATCATCGTCACGCATAATCTGGAACTCGCAAAGCGCGCCGACCGCATGTATCACATGAAGCACGGCATGCTCTATGCGCCAACTGCACCTTTGGCGCCGCACCAGCCGAGCACGCTGTCGCTATCCCCTCCGCCAGTCGCCGCCGCCTACTCGACGCTGAAACAGACGCCAGTCGGATCGCTTGGCTCTGATCGCCGAGAAAACGCCGAACTATTCAAACCTGCGCAGATCTCCATTTCCTCTCGAGGAAACAAGGCCTTTCAGTCGGAAAGCACGCACGCCTCGCGGACAAATGGCGCCCGGGAACTCCGCCAGCTTGGCGGCCTTCTCCCAGCGGCCGCCGGCCGCGCGCTCGGGATTGCCGCCGCAATTTTCACGCTCGCGTTGCTCGGAAATTATAGCGTCCTGCGATATCAGCACTATAAAATCGCTCTGGAGCAAGACCGTCTTTCCGCCCTCGAAGATCTCGCGACGTCGACGTTGAAAAGCGAAATTGAATCGATTTCGCAGCTAGGCGACAATCATTACGATGTTACGATCTATCTAGAGAACACTTCCGGCGACAAGCCCCTCTACGTGCTCGAGCCAAGCGTGCAGGCTTTCATTCAGGTCGGATCAGAATGGCGAGAAATGCCCCTGACGCCGATCGATAAAGCCACGGCGGCGGTTCTCAAAGTGGTTGGAAGACAATCTTACCACTTCGATCTCAACGCCAAAATCGACAAATACGCTCAATTGCTGCCGCATTATATGCATGTGCGATTCACAAACAGCATGTTGATTAGCCCCGAGAGCAGGCCTCAAAAAGAACTATTCCAGCGAAACGACAATTATTTCATTTACCTCAAGCCAGACAATCTCGACGACGCTACAATCACGAAAGATGTTCGATTCGCCGGGCCGCCGCCGCTTTGGATCTGGATGCCGCCACATTGACCACGCTGCTTGGAGCCAAGGAGCCGTATCGTATTCGTCGCTCCGCAATTACTTAAGATGATGCGATGTCTCGAAGGACCTTACCGACGTCACTACGGACGCCTTCTGTCGATCTAAGGCGCCTCCCGACGCCATATCCGGCGTCGCCTCCTAATTTGCCACCGCCGTCCTTTTGCCTCCCTTCGCGTAGAGAAGGTGGATCACCTCGGCTATGGCTCGATAAAACTCGACCGGGATCGCTTGATCGATCTCCACGCGCTCATACATCGCCCGAGCAAGAGCCTTGTCCTCAATAATCGGAATGGAATGTTGAGCTGCGATCTCCTTAATCTTCAGTGCAATAAAGTCCTGCCCTTTCGACAGCACGACGGGCGCGCCGCCCTCTTCCTTCACATATCGAAGCGCGATCGCATAATGGGTCGGATTAGCAATCACCACCGTCGCCTTCGGCACCGCCGCAATCATGCTCTTGCGTAGGCGGTCCAGCGCAAGCGAACGCAATCTGGCCTTTCGTATCGGATCTCCTTCGTTGCGCTTCAATTCATCCTTAATTTCCTGCTTGCTCATACGCAAGTCGCTGAACCATTGTCTGCGGACCCAGAGAAGATCCGCAACAAGCAGCAACGCCATGAGAATGCAGACAATTGATAGCAGCCGCGTGGCCGTCGTCAGAATCAACTCGGGAATCGTCTCCGGCTGGATCGCCATGGCGTTCACCAGCACATCCAACTCGGAACGGAAAAATATGGCGACGACGACGCCCATGAAAAGCATCTTGCAAGCGCCCTTGAGAAACTCGACCTGACCGCGAGCTCCGAATATACGGCTCCAACCGTTTACCAATGATATCCGTTGTAAGTCAGGCTTGATGCGCTCGAACGAAATGCTCGGTGGATTTTGGATGAAAGAGGCCGACAGGCCCACCAGAACAAAAACGGCGAACAAAGGAATGAGCGAATTGAATATGCTGCGGGCGATAACGCCCGCCAAAGCAACCGCGTCATAGCCGTTGCCGATGTGAATATCGTCAACCGCCGCAAGCAATCGCTCAAGCGTGATGGTGACCGAGCGCCCGGCGTCTCTAATTAGAAAGGACGCTATGATCAACATTCCGACAAATGAAGCAAATGTCGCCGCTTCGCGCGAGAACGGGCGATTGCCCCGTTCCATTTCGTTGCGGATCTTGCCTTCGGTCGGATCCTCTGTCTTGCTTTCCTTGTCTTCTTGTTCTGACATTGACCCGCCAGCTTCTATTCGTAAATTTCGTCCTCGTCCTCCGACGAACTCAATTCAATTTCGCCGTTGCTCGATAATTCAAGAGCGGTATCGGCGATCATCCTGCGCGCCTTCAAGACGTCTCGCTGAAGCGCCGGCCCTCCATTTGCCAATTCACTGTCGACGATGCGTCTCGCCCGAGTCGCGAGGGATGACAAAATAGCGTCTCTGAACGCCGCATCTGTCCCTTTCAACGCCAGAACCACGAGCTCAGTTGGAATTTTATCAAAGAGCACGCTGCGCGCTTTCGGCTGCAACTTAATGATGTCGTCGAAAGTGAACATGAGGCCACGTAGCACTTCGACGGCTTTGGGCCGCGCCACGGCGAGACTCTGCATCACGTCCTCCATTTGATCGCGGTCAAGCTTATTGATAATGTTTGCTATCCTCACATTTTGCTCGCTCCCGCTCTGACGTGAAAGATTAGATAACAAGTCCTCCTGCAGTTGCCGTTGGATAATTCGTACCGCCGCCTCTGTGACAGGCGCTATGCTCAGCATTCGCCGCATCATTTCATTCCGAAGATCCCTCGAAAACAGCCCCATGACTTTCGCCGCGCAGACCGGGCTGACTTTGGACAGGATGAACGCCGCCGTTTGTGGATGTTCTTTCTGTAAGTAGCCGCTGAAGATCGACTCCGGGACATTGGAAAGCCTTTCCCACATCGCCTGATTTGAATTTCCGGTCACGTCGGACATGACGTCCGCAATCTGCTCCGGCGACAGGACGCCATCGAGCAATTGCTCAACCTCGTTCGGCGATCCAAGAAGATCGGCGCCGTTCATGAACTGACCGGCGAACTCTTCGACCAGCGTCTCGATGGTCGGAACCGGCACGACTCCGAGCTCCGCTACGGATCTCGTGATCTGCTTGAGTTCATCGACGTCGAAATGCTTCAAGAGACGACCGGCGAGGGGCTTGCCCATCGCAAGCAGAAGCGCGGCGACTTTCTCGGGTCCCTTAAACGACCGCGCGCCTGCGCCGCCATTCATCGTCATCGAAGCCATCGTCATTTATTCAATTGATCCGGTTGGACCGACAATTTCCGTCAGGGATACGCCGAATCGCGAATTGTCGTCTTCGACGACGACAATTTCCCCACGCGCGATGAGTCGTCCATTCACGACGACGTCGACCGGTTCGCCGACTCTATGATCGAGCGGAACGACAGCCCCCCGGCCGAGCTTTAAAAGGTTCGACACAGGCATAGTCGCCGAGCCGAGCACGACCTGAACATCGACCGGAATGCGAAGAATCACATCGAGATTTTGCTGATTGGTAGCCTTAATAGGAATTTCGTCGACGCCAGCTTCGACATGTTGCAACGGCGCGTCGTCTAGGTCCGACATTGCTCATTTATCTCCATTCGATTGTTGAACATTTTGGTCGATGTCTGTCTTATTTGATTTATGCGCGGCGATCGCCTCCTTTTAGATCGTCGTCGCGACGCTCACTTTTGCGGCGCGAAACGGCGCATCCGCGCAGCAGACCACACAACATAGATTAGATCTTAACGCATGACTCGCCGTGAGCGCGCCGAAGCGACATTTTACGCGATCCGGCGCATATATTTTTCAATTTTGAATCATATCGTCGATGAATTGCTGTTCCTGGTTCACGAAATCATCAACGCGAAGCACATAGACGCCGTCCGCCTGACCGAGGCTGCACCAAAAGAGCGGTTGCGCATTGCACTCTAGCTTTACGCGCGTTTTCGTCGTGGCTTGGAGGGCGAAGACATGGCCGATTTGGAGCGAGGCGATGTCTCCCAAGACAAAATGACGCTCCTGGAGGACGCCGCGGACGATGACCTCCGTGCGACCGATTTCATTGGTGATCTGCTTAGTCCATCGGGGGTCTCGGACCGACATATCGTTCGACAGATCTCGGCCCAGATGTGGGCGGACGGAATTCAAGGCCGTCTGGGGAATGAGAACGAACATTCCGCTGCTGCGGCCCAAAACCCGCAACTTGATCGTTGCATTCACGCCAAAGGTATTTCTCGGCGCGATAACCGCGAAATCGAGCCGGGTTTCGACGCGCTCCAATTTGAATTGCGCCGCGTAGACCGTCGCAAACGCGCTTTCGAGCGCGCTTCCGAGCAGCTCGAACGTCTTTTGAGCAAGACGAATTTCAAGGTTGGATAATGGACGCTTGTCGCCTCCCGGCGCTTCGCCGCCGTCGCCTCCAAACAAGGCTTCGGCCAATGCGAAGATGAAATTATGACCCAGTCCTATGAGTATCCGTGCGTCCCAAGCCTGAACGTTGAATATTCCGATAATGACGCTGCCTTCCGATGCGTCGAGCGCGTCGCCAATGCGCGTCGTGCCGATCGAATCAACAGAAAAAAACGCTGGAGCAGCCGACAACTGCCGCAAGTTTTCCGAGCAATGGGCCGCCATCCGATCGAAGATCACATGCAACATCGGCATGCGGTCCACCGATACGCCCGCGGCGTCGAGAAGCCGTTCAGGTCCGCTTTTCAGCATTGAATTCCTCGGGGATAAATATGGCCGCCGCCTTATGCCGCCTGCTGCTGTCCAGTTCTGCTGGCCCCACCCGAGACGGTCTCATTTTCGACCATGTCGATAGACGGACGATCATGCGACGCGATGGTCTTGCGTCCATGTTCAAGTGCGATTTGCGGCATGGCGCCGTTCATGAAGGCGAGCAAGGTCTGCTTGACGATGACGTAAAGCCGAACCCTCTGTAATCTGGTGACCTTGATCTTATGCGCAAGCGGCCCAACGATTGCGTAGGACATGACGATGCCCGCGAAAGTGCCCACGAGAGCGGCTCCAATGAGGCCGCCGAGAAGCTCGGGCGATTGATCCAACGCGCCCATCGCCTTGACCACGCCCAGCACCGCCGCGACGATTCCCAACGCCGGCAAGCTATCCGCGATAGCCGTCAAGGCATGAAAAGGCTTCAGCTTGTCATGACTGACGGTTTGGATCTCTTCATCCATCAACGCTTCTATTTCATGCGTTCGAGCGTTTCCGATTATGATCAATCTGCAATAGTCGCAAATGAAGCTTGTCAGATCCTTATCGGCCAAAACCTTTGGGAAATTCTTGAAAATCGTGGATTCGCTCGGGCTATCCACATGTTGCTCGACCTCACTGCGCGCCTTTCCGCGCAATTCGCGCATCAAGGTGTAGAGCACGCCGAGAACGTCGAGATAGTCGCGCTGCGATGTCGCGCGATCAAGAACCGCCTCAACGATGGCGCTTCCCGTATCCTTGATCGTCAATAGAGAATTGGCGACGATAAAGGTGCCGAGAGACGACCCAAAAATGATGACAAACTCCCAAGGCTGCCAGATGACCGAGACATGGCCGCCCATTGCGGCAAACCCGCCGAGCATGCATCCGATCGCGATGATTATGCCGATTGCGAACGCCAATTGCCTGCCTCCGTCACGTGTTGCGCCTCAAGAAATCGTTAACGAACGGGCCTTGCTTCAAGCTGAATTAAGTTTGCTCCTGGGAAAAACTCCGTCGTGCATCACGCCGTCGGCGCGTGCGGAGCGGATTTGATCGCGCTATAATGGAAAACCGCGTGACGTCTTTTCCACCGCGACCTCTGGCCGTCGCCGTCCCGTAGCGTCGCCGATGTGCAGACCGGGTCGATTCAGCGCTGAGGCGTTTGGCCGGGAATCGTGACTTCGAAAAAGAGGCGCATAAGCTCGGCTTGGCGATGCGTTCCGGTCTTCGCCAGAATGTTGCGTAAGTGCGTCCGCGCCGTCGGCTCAGTCATAGCCAGCCGTTCCACTGCGCGGGGGAGGCCTTCGCCCGAAATCAATTCCGAAAGCACGCGCGTTTCGGTCGGACTAAGACCGAAAAGACGCGCAAAGCCGCTGATGCGATCGTCCGCGCCGCTGCGCCGATCCAGAATAAAAATGCCGGCCGCCAAATTGTCATAGGAAATAATGCGACGGGAGTTTCGCTCGGACACAGGGACCACATGGACGACATATGATCCGCGACCGTCCTGATCCGGCAATATCATCGATCCGCCTATCCATCTTCCGCCGGACGGATTTGCAGCGGAAGCGATCAGCGCCGTGAGCTTTTGCGCCGCCCGGAAGTCTGTCGCGACGACGCGTCCCTGGCGAGCGCTCAGGCCGCGACCGAAATGCATCAGCGTCTCGGCAAAATGATTTGCATAAAGGATTTTTCCATCTTGCGCCGCAAGGATCGTTCCGAAACCGGCGTTGGCGATCATGTCTCCAAGCGCATCGATCTCCGTTTTATATTCGCCGAGCAGATCACTGATGAGATATGCGCGCTTGATGTGAGGCGCGACGATCTTCATGCTTTCGATCTCGGACTGGCTCACGAGGCCGGCGCTCCGCGGCCGAAACATGGCGAAGTAAGTCGCAATCCCACTTTCTTTTCTCAGCATGAGCCCAACGAAATCGAGGTGGTCGCGCTTGATGGCCCATTCGTTATAAAATTCCGACTTCTGATAGGATTCAGATGCGACCAATCGCGATCCCGTCATAACTTCGCCGGGCTTTCCACGCCTCACCATAGGAAGAAGCGGGCTGATATGCGCGTATCTTTCAAGCCAGGATTTCTCGGCGTTCTTATCTGTATTATAGCTCAACTCTGATAGTATTGATGCAGAATCCGCATCGCCTCTCGTGATCAATGCGCCTACATGTCCCCCACCGAGACGCACTAATGCCTCCGCTAGATCGGGGAGCCCCTCTAGATCCAGCATGCTTTCATATATCATAGCAATAAGCGCCAGGGCGTCCAATTTGTACTCACGAAGTATAAAATATAGTATTTATTATAATAAATACATTATACATTAAAGTCGACGAACACTCAGCTGATTATCTATATGCTAGAAACTTATGTACTTGAGTACGAGGATTATAAGCTTAAATCAAGATAGTCTAAGATAGTAACATCCAAAATTAGGAGGCGTGATCGAGTTTCGAAAAAGGGAGCGGGATTTATTACGGCAGGCTGGATTTCATTTTTTGGCGTCCCGGTCAGAAGCGCTTTCTGCCCAGGGGCCGGACATGCCGGAGAAAAAATCTCTCAAATCTAAAGACCTCAAGCAAGTTTTTCCAAATGTAGAGTTGATCTGTTCAACACAAGCTCTAGCTGCCGCTGAGCTTGGATCGAGAGCCAAAATCAGGAAACGCTCAATTTCGATAAGTTGGAGCGAAGTCCGAATGGAAATTCGGCCCCAGCATTTTCCTTTCCACGCTACGCAAATCCCGCTCCGATAACATGACGCTTTACAAAACCGCGATTGCCCGGAGCTGGACGAATCCCTCCGACAGACATCGGCGCGGCCAACGCCAAAAGCGGAACGCCGAGGCATGCGCTCGATCGCTCGAACGGACCCTTCGCGATATGAACACTTTGTGGAGGGCCTCTCGTCTGCGCCCACTCCGACCGGGCGACTCCATGCGATCGCAAATTCCACCATTCGTAAATTACTATACCGCATTGCGCTGTTCGCCGGTGCCAATTGTCACTTGGCGTTTCGCGACCGGCGCCCCAAGAACAGACGCAGTGAATTTGCGCTTGATCCTCGACCGGAGCAATGCCCCGGATCGAGAAGCTTTTAGAAAGGCAGCAGCTGGCAGCTGCGCAACTCGGCCATGATCCTTTGCGCGACGATTTTATTGCCCTCAGGCAAGAGGTGCCCGTCATCAGCGTAAAGCGGCTCGGTGCGCCCCTTGAACACGCTGTCGCTGAGGTCCGCCACGCAGACGCCACGGTCTTCATGCCGGGCCTTGAAATCGCGCAGCATGGGGCGCGCCGCCCCGTAGAAAACCGCGCGCTCCTGAACCTCCGTCGGCGTCATGAGGGCCGCATGCGCCCGTTCGATCTCAGCGTATTCTTTGCCGTCGACGCCGATGATCGGCTGCAGGAACGAAGCGAAGCCGGCGTCCGATTGCTTCGCAAGAAACAACATTCGTTCGCGATTTTCGATGTAGAATTGCGCGGCCCGCTCGGAATAGGCTGGTAGATAGGGCGTCTCGACCGCACCGACGGGCGCAACCCGCGTCAAAGCCAGATGCAGAAGCTTGAACGTCGCGAACCCATCCAAGGCCTCGAGCGCGTGCTGGGCCGTCATCGCCGCGGCGATCCGCACGGCGCCCCAGGAGGTGAAAGAGTCGTTCACCCTGGCGCCATTGTCCTGCTTCGGCCCGTTGCGATAGGGGCGCGTCGTCCGGTCGCCCGCGATCCAGGTCGGCAAAACTCAGCATCGTTCCAGCCGTCATAGGCGACCACGAGATCCGGCTGAAACTGCAGCAGATCAGCGAGAAGAAACAAATATTCATCGTCCGACGCATAGTTCGACACGCCCGCATTGATCACCTCGACGCGCTCGATGGCTGGCGTCGGATGTTCCCGCAGCGCCGCCTCGAACTCCGCCTGCAGCTTCGCCGGCAGGCTTTCGAGCGGGCTGTTCACGCCATTGCCCTCGACCGTCGACCCCCCGATCATGATCGCGCGGAACGCGCCTGCGGGCTTTGGAATATCGTAATGGAGGAGGCTTTCGGAAACGGGCGGAAAGCCTTGATCATTCGTCATGAACCAGAAGGATTTCGTCCCCCAGTCTAGCTTGCTCGAGGGGGCGATGGTCAGAAAGTCGCGCCTCAGCCTGCCGCCGAGCAAGCCGTCAGCCTCGAAGCGGTCATTATAGGAGCCATAGAGCCTCGGATGGCGCGGCAGGATCTTTCGCAAGCCGGCCAAGTCGACGTGATCGGCCGCGCGCGTGCTCATCCAGGCCGTCACATAGAAAAGATCAGGCTCCCGCAGCCCGGACAAGACCAAGCCGAAGGCCAAAAGGCTATCGAGCGCGAAAAGCAGCGAAGCGAATGCGACGAGCAGCAGCCCCCCGCTCCATCGGCTGCCGTGCGCCCATTTTTCGAAGCGATTCTCATGGAGCTTACGTGCTTTTACGCTAGCTCGCAGTTGCTTCAGGTCCAACGGCTTCGTCATGCTCGCCGCTCGCGCGATCGTTTCGTTTTTGCGGGCTTGCTACGCCCGATTGAAAAAACCGCGAGGCTGTATCACGTGAGCTTGGCCCTGAGAAGCGGCCTCACGGCCTTGTGCAGAGGCAAGAGTTTCAAGAGGCGGCTCGCATCGATCTATTTCGCCCTCGCCACCGCCCGAGAACGACGATGATTTGGCGCGGCGACGTCTCGGCGAAGACGGGCGAGCGAGATGGAATGATCCACGCCCCTGGCCCTTGACGGCAAGGGCGTTTTTCCCCACGACTATCCTTAAGCCCTCAAGGTCACGACCGCGTCGCGCCTGTCTTCCATATTGGCGGCGCATGTCCCCAACTCCGAGCGCCGAATGAACATCGCCGAGAACCCGCCGCTTTCCCTTTCCGCCGCCGAGCCGGACGAAGCCGGCCCCCTTCCCCGCCGGCATAGCGTCGGCGTGCGGGTCGGCGTCGGCAAGGCCTCGGTCGAGGTCGGCGGCGGCGCGCCTATCGTCGTCCAGTCCATGACCAATACGGACACGGCCGACATCGAGACGACGGCGCAGCAGATCGCTGCGCTCGCCCGCGCCGGCTCGGAGCTCGTCCGCATCACGGTCGATCGCGACGAGGCGGCGGCCGCCGTGCCTCACATTCGCGACCGTCTTAGCCAGCTCGGCTGCGAGGTCCCCCTCATCGGCGATTTCCACTATATCGGGCACAAGCTTCTCGCCGATCATCCGGCCTGCGCCGAGGCGCTCGATAAATATCGCATCAATCCCGGCAATGTCGGCTTCAAGGACAAGAAAGACCGGCAGTTCTCGTCCATTGTCGAAATGGCGATCAAACACGGCAAGACGGTCCGCATCGGCGCCAATTGGGGCTCGCTCGACCAGGAGCTTCTGACCGATCTGATGGACCAGAACGCCAAGGCCGCCGTTCCGCTCTCGACCGGGGCGGTGACGCGCGAGGCCATGGTTCAATCGGCGCTGCTCTCCGCCGCGCGGGCGGAGGAGATCGGCCTCGCGCGCGACCGGATCATCCTATCCGCCAAAGTCTCCAATGTGCAGGATTTGATCGCGGTCTATCGCACGCTCGCGCGGCGCAGCGATTACGCCCTGCATCTAGGCCTCACCGAGGCCGGCATGGGCTCCAAGGGCATTGTCGCCTCCTCCGCCGCGCTCGGGATCCTTCTGCAGGAAGGCATTGGCGACACGATCCGGGTCTCGCTCACGCCGGAACCCGGCGGCGACCGAACGCTGGAGGTCAAGGTCGCGCAGGAAATCCTGCAGACCATGGGCTTTCGCACCTTCGTTCCGCTGGTCGCTGCCTGCCCCGGTTGCGGCCGCACGACCTCGACCGTGTTCCAGGAACTCGCGCGCGACATCCAAACCTATATTCGCGACGAGATGCCGCTCTGGCGCGCCCGCTTTCCCGGCGTCGAGACGCTGAATGTCGCGGTGATGGGCTGCATCGTGAACGGGCCAGGCGAATCGAAGCACGCCGACATCGGGATTTCCCTGCCCGGCACGGGCGAGACGCCGGCGGCGCCGGTCTTCATCGACGGGGAAAAGGCCATGACCCTGCGCGGCGAGGGAATCGCCGCCGAATTCAAGACGATTGTGGACGATTATATCCAGCGGCGATTCGGCGGCGCCAAAAGCGCGGCGGAGTGACGAGAAGCTCGAGCGTCTGCATATCGGTCAGCTTCGCAGTCCGGGCGCCTCCTGGCCTGTCCGGGCGACATATTCCGTATAGCCGCCCCCGTATTTGTGAACGCCATCCGGCGTCAGTTCGAGCACGCGATTGGACAGCGCCGCTAGGAAGCGCCGGTCATGCGAAACGAACAGCATGGTGCCTTCATACTGCGACAACGCCGTAATCAGCATCTCCTTTGTCACGATGTCGAGATGGTTGGTCGGCTCGTCCAGCACCAAAAAGTTCGGCGGATCGTAAAGCATTTTGGCCATGACCAGCCGGGCCTTTTCGCCGCCCGATAGAACCCGGCACTTCTTCTCCACGTCATCGCCGGAAAATCCGAAGCAACCGGCAAGCGCCCGCAGCGAGCCTTGCCCCGCTTGTGGGAACGAGTCCTCCAGCGCTTGAAACACCGTGCGCTCGCCGTCGAGCAGATCCATGGCGTGCTGGGCGAAATAGCCCATCTTGACGCTTCCCCCCAAGGCCACCGCGCCGCTGTCCGGCTGCGCGGCGCCGGCCACGAGTTTCAGCAGGGTGGATTTACCGGCCCCATTGACGCCCATCACGCACCAGCGCTCCTTGCGGCTCACAGCGAAATCGAGCCCCTCATAGATGACCTTATTGCCGTAGCGCTTATGCACATTTTTCAAACTCGCCACATCGTCGCCGGAGCGCGGCGCTGGCGGGAACTCAAAAGCGACCGATTGTCGGCGCTTGGGCGGCTCCACGCGTTCGATCTTATCCAGCTTCTTCACCCGGCTCTGCACCTGCGCGGCATGGGAAGCGCGCGCCTTGAAGCGCTCGATGAACTTTATCTCCTTGGCGAGCATCGCCTGCTGGCGCTCGAATTGGGCCTGCTGCTGCTTCTCGTTCAGCGCCCGTTGCTGCTCATAGAATTCATAGTCGCCCGAATAGGTCGTCAACGCGCCGCCGTCGATCTCCACAACCTTGGTGACGATACGGTTCATGAATTCGCGATCATGCGCGGTCATCAGCAGCGCGCCGTCATACCCTTTCAAAAAATCCTCCAGCCAGATCAGGCTTTCGAGGTCGAGATGGTTGCTCGGCTCGTCCAGCAGCATAGCGTCCGGACGCATCAGGAGGATGCGGGCCAGCGCCACACGCATCTTCCAGCCGCCGGAAAGGGCGGCCACATCGCCGTCCATCATCTCCTCGCTGAAGCTGAGGCCCGCCAGAACTTCGCGCGCTCGGCCCTCGAGCGCATAGCCGCCAAGATCCTCGAAACGCGCCTGCGCCTCGCCGTAACGCTCGATGATCGCGTCCATGTCTGCTTGCTCGGGATCCGCCATCTCGGCTTCGAGCTCCTTCAGCTCGGCCGCGATGGCGCTCACCGGGCCGGCGCCGTCCATCACCTCGAGGACGGCGCTGCGGCCGGCCATCTCGCCAACGTCCTGGCTGAAATAGCCGATGGTGATCCCTCGATCGGCGACGACCTGACCTTCGTCTGGCTGCTCCTGGCCCGTGATGATCCGAAACAGCGTCGTCTTGCCGGCGCCATTGGGGCCGACCAAACCGACCTTCTCACCTCTCAGGAGCGCCGCCGACGCCTCGACGAAGATGATCTGCTTGCCGTTCTGCTTGCCTATATTATCGAGACGAATCATGAGTGTCTGGCGTCCGGAGAAGATCCCACGCCTTTACGCCATGGGGCGCTCAAGCGAAAGAGCGGGAGCGAGCCGCGCTGCGATATGGGATCTTGCGGTTGAGGGCAAGCGAGACGTCGGCGGCGCCTCCGAATTCAAGTCTATCGAGGACGAGGATGTCCGGCGCCGGTTCCGCGGGGAAAAGACGGCAGCGGAGCGAGCGGCGCAGCTTCGCAAGTTTCATGCGTTTGAAGCAGAACGATGCTTCTCTTTACCAATCTCGGCCACCCTGCGCCAACATGGCGCAATCGCTTGGAACGACGATCGGTCCGCTTGACTGATTGACGGCTTTGGCGATCATCAAGATGCTGCGCGGCAATTATTTGAGCGCCTGCAAGCAATAACGCGAGGCGCGAATTTTAATGCCCGACACTCTCTTTACCAACGCCAGTCTCGTTCTGGACGGCTTCACGGAACTGCAGCGATCGTACAATGTTCTTATCAAGAATAATCGCATAGATTCGCTGTCTACCGAGCCAATCGATCCCGCCGGCGCGGCAATAATCGAGTTGGGTGGCCGGACGCTCATGCCCGGGCTGATCGACGCTCATGCGCACATCACCGGACTTTCCCTAAGCCCAAAGAACATCGCCTATTCGGCGTCGGAAATCGCCATAGCTTCGGCGAACTATTTGCGCAACAGCCTCATGGACGGATATACGACCATTCGCGAGGCGGGCGGCGCGGATTATTCGATCGCCCATCTTGTGGCGACCGGCGCGATCACAGGCCCGCGCGTATTTTATTCAGGCAAAGCGCTGACGCAGACAGGCGGAGGCGCTGACTTTCGCAAAGTCAGCGAACTCATCGACCCTTGCGGCCATATCGGTCCCTTTTCAGTCATGTCGGTCATCGCCGACGGCGTTGACGAAGTGCGCAAGGCGGCGCGCGAAGAATTGCGGAAAGGCGCGACGCAGATCAAACTGTTCGTGTCCGGCGGCGTTGTATTTCCGTCAGAGTCTCACGCCACGCTTTATGAATTTTCCGAAGAGGAATTGAGCGCCATCGTCGAAGAAGCGCGCGCGCGCGGCGTCTATGTCATGGCCCATGTCTACACTGATGAAGGGGTTCGACGGTGCCTAAAGGCAGGCGTGCGTTCGATCGAACACGCCAATTTTGTCAACGAGGAGACCGTCGCAATGATCGCGCAAAGCGGCGCATTCCTCGACCTCACCTTCATATCGCTTGTTCAACGCATCGAAAGCGCTCACGAAACGCATCTTTCGGACAAAATTGTCGAAAATGTCAGGCAAACGGTCGAAAGGGGCAAACAAGTTTATAGATGGGCCAAACAATACAATGTTCCGATCGCTTTCGGCACCGATCTATGGGGCCCGGAGGCGCAAAAAGCGCAGCTCAGAGAATTTGAAATGCGGATTGATCTCGATACGCCGGCCAATGTGATTCGATCGGCTACCGCAATCAATGCGGAACTGCTGATGCAAAAAGGCCAACTGGGCACAATATCTCCGGGCGCTTATGCGGACATTCTGGTCGTCGAGGGCGATCCGCTCAAAGATTTGCGCGTCATGCTTCAGCCGGAGAGAAATCTGAAACTCGTCATGAAAGATGGCGCGATTTTCAAGAATGAACTGGGGTGAAGCGCGACATGCGAGCGCCCTGAACGAACTTGGCTCGCCGCGGGGCGCGGATCGATCACGGCGTTAGTCCAAAGAGCCTGGCCGCATTCAGGCGACCGATCTTCTCGCGATCGTTTTCAGCGATGCTCGCCGCATCGAACCAGGTGGCGGCGTCGCCGACTTCCTCGAATGGATAGTCAGTAGAGAAAAGGACCCTATCGGATCCGATCTCGGAAATCGCGTTGATCAAAGCTTGCGTTCGAAATGAACCCGAGGTCGTAATGTAGAAATTCTGATGGAAGTATTCCTGAAACGTCTTCTTGATCTGAATCCCCCTTGGCGCCGTAGCGACCCGATGGTCCACGCGCCAGATCAGAAAGGGGAGCCCTTCGCCATGGTGACCGAGGATGACCTGTAGATCGGGATGCCGGTCGAACAGACCGCTTCCCATCAGCCTGAGAGCATGCGTCGCCGTCTCAACCCCAAAGGCCCATGCCGAGCCAAGGAGCCAGGGGTGGCCGTCATAGATGCGAGCGGATGTCGCGATGGGATCGCGCGGGTGCAGGTAGAATGGGCGGTTCAATTTCGCAAACTCGGCCCAGAAATCTTTGTATCGGCTGTCATCCAGATAGACGGCCGCCTCTTCGTCGCCGACCTGAGAGAAGCCGTTGACAAGGGCGCCGACGAAGCCGAGGTCCACGATACATCGGCGCGCCTCGATGGCGGCGACGTCAGGATCTTGCAGCGGCAATGCCGCGAAGCCGCGGAATCGATCAGATCTTTTGGCGATGTGTTCGGCAAGGAAGTCGTTCGCCCGACGCGCCGTCTCCGCCGCTCTGGAGACATTGCCGATGGCCTGGATAGCAGGCGAATTCAATGAGATGATCATCATCTCCATGCCATGCTGATCCATGAGCCTCAAGCGAATATCCCCGATGTCGACGAGACGTTTCTTCATCTCGTCCCATTTCTCCGCCACGAAATATTCTTCCGAGTCGCCAACCGTGTCGGGATGCGAGAAATGCTCCTCAAGACCGATCTTCCTCTTCATCCTGTCATCTCCCGAATATCCAACACCACAGAGATCGCTTGTGGCATGCCGCACGCGGAATTCCAATTGAGGACAAGGCGCACAAGGCGGTGTGTCCGCCGCGTATGATTGAGTCGCACGTCCTAACGGCTTCGATCTGGAAGGCAGCGCAGCCTCGCGCCCGCTTTCGGACGAGATTCACAACAATCGAAATCGGGCTCAACTGGTCTCTTCCTTCTCAAGCACGATCCACGCGAGCGGAATGAGCATCGGTTCCGGCGCCGGGGCGAGGAGAGCGCCATATGCACCTCCAAGATCGCTCTCTGAGGACCGACCCTATCCTGGAGTCGCCCGGATCGCAGCCGGAGCCGAAGCTCGGTCGCCTGCGCCGACGACCTTTGCGCCCGAGCGATGGGTCGACAGCGCGCTTTCGCCCATTTATTGGTGCGTCGGACGCAAAGTCGAGCGTTCGACATGCGGAACTGAATTTGTCATTGGTCGACGCGCCGTTGGTCATAGAAAAAGCTGGGCGTGAAAGCGGGCATGTCGCTTCGGTCGCGCCTCCACAAAATGGGCCGCTTTTCATCTCGAGCATTCGCTTGGAGCTTAGGGAGGTTTTGAAATGAGCTTGCCGCTGAACCGTTTGATCGCCCGAGCATTGGCGGCGTTGATCGCAGCCGCGATTCCGGCGGCCGGTGCAATCGCCCAGCAGGACCTCGCCGCAGAGCGGATCCAGCCGCCGAACATCGTTTACATCCTGTCCGACGATCAGGGCTGGAAAGACGTCGGCTATCACGGCTCAGATATTCAAACGCCCAATATTGACGCGCTGGCCAAAGGCGGCGCGCGCCTCGAACAGTTTTACGCTCAGCCCATGTGCACGCCGACCCGCGCGGCGCTGATGACGGGCCGCTATCCCTTCCGATACGGACTGCAGACGGCGGTCATTTTATCGACCCACACTTACGGCCTCGCGACCGATGAATGGCTCCTGCCGCAAGCGCTGAAGGACGCGGGCTATGAAACCGCGATCGTCGGCAAATGGCACCTCGGCCACGGCGATCCGAAATACTGGCCTCGTCAACGCGGATTCGATCACCAATACGGGCCGCTCATCGGCGAGATCGATTATTTCACCCATGAGCAGCACGGCGTCGTCGATTGGTATCGCGACAATAAGTCCGTGAAGGAGCCAGGCTATTCGACGACGCTGCTCGGAAACGACGCAGTGGCGCTGATCGAATCCCATGACGCCGCGACGCCGTTGTTTTTATATCTGGCGTTCAACGCGCCGCACACGCCCTATCAGGCGCCGCAGGCCTATCTCGATCGCTACGCGAGCATCGCCGATCCGAGCCGCCGCGCCTATGCCGCGCAGATCACCGCGATGGACGACCAGATCGGCCGCGTCGTCGAGGCTCTCGACAAGAAGAAGATGCGGGGCAACACGCTGATCATCTTCCAAAGCGACAACGGCGGCACGCGAAACGCCATGTTCGCGGGCGAAGGCGATATGTCCAAAATCAAGATTCCCGTCGATAACGGCCCTTATAGAGATGGAAAAGGCTCTCTCTACGAGGGTGGCACCCGGGTAATATCGCTCGCTAACTGGCCGGGAAAGATAAAGCCCGGCGGCGCCGTGGACGGCATGATCCACGTCACCGACATGTATCCGACCCTTGTGAAGCTGGCCGGCGGCAAACTCGGCAAGAACAAACCGCTCGACGGGTATGACGTTTGGGCCGCGATCGCCGAGGGCCAGTCCTCGCCGCGCACCGAGGTCATCTACAATGTCGAGCCGTTTCGGGCCGGCGTCCGGCAAGGCGACTGGAAACTGATCTGGCGCACGCCGCTGCCGGCCGCCGTCGAGCTTTACAATATCGCCAAGGATCCGTCGGAAAAGAACGATGTCGCAGCCGCAAATCCGGAGAAGACGGCAGCCTTGCAGAAGCGCGCCAATGAACTCGCGTCGGTCATGGCCAAGCCGTTGCTTTTGACGACGGAATTCAAGGCCCTGCGCGAACGGCTCAGTCTGCCGCCAGCGCTTCCCGACGAAGAGATGCTGTTCGAGGACGATTCAGAATAATGTTCTTGCCGCTCGCTTCGAGCCGGCGCGCGTCTCATGCGCCAGCTCTGAGACCCGCCCGATCCGCCGCGATCAACGCGAGCCCCGACGCTACGGATTGAAAGGCGTCGCCGACATGGAGGCGCGACTCGCCGAAACGCTCCGAGAACATCGCCCGCACCGCGGGCACGAAAGAAGTCCCGCCAGTTAGAAACACCGCGTCGACATCGGCGAAATTCAGCCCCGCCTTTTCGACCGCGCGATCCATCGCCTGTGCGATCCGATCGAGATCATCGGCGATCCATGCCTCGAAATCCTTTCGCGTCACCTCCGCCTCGATCTCGATCCCCTCGCGGGCGAAGGTGAAATGCGCCTCCGGCGCGGCGGACAGGCTCGCCTTCAGCCCGCCGATCGCGCGGTAGAGCTCGAAGCCGAGATCCTGCTCGATCAGAATCGTCAAATCCTCCAGCAGCCGAGGCGCCTCGGCGCTTGCCGTGAGCTTTTTCAGCTCGGCCAGGGTCTGCGCCGATTTGAGCCAGGAGAGCTGATGCCATTGCGCGAAGGCCGCATGAAAATAGGCGGGGATCGGCAGGCGCTTGTCAAAAGACTTATAGAGCGTCCCCTTGCCGAGACGCGGCGAGACCACATGGTCGATGAGGCGATAGTCGAAAGAGTCGCCGGCGACGCCCACGCCGTCATGGGCGAGCGCCTGCGCCTCGAGCCGGCCTGCATTTCGGGAAAAACGGAGCAAGGAGAAATCGCTGGTGCCGCCGCCGAAATCGGCGACGAGCACGATCTCTTCCCGCGCTGATTTGCGCGCATGCCAATAGGCGGCGCCGAGCGGCTCATAGGCGAACTCGACGCTCTTCATGCCGGCTTCGGCGAATGCGGTTGCGAGCCGCTCGACCGCCAGCGCTTCGTCCGGCCGCTCGCCCGCGAAGACCACCGGCCGCCCGGCCGCCACGGCGAGCGGCGTTCCGGCGCGCAGCGCGTCATGATCGAAGAGGCGGGCGAGAAAGGTCGCGACCAGCCGCTCGATGGTGAAGCGCTCGCCGTAAAGCCGCGTCTCCGTGAACAAGGGGCTCGCGAGATGAGTCTTGATCGATTGAATGAAGCGCTGATCGCCCTCCGGATTGATTGCGCGGGCGATCGCGGCCGGACCGGCGACGTGACGGACTCCGGCGCGGCCCTCGCGCCAGAACATCAAGGCCGTGCGAAACGTGTCCGTTTGGCCGAAGGCCGAGGGCCACGCCAGGCTTTCCACGCTTCCGTCGGCATAGGCGAGCGCGACGACGCTATTCGTCGTGCCGAAATCGACGCCGAGGCCGATCGGCGCGGCCGCGTCCTTGCCGGGCATGGGCGTTCCTTGCTTCCAGTCAAAAGAAAACCCGCGCGGGGGGCCGCGCGGGCGTTGAATTCTGTCGAGCCGCAAGCGCAGCCCGGATGGCGTTATTCTTCGTCCGCGCCCTTGCCCTTCTTGGGGCCTTCCTCGCGGGCCTTCAGCGCCGCGCCCAGAATGTCGCCGAGCGATGCGCCGGAATCGGCCGAGCCATATTGGGCGATCGCCTCCTTCTCCTCGGCGACCTCCAGGGCCTTGATCGAGACCGCGATCTTGCGCGCGCGGCGATCGAACTGGGTGATCCGGGCGTCGACCTTCTCGCCGACGGCGAAGCGCTCCGGCTTCTGGTCGGCGCGGTCGCGGGCGAGCTCGTTGCGCTTGATGAAAGCGTTGAACTCGGTGCCGACGATCTGCACCTCGAGGCCGCCCTCCTTCACCTCGAGAATCTCGCAGGTGACGACCGAGCCCTTCTTGAGGTCGGCTGCGCCTTCCTCGCCGGGCTTGCCGGCTTCGACCGGCTTCGCCGCGAAAGGATCGGAGGCGAGTTGCTTGACGCCGAGCGAGATCCGCTCCTTCTCGATGTCGACGTCGAGGACCTTGGCGTTGACGATGTCGCCCTTTTTATAGTCCTCGATGACCTGCTCGCCGGGCTTGTTCCAGTCGAGGTCGGAAAGATGCACCATGCCGTCGACGTCGCCGTCGAGGCCGATGAACAGGCCGAACTCCGTCTTGTTCTTGACCTCGCCCGAAACTTCGGAGCCGATCGGATATTTCTCGGCGAAGGCCTCCCACGGATTGGCGAGGGTCTGCTTGAGCCCGAGCGAGATGCGGCGCTTGACCGGATCGACCTCGAGCACCTGAACGTCGACTTCCTGGCTCGTCGCGACGATCTTGCCGGGATGCACGTTCTTCTTGGTCCAGGACATTTCCGAGACGTGGATCAGGCCTTCGATGCCAGGCTCCAGCTCGACGAAGGCGCCGTAGTCGGTGATGTTCGTGACCCGGCCGCGGAACCGCGCATTGACTGGATATTTCGCCTCGATTCCCTGCCACGGGTCGTCGAGCAATTGCTTCATGCCGAGCGAGATGCGGTGCGTCTCGTGATTGATCTTGATGATCTTCACCCGCACGGTCTGGCCGATGGTCAGGACCTCGGTCGGATGATTGACGCGCCGCCAGGCGATGTCGGTGACATGGAGGAGCCCGTCTATGCCGCCGAGATCGACGAAGGCGCCGTAATCGGTGATGTTCTTCACCATGCCCTCGATCACCTGACCTTCCTCGAGGTTGGCGACGATCTCGTGGCGCTGCTCGGCGCGGGATTCCTCGAGCACGGTGCGGCGCGAGACGACGATATTGCCGCGCCTGCGGTCCATCTTGAGGATCTGGAAGGGCTGCGGCGCCTGCATGAGAGGCGTCACGTCGCGGATCGGGCGAATGTCGACCTGGCTGCGCGGGAGAAAGGCCACGGCGCCGTCGAGATCGACGGTGAAGCCGCCCTTGACCTGGTTGAAGATGATCCCTTCGACCTTCTCCTGGTTCTCGAAGGCCTTCTCAAGCTTGATCCAGCTCTCTTCCCGGCGCGCCTTGTCGCGGGAGATGACGGCCTCGCCGAGGGCGTTCTCGATGCGCTCGAGATAAACCTCGACCTCATCGCCGACGCTGAGCTTGCCTTCGCGCCCCGGACCCTGGAACTCCTTGAGCGCGACGCGCCCTTCAGTCTTCAGGCCGAGATCGATGACCGCGACGTCTTTTTCTATGGCGACGACAATGCCTTTGACGACCGAGCCTTCAAAGGCCTCGTTCTGGCCGTAGCTCTCGTCGAGAAGCGCCGCGAAATCGTCGCGCGAGGGCGCGTAGCTGGAAGGTGATGCCATTTGGTCTCCTGATTGCCCGAAAATCTGGGCGGCGCCGGCTGTTCATGTTGGTTGCGCTTCTCTCCGCCGGCGTCCGTCAACTTGGCGACAGGACCTCCGCATGAAGCGGGCCGGCGCTGGGACGGCGGGAAGAAGCAGGGCTCAAGGGGCCTTATCTAGCAAGGGCGGGGCGCGGCGGCAAGGACGACAGGCCGGTTTGAAGGCGAAAACATACACGGCAGGGCCGTCGGCGCCTTTTCCGCAAAAGTGGGATGCGAAAAAGTGGAATCCGGTTTTTCACGAAAAATCCCGTTCTCATTTTCGAGACTCGATCACGTTTCATGTTTTTGGATGTTTCCATCCAAAAACATCATGATCTAGGCGCCCTTTCAGACCTGAAGGCGACCGTTCTTCGCGAGATCGCCGAATTCGTCAATGCAAGAGGTCAAAATGGGCGTCGCCAGAGGGCTCGCGCGCATCGTCTCAGGGGGACAAAGCGGCGTCGACCGAGCCGGCCTGGACTTTGCCATAAGGCGAGGCCTCGATTACTTCGGCTGGTGCCCGCAAGACGGCTGGGCCGAAGATTGCCCGGACCCGCCGGGCCTATTGGCCAAGTATCCGCGCATGAAGCAAACGCCGAGCGCGGACCCGAAACAGCGCACGCGATGGAATGTCCGAGACAGCGACGGAACCTTGGTCATCGTCGCATCGGAGATTTCCGTCTCCCCGGGCTCGGCATATACGATCGACTGCGCCCGCGCCCGCCGAAAGCCGCATCTCGTGACCGACCTTCGCTCTCGCGACGCGGTTTTCACCGCGCGCGACTGGATCGCCGGGCTCGAGGCGGGCGCCTTGAATATCGCCGGTCCGCGCGAAAGCGAATGGCCGGGCATTTATGCGGCGGCGCTGGACTTCCTCCAGCTCTTGTTTTGAAGGTCTTGCTGGTCCCGCGACTGATTGCGCCGCAGGCCGCGCCTCGCTATTTCGCGAAAATTCTGACCAGCGAGACGAGAGCGCCCAAAATCACGACCGTCTGAAAGCCGATGGCGCCGACGACCCATTTCAGGATGTCGGCCTTCGCCTCGGCTATATCGGCTTTTACCGCCTCGATTTTCGCGTTCAGATGCGCTTCTGTCTCCCGCAAATCGCCTTTCGTGGCGAGGTCGCCCTGAGTCGCCTCGCCCAAGGCTTCGGCGAGCGCTTCGGCCTGCTCGGCCGAGAAATGGCCCTTATCCCGCAAGGTGCGGGATAAGCGAAGCGTGTCGAAGAGAATGGCGGTCATGGATGCAATATGGCGACGAAACCGTTGAAAGTCTATTGAGGCTGGTCTCCCGCCCCGCGCGTCGCGCCCCACCATGTGGGCGCAATCACGCCGGAAAACGCGATAGCCTCGTGGAGGCTCGTGGCAAAAGCGCCAGCCGGCCTGTAAGCCGGGTTCTGTATGGCGCGCGAGGTTCTCGCGCGCGTGACGACCATTCCTCTGGGACGGCCGTCGCCGGCCGCCTCGAGCAACCAACCCGGGCGACGATCCGGAGACGGATCTGAGGCTTTACAACCCCGCGTCGCCCCTATTCGGTCTTGCTCCCGGTGGGGCTTGCCATGCCGCTCATGTCGCCATGCGCGCGGTGCGCTCTTACCGCACCCTTTCACCCTTGCCGCTCGACAAAAGCCGCGCGGCGGTTTGCTTTCTGTGGCGCTTTCCCTGGGGTCGCCCCCGCCGGACGTTATCCGGCACCGTGTCTCCGTGGAGCCCGGACTTTCCTCCGCCGCGGCGGCGGCCGTCCGGCCGGCTGGCCCTTGGGGAAATAGGCGCGAAGCGGGGCGCCGTCAATCGCGGCCATTCATCGATTGTCAATTAACGCCGTGCTTCAAATGCCCCCTGCAATTGAAACTCACAACCGAAGAACGAGTTCTGGCTTGACCTCACGCCCCGCCTATAGTGTTTGGGCCGACGGGGTTAAGCGAACCGAAACGCTTAGGTGACGCTGATGCACAAATCTCTTCCCTTCGCGGCTCTGGTCGTCTCGTCCCTGGCGCTCGCCGGATGCGGCTACACGCCCGAGCAGCGCGCGACGAGCGGCGCAGCGCTCGGCGGCGCGACTGGCGCGGCGCTCGGCGCGGCCACGGGCGGCGGCGTCGGCGCCGCTCTTGCTGGAGGCGCGCTCGGAGCGGCCACCGGGGCGATCGTCGGCGCGAACACCAGGCCTCCGCCGCCGCCCCCGCCGGCCTATTATCCCCCGCCGGCGCCGCCCCCCGCGCGATGCGCGCGCTGGGGCTATGACCCCTATGGCAATCCCGTCTGCACGGGTTATTACGGTTACTGAAACTCTGAGCACTTGAAACCTGACACCTCTATCGCCGCGACGGTCGAGCCTTCGCCAAACCACGGCGAACGCCTCGGCCGGAAGCCGGATTCGATCATCCTTCATTACACCGGCATCACCACGGGCGAGGCCGCCTTGCGGCGGCTTTGCGACGTCGAGGCGCAGGTTTCGGCGCATTATCTCGTCTATGAGGATGGGAGCGTGTTCCAGCTCGTGCCGGAGGCGCGCCGCGCCTGGCACGCCGGCATCGGCTATTGGGCCGGCGACCGCGACATGAACACCGTCTCGATCGGGATCGAGATCGCCAACGCCGGCCATCTCGGCGGCGCGCCGCCCTATCCGGAATCCCAGATCGCGGTCGTGATCGCGCTCTGCCAGGACATTATCGCGCGCCACAAGATCAAGCCGCAGCGCGTGCTCGGCCATTCCGATCTCGCGCCCGACCGCAAGATCGACCCCGGCGAATATTTTCCCTGGGAGCGCCTGGCCAAGGCCGGCGTCGGCCATTACGTCGCCCCCTGCCCGATCGAGGACGGCCCAAAGCTCGAGCGCGGCGCGCATGGGCTCGAGGTCGAAAGGCTGCAGTCCCTGCTCGCGATCTATGGCTATGGGCTGAACATCACCGGCCTTTATGGCAGCAAGACCCATGCGGTCGTCAGCGCCTTCCAGCGCCATTTCCGCCCCGAGCTGGTCGATGGGATCGCGGATGTCTCGACCATCGCGACGCTGCGCAAGGTGATCGCGGCGCAGCCGAAATAGGGCTGCTGTGGTCTGAAATCGCAACTCGTCATTCATCTCGCGGCGGCGCGTTTGGCGCGCGGATCGATCCTGTCATGCCGGCCTTGAGATGAATGACGGATTCCGACGATGGCCGATGGAAGAAGCCTAATCCATATCGGCCACCGCATGCTTGACGAGGCTCTGCGGCTTTGGCCGCACGGCGCCAGAGATTTCGGCGGCGTCTGTCTCAGTCCAACCAGCAAGAACAGGTCCGCCAAATGGATCGGAGCGGTGGGATCACCAGCACTATCCTGCCTCGAACATGCCCGTGCTCACTGACGCGGTGCGCTTCCGAGATCTCGTCGAGCGGGTAGGTTCGCTCGACGGGAAGCCAAAAGCGGCCTGCTTCGATGAGGCCTCCTATTTTAGCAAGCGCGTGAAAGGCGTGGCCTTGAAACCCGCTGCTGAAGCGCACCTCGTGCTGTTTCGCTCCGTCGATGTCGGCGAGCGTCACCACGTTCTGAGGGCCGCCCGCGAGAGCGATCAACTCGGGCAGCACTCCGCTTCCGGCGACGTCGAGCGCGGCGTCGACGCCATCGGGCGCGAGGGCGCGGACTCGATCGGCCATGCCTTCGCCATACGTCACCGGTTCGGCGCCAAGGAGTCGAAGATAGTCCTGGTTGGCAGCGCCGGCGGCGCCGATCACGCGCGCGCCGCGGGCGATGGCGAGTTGAACGGCGACGCCACCGATTCCGCCTGTGGTGCCGTTGATGAGCAGGATGACGCCGGGGCCGACGCCGAGTTGGTCCAGGCTGCGCGTGGCGGTTTCGAGCGCGACGGGCAGGCTGGCGGCGTCGACGAAACCGAGGGATGGCGGGATCGGCGCCCGATGGGTCAGAAGCGCCAGTTCGGCCGCTCCGGCGCCGTCGTCGGAGACACCGAATACCCGGTCGCCGACAACGACATCTGTGACGCCTTCCCCGACCTCGTCGACGACGCCCGCAACGTCCCGACCCGTCGTCTGCGGCAGCCCATCGCCGAAGTTCAACAGGCCCTTGCGCAGCTTCCACTCGGTCGCATTGATGCCGGCCGCGCGCACGACGATCCGGACCTGTCCCGGACCCGGATGTGGATCTGGAAGATCCACGATCTCGAGGACCTCCGGACCTCCGAACCGCCTGAATTGCGCTGCTTTCATCATGCTCCTCACTTTCGACGCGCGCGGCGCGCGATTCATTTCGGTTAATATAGCGGCTCGCAATGATGCTGGGTCGTACCCCAATGGGATCGTAGCGGTGACTAAAGAGATTTAGGCGCTGCCCAAATTTGAATATCGCCCTTCAAGCCGAAACGGACCTTCTCCCTTGCTCGAAAATCAAGAATTCTGCACCGACGATTTTGACCTAAAACTCTGGGGATTTTTTGGGAGCTCTCGCGGGAACCGCGCAAACTGGTTGGCTTTAGCCTTGAAGAGATACAGACTAGCTGGCATGCGCGTCCACATGACAACGCTAACAGAAAGGAAAAGCCATGAGCGAGAAGATTACCGTCGAAACAAAGATCGCGGCGCCTGTTGGGCAGGTCTGGCGCGCTTACACAACTCCAGACGACATCAAGCAGTGGAATGCGGCGTCGGATGATTGGCACACAACCAAATCCACGGTCGATCTCCGCGTCGGCGGGGAATTCACGTCGCGCATGGAGGCCAAAGACGGCAGCTTTGGCTTTGATTTCGCCGGAACATACACCAAGATCATAGCTGACAAGCTGATTGAATTTAACTTTGGAGACCGTTCCTGCGCCGTCGAGTTCTTGGCCGACGCTGGCGACGTAACGGTGCGTGTCAGCTTCGAACCCGAAAAAGAGAATTCCGTCGAAATGCAGCGCGGCGGCTGGCAAGCGATTTTGAATAACTTCAAAAAGTACGTTGAGGCGCGAGTCGCTTGAACCATGCGACAGGCGTAGGCGACTTCTTCGTCTTTGCCGTGCATTTATCAAGATATTTGGAACGCACGAAAACGCCTCAAAAGCCGCAAGTTTTGAGAGAATCGCGAAAGGGCTAGGCTTGGCCGTGCTATCCCGTGGGAGAGGGACCCATCAAATGTAAGCAAACATGCGCGACGCTTGCTTCAAGCGGGGCTCGCGACGTATCGAGAATCTCATAACCGGCCTCCTGCGCTTCTCGCCGCAGATAGGAGGCCCAATTCATCATCGTCGTGTTCGCCAGTTCGGGTTGATTTCGGTTTGCGACGAGACGTCGCGTCCGGGTTTCGTCATCGCAATCAACAAGCAGCGCATTAAAATCAGCGATACCAGCTGACGACAGACCTTCGCGCATGAAGCCCAACCGCATTTGGCCTTCGAACAGCACGGCGCGCTTCTGGCGGCCCAAACCTGCAATCCGCGCCATCCACGCGAACGTCATGGCGCGTTGCCAAGCCTCGCCGGACCCCCACCCGGTCACCATAGCCTCTGATGAAGGAACCCCGATGGAGTCGAAGTGGAGCACTTCGGCGAGCTCGGGGCGTTCGAGCTTGATCGCGTTAGCGATTGAGGTCTTGCCAGAACCGGAAGCGCCCGTAAGGATTACAAGTCGCATGTCGCCCGCAGAATGCAGCAAGATTTCAGTGTCGGCAATCGCCGTCGATCTTGCAAAATTCAAGATTTTTGCACGGCAAAACCGCGTCAATTATATCAACACCTTATGGCGTACAGAATTCAGGAGAAAATCTCTGCTCTCTGCACGCCCCATCACAAACCTAACATGAACGCATGCGCTCACTCCGCCGCCGCAGCCGCCGCCAGCGTCGCCGGGTCATAGTTCAACACCGGCGAAAGCCAACGCTCGGCCTCAGCCACGCTCATGCCCTTGCGTTTCGCGTAATCCTCGACCTGATCGCGCTCGATCTTGCCGACGCCGAAATAATCCGCGTCGGGATGCGCGAAATAGAGGCCGGACACCGAGGCGCCGGGCCACATGGCGAAGCTTTCCGTCAGCGCCACGCCGACCTTGCGCTCCGCGTCGAGCAGGCGGAAAAGCGTCGCCTTTTCCGTGTGGTCGGGCTGGGCCGGATAGCCGGGCGCCGGGCGAATGCCCCGGTACTCCTCCGCAAGGCGCTGCTCATGGGTCAGCGCCTCGTCCGGCGCATAGGCCCAGAATTCCCGCCGCACGCGCTCATGCATGCGCTCCGCGAAAGCCTCGGCGATACGGTCGGCGAGCGCCTTCACGAGGATCGAGCCATAATCGTCATTGGCGCGGGCGAAGCGATCGGCGATCTTGCCTTCCTGCGCGCCCGAGGTGACGACGAAGCCGCCGATATAATCCGCCTTGCCGGACTCGGCCGGGGCGATGAAATCGGCGAGCGCGAGATTGGGCTTGCCGTCGCGACGCGGCAATTGCTGGCGCAAGGTGTGGAGGCGCGCCAGCGCGTCGGCGCGGGACTCGCCCGTGTAGAGCTCGATGTCGTCGCCGACGCTATTCGCCGGCCAGAAGCCGATGACCGCCTTGGGATCGAACCAACGCTCCTCGACGACGCGGACAAGCATGGCTTGCGCGTCCTCGTAGAGTTGCCGCGCCGCCTCCCCCTGCTTCGGATCGTCGAGAATGGCGGGAAAGCGGCCGCGCATCTCCCAGCTCTGGAAGAAGGGCGTCCAATCAATAAAGGGGATGAGCTCGGCCACATCATAGGCGCTGAACACGCGCGCGCCGGTGAAGAGAGGCCGCGGCGGCGCGTAGCCCGCCCAATCAGGCTTGAAGGCGTTGGCCCGCGCCTTGACGAGCGGCAGACGCTGCTTGTCGATCTCGGCGCGGCGATGCGCCTCCGCAACCCTTCCATATTCGGCGCGAATCGTTCCGATGTAGTCGTCGCGCGACGCGGCGGAGAGCAGAGCCTGCACCGTGCCAACGGCGCGGCTGGCGTCGGTGACATAGACCGCCTGCCCCCTGGCATAGTTCGGATGGATCTTGACCGCCGTATGCACCCGGCTCGTCGTCGCGCCGCCAATCAACAGCGGCACGTCGAAGCCGGCGCGCTCCATCTCGGCGGCGACATAGCACATTTCATCGAGCGAGGGCGTGATGAGGCCGGAAAGCCCGATGGCGTCGACCTTCTCGGCCTGGGCGGTCTCGAGTATGCGCGCCGCCGGAACCATGACGCCGAGATCGATGATCTCGTAATTATTGCAGGCGAGCACGACGCCGACGATATTCTTGCCGATGTCATGGACGTCGCCCTTGACCGTCGCCATCAGGATCTTGCCGGCGGTGGAGCGCTCGCCGGAGCCGGTCCGGCGCTTCTCCTCGTCCATGAAGGGCATCAGATAGGCGACGGCCTGTTTCATGACCCGCGCCGATTTGACGACTTGCGGCAGGAACATCTTGCCGGCGCCGAACAAGTCGCCGACCACATTCATGCCGGCCATCAACGGCCCTTCGATGACGTCGAGCGGGCGCGCGGAGGCGAGGCGCGCCTCCTCCACGTCGCGATCGATGAACTCGGTTATGCCATTGACGAGCGCATGCTCTAGCCGCTTTGCGACCGGCTCCTCGCGCCAGGCGAGGTTTTTCTCGACCTTTTCCGCCCCTTGCCCCTTGTAGGATTCGGCGAGCGCGAGCAGGCGCTCTGTAGAATCTGGACGGCGGTTGAGGATGACGTCCTCGCAGGCGTCGCGCAGCTCTGGGTCGATCTCGGCATAGACCGAAAGCTGGCCGGCGTTGACGATGCCCATATCCATGCCGGCTTGAATGGCGTGGTAGAGAAACACCGAATGCATGGCCTGACGGACCGGCTCATTGCCGCGAAACGAGAAGGAGAGATTGGAGACGCCGCCGGAAATATGCACGAGCGGAAAGCGCTGGCGGATCTCCCGCGCCGCCTCGATGAAATCGACGCCGTAATTATTATGCTCCTCGATGCCGGTGGCGACGGCGAAAATATTCGGATCGAAGATGATGTCCTCAGGCGGAAAGCCGACCTCCTTCGTGAGGGTGTCGTAAGCGCGCGAGCAGATCTCAACCTTGCGGCCACGCGTGTCGGCCTGGCCCTTCTCGTCGAAAGCCATCACGACCACAGCCGCGCCATAGGCGCGCACGGTCCGCGCGTCGGCGATGAATTTCTCGACGCCTTCCTTCATCGAGATGGAATTGACGATGCCCTTGCCCTGCACGCATTTGAGCCCGGCCTCGATGACCGCGAACTTCGATGAGTCGATCATCACCGGGACGCGTGCGATGTCGGGCTCGGCGGCGACGAGATTGAGAAAATCGACCATGGCCGCCTGCGAGTCGAGCAAGCCTTCGTCCATGTTCACGTCGATGACCTGCGCGCCCATCGCGACCTGATCGCGCGCCACGTCAAGCGCGGCGGGGAAATCATTTTCCTTGATCAGCTTGCGGAATTTCGCCGAGCCCGTGACATTGGTGCGCTCACCCACATTGACGAAGGGAATGTCGCGCGTGAGCGTGAAGGGCTCGAGTCCGGAAAGGCGCAGCAATGGCGCGATCTCGGGGATCGCGCGGGGGGCGAGCCCCTTAATGCGTTCGGCGATCGCCTGAATATGGGGCGGCGTGGTGCCGCAACAGCCGCCGACAATGTTGATGAGGCCGGATTCCGCGAACTCGCCGATCAGCTCGGCCATAAATTCGGGGCTCTCGTCATAGAGGCCGAATTCATTCGGCAGACCTGCGTTGGGATAGGCGCAAATCAGCGTGTCGGCGATGCGCGACAGCTCGGCGAGATGGGCGCGCATCTCGCGCGCGCCGAGGGCGCAATTGAGGCCGAAGGAGACCGGCTTGGCGTGGCGCAGCGAATGCCAGAAAGCGGTCGGCGTCTGGCCCGAAAGCGTGCGGCCCGAAAGATCGGTGATCGTCCCGGAGATCATGATCGGGAGACGCTGGCCGGTCTTGTTGTAGACGTCCTCGATCGCGGCCAACGCCGCCTTGGCGTTGAGCGTGTCGAAAATCGTCTCGACGATCAAGATGTCGACGCCGCCTTCGATCAAAGCGAGGGCCGCCTCCGCATAGGCCTCGCGCAGCTCGTCGAAGCTCACCGCGCGAAAGCCCGGATTATTGACGTCGGGCGAGATCGAGGCGGTGCGATTGGTCGGCCCCAACGCGCCGGCGACGAAGCGACGGACGCTGGTCTTGCGCTCGGCCTCGTCGGCCGCCTCGCGGGCGAGCTTCGCCGCGGCGAAATTCAGTTCGCCGGCCAAGGCCTCCATGCCGTAATCGGCCTGAGAGATCCGCGTCGAATTGAATGTGTTGGTGCCGATAATATCAGCGCCGGCGTCGAGATAGGCTTGATGAATCGCCTTGATCGCTTGCGGCTGGGTTAGGCTCAACAGATCGTTGTTGCCGCGCAGATCGCGCGGCCAGTCGGCGAAGCGCGCGCCGCGAAAATCGGCCTCGCTGAACTTATGCTGCTGGATCATCGTGCCCATAGCGCCGTCGAGCACGAGAATCCTATTCCGCGCGGCCTCGAGGAGCGCCTTGCGGGTCGCCGCGCCGTCAAAAGAATGCGTCATTCAAGCGGCCTTTTGCTCGAGTTTCGGCCTAAGCCCCAAAAGATGGCAGATCGCATAGACGAGATCCGCGCGATTGTTGGTGTAGAAATGGAAATCGCGGACGCCGTGATCCACAAGGCCCAACACCTGCTCGGCGGCGACCGTCGCCGCGACCAGGCTGCGCGTTTGCGGGTCGTCGTCCAATCCCTCAAAGCGATCGGCGAGCCATTGCGGAACGCTCGCCCCCGCTTTTTTGGCGAAGCCCGCCGTCTGCTTGAAATTCTGCATCGGCATCACGCCCGGGACGACCGGAATTTCGATGCCGGCGGCGCGAATGCGGTCCAGATAGCGAAGATAGATTTCATTTTCAAAAAAGAACTGGGTGATCGCTCGATTGGCGCCGGCGTCCACCTTGGCGCGCAGGAAATCAAGGTCGGCGTCGAGCGACAGGCTTTCTGGATGGCGCTCTGGATAGGCGGACACCGAAACCTCGAAATCGCCGATTTTCTTGATGCCGGCGACCAGCGCGCAGGAGCTTTCATAGCCTTCCGGATGGGCCATGAATTTCGCGCCGAGGCCCTCCGGCGGATCGCCGCGGAGTGCGACGATATGGCGGACGCCCGCGTCCCAATAGCCTTTCGCGATCGCGTCGATTTCCTCCCGCCCCGCGCCGACGCAGGTGAGATGCGCGGCTGGCTTGACGACGCCCTCCTTGGCGAGCCGCGCCACCGTCGCATGGGTGCGCTCGCGCGTCGAGCCGCCGGCGCCATAGGTGACCGACATGAAGGACGGCCCGAGCGGCGCGAGACGGTTGATCGATTCCCACAGCATCGCCTCCATGGCGACCGTCTTGGGCGGGAAGAATTCGAAAGACACGCGAATGTCGGGGCAATGCGTCCGGCTCGCGCGCGGAAACTCACAGGACGGATTCTCGCTCATGCAACTTCTCGCGTGGTTAAAGGGACGGGATCGGCGAGCATGCGGCGGTCGCGGCCGAGCCAGAGCGAAACGGTGAGCTTGCCGCCCTCGCGCGCCTCGGGCGCAAGGTCGCGCCGCATGACGAAATCCAATCCGGAAGCGGTCATGAATCCCGCCACTTCCTCGCCGCTGAAGCCGAGGCGGCGATGCGCATGAGCGACGCGCAGCTCCTCCTGCTCATGCGGCGCGAAATCGACGACGAGGAGCCGCCCGCCCGGCCGCAAGGCCCGCGCGGCCTCGCGGATCGCGCGCAGCGGATCGTCGAGATAATGCAAGACCTGATGCATGATGGCGAGATCGTAGAAGTCAGGCTCGACCGGCAAGGCGTAGATGTCACCCTGGCGCAACTGGACATTGCGCAAGCCGGCGCGCTCGACCCGCGCCCTGGCGACGCTCAGCATTTGCGGCGATTGATCGACGCCGACCGCGCGGGACGCCAGCGGCGCGAGAAGCTCGAGCATGCGCCCGCCGCCGGTCCCGAGATCAAGCGCCGCATGCAAGGGCTTCGCGCCGATCGCCTCGCGGATCGCCGCCTCGACGCGCTCCTCTGGAACATGCATCGCTCGCACGTCGTCCCAGGTCGCCGCATGGGCCGCGAAATAGCGCGCGGCCTGCTCCGCGCGGGCTTGGCGCACCTCGGCGAGCCGAGCGCGGTCGGCAAGAAGATGGGCGTCGCCGGACGCGAGCCGGTCGACGAGATCGCGCGCGAAACGCGCCGTCGGTCCGGCCTGGGCGATGAAGAAGAAAACCCAGGCGCCCTCGCGGTGGCGCTCAACGAGGCCGGCCTCGACCAAAAGCTTCAAATGGCGGGAGACGCGCGGCTGCGACTGGCCCAATATGGTGACGAGCTCGGTCACGGTGAGTTCGGCTTCGGCGAGAAGGCTGAGCAGGCGTAGCCGCGTCGCCTCGCCTGCCGCCGTCAAAGCGGAGAGGATGGTCTCGAACGGCGCATGGTCGGTTTGAGGCATCATAGCCTTCGGCAAGAGCGACTAGATGCGTTTATATATGCAGATATATTTATATGTAAAGATCCGCTTTGGCTCGCCCCGAATTTTTACGCCTTGGTTCCGCGGCGGCCGCCGGTTAAGTAGCGGGGGCGCGCGCATCAAACGCCACGAAAGGATTTCGGACATGAGGACGACTTCATCCATTATCGCCGCAGGACTTCTGGCGCTTTCCTTCGCGCAGCCGGCCGCTGCGCAAACGCCCGCGCCGACGGTCGCGGCTAAGCCGGACGCCGGTCCAGACGCCGCGAAAAGAGCCAAATCCAAGGCCTGCTCCGAGCAAGCCGACGCCAAGGGCCTGCACGGCAAGGCGCGCTGGACGTTCCGCTCCAAATGCAAGCGGAGTTGAGGGGCCGCTCCGCCCTCTCGCGCCGGCTCGAGCCTTCAAAATCAGAAATCAAACCGCCCTCTCGCCTCGGCTCTCACCCGCATGCTCTCGATAAGGTCGCATCTTTTCACCGCGCTGTTTTATCTTCTCACCGCCGTCCTTGCGATTTTAGGACTGCCCTATCTCGCCTTTAACCGACTTGCGGTGCAAAGCCTCGCGCGGATCTGGGTCAGCGCCTCGCTTTGGCTGCTCGAGAAGATCTGCCGGATCAAAGTTGAATTTCGCGGTCTCGAAAACCTGCCCGCGGGCGCCTGCCTCATCGCCGCCAAGCATCAATCGACGCTAGAAACCCTGGCGCTCCCCTTGGCGGCGCATGATTTCAGCTTCGTCCTCAAGCGGGAATTGGTCGCCATCCCGATTTTCGGCTGGTATCTGCAACGCGCCGAGCAAGTCGCCATAGACAGGGCGAAGCGCGGGCAAGCCCTGTCGGACCTCAACCGCCAGGTCCGCCAAGCGCTCGCCCAAGGCCGCCAGATCATCATCTTTCCGGAAGGCACGCGCCGCCCGGTCGACGCCCCCCTGCAATATAAGGCCGGAGTCGCGCATCTCTATGTCGAAGCCGGCGCGGTCTGCGTTCCGGTCGCCCTCAACACGGGCCTTTTCTGGCCGCGCGGCAACGGCCTGCGACGTCCAGGAACCGCTGTGATCGCCTTTCTCGAGCCGATCGGAACTGGCCTCGACAAACAAAGCTTCATGACCGCTCTCGAGACGCGGATCGAAGCCGCGACCGCAAAGCTCGTCGCTGAGGCGCTGGCCGCCGACCCCTCCCTCAAAGGCGCCGCAGGCCAGCCGAGGAACGTGGCCGCGCTTTGAGCGCTCGGGGGTCGAGCGCCTGCGGCTTCCTACGTCTTTTTCATTTTTTCGTGTCTTTTACGCGTCATGGTTGACAAGAGATGAATATGTTCTAGCTTTGTTCCAGTTGATTCGTTGGGCGAAGCGTCATGGGCGTTTTAGTTCAGTTTTATTCCGTCACCGGAGCCACGCGTCTTGCGCGGCGCCCCGACCTCGCGGACGAGGCGCCGCGCGAAGACCCGAGATGGCGTTCGCGCGGCCTCGACGCCCCGCTCGATTGTCTGGCGGGCCGCGCTTTGGCCTCACGCTTCCACGCCTGGCGCGGTTTGTCTGGGCGTCGCTATGTGTGCTCGGTGTTTCCAGCCGAGGCCGACGCCTTATGGGGCGGGCTGCCGGAATTCGACAAGGCCATCGTTCTCGCTGTGGCGCTCGACTCTCAAAATGCGCGGCGGCAGATCTCCGCTTTCGAGCTCGAATGGCGCGAGGGCCGATTTTGCGGCCAGCCGGAACAGGTCCGCGAGGCTTTGCGCGCGGGCGTTCGCGAATGGCATGTCCATCTGTTGACCGAAAGCCCGCACGAGCGGCGGGCGGCGCTCGCCGATTTGACCGCCAGCCGCCTCGCGGAAGGCGCCTGAGGGCGATCCCGACGTCGAGCGCCATATCAAAAATTGCACAAAAAAGAGCCTCAGCCGAGTTCCTTCGACAGCCAGTCCAGGATCTCGTCGCGAATGGCGAGCTCGGCGAGATGAGCTTGCGTCTTCTTGACATATTCGGAATTCGCCCCTGATTGGCCGACGCCCTGCTCCACCAGGCGCGCGAGTTCGTCGCGCGCGAGCCGTCCGGCATATTGGGCGTGAGCGCGGTCGGCGACATAGCATACGACGTGAACCATCCGTTTGTCGGCGAGCCGCGCCGGCAGGGAAATTTCGCGATAGACCGACGTGACTTGCTCACGGGCGCGGAGATAGGCGAGCGTCGTCTCTGCCCGACCTGCAGCGACGCGAAACGCGACCCCTTTGCACGAACCGCCCTTATCGAGTCCGAGCACGAGGCCCGGCCGCTCGCTGGTTCCACGATGAACATGGGAATAGACGCAAAGCGAGCGATGATAGCCGCGCACGATCGCGCCTTGCCGCTCGACGAAGTCGAAGCCGGGCCGCCACATCAAGGAACCATAACCGAAGATCCAAAGATCCTCACCTAGAGTCATTCGAATGTTTGCTCCATGACCGGCGGCGCTATAAACGATGATGCGCAAAGAGAAAAGTCGAGGACCTTTCCAGCTTCGCCCCAGGCATGGAGCGCGCGCAACAAGAAAAAGGCCCACGGCGCATTGACTCTCCGGGAGGAAAAAACATGGCGTCACAAGGCTCTGAGTCCAAGAAGAGTTTGATTTCGAGCGGACCGATCACGATGGTCTTGGCCCTTTTCGCCGCAGTGATCATCGGCTGGTCGCTGTTTTGGTTCGTCGCGTCGCGGCGAGCGGACGGCGCCCTCGCCACGTGGATCGAGCATGAAGCCGCCGCCGGCCGCAGCTGGATTTGTCCAGATAAGCGCATTTCCGGCTATCCGCTCGAAATCGAGGTGTCCTGCGCCAATCCCCTGTTCCAGGGAGAGATCGCCGGCAAGAAATTCACCGGCAGCCTGCGGGGCCTTCGCGTCGCCAGCCCCCTGTTGCGGTCGCAGACCCTCGTCGCCGAATTGGAGGCGCCACTCATCGTCAAGACGAGCGACGGCGCGGTCGACGCGGTGGCTCAATGGGGCAGTCTCGGCATGGAATTCGTGGGACGGCCGGAGGCTTTTTCGCGCATCTCCCTTCTCGGCGAGCAGGTGACCGTGCAGGGCCTCCTCGGCGATCTCGAAAAAGCGTCGGGCAGCGCCAGCAATGTGCTGGCCTATGTCGTTTCGCCGCCCGGCGCGGCCCCCTTTTCTTATGATTTCCGCCTGACCGTGAACGACGCCCAGGCTCCCGTGCTCGACAGCCGCTTCGGCCTACAGCCGCCGGTCACGACAACGATCGCCGGGACGATCACGCAAGCGAATCTCGCCGGCGCTGCGAAGCTGCAGGACAGCCTCGAGCAATGGCGCGTGGCCGGCGGCAAGGTCGATCTCAAGACGATCCGCCTCGCGAGCGGCACTTCGACCCTCGAAGGCCATGGCGAACTTGCTCTCGACGATCAGCACAGGATCACGGGCAATTTTCCCGCCACGATCGCGGGCCTTGAGCCGTTTCTGCAAAAGCTCGGCGTCGATCCCACGCTCATCGCCGCCGGCTCGCTGGTGGCGAATGTCCTCGGCAAGCGGGAGGCTGGTGGCGGATCACGCCTGCCTGTGCCGATCTCAATCGCTGACGGATGGCTCTCAATCGGACCGGTTCGGAGCCAGGTTCAGGTGTATCCGCTCTATTGACGCGTGAAGGAGAAGCACGACGGATGACGACTGGAGCATTCGGCTCTTGTCGACATAAGTCATTCGCTCCGGTTCAAAAACATTGAGCCTATTCTATCAGTTCTCTGATTAGGATAGGCCCTTTCAGGCAGGGGCGCGTGGTCGCGCGTGCTCACGTCCGCCTGCGCGACGCAGAAGAACTGGCGCGGCGGCCGCCAGACTTCGGGTCGTCGTCGACCCGGACAGCTGGCCTTTGGGCGGCGGTTCTATTCCTGGATTACAGGACCAACCCTAAAGAGGAAGAGACGGTCGTCGACATTGATATATTATCGATGTGATATGGTCTCAACGACGCCAATGTCGGCGGAGGCCTGCTCGCCAACTTCGACCACAGCAGCGGCGAATTTTATGTCGGCAGTCCCTATGCCTAGGGAACCGTATTGATCCGCCGGCCGGTCGTCGGACCCGCCGTCGTTACGCTATCTCAGATCAAAACGTTCACGCTTTTGCGCGTGATGATCTAATAGGCGCGATTGCGCAGCACTTCGAAGCAGGTTCGCACGAGGATGTTGATGTCGAGGCTGAACGACCAATGGTTGATATACCAAAGGTCGAGTCTGACGCGCTCCACCATCTGTTCCAAACGTCCAGTTTCGCCCCGTAAGCCATTGACCTGCGCCCAGCCCGTGATCCCGGGCTTCACATGATGGCGGAAGGCATATTTTGCGATCAGCGCTTTATATTCATTGTCATGGGCGAGCGCATGCGGCCGCGGCCCCACCAAAGACATGTCGCCTAACAGGACATTGAAGAGCTGCGGCAGCTCGTCCATGCTCGACCGCCGCAAAAACTGGCCGACCCGCGTCACGCGGTGGTCCCCGCGCCTCGCCTGGGTGATCGTCGCGCCATCCTCTTGGACGGTCATTGTCCGAAACTTGAAGATGACGAAGGGCTGCGTGTTGAAGCCGTTTCGACGCTGACGGAAGATTGCCGGACCGGGACTGTCGAGCTTGATCACGATAGCGGTCGCGATCAGAAGCGGCGACAAGAGCGCAATCGCCGTTACGGCGCCCAGAAGGTCGAGCGCCCGCTTGGTCATTCTCTCGACCGGGGTCAAAGGCGCGCGTTGGAGTTCGACCGTGAGAGCAGGGCCGCGCGTCGAAAGCGCCCGCCGGCCCAGCACCGACCGGATTGTGTGATCGGGCAAGAGACGCACGGGGAGCGGGGACGCGCGAAGCCGGGTGCGGATCGTTTCGAGAAGCTCCTTGCTGTCCCAACGAAGCGCCACGACGAATTCGTCCACGCCCTGCTCTCGCGCCTCATGGAGCGCGCGGTCGAGATCTACGAGGAGGTCATCCGACGCGGGCCCGTGCTTTGCCGAGACGGAGACGCGCGCGACCTCGTTGAGGCCGAAATAGCGGAACAGAAGGGCGGCGCTCAATCTGAGGAGTTCGTCCGGCTCCCCGATGGTCACGATGCGGCGCCCGGCCAGGCTGCCCGTCGCCATCATCGATCTCGACGCCTTCTCAGCGATCCACCGCGCGAGAAGCAGCAAGACGATTTGCAACATGGCGGAAGTAATCATCGCCCCATGCGAAAAGGCCGTCTCCCCCTTGATGAAAAACAAAAAGGACGTAACGAAAAGACCGACGATCGCCCACGTCATGAAAATACGCGCCAAGTAGCGCGAGGGTTCAAGAAGAACAGGCAAACGATAAAGGCCGCGCGAGCCCGCGACATAGACATAGAGCAAGCTATTGGCGACGCCGACGGCAAAATTCACCTCGGCCCCGGTCACCTGCCCATACCAAAGATATTGATAAAGGCCGCCTCCGAAACCACTCGCAAATACTATAACTAATATATCAACGAAGCCGGCGATCGTCTCGATATTCTTATACGAGACGTCAATCCGCTTCACGCTTCGCTCGACTCGGACCTCAGACTCCGCTATCCGGCTCAAGCGGTTAAAGTACATTTGCAATCTCGCGTCGATTAGCAGGCTGCTTCGTTCCTATTAAGCTACGTTAGTATCCAAAAATCAACCAAAAAACCCGAGCAATGACAGACCGCGCGATATGCGATCCAAAAAACGCCATCCACTAATGGGCTGGGAGGAAGCGAATGTGTGTTTTTGCACAATCGCTGGATGCGCGGCGACATAGCCGCCGCACATATTTCATCGTCGCACTATTGAGCTATTCTCACAAAGTAGGCGAATCATCCGAAGGAAGATTACCGCGCCTGGGCCCGCGCCGGCCTCGCGCCCAATGCTCAAGCCCTCTACTCACGCTCCCGCTGTGGCCAGTTTCAAATCCGGCGGAGTCGCTTCCGCCGCCAGCGCGGCGAGGGCGTCCTCTATGCTCCATGACGCTTGCTCCGCAGAGCCGAGCCTACGAATCGAGACTGCGCGCTCTTGGCTCTCCCGCTTGCCAACGACGAGAAGGACGGGAATCTTAGCTAGGGAATGTTCGCGCACCTTATAGGTGATCTTTTCATTTCTCAGATCCATCTCAATCCGAAGGCCGCGTTTACGGGCCTCGGCGGCGATTTCGAAGGCATAATCGTCAGCCTCTTGCGTGATCGTGGCGACGACGGCCTGAACCGGAGACAGCCAGAGCGGCAGATGGCCGGCGAAATGCTCGATCAAGATCCCGGTGAATCGCTCGAGCGAGCCGAATATGGCCCGATGGATCATCACGGGCGTCGTTTTCTCGCCGCTCGGCGCTATATAAAACGCGCCGAAACGCCCAGGCATATTCAAATCGACCTGCGTCGTGCCGCATTGCCATTCGCGGCCGATCGCGTCCCGCAACGTATATTCGAGCTTCGGCCCATAGAAAGCCCCTTCTCCCGGATTGATTCCGGTCTTGAAGCCGCGCGCCGCGATCTGCTCGAGAACGCGGCCGAGCGCGGCCTCGGCCTTGTCCCAGGCCTCGTCCGAGCCGACCCTCTTTTCCGGCCGGGTCGACAGCTTGATGACCACGTCCTCGAAGCCGAAATCCTCATAGATGGAGAGAAGGAGGTCGTTGACCTTCATGCTCTCCGCCATGATCTGATCCTCGGTGCAGAAGATATGCGCGTCGTCCTGCGTGAAGGCGCGCACGCGCATCACCCCGTGGAGGGCGCCCGAAGGTTCATAACGATGCACGACGCCGAATTCGGCGATCTTCATCGGCAGATCTCGATAGGACTTCAACCCGTTCTTGAAAATCTGCACATGGCCGGGGCAATTCATCGGTTTCAGGGCGAAAACCCGCTCGTCCTCGGTCTTGGTCAAAAACATGTTCTCGCGAAAGGTCTGCCAGTGGCCCGACGTCTCCCATAGGGCGCGGTCGAGCACCTGCGGCGTGTTGACCTCCTGATAGCCTTCCGCCTGCTGACGCCGCCGCATATAGGCGATCAGAGTCTGGAACAGGGTCCAACCTTTAGGGTGCCAGAAGACGGTCCCAGGACCTTCCTCCTGGAAGTGGAAGAGGTCCATCTCCCTTCCGAGGCGGCGATGGTCTCGCCGTTCGGCCTCTTCGAGCTGCTTCAAATAGGCGGCGAGCTCGTCCTGGCTGGCGAAAGCCGTCGCATAGATCCTCTGCAGCATCGGCTTGGCCGAATCGCCGCGCCAATAGGCGCCCGCGACCTTCATGAGCTTGAACGCTTTGCCAATCCGGCCCGTCGAGGGCATATGCGGACCTCGGCAGAGATCCAGCCAATCGCCCTGCCGATAGATCTTCAGATCCTCGTTCCCCGGGATGGAGTCGACAAGCTCGACCTTGAACGCTTCGCCATGGGTCTCGAACCAAGACTTGGCTTGGTCGCGAGACCAAATTTCCTTGGTGAAAGGCCGATCCTGGGCGACGATCTCGGCCATTTTCTTCTCGATCGCAGCGAAATCCTCCGGCGTGAAGGGCTCATCACGGTGGAAATCATAATAAAAGCCGTTCTCGATCACCGGCCCGATCGTCACCTGAACGCCCGGAAAAAGCGTTTGGACGGCTTCGGCGAGCACATGCGCGGCGTCATGCCGAATGAGCTCGAGCGCGCGTGGATCGTCGCGGCCGATAAATTCGATGCGCGCGTCCCGCGTGACGGAGTCGGCGAGGTCGCGCAAATCGCCGTCGAGCTCCATGGCGACAACACGCTTCGCGAGCGAAGGAGAGATGCTCTTTGCGATCTCAAAGCCGCTGAGGCCAGCTTCATAGGCGCGCGCAGCGCCATCGGGAAACGTCACCGAAATCATGCCATGGCTCCTTTATTGCTCACTCGCCGACACCAATCGGCGTAAGCCCTTGCTGAATGACGCCTCATCCGCCGTCTCGACACAGAAGAATCACGGCGGCGGCGAGCTTTGATTACTTATCTTCGCGCCGTCTCGCCATCGCCAAAATTGCGGCGAAGGCTCATGCGTCGGCCTAAACAGCAGGACGGAGACGCCCGCTTTTAGTCTGCATTCGACTCGAGACCGCGATGCTATAGCAAAAAACGAAAACTATGGACGACATCAAAGCGTGGGCGGCGGCTCCCAGACCAGGCGACGAAACGTCCGCATATTTGAAAAATGAATTACGCATTTCAATAGGTTATTTTTATCAAAATAAATATTATATTTAGCAGGTCCTGTGACAGCTCTGTTTTTGCTGTTTTCTTGTCAAATCCAGCTTACAATAAACGTCAGCATCAACGTGCCCCCCTGATGATTATAAACTTATATAAAGATGCACCAATTGTACGAAAATCGACTATGGCTATCGCTCAGTTTTGGCTGGAGTGTGCGCTGCAGCACATCAAAAAATCATATCCGCTCCATAATTTAACCTAGCAATAGAATCTATGAGTACCGCTTAATTCGATAGATCATTATCCATTATTACGTAGCGCAGAAACTCAATCCGCCTTTACCTAAATTTGTGACTGCCCGGAAAGAGACTTGCACGCATTCTGGTCAGACCGGGACCATTTTATTCGAACGCACGAAAGAGATGGGGCCCAGCATGCGCCGCAACGCTCACACGAATTATATTGGCGATCCGATGACCCCATTTGCCGTGTGCTATGACGAAATCGACTTGGAGACCGAGGAAAGACGAATCCTCGCGGCTTTCACCCGCCGATTGGTCGAAATCGCAGCCTTGTCGAGGTCAGACGTCGAGACGTTCAATTCGCAGAACGCGCTCAATATGCTGCGCGGTCCCGCAGTGCTTTTGGATCTCGACGGATATGTCGTCGGCGTCAATCTTTCAGCCGTCGAGGCCTTCGATAATGACGTGCGCGTCAAGGACCGGCGCCTCTTGATCCGCGACATCGAGGCGCGCGCCAAGCTCAGAACCTTCACGGATCAGCTCAAGTCGCAACCATTTCAACTTACGCCGCCGGCCGACCCGCTGATCGTGCCGCGTCAGGACAAATTGCCGATTCTCTTGCGGATTTGGCCGATTGATCCCGCCGCGAGATGGCCCTCTCCTGAAGTTCGCGCTCTGCTGACGCTCAACGCCCTGGGACCGAAGCCTGGTCCGCCGGCGCCGATCTTGGCGAAGGCCTTCGGCCTCACGCCATCGGAGGCGAAGCTTGCATGCATCATCGCCCGTGGAGCCGGACCGGAGATCGCGGCGATCGAGCTTAAAATCTCCCGCGAGACGGCGCGGAACCAATTGAAGTCAATTTTTGCGAAGACCGGAACGCATCGCCAGAGCGAGCTCGTGGCGCTCCTGCTGCAAGTCCATTGATGTTTCGCGAAGTCGAAGCCTCATAAGCACGGGGCCTGGCAAATTGAACGCGGCGCACGCCGAACTGTGACAGACGCGGCGCCAAGCCATCTTGCGCCGATCCGAGGCTGAAGGGCTATTGCTAGATGGAACGCCCGCCTAAACATCAACCTTCATCGCAATCACATCCACATGCGAGGCGCCGCTCGGCGCGGATGTCTACACACGCCCTAAACGGCGTTTGCGATTCGTCTCATTCTTCGAGACCCAATCACGCGGCGAGGAGATAGCGCATCAGGCGACGGCGCGAATCATCAGCGAACCGCGTTCTCTGTTGAAGAACTCGCGCGACAATCCCAAAATGCCGAAAGAGGAACGCGGGGCATCGACGTTCCGCCCGCATCCCACGCCAATGATAAACTTCCATCATTTCAGTGTTTTTGGATCGAGCAGATCCAAAAACATCGTCAGTTAAGCGCTCAGCCGTTCAACCTCAGGAGCGAACAAAGGTTGCTCAACCAAAAGCGACGTCACAACTAAATGAATCAAGTTGACGACATCCTCACGGGACGTTGCAACATGATCATTCCACTGCGTAAAAGTCCGATCATAATTATATCGGGCGCGCAAAACGTCCGAAAACTTCTTTTCAAAATATCTGAAATAGAAATTCTCGTTTTCTGGATCAATGGATCGCCATGCTTTGACGAGCGCTCCAGACAGACAATAGCATGCCGCATCGGAACTATCCGGACCGCATTTCTTGCCGTATTGGTCGAGAGCCATGGAATATTTATTCCAACCCTTTTTCTGCAAGAGATTGCTAGCCTCAAGCAAAACCTCGATAATAACTTCCCTTTGAACCATTTTTTCCTCTTAAATTTGGCTATTATTTGTCAAAAGCTAAATATTCAAATCTGTCAGCACACAAATATAACACAGAAGAACTACCTTACTCTACGGCGTCACGATTAACATAGTCTGAACAGCATTTCAATGTGGCGCAGGTTAAAATAATTTAACTCTATCATTATGATCTTATTTGGTTTTTATTATTCGTCATTCAACAAACGAAAATGAACGAACGCCCAATTAGAACATTTCAAAACATGCGCACCGCATCGAAAATAGCCTCCGCATCCGATTCACGAATTTTTCCGTCGGCCTCGTCACATAAGTTGTCGAAGACTATCCTACAAGTGTACGAATGAACGCCTTGAAGACCTCGACGCGCTGAGAGCGAGGCGCTCCTCGGCGTAACCGCGCCCACGCGCCTGCGCCGCCGTTTTCAAGCTGGACGGAAAAAGCGCCGGCGCGCACGATCCGCGCAACGGCGGCGGCGAAGGCAATCCATGAGAGCGCACAAGTATAAATCCGGCGAAGATCAAAAAGCGCTCCCCGCCTCCGACAAGGCGCTAGAGACCGAACTGAAATTTCTCTTCGCGCCGACGGAGTTGGAAAGGATCCTGGGCGCGCCGGCTTTGAACGGCAGGCCGGAGGACGCTCGGTTCGAACGCCTCGATGCGACCTATTTCGACACGGCCGATCGAGACCTCTGGAAACACGGCTTCTCCCTGCGTCTGCGGCGATCGGCCAAACGCCTCGTTCAAACCGTCAAGCGCGACATGGAATCAGGCGTCCAGAGAAGGGAGTGGGAATGCGAGATCACCGGCCCTGCGCTTGATTTCGCGGCGATCGACGGAACGCCTCTCGGAGAATTGACCGAGCGGCGCGAAATCCGCGAATCGCTGCGTCCCCTCTTTCGGGTCTGCATCGAGCGCATGTCCTTCCAGTTGGATCAGGGCGCCACGCGCATCGAATGCGCCGTGGATCGAGGCGAGATCGAAGCCGGCGGTTCCAAGCTCCCGATCAGCGAGCTGGAGCTGGAGCTGAAAGGCGGCGACGCGGCCGGCTTGTTCGACGTCGCGCGGCGGCTTGTGCAAGAGACGTCGCTGCTCCCGAGCGCAATCAGCAAAGCCGAACGCGGCTATCTTCTCGCGCGAGGCTCCTGGGGCCGATCGGCCAAGGGAGAAAAGCTTCGCCTTTCCGCCGAAAAGACAAACCCGCAGGCGTTCCGATCGATTTGTTCCCGGCGTCTCCATGATTTCATGCTGAATGAAGCCGCCTTTTCGGGGGACGACAGAGTCGAGGCCGTTCATCAGGCCCGCGTCGCGATCAGGCGCCTGCGCGCCACCATCAGCTTGTTCAAGCCAATGGTTCGCGACGACGCGGTCGCCAAGATCCAGGATGAGCTCAGATGGCTCGCAGGCCTGCTCGGAGCGGCGCGCGACCTCGATATTCTATGCGCGAAACTGCGCTCGCCCAAGACCGATCCGACGGCGCGGCAGGCCCTGCAACCTTTCGCAGACCGCCTCGAAGCCAAGCGCCGCCGGCTTTATCAAGAGGCTCTCAATGGAGCGCGAAGCGCGCGGGGGCGGATCCTTCTCATCGAGTTGATCGCCTGGATCGAAAATGGCCAATGGCGCGCGCAGCCATCCGACGCGCTCGAAGCCTCGCTCTCCAACTTCATCGGCGGCCGATTGAAAAAGCGATCCAAGAAGCTCAAAACTCTCGGCGCCGATCTCGCCAATCTTGGATCCGAGGCGCGCCACCGGGTGCGGATCGAGGCCAAGAAGCTGCGCTACATGAGCGAATTTTTCGGCGACGCCCTCGACGGCGTCGCTGACCGAAAGGAGATGAAGCGCTTTGTGCAATCGCTCGGCGATTTGCAGGCGGCCCTCGGCGAGATGCATGACGAAGAGGCCAAGACCCCTTTCGTAGAGGCGGAAACTCGCGCTTGGCGCGACGAGGCCGGAGCACATGACGAAGCGGCGATCGCGGCCGCCGAACGGTGGGGCGCAGCCACTGCCGATATGGACAAAGAACTCGAAAAGGCGGTCGCGGCCTTCAAGGCTTTCCTCAAAGCGGAACCCTTTTAACGCCGCGGACTTAGGCAGTTTTCGCCGCGCGCCTCGCCGACTCCAACTCTTCAGAACGAGCCGTTCGGTCGCCCGCCAGACTCCGAGCAAAACAACGCGAGAGGCAGGCGTTCGTCGGAGCCCAGACTGTCGCATGGCCAACCTGCGTCAGGGTCAGGTCAGGTCCGTGAACGGATTATAGGCGATCTCCCACAAATAGCCGTCCGGATCGGCGAAATAGGCGTGATAGCCGCCCCAAGCGGCGTCTTGCGGCGATTTGATCGGCTTGGCGCCGGCGCCGATGAGTTCCGTGAAGAGGAGGTCCACCCGCTCCTTCGAGCTTACGTTATGCGCGAACGTGACGCCGGAAAAGCCTGCGCCGTCGGAAGGCGCCCCTGCATCCGCCGCGAGCTTGTCACGCGGATAGAGCGAAAGCCAAGCGCCTTCCATCGCGAACATGGCATGATCGTCGCCCATCATATAATTATGGGTCGGAAAGCCGAGGCCGTCCCGATAAAAACTCCGCGATTTTTCGAAGTCGCGCACGCCGATACAGATGATGCTGATCTTCGCTTTCAAGCCCGCCCTCGCCGCTACGACTCTTACCCGATTGCTTCGGCCATAAGCTGAACATTAGAATATCGCGCCGCTATGGATCAAATGAACTGGACCCGATTCGCGTTTAATGGGAACAGGAAGCGTTCCGTGCGTTCGACCGGGCCGCACCCCGCGGCGAGGCGTTCGCCATCGGTCCTGCTTCTCATCGTCGCTGGCTGTACGGCCCTCCTTCCGGCGCGGGCCGGGGCAATCCGCCGCTTTCATGAACTGGCGTGTTAATGTGGAAATCGCCTCTTTTCCGCTCAGCCGACCCCGTGCGCCCGGCCGTTCCAGACGGGCTGAGGATCTATGCGACGGGCGACATTCATGGCCGCGCCGATCTTCTGGACCAGCTTTTCCTGCGGATCGACCAGGATCTCGAGGCGCGTCCGATCGAACGCGCGGTTGAAGTTTTTCTTGGCGACTATATCGACCGCGGCCCTGATTCGGCGGGGGTGCTCAATCGGCTGATCCGGCGCGCAGAAACCCACCAGACCCTCTGCTTGAAAGGCAATCACGAGGTCTGTCTCGTGGAGTTTCTCGAAAATCCTGCGATTCTCAAGGATTGGGCCCGCTTCGGCGCTTTGACGACGCTTTTGTCCTATGGGCTAAAGCCCTCGATCAACGCTGGCCCCATGGAGCAGGCCGCGCTTGCGGAAGAGCTTTCACGGACGATCCCCGCGAGCCACCGTCGCTTTCTCGCCGAGCTCCCCCTGTCTTTCACCTGTGGCGATTATTTCTTCGTTCACGCCGGCGTGCGGCCCGGCGCGCCGTTGTCGCGTCAACGTGACGAAGATTTGCTTTGGATCAGAGAGGACTTCTTGGCGCATGAGGAACCGTTTGAGAAAGTGATCGTGCATGGCCATACGCCGACGAAGGATCCGGAGGTGCGGCCAAACCGCATCGGCATCGATACAGGAGCCTATGCGACCGGCCGATTGACCTGCTTATGGCTCGAGGGCGACAATATCGGCTTCCTCTAGAGCATGTTCAAACGCCAGGAAGTCCCGTGAGTTTTAAGACCTGGTCGAGGGTCTGTGTCCGAATTCGCGGCGGCGCACGGCTCCTGCCCTTTACAGGTGCGGGCGGCGTCAGAACTCGACAGACCGCCGCTGAGGATGTAGCGATGAGCAACCTTCCTCGCCTATGACCGCCCGCCCCTCAAGTCTTGCTTCAGCCCCCTGCTCGACGCGACTTTCTCGGCTGGAGGTTGGAGTAGCGACGAGTTCGCAGCGGGCGGTTCCACTTAGTTTCAGCGCCGACAGGCATAGGCGCAAGATCGAGGGACATACAGGATGGTGAGCCCCCCTTTGCACTCGGCGTCTTACCAAAAAGCGCCGGCGCCGGCTATCTCCTCGGCGGCGGCCTCCGTCCGCAAGGCGCTGCTCGCCTTCGGAGTCCTAGTCGCGCTCAGCGGCCTATGGCTCCTCCTGCCTGAGCTATTGCGTCCTAAAGCAGCCGGCCTCGCGCACGACAAGGCCAGCGCCGCGGCGGCCGGAGATCATCGATTGAGCGCCTTGCTCGCTGCTTACCTTGGCGGGATCAGAGGAGACCTCTGGGCGGACGCCGCCTTCGCCGATTCGAGCCTTATGTGGCTCGATCGGGCCGCCGCTCTCACGCCCGCCAACGCCGCCCGCATCGAACTGACGAGATCGCGGGCCGAAACGGCGCTCGCCTATTCCCCCATCAACGGCGCAGCCTGGCTCTTGCTAGCGAACCTTCCCGGCGGGCAAGCGAACGACGGCGGCGTTTCTTTCCTCGAAAACGCCTATCTCACGGCTCCGAATGAATCGAGCCTCGCCGACATGCGCCTCGAGCGCGCCGCCACGTCGAACGCCTTGGCGGACAAGGACGTGCAAATTGCCGTCAAAAACGAGATTCGTAAGATCCTCACTTATCAGCCGCGTCGCAAAGCCGCTTTGGTCGCCGCCTATCGCAATGCGCCCCCCCAAAATCAGGCGATTCTCGATTCCCTCGTCGGCGACGTCGATCCGGCAGTCGCGCAATCCCTGCGCGCCGGAACCGGGAAATGAATCGGCCGCCGCGGCTGATCCCGCCGACCTGTCGCCAAGGGACCTTTGATCGGCGCCCAGTTCATTCGACGTTTTCTTTCAACGGTTTCTTTTGCGCTCCCCGCGGGGAGCGGCTCGACCGCTCGCACGGCTCAGTGCGGGACCGGACGCCGCCAATCGCGGAACCCATTGCGATCGAGCCTTTCGGCGTTCTAAGACGCTCGCATTCGGCCGCGCGGATCCCCTCTCGACGTGCGGGGTCGCCGAGGCCAAAAAGTCACGCAACTTTCTCGAGCGCATGCGCTAAAGAATTCTCTCGCTTCCGCTGAAATTTCAAGGGCCCCAAGAATGAGCAAGATCAAGGTCGATAGTCCTATCGTCGAACTCGACGGCGACGAGATGACCCGGATCATCTGGCATGACATCCGCGACAAGCTCATTCATCCCTATCTCGACCTCGATCTCGAATATTACGACCTCTCGATCGAGAACCGGGACGCGACCGCCGACCGGGTGACGGTAGAGGCCGCGAACGCCATTAAGAAATGGGGCGTCGGCGTCAAATGCGCGACGATCACGCCGGACGAGGCGCGGGTCGAAGAGTTCAAGCTGAAGCAAATGTGGAAATCGCCGAATGGAACGATCCGCAACATTCTCGGCGGCGTGATCTTCCGCGAGCCCATCATCTGCCAAAACGTGCCGCGCCTCGTGCCAGGCTGGACCAATCCGATCGTGATCGGCCGCCATGCGTTCGGCGATCAATATTCCGCCACCGACTTCAAGGTTCCTGGCAAAGGACGGTTGACCGTCAAGTTCGAGGGTGAAGACGGAACGGTCATCGAAAAGGAGGTCTATAAATATCCGGGCTCCGGCGTCGCAATGACGATGTATAATTTAGACGATTCCATTCGGGATTTCGCTCGCGCCTCGATGAATTACGGGCTGAACCGGCACTATCCGGTCTATCTGTCGACGAAGAACACGATCCTCAAGAGCTATGACGGCCGCTTCAAGGATCTTTTCCAGGAAGTCTTCGAAAGCGAATTCGCGGAAGCCTTTCGCGCCGCCGGCCTGACCTATCAGCATCGCCTCATCGACGACATGGTCGCCTCTTCGCTCAAATGGTCCGGCGGCTATGTCTGGGCCTGCAAGAATTACGATGGCGACGTTCAGTCGGACACGGTGGCCCAGGGGTTCGGCTCTCTCGGCCTGATGACGTCGGTCTTGATGAGCCCGGACGGAAAAACTGTCGAGGCCGAGGCCGCGCATGGGACCGTGACGCGCCATTACCGCGAGCATCAAAAGGGCAAGGACACGTCGACCAATTCGATCGCCTCGATTTTCGCCTGGACCCGTGGCCTCGCGCATCGCGCCAAGCTCGATTTCAACGCCGATCTCGCAAAATTCGCGCAAACGCTGGAAAAGGTCTGCGTCGCGACCGTCGAGGACGGCTTCATGACCAAGGATCTCGCGCTTCTCGTCGGCGCCGACCAGCCTTGGCTGTCGACCACGGGTTTTCTCGACAAGGTCGCCGCAAATTTACGCAAAGCCATGAACGTCGAGGGGTGAGTCCGGCGGCGTTCGAGATAGCTCCGAGATTGCAAATATTTCTTTTCAAGGCGCTGCCGGACGGTGGTTCAACGCATTCCGTGTCCGCCGAACGACGTTTCGTAGCGAATCGCTTCATGGTTTCGCGAAAATTCAGCAGGCGGGCATTTCCCATTTAGTGGACAGATCTGCCGCGCCTTCCTGTTTGCTCGACATTTTATTGTCTGTAGACGAAGTAAAGGCTATAAGGGCTCCGTTTTGGGTTTGGGGAGACTCGCAAGTGCCTACCGAACTAATGAACGATAATTACAAGCCTTCTGAAGACGAAGATTTCATGAACGATCGGCAGCGCGAATATTTTCGGAAAAAGCTGCTGGATTGGAAAGAAGACATTCTGCGCGAGGCCAAAGAAACCCTGATTGTTCTGCAGAGCGAAAGCGAAAATCATTCGGATCTGGCCGATCGGGCGTCGTCAGAAGCGGATCGAGCGATCGAGTTGCGCGCCCGTGACCGCCAACGCAAGCTGATCGCCAAGATCGACGCCGCTCTCGGGCGTCTCGACGATGGCACCTATGGCTATTGCGAGGAAACAGGCGAGCCGATTTCCTTGAAGCGCCTCGATGCGCGGCCGATCGCGACATTGTCGGTCGAGGCGCAGGAACGCCACGAGAGGCGCGAGCGGGTCTATCGCGACGACTAAAAATAAGGAAAGACTCGCCTGTAAGGGAGCGCTTCGCCCAATTTCGGCGCCGGCGCATTCAAAATTGTCTAATCGAGTGATTTCCTCGCGCTCCCAGTCGCGAACGCCCAGCTCTTGCTTTTAGGCGCCGGGCTTGGCTCCATTCATAAATCCACACCGGCCCCGATCGGTCTTCGCCCAACCCTCCGGCGCTTTCGCTCTGCACTCGGAGGACTTGGACGTGCGAGTTTCAATTCGCCGGGCTACGCCCGAGTAGCTTGGCCATCTCTTCCTCTATGGAATCCAACGGATCCGCGTTCGCAGCGTCCGGCGCGCTCGAGGCGACCAGCGGCGCGGCGATGGTCTGCGACGGCGCAGTTTCAGGCGGGTCTATTTCGGCGACCTCCGGTTCCGAACCCGCCGCTGGCGAGCCGGCGACCGTCATATCGGCGACTTTCGTAGGCGATAGCTTGGCGGCGCCGCCTTCCGGCTCGGATCTGGGCGGCGCAGACCGCAGGAAAGGGGTCGCCAGCGGCGCACGCGGAAATATGCTTTGCGCGCTAGCCCCCCCTTCCGCCTTTTCCCGCTGCGCCTGGTCGAGGCGCCCGAGCGGCGCGGGGGGCTGCCTCGGCGCGAAAGCCGGGGCTGGACGCCTCGGCGGCAAGGGAAAAACAGGCGATCGCGGCGGCGAAGTCAGGGACGACGACGCCTCGGCCATGGACGTCGCGGACTGGGGCTCGACGGCGGCGGGCGCAGACGAGACCGGGGGCTTGCGCAAAGGCCCCGGTCCTGCCGGCATGGGCGCAGACGAGGGCATGGGCGTGGGCGCAGATGGCGGAAGAGGCGGCTGCCGCAAGGCGGCGTCGAGTTCCGGGGGCCACGCCGCGCTGGGCGGCGCCTGCATCGCCTCCCTCGGCTCCTTATCGCGAATCCGCGGCTCGCGCGCCTCTGCGCGAATGATTTGCGACTCGATCACGAGATCATTGGGACCGCCGATCATGATGAGATGCTCGACATTGTCGCGCCTCACGATGACGAGCTGGCGCTGCCGATCGAGATCGAAGGCGTCGACGACGCCGAGCCGGGGGAGCCGGCCTCGACCGTTTCCGGGCAAGCGGAGCCTGCGGCCGAATGCGAGTCGAAATAGAAAATAGAGCAGGATCGCCGCGATGAAGACGGCGAGGGCCGAGGCGACGAACATCAAGCTTTTGCTCGCCAATAGGTCGTTCAAGGCCTGCATTGGTGCGGCTACCTCGACTAAGCGCGATCAGGGATGGCGAAATTTATCATGCCCCGATCGCTCGTCGAGATGCAAGCCGCCTCGGCCGAAGCCGTGCGCAAATGATTAATGTTCGATTCGCCCCGATTCGGCCCCCCGTGCCCTTGGCCTGGCGGAAAAAATCGCTGGCTCGGCGCAAAAAATAGCGGGAGCGGCATTTCGTCCGTATCCCGCTCAGAACATGCGCCTTATCGCCTTCGAGATTTTGGATCGTCTTGATCCAAAATCTTCGTGAATTATGGCCGAGGCGTCGAAAAATTGCCTGGGCCTTCAGGGTGCATCGGGCTCGCGCCGAGCCCCATGCGCCCACGCGTCCCGGACCAATCATAGTTCGCCCGGTCCTGCTCGGCGGCCGACCGACCTTCCCACGTCCAACCCGGATAGGGATAGGGCTGCGCCGGCAGGGGACGCGGCGGCGGAACGTCGTCACGATAATAAGTTTGCGCAAAAGCGCCGCTCGTCGCGGCCAAAGACACGATCGCCGCAAAGCAGATCGTCGCTGAACCTGTCATTATTCAATTCCTCGGCATCGGATTCTCGCGCCGCATGACGCAAGGCTTAGGACTGTCGGCCGCTCCTTTGTGTCGACATTCGCTCAACGCGCCAGGATCGAATTGGTTGACCATCCAGCGCCGATCCGTCCGACGAAGTGTGGGCGGCCATCGGCTTCGACGTTTTTTTACACATTCTTGCAAAGACTTCGCCGGCGCTGCATTTTCACGACATCGCGAGCCAGCCGATCTCGCCAGCGCTTTCGCCAAGGTGACTTTCGATGAGCGACCCGTTGAATTCCATTGCGATCGACCGAAGCGAGAGGCTCGGCAGCCCTGGTCTGGTCCTGGCTCTCGCTCTCGTTATGTCCGGCGCGGCGGCGGCTTTTTCTGTCCTGCCGAAAGACCAAGCGGCGACGCTCGTGCTCGGGCTGCTCGCCATTCTCGCGATTATCGGCATATGCGCTCTCTTCGCCATCGCCGCCGGTTTTCTTCAACTCGTCGGCCAGTCGACGAAAAACGACCTCACGAAACTCGTCTGCGACGACGATCCGGAGGGACTGATCGCAGTCGATGGATCAGGCGCCGTCCTTTACGCCAATCCGAGCTATATGCGGCTCGCCGGCGCGCAGAGCCAAGCCGATTTGCGCACCGTCGAGCGGCTCTTCTCTGGAACGCCGGAAGTTTCGGAAGCCGTGTACAGGCTTGCTCAAGCCGCCCGCGACGGGAGGCGCCACGTGGAGGAGCTGCGCCTCTCTCCCGCGCTCGACGGCGAGGGGCGCGTCGGCTGGTACAAGATCAAGGTGAGGCCGCTGGCTTTCGAGCGCGGGCGCGCGGTTCTCTGGACCGTCGCCGACGTGACTCGCGAAAGGGAGAGGCAGGAAAACGTCTTTCAGGAATTGCAGCACGCGATCGATTTTCTCGATTATGCCCCGGCCGGCTTTTTTTCGAGCGATCGGGAAGGCTCCGTCTCCTATATGAACGCGACGCTAGCGGGTTGGCTCGACTACGATCTCGCCCAGGTCGGCTCGGGCGGGCTCGCGCTGGCCGATTTCATGGCCGGCGACGGCGCTTCGCTCCTGACTCCAATCGCAGGCGCCGCCGGCGAGGTGCGCACAGAGCGCCTCGACATCGACCTGAAGCGCCGCAACGGCCAAAGCTTGCCCGCCCGCTTGCTCCACCGCGTCGCTTTTGGACAGGACGGCGCGGCCGGCCCTTCGCGCACCCTCGTCCTCGATCGCGCCCAAGACAAGGAGCCGGCCGAGACTTCGCGCGCGGCCGAACTCCGCTTCACGCGATTCTTCAACTCGACGCCGATGGCGATCGCAATCGTCGACCGAGAGGGACGATTCATTCGCGCCAACGCGGCTTTTGCGCGCCTGATGCCCGAGGCGCGGACGCCGTCTTCCGACGCGCCCGCCGGCTCGATCTTCGCCGGGGTTCTCGAGCGCGACCGGACCGCCCTCGAGGCCGCCCTCGCCGCCGCCCGCCATTCGACGAGCGACATGCCCCCGGTCGACGCCGCCCTTGTCGGCGGCGGCGAGCGTTCGGCCCGGCTCTTCATCTCCGGATCAGACGAAGGCGACGGCTCCGGAGCGACGATCTACGCGCTCGACACGACCGAGCAGCGCACGCTGCAAGACAATTATGCGCAGTCGCAGAAGATGCAGGCCATCGGACAGCTCGCAGGCGGCGTCGCGCATGATTTCAACAATGTGCTCACAGCCATCATCGGCTATTCGGATCTGCTCCTCGCCAATCATCGACCGACGGACCCGAGCTTCCGCGACATCATGCAGATCAAGCAGAACGCCAACCGCGCCGCGGGGCTCGTGCGTCAGCTGCTCGCCTTCTCCCGCCGGCAGACCCTGCGGCCTCAGGTCTTGCAGCTCGGCGACGTTCTGGCGGATCTGCAAATGCTGATGCGGCGCCTAGTCGGCGAGAAGATCGATCTCGACCTGCGGCACGGCCGAGATCTTTGGCTCGTCAAGGCGGATCTGAACCAGTTCGAGCAAGTCATCGTCAATCTGATCGTCAACGCGCGCGACGCCATGCCGAAAGGCGGAAAGATTCTTTTACGGACCCGCAATATCGCGGCCGACCAATGCGGCGAGCTCGACGAGCAATCTCTTCCGACCGCCGATTACGTCGCCATCGACGTCGAAGATTTCGGCTGCGGAATCCCGGCCGAGGTCAAGGACAAGATTTTCGAGCCTTTTTTCACAACCAAGGAAGTCGGCAAAGGAACCGGCCTCGGGCTCTCCATGGTCTATGGCATCGTGCAGCAGACCGGCGGATATGTCTTCTGCAAGAGCGCGCCGGGCGAAGGCGCGACCTTCACCATCCTCCTGCCCCGCTATGTCGCGGACGAGTCCGAGGCCGCGCAAAGCGTCGAGGCTCCCAAAGCGCCCGCCGCGGATCTCACCGGCCATGGGACAATCCTCCTCGTCGAGGACGAGGAAGCTGTCCGCGCTTTCGGCGCGCGCGCGCTCGCCTCGCGCGGCTACACCGTGCTGCAGGCGGGCTCGGGGCTCGAGGCGCTGGAGATCGCCGAGCAAAACGAGGGGCGCATCGATCTCGTCGTCTCCGACGTCGTCATGCCCGAGATGGACGGGCCGACGATGTTCGGCGAATTGCGCAAGCGCGGCGTCAAGGCGAAAGTCATTTTCGTATCGGGCTACGCCGAGGAAGCTTTCTCCAAGAACCTTCCCGAAGGCGAGGATTTCGGCTTTTTGCCGAAACCCTTTTCGCTCAAGCAGCTCATCGAGGCCGTCAAGGGAACTGCGACCCAACCGAATTGATCCGCAGTCTCTTCAGACTCGGACGGTCCCGAGCTCGGCACTCAGGTTGAGCATTCGGGCCGGCTGATTCGCGCGATAGCCGGATCGAAATCCTATTCGATGCCTGCTTCGTGGTTGCGCGCGTTCCAGGCTTTGCGGAACCGCTCGGTGATTTCGATCCGATCGGTCAAGGGATCTTTGGCCGCGGCGAGCGCCCCGCGGACGACCGAGGCCTCCTCAGCGGTCAGAACGACGGGCCCGGCCATGAAGGCGGCGTTGGGAAGCGAAAAGAGAATCGCCTCCTTGTTCGGATGGTTTTTGACCTCGACCAGCGAATCGGCGACCGGCTTGCCGTCCACGCAGACGTTGGGCCCGATCACCTCAACCTTGCGGCCATCGGATGTGGTCCTAATGAATGTGGTTTGCATCCCAGCTGCTCACTCTTCCTTGAATTCGTCGCACGGCCTCGCCGGTGGCGCGCCGCAGGCATTTTCTATAATACGCGCCGCGGCGCGAAGACAGTTCACGCGCGGATCAACCGACTCCGGCCGCCAGGGCGGCGATGACGGTTCCGCCAACGCTTTCCATGGCTCCGAGTTCCGCGATCTTGTCGAGACAGCGCTGTGAGGCCGCCGCTTCGTCCCGCCGCAGATGAATGAAGGCCATGGCCTTTAACGTGTAAAGGCCGAAATGGCCGGGTCCATTGACGTCTGGAGAAATTTCCCCCGGCTTCCATTGACTCCAGTCCGGATCGAGCCCCGCCTGCCTAGCCGCCTCGGCGAGGCCGGCTTGCGCAATCGCCAGCGCCTCGTCGAGATTGCCTTGATAGGTGTGGATCTTGTAGAGGCAGAGATAGGTCGGCAAAGCGTCGGGCCGCAGCGCAAGAGCTTCACGAAAGGCGAGATCGGCGCCATTGCGGTCGTGTCGATAAAGCGACACGCCGCGCTGCAAAATTTCATTCACGTCGGACGGCACTTCGCCGAAATCGATGACGTCATCCCTGGTCACGCGAAGCTTGATGGGCTGGTTCGTCTCTGGCATTGGCGCTCGCGCGTGAGTGGGCTGACTTCCTCAAGAGAGCAAGCAAATCCGGCGCCGCCATCCGGCGGGGTCGGGACGAATCCGCTGAGGCGGGCTCGGGCGAACCAATTTTTACCGTCACATGATTGTCGGCTTCAGACGAGGCGGTTAAAGGTAGCCCGAAATCAGCGCAGCGTACTGGGATGACGCATGAAGATTCTCGCGGGCAATTCCAATCGCGCTCTCACCGAGGCCATCGCAGCCTATCTCGGCCTGCCCTTGGCCAAATGCCAGGTCCGCCGTTTCGCCGACATGGAGATCTTCGTCGAGATCCAGGAGAATGTTCGCGGGCAGGACACTTTCATCGTCCAGTCGACGTCCTATCCGGCCAATGATCACCTGATGGAAATGTTGATCATGATCGACGCGTTGAGACGCGCGTCGGCAAGGCGAATCACCGCGGTGCTCCCCTATTTCGGCTATGCAAGGCAGGATCGAAAGCAGGGGCCGCGAACGCCCATCTCGGCGAAGCTCGTCGCCAACCTCATCACCCACGCCGGGGCCGATCGCGTCCTCACGGTCGATCTCCACGCCGGGCAGATCCAAGGCTTCTTCGATATTCCTACCGATAATTTGTTTTCGGCGCGCGACTTGGTGCGCGATATCAAGGATCGATTGCCGCTCGACAATATTATGGTCGTCTCGCCCGACGTCGGCGGCGTCGTGCGCGCGCGCGCGCTCGCGAAACGGATCGATGCGGCGCTCGCGATTGTCGACAAGCGGCGCGAGCGAGCCGGCGAATCGGAAGTGATGAACATCATCGGCGACGTCGCGGGCAAATCCTGCATCCTGATCGACGACATCGTCGATTCCGGCGGCACCTTATGCAACGCCGCCGACGCCTTGCTGCAGCAAGGCGCAAAAGACGTTTACGCCTATATCACCCATGGCGTGCTCTCCGGCGGCGCCGTCGCGCGCATCGCCGCCTCGCAGCTGAAAGAACTCGTCATTACCGACACCATCCTGTCGACCGAAGCGATCCGCCTTTCGAGAAACATCCGCATCGTCTCGATCGCGCCCTTGATCGGCGAGGCGATCGCTCGGATCGCCAAGGAAGAAAGCGTTTCCAGCCTGTTCGATTGAGCCGTTTCGCGCCGCTCAGGAACCAGAGGCGAAACAACGCCCGCCGACCTTTCGCGCAAATCCCGCGCTCGCTTTCAGATCGCAATCACGTCACATGCCTGGGTGTTTCCATCCAAAAGCATCGTGATCTGGAACTCCTTTTCGAGCGTCGTGGAAAAGTCGCTCGATCGGCTTAAGCCCATGCTGGGAATCAGGCGCGAGGAACCTATATTTTGTCCGCGCCGCCGCGCGCCAAGCTCCCTAGCTCGAGGCGGAAGCTTGGCGCAAGGTCGAGCTTTTATGTCGCGAGTCGTCTGGCCAGCGCGTTAACAGTGAGAAAGGAAGAGACGCCTGCATGCCCGCCGAGCCTTTTCAAGCGCGACGCGAACGGCGGTCGTCTCCAGCTGAAACTGTCAGTTGACTCACTAGTATATTATTACTATAAACTTTGTAGACAATAACCCTTAGGTCCTTTGGAAGAATCCATCATGTCCGACGCCTATGTCATCGAGGTCGGCGGCCGCACAGCCGGCATTGTTGCGCGCGACTCGCGCGACGTCAGCTTCAATTTTTTCGCTGCGTCGCGCTCCTTCGACGCAATGGAAGGACGTCGTTTCGCCGATCCCCTCGCTGCGGAGAAAGTCGCGCGGCACCTCGCCAAGCATGGCAACCTGCCGAGAGACCTGGATCGAGATGCTGGATCGAGCCGATCCGATTCTCGTCAGTGACTGCTTCTCGATCATGTTCGGAAAAACATGATCGATGACCGACGCAAAACGTCGAACTGGCGACGGCGCCCGCTGGGGTTTGTCCCTAAGGCCGAGGCGACGCCGCCTTTCGCGACAAGCGTCAGGAAATTTCCGGGCGGACCGAGGCCATACGTCGCCTCGTCGCCGGCGAGCCGCCGCCGGAGACAGCCCAGATCGGGCGCATGAGCCGCGCGGCGCAAAGGATCGCGCCGCCGCCGAGCACAAACCAGCACGGACGCACCGCATAGGAAAAATCAAAGTTTGCGGCGAGAACGATCGCGAGCGGCGCCCGAATCGAGACGGCGTACCAAAACGCTTCGCCAACGGCCGTAGCCAAGGCCGAAACGAATGCCAGTCCGATCAAGCCAAAAAGCGAGAGGTCTCCAAACCGACGGTCGGCGATCCGAAATCCGAAAAGAAGCGCAAACAGGCCGCCCATTATGATCGGCTCGCTGACGTCGAGCTTCGACTGTATGAAGAAATGCACGGTCGCGACAATGGCGATCGGATAGACCAATTGCTGCAGCCGGCCCCAAGCCGTCCCGCCAAGGCGCGCGATCATGCCGTCGGTCGATGTCGCGCCCAGCGCGCAAAGCCCGCAAAAAGCCGCGAAGCCGATCGTGAGATAAATGCGCCGCGCGATCTCCGATCCGATTTGGACAAGATCGAAATGCTGATCAAGGCCATAGAGGCCGAGATGCAGCGCCGCATAGGCCAATGCCGAAACGCCGAGGATCCGCCGGACCGAAATCAGCTTCGACCACCGCGACGCGCGGCGCAACGGCGTCACCGCCAAGGTCGCCGCCAAAAGCCGAATGGCCCAAAGGCCGGACTGATGGATGGCCTCCGTGACCGGCCGCGAGCCGAGCCAGCCGTGCCGCGCCTCTACCACTATCCAAGCCGCCGGGGCGAGCACGGCGAGAAAAACAACGAATTTCAGCGGCGAGAACCGCCCGGCGCGATCCGTCCAGGGCGGAATGAGAAGAAACGTGTTGGCGGGAGATGGCGTCATGATCTGTGTTCGCGGCTCGACGCCGAATTGTTTCGCGTTTTCCCGGCAATCGCCATCACGAAGCCGTGACCCTCACGAACATGTGACGCTTCCCGCCTTGCTTTGGCTCCGTCAGTCAGGCGAAAGCTCGACCTGCCGATGAGCGCGCCGCGCGGCCATCTTTTGACGCGGTCCTTTTCCAATCGAGACGATCTTGTCATTTCGCCGCAATTCTCCCTCATCTCCGCTGTGACGAGTCACAAAGGATCCGCAGAGCCGCCATGCGTCGTGCGCATTCGCGCCCACGCTTCGCCGCGCTCCCGCATCTCGAGGAGCGGAGTTCGAACCGAGCAATGAACGCGCGCCAAGCGGCTCCTCTGCGCCGCGTCACCATACTCGCGCTTGTTTCGACCTTGGCCAGCATTCCCGCCGGCTGCACCGTCGGGCCCGATTATGAACGCCCGCCGGCGCCCGAACCGGCTAAATATAAGGAACTTAAAGGCTGGAAGCTCGCCGCGCCCGGCGACGGGATCGACCGAGGCGCTTGGTGGGCTGTCTTCAAGGACCCCCTGCTCGATTCGCTCGAACGTCAGGTCGAGATCTCAAACCAGACAGTGCTCGCCTCCGAGGCGACTTACCGTCAGGCCCGCGCGGTCATCAAGGAGGCGCAGGCCGGATTGTTTCCGACCATCACGGCGAATTACAGCGCGACCGACACCCATCTCGGCAGGGCGCTGAGCGGCACAGGCCGGCCGAGCACGAGCGTGACCTCCGATCTCACGTCGAACGCGAGCTGGGACCTCGACGTTTGGGGCAAGATTCGCCGCACTGTGGAGAGCGACGTCGCTGGCGCGCAAGCCTCGGCGGCGGATCTCGCCGATGCGACGCTCTCCGAGCAGGCGCTTCTCGCGACCGCCTATTTCAACCTCCGCGCCGCCGATTCGCTGGAAACCCTGCTCACCACGACCGTGAAGGCCTACAGGAAGACGCTCGAGATCACGCAACATCAATATGACGCCGGCACTGTGTCGAAAGCCGACGTCGCGACTGCATTGGCGCAAGTCCTGAATACAGAGGCGTCGGCGATCAATGTCGGCGTGTCCCGCGCGCAATTCGAGCACTCGATTGCGGTCTTGATCGGACGGCCGCCGGCCGAGCTTTCCATCCCCAAGGGCGCCTTGGCGAATAATCTTCCGACCATCCCTGTCAGCCTGCCCTCGACGCTGCTCGAGCGCCGTCCGGACATCGCCGCCGCCGAACGGACGATGCAGCAGCAAAACGCCCTAATCGGCGCCGCCATCGCCCTTTACTATCCGGACATCAGCCTCAGCGCCTCCTACGGCTTCTCCGGGCCGCACGCGCTCGCCCTCAGTCTCGCCCATGAAACATGGACGGCCGGCGTCGCAGCGTCGCAGACCATCTTCGACGGTGGCTTGAAAGGCTCTCAGGTCGAGGCCGCGCGCGCGTCCTTCGACCAAAGCGTCGCGACATATCGAAACACGGTGCTCACCGCCTTTCAGCAGGTCGAGGACAATCTCGCGGCGCTGCGCATCTATGCGCGCCAGGCGACGGTGGAGGGACAAGCAGTCAAAGCCGCGCAGGAAGAACTCGATATTCTGCTCAACCAATATCGCGCCGGCACAGTCGCCTTCACCGCCGTCGTCGTCGCCCAAGCGACTCTGCTCAGCGACCAGGAATCCGATCTGACGATCCGACAGAACCGCTATCTCTCAAGCGTTTCATTGATTGAGGCGCTGGGCGGGGGATGGGACGCCGGCCTCCTGCCAACGAGCCATGCGCTCGAAGCGCAAAATCCCATGCCGCATCTCTAATCGCCGCCGCTCGCAGCATTGCCGCGAACCTAAGAGTCAGTCGCAGCAAACGAAAATTTGATTGGAGCCGACCGACATTGCGTCGCATTTCATGCCGAGATTGCGGCAGTTTCGGCGCCGGCTATATAAATGAGAAGGTGCCGCCGAGGCGTTTACGCAATAATGATTCCGAGGCGCCAAATTCGAAGATCGCGCGCGATGCGCTGCATGGAAGTGTCGCGCACCCCGTTCGACGAATGGCGCGCCTTGGGAATAGGACGCCGAAATGGATGACCGGCCACACAGAACCGAGGATGAGACGGCGGAGAATTTATTTCTCCGCGACAGGGCTCCAGCGACCCGCGAGTCGGAAACCGATCGACCTCCGGCTGGCGTCCGGCGCGGCTTTCGCTTAGGGCCGATCTTTCTCATCGGCCTCGCCGTCGTGCTCGGCCTCGGCGTTTACCGGATCACAACGCTGCTTCGGGCGCCGAAAGAGCCGACCGACGCTCCTTCCCATACAGCGGCCCAGCCGATCGGCGCGGCGACCGCGTCGCTCGGCGAGATCAAGATTATCGTCAATGCGCTCGGCACGGTTACGCCGCTCGCCACCGTGACGGTGAAAACTCAGATCAACGGGCAATTGACCGAGGTCGCCTTCAAGGAAGGCCAAACGGTCAAGAAAGGCCAATTCCTAGCACAGATCGATCCTCGCCCCTACGAACTGGCCCAACGGCAATACGAAGGCCAGCTCGCGCGCGATCAAGGCCTGCTCGACCAAGCACGCGTAAACCTGTCGCGCTATCAGACTCTGCTCAAGCAGGAGTCGATCGCACGCCAGCAGGCAGAGGATCAGGCTTTTCTCGTCAAGCAATATGAAGGATCGGTCAAGACCGACCAGGCCCAGATCGAGACGCAGAAGCTCAACCTGATCTACGCCCATATCGTTTCGCCGATCGACGGCCGCGTCGGCCTTCGCCTCGTAGACGCCGGCAATTATGTGCAAACGACCGACTCCGGGCTCGCGGTTTTGACGCAAATCCACCCGATCTCGGTCATTTTCACCGTTCCGGAGGATGAGGTGCAAGCCATCATCGCCGAACTCGAAAGCGGGACCAAACTCGAGGTCACGGCCTATGACCGCGCCAATATCAACAAGTTGGCTGTGGGAAAGGTCGTCACGCTCGACAATCAGATCGACACAACGACCGGAACGGTGAAGCTCCGCGCCGAATTCGATAATTTGGACGACAAGCTCTTCCCCAACCAGTTCGTCAATGCGCGCCTGCTGGTCAAGACGCTCGAGAATGTCGTGACGATTCCGACCGCCTCCGTTCAGCGCGGCGCGCCCGGCGCGTTCGTCTATCTCATTGGCGCGGATGACGTCGTCTCCGTCCGTCCGATCGAGCTCGGGCCGACCGACGCGGATAAGGTCGCCGTCTTCAAGGGACTTTCGCCCGGCGATCGCGTCGTTGTCGATGGAGCCGATCAATTGCGCGACGGCGCTCGAATCTACATTCCAGCCGCAGCCTCTGCGCAAGGCGGCGATGCCGGAGCCGCAGCGGCGGATGCCGACAAAGGGACGCCTGCCGGCCAGGAGCCAGCCAAGCGGAGAAACCGCAAAGGTCAGCAAGGCGGCCAATGAAGCCGCGCCGGTCGCTTCGGATTCATTTTTCCACCGTGGCGTCCGCGCAGCGGAGCCGCGGCCGTCCACGACGCCCTGGCCCATTGAATCAGCACCTTAGGGCGATGCGATGAACCCATCCGAGCTTTTCATCCGCCGCCCGGTCGCGACGACTCTGTTGATGATCGCCATCATGCTGGCCGGAGGCGTCGCCTACGGACTCCTGCCTTTGTCCGCTCTGCCGGAGGTCGATTATCCCACCATTCAGGTGCGCACCTTTCTTCCTGGGGCCAGCCCAGAAGTCATGACCTCCGCGGTCACCGCGCCGCTTGAGCGCCAGCTCGGCCAAATGCCGGGCCTTAACCAGATGACTTCGGCGAGCTCGGCCGGCGCCTCGGTGATCACGCTGCAATTCACCTTGAACCTCAGCCTCGACGTCGCCGAGCAACAGGTTCAAGCAGCGATCAACGCCGCGAACAACCTTCTGCCGAGCGATCTGCCGGCGCCGCCGATCTACGCCAAAGTCAACCCGGCGGACGCGCCGATCCTCACTCTCGCCATCACCTCCAAGACCCTGCCCTTGATCCAGTTGGAGGACATTAGCGAAACGCGTCTGGCGCAGAAAATCTCGCAGCAGGCCGGGGTCGGGCTGGTCAGCATCAGCGGGGGGGAAAGGCCCGCCATGCGGGTCCAATTCAAGCCGCAGGCGCTCGCCGCCTATAGCCTCAACATCGACGATCTCAGGACGACCATCGCCAACGCCAACGTCAATGCGCCCAAAGGCAATTTCGACGGGCCCGCTCGGGCCGCGACGATCAACGCCAATGACCAAATCACGAGCGTCGAAGGTTATCGCAATCTCGTGATCGCCTATCGCGACGGCGCCCCGGTCCGCCTGTCGGATGTGGCCGACGTCGCCCAGGGTCCCGAGAACGTCAAGCTCGGCGCCTGGGCCAACGCCACCCCCGCGATCATCCTCAGTGTCCGGCGCCAACCGGGCGCCAATGTCATCGAGGTCGTCAACCGGATCAAGACGCTCCTGCCGATGCTCAAGGCGGGGCTGCCCGCCGCAGTCGACATCGCCGTGCTCAGCGACCGCACGACGACGATCCGCGCGTCGGTCGCCGACGTCGAGTTCGAGCTCGGCGCCGCAATCGCGCTGGTGGTCATGGTGATCTTCGTCTTCCTGCGCAATTTGCCAGCGACGATCATTCCGAGCCTGTCTGTCCCGCTCTCCCTGGTTGGCACGCTGGTCGCCATGTATCTGCTGGGGTTCAGCCTCGACAACCTCTCATTGATGGCGCTGACCATCTCGACAGGTTTCGTCGTCGACGACGCGATCGTGATGATCGAGAATATCAGCCGCTATGTCGAGGCCGGCGACCCGCCTTTGGAAGCGGCGCTGAAAGGCTCCAGGCAAATCGGCTTCACCATCATCTCGCTCACGGTCTCGCTGATCGCCGTTCTCATCCCGCTCCTCTTCATGGGCGACGTGATTGGACGCCTGTTCCATGAATTCGCGATCACATTAGCGGTGACGATCATCATTTCGGCGATCGTGTCGCTCACCCTCGTGCCGATGCTATGCGCCAGGCTCATTCATCATCGTCCGACCGCCTCGCGCAGCCGGCTCGATCTCGCCGCCGAGCGCGCTTTCGACGCAACGATCGCCCTTTATGGCCGCGCCCTCTCCTATGTGCTCGCACACCAGCCGGTCACCCTGTTCGTCGCGGTCGCGACGCTCGGGCTCACGATCGCTCTTTACGTCGTCATTCCGAAAGGTTTCTTTCCAGCGCAAGACACCGGCTTGATTCAGGCCATCACCCAGGCCTCGCAAAGCGTCTCCTTCGACGCCATGTCGCGCCTGCAGCGGCAGCTCGCAGAAGCGATCCTGAAAGATCCTGCGGTCGAGAACGTAAGCTCCTTCATTGGCGTCGACGGCGACAACACGACTCTCAACAGCGGCCGCATCCTGATCAACTTGAAGCCGCGGGACGAACGCGCCGGCGCGGCCGAAATCATCCGGCGCATTCAGAAGAATGTCGCCGGGATCATCGGGATCTCGCTCTACTTGCAGCCGGTCCAGGATTTGACGATCGACTCGAATATCGGCCGCGCGCAATATAACTTTCTTCTGCAAAACGCCAATGCAGCCGAATTCAAAACCTGGACCCCTCTGCTCACAGATCGGCTGAAGCAGCTGCCGGAGCTGACGGATGTCGCAAACGACGCGCAGCAACAGGGCCTGGCCGTGGATCTCGTGATCGACCGCGCGACGGCGGCTCGGTTCGGGATCACCCCCGCGACGGTCGATAACGCGCTTTATGACGCTTTCGGGCAACGCATCGTCTCGACCATCTACACGCAATCGAACCAATATCGGGTCATTTTGGAGGCTGATGCGGCGACGCGACAGACATTGGCCAATCTCTCGCTGCTCTACCTGCCCTCGTCCTCATCCACGACCAACGGACAGGTGCCGCTCACGGCGATCGTTCATGTCGAGCAGCGCACTGGGCCCTTGCTGCTCACCCGTCTCTCGCAATTTCCGGCGGCGATGATTTCCTTCAACGTCGCGCCCGGATCGTCGCTCGGCGCAGCCATCGAGGCGATCGAGCGCGCCGAGACGGAAATCGGCCTGCCGGCCAGCTTCGTCACCTCGTTTCAAGGCGCCGCCGGCGCCTTTCGCGCCTCGTCGACGAACGAGCTTTTTCTCATCATCGCCGCCATCGTCACGATGTATATCGTGCTCGGCGTTCTCTACGAGAGCTTCATCCATCCGATCACGATTCTCTCGACTCTGCCTTCGGCCGGCGTCGGCGCGCTGCTCGCGCTCATGGCCTCGGGCGGCGAGCTCGACGTCATCGCGGTCATCGGGATCATCTTGTTGATCGGCATCGTCAAGAAAAACGCGATCATGATGATCGATTTCGCGCTCGACGCGGAACGCTCCGAGGGGCTGGCACCACGCGAGGCGATCTATCAAGCTTGCCTCTTGCGGTTCCGCCCAATCCTGATGACGACCATGGCCGCGATCCTCGGCGCCCTGCCCCTGATGCTCGGGACGGGCACCGGCTCTGAGCTGCGCAATCCGCTCGGCGTTGCCATCGTCGGCGGCCTCGTCGTCAGCCAAGTGCTCACGCTCTTCACGACGCCGGTGATCTATCTCTATTTCGATCGTCTAGCCGTCAGGCTGTCCGGCCGCCGGCAGTCGGACGCACGGCTCTCCGGCGAGTCGGCGGAATGAATCTCTCGGCGCCCTTCATCGCGCGCCCTGTCGCGACGACGCTGCTCGCGGTCGGGATCGCGTTGGCTGGCGCCCTCGCCTTCCTGAAACTGCCCGTCTCGCCTCTGCCCCAGGTCGACTTCCCGACGATCGCGGTCCAGGCGCAATTGCCCGGCGCCAATCCGGAAACCGTCGCGGCGACCGTCGCAGGCCCGCTTGAGCGGCATCTCGGCCAAATCGCCCATGTCGCCGAAATGACGTCGAAAAGCACGCTCGGCTCGACCCGGATCACGATGCAGTTCGACGTCGATCGCAACATTGACGGCGCCGCGCGCGACGTGCAGGCCGCGATCAATGCGGCGCGCGCCGACCTGCCGACGAGCCTGCGCAGCAATCCGACCTACTTCAAACTCAATCCCGCCGACGCCCCAATCCTCATTCTCGCCCTGACCTCGAAGACCTCGACGCCGGGCCAGATGTATGACGCCGCGAGCAATATCCTGCAGCAAAGGCTTTCCCAGCTCGGCGGCATCGGCCAGGCGGCCATTGGCGGAGCCGCCTTGCCGGCGGTGCGCGTCGAGCTCAATCCTTATGCGCTCGCCAAATATGGCGTGGGCCTGGAAGACGTACGGGCGGCGCTCGCCTCCGCCAACGCCAATAGCCCGAAAGGCGCGATCGACCAGGGCGATAACCGGCTGCAGATCTACACCAACGACCAGGCGACGCGTGCGGCGGATTATCTGCCGCTCATCGTCGCCTATCGCAACGGGGCTCCGGTGCGACTCACGGACGTCGCAGAGGTCGTGGATTCGGTCGAGGATCTCCGCAACGAGGGCCTCGCCAACGGCAAGACGGCGGTTCTCGTCATCTTGTTTCGCCAGCCGGGCGCGAACATCATCGAAGCGGTCGATAATGTGAAGGCGGAGCTGCCGCATCTTCAAGCCGCCATGCCGAGCGACATCGAGCTCACGTTGACCGGCGACCGCAGCACCACTATTCGCGCGGCCTTGCGCGACACGGAATGGTCATTGATCACCGCGATCGGCCTCGTCACCGTCATCGTGTACGTGTTTTTGGGCAATTTCCGCACCACGCTCATTCCAAGCATCGCCGCGCCGATCTCGATCATCGGCACGTTCGGCGCGATGTATCTGGCGAATTTCAGCATCAATAATCTATCGCTGATGGCACTGACGATCGCGACCGGCTTTGTCGTTGACGACGCCATCGTGGTCGTCGAAAACATCTCCCGGCACCTCGAGGCCGGAATGAGCCGGGTCGAGGCGGCGTTGCGCGGCTCGCGCGAGGTCGGATTCACCGTGCTCTCGATCAGCATATCCCTGATCGCTGTCTTTCTTCCCGTCCTGCTGATGGGAGGCATTCTCGGCCGGCTCTTTCGCGAATTCGCGGTCACCCTGTCCTTCGCCATTCTCGTCTCCCTCATCCTATCCTTGTCCCTGACGCCAATGATGTGCGCGACGCTGCTCCGCCCGAGAGGCGAGGCCGCGTCTACACGGCGCGGCTTGGGCGTCCTGGCGTGGGCTATGCGGGGATATGAAAGGACGCTCGCCTGGGCGCTCCGCCATGGCCTCGTCGTTCTCGTCGCGCTTTTCGCCACGATCTGCCTGAACGTCGCGCTGTTCTGGATCGTGCCGAAAGGCTTCTTTCCGCAGCAGGACGTGGGCCGCATCATCGGCAATATTCAGGCGGACCAGAGCATTTCATTCCAATTCATGCAGCAAAAGCTGAGACAGCTTCAGTCCATCGTTCAAAGCGATCCGGCGGTCGCGACGGTCGTCGGCTTCACCGGCGGGACCGAGACGAACACCGGGTCCGTGTTCATCACACTAAAGCCGAAGGCCGAGCGCAGCGGAACCGCCGACGAGGTCATCGGCCGCCTTCGTCGCAGGCTGGCGCAAGTTCCGGGCGGACGCCTGTTCTTGCAATCGGTGCAGGATATCCGCGTCGGCGGGCGCATGAGCAATGCGCAATATCAATTCACCTTGCAGGCCGACGACGCCGGCGAGCTCTACGCCTTCACGCCGCGCCTCGTTGAGGCGCTGCAGCATAGCTCCTCGCTGGTCGACGTAAGCTCCGACCAGCAACAAGGCGGACTCGAGACCGAGCTGACGATTGATCGCGACACGGCGTCGAGGCTCCATCTCACCACGAGCCAGATCGACAACACGCTCTATGACGCCTTCGGCCAGCGCCAGGTGTCAACCATCTACACGGCGACCAACCAATATCATGTGGTGATGGAGGTGGCGCCGCGCTTTTGGCAGGACCCGGCTATCCTGAAAGACCTCTATATCAGCACGTCGGGAGGCGCCCCAACCGGAGCGGCCACGAGCAACGCCCCGACCGGGACGGTCGCGACCGGCTCGGCGTCGAGCTCCGCCTCATCCAAAACAGGGGTCGCGTCGAACGCCACGAACGACTCGGCCCGCAACGCCTCGACCAACGCGCTGGCGAACACCGGCAAGGGCGGGGCCTCCGCCGGAGCGGCCGTCAGCACGACGCATGAGACCATGGTTCCACTCGCCGCCTTCGCCCATTTCGAACCAGGCAAGACGCCCCTCTCCGTCAACCATCAAGGCCCCTTTGTCGCGAGCACCGTCTCGTTCAACTTGCGCCCCGGCGCCTCGTTGAGCGACGCCCACCGCGAGATCAAGGAGGCGATGGCGGCGATCCATGCGCCGGCGACCATTCACGGCAGCCCGCAAGGCGCGGCGCAAGCCTTTGTGCAATCGCTCAACAGCGAGCCTTATCTGATTCTGGCCGCCCTGGTCGCCGTCTATATCGTCCTTGGAATTCTCTATGAGAGCTTCATCCATCCGATCACGATTCTCTCCACCCTCCCTTCGGCCGGCGTCGGCGCCGTCCTGGCTCTGTTGCTCTTCAATGTCGAGTTCAGCATCATCGCCCTCATCGGGGTGATCTTGCTCATCGGCATCGTCAAGAAAAACGCGATCATGATGATCGATTTCGCGCTCGAGGCGGAGCGCAGCGAGGGTCTTTCGCCGCGCGACGCGATCTTCCGCGCCTGCCTATTGCGGTTTCGGCCGATCATGATGACGACCATGGCGGCGATTTTCGGGGCGATTCCCCTCGCGATCGGCTTCGGCGACGGCGGCGAACTCCGACGCCCTCTCGGCATTTCGATCGTCGGCGGCCTGATCGTCAGCCAGATTTTGACCCTCTACACGACCCCGATCGTCTATCTCTATCTCGACCGCTTCCGACTCTGGTCGCACAGGATCTGGCGGCGGCGCTTTCCACGCCTCGCAGGAGACGGGGCCGATGCGCCGGCCCGCGGCGCTTGACGGCGAGACGATCCGGGCCCGCGCCAGCGGCCCGGAAACGATTAAGAAACGCGATCTGAATGGGCGGCGCGCAAATTCTTGACTTCGCATCCCAAAATCGCCAGTTTCCGCGCTCCTGAAACATGCTCGGCGCCGATGCGAAGCTATCTCGATTTTGAAAAACCCGTCGCCGAGCTCGAGGCGAAAGTGATCGAACTGCGTCAGGTCGCGGCGCAAGGCGACGCGGTGGCGATCGGCGATGAACTCGCCAAGCTCGAAGCCAAGGCGGAAAAAGCCCTGGCGGATCTCTACGCCAGTCTCACGCCCTGGCAAAAAACGCAGGTCGCGCGCCATCCGCAAAGGCCGCATTTCCTCGATTACGTGAAATCCTTCGTCGCGGATTTCACGCCTCTTTCCGGCGATCGCCAGTTCGGCGAGGACTCGGCCGTCGTCGGCGGATTCGGCTGGTTCCGCGGCCGCGCCGTTTGCGTCATAGGCCAGGAGAAAGGGTCCGACACAGCGGCCCGAATCCGTCACAATTTCGGCATGGCGCGGCCGGAAGGCTATCGCAAGGCAGTCCGCCTGATGCAGCTCGCTGATCGCTTCAACCTGCCGGTCATCTCGCTCGTCGACACGCCGGGCGCTTTTCCAGGCGTCGACGCCGAGGAGCGCGGCCAGGCCGAAGCCATCGCCCGCGCGACCGACGCTTCGCTCACGCTCGGCGTGCCGACCGTCGCCGTAATTCTCGGCGAAGGCGGTTCAGGCGGCGCAATCGCCATCGCGAGCTCCAACGCCGTCTTAATGCTCGAGCACGCGATCTACACGGTCGCCTCGCCCGAGGCTTCTGCGTCGATTTTGTGGCGTGATTCGGCCCGCGCGGAAGACGCCGCCACAAATATGAAGATTACCGCCCAAGATCTGCTCAAATTCGGGATCATTGATAGAATCATCGTCGAGCCAGTCGGCGGCGCCCATCGCGACCCTGATGCGGCGGCGGCGGCGACAGGCGAAGCGATTGCCGAGGCCTTGAAGGAATTTGAGCATATGTCCCCCGACGAGCTCAGGACGGCGCGGACCGAAAAGTTCCTGAATATCGGACGGAAGCCATAGAACGACAAATTCCGGCGTGAGACTTTCGCGCAAGCTCGCGAATTTAACCAAGAGGAAGTTGTTTCGCCGGAACCATGATTTGGCGCGTCTGCGGTAACCTCTGGATAAGGATGCTGCGCGTAAACCAAAAAGGCATGCCGCGAACATATTCGTCAAACGGGGGCAGGCCCGATGCGCCATAATTCTTACCCAAGCCGGTCCCTCCTTCGCCGCTTCGGCGCGCTCGCCTTCCTCGGCTCCGCCGCCCTTTCGCTGGCCGGCTGCGAGGATTATCCGAGCCTCGCCACCGCCAACCCCCGCGCCTTCGCGCCGATCCCGCCCAAGACTGTCGCCTTGATGGCGGAGAAAGGCACGACCAAGGAAGCGCCGGTTCTCATCCGCGCCTATAAGAAAGAGTCCGAGCTCGAAATCTGGAAGATGAAGGCGGACGGACGCTACGCGCTTCTGAAGACCTATCCAATGTGCCGCTGGTCGGGCCAGCTCGGCCCCAAGGCGCGCGAAGGCGATCGCCAGGTGCCGGAAGGCTTCTATTCGGTGACGCCGGCGCAAATGAACCCGAACTCCGCCTATTACCTGTCGTTCAACGTCGGCTATCCGAACGCCTATGATCGGGCGCTCGGCCATGACGGCGGCTCAATCATGGTGCACGGCATTTGCTCCTCGGCCGGCTGTTTCTCGATGACCGATCCGCAGATCGGCGAGATCTACGCCATCGTGCGGGAAGGTTTCGCCGGCGGCCAGCGCGCCGTTCAGATGCAGTCCTATCCCTTCCGCATGACCGCCGAAAACCTCGCCAAATACCGGCTCGACCCCAATATCGGCTTCTGGAAGCAATTGAAGGAAGGGTCGGACAATTTCGAGGTGACGCAGCAAGATGTCGCAGTCGGGGTCTGCGGCAAGCATTATGTCTTCAACGCGACGCCCGCGGACGGGTCTCATTTCGACCCGACCGGCGCCTGCCCGCCGCTCAAGCGGAACGAGGACGTGCACGGGGCGGTCGTGGCCAAGGCGCAGCGCGACGAAGCCAAGGTCGCCGAACTCGCTGCGCAAGGCGTGCGGCCGATTCGCACCGTCTACGCGGACGGAGGCCAGCATCCAGATTTCGCGTCGATTGCGAGCTATGCAAGCCGGCCCGACGCGCTCGTTCGCGGGCCGGTCGACGTCGCTCTCGACGAGGGCAAGGACAAGAAAGGCCGGAACTCGCCGCTCGTTCAATTGGCGGCGCTCAAGAAAACGTCGGCCGCGACGACGACCCAGGCCGCCGCCACGAAGCCGGAGGAGCCGGCCGAGGTCGCGGCCGATCAGACGAAGCCGCAACCCTCTCTCTTCAGCCGCTTCTTCGGCGCCAAGCCGGAAGAGCCGGAGACTCCCGACGTCGCCGCCATCGATTCGGCGGCCTCGCAAGGCGCGAATGTTCCCTTGCCGCCGAAGCGCAGCCAGCTTCTTTCCGGCGGGGCCAAGCCCCAGGCCTCGCTTTCGGCGCCGAGCGCGCCATCGGCCAAAAAGCCGGCTAGCTCCTCCGCGCTCGACAAGCCGATCACCGGCGCAGCTCGGACTCTGCCCAATGGCCGCTTCGCCGCGGTGGCCGAGGCCGAACAGCGCTGAGCGCCTGACGCTCGCTCCTGCGCCCGAAGGCGGCGCGCTCGATCTCGCCGCCACTTAAAGGGGGATTAAGACAGGCGCTGAAGGGTTTGCGGCGCCGACCCCTCTCGCGACGCGAACCCACACGCTTGGGGGCGTCACCCCAAATTCAGCTCCTTGAAGAAATCATGGCCCTTGTCGTCGATCACGATAAAGGCCGGGAATTTCTCGACCTCGATCCGCCAGATCGCCTCCATGCCAAGCTCCGGATATTCCAGGACCTCGACCTTCTTGATGCAGTCCTGCGCGAGGCGCGCCGCCGCGCCGCCGATCGAGGCGAGATAAAAGCCGCCATGCTTCGCGCAGGCCTCGCGCACATGGCTGGAGCGATTGCCCTTGGCGAGCATGACCAGCGATCCGCCGGCGGCCTGAAACTGGTGAACATAGGAATCCATGCGCCCGGCCGTCGTCGGTCCGAAGGAGCCCGAGGCGAAGCCCTCGGGCGTCTTGGCCGGCCCCGCGTAATAGACCGGATGGTTCATGAAATAATCCGGCAAGGATTCGCCCTTCTCGAGCCGCTCCCTGATCTTGGCGTGAGCGAGGTCGCGCGCGACGATCATCGGGCCGGTGAGCGACAGCCGCGTCTTGATTTTATGCTTTGATAATTCGCGCAGGATCTCGGGCATCGGGCGCGTGAGATCGATCTCGACCACCACGCCGCCCAGGGCGGCCTCGTCGACGTCGGGCAGATATTTCGCCGGATCGCGCTCGAGCTCCTCGAGAAATACGCCCTCGCGCGTGATCTTGCCGAGCACCTGGCGATCCGCGGAACAGGACACGCCGATCCCGATCGGCAACGAAGCGCCGTGGCGCGGCAGCCGCACGACGCGGACGTCATGGCAGAAATATTTGCCGCCGAACTGGGCCCCGACGCCCAGATCCTGAGTCAGCTGGAAAATCTCGTCTTCCATCGCAAGATCGCGGAAGGCGTGGCCGTCCGCGCCGCCGCATGTCGGAAGCGCATCGAGGTAATGCGCGGAGGCGAGCTTCACCGTCTTGAGATTGAGTTCCGCGGAGGTCCCGCCGATCACGATCGCGAGATGATAGGGCGGACAGGCAGCCGTGCCGAGGGAGAGAATCTTTCCCTTCAGAAACTCGACGAGATGTTCCGGCGTCAGGATCGAGGGGGTCGCCTGATAAAGAAAAGTCTTGTTGGCTGAGCCGCCGCCCTTGGCCATGAACAGGAATTTATAGGCCTCCTCCCCTTCCGCGTAGATCTCGATCTGGGCCGGGAGATTCGTCTTGGTGTTCGTCTCCTCGAACATGGAAAGAGGCGCGAGCTGCGAATAGCGCAGATTCTTCTTCTCATAGGCGTCCTTGATTCCCTCGGCGAGCGCGCTTTCATCCTCGCCCTCGGTCAGGACCAGCCGGCCCTTCTTACCCATGACGATCGCCGTTCCCGTGTCCTGGCACATGGGCAAGACGCCGCCCGCCGCGATATTCGCATTCTTCAGGAGATCATAGGCGACGAATTTGTCATTGGAGGTCGCTTCGGGATCGTCGAGGATTTTCGCGAGCTGCGCGAGATGAGTCGGACGCAGCAAATGATTGACGTCGATCATCGCCTGCTCGGCGAGCGTGCGCATCGCCTCACGGGCGACATGCAGGAACGGACGCCCGCCCAAGGGCTCGACCCTTACGCCCTCCGAGGAGAGCTTGCGATAATTCGTCTCGTCCTTGCCGAGCGGGAAAAGCGGGGAATACTGAAATGTCATCTTGCGGCTCTTGATGCGGCGAAAATCGTGAATTGACGCGCAGATCTATCCGAGCGCGCGTCCAAAGGCGAGCCTCGAGCACAATCCCTCTGAGGCCCGCCCGCGTCGGCAAGGCAATCAGGAGCTTGGCGCGGGGGCGCGAAGAAGGTTAGATCTCGGCGGCAGCCTCTGTGGAACGAACCTTCCAAACCGCAAAGATGAGCGGCGTGAACTTTCCCTATCCCGTCCTTCTGTGCGACATCGGCGGCACCAACGCGCGTTTCGCGCTGGCGCCAAGTCCTGGCGCACCGCTCCGCCGCGGTCCGCATCTCAAAACCGCCGCCTACCCGAGCTTCGAAGCTTGCCTCGCCTTCGTGACGGCGCAGCTTGGCGCACCGCCGCGCTCTCTGATCGCCTGCGCAGCCGGACCGGTCGAGGAACGCGGCGTGAAGCTCACCAACGCGGCCTGGACCATCGAAGGCGAAGCCGTCGCCGCACATGCAAGCTTGAGCCAAGGGCTTCTTCTCAATGATTTCGAAGCCTTGGCCCTTTCCCTGCCAGTCCTGCAAAACGATGCGACGCTGTCGATCGGCCCTGCATTCGCGAAGAGGGCCGGCCTTCAGCTGGTTCTCGGCCTCGGAACCGGGTTTGGCGCGGCGGCTCTCGTCGCGCTGGAGGGTCGTCATTTCGCCCTTGCGAGCGAAGCCGGACATATGGATTTCGGGCCAGCCGGAGCTGAACAAGCCGCCCTCTGGACTCATCTCGACGCCTCCGCTCATGGCAGGATCAGCGTCGAAACCGTTCTCTCTGGTCCTGGCCTCGCGAGGCTTCACCGCGCCCGTTGCGCGGTCAAAGGCGAGATCGCGCCGGACCTCGATGACATCATGCTGCTCGAAGCCGCCCATGGAAGTCCAACCGGCGACGAAGCTGACACGCTTAGGCTCGCCTGGACGCTCGTCGCCCGATTGGCTGGCGATCTCGCCTTGGCTCTGCTCGCGGAAGGCGGCGTGACCCTTGCCGGCGGGGTCCTACCGCGAATGGCGAATTTCCTCGACCCCCTGGAGTTTCGCGCTCATTTCGAGAGCAAGTCTCCCATGGCGGGTCTGATGCGCGGCGTCCGCGCGAGACTGATCACCGCTGAGGATTGCGTTCTCGCCGGCATGGCTGCGATCGCGACGGCGCCGCGGGCCTATGCGATCGACTATGAGCGGCGCACGTGGCGCTGACGCGGGAGAGCCTGCCCGTTGCTCAGACGGTCTCTAGGCGGCGCGCGACGTCTGTTCTTCCGTCAAGATCGCATAAAGAGCGGCGCTATCGCGTGCGGCGCGGAGCTTCGAGATCAAGGCTTTGTCGCGCAACAATCGAGCGATTCGCGCCAACGCCTTGAGGTGATCGGCGCCGGCCGATTCCGGGCCAACGAGAAGAAAGACGAGATCGACTGGCGCGCCGTCGATCGACTCGAAATCGATCGGACGGACGAGCCTGGCGAAAAGTCCGAAAATCGAGGTCGCGCGCGCAAGCTTGGCGTGGGGGATGGCGATCCCCTCGCCGAGCCCCGTCGACCCCAGGCGCTCGCGCTGCAGCAAGGCGTCGAAAATCTCTCTCGGAGCCAGATTCGAGACGAACCCAGCCCGATCGCTTAGCTCTTGCAGCGCCTGCTTTTTGCCATTGGCCTTGAGCGACGGAAGCACCGCGTCGCGCGTGATCAAACTAGTCAGCAGCATCGGCTCGAGCAATCCTCTATGGGGCGTGTGCGTGAGAGGGCGCGATTTGCGCTGAAAGATGGGCTCGATCGCGCGAGCGTCCATCCCTCATTCGGGGCCGCTTCCGGCGGCGTCATCGGCGGTCGGGGTCGATCCAACCAATATTTCCATCGGGGCGACGATAAACGATATTGGTCCGCCCGTCGAAGGCGTGACGAAAGACGACGACCGGCGCATTCGTCAAGTCCAACTCCTTCACGGCGTTCGAAACGGTCATCTCGGGAACGCCGGAGCACGGCTCGGCGATGATCGCGGGATTGAGCCCGAGCCACGCCGGCTCCGCCGCCGTATTGCGAGCCAGAGCGACCTGCGGCTCGCGCCAAAATCCATCCGTCGCGCCGTTCGAGGGGGCATCCTCTGATCCCGTCGGCGACGCCGCGTCCGGCTCCGCGAGCGCTTCTTCATGCTGGGACGAGACATGATGATCGGAACGCCGCTTCCTATGGCGCCTGACCCTTTTCTCAATCTTGTCTGCTGCGCGATTGAAGCTGGCGTAGGGCTCGCGCGCCTTCGCGTCGACCTGGAGCGTGGTCCCCGAATTCAGATGCAGCGTGCAGTCGGTGCGATATCCGGAGCCCTCCGGCTCGATCGTCACATGGCCAATGATTGGGCCCGCGCCATATTTCGTCAGCGTCGCGTCAATTCGCGCTTGCACATAGCCGCGAAGGGCTGCGCCAATGTCCAGATTTTTGCCTGAGACGCGCAAAGTCATTGCCTAATCTCCGCTGTCCGACCGTTTTACATTGTCGGTCGTCCCGCCCGTCGATGCTCGTCACAAAAGCGTTATGTGCCCGCCTGGGCGAAGTCAATGGCGCGCGGCGCAGCCCGAAACGAACCGTCGCCGGACGCCCCATGCCTTCGCGTGCTTGCGAATATTTCGAATTTTTCGCCATTGAAATTAAGTCGAGCCGACAGGCCGCCGGGTTGAGCGCCGCTTGAAGAATGCGAACGCCGCGTCCCCGTGTCTCGACTAAGCCATTTGCGGGGCGCCAAAGAGCGCGCTTGAGCATCTGCGAGAAAACCGATGATCGCCAATGCATAATGACGATTAAACCAATATGCGCCTGACCGCCGGCTTCGGCAATAGCCCCCACGAGGGCTGGACCCGCCGCGCCGAAATGTCTCGCCTGCTGGTTAAAAGCCGGCTGGTGGGGGAGGTAGGACTCGAACCTACGAAGGCGTAGCCAGCGGATTTACAGTCCGCCCCCTTTGCCGCTCGGGACACTCCCCCAAAGGCCCCGGTTGGGGCGTTGGTGCATGCGCTTATGCGAAGGGCGCCTGCCTCTGTCAACCGAAAATCTCCGCAATGTGACGGCGATCGGCAAAGGCGCGCGGCCCGCGCTTTCCACGTGCGCGCTTGGCAAGTTTTTGAATTTGATCCGACTTTAGCCAAGGTCTCGAGTTCGAGACAAAACGGCTCACACCGGGCGCCTTCGCCGCTCCTCCACTTGCGCGAGCCGGTCGCGCGTGACAGGAACGGACTGTATTGGCTCGAGATGGCGAGGGTGAGCGGGAATTGACGCGGGACGCAGCAAAAGGCTCGGGCCGAAAGGGCGGCGCGTCGCCCCGCCGCGCGGCGCCGCCTGGCCGAGGCCCCAGACCAGCGGCGGCCAGCGAGGGAAAGCCTCGGCCGCAGCCGGCGAAAAAAGCGCCGCGCCCGACGGAAGGCCCCGAACAAGGCCAGACGCCGTCCTTCCGGCGGCCGGCGGCGGAACTCGTCGCCCTTTTCGGCTTTCACGCCGTGCGCGAGGCTTTGCGCGTCAAGCGGAGAAAGCTCCTCGACATATATGCGACGCAAGCCGCCGCCGACAGGCTCGAAGGCGAAATCGCCAACGCGGGCCTGCGCCCCCATATCGTTCAGCCGGAGGATCTCACCCACCGTTTGGGCGCGACCGCGGCGCATCAGGGACTGATGCTCGAAGCTCGGCCGCTCGAACCGATTGATCTGTCCGAGATCTCTTCGCGCAGCGGGGTCGTCCTCGTGCTGGATCAGATCACCGATCCACATAATGTCGGCGCGATTTTGCGCACGGCGGCCGCCTTCGGCGTCGATGCGCTCGTGACGACCGAACGTCATGCGCCGGAGATGGCCGGCGTGCTGGCGAAGGCGGCGTCAGGCGGCCTGGAGCATGTCGACGTGGTCGCCGTGGTCAATCTGTCGCGCGCGCTCCAGGAATTGGGCGAGATGGGCTATCAGCGGATCGGCCTCGATTCGGAGGCGCCGGTCGATTTCGCGGAGCTTCGCTTGCGGCGGCCGGTCGCCTTGGCGCTCGGAGGCGAAGGCAAGGGGCTGCGCCGGCTCACCAAGGAAAATTGCGACGACCTCGCCCGGCTCGACATGCCGGGCCCGATCAAAAGCCTGAATGTCTCGAATGCTTGCGCGGTGGCGTTAACCTTGACCCTGCGCCGCTTGGGAATCTGAGCGCGTCACGGCAGCGGTCCGCGCCAGCGTCCGTAGGACCAGGGCCGGAGCCAATGCGCGCCGGGCGGCAGGCTTTGCGGAACCGGATCATAGCCGGCCGTTCCCCAGGGTTGGCAGCGGCAGAGTCGCGCAAGCCCCATGAAGCCGCCAGCCCAGACGCCGTGCCGTATGATCGCCTCGTCCATATAGGAGGAGCATGTCGGCAAATGGCGGCAATGGGCGCCGATCAGCGCTGAAAGCGAGAGCTGATAGGCGCGAATCGCATAATGGGCGATGGTTTGCCCGAACTGAAAAGGCTGCGGCATATCGGCTCGATGAAGGCGCCCGTCGATGCCGGGCAGGTGTTGCATATATGCACTCGCGGCGGCCGAGGCGACAGGCCATACTGGCGTCACAATCGATTGAGCCAGATCAGGGCGTCGCAGTGACCCATTTCAAAAAGTTTCTTCTCGCGAGCCTCTTCGCGGCCGCGCCCGCCGTCGGCTTCGCCGCCGATCTCGAGACCTCTCCCGCCCCCGCCCCCGCCGGAGGCTGGCTCGTCACGATCGGTCTCGGCCCCGAGGCGCTGACCTCCTTCCCCGGAGCGAAGACCTATCGAGTCTGGCCGACCGGGACGCTCGCTTGGCGCGGCCCGAACGAGCCGCCGCCCTTTTCCGCTCCCGACGACGGTTTCGGCGTAGCGCTTCTCGATCTCGGCTGGCTCAAGGCCGGACCTGTCGGCCGCGTGCTTCCCCGCCGCGGCCTGAGCAATGGCAATGGCAATTTCTATGGCCTCGCCAATGTCAATTGGACGCTGGAGCTCGGCGGCTTCGTCGAAGGCTGGATCTCCGAACATTTGCGCACGCGCCTCGAGGTCCGGCAGGGCGTGAATGGTCACGACGGCCTCGACGCAAATGTCTCGATCGACGCCATCGAGCGGATCGGCCCCTACACGCTTTCGCTCGGCCCCAGGCTGCAGCTCGGGAACACGCGATTCATGAGCGCTTATTTTTCCGTCACGCCTGCGGAAGCTTTCGCGAACGGAAATGTCTATCCCTATCAGGCCTATGGCGGCGTTGAGTCCTTCGGCGGGCTCGCCGCGATCAAGTATGACATCACCCCCTCATGGAGCGTGACAGGCTTCGGCGGCTACAATCGGCTTATGAACAGCGCGGCTGAAAGCCCGATCCCGAACCGGCTCGGCTCGCTGAACGAGTTCGCCGGCGGCGTCATCGTCGCTTATTCTTTTAATTTCGGAGGGTTCTGAGCGAATCCTAAACTCACGCTTCGCGGAGGGCGCGAGGGCGAAGCCGTAACCAGCGTCACTCCGCCGCGGCGCGGGCCGCCGCTTCGATCTGATTGACGCAGTCGAGCGTCGCGTCGAAGGTCAGCATAGTCGACGCATGGCGCGCCTTAAAGTCGCGGACCGGCTCGAGAACGGCGATCTCGAACCATTTACCCTCGGGAGGCGGCCCGTTTTCCTTCAGCATGGCGCGAACCTGGTCCCGCAGCGCGCGCAGCTCGGCCCCCGTCGCGCCGATGACCGTGCGCGCCATGATCGAGGCGGCCGCCTGGCTGAGGGCGCAGGCCTTTACGTCATGGGCGAAGTCCACCACCTTTCCATCGGCCATGACGAGATCGACGATGATGGTCGAGCCGCAGAGCTTGGAATGAGCCTTGGCGGTGGCGTCGGGAGAGGCGAGCCGGCCGAGACGTGGTATGTTCCCTGCTAGCTCCAGTATTCTTTGGTTATAAATGTCCGTCAGCATGGCTTCGCCGGAAATTTCATTCAGGTGACTGCGCTTGGCGCATACTATATAGGAAACGGCGGATTGGCGAACGAGATTTGGAATGTTTCCAGCCGATCCTATCCGGACAACCGTCCGTCCGGGGCTCCCACAAGAGGGAAAATGGCCAGGGACGCTCATTCAAACACATCGGAGGCGCCACATGGATGACGTGGTTAAGTCCTTGCTCGAACGTCCTCAGGCCCCAATCGACGCCGCGCCCGCGGGGCGCCCCACTCGCGAGGAGGCCGAAGCGGCGGTCCGCGTGCTCTTGCGCTGGACCGGCGACGATCCGGCGCGCGAGGGGCTGATCGATACGCCGAAGCGCGTGGTCAAGGCGTTCGAGGAGTTTTTCTCCGGCTATGGGGAAGACGCGACCGAGGTGCTCTCGCGCGTGTTCGAGGAAGTCCATGGCTATGACGACATCGTGCTCGTGCGCGACATTCCTTTTTCGTCGCATTGCGAACATCACATGGTGCCCTTTTTCGGCAATGCGCATATCGCCTATTACCCATCCGAGGAGGGCGTCGTCGGATTGTCGAAGCTCGCGCGGCTGGTCGACGTCTTCGCCAAGCGCCTGCAGACCCAGGAGGCCTTGACGGCCCAGATCGTCGGCGCGATCGACCAGCATTTGCGGCCGCGCGGCTGCGCCGTCATGATCGAGGCGGAGCATATGTGCATGTCGATGCGCGGCGTGCGCAAGCATGGGGCTGAGACGATCACCACCCAGTTCACAGGCGTGTTTCGCGATGATCCCGCCGAACAGGTGCGGTTTCTCACGCTTTTGCGCAACGGCAAATAGCGCCGGACTCGAGGCCTCCTTCTCGATTTGGCTGCAACGTCATGGACGAAGGCGGTTCGCCGCCCTCGTCCGGCCTGCCGATCGCGATGTTTTCGGAAACATCCAAAAATACGCGAAACGGATCGCGTTCGAACACGCGCTTTTCCGCGAGAAGCCGGATTCCCCTTTTTCGTACCACCGAGGCTCGATTTCTCATGAATCCCAGCGCGGCGCAGGGCGCGAAACATGAGCTCGAGGAAGGGAGCGCCTTCACCCCCCGCTTTGACGCCGACGGGCTGATCGTCTGCGTCGCAAGAGCCGCCAGCGACGGCGAGATTCTCATGCTCGCCTATATGAATGCCGAAGCCCTGCGGCTGACGATCGAGACCGGCGTCGCGCATTATTGGTCGCGTTCGCGCCAGCAGCTCTGGCGCAAGGGAGACACCTCCGGTCAGGCGCAGCGCGTCATCGAGATCAGGACCGATTGCGACCAGGACGCCATCCTGCTCACGGTCGAGCCAGGCGGCGACGGCGGGGCCTGCCATACGGGCCGCAGATCCTGCTTCTATCGCAAGATCGCGCTCGACGGCGGAGCTCCGAAGCTCATCCACGAATAGGCGGGATGCTGGCGAAAAAGCTCCGATCGACCAACCATCGACATCTCGGGCGGGAGCGCCCATCTTGATGGAGAACCGGAGTTTCTCCGGTCCCCTTACGGAGGAGGCGTCGTTGAAAAAGGTCTATCTCGCCTATGCGCTCCTGGTCGTCATCGTCGTGATGTTGCTGATCGCCGAACTCATGCCGAGCGGCGCCGCGCATTACTGATCGAGACGGCCGCTCCGATCCCATGGCGGAGCCCTGCCGACAGGACGTATGATTTTCCTCCGGACCGCTTGCGAAAGCTTGCTGCGCCGCGCCTAATCGGCGAGGAAAAACATATTGTTTGGCATTTCGGCGGGGTTTCTGATGCGATCCGAATTCTTCACGCGATTCATGCGGCGCGTCTCGTTTCCGATGCTTTGCGGTCTGGCTCTCGGACTGACGTCATTTTCGCCGCTTCGCGCCGCGACCTGTCGCGATCCCGTGGGCTTCGACGCCTTCCTCACAAGCATGAAAAGGGAGGCGGCCGCGCAAGGAATCTCTCCGGCGGCCATCAGCGCGCTCGACGGCGTCGCCTATGATCCCTCGATCATCAAGAGGGATCACGGCCAGCATGTCTTTCATCAGAGCTTCGAGCAATTCTCCGGCCGCATGGTCAATTCATACCGGCTGCATAAGGGCGCAAGCCTCATCAAGAAATATGCGGCGACCTTCGACCGGATCGAGCAGACCTATGGCGTCCCCGCGCCGATCATCGTCGCGCTTTGGGGGCTCGAGACCGATTTCGGCGCGGTGAATGGCGATACGCCCACCCTCCCCGCGCTGGCGACGCTCGCCTATGATTGCCGGCGCACGGAGAGATTCCAGGCCGAGCTTCTCGACGCGCTACGCTTGATCCAGCGCGGCGATTTGACGCCGGGCCAGATGCGCGGGGCCTGGGCGGGCGAGCTCGGCCAGACCCAGTTCATGCCTTCGTCCTATCTCAAATATGCGGTGGATTTCGGCGGCGGACGCGATCTCATCCATAATGTCCCCGACGTGCTCGCCTCCACCGCCAATTATCTCAAAGGCTATGGCTGGCAGCGCGGCGCGGGTTGGAATCCGGGCGAGCCCAATTTCGCCGTCATCAAGGAATGGAACAAGGCCGACGTCTACGCCCGCACCATCGCCTATTACGCCTCGCGGCTCGCCGGCGACCAATAGGGTGCGCGGCGGCGTTCTGCTGCGCTTGAAGATGTCATCAATGGGGCGTAGCCGAAAGACGCTAATGCCCGTAGCAGCGCCAAATTTTGGCCGGCCCGACGCGAATATGAACGACAAGCTGGGGATCAAACACCGTGGCGTCACTCTCGAATTGGACAAAGCTTGCTGCGGCAATCGTATTTGGAGCGACCGCCGGCGCGGCTTGCGCCACTGAAGCGCAATATGATTGCAGCGGCGGCGCCGAGCTGACCGCGCAATTCTCTGCCCCAGGCGCGCCGGACGGTCACGTCGTTTTGACCTTCAGCGGATCGAGCCGCTCGCTTACTCTCCCGCAGGTCCTATCGGCGGATGGCGGCCGCTACGCCGACGGCGGAACCGAATTCTGGATCAAGGGCAAGAGCGCGACGCTGACCCGCGGCGGCAAAAGCGAAACCTGCGTCACAAAATGACGTCGAGCCCGATGCTTTACCGCCATTGATGATATTGCCGCCAATAGGGCGTCCGCAGAAGATGCTGATGCCTATGGCGGTGCGAGGGCGTCGGATTGCCGAGCGCATCGGGGCCGAGGCTTTGCGGAACACCGGATCGGGAATCAAATGCTGATGCCGATGCCGATGCGCCCGCGGCGCTCCCCCGCCGATCTGCGCATTGGGGCCGAGAACCTCGGGATAAGGCGTCGGAACGAGCTGCTGGGCGGCCTGAACAGGCACGATGCCGAGCAGGCCGATGAGCACAAACACATATTGCAATAGATTGAGTTTTGCGCGCATCGCCCAGTTTCAGAAGAGCCACCATCCATTCGCGTCTGCACGAAAACCTTAGAGAATATCTTTAGTTGCATCCATGATCATAAAGATGATCGCGCGCTTCGGCTTGATCTCCGCCGGTTTACGCGTCCGACGACGAGTCGGGCTGCTTGGGGAATAGTTGGGCTAAAGGCTCTCACCCGTAAAAACTCCGCGCCCAATCGCGGAAGGCGCGGCGGGATTCGTCCCATGTGTAGAACATGTGGCCGCCGCCGAAATGGCGAATGAACAGCTTCGCGCGCTGCTCCGGCAAGAGCTTCATCTGCTCGACCAGCCGCTCCGACGAAAAATAGGGCGTCACCATGTCGTAATAGCCATGGACGATCAGCACTTTCATGTTCGGATTCATGCTCATCGCGAAGCGCAGATCGTCCGTCGCACCGGCTGGCCCTTCGAGCGCGTGTCTTTGCTCGTCGCGCTTCCAGGCCCGGTTCACGGCGAGGTTCAAAAGCTCGTAGCGGCGCTCCGACTCCACGCCGATCTCGGCGCGCAGCAGATGATTGACGCCGCTCGCGAAGATGCGATCGATGCCGGCGAAGGTCGGGTCCGGGCCTTCGTGATTTTCGCGATCCGGGAACGGATCGACGCCGGTGATCGTGGCGTCATAGACCCCGAGGATTTTCCGCTCGGATCGCAAAAGCTCGCGGGCGAAGCGCCAGAACGGCACGCGGCCATGGGCGAGCCGCACCAGGTCGTCGGGCAGGCCCAGGAAATCGGCGGCGCGTGAAAAAACTCGGCGCTGCTCCTCGGGATCATGCGCCGTGCCGACCAGAAAGGAATGGGCGAGCTCGCGGGTTGCAAAAGACTCGATCGCGGGCCGCTGCGCCTCGATCGGCGCGCCTTTTTCAAAGACTCGTGAGCGGCCATGAAAGGCTGCGGCCAGAGCCATGGTGCAGAAGGCGTCCATGGACCGCAGCACGTCGTAATCGTTTTCGTTGAGCAGCGACCATTCGAGCGCGGGCGATATGGCGATGGCGGTCGAAAGGCCGACGCCATGGGTTTCCTGCAGCCGCCGCGCGAGCTTGGCGGTGCGAAACCCGCCATAGCTCTCGCCGATGATCGCGACCGGAACGTCCCAAAGCTTATATTTCGACAAGAACCGCTCGATGAATTCGGCGAGCGATTCGAGATCGCGGTTCAGCGCGAAGAATTCCTTTTCCTCGACAGTCTTGGCCGGATCGGGCTTGTCCTTTTCGTCCGGCTTTTTCTCGGGCTCGACGATCCGGCTGAAGCCGGTTCCGACGGGATCAACGAAAATGAGATCGGTGAAGCCGATCCAGCTCTCGGGGTTGTTGACCATCTGGATCGGCGGCGGCTCGAGATTCCCGTCCGGCTTGAACAACACGCGCCGCGGGCCGAGCCCGCCGATATGCAGATAGGCGGAGGAGGCGCCCGGCCCGCCGTTGAAGACGAAGCTGATCGGCCTCTTTTTCTCGGTCTCGGCAAGCCGATAATAGGTGTAGAAAATTTCGGCTGCGGGGTTTTCCTTCTTGCGAAGGACAATCCAATCCGAAATCACCTCAATATCGGCAGTCTCGCCGCGATCATTCGTCCAGGCGGTTTTGCCTGCGGCGCCCTTGGGCGCTTGATGCTCTTTCTTTTCGGGCGCGGGTTGAGGCGGTGTTTCGGAGGTCATGTGAGGCTCTGACGTGAGGATCGAGCAAAGCTTCTACCATGGCGAAGCTTGCGCATCACCTCTCACCGCTTCTTCCCTTTCCAAGCCCGCGTCCCGCCCTTGCCGGCTGAACTGCGCGCCGACGCGCGCGGCTTGGCCTCGCCTCCCCCAAAATTATGCGGCCCCATTTCGGCGTCGGTCGGCTTGTGCGGCCGGCTGGCCGGAAGATTGGCCGCGCTGCCATATTTGCGCGCGCCCTTATAGGCGCCGGCCTCTGCCTCGACCTCGCCCTGGCTCGCCAGCGGATCGTCGGCGATGGCGAGCTCGACCGCCTGCAGCCGCTTCAATTCGTCGCGATAGCGCGCGGCCGTCTCGAATTCGAGATTGGCTGCGGCCTCGCGCATGCGCTTCTCGAGATCGGCGACGGTCGCCTTGAAATTATGGCCCGCGAGCATTTCCGGCGCGGCGAGGCCGGCATCAACGGTCACATGATCCTGCTCATAGACCGAGCCGAGAATATCCTGGATGCCGCGCTTGATCGTCGCCGGCGTGATGCCGTGCTGCTCGTTATAGGCGGATTGCTTCTCCCGCCTGCGGTTGGTCTCCGCCATGGCGCGCTGCATCGAGCCGGTCTCGTGGTCGGCGTAGAGGATGACCTTGCCCTCGACGTTTCGCGCCGCGCGTCCGATCGTCTGCACCAGCGAGGTCTCGCCGCGCAGGAATCCCTCCTTGTCGGCGTCGAGAATGGCGACGAAGGCGCATTCGGGAATGTCGAGCCCCTCGCGCAAGAGATTGATGCCGACCAGCACGTCGAAGGCGCCGAGCCTCAGGTCGCGGATGATCTCGATGCGCTCGATCGTGTCTATGTCGGAGTGCATGTAGCGCACGCGGACGCCATGCTCGTGGAGATATTCGGTCAGGTCCTCGGCCATGCGCTTGGTGAGCACGGTGACGAGGCTGCGGTAGCCGCGCGCCGAAACCTCGCGCAGCTCGCCGAGCACGTCGTCCACCTGGGCGCGGGCGGGACGCACCTCGACCGGCGGATCGATGAGCCCGGTCGGGCGGATGACCTGCTCGACGAAGATTCCGCCGGTCCGCTCCATCTCCCAATGGCCGGGCGTGGCGGAGACATGGATTGTCTGCGGCCGCATCGCCTCCCATTCCTCGAAGCGCAAGGGCCTGTTGTCGAGGCAGGACGGCAGGCGGAAGCCATATTCGGCGAGCGTCGCCTTTCGCCGGAAGTCGCCGCGATACATGCCGCCGATCTGCGGCACGGTCTGATGCGATTCGTCGGTGAAGACGAGGGCGTTGTCGGGCAGATATTCGAACAGGGTCGGCGGCGGCTCGCCCGGCCGACGGCCGGTCAGATAGCGCGAATAATTCTCGATGCCCGCGCAAGAACCCGTCGCCTCCAGCATTTCGAGATCGAACAGGCTGCGCTGCTCGAGCCTTTGCGCCTCAAGCAGGCGGCCGGCGGCGTTGAGCTCGTCGAGGCGCTGGCGCAGCTCCGCCTTGATGCCCTTGATCGATTGCAGCAAGGTCGGGCGCGGCGTGACGTAATGGGAGTTGGCGTAGACCTTCACGAATTCGAGGTCCTGCGTCTTTTTGCCGGTCAGCGGATCGAATTCGGCGATGGTCTCGATTGAATCGCCGAAGAAGCCGATGCGCCAGGCCCGGTCCTCGTAGTGGGCCGGGAAAAGCTCGATCGTGTCGCCGCGGACGCGGAACACGCCGCGCGAGAAATCGCCCGCCGAGCGCTTATATTGCAAGGCCACGAGATCGCTGACGAGTTGGCGCTGATCGATCCGCTCGCCCTGCTTCACGGTGAAGGTCATGGCCGTATAGGTCTCGACCGAGCCTATGCCGTAAATGCAGGAGACCGAGGCGACGATGATGACGTCATCGCGCTCGAGCAAGGCGCGGGTGGCGGCGTGGCGCATCCGGTCGATCTGCTCGTTGATCGAGCTTTCCTTCTCGATATAGGTGTCGGAGCGCGGCACATAGGCTTCCGGCTGATAGTAATCATAGTAGGAGACGAAATATTCGACGGCATTGTCGGGGAAGAAGCTCTTGAACTCGCCATAGAGCTGCGCCGCGAGCGTCTTGTTCGGCGCGAGGACCAGCGCCGGACGATTGGTCCGCGCGATCACTTGCGCCATCGTGAAGGTCTTGCCTGAGCCGGTGACCCCGAGAAGCACCTGGTCGCGCTCCCCTGCCTCCACGCCGGCGACGAGCTCCTCGATCGCATGGGGCTGGTCGCCCATGGGCTCATATTCCGAGACGAGCCTGAAGCGGAGGCCGCCTTCCGACTTATCGGGACGCGGCGGCCGATGCGGCGTCCAGGGCTTTTTCTCGCGGAGATTGGGATCGCCGCGCTCGAGCAGATCCTTGAGCGATTCGACCGTGGCGGCGACGCCGATCGCGTCTTTCGGCTGATGCAGCAGTGCCGAAGGCGCGTTCTTTGCGCGGGCCTCCGCGTCGTCGAGCGCGAGCGCCTTGGCGAGCTTGGCGTCGATGCGCGAAGCGGGGCCCGGCTCGTAGGCGCCGCCCGGCGCCTCGGAAAAGCCCTCGGCCTGCCGGCGCTGGTTCAGGGCGGGATTGAGCAGCGCGGCGAGATGCTCGTCGAGCGGCTGAACCTCGGGCTTCGAGGCCTTGGAGCGCGGCGCGCCGCGCCGCGCAGGAGGTTTCGAGGGCTTTTTCGCTGAGAAGCCAGGAGCTTTATCCATTCGGCCAATATGGGCCGAATCGGGCGCGGATCAAAGGGCCGCGCCCGCGCTCTATCGAGGCGCCGCGCCCGCTCAGGCCGCCGGCTGGGCCGGAGTCACGCCGGCGAGCGCGTCGCGCAGAGCCTGCTCCTTGGTGTGGTCGAAGGAGGTGCGCAGCACCGTGCCGCCGACGCCGGTCAGATCCGCGAGCACCTTGTCGGCGGTGAGCTTGCGAATCAGCAAGAAAAGCGCGGCGTTGCCAGAATCCAACGTCTCGGCGACTTCCTTGATGAATTTGTCGTCGATGCCGACATCGGCGAGCGCGCCGCCGACCGCCCCGGAGGCTGCGCCGATCGCAGCGCCGAGCAAGGGCTGCAGGAATATCAGGCCGATCAACGTACCCCACAAAGTGCCGGAAACGGCGCCGACCGCAGTCGTGTTCACGAGCTGGTTGAGCTTGATATGGCCGTTCGGCTGCTTGACCGCGATCACGGCGTCGCCGAGCTCGATGAGATAGTCTTTTTGCAGCTCCAAAACCTTCTGCCGAACCTCTTCCGCCTTTTCTTCCGATGGAAACGCGATGACGACGAGATCGCTCATGCTGAGGCCCTTTCCGACTAAAATTGACAATGAACGATGACTATCATTTCACCAGCACGCGGTCCATGTACGCCAGATGACAGCGCCTTCTTTTGTTGCGCTCAAGATGAAAAAATATGCGCGAAATTAGGCGGCGCTGGAGACGAAATTTTGCGCGCAGGAACGAGGCCCCCCGCATCAGCGGGTAGCTGCGCCCGCATCGAGATCGGGCTTTTTCGCGCCCCCGCCGAGCGTCGCAGCGAGGCGATCGCGATCGAGCTCATTCTCCCACCAGGCCACGACGACGGTCGCCACGCCATTGCCGATGATATTGGTCAGGGCGCGGCACTCGCTCATGAACTTATCGATGCCGAGAACGATGGCCATGCCGGGAACGAGCGCCGGGCTCACGGAGCCCAATGTCGCCGCCAGGGTGACGAAACCCGCTCCGGTGACGCCGCTCGCTCCTTTGGAGGTCAGCATCGCGACGATGAGAATGGTGAATTGCTGCTCCAGCGTCAGATCGACGCCCAAGGCCTGGGCGATGAATAGGGTCGCCAGGGTCATATAAATATTGGTGCCGTCGAGATTGAAGGAATAGCCTGTCGGCACCACGAGTCCGACGACCGGCTTCGAGCAGCCGAGCCGCTCGAGCTTTTCCATCAGCGCGGGCAAGGCGCTCTCCGACGAGCTCGTGCCGAGGACGATGAGAAGCTCGGCCTTGATGTAATTCAGGAACCGGAAAATGCTGAAGCCGGCGATTCGGGCGATCACGCCAAGAACGACGACGACGAACAGCGCGGCGCTCAAATAGAAGCTGCCGATGAGGCTGAGGAGATTGCCAAGCGCCGCCGGACCATATTTGCCGACCGTGAAGGCCATTGCGCCGAAAGCCCCGAATGGCGCGGCGCGCATGACCAGATTGATGACGCCGAAGACGCCATGAGTCAGATCGTCGACCAGGGCGACGAGGCTCCTGCCACGCTCGCCGAGCGCCATCAGGGCGAAGCCGAACAGGATTGAGAACAGCAGGACCTGGAGCACGTCGCCCCTGGCGAAAGCGCCGACGACGCTGTCAGGAATAATGTCGAGAACGAAATCGACCGCGTGCTTGGCGCTGGCCTGCTTGGCGAATTCAGCGGTCGCGGCGGCGTCGACCTTGCCGGAGAAACCGGCGCCGGGACGCAAGACATTCCCGACGACGAGCCCGATCGCCAAGGCGAAGGTCGAGACAATCTCGAAATAGACGAGGGCCTTGACCGCGACGCGGCCGACCTTCCGCGCATCTGAAATATGGGCGATGCCCGAGACCACGGTGCAAAAAATGACCGGCGCGATCACCATCTTGATCAGCTTGACGAATCCGTCGCCGAGCGCCTTCACCCATTCGTTCGTCGCCCATTGCGGCGCGAGCCAGCCGAGCAAGGCTCCGAGAACGATCGCCGCGAGCACTTGAACATAGAGGATCTTGTGAAGAGGCGTGGCTCGTCGCGCGCCGACTGACGCGTCGGAGGCGAGTGCGACCATGGGCGATTTCCTCGGGCCTCGGCGCGTTTCTTCGGACGCGTCTTGCGTAATCAATCATCGCGCCCCTTGGCCGCGATTGGCAAGGCCCTTCGCGGTCGAAAGCTTAAGCCAGCGGCGGCGCCATTGGGTAATTGTAATTTTATCGATTTAATAGAGTATCGTCTTTCGACCCGCGGCGCGCCGCGAGGCCTCCAGGAGAACAGGCATGCAATCTGTGACGATGATGTCCGACATCATAGGCTTGAGCAAATTAGGCGGGCGCTTTTCGCGCCGGCGCTTCATGACGAGCAGCGCGGCCGCGGCTGCAGGCTATACGCTTGCCGCAGGTCCCGTTCGCGCCGACGTCGTCAAGACGGATGCGGACGGGCTGATCGCGGAAGACGCGAAGATCAAGGTTTCGGACGGCGAGCTGCCGGTCTATTTCGCCCGGCCTGCAAAGAGCGAGAAGCCGCCGATTATTCTCGTGGCCCAGGAGGTGTTCGGCCTCCACGAGCATATCAGGGACGTAACCCGGCGCCTCGCCAAGCTCGGCGCCTTCGCGGTCGCGCCGGATTATTATTTCCGCAAGGGGGATCTGACCAAGATCAGCGACATTCAACAACTCCTGCAGCTGGTGAACACCAAGTCGGACGCCGAGCTCTTCTCCGATCTCGACGCGACCGTCGCCTGGGCGGCGGCCCAAGGCGGCGACCCCGACCGGCTCGGGATCATCGGCTTTTGCCGCGGCGGACGCACGGTGTGGGTTTATGCGACGCATAATCCGAATCTGAAGGCGGGCGTCGCTTTTTATGGAAGCTTGAAGGATCCGCCGCGCGACGGCGCGCCGAAAAACGCGATCGACCTCGCCGGAGAGGTGAAAGCCCCTGTTCTTGGCCTTTATGGCGGCGAGGACGCTGGAATTCCGGTCGAACAGGTCGAGGAAATCAAGGAAAAGCTCCGCGCCGCCGGAAAGCGGGCCGAATTCAAAATCTATCCGAATGCGCCGCACGGCTTTTTCGCCGATTACCGGCCGAGCTATCGCAAGGACGCGGCCGACGACGCCTGGAAAGAGTTGCAGGCTTGGTTCAAAGCCTATGGCGTCTTGTCCTGACCAACGGCTCTCGCGACTGGACGCGGCAAATTTATGATTTGGCCGGGACGCAATCGGCGGGGGTTTAATCCTGGATTGGCGCGCGTAATGTCGCGCCAAGCCTTCCGATCGCGATAGAGCCCGACGGCGATCCCGACGAGGGAGTCGCCGGGCTGGATCTTATAGGTCTCTACAAGCGCTGACTGCCCATCCGCAGCGACGGGCGCCGCCGCGGGTTCCTCCGCAGGTCGTGGGGGCGTTTCGGCTGGCCCGTTGGCGGGCAGGCCGGCGACGACCGCTGACGCAGATACGGGTCCATCAGCAGGTTTTGACGGCGTTGTGACCGGAGTGGTCGCGGACTTGCCGGCGACGGCTGGCGGCGGTCGCGCGTCCGGCGCGCCGACGACGAGAAACTCGCCGTGCAACATGCCCATCCAGCAACTCCACGAGATGAGTCCTTCGTCCCGCGGCGTGAATTCGATCGTCTGCCGGCCCGACGCGACATCGAATTCCAAACCGAGCTTCGGAACGAGAATTCGGTGGTTGCAGGACGTGACCTCCTTGCCGTCGATGACCCATTTGACCGGTCGGTCTTTTCGCAGAATAAAGTAATTTGGCGAGTAGCCCGAGGCGCTCACGTCCATGTAAATCGTTTGGGCCTCGCCCTGCGCGACTGTCGGAGGCGCGGGCAAAGCCTTCTCCGATAGAGCGGAGAGCATCGAGGCGAGATCATGGCCCGCGCCGGTCAAGATCAATCCGCGATTGATCATCACCGCGCCAAGAATAATGATGATCACGCCGGACGCGCGCAGCAGTCGATGGGTGAGCGAAGCCGAAATTAGCGTCGTGAGAACGCCGAAACTCAGCAAGACCGGGAGCGTTCCCACGCCGAAGGAGAAGAGCATCTTGGCGCCTTCGACCGCACTGCCGGTTCCGGCCGCCATGACATACATGGCTTGCAAGGGACCGCACGCGAGCATGAAGCCGTTGAGTAGACCAATCACAAATGGACGGCGGCTGGTCGGTGTCTTCTTTTGGAGAAAGCGCTCCAGAGCTTCCGGCGTCTTCAGCCGAATTCTACGCAAGGGCTGGAACAGATTCAGCATGTTCAAGCCGAAGATGATCAGGAAGGCGCCCGCGGCGACGCCAGCGATTCCACGCAGGAGCGGCGTGAAGGCGATAATCGCGCCGACGAGGCCGAACGTCGCCCCGATCAACGTGTAGGACAGAGTCTTGCCGGCCCCGTAGAGCAGATGCGAGATGTAGGAAGGTCGCCCGACGCGCGCGTCATCGGCCGCATAACTCAAGACGAATCCGCCGCACATCCCGATGCAATGAAAACCGGTGAGAAGGCCAAGCGACAGGATCAGGCCGAAGCTCATATGCTGGCTGATGTCGGGCGCGCCGCTTTGGCTTATCCAGCGCGTGTCGAGGAGGATGATAAGGGCGATTCCGAGGATGCCGGCGACGAGGCCGAGGGCCTGCGCCCATCGACGCGGCCGGGGCGGCGCTTCCTCCAGCGGGGCGCAGCGGTACCCCTTGCGCGCGATGACGGCGCAAATCTCCTGGACGGTGGTCGAGGAGGGATCGAACGAAACCGAGACCGTTTCCGTCGGATAGTCGGCCTTGATCTTCCGCACGCCGGCGAGCTCGCGCGCCGCCTCTTCGATTATATGTTCGCATCCGGAGCAATGCATGCCGCGCGCGCGCAGACTGACGCCATGCGCATTCATTCCGAAAGGATCCTTATCTCGAGCCGCCGACGCGTGACTTATTCCCGTAGCGTCTATAACGGCCGCCTTGCGCCAGATGCGCCACATTTTTACTGCGGCAAAATCGACGCGTCGCAACGGCCCGTGAAGCAACTTGACGACTGTTCAGCGCAACGAGGGCGTGGTAATTAAAACTATTCATTGCGCAGGGCGCGCTATGGCTTGGCTGCGGCGACAAGTGTATTAAAGAGCTGCGGCGCGTCTGCGCCCATTTTTTTGCCCATCTAACTATTGGATCCTATGTCTATCGGGATCTAGCTGAGTTCCAATCCAAAATCGGGATGATTTCGAGCGCCCCGTTTGATCAGAGACGTTCGAGCCGAAAGAAATCGCCCAAAGCTGCAAAGGGCGACGACCTTAAAAAGGGCTGTGACTTTGGTCGCGACCTGGTTGGCGGAGCGATCGGGTTCCGGGCGCGCTTGCGGCGGCTCAAACGGTCGAGTTGAGACTGACGGTCCTGATTTGTTCACATTCTGTTGAACGCCAGAGAAAGAAACTTCACGCGGCTTCTCTTGGCGAACGTCCCCGTCGTCACAATTTCGCCTTCGATGGAGGCATAATCGTACCGATGGTTTCGGTTAGGCATTTTCGCGTTTAAATCTAAAGTCGGCGCGCGCCTGGGCCCAAGCGAAATCACAGGCATTCCTTTGTGCCGGGCGTCGGGCGGCAGACTTGGCGGGCCGGATCATGGAGCCTGTGATCGAAATGCGGAACATGAATTTTCAAACGAAAGCGGCTCGGCGGATTCCATGAAGCGCATCATCATTTTCGTGCTGGCGCTGATCTTTTTCATCGGCCTCGGCGGCGGCCTCGGATATTTTCAATTCGTGATCAAGCCGCAAATGATCAAATCGATCATTTCTCAAGCGGCGCCACCGCCGCCCGCGGTTGCGGTGGAAGCCGCCAAGACGGAGGTCTGGACCCCGCGGCTTCCGGCGATCGGCACCTTCCACGCCTTCCAGGGAATCGACATCTCGCCGCAAGTCGGCGGCGCCATCGTCGCGGTTCGCGTCGAATCGGGGCAAGACGTCGAGAAGGGCGCGCATCTGTTCGACATCGACAATTCCGTCGAGCAAGCCGACCTCAAGAGCAATCTCGCGACCCTGAAGAACGCCGATTTCGCCTTGGATCGGCAGCGCCAGCTTTCAATCAGCGGCAACACGGCGAAGGCGAATTTCGACGCCGCCGAGGCCACGCGAGACACCGCCGCAGCAGCGGTCGAACGGGTTCGCGCGACCATCGCCCAAAAAACCTTGGTGGCGCCTTTCGCCGGCCGGCTCGGCATCCGCAAGATCGACCTCGGCCAATATGTGTCTCCCGGCTCGAGCCTCATCACCTTGCAGCAGCTCGACCCCATTTACGTCGATTTTCCCGTGCCAGAAAAATCGCTCGATCTCTTGAAGCCGGGCGAAACCCTGGAAGTCGGCGTCGACGCTTATCCGGGCGAAATATTTCGCGGCACCGTCAAGACCATCGACGCGCGCGTCGCCCAGGAGAGCCGCAATGTTTTGGTGCGCGGCGAGCTCGAGAACAAGAAGCGGCGCCTGCTTCCCGGCATGTTCGCCAACGTGAACATCGTCGCAGGCGCGCCGGCGCAGGTTGTCGCCCTTCCGCGCACCGCGATCACTTATTCGCTCTACGGCGACAGCGTCTTCGTGGTGATCCCGGCCGCGCCGGAGACCGGCGCGGCGCAGGCCGCGTCGGTCCAGGCGAGCCCGGCCAATGACGCCCCGGTCAAAGTGGAGCGCCGCTTCGTGCGCCTCGGCGAGAGCCGCGAGGATCGAGTCGCCGTGCTCGAAGGCGTGCGGCCTGGCGAACTCGTGGTGATCGAAGGCCAGTTGAAGCTGCAGCCCAATCAACGCGTGCGCGTCGATCCCAACGCCCATCTCGAACCGCCGGCGAAACGGCCGAAAGAATAGAAAATGTCATTCACCGATATTTTCATCCGCCGGCCGGTTCTCGCCACGGTCGTCAGCCTCTTGATCCTGCTCGTCGGGCTGCAGAGCGCTGCGAAGCTTCAGGTTCGCCAGTATCCGGAATTGTCGTCGACGACGATCACGGTCACGACGACTTATCCCGGCGCCAACGCCGACGTGATCAAAGGCTTCATCACGACGCCCATCGCCCAAGCGGTGGCGAGCGCGGAAGGCATTGACACGCTGGTGTCGAACTCGCAGCAGAACGTCTCGACGGTCACGCTGAACCTTCTGCTCAACGCCAATCCCGACCGGGCCGTCGCGGACGTCCTCTCAAAGGTCAACCAGGTCAAATATCTCTTGCCGCGCGAGGCGCTCGACCCGGTCGTCGTGAAGCAAACCGGCGATTCGACCGCGCTTCTTTACATGTCCTTCAATTCGGAGGTCCTCAACGCCTCGCAGATCACCGACTATCTGACCCGCGTCGTCCAGCCGAAGCTGCAAACCATTGACGGCGTCGCCAATGCGCAAATCCTCGGCGGCCAGACCTTCGCGATGCGGGTCTGGCTCAATCCCAATCGCATGGCGGCGCGGGGCGTCACCCCGAACGACGTCAAGATCGCTCTGGCGGCCAATAATTTCACCGCGGCAGCGGGCCAGATCAAAGGCGATTACGTCCAGACCAGCATCAATGCGCAAACCTCCCTCGACTCGGCCCGCGCCTTCGGCCAGCTCGTCGTGATGGCGCGCGGCGACGCCCTGACCCGGCTCGGCGATATTTCGGAAATCGAGCTCGGTCCGGAGTCGGTTGATTCCTCCTCTGGTTTCGACGGGCTCAAGGCCGTGTTCGTCGGCATTTATTCGACGCCGACAGCCAATCCGCTCGACGTGATCAATGCGGTCCGCGCGGCCTTTCCCGAAGTCCAGGCGCAACTTCCCGTCGGCATCGACGCCGCCATCGCCTATGACGCGACCAATTTCATTCGCGCTTCGATCCGCGAGGTCGAGAAGACGCTCGGCGAGGCCGCGCTCATCGTGGTCGTCGTCATCTTCCTCTTTCTCGGCAATTTGCGCTCGACGCTCGTTCCGATTGTGACCATTCCGCTCTCCCTCATCGGGGTGATGGTGGTCTTGCTCGCACTCGGCTATTCTCTGAACCTTCTGACGCTGCTCGCGCTCGTCCTCGCGATCGGCCTCGTCGTGGATGACGCGATCGTCGTCGTCGAGAATATTTATCGGCATATCGAAGAGGGGATGACGCCGGTCGACGCCTCCCTTCAAGGCGCGCGGGAGATCACCGGACCGGTCATTTCGATGACGATCACCCTCGCCGCGGTCTATGCGCCGATCGGCTTCGTGACCGGGCTCACTGGGGCCTTGTTTCGCGAATTCGCGTTCACCCTCGCCGGCGCCGTCATCGTTTCGGGCGTCATCGCCCTCACCCTGTCGCCCATGATGTGCTCGCTTCTCCTAAAGCCCCCGACGGGCGAGGCGCGCGGCTTCGTCGGCTTTCTCGACCGCATGTTCGACGCGCTGCGCCGGCGCTATCAGCGCCTGCTCGATAGGAGCCTCAATTTTCGCGCGTTGACCGTCCTGGTTCTCCTCGGGGTTCTAGCGTTGACCGCGATCATGTTCATGTCGACGCCGAAGGAGCTCGCGCCCGAAGAGGATCAAGGCACAATCTTCGCCCTGATCAAGACGCCGCAATACGCCAACCTCGACTATATGGAAAAGGCGACGGCCGAGGTCCAGGCGGCGGCCGAAGGCATCCCGGAAAAAGATCACGTCTTTATGATCAACGGGTCCAGCGGCGTCCACCAAGGTTTCGGAGGCCTGATCCTGAAGCCATGGGACGAGCGCAAGCGCAATCAGAAAGAGATCATGCAGGCCTTGCAGCCGAAGCTCTCCAATGTCGCGGGCGCTCAGATCATCGCCTTCTCGCCGCCGGCGCTGCCTGGATCGACAGGCGGACCGCCGCTCCAATTCGTTATCCGCAGCATCGGCGACTATCGCCAGATCGCCGACGTCATGGCCAAGATCGAAACCGCAGCGCGCGAGAGCGGCCTGTTCATATTCACCGACAGCGACCTCAAGTTCGACCTGCCGCAAATCGAGCTCAAGATCGACGCCGACAAGGCGAATAGGATCGGCCTCAACATGCAGGAGATCGGCGGCTCGCTCGCTACCCTGCTCGGGGCCAATTACGTCAACCGTTTCAGCCTCAGCGGCCGCAGCTATGAAGTGATCGCTCAGGCACCGCGGGAGTTCCGACTGACGCCGGAATGGTTGACCCGATACCAGCTGCGCACGGCCTCGGGCGACCTCGTGTCCCTGGCGACCGTCGCCGACGTCTCGACCAGCGTGCAACCGAACGGGCTGCCGACCTTCCAGCAATTGAATTCAGCGACCCTCCAGGGCGTCCCATTTCCAGGCCACACGCTCGGTGAGACGATCGCCTTCCTGCAAAAAACGGCGGCCGAGCTTTTGCCCGAGGGCTTCTCGGTCGATTATCAGGGCGAGAGCCGGCAATATGTCCAGGAGGGCAACACACTTCTCGCGACATTCGTCTTCGCGCTGATCGTCATTTTTCTCGTGCTGGCGGCGCAATTCGAGAGCTTTCGCGATCCCTTTATCATTCTCATCGCTTTGCCGACCTCGATGTTCGGCGCGCTCTTACCCCTGAACCTGCTCGGCGTCGTCGGCGCGGCGAGCATGAACATCTATTCGCAGATCGGGCTCGTCACCCTCATCGGCCTCATTTCCAAACACGGGATCTTGATGGTGGAGTTCGCCAACAAGCTGCAGGAGGAAGAGGGCATGAACCGGCGCGCGGCCATCGAGCACGCCGCCGCGGTTCGGCTGCGGCCGATCCTCATGACGACGGCGGCCATGGTCGTCGGCATGATCCCTCTGATCATCGCCGACGGCGCCGGGGCGCGCAGCCGTTTCGCCATTGGCGTCGTCATCGCGTCGGGCATGAGCATCGGCACGATGTTCACGCTTTTCGTGACGCCCGCCATGTACACGCTGATCGCGCGGGACCGCAATAAAGGCAAAGGCCGAGCGAGCCTCCGCGATCCCTTATTCGCCCCGGCGAGCGCCGTTTCTGAACGACCTGCGGCGGAGTGAACGCCCCGCGACCTATTCCATCGCCGCGGCCTTCAGAATGCAGACCATCATGGCCGAGGCCGGGGCCTGCGAGACATTGCGGATGATATGCGGCCGGTCGCAGCGATAACGTAAGGTCTCGCCGGCCTTGGCCCGCTCGATCGCGCCCGCGACCTCGACCTCGAGTTCGCCCTCGCTGATTGACAGGCTTTCGACCGAGCCGCGCTGATGCGCCTCGGACTCGAGCACGCCGCCGGGATCAGCGGAAAAATCATACCATTGCAGCCATTCGACCGTCTTGATCCAACCGATGATCGCGAGACGGCACTTGCCGTCGTCGGACACCAGAAGCGGGGTGTCGCCGCGCGACGATTTCTCAAGGAAGGGCTCGTCGTCCGCGGCCTGCAACACCCGCTCGATCGAGACGTCGAGGGCCTGCGCAAGCCGCCAAATCGTGGCGAGGGTCGGATTGGTCTCGTTGCGCTCGATCTGGCTTATGATCGATTTGGCGACGCCCGATTGCTCGGACAGTTCGGACAGAGAGAGATTATAGGCCTTGCGCAGCCGCTGCACGGTCTTGCCGAGTTGGCCCGACAAAGCGAGCGCGCCAGCCTCCAGAACCTTGACCTTGTCACGCCCTTCGACGCCCATGCTCCAACTCATCGATTAAAAAACGACGCCGTTTGCGAAAATAGACGATTTTGTTTGAAATATCGAACGAATCTTCGGGGATATCTCGGCTCGCGCGCGGAGAATGCGAAAAAACGCCGGCCTCGGCTCTGGCCTGGCGACACAACCTTAAGATGTTTCTATGAAATGCTACTCGTTTAGTACGAAATTTTATGTGAGCCGTTCCGACCTAATCGTCCGCCTCCCGAGGCTCGCTGCGATTGACGGCTTATAAAATCGCTATGGGGGCGCAGCCTCTTTCATAATTTATATCGTCGTTCATGAAGCGCCACATTCTCGCGGCGTTCTATTCATGAATTTTATATGACGCACCTGTGTATGAGCTAGAAGAGACAGTATTATTGTCTTAGTTTGTCATCCAAAAGCCACGAGAATCTGATTTTGATAAATACGTAATATTTTCGAAAACAAACTAGGTCACGCCGTGAAGCACGAAACCGAGCCTAAGCGCTATCGCACCATTTTTCTTTCAGACATCCATCTGGGAACTCGTGGCTGCCAGGCCGAGCTTCTGCTCGATTTTCTCAAGCACAATGAAGCCGACACCATTTATCTGATCGGCGACATCATCGACGGCTGGCGACTTAAAAGCGGCTGGTATTGGCCTCAGGCGCATAATGACGTCGTGCAAAAGCTGCTGCGGCAAGTGCGCAAGGGCTCGCGCATGCTTTATGTGCCCGGCAACCACGACGAGTTCGCGCGCGATTTCGCCGGCACGGTGTTCGGCGGCGTCGAGGTCGTCAACCACGCCTATCACGTCACCGGCGACGGCAAGCGCCTGCTCGTCGTGCACGGCGATCAGTTCGACATGGTCGTGCAGCATGCCCGCTGGCTGGCGTGGCTTGGAGATTGGGCCTATAGTGTCGCTCTTTGGTCGAATATCTGGGTCAATCGGGCGCGGCACGCGATGGGATATCATTATTGGTCGCTCTCGGCCTGGGCCAAGCTCAAGGTCAAGAACGCGGTGAACTTCATTAGCGCCTATGAGACCACTTTAGCCGAAGCGGCGCGGCGCCAGCAGGCCGATGGCGTTGTCTGCGGCCATATTCATCACGCCGCGATCCGCGAGATGAACGGAATCCTCTATGTCAACACCGGCGATTTCGTCGAATCCTGCACCGCGATCGGCGAACATCCAGACGGCCGTCTCGAGATCATCCATTGGCAGCTGACAGCCGAGCAGCGCCGCCTGGCCGAGGCCGCAGCCGAGGAACGAGCTCAAGCGGTGACGAAGGCCGCTGCCTAATGCGAATTTTGATTGCTACGGACGCCTGGAAACCTCAAATCAATGGAGTCGTGCGCTCACTCGAATCCGTGGCGAATGCTTTGGCGGAATTCGGAGCGGAAATAGAATTCCTGACGCCGCAAGGCTTCGCCTCCGTGCCAATGCCGACCTATCGCGAGATCAGGCTGGCGTTAGCGAGCCCGAGAGGCGTCTCGAAACGGATCGAGGGTCCGACGCTGGACCATATCCATATCGCGACAGAGGGTCCGGTGGGACTGGCGACGCGGCAATATTGCTTGCGCTCGCAGCGCCCCTTCACGACGAGCTATCATACGCGGTTCCCCGAGTATATTTCCCAGCGGACGCATGTGCCCGAAACGCTGACTTACGCCTTGCTCAGGCGTTTTCATAACGCAGGCTCGGGCGTGATGGTCTCGACCGCCTCCATTGCGAACGACCTGCAGCGGCGCGGGTTTCAGCGCCTGATGCACTGGTCGCGCGGCGTGGACCATAATCAGTTCACGCCGGAAAAAGCGGTGGTCACGAACTTGCCCCGGCCAATCTTCCTCTATGCGGGTCGCCTCGCCCCGGAAAAGAACGTCGAATCCTTCCTCGCGCTGAACCTTCCCGGCAGCAAGGTCGTCGTCGGCGACGGCCCGTCACGAAAATCCCTGCAGTCGGCCTACCCCGAGGCCCATTTTCTCGGATCGCAAACGAGCGACGCTCTCGCCGTTCACTATGCTTCCGCGGATGTCTTTGTGTTCCCGAGCCGCACCGACACATTCGGAATGGTTTTGCTCGAGGCCCTCTCCTGCGGCCTTCCCGTCGCAGCCCTGCCCGTGCCCGGCCCCCTCGACGTCATCGGCGAGAGCGGCGCCGGAGTTCTCGACAATGATCTTCGCGCCGCCTGCCTTGCGGCCCTCGAAATCCCACGCGACAAGGCGCGCGAGCATGCGCTCACCTTCACCTGGGCGAATAGCGCGAAGCAATTCCTCGACAATATATTGCAGGCGAAATCCTCGGGCCCCGACTTCTACGCCGCAAGCCCCAGTTTTTCCGGCTGAGCCTAGACGACGAGATCGATTTGCTTTGGATGGCATCATCCAAAGCGTGAAAGGCGATCGCGCATCGAAGGCGAGAGCGGAATTTTCTACGAAAACCGGATTCCCTTTTTTGCCTCCCGCTCCATGACGGCGCGCGCTTGGGGGCTCATCGGATCAGTCCGCTGGAGCCCTCTTCGGTAGGCTGCCGGCGCCATTCCAGATGAATGTCTCTATTCTTCGCGCCTGATCTTTGCGCCTGACCGATAGTTTTCGAGCGGCCTTTTGTCGCTATCTTGATGACGTCGCTAAGCGATCCACGGCGCTATTTGATCGCTTCTTCTCCCCTGTTTCGAACATTCGGCGCATCTCAGAGGCGCCCTGCGGCGCATCTGTCGAAGGTTGACGTTCAGAACTATAATATCAATGCACTATCGTCATTTGTAATTTTATTCTACCCGAGGCTGGCGTCACAGGACCGACGACAGTCGCCTCGCAGCCCGAAGGGAGCCCCCCATCCTATGCGTAAATTCATCCTGATTTGCGCCGCGATAATATTCGGCGCGGCCTTCGCCTCGACAGGAGCCTTAGCTCGCGGCCATGGGCATCACGGCCATCACGGCCATCATCATCACCACCATCACCATCACCATCATCATGGGCATCATCACGGCCATGGACATCACGGCGGGTGGCATCATGGCGGATGGCACCATAGCGGGTGGCATCACGGCGGGTGGCATCACGGCGGGTGGGGTTATGGCCATCACGGATATGGATATGGTTGCGGCCGCAAATGGGTTTTGGGTCCGAATGGATGGCATTGGGCCCGGCGTTGCTTGTAAGGCGCGAGCGAACTTGGCCATTGGCTGAGGCGGATGTTCGGTCCGGCCGATCGGCGATGGTCGCGGACGCTGAAAACCCGTCCCCGCGCGCGACGCGCTTCAACCACAACCAGGCGCGAGCGTCCGTCTCCTCATTCCCTCGAGCCCCTTAAACATCAACCGACCCTGCTCCATATAGTCGGCATGACCTATGATCGTGATGCCCTGCCCGACGCTTGGCCCCGCTTCGCGCATGGCGGATTCGAGGCCGAGTTGGAACCATGGTCGAGACTTTCGCAGACGCTCGACGAAGACCGAAAAGACGGGTCGGGCCATCCGACCCGTCAAAATGCCGCGCAGCGCGAGGACGCCCTCGACGATGCGCTTCTTGACGCCTATTCGAGGCGGGTGACGAGCATTGTGGAGCGCGTCGCGCCGAGCGTGGTGCGCCTCGACATTCGTCGCGGCGACGGCCGCAAGGCCGGGTCCGGCTCGGGCGTCATCGTTTCTCCCGACGGACTCATCCTCACCAATAGCCATGTCGTGCAAGGGGCGCGACGCGTCGACGTGACGACTCTCGACGGCCGCAGCCTCTCCGCCCGCGTGCTCGGCGACGACCCGGATACGGATCTCGCCTTGGCGCGGGTCGACGAAGCCGTCACGCTTCCCGCCGCCCGGCTGGGCGATTCGAAAAAGCTCAAGCCGGGCGAAATCGCCATTGCGATCGGCAATCCCCTCGGCTTCGACACGACTGTGACCACGGGCGTCATTTCGGCGTTGGGACGCTCCTTGCGCTCCAAGGCCAACCGTCTCATCGAAGACGTTATCCAGACCGACGCCGCCCTCAATCCCGGAAACTCGGGCGGCCCGCTCGTTTCGACGAAAGGCGAGGTGATCGGAGTCAACACGGCGATCATCACCGGCGCCCAAGGCATTTGCTTCGCCGTCGCCGCCAATACGGCGAGCTTCGTCCTCGGCGAACTCATCGCGCATGGACGCGTCCGCCGGGCTTATCTCGGCGTCGGCGCCGGAACGATTCTCCTGCCGCGCCGGATCGCCTTGCGCCTCGGCCTCGTGCAGTCCACAGGCGCAGTCGTCAGCATGGTCGAGGCCGGGAGCCCGGCGGATCACGCCGGACTCTTGACGGGCGACATCGTGCTGGCCGTCGACAATATTCCTGTGACCGGCGCCGACGACCTCGTGCGCCTTCTCGACGCGGATCGGATCAATCGCGCGGTTGCTGTCGATATATTGCGACGCTCCGATCGCCGCCGCTTGTGGGTGGCCTTGCAAGAGCGAAAATAAGCGTTTGGGACGCCGCCTAAAAAAATCCGCGCCGCATTGAGGAATCCGCGCTTTGGCGCGCTTCCAATCTTTCCGCATTCAGCGCGAAGACCCGGAAGCGCTTTTTCGATCGAGCGCGCTCGGCGCTGCGACAAGGCCCAGTTGAACTGGGCCGCACGTTCAATTATTGAGAATCGTCGCCGCCTGCGGCAATTCGGCGCGCTCAGGATCGTTCGACCGCGCCCCGGCAAACATTGTGCAGCTTGTCATTTCATTGCTTTAGAGGGATACTTCGTCACGGCTTGGCGGCGACCTTTCGTCGAGGTTTCCGGCGCCGCGCGCGAGACCGATCGTTTCGGACCGCCATGTCAGCGCGGTGCATGGTTCTTGCTACGGCAGCTTGATCTCGAACATAGAGACAAATTCAACGCCGGAAGGCTATTGCTCGCCAGCCGGCGCGCGATGGTTTAGAGCTGGATGCGAAAAAGTGAAATCTGGTTTTTCGCGTAAAATCTCGCTCTCGCTTTCAAAATTCGATCACGTTTCATGCTTTTGGACGTTTTCTTCCAAAAGCAACGTGGTCTAAGCGCTTTCCGACCAAATGAATCACTTGGTCGACAAGAAGTCGCTCAAACGTCAAAAGCTCGAGCTGATTCCAAATCAGATCGATTTGAGCCGATCAAAAACGGGGTCGGTTTCGTCAGGCCTCGCGGCGCAAACGCCCAATTCAGGACTAGAATGACTTTCAACGAACTCGGTCTCAGCGCCAAGGTCCTCCAAGCCGTGGAAGCTTCGGGCTACACCACACCGACGCCGATCCAGGCTCAGGCCATCCCCCATGCGCTCGCAGGTCGCGACATCCTCGGCATCGCTCAGACTGGCACCGGCAAGACCGCCGCCTTCACGCTTCCGATGCTATCGCGGCTCGAGCAGGGGCGCGCGAGGGCGCGCATGCCCCGCACGCTCATTTTGGAGCCGACCCGCGAGCTCGCTGCGCAAGTCGAGGAGAGCTTCGTCCGCTACGGCGTCAATCACAAGCTCAATGTCGCCCTCCTGATCGGCGGCGTCTCCTTCGGCGATCAAGAGACCAAGATCATGCGCGGCGCCGACGTCCTGATCGCGACGCCGGGCCGCCTGCTCGACTTCTCCGAACGCGGCAAACTGCTGCTCACCGGCATCGAAATTCTCGTCATCGACGAGGCCGACCGGATGCTCGACATGGGCTTCATTCCCGACATCGAGCGCATCTGCAAGCTCGTGCCCTTCACCCGGCAGACCCTGTTCTTCTCCGCTACCATGCCGCCGGAAATCACCCGGCTGACCGAGACCTTCCTGCATAATCCGGTGCGCATCGAAGTCGCGCGGGCGGCCTCGACCGCCACGACCATCACCCAAAATTTCGTCGCCTCGGCGACAGGGCCGGCCAAGCGCGAAACGCTGCGGCGGCTCATTCGCGGAGCGGCGGACTTCAAGAACGCAATCATTTTCTGCAATCGCAAGCGGGACGTCGCCGTCCTGCACAAATCTTTGCAAAAGCACGGCTTCAACGCCGGGGCGCTGCATGGCGACATGGACCAGCGGGCGCGCATGAGCTCCCTCGATGCGTTCAAGACCGGCGACGTTGATCTCCTCGTCTGCTCCGACGTCGCAGCCCGCGGCCTCGATATTCCAGACGTGAGCCATGTCTTCAATTTCGATGTCCCGACCCATGCCGAGGATTACGTCCATCGCATCGGCCGGACCGGGCGCGCCGGCAAGAGCGGCGTCGCAATCTCGATCATCACACGCGCCGATCAAAAGCATGTCGCCGAAATCGAGCGGCTGATCGCGCAGAAAATCGACTGGCTCGGCGAGGAGACGCTCGCCAATCTCACCGAGGAAGATGCGGAAGAGCCACTTGGACGCGAACGCGGCCGTCGCTCAACCCGCAAAGACTCTGAAAAGTCGGAAGATGGCGCTACTCGACGGAAATCCGTAAGATCGAGCAGCGCGCCGCGGCGCGATGACGAACGCCCGTCCGCCGACTCCGCGCCCGTCCGTGAGGCGCCAGCCTCGTCCGCGCCGCGGCGCGGACCGAGACGCCGCCCCGAAGACGAAGACGCGCCGGTCGTCGGCATGGGAGACCATGTCCCGATGTTTCTTCTTCGCCCGGTTAGGCTTAAACCGGCCAAGGTCGTCGAGGAATAGAAGAACTGACCAGACGCCCCGCTCCGGGAGCCCTTGCGCCAAGACATCGGCGAGCGGCCGCTCTCGAAGTCCGTTGAAGCTTCGCTCATTTCATTGTTAAGCGCGACGAACGAGGCGAAGCGCATTGGCGCGACGACTGCGGTTCGAGACGGCCTGCGGGCTTCCTCGCCCCGACGGCTTTTCATGGATTCAATCGCTGTCATAGGATCTCTCAGCGCAAATCGCGCCAAAGCAGGCAGACCGTCGTTGGCGCGCCCCAGCGATGAACTTTTCTATGTCTATGATGACCTTTTCCCGCCACCCCTTGGATTTCTCAAGTATATCTTTGATTAATTTGCAAAGTAATTCCCAACTGTACCCGAAATGACACTTGTGGCGCCAGATGCCGGACTTTAAGCTCGACCATAACTTCACAGTTGAAGAAATGATCGAGTCGAGCTCATGCCTGCTACACCGCGAAACTCTGCCCTCATCGGCGCTGTCGCCCTCGGCGCCGTCCTCTGCAATCAAGCAACAGAGGCGCGGGCGCAGGACGCGCCGAGCGCCAATGTCGTCAATCTGCCGGAAATCGACGTCGTGTCGACGACCCCCCTGCCCACCGGCGGCGGCGAGGATCGCGACAAGATCCCCGCCCTGGTCCAGACGGTCACCGCGCCGGATTTCGCGCGCACGCGCTCTCCCAACGTGACGGACGCTTTGGAGCAGCGCGTCCCTGGCGTTTTCGTCGACGACATCAACGGCAATCCCTTTTCCCAGGAGCTGCAATACCGCGGCTTCTATGCTTCGCCGCAGCAGGGCACGCCGCAGGGCCTCGCCGTCTATCAAAACGGCATTCGCATCAACGAAGCTTTCGGCGACACCGTCAACTGGGATCTCGTTCCACCGCAAGCGATCAACCGCACCGAGGTCTTCACGGCCAACCCGATCTTCGGCCTCAATGCGCTTGGCGGCGCGATCAGCATCGAGATGAAGAACGGCTTCACCTGGCAAGGATTCGAAGCGCAAGCGCTCGGCGGCTCCTACGGCCGAGCAAGCGGCTATTTCCAATACGGAAAGCAGGTCGACAATTACAGCCTGTACGTCACCGCGGACGCCGCGCGCGATGGCGGCTGGCGCTATTTCTCACCATCCTGGCTCGCCCGCGTCTATGGCGACGCCGGCTATCGCACCCAGGACGCCGAGTTGCATCTCATCGCGTCCGGCGCACTGTCGCGCTTGGGAGTCGTCGGACCGACGCCCGTCCAGCTCCTCTCCCAAAATGACGCAAGCGTCTACACCTCGCCTCAAACGACGGAAAACCAAGCGGGCTCCATCGCCATGACCGGCCGATTCGACGTGATCCCACATTGGTCGATCGCCAGCAATTTCTATCTGCGCACATTCAATCAGAAGCATACGGACGGCAATGACGCCGACATTCAGAATTGCTCGCAGAACAGCCTGCCCAACGACTATGCGGGATATCTCTGTCTCAATGACAGCAATTTCCCGTCCGAGACCAATGGCAACGCCTTCGTGATCACGAATCAAAAAGGCTCTCCGATCCCCTATTCCGACACCACGGTCTACGGCACGATCGACCGCACCTACATTCATGCGAACACCGCAGGCGCCACGCTCCAGGCGACCAACAAAGACAAGATTTTCGATCATGACAATTATTTCGTGATCGGCGGCAGCGTCGATCGCAGCAATTTCAGCTTCAGCTCCACCAGCACGCTCGGCGAGATCAATCCAAATCTGGTCGTCAACTCCAACGAGTCGTTTCCCGGCGCGGGCTCGATCATCCAAACGCTGGGCCAAATCGGCTATGCTCCGACCTATCTGCAAGGCACGACGACCTATATCGGCCTTTTCGCGCTTGACACGTTCAACATAACGCCGGAGCTCGCGCTCACCGGCGGAGGGCGCTTCAACGTCGCCAATATCACGTCGAACGACACGACAGGCCAGGCGTCCCAACTCAACAGCGAAAACAGCTACACCAGATTCAACCCGGTCGTCGGCCTCACCTACAAGATACTGCCGAATCTTTCCGCCTACGCCGGCTATTCGGAAGCCAATCGCGCGCCGACGCCTCTCGAGCTCAATTGCGCCGATCCGAACCGTCCCTGCCTGCTTGCGAATTCGCTCGTCGCCGACCCGCCGCTTAAGCAAGTCGTCTCGCACACGGTCGAGGCGGGCCTGCGCGGAAGCTCCCTGCTCCCCGGCGACGCGCGGGTCGACTGGAAGGCTGGATACTTCCACACCGAGGCCACGAATGACATTATCTCGGTCGCCAGCACGCTGACTGGGCGTGGATATTACACGAATGTCCCCGGCACCTTACGTCAGGGCGTCGAGGCCGGAGTCGAGTTTCACAACGCCAATTGGATGGTCTACGCCAATTACGCCTATGTGGATGCGACCTATCGCTTCGCCGGAACGCTCTCCTCGCCTAACAATCCCTACGCCGACGCCAATGGGAACGTCTACGTGACGCCTGGCGACCATATTCCGGGCATTCCTCGTCATCTCATCAAGCTGGGGACGGATTACGCCTTCACGCCCCAATTCAAGCTCGGCGGCGACGTCCGCATCGTCGGCAGCCAATATTTTATCGGCGACAACTCCAACCTCAATCCCAAATTGCCCGCCTATTGGGTCGCCAACTTGCATGCGTCCTATCAGATCAATGACAATGTTCAGGTCTTCGGGCTCATCAACAATCTGTTCAACAATCGAAGCGCCACCTATGGGACCTATTTCAGCACGGGCACCAACTCGCAGCTCGCCGTCGCGCAAACCTTCACCAATGACGCGCGGACGGTCACGCCTATGCAGCCTATTTCGTTTTATGCAGGGGTGAAGGTCACATTTTAACGTCGTCGCACAAGGCCGGCCATTCTCCCGCGCTTGCGCTTGATTTCGAAATTGGTATTTTGTGGGGAATAGCTAAGAAGCGCTCGACAGGCCGCCGACGCCCCGAGAAGCGCGTTTGGGGGGAGACTGCGCCCGTGGCGGAAAGCGCCCTATCGGATGGATTGATCGCTTCTGACGGCTGCTCCGGCGGAATCGGACTCGAGATCGTGACGATCGCAGACCTGCCGGACGCCGAGAATTACGGCGACCACGAATTCTACGATGAGAATTTCTCGCCGCCGGAAATCGCCTACGCAATGCAGCGGTCCTCGACGAAAAAAGCGTTCGGCGAGCTTTTGGCGACCAAGAAGGCGATCGTCAAATGCGGCGCGGCGACAGGCCCGCTCGAGGACTTGCGACGCATTGAGATCGTCCAGGATGCGGACGAGAAGCCCGCCTATCCCGGCTGCCTCTTTTCCGTCACCAGCAATAATGCGATCGCTGCGGCCGTCGCTTTTCGTCAAGATGCATCAGGATCTGCGTCCGCCGACGTGACAAAACGCCCCGCTGGATCCAAAAGGGGCCGTCCGGATTTTTACATCGGCTTGGTGCTTCTCTCCTTGCTTTTCCTTTTCGGATACGGGCTCTGGATCTTTATGCGCTTGGCCTTCGTCGGCCATATGTGACGCGCGGCGGCGCTCGACGGGAGACGAAGTCCGGCTCTGGGGTCGGTTCGCCGAGCTGCACCCAGACGTTTTGGTCGGTTTGTGATTGACGCTTGATGAACCGATAGCCGGTTTGGTCCCAAGGCTTCGTCTCATTGTTCAAATTGTCGAGCACGAATTCGCCGGCGTCCGTCTTGACGGTCAGGATCGCGTGGCCCTCGTTGTTCAAGTCCTTGACGACCGTCATGAGAAGCGCCTGCCGCGGGAACCCCTCTTTCATGAGAAGCTTTCGCTTCAAGAGCGCATAGTCCTCGCAATCCCCTTTGCCGTCGCTCGGGTAATCCCATTGATCGACAACGCCCCAATGCTCCATGTCTGACACCGCCTCAATATGCGCGTTGACCCAAGTATTGACGCGTTCCAACGCCTCGGCGGCATCAGGCGTGAAAGCGACATCGCGCGGCGGAAGCGGCGCGCCGTCGCATTCGCCGTCGTAGCGACGGCAGAAATCCGCCCAGCCATAAGGGATGCTGGTGGGCGCGCCGACAAGCGCGAAGGCGCCCGGCGGAGCGCGCTCAACCTGTTCAGCGTCAGAGGGAAGGACGATGCTGGAGATCAGAAAAAACAAGGCTAGCGCAAGCGTCAAAGCGCGAAACTCTACGAAAAAGATTGGCTTTGACTTCGCCGGTCGATCCTTCATGTCTCGCTCTCCCGCATCTCGCTAGGGAAAGCTTTTGGCGGCGCGACTTTGCCGAACGGCTAAAGGTAGGCTGAGGATTTTAACGATTCGCGCCGCCGCGGCGCCGGCCTTTTTTCTCGCTTAATCGTCCTGCGATGGATTCGCTTGAACTTAATGAGCTCTCGGCGCTCAATGGCCTGATCGGTGCAACGCAATTCATGAAAAAGCGGGCGCAGGCGAACCAAAAGCGTCGGCAAGCGTTACGGCAGTCGAGGTTTAATGTTTAATGAGACGACACGAAGCTTGTCGAAAATGGAATTTGAGATTTTTTCGCCGAGGCAAAATTTAAGCAGGCTGCGCCACTGGTGATAGATTTCCGCAGCATTATGCAATCGTAGGTCGATTCCTCGAAGAGGGCTCCCCGGACGTCTTGCAGAACTAGGATTTGAAGGTGACGAACTTAGGCTCCCTCGTGAGCATTGCACCCTCGGCGGAAGACGTGTGGCTGGCGCGGATCCGGGACTCGGCGCTTTCCGCCGACGACTTGGCCGCCCTGGAGCGCGCTGTGCGGGAGCTGGAACACGCCAGCGTGGCGATGCGCCTAACCGCCTTGGTCGGTCGGCCGGTCGGCATCCTCGGCTCGATCCTCCCGGCGCATGTGTCAGAGATCGTCAACAAGTCGGCCGAGGCGGCGATCCGAAGCGCGCTCGCCGTGGCGCTGCGCAGTCTCGATCGGAAGCCCGCGGCGGACTCTCGCCGGCGCCACAAAGGCGCAGCCGTCCTCGCTGGGGCTGCGGGCGGCGCCTTTGGTCTCTCGGGCCTTGCGGTCGAGCTGCCCTTCACAACGATGATCATGCTGCGCTCGATCGCCGAAATCGCCAAGAACGAGGGGGAAGACTTATCGCACCCCCGAACCGCCATCGCTTGCCTCGAGGTCTTTGCCCTGGGCGGAAGAGTCGAGGCGGGACCCGTGGCGCTGCGCTCGAGCGACGCGAGCATCGAGACCGGCTATTTCGCGCTGCGTGGGATACTCGCGAAATCCGTGTCCGAAGCCGCAGGCTTTCTGGCCAAGCGCGGATTGGTCGAAGAGGCCTCGCCGGCAATGGTGCGGTTTGTGACCCAGGTCGGCGCGCGTTTCGGTTTCGTCGTATCGCAAAAGCTCGCCGCCCAAAGCGCTCCGGTGATCGGCGCTCTTTGCGGCGCAGCGATCAATTACGCGTTCGTCGATCATTTCCAGACCCTCGCGCGCGGACATTTCACGGTTTTACGGCTCGAGCGCCGCTATGGGGCGGCCGTGGTGCAGGCCGAATACGAGCAAATCCTGAGGCGAGCCTGATCGGGCGGGAACTTGCCCGATTTCGCAGCTGCGAAGTATAGAAGCAGAACTGGATCGAATCGAGACGGCGATTAAGTGACGGAGGTCCAAGCGTGGGATTTTTGCGGCGGTTTTTCTCTGGTTTCAGCATCCATGCGCGCGAGACTTTTTTATATGCGCGCGGGGCGTTGGCGGCCGTGGCTCTTCTTAGCCTGTCGACGAGCAGCGCCGACGCCGGTTTCTTCGATTTTCTCTTCAGCCCGCCGCCGCCCATGATGCAGCAAAGCCCGCCGCCAGGCTACGCGATGAGGCCGCGCGTCCATCCCCGTCCGACCTTCCATGCGCGAAAGCGCACGCGTGAAACGACCGTTGCGCTGCACCATCCTCATCATCGGCTGACCGTCGAGAACGCGCGGCATTCCGGCGCGGCGCGCGCGGCCGCGCATGCCGCTTCCGGCATCATGGAAGACGACAGCCTGGAAGAAGGCGACGCCGTGATGACCGATCGCGGGGTCCGCATCTTCACGGGCGATTCCGGCAAACGCCACACGCCGGACGAATTCGCAGCCTTGCATGAAACGAAAGGCCTTTCCAAGCGCGCTCGCGCGGCGCTTGCCGAAATCGACGCCAACCGTTCCGAACGCGGCGGCGAGCTTCAGCGACAGTCCGATGTGGTGACGGGCCGCTCAGCCGCGGAGACCGGACTTTCGGCGGGAACGCTTATTACGGATCCGCGCGGCCGCTCGATCCGCTACGTCGGCCCCTGACGCGCGGCGGTTTGTCGCCTGCGGCTGTCATCTTGGTCGCAGCTGTCGCTTTCGGTTTCCGACAAAGCTTGATTTTCGCCGGAAACTTCATGTCGGCGCAGCACCTCGGCGACCATAGGCCGGGTGATCCGGCTTTTGCGCGACATGGCTTCGCGATCAAGATCGGCCACGAAGGCCCGGGCCGCATAGAGCGACCGCTCGAGACGGAGGGCGGCAAATTCGATAGTGCTCGCGTCGACGATCAGCTGCCGGTCGATGAAGAGCTTGACGAGAACGGCCCGCATCAAGGCATCGTCAGGAGTCCCGATCTCCACCACGGGCGCGAGACGCAGGCGCGACAATAGATCGGGAACGCCCAAGCCCCAGGCGTCTGGCCGGGTTCGCGCAGTCAGGACGAGAGGCGCGCCGCGCTCGCGCATCAAATTGACCAGATGAAACAGATCGATCTCGGCCTCGCCGATCGCATCGGCGTCCTCGATGAGCAGTGGCCGGGCTGCGAGAACCTGCTTGTCCGAATGCATCAGCTCGGCGGCCGACAAGATCCGCGCTTCGGCCCTCGCGGCCCAGATCGCGCCGAGATGGCTCTTCCCGGCGCCCGCCGGGGCGAGGACGAGCAACATGGCGTCAGGCCAGTTCGGCCAAAGCTCGACCATCGCATAGGCGCTCTCGTTCGAGCCTGAAATGAAAAAATCCTCGCGCCCGAATCCCGGCGCGGCGGCAAGATCCAGCGTTAGCTGGCGGCCGGGCGACACAGGGTCGCCACCCGCCCCGCCGGCCATCTCAGCGATCCTTTTCCGGTTTGAGCACCGTCGCTTCCAGGAAAATTTTCGGCGATCCAGACGGCAATTCGGTGAAGATTGCACTCTCCCGATAGCGTTTGACGGCGAAACGCAGAACCACTCCCGTCGCGGCGGCGAGCGGCACCGCCGTGATGAGGCCGGTGAAGCCGAACAGGCTGCCGAACGCGAGAAGGGCGAAAATCAGCCACACCGGATGCAGACCGACGGAATCGCCGACGAGCTTGGGCGACAGGATGTTGCCCTCGAGAAATTGGCCTGTGAGAAAGACCATGAGCGCGAGAACGAGCAGCTTCCACTGCGGCCAGTCCTGCACGATGGCGACCGCAGACGAGAGGACCAGCGCAGTCAGCGAGCCGACATAAGGAATGAAGCTCAACAGCCCGGCGGTGAGGCCGATGAGCAGCCCAAAATTCAGGCCGATCAGCGAGAGGCCGAGGCCGTACCATGCGCCCAGAAAAAGGCAGACGAGAGATTGCCCGCGCAGGAAGCCCGCCATCGCGGCGTCGATCTCCCGCGCGAGTTCCCGCACCGTGTCGCGATAGCGAAGCGGCACGAGACTGTCGATCGTCGAGATCATCTTCTCCCAGTCGAGCAACATATAAAAGGCGACGACCGGCGTGACGATGATCAGCGAGATCACGCTGATCAGCGCGGCGCCATTGGTCCAGACCGATTTCAGGAAGGACGCCGCCCATTGCGCGGCCTGGACGACGAGATCCGTCGTGGACGTCCTGATTTCCGACGCGGCTTGCGCATCAAGCCCGAAGCGGGCCAGCAACGCGCCGCCATATTCGCGGCTGAAGCGTTCGCTCTCGTAGCTGATCAATTGCTCGAGCTTGAGGACATAGGATGGCAAGGCCTCGATGAAGGCGACGAGCTGGCGCCCGAGAATCGGCACGATCAGGACAAAGCACGCGGCCAAGATCAAGACAAAGGCCACCATGATGAGCAATGTCGCGGCGAGCCGGCTCATGCCGAGCCGCTCGAGCCTGTCGGCGACCGGATTCAGAAGATAGCCGAGCGCGACCGCCGCGGCGAAAGGCAAAAGCACGCCACTGAACAGCCAAAGAAAGATGATGACGATCAAGAGAACGACGGCCCAGAAGCCGATCTGCCATTCGATCCGCATCTTCGTCGCCTCGCCTCGCGATTGCGGCGCGCTTGGAGCGGCCCGCTCTTTCGGGCCGAAGGGACTCCGCATCGAGGCTCTCGGCTGTCCGCCCGTCCGATCGCCAGCTTTTGTCATAGCAAAAAAACGCCGGCAATACGCCTCGTAGCCGCGCCGCACAGCGAATTTTTGCGCCGCGAAATCCCTTCCTAGATCACGATGCGTTGGTGGGCGACGTCCAGAACCATAGCGCGCCGGACTCAAACGCTCATGTGTTTCATCCATTGCTCGAAATAAGCGGCCATCGACGCGATCGTGAGAAAGGCGACGGCGAAGAGCGAAATCTCGAACCAGCTCCCAACTGGGAAATCGAAGGCTTTCACAGCGAGCACCATAGCGGCGCAGCCGAGTTGGACTAAAGTGTTCAGCTTCGAGATCAAGAGCGGCCTGACCGCCATCGGCTTGTGCAGAAACCACGAGACCATGAAGGCGCCTACGATCATCACATCCCTTGCGACGACGAGAATGCTGATCGTCGCCGGCACCGCGCCGACGATGGCGAGCGCGACATAGATCGAGACGATCAGCGCTTTATCAGCGAGAGGATCGAGATAAGCGCCGAGCTCGCTCCGCAGATCGAAACTCTTCGCGATCCAGCCGTCAGCCGCGTCCGATAGGCCCGCGACGACGAAGAGGAGGCAGGCCGCCCGCCAGCGCTCGGCGGATATGGCGGCGATTATCGCTGGAACCAAGGCCAGACGCCCGACCGTGATGAAATTGGGCAAACTACGGTAAAGCGAAATAGTCATGCCGTTTCGCCCTGCTGAAAGAGCCCCATCGCTCGCCTCGATCGTATACAATGTGCTATCGCGCGCGGCGTTCCCAATGGCAGGACGCATAGGAAGCAAACGTAAAACCGCCAGGTTCAAGCTTGATGCTCAGTCGGCGCTGGCGGATCCTGTCGCCACACCGAATTCAGCCCTGCGCCAATCAACGTCGCGCTCCGGCAAGACGCGGCGTCTGATCCGATGATCCGCGCGTGAGTCGTCCAAGGGATCGGCGAAGCTTTACCAGGATGGAAGGACGCTAAACGACAAGCCGGCCGGACCGTTCGCCGCGAGCATCCGGACCCGAGCCTTTTCATGGCGCGGTTCGGGCGCACTTAAACGCGTCGTCGATTTTCATATCCGATGGGCGAGCGATTAAAGCGGCTCGCGTCCAATAAGGGGATCAAAATCGTCCCGCCCGCGGCTGACGTCCATAGCTGAAGCTCAAACCAAGCGCAGCCTTAAATCCATCGGGCGTCAATTAAGATGGTTTGGTCGAACGACTTCATTGCTCGCGCGCCGAGGCGACGCGATGCGTCGGACCCGATGCGACGAGAACGGTCGCCGTCGCAACAGAGACGGCGCATGCGCGCGTGACCGGCACGCGAGTAAGTTCGATCAGATTGAATCCATCTGATCGAACTGAATAGGCTCGGAATTTCCAAGCAGAAGCGGTTCTAAGGCGACCGAATGCGTCGATCCGGTCGGAACGCTCTTTAGCAGCCGCACTTCGTCTGGCAGGCCTTGTTCCTCGCCTCAGCTTCTTCCTTCGTGACGTGATATTGCTCGCTGCTATCGACCATCTCCTCCTCGCATTTTCTCATGCAATAGGCCTGCTTGTCCTCATCATTGGGATTGCAGCTGATGGTCTGGAAGAGGCTGTCGCCCTGGGCGCCGCGCAGCGTGGACAGCGCGGCCGCATTGGACGCAGCAGATTGTTCAAAGGCAATGCTCGGACCAGCGATCGTCGCAATCATCAAGCCGGCAATCATCAAGGCGCGTATTTTCATGTTATCGTTTCCTCTTCCATGTTGTGAGGGTTGTCGTTGGCTATTCGTTTGCGCAGGCGAAAACGTCCGCGCAGCGGAAATCAATTGTCCATGCGAGCAGCAGGTTCGGGAGGCGGCGTCATTGGGGACCGGCGTCCGGCTCGCCGAAAAAGTCCAGGCGCGCACGGCGCCGTCTCGGAAGCGGCAAGAAGACATGCCGTCAGTGTGGATCGTTGCAGGCAATATGCGCGCCAATGCCGAAAAGGCGCAGGCGCATAGCATGCGTCGTGAATTTCCAACATGCGGTAAAAAGCGATGGACGCTTACCAACCGCAGCGGATACGAGAACGCCAAACTCCCGTTTGGCGGGCGGTTTCCTCAAATTTCGATGCAATTTCGCATAGGACGTCCGCAAGCGCAACTCGCGCCCCAGCCTGCTCAAATAAAGTTGATCTCCTAAAGCCGCGTTTATGAAATGATTTCGTCTGGAAACCTAGAAAGCGAGAAATCACTTTCCTTTGACAAGCGTTCACGAGTCTCTTTGCGAACGCGGCGAACGGTCTCGAACCCCTCTCGCAAGGTCTCTGGCAATCGAGGCGCCCTCGCCCGGGAATGACTCAGTGTCTGGTGAATGGTGGCGCAACGGGGTTATCTATCAGATCTATCCGCGTTCGTTTCAGGATTCGAACGACGATGGAATCGGCGATCTCGCGGGCTTGCGGCGCCAGCTTGATTATTTGACCTGGCTCGGGATCGACGCCCTATGGGTATCGCCTTTTTATCCCTCGCCCATGGCCGATTTCGGCTATGACGTCGCCGATTATTGCAACGTCGATCCGATCTTCGGCTCGCTCGAGAAATTCGACCGGCTCGTCGCCGAGGCGCATGAGCGGCGCCTGAAGGTCATCGTCGATTTCGTTCCGAACCACAGCTCGATCGAGCATCCTTGGTTTCAGGAGAGCCGGCGCTCTCGCGCGGACCCCAAGCGCGATTGGTATATTTGGCGTGATCCAGCGCCCGGCGGCGGACCGCCGAATAATTGGATCAGCAATTTCGGCGGCGGCGCGTGGACCTTGGACCGAGACACCGGCCAATATTATCATCACGCCTTTCTCGCCGAGCAACCGGATCTGAACTGGCGCAACCGCCAAGTCCGCGCGGCGATGCATGACGTCATGCGCTTCTGGCTGGCGCGCGGCGTCGACGGGTTCCGCGTCGACGTGATCTGGCATCTCATGAAAGACGCCGCTCTTCGCGACAACCCACCAAATCCCGCCTGGACTCCCGACCAACCCGAGCTCGAACGGCTGGCGCAAGCCTATTCAGCCGACCAACCCGAGGTGCAACAAATCATCGCTGGGCTACGCCGGGTCGTCGACGAGTTCGACGATCGCGTGTTGATCGGCGAGATTTATCTGCCGATCGACAGGCTCGTCGCTTATTATGGCGAGGGCCTGAAAGGCGTGCATCTGCCGTTCAATTTCCACTTGCTGCAAACGCCCTGGCGCGCGCCTCAGGTCGCCGCGCTCATCCAAAGCTACGAAGCCGCCCTGCCCGAAGGCGCCTGGCCAAACTGGGTTTTGGGCAATCATGACCGCGCCCGCATCGCGGCGCGGGTCGGGCAAGCGCAGGCCCGCATGGCCGTCATGCTGCTCCTGACCTTACGCGGCACGCCGACGCTCTATTATGGCGACGAGATCGGCATTGGCGTCGTCACGATCGCTCCAGAGCAAATCCGCGACCCCTGGGCGAAGCGCGAGCCGGGCCTCGGCGTCGGGCGCGACCCTGCGCGCACGCCAATGCAGTGGGATGCGAGCAATCTCGCCGGTTTCTCGACGCATGAGCCCTGGCTTCCGCTGACCGACGACCATCGAACGCGCAATGTCGCGGTCATGCGCGGCGATCCAACGTCCATCCTCACTTTGACGCGCGCTCTGCTCCAATATCGTCGCGCGCGCCCGGCGCTGGCGAAGGGATCCTGGAGCCTCATCGACTCCAACGAGGATTTGCTGATCTATGAACGGCGCGAAGGCGATGAGCGCCTATTCGTCGCTCTCAATTTCGGCGAGGCCGCGCAAGACTGGGCGCTTCCCGCCGAGCTTTCTGGCCTCGAAATCGCCCTCTCGACCCATGGCGACCGCAAAGGCGAATCGGTGGGGTCGAGCTTGCGCCTGCGCCCCGATGAAGGCGTCATTTTTGCGCCGCCGTGAGCGGATCCTCCTCCCGGCTTGCTCGAGCGCGGCCTTATCATCCTCGCGACAAAACTCTTGCTGGCGTGGGCAGCGTCATTTTTGCTACATAAAACTTTGACCCGATGCGGATAAAAGAATGAAGAAAGACGGCGCCGTCGGCCATTCAACGAATCTCGTCGGACTGCCCACGGAATTTCTGGCGAGCTGCGACTTCAACGATCAGCCCATGCCGCTCAGCATCGCCGCGGTGCGCCAGATGAATGGGCAGCTGTTCGAGATGCTCGGCCAGGCCGACGATTTGGACGACGCCGGCCACGCCTTCATCTGCTATATGAACGCCATGTTCGGCCTCGACCCGGAACAGCGAGAGGAACTCGGCCGCGCCCCCTCGGGCCGCAGACGCTATCGGTCCTCCTTCCTTCGCTTGATCAAGGGCTGGGGCTATGACAGCAACGGGCCGGAAGGCGCGGTTTTCAAAGGCTGGGTCGAAAGCCGGTTCGGCATATTTCCGACCTATCACAAAGGGCCGATCCGCCGCATCGCCAGCGGCGATTGGACGAGCTATGTGGAAGAGAAAATGTCGAGCCGCTTCCACAACAACGCCATCTACGCCCAGCTCGATCTCGTCTATGAATTCTGCCAATGGGCGTTGAAACGCCTCGTTGCGCCGAACGAGACCCATGTCACGCTCTATCGCGGAGTCAATTCCTTCGACGAGCATCAGATTCAGGAACGATGCGACAAGCAAACGGTGATCATGCGGCTCAATAATCTCGCTTCCTTCTCGGCCGATCGCGACGTCGCGGGCTGCTTCGGCGACACGATCCTGACCGCGCGCGTGCCCTTCGAGAAGCTCGTCTTTTTCAACACGCTGCTGTCTATGCACGCGCTGAACGGCGAGGCCGAATATCTCGTTATCGGCGGCGATTATCGCGTCACGGCGAGCAGCCTTTGAAAGCGGACGCGACAATGCTTTCCCCAGAGATCGAGGATCGAGCGCTCGCGGCTTTTCTCGGCCTGGCCGTCGGCGACGCCCTCGGCGCGACGGTCGAGTTCCTCACCCCCGGCGAGATCGTCGAACGGCACGGCCGGCATAAAAAGATCATCGGCGGCGGCTGGCTCCGCCTCGCGCCAGGGCAAGTCACCGACGACACCGAAATGTCTCTCGCGCTTGGCCGCTCGCTGATTCGGCGAGACGGCTTCGACGCCCGCGATATTTGCGAGGAATTCGCCGCCTGGCTGCGGTCGGGGCCGGTCGACGTCGGCAATACCTGCAGGCGCGGCATTCGTCGCTACATCACGCAAGGCGAGTTGGCGGGGCCGCCGAATGAAGCCGACGCCGGCAATGGCGCGGCCATGCGCGTCCTGCCGGTCGCGCTGGCGACGCTCGGCAATGGCGCCAACGCCAAGGAATGGACGATTGGCCAATGCCACATCACCCATCATCATCCCTTGTCCGATGCCGTCGCCCTTGCGCTCGTCCATATGGTGCAGGCGCTCCTTGTCGGCGGCGGCCCGATCGCCGCGCGCGCCGTGGTCGATGTTTTGCTTCGCGCGCATCCGGCGCTCCGCTTCGACCCCTATCGCGGTCTATCCACCGCCTATGTCGTCGACACGATTCAAACCGTGCTCCATTTCTATTTCGCGACCGCATCCTTTTCCGAATGCCTTATTGAGACCGTGAACCAAGGCGGCGACGCCGACACCACGGGGGCCCTGGTCGGCATGCTGGCCGGCGCCACTTACGGGCGCGACGCCATCCCGCAAGACTGGCTCGGCAAGCTCGACCGTAAGGCGGCCTCGGAGATCCGCGAGCAAGTTCCGCAATTGCTCGCGCTCGCGACGCGTCACAGAGCCGCCTTCGATCCCTCAGTCATTTGACAGAGAAAATCCGCGTGATTAACTGAACAGACAAGGCGACGTCAGATCGCGCGCAACAAGGAGGACGCCTTTGTCGGTCGATAGGCGCAACTCGCGGATTGACCCGCGCCCGATCTTTGTCGGCGCGCCGACTTGACGACCGGAGCCTTGGCGACGACCAGACGTCGCTTTCTCGCCGGCGGACTTTGCCTTTGCTGCCTCCCGGCGGCGAGGCGCGCGATCGCGAGCCCCGGCCCTTTCCCGACCGATGAAATCGCCGAAGGCGTTCATATTCGTCGGGGATTCGACGAAGACGCCACGACGGAGAATGAAGACGCGATCGCCAACGTAGGCTTCATCATAGGCCGCGACGCCGTTCTCGTGGCCGATCCGGGCGGGAGCCTCGCCGATGGCGAGAATCTGCGCGCGACGATCAAGCAAAAGACTGATCTCCCAATCAAATATGTCGTGATGAGCCATGTCCATCCCGACCATATTTTCGGGGCCGGCGCGTTCCGACGCGACGAGCCGATTTTCGTCGGCCATGCGCGGCTCGCCGAGCAGCTCGCCCAGCGCGGCGACTATTACGCCAAGGGCCTCGCCGAGCTGCTCGGCGCCAAACGGGTGGGCGCGCCGGTCGCGCCGACAATGGAAGTGCGGGAAAAGGCCGAGATCAATCTCGGCGGCCGCGTGATCGTGGCGAGCGCGCATCCGGCCGCCCATACGATGAGCGACCTGAGCCTGCTCGACAAGAAAACCGGCGTGCTGCTGACGGCGGATCTGGTGTTCGTCGGCCGCATCCCCTCGCTGGACGGGAGCCTGCAAGGTTGGCTCGACGAGCTTGCGAAGCTGAAGGCGATCGGCGCGGCGCGCATCGCGCCCGGCCACGGCCCGACCGCCGTCGAATGGCCTATCGGCGCCGCTGGACTCGAGCAATATTTGAAGGTGCTGGAGCGCGAGACGCAACAGGCGATCGCGAGCGGAAAAGATATCGAGACGGCGATCACTACCGTCGCGCAATCGGAACGCGGCAAATGGAAATTATTCGACGACTACAATGGCCGCAATGTCGCCGAGGCTTATAAAGAGCTCGAATGGCGGTGAACAATCCTCGCGCGTGGAGTTCGGCATGAACAGGCTATGGTTCGGATTCGCCCTTGCGGTCGCCCTCCCCTTATGTTCGGCGGCGGCGCAAGATGACGAGACCGCGCGGGCCGGCCGCTGGGCCGATTTGCGGCAAACGCTGTTCGGCGATCGGCAGGTGCTGAACGGCGACGGCAAGATCACGCTCGACGCGCAGGATCGCGCGCTCGACGCCGCCCTCGTTCCAGTGACGATCGCTGTCCAGAATCCCGCGGACGTGAAGGCCCTTTACCTGGTGATCGACGACAATCCGGCCCCGGTCGCGGCCCATGTGACCTATGGGCCGGCGGGCGACTCGCGCCTGCTGAAACTGCGTGTCCGAATCAACGACTACACCTATATGCACGCTATCGAGGAGACCACGCGCGGCGAGCTTTACGAAACCCATCGCTTCATCAAGGCCTCGGGCGGATGCTCGGCGCCGGCCGGCTCCTACGATGCGGCCGCCTTGGCCGACATCGGCCATATGAAGATTCGCCCGGCCGAAGATTCGGGCGCGGGCGCCTCTTTCGCGGCGCAACTTCTCGTCCGGCACCCGAATTTCAACGGGATGCAGATGGATCAAGTCACGCGGCTCTACACGCCAGCGCGCTTCCTGAAGAGCGTAGAAATTGACCACGACGGCCAAACGGTGCTGTCCCTCGAAAGCGATATTTCCCTCGCCACCGATCCGGCGTTCACCTTCGCGATCAAAGGCGCGAAGAAGGGCAAGCTTTCGATCAAGGCGCAGGACAGCCAAAACGCCGTCTTCGAACAGAGTTTCGACCTCGATCAGCTGGGAAGCTGAGATGAACCTCTCAGGACGAAGCGCCCTCGGCGGCCTGCTGCTTCTCGCGCTCGCGAGCGGCGCGGTCGGGCAAACGCCTGAGCCGCAAGGATATTGGACCGGGCATATGCATGGCGAGGTTCCCGCAACTCTGGCGGGCGCCAAGGTCATCCATGTGGACGCCTTGGCGGAGCTTCTGCGCGGCCGCGGAATCGTCCTGATCGACGCCGCCGAGCCGCCGCACCGTCCCGACGGCCTCGCCCCCGGCTCGATCTGGAAGCCGGCGCCGCATCAAAACCTGCCGGGAAGCCTGTGGATGCCAGGCGTCGGCGCGGGACAGCTCGACGAGGCCGCAAGCGATATGTTTCGCGCCCGATTGCAAAGTCTCGCCGACGGCGATTTCCAACATCCGCTCGTTTTCTACTGCCATCAAAATTGCTGGGCGAGCTGGAACGCCGCGAAGCGCGCCCTCAGCTTCGGCTATCACAATGTCTATTGGTATCCGGACGGCCCCGAGGCTTGGCGGGATTCTGGCCGCGATCTCGTAGAATCGCCCCCGGCCGAAATCCTGCCGCAACCAACGGCGCGATAGGACGGCGAACCGTTTCGGCAAAAGCCGCCAATGGCGCTCGCGACAGTTCTGCGGCGTTGAAGCCTCGCCGACGCGTGGAACCAGCGACCGCGCCAAGTGTTGCCTTGGCAATAGAGAGCAGAAAAACTGCGTGAGCTCTGGTTGTGTTGCTGACGTATTCGCGGCTAGCGCGAAACAGTGCGATCGAAGGGACAGCGATGGCGCCACAGGCAGTCGATTTTTCCAAGGCGCCTGTCCCCGACGTTTTGGCGGGGTTGGGCGCAAATCCGAAGCTCGGGCTCGCTGCGGCGGAAGCCGATAGCCGACTCGCGAAATTCGGTCCCAACGCCCTGGACGAAAAGAAGACGAGCCAATGGGCGGTCCTTCTGCGCTATTTCTGGGGGCCTATTCCCTGGATGATCGAGGCCGCCGCGCTCATGGCCGCGGTCGTCCACGATTGGGGCGACTTTACAATCATCCTGGCGCTCCTCGCCTTTAACGCAGGGCTCGGCTTTTTCGAGGAACGACAGGCCTCGAATGCGCTGGCCGCTTTGAAGAATGCGCTGGCCCTCAAGGCCAAAGTTTTACGCGGCGGCGCCTGGCGCGAGATCGCGGCGCGCGATATCGTTCCGGGCGACATGATCGAGATCCGGCTCGGCGACATCGTTCCGGCGGACGCCCGGCTTGTTTCCGGCCCCTATCTGAGCGTCGATCAAGCCGCCTTGACGGGAGAATCCCTTCCCGTCTCGAAAAAAGCTGGAGACATCGTCTATTCCGGCTCCATCGCCAAGCAAGGCGAGATGGAGGCCGTCGTCATCGCCACGGGCGCCGCGACATTTTTCGGCCGCACTGCGAAACTCGTGCAAAAGGCGGGCGCCGCGTCGCATTTCCAGATCGCCGTCATGCGCATCGGCGATTTTCTCATCGCCATCGCGGCGGCGCTCGCCGTCATCCTGGTGGCCGTGGAACTTTCGCGCGAGGTCAGCGTCCTGCGGCTCGCAGAATTCGTACTGATTCTGCTCGTCGCCTCCGTGCCGGTCGCCATGCCGGCCGTGCTCTCCATGACCATGGCGCTCGGCGCGAAAATGCTGGCGCGCGAGAAGGCGATTGTCTCGCGTCTCGAGTCGATCGAGGAAATGGCCGGCATGGAAGTCCTGTGCTCGGACAAGACCGGAACCCTGACTCAAAACAAGCTGACGCTCGGCGAGGTCTCCCCCTGGGGCCAGACTGATCCGCAATCGGTATTGCTCGCCGCCGCTCTCGCCTCCAAGGCCGAGGACGAGGATCCGATCGATCTCGCCGTGCTGGCTGGCCAGCGCGACCGCGCCGCGCTCGGAGCCTATAAGCGCGAGGCCTATCAGCCCTTCGATCCGGTGACGAAGCGGACCGAAGCGACAGTCGCGGACGCGAGCGGCAACATCGTCCAGGTCGCCAAGGGCGCGCCGCAAGTGATCCTCGATCTCGTCAAAATGGAGGGCGCCGAGCGCGAGACGGCGGACCGGCGCGTCGCCGATTTCGCCGCCAAGGGTTTTCGAACCCTCGGCGTCGCCCGCGCAGACCCCGGAGAGAATTGGCGTTTTCTTGGCTTCATCCCTCTTTCCGACCCGCCCCGCGTCGACTCCAAGGAGACGATCGCCCGGGCCGAGGCCTATGGCGTCAGGGTCAAGATGGTGACAGGCGACGATGTCGCGATCGCAAAGCAGATCGCCGGCGAACTCGGTCTCGGCGTCAATATCCAACCCGCGACCGAGCTCTTCACGGGCGACGTCGCCAAAGGCGGAGCCGTCCCATCCGACATTGCGGAAAAGATTAACAACGCCGACGGCTTCGCCCGGGTCTTCCCGGAGCATAAATATGCCATCGTCAAGGCGCTGCAGGACCGCGGGTTGATCGTCGGCATGACCGGCGACGGGGTCAATGACGCGCCGGCGTTGAAGCAAGCCGACATCGGCGTGGCGGTGTCCGGCGCGACCGACGCCGCCCGCGCCGCGGCGGCTCTGATCCTCACCGCGCCGGGCCTCGCCACCATCATCAAAGGCATAGAGGAGGCGCGGCGGATCTTCGAGCGGATGATGAGCTACACGCTCTACCGCATCGCCATGACGCTGGACATCATGGTCTTCATCGTGCTCGCGACCATCGCCTATGGGTTCTTCCCACTGACGCCGGTCATGATCATCATGCTGGCGCTGCTCGACGACATTCCGATCATGACGATCGCCTTCGACCACGCCGAGGTCCCCCAAAGGCCCGTGCGCTGGGACATGAGCCGTGTGCTCGTGATTTCATCCTTGCTCGGCGCGCTGGCCGTGGCGCAGAGCTTCGGACTTCTCTACATCGGGCGAACAATTCTGAAGCTCGACGCCGCGCATCTGCAGACGCTCCTTTTTCTCCAACTTGTGGTCGGCGGCCATCTGATGCTGTTCGTCACGCGGACGAAGGGCGCGGCCTGGGAGACGCCGAAGCCGGCGCCCGCCCTGTTCTGGGCGATTCTCGCGACCCAGGTCGTCGCCGCCCTGCTCTGCTATTTCGGGTTGCTCGTCCCGCCGCTCTCGCTTGGGCTGATTGCGCTCGTCTGGATCTACAACCTTGCCTGGATGGTCGTGCAGGACATCGTCAAGCGCGCCGCCTATCGAGAGATCGAGCTCAGGGCCGGCGGCGCCACCCTTTTCCTATCGAGGCTGAAGACGCCCTTGCACGGACGCGCCGGCGCATGAGCGATTAAGCAACCCCCGGAGGCGGGCATGGACTATCGCAAGGAGTTTGTCGTCGCTCCGGAGCACAAGCCGCTGCGGCTCGCCGACGTCGATCCGGCCTATAAGGGGCCTCATGAGACCCATGAGACGGCGGAGCCCGAGCTTGAGCACTACGCCGAAAAACTCAGGCGGCAGCAAACTTTACTTTATGCCGAGAGAAAGCGCTCCGTGCTAATCGTGTTGCAGGGGCTCGACGCCGGCGGCAAGGACGGAACCGTCAATCACGTCTTCGCCGCCTTCAACGCGCAAGGCGCCTCAGTGACCGGCTTCAAGGAGCCGACGCCCGTGGAGCTCGCCCATGATTTCCTCTGGCGCATCCATCCGCATACGCCGCCCAAGGGCTGGATCTCGATCTTCAACCGCTCCCATTACGAGGACGTGCTGATCACGCGGGTGCATAAGCTGATCGACAAAGCGACCTGGACCGCGCGCTACGAGCGCATCCGCGAATTCGAGACAGGGCTGCATGAGGCCGGAACGACGATCCTGAAGTTTTTCCTGCATATCAGCAAGGAGGAGCAGCTCGCCCGTTTCGCCAAGCGGCTCGACGATCCGACGCGCAACTGGAAGATCAGCGAATCGGATTATTCGGAGCGCGCGCTGTGGGACGACTACACGCGCGCCTTCGAGGATGCGTTGAACGCCACGAGCGGGCCTCACGCGCCTTGGTATGTGATTCCCTCCAATCACAAATGGTTTCGCGATCTCGCCGTGTCGCAAATCGTCGCCGACACGATGGAGGACCTCAAAATGTCCTTCCCCAAGCCAACGGTCGATCTCGACGACATTCGGCGGAAGTTTCACGCAGCCGCAATGGAAGAGAAAGGGGCCGGGAATAGGTAGACTCATATTGCAACGCAGCGCGCAGGACGATCTCAATTTGATTCTGCGTGACGACAAGAGTCGCGCTGGGCGATACGGCTGCGCTTTGATATGAAGTAACGACGATCTCGGCGGTGCGAGATTCGGGCGACCTCGCCTTCCAGCGGGCGGGAATCGCAATCAGCGATTCGTCTAAAGCAATTTTTAAGTGACGGGAGTTCTGAATGACCAAGTGTAGGCAGTTCAAGACAATCGCCGTCGCAGCCTTGGCGGCGCTCGCGGGGATGGCCGGCGGAGCGGAGGCGGCGCAATGCGGCAATTCGGCGGCCGGCTTCGACGCATGGAAGCAGCAATTCGCCAGCGAAGCAAAGGCCAAGGGCGTCGGAGCCACGGCGATCGCGGCGCTCATGGGAACGAATTATGCGACGGCGACCATTGCCGCCGACAGAGGCCAGAGAAGCTTCCATTTGTCGCTCGATCAGTTTCTCGCCAAGCGCGGCGGCTCGGTCATCGCCTCGCGCGGGCGCGCGCTCAAGCAATCCAACGCCGCCCTTTTCGCGTCTATCCAACAGCGCTACGGCGTCCCGCCGGGACCGCTCATCGCCATTTGGGGAATGGAGACAGGTTTTGGACGAGAGCACGGCAATCAGAACGTTCTCTCAGCCGTCGCGACGCTCGCCTATGACTGCCGCCGCTCCGCCTATTTCACCGATCAACTCTACGCGGCTTTGACGCTGGTCGACCGTGGAGTCATCACTGGAAGCACGCGCGGCTCCATGCATGGCGAACTCGGTCAGACCCAGTTCTTGCCCAAGACCATCCTCGAATATGGCGCGGGCGGAAGTCTCGAGACGCCGACCGGCGCTTTGACCTCGACAGCGAATTTCCTCAAAGCCCATGGCTGGCAGGCAGGCGCCGGCTATCAGCCCGGCGAAGCCAATTTCGCCGCGATCCAGGCGTGGAACGCCGCCTCGGTTTATCAGCAAGCGATAGCGATCGTCGGCCGCCAGATCGATGGAGGAGACGGCGGGTCTGGAAGACGCTGAGAGATCTCGCTTGCCCACTCATGAGAGCTGGGCGCCGCCGAAGCACAGGCCGGCTTGACCGGCCTCGAGAGCTGCGACATTCTCGGTGCCTCGAGATCTAGAGCGCGTTCCGATTGGATGGAATCGTCCAATCGACAAGGGCGCGCTCCTGATCGAAAAGTCGAAGCATGTTCTGATCGAAAAAGTCGATCAAACTTCTCGGAACATGCTCTAACTGCCTGCTCGAGCTCCTAACGCGAATGACCCAAAGCCTGCTCGAGCGTCGACGCATCGAGGCGGAATTCGCCAAGAGCATTCTCGAATCGCTCACCGAGGATGTCGGGCGGGAGCGCGCCATCGCGATCCTGGTGCGGGCCGTCATTGGGCTCGCCGAGAAAGCCGGCGAAACTTTCGCGGCGCAGCGGCGCGATGGCCCGAACAACGGCTTTCCCGACCTTCTTGCCTATGCCGACATATTGAGCGCCTGGGCGGAGGGCGACGCCCTTACGATCGATCTCAAGCTGCGCGAGGCCGACCGTCTCGAATTCGACGTGTTGAGGTGCCGCTACGCGGACATGTATCGCGCGCTCGGAGTCGCTGATCTCGGCGCGGTGCTGTCGTGCAATCGCGACAAGGCCTTTTGCATCGGCTTTAATCCGATGATCCGCCTGACCCGGACCCAAACCATCATGGAGGGCGCCGATCATTGCGATTTTCGTTACGCGATCGAGACCGGCCCGGCGCCCGATGACGAGCCCGGGCGCGACGGATAGTTATCTCTATTTAATTTAGGGAATAACTAGAATATATGTCTCGGCGGCCCCGCCCGGCGAACCGCGATCGCGAGCGTGTCGAGCGGATCAGAAACATCGTCGAACGAATTCGCTTGATCTCGAGGAGGACTCTCATGGCGCCCCAATCAAAAAAACCGGAAACGCTCGCCCTCCACGCCGGCTGGCGCGCCGATCCAACCACGGGCGCGGTCGCCGTGCCGATCTATCAGACGACATCCTACCAATTTCACGACACGCAGCACGCCGCCGATCTCTTCGCACTGAAGGAGCTCGGCAACATCTACACGCGCATCGGCAATCCAACGGTCGACGTGCTCGAAAAGCGCATCGCCGCGCTGGAGGGCGGCGTCGCCGCCCTCGCTTTGGCCTCGGGGCAGGCCGCCTCCGCCTTTTCGGTGCAAAATCTCGCCCGCGCCGGCGACAATATCGTCAGCTCCACGGATCTCTACGGCGGCACCTGGAATCTCTTCGCCAATACATTGAAGGATCAGGGAATCGAGGTCCGCTTCGTCGACCCGAGCGATCCCGAGAATTTCCGCCGCGCGACCGATGCTCGCACCCGCGCCTATTATGCCGAGACTCTTCCCAATCCCAAGCTCATTGTCTTTCCAATCGCCGAGGTCGCCGCCATCGGACGATCCTTCGGCATTCCTCTTATCGTCGACAACACGGCCGCGCCGGTCCTTTGCCGGCCGCTCGAGCACGGCGCGGCGATCGTCGTCTATTCGGCCACGAAATATCTCGGCGGACACGGCAATTCAATCGGCGGCCTGATCGTCGATGGAGGCAATTTCGACTGGGAGGGCTTCAAGGAGCGCCAACCCGCCTTGAACACGCCGGACCCGAGCTATCATGGCGCGGTCTGGACCGAGGCGGTCAAGCCGCTCGGGCCGGTCGCCTATATCATCAAGGCGCGCACCACGCTGTTGCGCGATCTCGGCGCGGCGCTCTCGCCGTTCAACGCATTCCTTATTCTCCAAGGCGTCGAGTCCCTCGCCTTGCGGATCGAGCGCCATAGCAAGAACGCCGAGACGGTCGCCAACTATCTCTTGAAAAAGCCCGAAGTCTCAACGGTGATCTATCCGTCCCTGCAGACCGGCGCGGCGCGCGAACGCGCCGACAAATATCTCGTCGGAGGCTATGGCGGACTCGTCGGCTTCGAGCTTCGCGGCGGCGCCGAATCCGGTCGAAAGTTCATCGACCATCTCGAGCTCTTCTACCATGTCGCCAATATCGGGGATTCGCGCAGCCTCGCCATCCATCCAGCGACCACGACCCATTCTCAGCTGACGCCCGAGGAGCAGCTGGCCACCGGAGTCTCCGAAAGTTACGTCCGTCTCTCGGTCGGCATTGAGCACATCGACGACATTCTAGCCGATCTCGACCAAAGCCTAAGCGCCGCCGCCGCGCCGGCGCGCGCCGCATGACGCCAGGACGAGCAGAAAGCTCAGGCGGCCTGACCGAGGCGCGGCGCCCAAGCATGGGCATGGAATCGTTCTAAAGATTGCGGTTTATTTATTGACATAGATCCTAGACTTAATATCCTTCAATGGAGAGCGTTCGGGATCGCGCGCAAGGCTTGGCGCGACAGGCCGACCGCGGAACGCTCAGCCTGGGAACCCTCCAGCAGAGCAAAGTCGGAGTATGAGAAATGGCGCTTCAACTTGGCGACGTCGCCCCCGATTTCGAAGCGGATACGACCGAAGGCCATATTCGCTTCCATGAATGGATCGGGGATTCCTGGGCGGTTCTCTTTTCGCATCCAAAGAACTTCACCCCGATCTGCACTACTGAACTCGGCTACACGGCCAAGCTGAAACCCGAGTTCGACAAGCGCAACGTCAAAGTGATCGGCCTCAGCGTCGATCAGCTCGCGAGCCACGAGCAATGGGCCAATGACATCAAGGAGACGCAAGGCCACGCGCTGAACTTCCCCTTGATCGCGGACCCCGACCGGACGGTCGCCAATCTCTACGGCATGATCCACCCGAATGCGAGCGACACGCTGACCGTCCGTTCGGTCTTCATCATCGGCCCCGACAAGAAGATAAAGCTGACCTTGACCTATCCGGCGAGCACCGGCCGAAATTTCGACGAAGTGCTGCGCGTGATCGACTCCTTGCAGCTCACCTCGAAACATCAGGTCGCGACGCCTGTGAATTGGAAGAGCGGCGAGGACGTGATCATCGTCCCCTCGGTGTCGGATGAAGAGGCCAAAAAGAAATATCCGAGCGGCTGGACCGCTCCGCGCCCCTATCTGCGCATCGTCCCTCAACCGCGCGACTGAGTCATTAGGCGCGCCAAGAGCGCCGGACGGCGGCGTTCGCGCGCAGCGGCCGGCGCAGAGGTTCGCCTTGATCGGACCTTCGCGCTGAGCGATATGAATATGTCCGAGTGGCGAAGCGTCTACGGCTGTTTGCTAGAGCGCGTTCAGATTGGAAAGTTGGAACATATTCCCGTGAGATGTCGGATCTATCCGGCGTTTGAAGGTCGAAACGAAACCGATCGACTTTGGAACATGCTCTAAGGCGGCGATTTTCCACCGGGCGATTATTTCTGTTGCGGGCGTCCCGCCTGCAGCCTCGTTTGGAGCATGACCGATGGCGCAGACCGCCGCTACCAAGGCCGAAAGCCCCGACACCGCGCCAGCGCCTGGACGCGGCCGGATCTATGATTCAATCACGGAGACGATCGGAAACACGCCGCTCGTTCGGCTGAGCAAGATCGCCAAGGAAAAAGGCGTCAAGGCCAATCTCCTCGCCAAGCTCGAATTCTTCAATCCGATTGCGAGCGTGAAGGATCGGATCGGCGCGCACATGATCAACGTCATGGAAGCCGCCGGCAAGATCACGCCCGGCAAGACGACGCTGATTGAGCCGACCTCGGGCAATACCGGCATCGCGCTCGCCTTCGTCGCCGCGGCGCGCGGCTATAAGCTGATTCTGGTCATGCCGGAATCGATGTCGATCGAGCGCCGCAAGATGTTGGCCCTCCTCGGGGCCGAGCTCATCCTCACGCCGGCCCCGCAGGGAATGAAGGGCGCGATCGCGAAGGCGCAGGAACTCGCGGAATCGACTCCGGACGCCGTGATCCCGAAGCAATTCGAAAATCCGGCCAATCCGGAAATCCATCGGCTCACCACCGCCGAGGAGATCTGGAACGACACGGATGGACAGATCGACGCTTTCGTTTCGGGCGTCGGCACCGGCGGCACCATCACCGGAGTCGCGCAGGTCTTGAAGCCGCGCCGTCCCGGATTGCGCATCGTCGCCGTGGAGCCGGAGGATTCGCCGGTGCTGTCAGGCGGCCAGCCCGGACCGCACAAGATCCAGGGCATAGGCGCGGGATTCGTGCCGGCGATCCTGGACCGCTCGCTGATCGACGAGGTCGTCGCCGTAGGCAATCAGACCGCCTTCGACACCGCGAGGCTCATCGCCCGCCTTGAGGGCATTCCGGTCGGCATTTCATCTGGCGCGGCGGTCGCCGCCGCAATCGAGATCGGACTAAGGCCAGAGTTCTCCGGCAAGAATATCGTTCTGATCATTCCATCCTTCGCCGAGCGCTATCTCTCCACCGCCCTGTTTGACGGACTCTGATCCTCCGCACGACGTTCCAGAGTCTTCAATAGGACGTTTTCGCCGCCGCCCATTTCCGCGGCGGCGATGCACCGAAATACGCGACGGCGCATGCGTGCTCGAGACGATCGTGCGCCGATTGTCTTGAACGCATGTCGCGCCGCGACGCGGCCGGCGGCGTTCTTGAACCGACCCGCCCACCATGCGCCGCCCGCGATTCTTTGTCGCATGGTCTCGACGGCGCGAACGGGTTTGCGATTTCAAATTACTTCAATCCAAAATCATCACGGCCGAGTTCAACGGATGTTGGTCCTGTTTGACAGACCTTTCGCGCGCTATTTTTGACACAGCCCGCGAAATTCAACATCGAGGCGGCGCGTGCGGAACGCCAGCGGACATTTGTTGCGTTATGTTGAAGCGCAATGAACCAGTTCGCGCCCATGCTTTGTCGCATCCTTTTTCTTCTCCTACTTAGCCTGTGCCTGTATCTCTGCGACCCGCGCCAGAGCTTGTGCGCCGCACTCGTCTATACTGCGATGCAACATGATGAGCCGTCAGCCTCCACGCGAATATTTGCGGCGGCGCAAGCAACCGACTCGTCCGCCGCCGATTCCTGGCGCCGCGTTCGCAATCCCGGCGCTTCCGGCGGGAAGGAATTCGCGGCCATATTGCGCGTCGCGGCGCTCACGCGCTCCGACCCGCGTCTCGCCGGACTTATGCTGCGCTGCGCTGAACACGGGGTCGAGGCCATCATCATTGTGGTCGAGCCATTTCCACCGCATGCGCGACCGAAAATCACCTTGCGCGCGAACGAACAAGAGTCATACCTTGAAGGAGTCGTCATTCCGACGGGCGTCGGCGTCCGCCTGCCGGTGGACGGCGCAAAATTGGCGACGGGTCCATGGCGTAACTCGGAGGCGTTGGAAATCAATATCGACGACGGAGCCGCGCCGATTCACGGGGTCGTCGAATTGTCCGGTTTAACTTCGGCGGTCGCGTCCCTGATAGGCGAATGCGCTTCAGACCCAATAGTAGAAAACAAGAACTCGCGCTAAATTCTAATAAATAAAAAAAGCAAGCGGCAAGAAAAAGCAAGGTAAGCTCTGTGATCTTGGGAGGGATCGATATGGGTGTTCTTTTCATTGGAGGCCTGCTGTTCGGGACAGTCCTCGGGCGCAGTTTCAAGGTATTGATTTTGATACCTACATGCGGGCTCGCGGTCGCCTTGCTCTTGGCCGCTCCGACTTCCAGCGCGCAAAGCCCTATGCAACTCTTCCTGGACATTGTCCTGTTGGTGACCGGGCTTCAGTTCGGTTACTTCGTCGGCATGTTCTCAACCACTGTCGCGTCGGTGTCGCAGGCGATCCGTAAGTCGCTCGCGCCTTCGTCACAATCGGCAGGCTCGCGTTCGCTACATGTGAGATAGGCTCAGGTCGCAACGCCGCGCGCAGGCTCGCCGTTGGCGCCTGCGCCGCTTGCCCCCTAACATAAGGCGCGCGGCCTCAGGCGCGCTTACCGAACCGTGGCGCCCAAACGCCGCGCAAGGCGAGACGCCGGTCGCTTCGACGAGCCTCGTCTATTCCTCATACGCGCCTTAAAGATCGAAACAACGCTGCTCGGGGCGTCATCCGCGCGCCCGCGCGGGTATTCAAGTCGTTTTCCAGCGACTGTTGCATTTCTGTCGACGCCGCCTACGCGAAGCCAAAGCAACCGTCCGACGCTCGGCGCGAGATTCGACAAAACAAGTTTTTTCTATTTAATATCAGTAGTTTATTCAGTTTATGAATCGGCCTTATGAAGGGGCCGAACGAATAAGGAAAAGCTCGTTTGGCGGGCAGCCGAGAACAAGCCGCGGCTTTTATCCGCCCGCCGACGCCATCAAGCGGCTTAGCCGCATCCCGGCCGCTATGGACGTCTCTTAAGTTTCCGTTTACGTGTCGAAACCTGAGACGTGGCTCTAAAGCGCGTTCGAATTGGACGAAACCATACGACTGATAAGAGCTCGCTCCAGATCAAAAAGCCGGAGCATGTTCTAACTCCGCGCGCCGGCGCAGCGCCGCCGCGGAGTCGCCCCCAGGGACTTGGTCCGTCCGTAGACCCAAGAAGAGACTTGGCATAGCCGCAGAGGGGAGAGAGCCATGGTTCGATCAGACAGCCTACGCGGATCTCCAACGAAATCCCTCGCCAAAGCAGCGTTCGTGGCCTTAGTTGCGGCGAGTCTCGTCGTCGGCGTCGATGCGTTCGCCGCGCCGTCAGTTCAGGTCGCTTCGCAGCAGCGGCCCGAGGGCCTCAAGGCGCGGAGCGCCAGCATCGTCTTGGTCAGCGTGAGCGGCGTTCCTGAGCCTGTCGCGGACCACGTGAAAAAGGCCTTTGCTGAAGAAGCGGCTCTACGCGACATCGCGCTGTCCGACGTCAAAAACGCCGACTATCTCATGCGCGGCTACCTCAACGCCGCGCAGAGTCCGTCGGGAGTTGAAGTCACGATCGTATTCGACGTTTTCGATTCCGCGAAAAAGCGCGCGTTCAGGCTTGAAGACGGCCTTCTCGCAAAGGGGATCGCGACGGACCTGGACCCCTGGAGCGCGCTCGACGACGCCGCCGTCAACTATGTTGTCGCCAAAGGCGCCTCCGATCTCGCGGATTTCCTCGTCACCGCTCCCGGCGCCAAAGGCGGAGAGAGAATGAGGCCCCTCCCGGCGCATGCGGAAAGATCTCCGTCGCCGAAGTCGGCCGAAGCTCTCACGGCAAAGTCGCGTGCGCGCCAATCTCTCGTCGCGCGCGCGACGAACGCAGATTTGAGCGACGCCGCGCTGCCTTGAGCTGCAGTTTGACTTCACGAAACTCATTTCCAAAGCTACACCCTTGCGCTGGAACGCGCGCCGTTGTGGGCGCTGAGGCGCGTCTTGAACCATCGAAAGAATACGGAGGACCCATGCAACGTCGATTGATCCTGAGCGCGATCGCCTTCGCCGCCTTCGGCGCAGGCCTGGCGAAAGCCGACCCGATAGGCGAGTGGAGAGTGGCGGACGGCAATGCCACCGTGCAAATCCGCAAATGCGGCGGCGCATATTGCGGCTTCGTCGCCACGACGCGGACCGCTCCGGGCCGCGACGAAAAAAATCCGGATCCCGCCAAACGCAGCCGTTCCGTGCTTGGCATTGAAGTTCTGATCAATCTGCGGCCGGCCGGAAATAATCTTTGGACCGGGACAACCTACAATGCCGAGGACGGCCAATTTTATAGCGCCAAGGTCTCGCTACAAAGCGAGCGCGCTCTTCAAATCCAAGGCTGCGTCCCCAATAGCACCCTTTGCGGCTCCGAAACCTGGGTTCGGGTCAAGTAAGCCCGGCCAAATCGGCCACGAAGCCAAAGAGGCTCGCCTAGGATCAATCGGCGCTCGCATAGGCCTCGCCGGGCTTCCGCCGCCGACAGAGCGCTTCGGCGTGGATGACGGCGGCGCCCAAAACGATCATCGCGAACGCCTGATGGAGAAGGCCCGCGGCGAGCGGGACGGCGAGGACGAGGGTGGCGACGCCAATCGCCATTTGCGCGCCGACAAGGCCGAAGAGGATTAAAGCGCGGCGCGCGTCGGGCCCCGATCCGGCGCGCCGCCAAACATAGAGCGCCTGCAAGAGCGCGACGGCGAGAAGCGCATAGGCGACCATTCTGTGCTGAAACTGCACCAGCAGCATATTGTCGACGAAATTCCGCCAGATCGGCTCCAGGAGGAGCAATTTTTCGCGCGGCGGGATGAAAGCGCCGTCGATCAAGGGCCAACTGTTAAAGGCCCGCCCGGCGCGCAGTCCCGCGACCAAAGCGCCGAGGCCGATCTGCAGCAAGACCAAAAGGATAAAGCCGTTCGCGAACCAACTCAGCCCCGGCGCAGGGCGTTCAGAGCCTGCCCGGGCGCTTCGTGTTAGAGAAGCCGCGAGCCAGACCAGGGCGGCGAAGGTCGCGGACGCCAAAAGAAGATGAATGGCCAGCCGTTCCTGAGCCACCTCGATCCGACCTACGAGGCCGGATTTCACCATCCACCAGCCAACGAATCCTTGCAGGGCGCCGAGCGCCAAAACGCCGAGAAGCTTTGCCTTGAAGCCTTTGGGGAGCATCCCTCGCGCCCAAAAAAAGGCCAGGGGGAGAGCGGTCGCGACCCCGATCAAGCGCCCGAGAAGCCGATGGCTCCATTCCCAGAAAAAGATGAACTTGAAGCCGGACAGATCCATATCCGGAAAAACCTGAGCATATTGCGGAATCTTTTTATAATTCTCGAATTCGGCCAGCCACGCTGCTTCGCTCAAGGGCGGCAATACGCCGCTTAACGGCTTCCACTCGGTAATGGACAGGCCCGACTCCGTCAGCCTGGTCGCGCCGCCGACTATAACCATCAAAAAGACGAGCGCCGCGAGGCTCCAGAGCCAGATCGCCACAGCGCGATATTGAACGTGCGAGTCAATCGGTAAGGCCGCGCCGGGCGCCGCCGCGCCATGAACCAAACCGACCATGCGCCGAGCCCTTTACAATATTGACCGATAACGTCGCTCCGACATAAAGCCCTGAAGAGGCCCCGTCCATCGCCAGGACGCCGCAGTCCATTCGGGAGAAATTATGCGCCGCCGGATTCGCAAACTTATCGGCGCGGCCGTCACCCTTGGCTTTGCTCTCGCTTATGCGCTCTTGGCCATGGTCCTGGCCCAGGGCCTCGCCATTCGGGAGATGCCGGAAGTCGTTCGAGGATTGATCCTCGCAGCGCTCGGCCTAGCGTGGATCTTTCCCTTGATGCCGCTCATCAAATGGATGGAACGGCCCGACGACTGAAGTCGGCGCGTCAGGCAGCGTCCTGACGGAGGCATGGGCGACAAGCGGCCGACGCGCCGATAATCAGGACTTCCTGCGCGCCGCCGGCGAGCATATGGGCCTTGGCCGCGATCGCCGCGCTTTCTTCGGGGGGCGGAGGCGCCGCAAGCACGACGAAATCGACCTCGGCGGCAAGTTCCTGCGCCAAAGGCTCTTCGTCGACCGGAGGCGCAGCCAAGAGAATGTAATCATAGGTCCGGGACAATGCATCGAGAACGCTGCTGAATTCTCGAAGATCAATCGCTTCCTCCGGTCCCGCCGCGACGAAATGGAGCCGGGAGCCAGGGTCGCGGCGAATCACTTCGGCGAAGGAGGCCCTGCCCGCCAGGAGATCGCCAAGGCGCGGCGCCTCAACCGATCCGGATCTTTCCGAGCCCTCTCGCCGACCGCTCCAAACGCCGCCGCTCCGCGCGTCGAGCAAGATCACGATCGATCTACCCTCGCGCCCAAACTGGCCCGCTAGCGCCTGCATCGCCTGAGGGGCAGTCACAGCCGCCGCAAGGCTCGTGAAGAGGATGCGCGCGCCTCTGGACGCATTCGAGCCGGCGGCGATCCGTGCGACGACCTCGCTCATGGCCTGCGCATTATCCGTCTTCGCGCGGCTGACCAGCTCGCTTTTCGGCGGCTCCTGCGCTTCATGGGCGGTTTCGGCGAAACGGGCGAAAACCGGCGCCTGACCCAGGGCGCGCGGCGGCTGCAAGGGTTCCTCGCCAATGCCGCTTGCCGGAAGCACGCGCAAAAACGCGTTCGACGCCCATGCGGCGAGGCCCGTGAAAAGAGTCGCCGCCGCTCCGAACACGAGCAGAATCGCGTAGCCCGGAAAAACCGGCAAGGCCGGCGCCGTCGCGCGCGAGACGACGCTAGCGTCAGTCTCACTCAACCCGGCGTCGGCACGCATCTCGAGAAAGAGATCGGCGATCCGGTTAGCCGCGCGCGCCGCGAGATCCCGGTCTTCCGATTGGAAAGCGATGGTGAGCCGCCCGGCGCCCTCCGCGGCCTTGACGCTCAATCGATCCTCGTAGGACTTGAGAATGCGCTCTTCCGGGCTCATGCGGGCCGGATCACGAATAAGGCCAAGCAAAATGAGCGTGCGGGCGGCCGGACCTAGCCCCCCGTTCAGAGGGTCGAACTCCGGCCTCGCTTCAATTCCGAGCTCCTTGATCGCGCGGCGGGCGAGATCGCGCGAGGCGATGAGTTGAGTCTGGCCCCGGAGAGAGGCGAACTCATCGGCGTCTGCTTCTATGGTTCCGACGTTCGCCGACGGCGCTAGCAGGACCTGCGCCTCGGCCTCGTAGCGCGGCGTCGCCGCAAGGAAAAAAACGCAAATCAGGACCAGGCCTGCCGCGGGCGCGACGACCACCTTCCACGTCCAGGCCGCAACGGCGTCGCGCACCGGAGTGAAGTCATCTTCCCGAGAACGCTCCAAGCATGGCGCGTCCCAGTCCGTCCAGCCCATGGGCCCGCTCCCGAATCTTAACGCGTTCAGGAGACGACGTTAAGGTTTCGGCGAAGTTAATATTTCGGGCCGAAGCAAACTTAATGAACGATAAAGAGGTTTTTCTTTCGAAGCTTCATCCGGCGATCCCAACTTGGAACCGCCGGCGAGCGATCGAAAGCAAGGGGCGCAGCCGAAGCTTTCGCCGCGCCCCAAATTCATGCGCCGATCTCGGAACTCAAGAGCCGATCTTGGCCCGCACAGTTTCGTAGACGGTCTCGGTCGCCTCGGCCGCCTGCGAGAGGAGCGAATTGACCTCGGCGAGCTGCTTTTCGGCGAATTCTCGGTCCTTGATCGCCTTGGCGTTGATGAACACGTTCAAAGCCGCGCTGCGCAGCCCGGCGTTGGCCGCCAGCACGGCGACTCCCGCGTCGCTGATCACATTGAGATTGCCCTTCTCCGCTGCAGCCGCGGAAAGGCGGATGACCTCGAAACAGGCTTTGACGGCGCGCAGCGGCGCAAGCGTCGCCTCCTTCAAGGCGGCTTGAATGGCGGCGGTGCGCGCGGCTTTCTCTTCATCGGTCCCGCGCGGCAACCCATAAGCACCCATCACGGAATTGAACGCTGCGACATCCTCTTCGATGGCGCCGGTCAGTTCCGCGCGCAGATGCTCGGCCTTGGCGTTCACGGCCGCCAGATCCTCCGAGACCGATTCATAGTTTTTCTTGCCGATGGTCAGATTGGCCACCATGGAAACGAGCGCCGCGCCTATGGCGCCGCAAACCGCCGCCGCGCCGCCGCCGCCGGGGGTTGGACGCTCGCTGGCCAGATCGTCGAGAAAGGCCGCGATGGAACTGTTCTTCGTCATGACTGTCGCGTCCCCGATGTCACGCTAGAGCTTTGGCTTGCGCGTAAATATTCTCGGCATCGAACACTTGTTCGGAGCTTTCGAACAGCTGACCGACGCAGGCGCGATGCAGCTTCAGCTTGAGGCCGCCGAGCCCCAGCGCGCCGATCACGATCTTGCCATGGCGCTCCTTGGCCTTGTCGAATGGGTCGACCCCGCCGATGCCGACCGGCGGCTGGGCGTTGCAATCGGCGAGCATCTCGATCGTGGGATCGTCTTGCCAATCCTTTTCGTCGAGCAAAGGCACGCCAATGCCTCCCGCGGCGAACACAATGTGCGCGCCCTTGACGGCGGCTGCTCGGGCGGCGTTGTCGGCGGCGCCGATCGCCGCCGGCGTGAAGCCGAAGCGGTCATTGATCGCCTTGCTGGCCGCTTCCGCGCTTTGCTTCGAACGCGAGGTGATGGCGACCTCGGCGCCTTCGATATGCAGCATGGCCGCCGCGCGCATGCCGACAGGACCCGTGCCTGCGAGCACCACGGCCTTCTTGCCGGCGAGCGGCTTGGCTTTCGCCAGCAGCGCGACGCCGGCCGCCGCGGTGGTGTTGGAGCCATTGCTGTCCAGCATCACAGACACGCGAAAATTCGAGAAGAAGCGTTTCTTCACCGCCTCGAAAACCGCCTCGCCCGCCACGATATTGCCGCCGCCCACAAAGATCGCGGTGAATTGCTTTTCCTTGGGGCCGCGCGTGTAGATCGCGCCGTCGACGAGCGCGCCGACGTTTTCGAGCGTCACGCCGCCATAACCTATGACGTGATCGGCGCCGCCGTCATAGCCGACGACCGTATCGAAGACGCTCGGCGCCGGATCGGTATCCAACAGGAAGAGAAGTTTTTTTGTCATGACGGTCTCGTTGGGTTAGGGCGGAATTTGCCGGAGGGACTTAAAAGGCTGCGAAACGCCTTCCTGGGCGGTCGAATCGCTCGGCGGCGCCGGCGGGCCTCGAAGCGCCTCGTGTGGGCCGCCCCTTGGAGGATGGGCCGGCCTCGGCGGGAGCTGTCGCGAGGCTAGGCAATCACGCGCCGGCTCGGAGGCGTGGAGCATGTATTGATCGAAAAAATCGATCAATTGATTGAGAAAGCTCTCTCTACGTTTCGGGTCGTGGGATCGGTCTCAGAGACGGCCATGCGCCCTCCTTCGAGCTTCGACGGGAGTGATCGGAAGACTATTTGTCAGAGTTCGGCGGCTCTGCCAAGCCGGCCAGCAGCCTTCTTTCGCGCCCGGCCAAGGCGCGATCGACCCCGGCGAAGAACACGCCCAGAGCGAAAAACGCCGCCAGGAAAAACATCGCGTTGATGGCGACCCCGGAATAGCCGAGCCTGATGACGTCGACAAACGGATAGGGGTAAATGCCGAATACCGCGCCGCGCAGAAGGATATAAGCGAAATAGACAATTGGATAGATCAGCCAAATGACCGGATCGATCCAGCGCAGCCGTCCCTTCGGATGAAACACGAGCCAATAAAGCGGATAGAGCGCCGGAATCGCGTCATGCAGCACCCGATCGGCCACAAATTGCAGCCCTTGCGGGTCCCAAAGGTGGCGCAGAAGAAGCGCATAGACCACGCCGACGATCACGATATAGTTGGCGAGCGCCGAGTTGACGCTCGGCCGCATGAGGAATGGCTCGGCTTGCGGCCGCGCAAAGGAGACTGTCAGAATCAACGCGATCAACATATTCGTCTGGATCGTGAAAAAGCTGAAATATTGCACAAGCCCGTTCGTGACCGACAGGTTGTTGGCGAGAGCATCACTGATGTCGAAATAGACCTGGACCACCAAGGCGAACCACGCCAAGCTTGCTATAGCCGCAGCGCAAACACGCTTAAGCTCCAGCGCACGCAACGTCTTGACGGGAGCGACAATTTCCGAAACGCCATACATCTGGGCATCCTCCGCTGGATCATGCGTGGGGGTTTCCCAGAAAAATGGATCACCGCGCTCAAAATGCCATGGGCGAGCCTCGCTAGGGGTCCGGCGCTCCGGTCGGGGCTAGGCGCCCAAGCAGGAGGCGAAAGAGTGGAATCCGGTTTTTCGCGGAAAGTCCTGCTCTCGAAACGCGATCGCGTTTCATTTATTTGGATATCTCCATCCAAATACATCGTGATTTAGCAGCGATGGCGCAACGCAACGAAGGCGAACCGGTGGAGCTGCAGATCGACGAGCGGCCGCGCGGAAGCCTATTCGGCAAATACGCTTTCGCTTTTGTGGGGCTGGTCCTCTTCGTTTTGACGATCAGCGGCGCTATCGACGCATGGGTCACCTACCGCAATGCCAAGACCACGATGCTTCAATCACAAGGCGATAAGGCCGAAGCGGCGGCGCGGCGCATTGAGCATTTTGTGCTGGAGCTCGAGCGGCAGATCGGCTGGGCGGCGCGCGCCGGGGACGAGAGCCGCGAGCGCCGCCGCGCGGATTACGCGCTGCTTCTAGAGATCAATCCGGCGATCGCCAGGATCGTCCAGATCGATGGCGCCGGTCTGGAGATCCTCAGCGTCTCGCGCACGACGGCGGTCGTCGACAGCGGCGACAATTGGAGCCTGACGGACGCTTTCCGCAATGCGCAAAAGGACGTGGCCTGGTTCGGCCCCGTCATTGCTTCGCAGACAGGCACGCGCTTGCAAATGTCGATGGCGAGCGCCGGCGAGGACGCTGGAGTCGTCGTCGCCGAAATCGAGCTCGCTTTCCTCACGGATGTCCTGAATGGCGTCCAATCGGACCATAACGTCTCGGCCTATATCACGGCCACGGACGGCAAGCTCATCGCCCATACGGATCCGAGCCTCAAGCCGCTCGAAACGAACATGTCGGCGCTACCCCAAGTTGCGGCGCTCGTGACTTCCGACGCTGCCATCGACGTCGGATTCAACCTCGACCAGGACGCGGTCCTCGCCGCCGCGGCCAAGAACGCGCGGATGAACTGGCTTCTGTTCGTCGAGCAGCCATTGGCCGCGGCTTACGGGCCGGTTTACGATCTTCTCGTCCGCCTCAGCTGGCTCTACACGCTCGGCCTCGTGCTCTGCGCCGGCGCGGCCATGCTGCTCGCGCGGCGAATGACGGTTCCGATCAAGGCTCTTCAAGCCGGAGCCGCGCGGCTCGCCGCTGGCGACTTCAGCCAGGAGATCATCGTTCGCACCGGCGACGAAATCGAGACCTTGGCGGACGAGTTCAATGACATGGCGCGCGAGCTACGGGCGAATTACGCCAGAATCGAGCAAAAGGTGGAGGAACGGACCCGCGATCTCGCCCAGTCGGTGCGCGAATTGAAGGCGCTAGAGGAAATCGGCCTTGCTCTGGCGTCCTCGCTCGAGCTCAAGGAATTGCTCGCGACGATCCTGACGCGAGCGGTCGAGTTGACCGAAGCCGATGGCGGCGCGATCTATAGTTTCGACCAGGAAGGCGGGACCTTCCGTCTGGCCGAGGCGCATGGGTTCGAGCCCTCTTTCGTCGCCACATTGCGCGACGAAACCGGCGTGAGCCGAATTGACGGTCTGCTCGGCGCGGCGGCGAGGGGCGGCGAGGCCGTGCAAATCCTCGAAATCAGCGAAGCGCCGGGTTTTCCATCGCAGACCGCGGCGCTCGCCGCCGGCTTTCGATCAGCGCTAATCGTTCCGTTGACCGGAAGCGAAGGGGCGCTCGGCGCGCTCCTCATTCAAAGCCGGACCCCCGGCCGCTTCGCCGCGGAAAAGATCGGGCTGATCCAGACCTTCGCGCACCAGTCGGTGCTCGCGATGCATAATGCGCGGCTCTATCACGCAGCCGAAGACACCAGCCGCAAGCTCGCCTTGGCGAATGAGCATCAGTCGCGCTTCTTCGCCAACATGAGCCATGAATTGCGAACCCCGCTCAGCGCTATCCTCGGCTATGCCGAGTTGCTGCGCGACGGTCTTTATGGCGCGCTACCGGAAGGCGCGACGCGCGCGCTCGACAGCGTGAGCGCCAATGGCGCCCATCTTCTCGGCCTCATCGACGACGTGCTCGATCTCGCTAAGCTCGAAGCCGGCGAGCTTTCCCTCGACCTCGGCGACTATTCGATGCGCAATCTTGTCGAGCAGGTTGCGGCCACGGCCTATTCGCTCGCCCGCGCCAAAGGACTTTCCATAACGGCGGACATCGACGAGGTCCTTCCCGTCGGGCGCGGCGACGAAAGACGCTTGACGCAGGTCTTGCTGAATCTCGTGAGCAATGCGATCAAATTCACGGAGGCGGGCGGCGTGACGATCAGGGCGCACGCAAGGGGTGAATATTTCGAGCTGGCCGTCGAGGACACGGGAGTCGGCATATCGCTCGAAGAGCAGGCGCGTATTTTCGACGCTTTTCATCAGGGCGACAATGCGAGCACGAGGCGGCGCGGCGGCGTCGGGCTCGGCCTCTCGATCAGCAAGCGCTTTGTCGAGATGCACGGCGGCGCGATCAAGGTTTTCTCGACGGTCGGCGTCGGATCGACCTTTATGATCGCCTTGCCAATTCGGGTCGAGACACAAAAAGCGCCGCCTTAACGTCCGCCGCCGCGTCGGGCGCGAATGTCTGAATCTCGCTTTCAAAGGAAATGTGAACCCCTTGCGAAGCCCGCCCCTGATCCTCGCCGTCGACGACGTGCCGGAAAATCTCGAGATCGTCTCGATGCGGCTGCGCGCGCACGGCTATGAGATCGCCGCCGCATCCGACGGGGAGGAAGGGCTCGCGGCGGCGCGCGCGCTCAAGCCTGATCTCATCCTGCTCGACGTGATGATGCCGAAGCTCGACGGCATATCGGTCCTGCAAGCCTTGAAGCGGGACGAAAGCCTCGGCTTCATCCCGGTGATCCTTCTTACCGCCAAAGCAGATAGAACGGAGGTCATCGCGGGGCTCGACGCCGGCGCCGACGACTATCTGACAAAGCCCTTCGACCAGGCGGCGCTCGTGGCGCGGGTGCGGGCCATGCTGCGGATCAAGGCGCTGCACGACATTGTCCAGGACCAAGCCGAGACCCTCGCCGCGCAGACCAAGGAGCTCGCGGCATGGAAGGAAACGCTCGAGGCGCGGGTCGCGGAGCAGGTCGCGGAGATCGAAAGGATCAGCCGGCTCAAGCGTTTCCTGTCGCCGCAGATCGCCGATCTCGTCGCCGCGAGCGGCGGCGGGGAGCGCCTACTCGAGAGCCATAGACGCGAAGTCACCGTATTGTTCTGCGACCTCCGTGGCTTCACCGCCTTCGCCGAAACGGCCAAGCCCGACGACGTCATGACGATCCTGAACGAATATCATCGCGCTCTCGGACGCCATATCGACGCCTATGAGGGCACGCTCGAGCGTTTCGCCGGCGATGGGCTTATGGCCTTGTTCAATGATCCGCTCCCCTGCCCCGATCACGCCGAGCGCGCCGTCCGCATGGCGCTCGACATGCGCGAGAGCGTGTTCGCGCTCGCGGAAATCTGGAAGGCCCGCGGTCACGACTTGGGTTTCGGCATAGGCATCGCGCAAGGCGACGCGACGCTCGGCCGGATCGGATTCGAGCGGCGCTTCGATTACGCCGCCGTCGGCAGCGTCCCCAATCTCGCCTCGCGCCTGTGCGACGAGGCTGGCGCAGGCCGAATCCTGGTGGAGGCGCGGGTTTTTCACTCTGTCGAGAAACTTGCGGAAGCCGGCCTCTTCGAGGCGCGCTCCCTGCCGCCGATGCCGCTCAAGGGATTTCGGCGCGAGGTTTGCGCCTATGAGATCATCTAGTCGTTCGACTCTGGAAAATGACGCGCATCATCGGAATCGATCCTACAGCTCATTGGATTTATTGGTCGACGGCCCCTGCGTCGGAATCGAGCGCATCGGCCGGATCGCCATGTCGGAAGAGCGGCCTCGTTGGAACCTCCTTCATCGCCAGGAGCCTATGGCGTTCAGGCGGGCTATGTGGTCATCTCTCAATTTCAATCGCGCGGCGGCGATATTGTCGTGCAGATGCGCGCGGCGAGAAGTTCCAGGGATGAGTAAGATATTGGGGCTGCGCTGGAGCAGCCACGCCAGCGCGACGCCTTGTGGCGACTGTCCGATCTCATCGGCAACCCTGCTCAATTCCTTCGCCTGCAACGGGGTGAAGCCGCCCAATGGAAAATATGGAACATAAGCGATTCCGTCCTCGGCCAACGCGTCGATCATCACGTCGTCGGATCGATGAACCAGATTATAGTGGTTTTGAACGCAAACGACCGGCGCAATATCCCGCGCGATGCGCAGTTGCGTCGCATCAACGACGCTGACGCCAATGTGGTCGAGCAACCGCTCATCTTGCATGCGCCGCATCGCGCGCATCGGCGCAGCTATGTCGTCCTCGGGACCGCCCATACGCAAATTGACGATGGCCAAGCGCTCGAGACCAAGGCGCTCTAGATTTTCCTCAACCGACTTACGCAGAAACGCCTCGCCGCGATCGCGGATCCAAGCGCCGCTATCGTCGCGCCGAACGCCAATCTTCGTCACGAGCGTGAGCCCTTTCGGATAGGGGTAAAGCGCCTCTCGGATCAGTCGGTTCGTCACGCGCGGGCCGTAAAAGTCGCTCGTGTCGATATGGTCCACGCCTTGGCGCAGCGCCTCCCGCAGAACGGCGCGGGCCTCATCCGCCTCCTTCGGCTCGCCAAATACGTTCGGACCCGCAAGCTGCATCGCTCCGAAGCCCATTCGATTGACCGAGATAGAGGAGCCGGAAAAGGTCAAGCGGCCTGCGGCCGCTGCGGGACAGTTATCAGTCATGATGGAATCTCCTTTGCCTGAAGACATGACTGATCGGCAGAATGTCGACAATCAAGGCGAGACCGAATAGTTTGTTCGGTATGCCGAACAATAAATTCTTCGCGTCCTTGGACGATCTCTCAGTGTTCTTGGCTGTCGTCCGAGGCGGAGGATTTCGCGCGGCGTCGCGCTGGCTCGGCGTCTCCCCTTCCACGGCTAGCGACACAATCTCGCGGCTGGAGAAGCAGTTGGGCGCGCCATTGTTCATCCGCACGACGCGGAGCGTTCAACTCACGGAAGCCGGCCGCGCGCTCGCAAAGCGCATCGAGCCAGTCATGGCCGAAGCGAGGGCCGCGCTTCACGACGCCGCGAGTTCGCAGGGCCGGGTGCGAGGCTCGCTCAAGCTCAACGCGCCGGGCGCGGTGATGGTCGACATTCTGCCGCCTCTGATTGACGGCTTTCTCAACCTCCACCCAGAAGTTCAGATTGAGGTGTTGGTCGACGATCGGCTCGTCGACATCAATGCGAAGGGCTGCGACGCCGGCATTCGCTACGGCGAGCACCTTGCGCAGGACATGATCGCGGTTCCGATCGGCCCACGCCGGCAATTCGGCGCTCTGGCGGCGTCTCCAGATTACTTGAAAATTCACGGCGGCCCGAAGCATCCTCGGGATGTCCTGAAGCACGCGTGCATCCGCGTGCGCTTCGCGAGCGGCGCCATCGCCCAATGGGAGTTCAAAAAGGGAGGCAAGAGTTTAATCGTCGACCCGCCGGCTCGCGTCACCATCGGCGCGGCAGGCGCCTCGGCTGCAATGGATCTAGCTCTTGCGGGACATGGGCTGCTTCATACCTTTCGCAATTGGCTCGATCCGCATCTTGCAAGCGGCGCGCTCATCCCCGTCCTGGCAGACTGGTGGCCTGAATTCGATGGGCCAAGACTCTACTTCTCCAGCAGGTTGATGCCGACGCCATTGCGCGCCTTCGTCGACTACATCGCCGAACAGCGGAGCTCGAACTAGAGCATATCCCGATCTGATCGCTATTCCGCCGGCCGGCCGACGGAACCGGGCGGTTTCGCCGCCGCGTCGTCGGACTCTTCCACCGTCGCCTTGTCCGCGCTCATCCGCTCGACGATGAAGCGCCGCCACAGGCCCCCGATCCCAAGCCCAACGTCATCCATCATGGCGAAGAATGCGGGGACGAAAAGCAGCGAGAGCAGCGTGGAGACAATGAGGCCGCCGATGACCGCGATCGCCATGGGTGAACGGAACTCGCCTCCGGCGCCGATGGCGAAGGCGCTGGGAAGCATGCCGGCGACCATCGCGATCGTGGTCATGACGATCGGCCTCGCGCGCTTCTTGCCAGCCTCGACGATGGCGAGCGTCCGGTCCATGCCGCTCGCCATCGCGTCGATGGAGAAATCAACCAGCATGATCGCGTTCTTGGTCACGATTCCCATCAGCATGAGTATGCCGATGATGACGGGCATGCTCATCGGCCGACCCGTCAGCAACAAGCCCAAAATAGCGCCGCCGATAGACAGCGGCAGCGAGAATAGAATGGTGACGGGCTGCAGGAAGCTCGCGAATAGAATGACGAGCACGGCATAGACCATCAGCAACCCGCTGCGCATCGCCTGCGCGAAGCCGTCGAATAATTCGGCCATGGCCTCGGCGTCGCCGGATTTGGCGATCTTGATCCCGTGGGGCGGGTGCTGCATCGAGGGCAGGTTGTAGATTTCGGCCTCGGCCTCGCTCAGCGTCGCGCCCGGAGCGAGATCCGCCTGGATCGTCGCCTGGCGCTCGCGGTCGAAGCGATCGATGCTCGCCTCGCCTTGGCCGAGCGCGATATGGGCGATGGTGCGCAAGGGAACCGAGCCCCCGGCGCCGGTCGGCACCCTGATATTCTCGAGCACCTGAAGATTGGCGCGCGCGCCGGCTTCGAGCTGGGCGCGGATTGGAACCAGCCTATCGCCGGCGTCAAACTTGGCGAGCGCCGGCCCGACGTCTCCAATGGTCGCGATCCGCAGCGTCTCCGACAACCCCTCCGTCGAAACGCCGAGGCGCGCGGCGAGGTCGCGGTATGGCTTGATGATGAGCTCCGGTCGCTGCAGGGACGTCGAGGCGACGACATTAGCGAGCAAAGGGATGCGCTTCATCTCGGTCGCCAACGTGGCCGCGAAATCCGCCACCGTCGTCGAATCGGGACCGGTCACGACATAGGACACCGGCCGCTGGCCGTAATCGTCGACGAACCAGCTGCGGATGTCTGGAACTTCGGCGAGCTCCGTGCGGATCTCGGCCTCGAGCTCGTGCACGCTCGCCTTGCGCTGGGATCGCGGCAAGTAGTTCAGGATTAATTCCGCCTTGCGCACATCGGTCGTGCTCGGCGGAATATGGCCGCCATTGATGAAGACATGGGTTATCTCGGCACGCTGGCGCAAGCGACGGGCGATGGCGTCGGTGACGTTTTGCGTTTCGACCAAGGTCGAGCCGGACGGCAGCTCGATCGCCAGATGCGAGCGTCCAGAGTCCTGGATCGGCTGGAAATCGGTGCCGAGGAGCTTCGTGCTGAGGATCGACAGAACAAAAAGAACGACGCCGATCGCCACCGTCTGATAGCGGTTCTCAACCGACCATTTGACGAGGCGGCCATAGCGCCGGGTCGCGGCGCTCTCGGCCCTTTCCTCGCGTCCGCGCGACTTCAAAAAATATGCGGCCAGCATTGGCGTGATGAGACGCGCGGCGAGAAGCGAGAAAATGACCTCCGCCGAGACCGTCAGTCCAAACTGCTTGAAATATTGGCCGGCGATATTGTTCATGAAGCTGACCGGCGCGAAGACCGCGACGATCGTCAAGCTGATCGCGATGACCGCCAAGCCGATTTCATCGGCCGCGTCGATCGCCGCCTGATAGGCCGATTTGCCCATGCGAATATGGCGGACGATATTCTCGATCTCGACGATCGCATCGTCGACCAGAATGCCGGTCGCCAGCGTGATCGCCAGAAGGCTCACCAGGTTCAAGGAAAAGCCGAGCGCGTCCATCACGAAGAAGGCCGGGATGATCGACAAAGGCAGGGCGACGGCTGCGATCAATGTGGCGCGGAGGTCGCGCAGGAACACGAAGACGACGATCACCGCCAGCGCCGCGCCTTCAAACAGAGTGCTCATCGCGGCGTGGTAATTGCCCTTTGTGTAGGCGACCGAGCTGTCGATTACCTCGAGCGAGACATCGGGATGGGACAAGGCAAGCGCGTCGATGCGCTTCTGGACCTCGGCGGCGACCGCAACGTCGCTCGCGCCTTTCGAGCGCTGAATGCTGAAGGCGACGATCGGCTGCCCGTCGAGCCGCGCGAATGTTCGCGACTCCGCGATGGCGTCCGTCACGACGCCGAGATCGTCGAGCCGCACCTGCCCGCCGCGCGGGAGCGCCAATGTCGTGCCGGCAAGCTCCTCGATGGTGCGGGCGCCGGCGATGGTGCGGATCGACTGATCCTCGCCGCCGAGCTCGGCGCGGCCTCCGGTCAGATCGAGATTATTGCCGCGCAGACGCCTGCTGACGTCCGAAGCGGTCAGACCGAAAGCTTCGAGCCGCGCGGGATTCAACGATATTAAGATCTCGCGGTCGGCGCCGCCGACCCGCTCGACATTGCCTACGCCGCGAATTTCCAAGAGCTTGCGCTTGACCACCTCGTCGACGAAATTTGAAAGCTCTTCCGGCGTCTTGGCCGGGGCGATCGCGGCATAGGTGACGATGCTGGAGCCGACGACCCCGACCTGCCGGATCAAGGGCTCGTTGATGCTCCGCGAGAGATTGCCGCGGATGCGCGTGATTGCATCCTTCACATCGTTCAGCGCTCGATCCGTGTTGGCGTCGAGAGCCAGGCTGATCGTGGTCGTCGACACCCCATCGGTGACCTGCGACATGATGTGTCGCACGCCTTCCACGCCCGATACGGCGTCCTCGACCGGTTTCGTCACCTGCATTTCGAGCTCGGCTGGCGCCGCGCCAAATTGAGCGATGACCACGGTGATGATCGGCTGATCGACATTCGGAAGCAGCGTGATCGGCAGATTCCTAAAGCTCGCGACGCCGAGGGCGAGGCTCACCAGGGCGAACACGATGGCCGGCAGGGGATGTCTGATCGACCAGGCAGAGACATTGATCGCCATCAGCGCCGCCCTGCCGACAAATCCCCGCCGCGCGAGACGACGGCGAAGACCCGGTCGCCGTCTCTGAGCGAAGCGCCGCCGTTAGCTACGACGAGTTCGCCGGCCTGCAGGCCCTCCGCAATCTCGGCGTCGCGGTCGCTGGTCAGGCCGATCCTGACCGGAATCGTCTCAATCCGATCCTCGCGCACGACCTGGACGCTGGTGCCCTCGGTCTTGTAGAGAACGGCCGCTCGGGGCACCGAAATGCCGCAGCTCTGCCGCGCGTCGATCGTGGCGCGGACGAAGCGCCCGGCGCGCAAGCCGGAGTCGGCTGGAATTTCCACGCGCACATGTCCCATCTGCGTGACCGGATCGACCTCGGCCCCGACCTTGCGCACGCGGCCGGTCAAACCCTGCCCTGGCTCGGCTTCAATTCGCGCCGATTGGCCCGGTTTGATCGCGGCGAGATCGATGCTCGACACTTCGGCGTCAACCTCGATTACCCCGTCGATCGCCAGACGAAACAAAGGCTCGCCGCGCAGCGAGGCCGCCGCGCCTCTTCGTGCGGCCGATTTGATCACCGAACCGGCGGCGGGCGATTGCAGGGTGACCGAAGCCGGCGGCAAGGCTCCGGCGTTTCGAGCGGGGGTGATTCCTTCGCCCGGCAGACGGGACAAGCGCGCGAGCGCCTGACCTTCCCGCACGAAGTCCCCCTCCGCGACGAAAATCTCCGCAATCTCGAATCCGTCGAGCGCGGCGCCGGCGACCGCCTCGGCGCGCGGCGCCAGCAGCCCCGTCGCCCTAACCGAGGCCGAAAAGCAGGCGGGCGCGGCCGCGGCCACGATGACCGGCAGCCCGGGCGCGCTCCAGGCCTCTCCCGCCGACGCCTCGGACGTTTTAGCGGACTCGCCGGCTTGTGGACGGTGACCGCAGCAAACGAAGACAAGAAGCGACATCAGGAGACGCGCGGCGGCGAGACGTCGCGGAACGAATTCGGTGGCGTTCATATAAAAATTTCGTCTCGCTGATTTGATCATCGACTCGCAAAAGCTGCAGGCAATTCGTTTGACGCTCAATGACTCCCTGAAATGGCGCCAAATTACCGAATTTTGTCTTTTGCTCAAGGAAGTTCCCACCGCCGGCGCAAAGCTTCCGCCACGATCGCCGCGGGCGAAGCTTCCGTGGATCCTAGGCGCGGGATCTTAGGCTCACCCTCGGCTTCGCCATCCAATGCGCAGGCTTCGATCGCGGACCGCCGCCTTTTCGACCGATTAATTCTTCATAACGGGATGAATAAAGACTAGCATTGTCTAGAGCGGACCAGCTTCCGGGGCGCAAAAAATGGCTCAAGTCACGCCGGCTCAAATCTGTCGCCTCGTCGATGCGCCGGTCATTGATGTGAAGAGGCGCATCCTTTGCGTCTTCCCCCGCTATGTCCCGTCTTTTGGAACGTTCGAGCACGCGTATCCGCTGACCGACGGCGTCAGCGCCTTCATGCCGCCGCAAGGCTTGCTGGTCATCGCCGCGATTCTTCCGAAACATTGGGACGTCAGGTTCATCGACGAAAACATGGAGCGCGCGAGCGATCTGGATTTCGCCTGGGCCGATGCCGTGCTCGTCAGCGGAATGCACATCCAGCGCCGGCAAATGGAGGATATTCGCGCCAGGGCTCATGAGCATGACAAGCCCGTCGCGCTCGGCGGCCCTTCCGTCTCAGCCTGCCCCGAGCTTTATCCGGATTTCGATTATCTGCACGTCGGCGAGCTCGGCGACGCGACCGACGCCCTGATTGCTCATCTCGCCCGCGACGCGGCGCGCCCCGAGGCCCAGATCGTTCTGACGACGACCCTCCGCCGCGACCTCGCCGATTTTCCGCCGCCCGCCTATGAACTCGCCAGGATCGACCGCTATTTTCTCGGCAGCATCCAATTTTCGAGCGGCTGCCCTTACACCTGCGAATTCTGCGACATCCCCGGCCTTTACGGCCGGGTCGCGCGTCTGAAAAGCCCAGCCCAGATCCTCGGCGAGCTCGACAAGCTCGTCGCCTGCGGCGTCAACGGCTCGATCTATTTCGTCGACGATAATTTCGTCGCCAACAGGCGCGCGCTTCGCGAGCTCTTGCCCCATCTCATCGATTGGCAGAAGCGCAACGGCTACGCCGTCAGCTTCTCCTGCGAGGCGACGCTCAATATTGCGCGCTCTCCGGAAATCCTCGAACTCATGCGCGAGGCCGCCTTCGACACGATTTTCTGCGGCGTCGAAACGCCAGAGCCGGAGGCCCTGAGGGCCATCGACAAGGCGCATAATATGGCTCTGCCGATCCTGGACGCGGTGCGCGCCATCAATCGATGCGGAATGGAGGTCGTTTCGGGGATCATCATCGGTCTCGACACCGATACGAGCGACACCGGCGAGCGAATTCTGGACTTCCTCGAGCAATCGAAGATTCCCATGGCGACCATCAATCTGCTGCAAGCCCTCCCGCGCACGCCCCTATGGGATCGGCTCCGGCGGGAAGATCGTCTGCGCCCGGACGACGCAGGGCGCGAATCGAATGTCGGCTTCAAGCTGCCCTATGACGAGGTGCTCGCCATGTGGCGCAATTGCATGGACAGAGCCTATCGCCCGGAGACGCTGTTCGCCCGCTATGAATATCAAATGCGCGAGACGAGGCCGTACCGGCTCGAGCGGCCAAAGAGCCGGCAGCGCCTGTCGCCGCGCAACATCCGCAAGGCGCTCGTGATCCTGTCGAGCCTCTTATGGAAAGTCGGCGTTCGCGGCGACTATCGGTGCGCATTCTGGAGATTCGTCTTGCCTCGCCTGCTGCGCGGCCAGATCGAGCCGATCCTGAGCGTCGGCCTCGTCGCCCATCATCTGATCATGTTCTCCCGCGAAGCTTGCGCAGGCAAGACGGACGCCTCGCATTATTCCGCCAAGGCGCTGACTCTCGAATTTCAGACGCCCGCGCCGCGCGGCCAATGACCGCAGACAGCAGCCGATACCGCGACTTTTGGTTGCAAGCGCACGCGCTTTCGCCAGCTGCATAGACCGCGGCGCCCGACTGTCCGAAGGGATTAGTGAAAAATAGCGAAATATTTGCAGAAAACCGGCGAGTCAGCGCCAGCCCCTGCAACTTATCGCCACTTGCAATGTTGACCGCCGGTTTTTAGCTTTGTTCGCGAGCAAGGGGGGCGAACATGAATAAGATTTTGGCTTTTGGGGCCATTGTTGTCGGCGCGATTGTTATCGATGCCGTGACTTTTGGCGCGGGCGTCGGCCTCGCAGCGGAGGGCGTGGATGCGCCTGCCGAAATGGCGCAAGACGCGTCGGCCCCACTTACGACAGGGCGCAGCTTGGCCAACGCGCCTTATCTGACCAAGAGCGGCGGGACCGTCCCGCATCCCGGTTTGTCAGGCGATGCTCCGAGCGGCGGCGGCCGGCAAATTCATGATCGGGACGATCGCATCCTGCGGAGGGGCATTTGCAGCAATTGCTGAGGCCCGACCGCTGCGACGCGGCGGGTGGCTAGACGACGGTCATTTCGGAGCGACCGGCCCAAAGCCGGTCGTCCCAGAGTCTTCATCCGCTGTGGCGCTCAGGCCAGATAATCATGCGCAACCTTGCCGAGCCCTAAGGTGAGATCGGCGAGAATATGCGTCGCTGACACGACCTCCAGCACGGGCAATTCGGCGAGCGGCGCCAAGGCATGCGACGTGAGCGTGAGCGATCCCGGCCCGGTCCACGCGCCCTTGAGATCGACGTCGGTCAGGTAATATTCGACGATCTCGCAAATTCGCGGCGTCCCATCGACATGCGGGATGATCTTCAGCAGAAAATTCGGCGCGAGCAACGAGGTCTTCACCGCGGCGAGATCAGCCTCCTTATGCTTATAGCCCATCGTTCCGGTGGCAATCCGCTCTCTGCCGTAATCGAGCGTCCCGACGAGGGTGTCGATCTCGGCTCTCAGGGTCGGCTCGGCGAGCTTCTTGGGAAATCCCCAAAGCTCGCGGCCGCCGGCGATCGGCGGATGGTCGTTGAGGAACATGCAATGGCTGTAGCCGCCTTTGCGCCCTTTGAAGCTGACCGGGATGACCTGCCCGCTCTCGGTATAATCGCCGAATCCGGTGGAGTCGGGCATGCGGATGAATTCGAATTTCACCAAAGGCTCATCAACCTCCAGCGGCTCCGGAACCAACTCGCGCAGCTTCCCGAGATCCGTGCGGTAGGTGATGATCATATATTCGCGGTTGACGAAGCGGTAAGGACCGACCGGATAAGCCGGGCTGGTCAGCGGCATCGCAAACGCTCGGCGGCGGACGTCACTTTCCTTCATCGCGGCTCTCCTCGCCTGTCATGGCTGGATCTCTGGTCCAGACTCTGGATCTCTAATTCAGATTTATGTCTCTGCTGCGTCGCTCGCGCCACGTCGAATGTGCGCACGCCTTCGGCGCGGCCCGGGCATTCGAGAACCTCCGGATGGCTGAGCGTGCGAATGGCGTCGTTATAGCCCGCGCGCCAATGCTCCTCCATCGTGGCGCGAGAAAATTCGTAGTCCTTGGACAGGCCTTCGTAACTTTCGCTGCGATAGATCAGCTGGATGATGTTGCAGACCTTGTCATCGGATTCGGCTTCGAGCAGCCGCACCTCGGGCCGGTCGCGGTGCTCTTCAGGAAGATCCTTGATGAGCTCCGCCACCGCTATGCGCAGTTTCTGCATCTTTCGGTACTGATCGGTCGCGGCTCTGGTGCGGCTCGAATAGCGGATCTCCTTCTCGCGCACGCTAGCCTCGCTGAAGCTGCGCGGAACCTGGCCCGCCGCGTGCCAAAGATCGACCTGGAACGCCAGCGTGTCTTGCCGCGGCCGCGAATCGAGCACCCATTGCAGCGGCGTATTGGAAACGATGCCGCCGTCCCAATAATATTCGCCGTCGATCTCGGTCGGCGGGAAGCCGGGAGGCAGAGAGCCGCTGCCGATGACATGCTCGGGGCCAATGCGGTGAGTCGTCGTATCGAAATAGACGAAATTGCCGCTGCGCACATGAACGGCGCCGACGCTGAAACGCATGGGTCCGGCGTTGATCCGATCGAAATCGACCAGCCGCTCGAGCGTTTTCCGCAAGGGCGCGGTATCATAAAAACTCAGCCCGTCGGGCTTGTCCGGGTGAAAAAGCACCGGCGGCGGCAGACGAGGCGTGAAGAAATTCGGCGCGCCCAAAAGAGCCACGAAATAGGCTTGGACCTGATTGACGACCCGATGAATCGAGGGGTCCGTGATCTCAATCGGCGGGAGGATGGAAACGCCGAAGGAACTCATCGGCGGGGCGCTGACGAGCTCCCAGAATTCCCTTAGTTTCTCGACGCGTTTTTCCGGCGGATTGCCCGCGATCAATGCGGAATTAATGGCGCCGATCGATATTCCCGCTACCCAATCGGGAAGGAGGTCCGCTTCGTCCAAAGCTTGATAGACTCCGCCCTGATAGGCGCCGAGCGCGCCGCCGCCTTGCAGCAGAAGGGCGATTCTCTCGAAGGGAAGACGATGTTCATCCGGGCGAGGCTTGAAGGTCCCGCTAGAATCCAGCATGTGCGAACTCTCCTTGTCCTTCACTCCTATAGCATAAGCACTCTCGTCCAAATGCTGAATGAACGAGAAAATCGCTCGGTTCGAGTCCGACGGCGGCGGATACATGTCGAGGCTCGGCGACCCGGAAAAGCTCGACCGTCGCCGTCACGGCGCGGATGTTAGGGGTAACATGACAAGATCAACGGAAAAGTGACTCCTATGAACAATCCGCGAGCTGCGCGTCGCGCCCTGATCCTGATCGCGATCGTCGGGCTCGCCAGCGGCTTCGTCGCTCTTGTCCTGGGGCGCCCAGACGCCGCGCGTTGGCTCTGGGCCGGCGGCTCCATCCCCGTCGCGCTGAGTCTCGCCGTCTCGATCATTCGCAGCCTTCTCATCGGCAGCATGGGCGTCGACGCGGTCGCTCTGCTCTCAATGTTGGGAGCCTTGGCGCTTGGAGAAAACCTGGCCGCAGCCGTCATCGCAGTCATGTATGCCAGCGGCGCCGCGCTCGAGGATTTCGCGGTCGGACGCGCCGAACGGGATTTGAAATCGCTCATCGACCGCGCCCCGCGCCTCGCGCATCGCCGCGACGGCGGCGCTTTCGAGGACATTCCGGTCGATCAGGTCGCTGTCGGGGACGCGATCCTGGTTCTTGCCGGCGAGGTCGTCCCCGTCGACGGCCAAGTCACGAGCCCCAGCGCGTCGATCGATGAATCGGCCCTGACGGGAGAGCCGATCCCGGTCGCGCGGCGCGCCGGCGAAGCAGTGAGCAGTGGGACGATCAACGCCGGCGAAACGTTCGAGATGCGTGCGTCGGCGCGCGCGGGGGAGAGCGCCTACGCCGGAATCATCAGCCTCGTCACGGCGGCTCAGACCGCCAAATCCCCCTTCATTCGGATGGCGGATCGCTATGCGCTGCTTCTCCTGCCCGTGACGCTCGCGCTCGCCGGCGGCGCCTGGGCCTTGTCTCATGACCCCATTCGCGCGCTGGCGGTCCTCGTCGCGGCGACCCCCTGCCCCTTGATCCTGGCGGCGCCTGCGGCCTTCATCGCCGGCACCTCGCAAGCGGCGCGGCGCGGCATCCTGATCAAGGGAGGCGGACCTCTGGAAGCGCTGGCCCGCGCGCATACGGTGATGTTCGACAAGACGGGAACCTTGACCGTCGGCGGGGCGCGGCTGGTCGCCGTCGAAACGGCTCCCGGCGAGGACCCGGAAGGAGCCCTGCGGCTCGCCGCCTCTCTCGAGCAAGCCTCCCATCATGTGGTGGCTGGAGCCATCGTCGCCGCGGCTCGGGCGAAAAAGCTCGCATTGCAGGTCCCGGAGAATGTCCGTGAGACCATGGGCTCTGGCCTCGAGGGCGTCGTGGGGGGACAAGCGATCCGCGTGGGCTCGCATCAGCTTGTTTTCGGGGCCGGCCGCCCGGAGGAATGGGCGCTTCGGGCGCTGCGGCGGGCCTCTTGGCGCTCCGCCCTCAGCGTGTTCATCTCGGTGGATGGCCGCGCCGTCGCCGCCCTCCTCCTCGCCGACGAACTCCGGCGCGAGACGCCGCGCGCCATCCAGGCGCTTCGAGCCGCGGGCGTGGCCCGAATCGTCATGGTGACCGGCGACCGCGCCGATTCGGCCGAGACGATCGGCGCCGCGCTCGATCTCGACGCCGTGCTCGCGGATCGCGTTCCGGCCGACAAGGTCGACGCCGTCGCGGCCGAGCAGCGGCTTCATCCGACATTGATGGTCGGCGACGGCATCAATGACGCTCCCGCCCTGGCGGCGGCCGACGTGGGCGTCGCCATGGGCGCGCGGGGCGCCAGCGCCTCGTCGGAGGCGGCGGATGTCGTGATCCTCGTCGATCGGCTCGATCGCGTGTCCGACGCCGTCGTCATCGCGCGGCGCACGCGCGCCATAGCCTTGCAAAGCATTATCGTCGGCATGTCGCTTTCGGGCGTCGCCATGGCCGCCGCCGCCGTCGGCTGGCTCAGTCCCGTCGCCGGGGCGCTGACCCAGGAAGCCATCGACGTGGCTGTCATTTTGAACGCGCTACGGGCTCTAACCCCTGGGCGGGCCCGACGGCAAGCGGCCATGCCGGCCGCAACGGCCCGCATTCTCCATGAAGACCACGAGAGACTAGGGGCAAGCCTCGACCGCTTGCGCCAGATCGCGGACGGGCTCGACGACGCGGCCGGCGAGGTCGCCGCGCGCTTGATCGCCGAGGCCGATGGGATCGTGGCGACAGAGATCGTCGCTCATGAGCGCGCTGACGAGACAGTGGTCTATCCAAGCCTTTCGAGTTTCCTCGCCGACGGCCATGGGCTATGCGCCATGAGCCGCGCCCATCGCGAGATTCTCCATCTCTCCCGCCTCCTGACCCGCCTGTCCGACGGGCTCGGCCCGGCGGAGACCGATCGATACCTTATCCGCGACGCGCAGCGAATCATCGAATCGATTGAATCTCTGGTCCGCATCCACAGCGCCCAAGAGGAAGATATCTATGACCAGGCCATCGACTGGCGCAGCGAATCCTCGCAAGAGAGTCCTATGCCAAGCGAACCCAAGCCGAAACGCGTAAGCGAAGCAATGGAGCGGGCGCCTGGCGCCCATTGGGGCCGGCAGGCCGCAATGGTGAGCTTCGCCCTTTTGTGCTTTGGCGGCGGATGGTTCTATTGGGCGCATTATGGCGGCGGCGCTCGACGCGGCCCTGTCCCGAGCCCCGCTGGCGGGTCCCGCGCCGGCGTCGTGACCGCGCTCGGGACCCTTGCTCCAGCCGCGACCACGCCAGTGGCGGCGCGCGTATCCGGCCCCATCCAAGCGCTTTATTGCGACCGCGACACGCGCGTGACGGCGGGGCAGATCTGCGCGAAGATCGATCCCCGCCCCTATCAGTCGGAAGTCGATCGCGCCAGGACCGATCTGGCTGCGGCGGAGGCCAGGCTCGAAAAGGAGCGCGCTGAGGCCGAGCGGGCGAAATCCAATCTCGATCGCGCTGAAGCGCGCGCCGAGCGCCGCGCCATTTCCCACAAGGCGTTCGCCAAAGCGCGCGAGGGCGAGGAGCGGGCCCGCGCGCGCATCGAGCTCGGAGAGCAGGAAAAGGCGAAGCGGGCGACCACGCTCGCCGCGGCAGAGTCCGCTCTCGGCAAAACGGCGATCGTCGTGCCGACGGACGGCTTGGTCGTGGCGCGCGGCGTCGAAATTGGCCAGCTGATCGACGCAGCGGCCCAAACGCCATTGTTCCAGATCGCCGCCGATTTGAGCGTTTTGCGTATCGAGGCCAAGGTCGAGGCGAAAGACATCGGCGCGGTCAAGATCGGCGATCAGGCCGAGTTCACGATCGACAGGCCGCCGAGCCGGACTTTCTCTGGAGCGGTCATGCAAATCCGCCCCTCGCCTGAAGCGGCCAAACCCGCCTCTTCCTATCCCGCCTCTTCCTATGAGGTGATCATCGCCGCGCCAAACCCCGATCTCGCGCTTGCGCCAGGCATGAAGGCGGCGGTCTCGATCATGACGGAGAGGCCGGCGCCGAAGGACTGAATTCGACCCGGCGCGCGGCGCGGCCTTGTCCGATCTCTCTCGGCTCACAAGCCCTCAAACAGAACCCCCGCCAATAAAGCCGCGTAAGCCGACGCCAAGACCCAGAAGCGATGCGCGCTGACATAATGGCCGACCACCGGAACGCGCGTGTAGAGGGTTGCTATGGCGACGCCCGCGAGAATGACGGACAGAAGAAATATGGGAAATCCAGGCGGGGTCAATTTCAAGCGCATGAAGCCAAGTCCAAGACTTTGATGGGTCGAGACGAAGCTTTAGCTCATCCGCTCGCCGCGTGCACGATTTGATCTCAGGGCCGCCCAAATCGTCGCTGATTTGCTTCCCCTGCCGTCTCTGGGGAAACCATGGTCGGATTGCGGCCTTTCGGCCGATCTATCGGCGGCGCTTCTCCTGTGATCCGATAGATCGCCGTCTCAGCAATATTTGTGGCGTGGTCGCCGACGCGCTCGACGTTTTTGGCGCAGAATAAGAGATGCGCGCAAAAAGAGATGTTGCCGGGATCTTCCATCATGAAAGTCAGAAGATCGCGAAACACCGAGTCGTGCAGGTCGTCGAGCTCCACATCGCCCGCCCACGCGCGCAGCGCAAGGTCGGCGTCGCGTCGCAAGTAGGCGTTAAGCGCGTCGTTCAGGAGATTCGCCGCGACTCGATGCATGGAGCGGAGCCCGACCACACACCGCGGCATTCGCAAATTCGGCGAAAAATAGATCACGCGTTTGGCAATGTTTTTCGCGAGATCGCCAACCCTCTCGAGATCATTGGCCATCCTTATCGTTGAGATGATCTCTCGCAGATCGACGGCGAGAGGCTGCCGACGGGCGATCGTCACAATCGCCCTTTCCTCAATTTCGCGCTGCAAGGCGTCGAGGCGGAAATCCGCATGGACTGTCGCCTGAGCAAGCCGCGAGTCGAAATTGGACAGGGATTCCATAGCGTCGGAAAATATTTTCTCCGCGAGTCCCCCCATCTCCGCGACTTTCTTATCAAGGACGTCGAGTTCATCGTCATACGCCTTAATGATGTGCTCCGACATGCGCCGCTCCTCTCAATCGATCGCCGCGAGGCCTTACCTCTACATGCCGTCAACTCGGTCAGGGCCTTCTCGCGGCGACGCTCAGATGCGCCACAGCCGGCACCGCCAGTCCGCCTCGACCGGCAAAGCCAATTCAGGCAGATCGCACCACCTTTGATGCACGAGATAATACATGCATTCCATGCAGCGAACTTGGTCGTCGCCGTAGGGATGATCGATGAAACCCGCGATTACAAGCTTGCCCGAGAGATCGCCGGGATTGAGCGCGCGCAACCTATTGAGGATGTCGCCGAACTCCTTTTCTGTTTCGGGGACGGGCTCGATCTCGGTCTTCAACCCATCGGCCAATAGTTTTCCTATGCGATCCCGAAGATCCGTCATTTCTTCCGTCAACATTGGCTTGCTCCTTCCTGCCACAGGCACGCGCGCCTTCTTGCGACGAAGGTCGGCTATTCCAACGCTCTCGCCGGCCCCCCCGCCGGCTTGAAGGATTTGCGCAGCTCCCCCGCCGACCTGAAGGCGTTCATGGCGTCATTCGTGGCCATGGCGATCGATGTCTTGAGGTGCGTGACCCCGCCCGACGCCGCGCCTGCGATCAGAGCGGAAGCCATGACCGCTTCGTTCGGCGCTTCGACGATCGAGAGGAAGTCATATTCGCCGAAGGTGAAATAGAGGGCCACGAGCTTGCCGCCCGCCCTGGTCATCAGATCCGCGACCGCCTTTTCCCGGTTTTCGGGATTGCTCGTCATGCCCTTCAACGCGTCCGTCGTGTAACGACCTTGAGTGATATAGATCGGCATGGTCTTTCCACCCTTCCCTTCGCGGCGCTTCAGCGCTTTCAGGCCAAATGGATTCAATTAGTCGACAGGACGACGCCCGGACTTAAAAAGGCCCGGCTTTCGGTTTTGCTTCCCGCTCTGCCGTGCGCCATAATGTAATTAGAGAGCTTCCTCGCGTTTGGTAGCGGCGCCCAAGCCGTGCTTGCACGGGAGCGCGCCGACGGCGCGTCATGCTTGCGCTGCTTGCGGGAAAGCCCATAATCTCCGCGTAGAGCGTCTTTCGCTCGCATAGATTCATGCGATCTATGTGAAATCGCTCCAGAGTCGAATGGTTGAGCATATTCTTGTCGATCGGATCGATTCCATCCGACCGGAATATGCTCTGGAGAGCAAAGCGCGCTCGTAGAACAGGAAATGGAGTGACGCTGTGGAGCAGACGCATCGCAAGGTGTGGATTGTCGTCGCTGCGGGATTGCCCGCGCTGGCTCTCATATTTTTGCTGCTGGGGCTCCTACACATCCATCCATGGGCCCATGTCGCGGCCGACAGGGTGACGTCTTATCATAAGGAGCAATGCGAGCTCGTCAACACGTCCGGCTTCTTTCTCCAATTCCATAATTTCTGGTCCAACGCGGCCTATCTCGCCGTCGGCCTGCTGATTTTCACCTTGAACAAGGCCTGGACCGGCTGGACCGTGGGCGCCGCCCTGATCATCCTCGCCATATGTAGCGGGTGGTTTCACGGAACGCTCAGCGAATTCGGCCAAACCGTGGACATCATGGGCGTCTATGCTGTTCTGCTCGCCCTCGTAGCCTACGGCTTTATTGAAATGGTTCCTTTGGAATATGACGATCCATGGGCCTTTGTGATCATGTTCTCCGCGATCGCCATCGGACTGGTGGGCGGAATCGTGCGCGCCAAGGTCCATTTCTTCGATTCGGATTATTTTACGCCTTTCCTCGTCTTCATCTTGATCGTCTACATGATTTCCGGCGCGTTGCGATATGTGCGAGACCCCAAGACGCGTGCCGCGCCTGGCGACGGCTTGCTGGCTCCCCTCGCCCTGGCGGTCCTTCCCGCGCTCGCGGCGGTCGTCTTCAAATTTTCCGACGGCGACGATAACGCGTTTCTGGCCAGGCATGGCGGGGATTACGCCAAATGTTTTTACGGCCCCAGTTCGCTGGTGCAGGGCCATGCGCTCTGGCACGTGTTTTCGGCCCTCATGTTCCTGGGCGTCTTCGAGTTCTTCCGCTCCTTGCTCGCGCGATCCAACTCCGTCCTGCCCTGGCGGCCGGCGCGGCCCGACGCGGCTTCTCGATCCTGACGACAGGGTTCGGCCGGCTTCAAAATATCGGGCTGGCCGTCGCGACGGCGCGTCTCATCGCGAGACGCGCAGCTTGCGGCGGCGGATAGAGCCTCGCCACATTGAACCGCCGCGATCGCGGACGCGGCCTGGAAAGTCGCGAGTGGACGATCGGATCGTCATTTCCGGCATCCTGCGTGTGTTGCAGTACCTGCTGCAGCGCTGTGTCTGGCGAGGCCAAACATTGGTCAATGATGGATGAGGAATCTCTCGACGCATGGATTGACCAGAACTGGCCCTATGTCGCTCTGCTCCGCGACCGTGATAGTGGCTGCCGTGGCAACGGTCTCGGCGCAGAATTAGAATTTTACGAAATTTCGGTCGCCGCGCTGCGCCGGTGTATGCGCAAGCAGATGAATAGCTGACGACGCGCATAATTGTTGTCGGACGCGTCTCCGGCGTCAAGGCGACGACCTTTCCGGCGGTTTCCGATCGTTCGATTCTGGTTCGCCCCATCTCGCTTTAGGTGTTTATGGAAACAAGCGAGAACTTGGCGCCGTCCTCCGTCCCGGTGCGGCCTCGGCTTGGACAGGCAGGTTTCCAATCGTTCGTTCGGAATGTTCGGAAACTATTTCGAAGAACACGACTCGCGAAAGCCTGTTGAAAGAAAATGCCCCGAGCTCGGTTGGTCAGGCGAGAGAGTTTGTTCCGAATCGATGACGCGAGAACGCTGCAAGGGGACCAGCGGCCGACGTTTTGCAAATTTTCGAATTCGGCTCCCCGAGCGCCTATCAAAAAGCCTCGGTCTTCCAAAAGGTCCCACAAACCGCGTCTAAATTATTTGACTATATTGGTGCCGCAAGAGGGATTCGAACCCCCGACCCCCTCATTACGAAGGTGAAAACTGGCATTTTTACCTGCTTACACGGAGTTCTATTGAGTTGGATAGATATTTAAAAACAGAGGCTTCCACTTCTATGAAGTGAGATGGCCTACGGTTGGTTTCGACCTCTCGTGCTTACATAGTGCTTACACGAGATCGGGTTTTGAGCTATCTGTCGAGCCGCATTCGCTGGTGCAATTAAGACAGTAGGGGTCAAAAGCCGTCCAGGCCGTCCAAGCCGTATAAACTTATTTGCTTTCAATGTTTTACGAGATTTCAGCGCCTGTCCAACGCCGTCCGCAAGCCGTCCAAAATGAAGCTTCATGCCAAAGCTCACCAAACGCATCATTGATGACATCGCGCCGGGCCAGCGCTCACTCCTCGTCTGGGATACCGAGCTTCGAGGGTTCGGCCTCAGGGTCCAACCGTCAGGCGTCAAGAGCTTCATTCTTCAATATCGAAGCGCCTTGGGCCGCTCGCGCCGGATGGTCATTGGCCGCCATGGCGCCCTGACGGTCGACGAAGCCCGTGCTCGAGCGCGGCGGTTGCTCGTGAACATTGCCGACGGCGGCGATCCTTTGGGGGATAAGACGGCGCGTCGGGATTCGCTGACGGTCAATGAACTCCTCGATCGGCATATTGCGGAGCATGTCGAGGTCCACAGCGCCGCGCGAACGCTGCAAGAAACGGAATATCTGTTTAATCGCGTCGCGCGGCCGCGCCTCGGCGCGCTCAAGGCAGAGGGCGTGACGCGTCAGGACCTGGTCAAGTTGCATCTCGAAATGCGAGATACGCCAAGCCAGGCGAACAAATTGCTGGCGCTCCTCTCGAAGGCCTTCAGCAATGCCGAGCTTTGGGGACTACGGTCGGAAAACTCAAATCCCTGCCGACGGATCAAGCGTTATCCAGAGACACATCGCGAGCGGTTCCTGAACGTCGACGAACTGAAACGGCTCGGCGAAGCCCTGCGCGAAGCGGCCGGCGCGGGCCTCCCCTGGACGATCAATCCGGCTAAACCGACAAACCGGCATCTGGCGAAGCCGGAGAACCGACGGACGCCCGTCGCGCCCGAGGTATTGAACATAATTCGGCTTCTGCTCTTTACGGGGGCCCGTCGCGGCGAAATCGTCTCTCTTGAATGGGCCCATGTGAATTTTGAGACTGCGACGATCGATCTGCCTGAGAAGAAAGGGGGCGCGCGGAAGCCTCATCCAGTCAGCGGCGTCGCCCTGGAGCTCTTGGCCGGGGTCGCCCGCGTGGAGGGCTCACCCTGGGTTTTTCCGCGCTCCACGGACGTCGAACGCTATGTCTCAAATGAGGTTGTTGAAAACGCCTGGCAGCGTTTGCGGCTTCGCGCTGGCATTCCGGACGTCCATCTGCATGATCTAAGGCATACCGTCGGAACCTATGCCGCGCAGGCCGGCGTCAACGCCTTTGCGGTCCGCGACCTGCTTCGTCATTCCACGGTAGCGATGACGGGGCGTTACGCGAATTTTGACGCGAACCCGGTTCGGGCGGTCTCGGATGTGGTTGGCGATCGGATCGCGTTCGGCCTCGCGGGCGACGGCGGCAAGACCACGCCGCCAAAGAGCGCAAAGACCTAAAGCTCTCGCGGCGTCGGCTGTCACAAATTTCCGCAGCCGTCAATGCGGGATGCTTGACTGATTTGCCTCAATCTTCGCGCATGTCCTGCGGGCTCCGAATCGATCACGATCAACCCAACCGGCTGGGTCCGCGCCGGTGCGACAATTCCACGACAATTATTGGCACAATGGAAACTTCTCCATGGAGTCGAATTGCGACCAATTTGACCTTCGGCAAATCGGCGCGCGTGGGCGAGGCGAATTTTTCACAGGAGATAGACCACATGGGCAAATTTGATGTTGAGTCTGAGGCCGCACAAGCCGCTGCAACGGCCACACGCGAACGCATGAAGGCCATTATCACGTCGCCCGAGGCAGTCGGCCGTGAGGAGCTTGCGAAGCATCTTGCCTTCAATACGGATTTTTCGCCTCTTGAGGCGCGCCTACTGTTGAGCAAATCGCCGATCAGTGCGGCCGGTGCGACGCAACACGCGCGGCTTCTTCCCGGCGTCGACGCTGATCAAAGTCTCCAACCGTTAGAAGAGTCGGCGAGCGCCTCATGGAAGAGTGTCGCTGAAAAATTAAACGACGAAGCGAAGGCGGGGCGTCGCGGCTTCGTCATGCCAATCGTGAGTCATTAGCGCCGCCGAAGTCCTATTTCGCTGGAGACAGAAAAATGCTTCTTCCTGAAGCTCGCGCAGCTCTACAAGCTGCACAAAAAGATTTTGCGGCGGCCAGGGCGGCGGCTGACGCGGCAAGTCAAGCTCTGACTCGCGCCAAGGAGCGCGAGGGGGCTTTGCTGACGGAGCTCGATCGCCGCACTGAAGGCGAGCGAGCCGATGCTCAAGCCCTGGCGAAGGCTTTCCTGGTTAATGGCGGCGGCGGCGCTGACATTAAGCTCGCCCACGCAAAAGCAAAATCTGATGTCGCGGAACAACTGAGGCTCGTTCAAGCCGCGATCGAGGAGCTGGAGAAAAATCACGCCGAATCTGTGCAATCGGCGGACGACGCCCAGGAAAGCGTTGGGACCACTGCGCGGGCAGTAGTCGCCGCGCATATCAAAGAGACCTTGTCCCGCGCATTCGGACTCAACACGGAGCTTGAAAAGCTGTTGGCGGTGCTGAACGCCGCGGCGGAACTTCGCTTTTCGGTCGAAGACCTGCGGCCCTTCGTTGAGCGTCCCGGTCATGAAATGCCGCGCCGTGACGAAAGAGTGCAAGCCGCTTCGGCGACGTTGCGGGCTTGGGCGGCGGCTCTGTTGACGAATCCAGAATCTGAACTCAGCGAGAATGACGGCCGCGCGTTGCGCGAGAGAGAGGCTGCGGAGCGAGCCAGCCTGGACGCAAAAAGGCGTGCCGAGGATGAAGCGTTTCGAGCCGAAATGCGGGCCGAGCGACAAGCGCAATTCGCGCAAGAACGACCAGAATCCAGCGCTCCTGCGGGGCCCGTGAGGCCGATCGAATATGATCTTGCCCCCATGTTCGTCGCAAATTTGGGCGAGATTTGATCCGCTTTTGCCATCCGGATCAAAGGCCCGGCGGGCGGTGGCGCAAAACACCCGCAGATCGCGACGTTTTACTCCAATGGACGGGCGCGATCACCGGCGGCCGTCGACGTCTGCAACTTCGACTAGGTTCCAGGCTGGTCGCGAGCGATGACGTCGGCGGTCCGCTGCATCCTCTACTTGAAGGAAATGGCATGAGCAACACCACGTTTGAAGATGTTGAACAGAGGATCGCGAATATTTCGAGAGTGGTCGCGAATGTCTCGAGAGTCTCGATCGTTGTCGACCCCATCTCGCAGCGGGTCGCTGGCGTCGGTTCGAGTGTAGCCGCTCTCGCCGAGTTAAGCGGGCCGATTTTGAGCGCAGTCCTGCCCCCTGTCGATGATATGCCCCTTGCGCTCCGCGGCTTGCCCAAGATCGCCAAAACCGTCGGGCCGCTCGCGTTGGCCACGGTGATGGCTGGCGTCATGAATAAAAATGTCAATGCAGGCGCGTTGGTCGCGCCAACTAATGCGTGAGGAGCGCAACATGACGAAATCAACGCAAATCGAGCTGGTCGAGCCGTTTCCGTGGTTCGACAAGCTGGTCAATCGGGTCGTTCTCAAAGCTCCCACGGGGTTCAATTACATGAACCTCGGCGAGCCGCGCTTCATTGTCCGCATGGCGGATGGCGCGAGCTATTTTGTCGAGAAAGACGAAGTGGTCGCGGCGTATATTCGGGAGCTTTTGAGCTTCAGCGACGATCAAAACATCGATGGCGGCGAGCTTGTGCTGCGGGCCATGTCGCTCGCCGACGTGCTCCAGATCAAAGAGGCGCTCTTCAGTTTTTTTACGGACGCCGCGTCGGCGATCTCGCGAAAAAGATCGACCATCTCGTCTTCGGGTTCCGCGTCATCGCCGCAGACGCCTGCGACCGCATGACGCTCGATGAAATCGACCGGCTCTTCGCGCGAGCGGTGAAGTATCACGACAAGTGAGGGTTTGAATCGTGGCCGGAAAGATCCTCGAAGCCAAACTCGTCATCGCCGGAGATGATCGAACCGGAGCCGCCCTTTCCGCGATCGAGAAAAAGATCGCGCGCATGAATCAGGCCGCGTCGGCGATTTCCGCCAATGCGCGCCAGGTTATCGACAGCTCGAGCCGCGTGTCGCGCGCGCAAGCCTCGATCGCTCGCAGCGCCGCCTCGGCGCATTCCAGCGGCATGGGCATCGCAATGGGCGCGGGCTCAATCGTTGGCCTCGGCGCCACAGTCGCCGGCGGCATGGCCGCGCATGAGGTCGCTCGCGGATCAATGGATCGCGTGCACGAGCGCTTGCGCATGCAGGCCTCCGGCATGTCGGGCAAAGAGATCGCCGAGGCGGAACAAGAGGCCGCGGCTCTCGCGACCAAATTTCCGGCGATCGGGCAAACCGAGATCATGCACATGCTTAGGTCCTGTTGACAAATATGCGCATCCAGATCCTGATCGCGGCGATTTGGACGAACCCGAGATAGCTGGCTGCGGTTTTGTCGTAGCGGGTTGCGAGGCGCCGAGAGTTTTTGAGCTTGTTGAAGCAACGCTCGACGCGGTTGCGCAAGGCATAGATGTGACTGTCGATCTGGATTTGGATCTTGCGGTTTCGGCGCGTCGGAATGATGGCCGCAGCGCCTGTTTTCTCCAGCGTTTCGCGAATATGATCGGAATCATAACCACGATCGGCGAGCAGGACTTTGGCCTCAGGTCCTTCCGCTTCCATCAAGGGGGCGAAGCCCGAATAATCCGAGACCTCGCCTGCGGTGATCTTTGCGGCTATCGGCAGTCCTTCGCCGTTCGTGCGGAGGTGAATCTTTGTCGTGAAGCCACCTCTCGAGCGGCCAAGACCCTGACGCGGAGTCCCCCTTTAGCGCCGGCGGCGCAGTGATGCGCCCGGATGATGGTCGAGTCGATCATCTGGACGGTCTCGCCAACGCCCTCGGTTTCATTCAGGGCTTCCAGAAGGAGCTCCCACAGCCCACTGAGAGTCCAGCGCCGGAACTGCCGATAGACCGACGACCATTTGCCGAAATGCTCGTGCAGGTCCCGCCATTGCGCGCCGGTGCGGGCAATCCAGAAAATCCCATCGAGAACGAGGCGGTGGTCCTTCGGCCGTCGCCCGCTATGCGCGCCGCGAACCGTCACGAACGGCTCGAAACACGCCCATTCCTCATCCGACATCAATCCCCGAATCAAGCCCGCCTCCTTCCGAAAGCGACCTTGAATCAGAACCTTACCCTAATGGGAATCCTATTTGTCAACGGGACCTAGAAATGCGCGCTCGATTGTTGGCTCCTATCAAGAGGCCGCCGAGATCATGGAGCCGCTGGCGAAGCTGCGCATCATCGCCCAAGCCGCGCGGCCGGGCGCTGATGTCTCTGAGGATTTTGATCAGCTGGTCAAGGGCCTCGAGATCAAGGGCGTGACGCAAAATCCGAAGCAGTTTCATGAATATATGGAAGGCATCGCGAAGGGCCTGAACGTATTTGGAGATACGCTCCGGCCCTATCAATATTACGAAATGTTCAAATTCGGGCGGCAGGCGACGCCGAGCCTTTCGGAAAGATTTATTCTTGGGACGGCGCCGACGCTTGCACAAGAACTTGGCGGTTCCAGTTACGGCAAGGCGGTCTCCGCCTTCAACGCCGCGATCGTCGGCGGGATCATGAAGCATAGCGCGCTCACTGACTTCGAAAGCCTCGGGCTCGTTCGTCATGAAGATCTCTTGCGCACGAGGACGGGCGAGGCGAAAGGCCTCAAGCCTGGCATGCATATCCAAGGTTGGCGTCTGGCTCAGTCCGACCCGAACGAGTGGATCAAGCAATATCTTTTGCCGGCCCTTGAACGAGCGGGGGTGAAGGATAAGGATGAAATCCTTCAGCGCATCAGCGCCTTGTTCCAAAACCAAATGGCGTCGCAGCTGGTCGGCATGCTCGCGACCCAGCAATCACGAATCGACAAGGATATGGCCTTGCTGGCCGGCGCCCACGGTCTCGGCGCGGCGGACATCTATCAATCGAAAGACCCCTCGATCGCCTTCTCCGGCCTCAAGCATGCGCTCGAAGGACTTGGGGCGACGCTCGGCTCGCAGCTCGCGGCCGGTCTTGCTACGCCGATGAACGATTTGGCGCGCGCGATCGCCGGCTATACGGATCGATTGACGCATTTTCAAAACGTGGATCCGAACAAGACTCCCACGTATCAAAAGCGCTTCAATGCTTTGATGAACGACGCCTTTTATGGCGATCCAAATTCGCTCAAGGCCGCGCGTAACGATCATCGCCGAAGGATGCAAGGTCTCGACGATAAATATGAGGCGGCGTCCTCGGGCCTTGCGGGCGCCGGCGGCGATTTCGACGATTTGGACCGAGACGAGAAGCGGCTGGCGCGGCTCGACATCTATGGGCCGCCGACGGCTGAGACGGCCGCGCTGAGAGAAAGCGTACGGCGGAGGCAGGAGGCGCATCGCGCGCTCGGCGAGCTCGCCGACGCCCACGAGGCTAGGATCGCCGCGCAAAGCGCGCTGGACGCGAATGACCGGCGCGCCGGAGGCTATAATTCCGCTCTCGACTTGGAAACAATGCGACGTGGGATGACGGGCTCCAGCGTCGCGCCGGGCCTGCTTGCTTTTGGGCCGACGCCGCATCAAACCGCGCCGGAGCTGAAGGGCGCGGCCGACATTAATCTCCATATCGAGGTGACGGCTGACACGGATGCGATCGTCAAGCGCGTCGAGCAGAGCATGTATGCGAGCGGGGCGCTGCGCAGCGGAACCGGCGTCTCCATGCCAGAGGCGGCGCCCGGCGGCATGGGCGGCGGACGATAGAGGTTTTGCCATGACGGACGAGACTTCACTTCCCGTGCCCTATATCGAGGCTTTCCAGCGCTTGCAGGCGCATTGCCCGCAGGGCGTCGATCCGACGCGGCATGCGCAGGCGCTGGTCGACGCTGCGGCTTTCCTGGCAGAACGCGGCCGGATCGCCTGGCGCTTAGGATGGACGGTCGATGATCTCTTCGCGCCGCCTTGGCTGGATCATCCCGGCGGCCTCGTTTGGCGTATCGTCGGCGGCCGGGTCAACTACATCACGCCCGAAAATGCGATGATCGCCCGTTCGTCGACCTCCGTCTCGCTCGTTCGTCGGACGCGGGCGACGACTGCGCTGCAGCCCGATGCTGCAGAGCGCGCGCATGTCTTTATGAATTTTCCCGGTGATTGACGTTGCGCCGCCGGGCGCCGCGTTTTGCGGGCGGCTGGGGCGCGGGCGCAGTCTCGACGTCGGCGATGGACTGCGGCGGCCGCCAGCCGAGATCTTCAATCCGTTCACGTTGTTTAGGTCCCGCGTCGGCATAGAGTTTTTGGAGCCTGTCGTCCGCCTCGCTGTCGCCTGACCTTTGCTGCTTGATCAAGCGCGGTAACTCATCCTTCCAAAAATCCGTCTGTAGATCTCTCAGATCAGCTGGATCTGGAAAAATGGGCAGCCCGATCCTTTCGACCCCTTTCGGCGGCGTCCACCCAATGCTATCCATGAAACTACAGATTTCGTCGTCTTTTGTAAGGTAGATCCATGCCAGCATGGCATTCGCCACAGATCTTTTAGCAGGGTCAATGGCAACCGCTTCAAAATAGATGTTGCGGATCTCAGCCTTCCAATCGTCGCCTCGATGCTTCCATTCGGCGATATTTTCATCCATTTTCATATTGCGAGGCAGCCAGCTCGGCGGGTAAGAACCCTCCTCCATCCTGTCGAACCGATCCCAAAATGGCCGTCCCTCCTGTCCTGGCTTGCCGAGCACGCGCTCGACGGCAGCTCGGATGTTGGATTGGAGGTCATGCTCTGGCTCGACGCCAATGCTGGTCAAAGCGTCCTCGACGAGGTCAATGAAAAGGACGGATGACGACGACGGATTTGACCCCGTAAGAAACCGCCATAAATGACCCATAGCCTCACAAAACGTCTGCAGCCAGATGATTGACTCAGGCCGGTTCGTTGCAGAAAGTCGCCTGTGCTCGCGCTTCGCAGCGGCCTTCAACTCCTTCAGCGCGGCAAGCGCAACAGCGACTTGATTGTGCGCCTCAGCGGCGCGCTCAATAATCGGCGTGGTCTCGGCATAGTCAACGCGGTCGAGGCCTAAAGTATATATTGGAGCGACCTCGTTAGGTTTAAAGTCCGCGACAAATCTGTCGAGATTTTCTATAAGAGCTTCAATCTCGCTGTTGCGCTGCTTTAGCCGTTTAAGATTTTTGCGGCGCAGCTGAACTGATTCCTGGGCCGCCGCGGCCGCCATCGCCGTCCACCAACGCGCGCGCCAGAATGGACATGCGGCGTCTAATTTCGACGAAAGACCTTTAGGTCTCGGATCCATCCAGGTCTTATCGGTCAGGGCTCGAAGCTCATCTAAAGAACGCAGTCTATTTTTCTTTTTGAGCGTCTTAATTACCTCGTCGAGCGCCTGTCCTTTAAGTGGTGTCTCACCCGGCGCCCATGATGCTCTTGGCGTGGCGTTTCCCTTTGAGATTTCGTCCTTCGCATAGGGAAAAAGAAGCGCGAGCGTCCGGCTCATCACGTCGCCAGGGCTCTCTTCATAAGGATCGCTTTTCGATTGCTTGTGGGCCCCTGTCTTGGCCTTCTTGTCATGGGCATCATTGTTGGGCCGCCCCTCGTTTCGACGCCCGGCTTCGCCCGACTCGTCACGGCGCGGCATTGGTTTTATCCTTGCGGAGCCGAACGCCCGCCCCTTCGCCGTTCTCCTCGACGAAGATCACGCCCGCAGATTCGAGGGCGGAGCGGAGCGCCTCGACCGTCCGGGGCTTCAGCTCTTCGCCGGCCTCAAAACGGGAGACGGTGTTTGATGAAACACTGGCTAGTTCAGCGAGTTTGCGAATTCCTAGACTGAGAGCGGTGCGCGCCATCTTGCATTGCACGGGAAGCATTTTCGCAGCCTTGTTACGATTCTAATTGACAAAGCGGGCGGCTTTCGTTCTTATAGCATCATAGCTGCGATTTCACAACAGGAAACCAACCAATGCCGAACGTCACCGTTCCGGCCAACGGCCGATCTTCGCACGCGATCCGGGTCGGTGCGCGGCATTTCGGGCTCCTTTCTGATCGCCTCGCCGCGCTTCAAGCACCGGCGCGGAAGCCGGGCGAAGGCTTGGACTTTGACCCGCGCGAGCGCGACGAACTTACGGCGCTGCGCGCAATCGCCGCCGCGGCGCGGGGTTGAGCCTATGGCGATCAACCCGCTCGAAAAGCCAAAGGTGGCGCGCGTGCGCAGGCCTGCCTCACCAAAAGCGAGAAAGCCGCGCACGCCCTCGCCTCGCCAGCGCGGCGACGCTCTTGCAGCTTGCAGGGTCCTCCTCGTCGCCTCGGCGCCATCGGCCGCGCGCAAATCGCTTCGCCTGATCAGCTCGCGGGCCGAAGGCCTTCATGCGCTCATCACAGCGGGCACTGCGACGATCCAAGTCCAGGACGGTGATTTCTCAGTCAAGATCGCCGAGCGGGATTCTTCAACGATTGGCGGCGCGTAAAGCAGCGGCGCCTACCACAATCATCTGAGGAACAACATCATGTCGAACATCGTTCCGGCAGCCGGTCGAGGCTTGCCTAATAACCGCCCGCTCCTCGCCATGCGATCGGCCGGCGCTGCATTTATCGCACCCGCTCAAGCTACCTCTAAGCCCGGCCGATTGCAGGCGCTCAAAAAGCTAATCGAGGCGCATCGTCAAGCGCTCGCCGCGTCCGCGGCCGCGAAAGAAGAAGCAAATAGCGCCCGCCACAAATACTACGCGTGGGTTGGCCATGCGAGGCGCTGTGGGCATTTCAAATTTCTTGGCGTTACGCTGGAGGGCAAGAACGCGGACGAATGCAAGCTGCATCTAGAGCGCCTGGTGAATCGCTGGAAATTTGAGATCTCCCACAACTTACCGACAAAACTTCATCCCGATAATCGCGAGAGCATCCGAAATTTCAGCGATAAAGATTTCGAATATTGGCGCGAGTGGATCGACGAAGATTTCAAGCACCTCGCCAATATCGCCGAGAGGGCTGACCTCGTCCAGGCGGTGGCGCGAGAGAAAGCCACCGAGCAGGCGGCGAACGTGGCGCTTGCTCGCCTCCTCAGCAGGCGCTCGGCCTCGCGCGACGAGATCCGCGTCCTCGCCGGCTATTGCTCCGCCATCGCCGATTACCTGCAGCGCGACGACTTCGAGGCGATCCTTGAATCGTTCGCATCCGCCGGCGCGCTTTCTCCTGCGGCGTGAGCCATGGCCGCCGTCACGCTCAAGAAACGGAGGCCGGTCTGGCTGGCAGCCGGATACTGCGCGGGCAAGTCGCCGGCAGGCCGCGCCCCGTCGGCTGAACATCTCGCGATGCTGTATCGAGCATGTCATTGCGTGAAGCGTTCGGCTAAAGCTTCGACGCGAAGCGATCTATGCGCTGCCTCGCCGCCGCGCCATTGTCAATGCGCGACAGTGACGTCAATTTCGCGAATTATCGCACATACGCATGAGGCATTCGCGCTCATCTTCCAGCCAGTTTTGCGCATAGCCGGCAAGGCGGGAATCCAAGATCATCGCCGCAAGTTCAATTTCAGCGGAGGTGATCATCGTGAATGTGATTTCAAACAATCAGGCCGCGGCGCTTCTCGACGAGAAGGCTGTCGCGCAATTCCTTGGACTGACGCCGGCGGCGCTGCAGGCCTGGCGCTGGAAAGGCGGCGGCCCTGTCTTTCTCAAAGTTGGCCGCTGTGTTCGCTATCGGCAGGAGGACATCGACGCCTGGCTCGCACAACGCGCCTGCGCCAACACAGCGCAGGAGTTCGTCGAATGAAGACGCGGCGTGCGTACTCAAGTGCTCCGGCAGCAAAGCCAATATTGAATCTCCATTTATATGAATCGGTAATTGCCGAAGTCGCCGATGCGCTCGCGATCGTGCGAGATATGACCGATCTAAATTCGGCCGGTCTGATCGACGGCGCTCTCAAAGGCGAACTCGCTTACGAGTTGCTTTGTTCTTTTAGCGACGAATGCGAGCTGAAGAAGCCGTTTGGCGTCTATCGGCTAAATGGGCGGCCTCACGATCTTCAGATTGATTTCCAGGGAATGGGTTGGACCTGCGGTCCCGCTTCCGGACTGGGCGTGACGTCTGCGCTGGCCTCTTTGACAGGGCAAAGCGAGAGCGAGCTTTGCGGCGTCGCCTTTGAATTAATAGCGAAGGCGCTTCTCCTAAACGTTCTCGGCGAGCGTGACTTTGCGGAAATATCTGCTGAGAAATCGAGGGCGCTGGGTCAATCGATTCAGGGGCGAAGAAAATGAGCCCGCGCCGCATCGCCTTCGCCCGGCTCGCGTCCGCCGCCTTGGCTCGCGCCGATTCCATCCTACCGCGGTGGCTTCCGGACGGACGTCGCGAAGGCCATGAATGGGTCGCTCGCAACCCGATGCGCGCGGATCGTCGCCACGGCAGCTTCAAGGTGAATTTACGGACCGGCAAATGGGGCGATTTCTCGAGCGATGATCGCGGCGGGGATTTGATCTCGCTTGCTGCTTTTCTCTTCGGGCTCGACCAGGGCGAGGCCGCGCGCAAGGTGGGCGACATGCTCGGGGTCGATCCATTTGAGTGACCCCTTCGCGCCGATCAACAACAAAGCTCGCCCACCTGCCGACGCGCCGAAGTTTCGCGCGATTCTGCCCGCTCCGTCGGATGCGCCGGCGCCGCCGGAACGTCATCCATCGCTCGGCAGGCCCTCTGCGATGTGGGCCTATCTCGATAGCGCCGGCGCGCCGCTCGGCTTTGTTTGCCGGTTCGACAAAAAGGCAGGCAAGCAATTCCGTCCGCTCGTCCTATTCGAACCGGCCGGAGGCGGCGCGGCGAAATGGCGCTGGGAGTCTTGGCCCGCGCCGCGCCCGCTTTATGGTCAGGATCGCCTCGCCGCGCGGCCGAGGGCGGGCGTGGTTTTATGCGAAGGCGAAAAGGCCGCAGACGCAGCCGGCAAGCTGCTCGTCGATCATGTGTGCATCGCCTCTCCGAACGGCGCGAAATCCGCCGCCAAGGCAGATTGGAGCCCGCTCGAGGAGCGAGACGTCACCATATGGCCCGACGCGGACTCTCCTGGCGGCGCCTATGCCCAAGAGGCCGCAGGGCTTGCCGTTGCGGCTGGTGCGCGCTCAGTCTCCATCATCGCGCCGCCGGCGACGGCCGGCGAGGGTTGGGATGCGGCAGACGCGCTCGACGAAGGCTGGACCAAGGAAATGGCTCTCGGTCTCGTCGACGCTGCCGCGCGGCTTGAGACGGCTTTCGGCGAGCGCGCCAAATCTGCAGAAGGCGGCAAGAGCCGCCGACGCCGATCGCAGCGCGACGATCTTATGGCGCTTGCCCAATTCTGCGCGTTGTGGCGCGGACCTGATTATGAAACCTTCGCGTCGATCGACGTCGGCGGCCATCAGGAAAGCTGGCCGATCCGGTCGCAGGCGTTCAAGCGCTGGCTTTCGCTGCGGGCTTATGAGAGCTGCGGCCTTGCGCCAGGCGCGCAAGCGATCGAGGACACTGTCCGCGTACTGGAGGCGCGAGCCTCGAGCGAAGGAAAGGAGCAGGCCCCGTGGCGCCGCGTCGGCGGGCGTGACGGCAAACTCTATGTCGATTTATGTGATGCCGCGTGGCGTGCAGTCGAGATCGCATCCGACGGCTGGCGCGTGCTTGAAAAGCATGATCTACCCTTTATCCGCTCGCCGCGCATGCGGCCTCTCTGTGAGCCTGAGGCTGGCTATTCGATCGACGAGCTCCGCCATTTTGGGAACTTGGCCGGCGAGGATGATTTCGTCATAGTGGTGGCCTGGCTTATAGCCGCCCTGCGCGAGCGCGGACCCTACCCGATCTTGATTTTGAACGGCGAACAGGGTTCCGGAAAATCCAGCTTTTGCCGTCTGCTGCGTAGCCTCATCGATCCTTCCTCGCCCGCGATCCAAGGGCCGCCGAAGGATGAGCAAAACCTTATCGTCACGGCACAAAACGGACACCTGATCGCGTTCGACAATCTCTCCCACATCGACGCGACTCTCTCCGACGGGCTGTGTCGATTATCGACGGGGAGCGGCTTCGCGGTGCGCGCGCTCCACACCGACAAAGACGAGAATATCTTCGACGGCGCTCGGCCGATCGTTATCAACGGTATTCCCGCACTTGCAGAGCGCGCCGACCTGAATGACCGGTCAATCATCGCGCGGCTTTCCTCTATCCCCGAGGAGTCGCGGCGACCGGAAGACGAGATCGAGCGCGATTGGGAAATCGCCCGGCCTCGAGTCCTGGGCGCGCTCTATGACGCCCTGTCGGCCGCGCTTCGCCGGATCGGATCGGTCCGCCTGCCCCGCTCCAGCCGCATGGCGGATTTCGAAAAATGGCTCGCCGCCGCCGAGCCCGGCTTGGGATGGGAGCCTGGTGCTTTCTCCGAAGCCTATGAGCGCGGCCGGCGCGATTCGGCGGACGCCGCCTTCGAAAGCGACGTGATCGCCGTGGCGATCGACGATTTCATCAGACGTGAAGACCTCAAATTCTGGAGCGGGACAGCGACTCAACTGCTCGGCTTGCTCGCCGGCATTACGTCCGAATCCATCCGTCAAATGCGCATCTGGCCGAAGACGGCGCAGGGGCTCGGGAATTGCCTTGAGCGCTGCATCCCGCTCCTGCGGACCAAGGGAATTATGGTTGAGCGGCGTCACAGCGGCGTCAGGACCATCACGATCGCACGGTCGGGTTGAGCGACAATTCTACACATGAATTTCATATGCGGCTTGGCGCAGTTGTGGGAGGGTTTTAATGCTGGAGCTTCGTTTTAGGATCGAGGGGTTCAACAAAGCGGCATTTGAAAAAGCATTGTCTAGCGCGATCGCGCGCGGCCTGAACGAAGGCGGCGACAAGGTGCGCACGCAGGTGCAACGGACGATGAAAACAGACACCAATGTCACGAAGTACGCCTCAATCGTATCGCGCATGAAGGATTCTGGGCGTGGGTGGGCGCGCGCGGCGCCGGGGCGGCTCGCTTACCAGATCGTCGCGTCAGGAAAGGGCATTCCTATCAAGGAATTTCCGGTGCGCGACACTGGGAAGGGAATTGACGCTAAAACATGGGGCGTCGACCATCTATTCAAGCGATCGTTTGGCATCAAAGGAAAGGGAGTAGCCGGCTTCAGAGCGCGCCTGGGCGCGAAGCGGCTTCCTGTCCGTGGATTCTACGGGCCTTCGCTGCCGAAAGAGTTGACTGAAAAGGTCGTTCTGGCAACGTTTTACCGTTCAGCGGAGGCTTATGTTCCGCCTGCGGTTTTGAAGCATTTGCTGAAGTCTCTCTCTTAGCCGCGGCTTCATAGCGAGCGCCGCGCTTCTCGCCATGGTCCCGCGTCACGACGTTCAGCGGCGCACTGACGCGCCAACGCCCGGGAGAACCTTATGTCTTGGTCGTGTAGGGGTGGGATTCTGGCGCGGCTTGGCTGCCGGGAGCTCAGCGACGGCGGCGCGGGCGCGGCGGAGGCTGGTGGCTTTCTCGGCGCGGCGGGCGCGGGCGCCCAAGAGGACCCGGACGCTCAAGCCTGGAGGGCTGGCTCGCAGCGATCGAACGCCCGCAGCTCGGCGATGGCGGCGCGGGCGCGGCGGCGATCCGGCGGTCCGCAGCGGCCTTTCGGCGTGATCCGTGCGGCGTCGGGCGGCGGCTCCCGCGGCGCGCCGGCGACGGCGATGAAGAGGACCCGGACTCTCAGCCTAAGGGCAGGCTTGCCGCGCGCGAGCGCCGGTAGCTCGGCGACGGCGGCACCGGCACTGCGCTGGCTTTGCGGCGATCGGGCGCTCAGCGGCAGGCGCGTAGCGGCTTCCTCGGCGAACGCGGTGGCAACTTTGCGGCGATCCGCATGACCATTTCGGCTTGACCACGCAGCTTCGGCCGCCGGCTTCCTGGGCCATGGCGGCGTCGGTGACGAAGTGGACCTGGAATCTCGGCCAGAGGGGCTGGTCGCGGTGCCAGGAAGCCTGCGGCTCGGCGACGTCGGCGCGGGCGCGGCGATCCGGCGAGGACCGCCAAGATGGCCTTGGAGCTTCCTCGAAAGGGCCGGCTTGTGACGAGGCGCGGTCTTGGCCATCCTTTCAAATAGGCCTTGACCAACCGTTGCTAGTGTGTACTTATACACACAATGAATAGCCGAGACATCATAGCCAAGCTTGAGAGTGACGGTTGGTTCAAGGTCGCCCAAAAAGGCGACCACGTGCAGTTCAAGCACAATACGAAGCTCGGTCGAGTGACAGTGCCGCATCCTTCGCGCGACATTCCGATAGGAACACTCAAGAGCATTGAAAAGCAATCCGGCTTGAAGATGAGGTGAGCCATGCGTCAATACATCGGACTGATTCATAAGGAGTCAGATAGCGACTATGGCGTGTCCTTTCCCGACTTTCTTGGTTGCGTCACGGCCGGCCGCACGCTTGATGAAGCTCGCGCCATGGCCGAGGAGGCGCTTGCTTTGCATATCGAAGGAATGGTCGCCGACGGCGAGGCTATCCCGGAGGCGTCTTCTCTCGAATCGGTCATGAACAATCCAGAGAACCGCGACGGCGTCGCTATTTTGGTCAAGGCTCCGTCGCCGGTCGCAAAGACCGTTCGTGTCAACATCACCCTGCCAGAGGACGTCCTTGCGGAAATCGACGCCTATTCTGAGCATCATGGTCTTACGCGATCTGGCTTTCTCGCAAGGGCCGCGAAGGAAGTTATGAAGCTGGAGGACGCCTAAGGTTAATCCCTGGAGTCATGCACGGCGCGGGTGGGCTCTCCGACCAAGCGGCGCGACTTTCCGGCTCGTTGACGGCGGACGCAAGGACAGCCGAGATCGCGGTGAAAGGGCGGTCTTGCGTCGATCGGCACTGCTGCCGAGGGTTTTCCGTCTCGACGGCTGGCTCTCGAGCTCGGCCGACGTGGGTATGCGGGTCGTCAAACGCTCGGCCTCGCGCCAAATGCCGGGTCGGCGCGATCTGACCGAAACGATGCAGGTCGTAGTCCGTACGGCTGTAGAGGCGCGCGAGCCCGCTCTTCACAAGGTCAAGGCCGACGTCTTCCGGGTCGGAGATCGCCAACACTTCATCGGCCAGATTTCGAGGAAGATAGAAGGCGACGTAGGGAAAGGCCGCCACGTGGTGACCGCCGAACCCGCGTCAACTGGCTGGATTAAGAATGGGATCGATACTGGCTGCGCCGCTCATGTGCGGGCGTCGGGCTCGCACATAAACTCAAGAACGACGTGAAATACCAGAACCTCGTTCCGGAGGCTTGTCGTGATGGCATACGGCACGCGGCTAAAGAGAGTTTCGTCGGGCGACGTCTGGATGTGATGCCTGAAGGTCGGTACTGGCGGCGTAGAAGCCCGAAGCGCATCATCAATGCGCGTGAGCCACGTCGCCTTATCGTCCGTTACCGAGTAAGCGACCATGCCGCCGATTTCATGATCGGTGTAGGGCTCCTTGGGATCAGAAAATCGCTTCAGGCCGTTGCCCGAAAGATAGCTGTTCTTCAGGTCGGCATTGCGCAATACGACTTTTGCCTCGATTCGAAGGTCGAGCTTCTCGGAATTAAGCCGGTAAATGCGAATATCGGTCGGTTTAGAATGCTTTCCGATTCCAGTCTTTATCTTTCGGGGCTGCTCGCTCGCGACCGCCAGCATGTCGACACCCGCCATCGTCGCATCTGCCGGGAGCTTCTTTAGGACGATCTCATCCCTAATCTTTTCCATCTCGGTGCAAAGCGCCTCCGAGATCGCCTCCTCGGAGGGTACCAGACATGGTTTGCCGTTGAGCCTTGATTTCGTTTCACGCCACCAACCATCGAGCTTGCGAAGCTGTTCCTGTCCATCAGGGCTGCAAACCCGCCGATGCGCTTCTTCTAGTAAGCGCATGGCTTGATAAAGCATCTGCTCCCAAACAAGGATGCGGGCCGTCTGATCGGCGCCGCCAGCATGTGCCGAGAAAAATCCTGCAATAGTCACGAGGCTGCTCCGGAACGCAAAACCTCTTCGGAGATGCTACGGGCGTCTGCGTAGGCTTGTTCAACGGTCCAGGCAACGCGCGTCCAGGGCTTGGCTACCGCAACGCGAGAAGCAACTGCGTCGAACATGATCCGCGCAAGTGGACTGAACCCCATGTTGGCCTTAATGGCATCGAACAGCGGCTCCGCGACCGCATCCGCCTGCGTCGCGCCCAGACGACCAATCTGAATGCTCATGACCGCGAAGTGCTCGGAGGCACGCGGCTGCCGGACTCTGCACTCGAAACTCGTGGCAGCGCCGAAGTGTTCGGCCAAGCGGCTGAATAGCATCGATTTATAGTATCGCACGGTTTCGCTGTCGGGTGGCCCCAGCGCGGAAGTTGGAACTTGCGAGTCCTCATAACCGCGGCGAAAAAGCTTGTATTCGGTGACAGCGTGCACGAAGGCCGCGTCAAGCCCGACCTTTTCGGCGAAGAGCGTCGTAATTGCGTTTTCATCCATCTCCTCCAGCCGCTGCAGGTCGGCGTCGGCGAGATTCACGAATGGAAACGGAACCAATTCGAGATCGCCTTTCTCAAGGCGAGCGCTGTCAAGAATACGGGTCTTGCCGAACAGTGCGTAAAGATAGCGCGCGACGTCCGAAGTGAGATAACGCGCAATGCCTTTCATGGCCGCGATTGCGCCTCTATCCATGGCGCGGGGATCTTCAGTGTAGAGTGCGTTGAACGTTGAAACGAATGCAATCGGCTCCTCGACATAAAGAACCACATTCATGTGTCGCGGAATAAATACGACGCCACCTGCGAACAGCTTCGCGAACGCGCCCTTCGGGGTTAGAGCGCGCAGGCGATCATGCGGGTAGCCGCCAATTCTCAGCCCCTGCAGCCCGAGCTTCGCCTGATAATTTTCGCTCGTGAGAAGCAGGTCAGATGGAACACCAGTTTGTGAGGCGTTGCCGCCGCGGCTCATGACGAGATGCGATGCGGAAATAAAATCTCCAAACGAGCGCTTGAAGTGCCGTGACCACAACCTGAGATGGTTGGCGAAGCGCCGGTCCATGGGACGAAGCATCAACGCCCAGAACCAACTTTCGGGAGAGCGCGACAAGTCACGAAGCTTGTGCGGCTCGACATCGTTCTCCGACACGATAATTGACCAGAGGTGACCCGCTTCGCCGATCGGCTGCGATGTCAAGAGCGGCGAATAGACCCATACGGTATCAAGGTCGGCCGGCTCGCGATTCTCGGCGAAAATCGCAAGCGCGGGACTGCGCGCGCCTTTGAACAGGCGATAGCGGAAATGCGACAGGTTGGCGAGGCCGACGAGCTTCACGTGCTTCGCAAGCGCCGCTGGGAACGCCCCAGCGGAGGGCGCTACGTAGCTGCGTGTCGAGATTAGAAGGCCGAACACGCCGCCTTTTTGCAAAAGGTCACGCAGGATCTTCCAGACAAATAATTCAGAGAGCCGCTTGTTGCTAACCGGGTACAGGACCGAATCGAGCGAAACGAGATAATCGCGGGCGAGCTTAAGCCGTGCGTCACGCTGTGAGCCGCTCGTCACGCTGCGCTGTTCATTGCTACGGCCCGTCTGTTCGCCGAAGCTTCCCCAGGGGGGATTGCCAACCACGTGCGAGAAGCGCCCGAGGCGAGCCAAATCGTCGCCGGAAATCGAAAAGAGATCACGGTCCAATACATTCCCGCCAAGGCACGGAAAGACCCTGGGGCTTCCGGCCAGCTGTTTGAGCTCCTTGATCGAGGCATTCTCGACATAATCGAGCAGGGTCAAATAGAGGCTAAAACGTGCGACGTTTGCAGCCTGGCGGTTTTTCTCGATGCCAAAGATTGCGCTTTCCAGAATGGCGCGCGCTTTCTGAAAATGCGCGCGCGTCCACTTTCGGCGCGGCATCTCGCGCTCAAGGATACGACGATAGGCGCCGACGAGGAAGACTCCCGAGCCGGCCGCTGGATCGACTACGCGGCTTTTGGCGGTGAAAGCTCGAATGCGGTCGATTTCATCGAGCATATAGTCGACGAGGAAAGGTGGCGTGTAGAACGCGCCATTATCGTCCTTCTCGTCTGGGTCTTCGATCATAAGAAAGAGCTCATAGATCGCTGAGATCGTCTCAGTGCGAAGCGTCGAGAACGAGACATCGAGAAAACCAAGCTGCCGCGCGCCGGCGCTGAGCGTATCGCCGTGTCTGATCGCGCGGCGCACCAAATGAAGCGCGTTGGTAGGAATGAAGCGCCTGTCGCTCGAAGAAATCGGAAAGATCGCGCCGTTTAGTACGTCATCGATCTTGTCAAACAGCAACCAAACTTCCCGAGCGGGCCACGGCCGGTCGCTAATATCGACATTGCCCTGCTCGTCGATGGATGCGGCGATCTGCGGGCATGCCGCCTTACCAGTTTGATCCTTCAGCCCGGCGATCCACGTGCGGTCGATAATCTTCCGGTCGAGAAGGACAAAGAAATAGATGAAGCGGCCGATAATGGCATTGATGAGTGCGGGCTGTTGACGAAGCGCGGCGTGGTCGCGGCGAACGGCCTTGTTTAAGGATTCAATCGCCCTTAACAGTGCAGCGTCAACGCGGTTCGATCGGTCCGTTATATAGTCGCGCCACACGACAGAACTCGATAGCGCCATGGCGGTGAGCGACATCAACTCGGGCGGAATGCTCGCGCGGTCGCTCAAGCGGTCCCAGGGGACAATAACCGGGCGCGTCGTGCTTGGCATAAGGCTGCGCCGGATTTGAAGACCTCTCGGCGTCGCGACGAACAGGATCGGGACGACGCCCTGACTCCAGACAAGCCGGTGCACCGCAGTGGCTGCAGCGTCGTCGTCCGCGATCGCCAAGTAAAGGATGGGTGCAAATTTCAGCGCATTGTGACGGCTAGACGTAAAACCGAACACGGCATGCACGCGGATAGTGTCGAAAGCTTGCCGCACCACATGTCGATTGGTCATAGACTGGAAGTCGGACCACCGCCGCATGAGCCCGTGGGTTTCGTCGAAACCTAGTGTGGTAATGACCGCTTCCATCCGCTGTGCGAGCATAGCTGAAGCAGGTTGTGGGCGCGCAGTCGGCATTTCAATACTCGGCCGGTCAGAAAATGGACGAACGGCGCAGACCCGCCGCGCGCATCATGCTGGATAAACAACTGATAAACCATAGCGAATTGTAAATTTTTCGGGGGCCTGCGGATCTGAGCGCCCTGAAGGCCGTCGTTTCTCCGCGGCGAGCACCTGGCGCATCTTCCGAGCGAGTGGCCAGGGTCGACGCGGAATGGCAGTCGCAGAGGTGGTTTCCGGTTTTGGAAAAGGCCTCGAAAGTGGAGAAGAGGACCTCAAATCTCAGCCGCGGGGGACGAGGGTCTGGCGGCTGGTGCATAGGCGGACCTGCGACAATCCGTGAGGACCCCTGATAAAGGACCATCTTTACGATATGCCAGCGCGACGCACCGCGTGCATAAGTCCAAACCAACACCCATGCTCAAATGCGCTCTGCCGAGCGGTGGGGTTTCCGATCCGCGCGTTCTGCGGCAAGGAAGCAGCACGAGTAGAGGTCTCGCGGTCATGGGCCTCTTGGCGAGAACTGCATCAGTAATCTTGAAACACCTGCTCAACGCGATCGGGTAGAACCGTCAGTGGTACACGAAATGCTCTCGCGGGTCCTTCCCCCTCCCTTTTTCCTTTGCGCCGCCCGCGCAGTCTGGGATTTTGCTAGCGAGAGTTTGGAAAATCAGGGTTGACGATGTTGACGGATGACGTTGACATGGTTGACGCTATAGCGCCGCTCGGCCTTTTTCCGGCGGTCGGAGGCTGATATTCTTGTTCTCGGCTGATCTGCCTTGAGACTCGAGAGAGCCGTCAGCCTCCGACGGGGCGAAACGCAGAATGGGCTGCCGCTGCGGGGTTTCCGGTCATCCTGACACAACAAAACCGGGCGTCGCCGCGCCCTTGAGGGCGATCATCGATTCGGGATCGCTGGTGGCGTGATAGAAAATCCGCTGGAGCCCGAAGTCTCGGCCGTCCGCATAAATATAAGATCCGATAAGGCGAGCATCGTACGGCGCGGCGGTCCGAAACCTTGCCGACGAGTGGATCGCGCGCGCCAGCAAGGTCGACTAAGCTTGGCATGGCTGCGGCGCGGGGCCAACGTCGAGCCGAACCTCGCCGCTCGATGAGTTCGACGCCTGACTTCGCCGAAACATCTCCCTACGCCGGCCTTCGGCCTGGATCACGAGCCGCAATGACGTCGATCAAAGCCGGCGCGGCGCGCTCACAATGCGCTGTAAAGGTGCGGCTCATAGGTTGCGCCGGCATCGACGCAATCAGCTCGAGCGCTTCACTCGACGCAAGTCGGCTCCCATGTCTTCCCTTCTGATCCTGCCCGCAAGCGGGCGGCGAAGAGACCCCGCCGGATCTTGGTCATGGGAAGGCCGGTCTTGCAGCGCTCATATGGCCCTCTGCGCGGCTTTTTTCTTGGTCCGTCATGTCGGCGACGGCTTCCTCAGCATGCAGGGACCGGCAACCGGAACACCCCAGATCAAGAGGGGGCGAGTTTTGCTCCAGCCCAGCGCGGCGGCTTCGATCCAGCTCGACGTGACGTCTCATTTGGACAGCTTTGGACGGCTAGTGGACGGCAAGGCTCTTTTGTAATGCATTGATTTTGCGTTGTTTGGACGGCATGGACGGCTTGGACGGCTTCCTTCCTATTATAGAAGAAAGAAAAGAAAGAGATTAGCTGGAGTCGGCCACTCGCGGACCTGTGGCGGATTCCGAGTGATGAGGGGGCGGGATAATTTTAGGGCTGTGACGTTGGATCAGCTGCTTACATAGTGCTTACACGGCGCACGCGGCTTCCGCCTTTTGATGCACGCTAAGAAAATAGCTCTAACAAAATCAGATAGTTAGATGGTGCCGCAAGAGGGATTCGAACCCCCGACCCCCTCATTACGAATGAGGTGCTCTACCAGCTGAGCTATTGCGGCCTGTTTCCGTGCAACGGAAGCCAGAATGGGAAGCGCTTCGCTTTTAGCCGGGCCGGCTCAGTTTCGCAACTCCGCATGTCATCGGCGCCGCGCCTGCCAGCTCCGTCATAAAAGTTGGGCCAATCCGCGCGGTTTCTGATTTTCTTCTTGTCCGGGATCGTCCGGCGCCGCGGGCAGCGGAAAAATGACCTGGCCCACCTGAGACTCCTCTGCGACCGGCGAGCTGCTCGGCGCGGCGGCGGCTTCGGATTGGGGCGGCGACAGCGCCTTCGCCGGGGCGTCGTCGATTCGCGGAGGCGCGGGCGGCGCGGGGATGGGCGTGAAAATCGCTTCCTCCGCCTCCGCGCCTATATTCAAGCGCTCGATCGGCCGCTGCCATACGAAAGCGTCGAGCTTGCCCGTCACCGGCGACGCGGGAAGCCAATGATCCGAGATGACGCCGTCGGCGACCCAGGCAGGGTCATGCGGCGCCCGCGAGGCCCGCGCCAGCCATTCCCGCACATAGCCGCCCGCCCCGTGCTCCGCCTCCTCCAGATCGGCCATGATGAGGCACATACGGGTCGTCGGCCGCGCGCCGGCCTCGATGAGAGGCACCATGTTCTCGCGGGCGGTCTTGAAGTCGCCCGCGGCGATTGCGGAGCGGGCTACGACGATCCGGCTTTCGACGTCGCGCGGCGCAAGCCGCGCCAGCGCGAGCGCCCGAGCCAGCCGATCGGCGTTGGAGTCCGACGGGCGCAGATTTACATAGATCTTGGCGAGATCAGGATGCGGCGAGAGCGGCCATGCGGTCTCGATCAATTTGGTGACCTTGCGAATCTCGCCTTTGCGGCTCAGGAGCTTGGCGTTAAGCGCGATCGCCGGCACGAGGCCGGGCTGGCGCTTGACGGCGGCGCGAACGAGGCGCAGCGCCTCCTCCGGATCCGTATCCGCCGCCTCGAGAGCGATCGCCGTCTCGAGCACGGCGCGTTGGCGCTCGCGGGTGGTCTTGTCGACATGCCTTGCGCCGGCCTCGCTCTCGAGCGTCGCCAGCGCGTTTCGCCAGTCTCCGGCCGCCGCGCGATGCTCGACCCCCGCCCGAGCCGTCCAAGGCAAGGGCGCGATCTCATGCGCCGCGCTGGCGAAGTGATGGGCCTTTTCGGCATCGCCGCGCCGCTGCGCCTCGCTGTGGAGCCCGCGCAGGCCGAGAAGCCGGGTTTCGTTGCGCCGCGCCATTTCCTCAAAAGCGCGCGCCGCTTCGCTTGGATCATTCGAAAGCTGGGCGGCCTGAGCTCTGAGCAGCAAGGTCAAAGGTTCATGCCGGAGATATTTTTGCGCCTCGGCGGCCGATTTCCGGGCGAGTTGGACGTCGCCGGCCCCGACGGCGATCATTCCACGAGAGAGGGCCGCATAGCCCTTGTCGCGGCGGCGCGACCTCGTCGCGATCGACAGCAAGGACGGAAGGCGGAGCCCATAACGCAAGAGACTCCAGAGGAAAACCAGCGCCGCCGCCAGGGCGAGGATCACTCCGAGCCCGACCAGGACAGAGGTTTCGACCCGATATCCCTGCCATGTCAGGACAATTTCGCCGGGCCGGTCGATCAGCCAGGCCTCCCCGAAAGCCAGGCCGATCAGGATAAGAAGGAAGATGAGGACCCGGATCATGTTTCTCTCGTCGTGGGATGCGGTTCAAGATCTCGAGACGGCGAGATCAGGACTTCGGCTTGCCGAGAGCCGCTACAGCGTCGGCTTCGAGCGACCGCGCCGCGTTGACTGCGTCGATCCGAGCCTTCGCTGCGTCAGCCCAGCTCTGCGACTTGGCCTTCGCGGAAGCGGGAAGCTGGGCCCAAACGCCAACGGCCTCTTCGATGTCGAGACGCGCAAGGGCGTTTTCGATGCGCGCCACGAGGGCCGGCGCGTCAACGTCGCTCGCATCGACGTCGCCGACAGGCCGAATGCGAACGAGATGCGACGCTTCCCGCTTCAGCCGCTCGAGCAAGTTCTTGTCTTCAACGGATTCCTCGGCTGCTGCCACCTGCGAAGCGACGTCCGAAAATTGTTCCGCCAATTTGCGCGTGCTCACGACGCCCGTCGCCGCGAAAGGCTGCAGGGCCGCGAGTTGCGCCGGACCAAGGCCCAAATTTTCCAGCGCGGCGAATTCGGTCGGAAACGCGACGCCGCGATCGACCTTTTGCAAAAGGCTTTCCGCCACGATCGCGACGGCTTGCGCATGGGCGCCCTGCTCGAGCTGAGTGGCGACGTTCTCGCGATCCTGCTGCGCGCGCACATCCGCCTTGGGCGCGGCGAGCGCGTTCTCGACCGTTTCGAGCTTCTTTTCGACCGAGTCGATTCTCGTTTGCAGCGGCCCAAGATCCACGATCTCGTCCGCGCCGCCATTCGGCGCCTTGACGAGCGCGGATAAGCGCGCCGCAAAATTATTCTGCGCGTCGCGCAGGGCCGCGGCGGTCTCAGCCGCCGTCTTGCTCGCGGCGCTTTCCGCCGCGCCGATCCGGCTCTCGACGCCGGCGACAGCCGCACGCTCGGCGTTCGCAAGGGCGTCGATTTTCTTTTCGGTCGAATCGAGCTTCTTCTCGGTCGACTCCAGCCGCTCGCTCAAACTGGCGATCCGCCCCGAGAGGTCAGCGGCGACCGTTCCGGATTTGTCGAAGAAACGCAGGAGGAATGCGCCGCCGACCGCGAGGATCGCCCCAATGACGATCGCGGCGGCAAGTGGCCAAATCGCCGAGCGCTGCCGCACTGTCCCCGCCCCTTCGGCCTTAGGCTCCGTCGGCGCGCCTCCCCCTTCAACTGCTGACTTGTCCGCACCGACCGATTCGGCCTCCGCATGGATCGCATCAGCATGCGCTTCGTCGGCAGAGGCTTCGATTGCGGACGGCGCTTCCAAACTTTCAGACGCCTCGGAGCTAACAGGCGTCTCGTCGACGGGTTGGCTGGCCGCGGCGGAGGTTTCCGATTTGCTCTCGGGCGACAGCGGCGTCAGATGGCGTTCGCCGGAGATCGCCTCATCGGCTTTCGCGTGTGAACGGTCGTCCTGATCTCCAGCCATCCCACACCCTCGTTTTTGCGTCTTTGTAAAGGACCCAGCCACTTTTCGCAACGCCGGACGCGATCAACTGCTCGCGAGTCGGCAAAATCTTCGTAGAATCATCAGATTTAGTTTGATCCGACGATATAGGCATAGAAATAGCGATCTTGTTCTTTTTTACATCGGCGGTCCGCGCGGCGGGCGCTATGCGCTCGCCAGGGCGCCGACCAGAACGCATTCGCTCAAGAAGATTGGCGCTCGTCCACGCCGAGCGGCAACTGCATCAGGACCGTGTCCAGCCAACGCCCCTGCTTGGCGCCGACTGCGCCGAGACGGCCGACAATGGCGAAGCCCAATTTCGCGTGCAGCCGGATCGATCCTTCATTGGCCGCGTCGCCGATGACGGCGATCATTTGGCGAAATCCTCGTGACGAGGTCTCGGCGATCAGCGCACTCAACAGCCTGGCGCCCACGCCTCGGCCCTGAACGCCCTCGCGCACATAGATCGAATTTTCGACGGTCTTTGCATAGGCTGGGCGCTGGCGGTACAGATTCGCGAAGGCGAAGCCCACTACCTTGCCGTCGCTTTCGGCGACAAGAAAAGGATAATTCGCCGCGAGCAAGAGGCGCCGTCTGATCTTCATTTCGGCCTCGCTCGGCGGTTCGATTTCCAGGGTCGAGCAACCGGTGAGGACGGCCTGTCGATAAATCGCCGTGATGGCGGGAATGTCCGTCTCGTCGCTCTCGCGCAAAACGAGGCGGTCCAGCTCGGCGGAATCAGGCAAGCATTTCTCCTTTGGATCAGATGACCCGCGAGCCTACGGCGTCACGCCGGCGTTGATAGGCCGAAGGCTGGAGCTGCGCAAACGCGCCGAGCCGACACTCAGGACAGTCGCGGAACGCGCGGCGACCTGGCGCCTCGAGAGACTTTCGCGGCGCGAATTAGATCGACTCCTTCGACGGCGAGGAGGCGCTGCTTGGTCGCAACCCCGCCATGCGCCGAGAAGCCGCCGAGCTTGCCGCCGGCGCCGAGCACCCGGTGGCAGGGAACGATGAGGAGGAAAGGGTTGCGCGCGAGCGCCTGCCCGACCGCACGGGCAGCGCCTGGCGCGCCGAGCCGAGCTGCGATTTCGCCATAGGACGCCGTCGCGCCCCGAGGGATCGCGCGCGCAGCCTCATAGACGCGACGATGGAACGCGGGCGCGCCGTCGAGATCGAGCGCCACTCCGGAAAAATCAGCCGCCTCGCCGCGCAAGAGCGCGATGACGCCGTCGCGCGCCTGCTGCGCGTCAACCGGCGGCAGCGCCTCACGCGCGTCCGGGAACCGCTGCAGGATGCGCGCGCGGGTCTCGCGCTCGCATCCTTCCGGCAGCTGCAAGCCAAGGAGTCCCCGGGGGCCCCAAACCACGCAGCAAGGTCCAAACGCCGTATCGAAGAGAATAAATCCTTGGCCGGCGCAGGCGGCGCTCGACGACTCGGCGCGGAAGCCGGCGCGCGGCGGCAAGGGCGCTAAGGCCGCGACAATATGTGTTACAGACGACGTCATAGTCAGCCCCTTCCTCGTCCCGCTTGCGCTGCGCCCGAAGCTGCGTCATGGCCTCTGGGCGTCAGGCCATCGCTCGTCGTCTCGATGCGAATCGAACTTTTCGCGACGCCGCGCTCGACGCCTTCTGGCGGGATAAACCCTATCAAGCCCGCGGAACCGGATAAAGAGGCGATATGCCTGCAACCCTCCCTCACGTCGTCGTCATCGGCGCCGGCCCCGCTGGGCTGATGGCGGCCGAGGCCGCGGCGGACGGCGGCGCGACCGTGACCGTCTACGATCGCATGGCCGCGCCGGGCCGAAAGCTCCTGCTCGCGGGCCGCGGCGGCCTGAACCTCACACACAGCGAAAATATCGAGCTCTTGCTCGCGCGCTACGGCGCCGCCGCAACGCGGCTTCGTCCCGCGATCGAAAGCTTCCCGCCGGAGGCCCTGAGGAACTGGTGCGAGAGCCTCGGCCAGACGACCTTCGTCGGATCGAGCGGCCGCATCTTTCCGACCGCCTTCAGAGCCTCGCCCCTGCTGCGCGCCTGGATTGCGCGGCTAAAGTCCAAGGGCGTCGTATTTTCGCTGCGCCATCAATGGACGGGGTGGGATGAGGCCGGCCTTCTGCGCTTCGTCGCCCCTGGCGGCTTGGTCGAAGTCCGGGCGGAGGCGACGGTGCTCGCTTTGGGCGGCGCAAGCTGGCCGCGCTTCGGCTCCGACGCCAGCTGGGCCGAGACCATGCGGCGAAACGTGATCGAAGTGAGCCCCTTGAAGCCGGCCAATTGCGGCTTCCTCGTCAGCTGGTCCGACATTTTCCGGACGCGCTTCGAAGGCGAGCCGCTCAAGAATATCGAGCTGTCCTTCGACGGGCGGTCGGCGCGCGGCGAAGCGCTCGTCACACGGACGGGGATCGAAGGCGGCGGCGTCTACGCCTTGTCGGCGCAGATGCGCGACGCCATTGCGGCCTCCGGCGAGGCCATTGTCGAGATCAATCTTCGTCCTGATCTCGGCCTCACAACCCTAGAGGCGGAAATCGCTCTGCGGCCGGCCAAACAGTCGCTTGCGACCTTTCTCCGCAAGTCGATCCGGCTTCAACCCGTCGCCATCGGCCTTCTTCACGAGTCCGCGGGCGAAGGGCCAGAGCGCTTGTCCTCCATGAACGCGTCGCAACTCGCAAAACTGATCCACGCCGCGCCGCTGCGGCTCATCGGCGTGGCCCCGATCGAAAGAGCGATCTCGACGGCGGGAGGGATCACTTTCACGGAAATCGACTCGCGGTTCATGCTGGTCAATCGTCCGGGAGTCTTTGTCGCCGGCGAAATGATCGACTGGGAGGCCCCGACAGGCGGCTATCTGTTGCAAGCCTGTTTCGCGACCGGCGCCGCGGCCGGAGCTGGCGTCGTGAATTGGCTCTTCTCATCGACGCGCATGGGAACGCCCGACCCTCGAAGCAGCCAACCGAGTCTCCCGAAGTCTCCGTAATATAATTGACATGCAAGCATGACTAGAACTGAGCAGGCAGACCGTTGCGGCGACAGCCACAGGCGTCCTGAAGGTTCGGGCGCCGGCCAACGCATTCGTCTCGCGCTCGGTCAAGCGCTCTCCTCAGTCAGACATTGGCCTCGCGCACATTGGCTTTAAGCCCTCTTGAAACTCGCTACAGGCGGCCCAAAGACCTCCGCCGGAGACAACCATATGACGATAGAACAATTTTCTTCTTCTCGGGGTCGCCCGATGCGCCCCGCGTTGAGGGCGGCGGCGCTCAGCCTCCTCGCCGCAGCCGCCCTGACGGCCACGCCCGCCGCCGCGCAATCCGTGACCTTCGAAGACGCCACTTTCGTCAATAAGGGCCTCGTCGGCGTCGGGCGCGTCGCGTCGAATGCGGTCGATCGCTATAGCGAGACGCTCGGCGGATGGGGCTCGGGCATGGCGCTCAATCTGCACAGCTGGACGAGCAATTGGGGCGGCGGCTATCGCGGCGATCTCTACGCGTTGCCGGATCGCGGCTGGAACACGCAAGGAACAACGGATTTTCGCGGCCGCCTGCAGCGCTTCGAGCTCACGTTCAAGCCGTTCTATGGAACGAGCACCGCCAATCAGAATCAGATCATTTTGAATTACAACACGTCGATCCTGTTCAATGGCGGGGCCACGACCGGGCTGGATCCCGCCGGCGTCAGGCCGGCGCAGGCGCCTTTTCCGGATCTTCCGATCGCGTCGAACGGCCATATCAGCGTAGACGACGAGGCTGTGGTCTATCCCGGCGATGGGACGGTTTGGGTCAGCGAGGAATATGGCCCCTACATTTACCATTATAGCCTCACGGGCAAGCTTCTGGGAGCGATTCGTCCGCCGGAAGCTTTCATCCCGAGGCGAAAAAACAGCGCCGGGGCAATTGTCGAGAATTTTTCCGCCAACAGCCCGCCAGTGGGGGTCACATATAATCCGGATCCCGGCAATCCGGTCTCAGGCAGGCAGAACAATCAAGGACTTGAGGGGCTCGCCATGAGCCCGGACCGCCGAACCCTGTTCGCGCTGCTGCAGAGCGCGCTCATTCAGGACCTCGACACGAGCAACACCAAGACGACGCGGCGCAACACCAGGCTTCTCGCCTACGACATCAGCGGGCGCGCGCCGAGGCTGGTAGGCGAATATGTGGTTCAGCTGCCGCTTTACCAAGATCAGACGACCAAGAAGACCAAGCTCCTGATCGCCGCGCAGAGCGAGCTCTTCGCCCTCAACGATCATCAGTTCCTCGTGCTCGCTAGGGACAGCAGCGCCGGCTTCACGACCAGCAATCCGGCGTCGGTCTACCGCAGCATAGACCTCATCGACATTTCACACGCCACAAATATCGGCGGTTCCGCCTATGATGAGCCAACCGGTTCGATCGCGCCACTCGGCGTCCTCAACAGCTCCATCACGCCGGCCGCGTATCAGAAGTTTCTCGACATCAACGACAATGCCCAGCTGAACAAGTTCGGGTTGCATAACGGCCTCCCCAACGACAAAAACGACTTATATGAAAAATGGGAGAGCATCGCAGTCGCGCCGGTCGGCGACCGCGATTTCCCGCAAGACTATTTTATCTTTGTCGCCAGCGATAACGACTTCATCACCCAGCAGGGCTTCATGGCGGGACAGGCCTATCAGGACGCTTCGGGCGCCAATGTCGACACGCTCATCCTAGCGTATCGCGTCACTTTGCCGACTTATGATCCCCCGCGCCCGTCCGACGACCGACCGAGGTAGTAGATCAAGGCCCCGGAATGAGCGAACGCGCCGCAACGGGCCGACCGTTGCGGCGCGTTCGTTCTTGCCAGGCGCGGTCGGCCGGCGTAGCATTGATTGAATCTGTCGGTCCTGCGAGGCGCGCATGTAGAATCGGAGTTGCATGACCGAAAAGGCGCAACCACGCGCCCTAGGCAGCCTGCTCCAGCCGATCGAAATTCGTCCCAGCCATAATGCTGATCGGCCCGTCTCCACGTCGCATTGATCTCGCGGGCATTCTTTCACGGCCGACAGGAACGGAGGACGCCATGCCTGAGGAGCCCGAGCGCGGCGACCATGCCTATGTCGACGCCCATGATCCAAACCTATGCAGAACCGGCTATTTGCCGAGTCCTGTTTGCAAGGCCGAAGAAGCAGCCGTCAAACGGCGGCGCGACTCCTTCAAGAACAAAAGGGATCGGACGGGCTACAAGTCCTTTACCGGCGTCGCGCTTTCGGGCGGCGGCATCCGATCAGCTTCCTTCGGGCTCGGCGCCTTGCAGGGTCTGCAAGCCTTTTCGGGCCTTGAAGGGATCGACTATCTTTCGACCGTGTCCGGGGGAGGCTACATCGGCTGTTCGCTGACCGCGGCGACGCAGAGCTCCAAGGGCCAATTTCCCTTCACGAGCCCCAAGGCCGGCGATTTCTCGGACACAGATTCAGTCAGGCACGTCCGCGACTTTTCCAACTATCTCATTCCGCACGGCGCCCTCGACATCGTCACCGCACTGGGAATCATCGGCCGCGGCCTTGTCGCCAACGCGCTCATCCTCGCGCCGATCCTTTTGTTTTTCGCTTGGCTCACCCTCGCTAGCCACCCAACCGCCGCCTCGCTCGATCAGCCGCGTTTTCTTGGCTGGAATCTCGCCGACGCTCTCGCCGCTCAGGGGATCGCGACCTCGACGCCGCTTTGGGGGCTCCATGGCTTCTGGTTCACGGCAATCGTCGCGGCGCTGAACCTCATCTTTCTGATCTTTTGGGCCTTCGCCAAATCGATTTCGACGTCACATTTCTGGCAGGCGGCGTTCACGGCGAGACGACGCACCGTCGAGAGCGCCGAATTGCGCGGCGGCCTCGCTACATTTTCCAAGATCCTCTTCTTCGTCACCCTAATTACATTGGTGTTCGAGACGCAGCCCTTCATCCTGCGGTCGATGGTCGCGGCGCGCGCGCTCGGATCGCCGTCCTATCGATCGGTTTGCACCGTCTGGACCCTTTCGGGAGATTGCATCGGCGCGCTCCTGCATGGATGGTTCGTCTATCTAACGCCCATCCTCGCGCCAATCGGCGCCGCCTTCGCTCTTTTTACGAAATATTTCGGCGATATTGTCGCCCTGTCCAAAAAGGCCACAGGCTGGGCGCCTTGGCTCAAGAAGATCGCCGCCATGGCGGCTCTTTGGTTCGCCGCCATCGTCATCCCCTCATTCTTGTGGCTGCTCTATCTTTTGTTGTCCTTCGCCGGACTCGACCAGCCCTCGATCCCATGGCTCTACTTGGTCGCGGCGGCGATCATGGGGAGCGCGGCGACCCTTATAGATCCCAACGCGACATCGCTCTATCGGCTCTACCGCGACCGGCTCGCCAAGGCGTTTCTGTTCAATACCAATCCCGCCTTGCGCGACGAGAAATACGGCGACCTGCAAGCTTACGAGCCCAAGCTGCATCAGATCGACACGAATCTTTGCCCCTATCCGATCGTCAACGCAGCCTTGAACATCGAGGGGTCGCAATACGCCAACAAGCGCGGCCGAAACGCCGATTTCTTCGTCTTCACACCGGAATATACCGGCAGCGAGGCAACCGGCTATGTCGGGACGCGCAACATAGAGCAGGAGGAAGCGGCGCTGGATCTCGGCAGCGCCATGGCGATTTCCGCGGCGGCGCTCTCGCCCAATATGGGCGCGGAGACGATCAAGCCGCTGGCTTTCACGCTCACCGTGCTCAATATTCGCCTCGGTTATTGGCTGCGCAATCCGCGCTACGTCACAGGCCGCAGGACATGGATCAGCCGGCTCTTCGACGTGCGAAGCTTCCTTCTGTTCAAGGAGATGTTCAGCTGGATCACCGAGAAAAGCGCGACCGTCTATTTGACCGACGGCGGCCATATTGAAAATCTCGGCCTCTATTCCCTTTTGAAGCGGCGTTGCGAGGTGATTTTCGTGGTCGACGCCGAGGCGGACCCGAATTTAGGCTTCGGCTCGTTTCTGATCCTCGAGCGCTACGCCCGCATAGACCTCGGCGTCACCATCGACTTGCCTTGGCCGGCGATCCGCTACCGCTCGCTCGCCGTGAATGCGGCTTTCGTCAAGGCGGCGGCGGACGGCTCCGACATTCCGAGCGCACCAGGGCCGCATTGGGCCGCCGGCGAGATCCAATATGGGCCCGACGCCAATGGCGTCGCCCAGACCGGCGTCCTGATATACGTCAAAGCCTCGCTCAGCGGCGATGAAAGCGATTATATTTTGGATTACAAGCGCCTCAATCCGAGCTTCCCACATGAGACCACGGGCGATCAATTTTTCGGAGAAGAACAGCTCGAGGCCTATCGAGCGCTAGGATTCCACATCATGAAAGGCGCGATCCTACAGGATCTTCTGAAACCGGACAGCGCCTTCCCCGTGGCCCGGCGCGACGGCGAAAACGAGGATCAGGCGCGGCGAAGAGTTCGAGCGACCGTCTGCGCCGGCCTCGGCGTCGCAGGGGCTCAGCCAAAACACTGACGCGCGCGCTATACCGGGTGCGGAGCCGCCTCGCCTATGGTGGGCTTGCCGATGGCGCATCGGGCTGCGTCTCGGGCGCTGCGGCGGCGAAGGCGGGCTGTTCCCGCGCCGATGCGTCGGCCGCGACGATCCGCGGAAACGGCGTCAAGTCGAGGCCGAACCGGCGCGCATTATAAACTTGGGGCACGAGGCAGATATCGGCCAAGCTGATCTGATCGCCGATAGAATGGCGCCCGGCGAAATGGACGAGCCGGGGCTCGATCGCGGCGAAGCCCCGCCCGATCCACTGCCGACACCAAGCGGCGCGCGCCTCCGCGCTTGCGCCGAAATCTGCGGATAGCCTTTCCAGCACCCGCAGATTGCCGAGAGGGTGAATATCACAGGCAATCCCATAGGCGATCTCGCGGCAGATCGCCTTCAATCTCGGGTCCGACGGCAACAAGGGCGGTTCGGGAAAGACATCGTCGATATATTCGATGATGGCGAGCGATTGCCCCAGCACAAATCCATCGGCGTCCCGCCAAGCCGGCACCAAGCCCGCGGGATTCAGGGCCAGAAAGGGCTTTCGCCTTTGCTCGCCTTCGCGCAGACGCACATACTCATATTGCGCCGCGACGCCTTTGACATTCACCGCGATGCGCACGCGATAGGCCGCGCTCGAGCGCCAATAGCCATAAAGCACGGGATCAGACATAGGACGGATCTTTGAAAGGCGCGGCTTCGCCACCGGCCCCGCTCGCGCTGCTTTGTTGCTCCGCGCAGCGCTCGACCCTTTGCTCGATGGCGCCAAAAATCGAATGACCGCCCGCATCCTTCATCTCAATCCGCACAATTTCGCCGAAGCGCATATAAGGCGTCCTTGGACCGCCGGTTAGGATCGCCTCCACGGTCCGCAATTCAACGAGGCAGGAATAGCCCGCGCCGCCTTCGAGGATCGCACGCGCAGGGCCGCCGTCCGCCGCCCTGTTCGAGACCGTGCCCGAGCCGATGATCGTTCCGGCCGTCAAGTCCCTTGTCTTGGCGGCGTGAGCGATGAGCTGAGGAAAATCGAATATCATGCCAACGCCGGCGTCGGCGCGTCCGAACGGCGCGCCATTAAGGTCGACGAGCAAGGGAAGATGCAGCTTCCCGCCGTCCCACGCCTGGCCGAGCTCGCCTGGCGTGACGGCGACCGGAGAAAATGCGGAGGCGGGTTTTGACTGAACGAAGCCGAAGCCCTTGGCGAGCTCGCCTGGAATCAAATTGCGTAGCGAGACGTCATTGACCAACATCACCAGCACGATCGCTGCGGCGGCGGCCTCGCGGCTCGCGCCCATCGCCACATCATTGACGATGACCGCGATCTCCGCCTCGAAATCTATGCCAGATCCCTCATCCGTCGCTCGAATCGGCGCGCGCGGCGCAAGAAATGCGTCGGATCCCCCCTGATACATCAGCGGATCGGTCCAGAAGCTCGCCGGCATCTCGGCGCCGCGCGCCTTGCGAACGAGCTCGACGTGATTGACATAGGCCGAGCCGTCCAGCCATTGGAAAGCGCGCGGCAGCGGCGAAAGCGCATCATGCTCGTGGAACCGTTCATTGGGGACCGCCCCGATCTCGAGCTGCTCGGCCAGAGCCTCCAGCCTCGGCGCGGCGCGGCCCCAGTCGTCGAGCGCGTCCTGAAGGGTCGCGGCGACAGCGCCGGCATCGGTCGCGCGCGTCACGTCGCGCGACACGACCACGAGCCTCCCATCTCGTCCGCCGGTCCGGAGCGTGGCGAGCTTCATGGTCCGGTCCAGTCCCGCCGAGTCGGATCGAAATGCTTTTCCAGCCCACGCCAACACTCGATGTAGTCATGTTGGAGCGTCGGCAGGCTTGCGGCGTAATTCGTCACGTGCTGCGGATAGCGAGTCTCGAACATGAAGGCCAGCGTGTCCGTGAGCTTATGCGGATGCAACTCGGCGCTGCTGGCCTTGTCGAAGGCCTCCTTGTCCGGCCCATGCGGCAACATGCAATTATGCAGCGAGATCCCGCCCGGCGCGAAGCCCTGCGCTTTGGCGTCATATTGGCCATAGATCAAGCCCATGAACTCGCTCATGATGTTGACATGATACCATGGCGGACGAAAACTATGCTCCGCGACGAGCCAGCGCTCTGGAAAGATCACGAAATCGACATTGGCGACGCCGGCCTCGCCAGAAGGGGCGCTCAATACCGTGTAGATCGACGGATCGGGATGATCGATCAGCAGCGCGCCCACCGGCGCGAAGGTGCGCAAATCGTATTTGTATGGCGCGTAATTGCCATGCCAGGCTACGACGTCAAGGGGAGAATGGGCGATTTCCGCGCGATGGAACTCCCCGCACCATTTGACGGTCAACCGGCATGGCGATTCCTTATCCTCGAACCAAGCCACAGGAGATTTGAAGTCGCGCCTATTCGCCAGACAATTGGCGCCGATCGGCCCGCGCTCAGGCAGGGTGAACCTGGCTCCATAATTTTCACACACATAGCCGCGCGACGGACCATCGGCCAGCCCGACTTTGAATTTCAAACCACGCGGCATGACGGCGATTTCGCCTGGCCCGACCGCCATTCGACCGAGCTCGGTCGCCAGATCCAACATGCCGATTTGTGGCGCGATCAGCATTTCGCCATCGGCGTTGTAGAAATAATCATCCGTCATGGATTCGCTGGCGAAATAAATATGCGCCGCCATTCCGGCCTGCGCGTTGACGTCGCCGGCCGTCGTCATTGTGCGCATGCCGGTCAGAAAAGTCGACGGCTCGCTCGGCGGCGACGGCGGCCCCCAACGCAAGGGACCGAGCGGCAAGCCATGCGCGGCGACATGCGGAGCGGTCTTCCAATCTGACAGCTCGAATCGCGCAAACCGGCCGACATGCCTAACGGACGGCCGTATGCGGTAGAGCCAGGAGCGCGCGTTCGCGCCCCGCGGCGCCGTAAACGCCGTGCCCGAAATCTGCTCGGCGTAAAGTCCGTAGGGGCAACGCTGCGGCGAGTTCTGCCCCTGCGGCAGAGCTCCCGGAAGCGCCTCCGACTCGAACTCATTGCCAAACCCATGCATATAACGCGTGGTCATCTCGCTCCTCGCCACGCTTTATTTGGCTGTCGCCTCGCCGCAGGCACGCAGCGGACGCCGTCCCGATTCCACTCGGACCCGGACTACAGCCCGATCAATCTCCGGCGCCATCGAGCGGCTGACAAAGCCGCGACAGGCGAGACGATTTTCCTCGTTCTCCATCCCGCAGCCTCGCTCACGTTCGCTTCCACACACCACTATGACTCCGTCCCGCTTTCCGGCAAACCAGTTTATTGTCGCCTACCCGCATGGGGCAGGCGCCCGGTCCCGGCCGCCAGCGCGACGAAGCTTATCGACTCCGACGGCTAATTATCGCTCGCCTTCCGTTCGCCCTCCAGGAGACGCTTCTCATCCGCGGGCGTGAGCTTGGGCGGATCGACGCTAACCGTCAGCTTGTCGATTGTGCCCGTGAATCTGAAGGGGACCTGATAGTCGTCGTCGTCCACCGGCGTGCCCGTATCCGACCCGATGTCAAAGGTCTCGTCCCAAGGCAGCGTCAGCGGCGTGGTGCGATCCATTGTCTGGGTCGACGCCGGCTTTCCGTCCACCTTGAACGTTCCCACGCCGGGACGGCCGATGCCGCTGATATTGTTGAAGGCGAGCGTCGCAAAGCCCAGCCCGTCGAATTTGAAATCATATTCCAGCGTGTGCTTGCCCGGCTTCAACGCGTCCTTGCCCTCCCAGCGCATGCGTTTGAGATCGAGCAGATTCCACACGAAGATCGGCTTGCCCTTGAGAAGATACAAGCCGTAGCCGCCAAAGCGCCCACCATCGGTCACGATGACGCCCTCGGCGCCGCCCTCGGGCACGTCGATCTCCGCTTTGATGTTGTAGGACGTGTTCAGCAGGCTCGGCGCGGTCCCGCGCGGGATGCCCGTGACCGGCTCGCCCGAATAGACGAAGGACCTCCGTCCGCCGGACATGGACGGGCGGGGAGTCACCATCCGCGTCGCCACCGAGGCGTCCAAGGGCAGAACCTGATGCTTGGCGAACTCCGCGAACATCAGGTCGGTCATCTCCCGCACCTTGGCCGGGTTCGCGGGAGCTACGTCGTCATTTTGCGTCCAGTCATGCCGGACGTCATAGAGCTCGAACTTGAATGCGCTCGCGGGATCGAGCACCGCCTTGCCGAGAAGCTGCCACGGCGGACGAATCGGAACCGCGCTCAACATCCAGCCATCATTATACAGCCCCTGCACACCCAGCATCTCGAAATATTGGGTCTTATGGGGAGATGGCGCATCGCCTTTGGCCTTATCGAAACTATAGGCGAGACTCACGCCTTCAACCGGCTTTTGCGCGACACCGTCGACCATGACCGGCGCAGCTATGCCGGTGACCTCGAGGATTGTTGGAACGATATCGACGACATGATGGAATTGCCAACGGACGCCGCCTTTGTCCTTGATGCGCGCGGGCCAGGAAATCGCCATGCCCTGACGCGTCCCACCGAAGAAGGACGGAATTTGCTTCGTCCATTTGTAGGGCGTGTCGAACGCCCAAGCCCATGGCACCGCGAAATGATTATAGGTCAGATCCGAGCCCCAAACATCATACCATTTCATCTGCTCCTTGACCGGCAATTCAACGCCGTTGAATTGTAGGATTTCGCTCGGCGTGCCGTTCGGCGAGCCTTCGGCGCTCGCGCCATTGTCGCCGCTGATATAGACGATGAGCGTATTGTCGAGTTTTCCCATCCTCTCGACCGCGTCGATCACGCGGCCGATCTCGTGATCGGTGTAGGCGAGATAGGCGCCATAGACGTCCGCCTGCCTTATGAAGAGCTTCTTCTCTTCATCGGTCAATGAATCCCATTGCTTCAATAGATTTTCGGGCCACGGGGTGAGCTTGGCGTCTTGAGGTATCACGCCGAGCTTTTTCTGGTTGGCGAAGATCTGATCGCGCAGCGCGTTCCACCCTTTGTCGAAAAGGTGCATATCGCTGATCTTCCTGATCCATTCAGGCGTCGCGTGATGCGGTGAATGCGTCCCGCCCGGCACGTAATAGAGCAAGAATGGCATTGCCGGATTGATGTCGTTCAGCTGGTTCAGCCAATGGATCGCGTCATCGGCCATGGCGGTCGTGAGGTTCCACCCAGGATGCCCGATATAGGGATAGATGGCGGTGGTGTTGCGGAACAGATTAGGCTGCCACTGGCTCGTGTCGCCGCCGACGAAGCCATAGAAATATTCGAAACCCATGCCCGTCGGCCACTGGTCGAAGGGACCAGCCTGGCTCGCGTCCCAGGTCGGCGTGTTGTGGTCCTTGCCGAACCATGAGGTACGATAGCCATTCTCCAACAGAATGCGTCCGATCGTCGAGCTATCCTTGCCGATGACGCTATTATATCCAGGAAACCCCGTAGCAGCCTCGGAAACGACGCCGAAGCCGACCGAATGATGGTTACGGCCGGTAATCAGAGCGGCGCGCGTCGGCGAGCACAAGGCGGTTGAGTGGAAATTCGTGTAGCGCAGGCCCTCCGCTGCGATGCGGTCGAGGCTCGGGGTCGGAATCACCCCGCCGAAAGTAGACGGCGCCGCGAAGCCGACGTCGTCGGTCATGATCAAAAGAATGTTCGGCGCGCCTTTCGGCGGCGCGACACGCGCCGGCCACGCTGGCTTCGACTGAGCGGCGTTCAGCTCGATCTGGCCAGTGAAGGGTTGCGGCGGCGGCGGAAGATATCGACCGTCGATCGTCGTCAATGCGTCGGGCGAGCCAGGCCCGCCGGAAATCTGCTGCGCATGAACCGTCGCGACCACGGATAAAGAGAACGCCACGCAAGCGAACCCGAGCATGCCGCGGAAGCGCAAAGTCTTAAAGTCCGGCAAATTATTCCCTCTCTCGCAAAGCTTTGCTTGAACGAAAACGCATGAGTAGGCCGACAGTTCAAGCCTATTGCCGACGAGCCTAGGCCGATCGGATCGGACAGATTACTTGCAGCTGTCGCCGACGACCCGATGACCCAGGACCGGGACAACGGCCCGAGGAACCCTTGCTCGCCGAATCATGCCGTGAGCACGCCGCGGCGGATCTGATCCATCTCAATCGACTCAAATAAGGCGCGGAAATTGCCTTCCCCAAAGCCTTCGTCGCCTTTGCGCTGAATGAATTCAAAAAAAATGGGCCCAATGACGGTCGTTGAAAAAATCTGCAAGAGGAGCTTTGGCAGCCCATCTCCGATACATTCGCCGTCAATAAGCAGACCATTGGCGCGCAATCGCTCCAAGGGCTCGCCATGCCCCGGAAGCCTAGCGTCGACTCGTTCATAATAGACGTCCGGAGGCGGCGGCATAAAGGCGAGGCCGCGCGCTGCGAGGCGTCGCACCGTTTCATAAACGTCGTGGCAACCGCAGGCGATGTGTTGAATACCCTCGCCTCCATATTGATGCAGATATTCCTCAATCTGGCTTTTGTCGTCCGCCGATTCATTGATCGGAATGCGGATCTTGCCGGAGGGGCTTGTCAAGGCGCGCGAGAAAAGGCCGGTCTTTTTTCCCTCAATGTCGAAATAACGGATCTGGCGGAAGTTGAAGAGATCCGTGTAGAATCGATGCCAACGATCCATGTCGCCGCGAAACACATTGTTGGTGAGATGGTCGATATAGTCTATCCCGCAGCCCACAGGCTTCGGGTCCGCCTCGCCGAGCCACTCGAAAGCCTCCGCGTAAGGGGAGCCTTTTACGCCATAGCGGTCGACGAAGTAGATCAAGCTGCCGCCTATGCCTTCGATCGCCGGCGCATCGAGGGTCTTCGCGCCACGCTCTCCGCCGTAGGGTCTTCCGCCTTTCGAAACGGCGTGCGCGAAGGCCCGCCGCGCATCGACGACGCGCCAGGCCATAGATGGCGCGCAAGGTCCGTGAAGATCCACGAAACGCCCGCCAAAACTTTCACGATCGGCGTTCAGAATGTAATTGACGTCGCCTTGACGATAGAGCGCGATCGGACACGCCTTATGGCGGGCGACGCGTTCAAAGCCCATTTGCTCGAGCAGCACGGCGAGCGCTGTTGGATTTGGATGGGCGAATTCTACGAATTCAAATTCGTCCAGCCCCGCCGGATTTTCGGCGCTGATCTCGGGAGGCGAGGCGCCGTGTGGAAAAGGGCCCATTTTCGCTATCCTTTCGTTCAATGCGATGCAGGATCTTTCATGTCACGGCGGGGACTCCGCTCTCGAGCCTAAGCATGTTGACGGACTCGGCCTCGCGCATAGGCCTGCGTCCCACGCGAGAAGATCTTGTCGCCAGGCGCGAGCGCGGCGATCTCGAAATCGGGCGCGCCCGAGAGTTTTGCGTAAAGAGGGGCGAAATCGACCTCGAGGGTTGCGTGGAGCAATCCCTGCAACGACGGAATGACGAAATAGATCTGCTGGAAATCATCGATGCGGTAAGGCGTCCGCATCACCCGCTCGAGATCGAAGGCGACGCGGTGCGGCGAACCGGACTCCAAAGCGAAGATCGACTCGGTGCGCGAGGACACGATGCCCGCGCCATAGATCCGCAATCCTGCGGGCGTCTCCATCAGGCCGAACTCGACCGTGTACCAATAGAGCCGCGCCAAATTAGGGAGGCGGCCGAACCCGAGAGCGCGGAGACTGCCCTCGCCATAGGCTTGCATATAATCGGCGAAGACCGGATCCGTCAGAAGCGGTACATGACCGAACACGTCGTGAAAGACGTCCGGCTCCTCGAGATAATCCAGTTGGTCGGGGCGACGAATGAAATTGGCGGCGGGAAACCGACGGTTGGCGAGATGGTGGAAGAAGACCGCGTCCGGCACGAGTCCCGGGACCGCCACGACCCTCCAGCCTGTGAGCGCGCCAAGTTTTTCATTCAGGGGACGGAAATCCGGGATGCCGGCGCCGTGGAGATCGAGCGCGTCGAGCCCATGCAAAAAGGCGTCGCAGGCGCGCCTCGGTAGAATCTCGGCCTGACGATCATAAAGCGTGACCCAGACGCGGTGATCGGCATCGCTGTAGGCGTTATGCCTCTGCGGCACGGTCCAATCCGGCTCTGCGCCGGGCGGCGGACGGTCGGTGTCGGCGAGCAGCTCCATGGCTTTGATCCTGCCGGCGGACAAACCTCAATCTCTGCGGATGTACGCCCATAGCCCCGTCAACATATATTAGGCGTTCCCACGCATCCCGAAAGTCGCGCTCAAAGATTTTGGCCAAAAAGAATTGCCGCGCCTTTGCGGCGAGGGCGCCGTCCGGAACTCACAGCACAGCGCGACGTTATTAGACTTGGGGCATGTCGCGGCCAGAAATATCTGTTGTCGATGCGAAGAGCTTTGCTTGGCCTCGTAGGCCTCTTTATCGTCGCTGGCGCGGCGGCGGCTTTCTACCACCAATTTGCCCAGAGCCGTCAAGGCGCCGCTCCTCCGCAAAACCCCGCCGGCGTTCCGGTGCGGACCGCCGTCGCCGTGGCGCGCGACGTGCCCGTTATATTGCGCGGCCTAGGTCAAGTCGTCGCCTTCAACACGGTGGCTGTCAAAAGCCGAGTCGAAGGCAATATCACCAAGGTCAATTTCCGCGAAGGCCAAAAGGTGCGCGCCGGCGATCTTCTGATCCAGATAGATCCGCGTCCCTATCAGGCGGCCCTTGATCAAGCCAAGGCGGTGCTCGCCAAGGATCAGGCGGCGCTCGTCAACGCCGAAGCGGATCTGCAGCGCTACAGCAAACTGCTGAAGCGAGAGTTCACGCCCGAGCAACAATATACGACGCAAAAATCCACGGTCGCGCAAAACACGGCGACGATAGAGAATGATCAGACCCAGATCGACGCCGCGGCGCTGAATGTCGAATATGCCTCGATCAAATCGCCGGTCGACGGGATCACAGGCATTAGGCAGGTCGATCTCGGCAATCTGGTTCAAGCCAATAGCAATAACGCCCAGACGCTCGTGACAGTGACCCAAATCGAGCCGATCTATGTCGTGTTCACGCTTCCAGAGGCGGATATCCAACGCGTCCGTGACGCGATGCAGGGCGGACTGCTGCGCGTCCAAGCCTTTGACCAGTCCGATCAAAGGGAAATCGCCGCCGGCGCGCTCAATCTCATCGACAACGCCGTCGATCCGACGACGGGAACCGTGAGGCTCAAGGCCGAATTTGCGAACAAGGACGTCGCCTTGTGGCCGGGGCAATTCGTCAACGCGCATCTCGTGCTGGAGACCGTTCGCAACGGGGTCAACATTCCGTCGGCCGCGGTGCAGACCGGTCTCAATGGAAGCTACGCTTATGTCGTGAAGCCGGATTCGACCGTCGAGATGCGTCCAATCAAAGTCGTCCAGACCGAAAACAACTTGGCGCTTATAGGTTCGGGCCTACGCGTTGGCGAGGAGGTCGTCACCGCGGGCCAATACCGGCTCGAACCAGGCGCCAAGGTGCAGGTTTCAAATCCTCTCGCGCAAGGGGCTTCACTATCGGTCACGCCAATGGCCGAGGGCCAAAGCGTCGCGAGATGAACATTTCCGCAGCCTCCATCAAGCGCCCCATCGCCACCACGCTACTCATGGCGGCGTTGATGGTCAGCGGATTTATCGGTTACAATTTATTGCCAGTCGCGGCTCTGCCGACCGTGGATTTTCCGACCATCGCGGTCACGGCGAACCTGCCGGGCGCGGATCCCGAAACCATGGCCGCCTCGGTCGCCCAGCCGCTCGAGCGGCAATTCGCAAGCCTGCCAGGCGTCAATCAGATCACCTCGACGAGCGTTCTCGGCACGACGGTCGTCACGCTGCAATTCGATCTCTCGCGCAGCATCGACGGGGCCGCCGGCGACGTGCAAGGCGCGATCAACGCAGCGCTCGGCTATCTGCCGAAAAATCTTCCGACGCCGCCGACCTATCGAAAAGTCAATCCCGCCGACCAGCCGATCCTCATCCTCGGGTTGACCTCAGAGACGATGCCGCTGACGGAGCTCGATCAATATGCGGATTTGAACATCGCACAGCGTGTTTCCATGCTGATCGGCGTCGGCCAAGTCGGCATCTTCGGGCAACAGAAATTCGCGCCGACGATCATGGTCAATCCTTTGGCGCTCGCGGCGCGCGGCGTCGGCTTGGACGAGCTCGCGAACTCCGTCGCGAGCAATACCGCGAACCTTCCCGTCGGCACATTGCAGGGACCGCGGCAATCCTACCAAATCGGATCGAACGGCCAGCTATTTTCGCCGCGGGACGTCGCCAATTCAGTCATCGTCTATCGCAACGGCGCTCCGGTGCGCGTCGGCGACGTCGCCAAGGTCGTGATCGACGCCGAAAGTCCGCTGCAAGCCGGCTGGGTCGGCGATCGGCGCGGCGAAATGATCGGCATCTGGCGCCAGCCGGGCGCCAACACGATCGAGCTCGTCAATCGGATCAAGGCGCTTCTGCCCACGCTTCAAGCGTCGATTCCGCCATCCATCAAGCTCTCTGTCGTCAGCGACCGCTCGATCTCCATCCGCGATAGCTTCGCCGACGTGAAGCTGACGCTCGCCGGCACGATCGTCCTCGTCGTGATCGTGATCTTCGCTTTCCTACGCAATGTCTGGGCGACCCTTATCCCTGGCGCGACCGTGCCGTTGTCGCTTCTCGGCACTTTCGCTGTCATGTATCTGCTCGGCTACAGCCTCGACAATCTGTCGCTCATGGCGTTAACGCTTGCCGTGGGGCTCGTCGTGGACGACGCCATCGTCATGCTTGAAAATATCTACAGGCATATGGAGGAAGGCGGCGGTCGGATGAAAGCCGCGTTGGACGGGTCGAAGGAAATAGGGTTCACGATCATCTCGATAACGGTCTCGCTGATCGCAGTCTTTATCCCGCTGCTCTTCATGGGCGGCGTCATCGGTCGGCTGTTTCGCGAATTCGGCGTGACCGTCACCGCGGCGATCGTCTTGTCCGCCCTCATCGCCCTGACCCTGTCGCCGATGACGGCCTCGCTCGTGCTGAAAAATCCGAAGGACGCTCGCCATGGCAAAATCTATGAATGGAGCGAGCGAGCCTTCGCCGCGAGCGTCGCTGGCTACGAGCGCCTTCTGAAATTCTCGCTGCGGCATCGCCGCCCCGTGATGCTGCTCAATCTCGCGCTCATCGCGCTCTCCGGTTGGCTCTTCGTCACGACGCCGAAAGGCTTTTTCCCACAAGAAGACACAGGCCTCATCTTCGCCTTCACACAGGCCGACCAGGACATTTCCTTTCAGGGCATGGCCGAGCGCCAGGAAGCCGTGGCCAAGGTGATCCTCGCCGATCCCGACGTCGCGAGCTTCGGCTCCTTCATCGGCGGCAATGCAAGTGCGGGCCTGAACACCGGACGCCTATACATTCAGCTCAAACCTTTCGACCAAAGAAGCGCCACCGCCCAGCAGATCATCGACCGTCTGCGTCCGAAGCTTGCGACGTTGCCAGGCATTTCGACCTATCTGCAGTCGATCCAGAACATTCAGGTCGGGGCGCGCCTCGCCCGGACGCAATATCAATACACGCTGCTCGACACTAATCCCCAGGAACTCAACGAATGGGCGCCGAAGATCCTGGCCAAGCTCCAGACGCTTCCGAGCCTGCAGGACGTCGCGAGCGATCTCCAATCCGGCAGCCCGCAATTAATGATCGAGATCGACCGCGACGCCGCCTCGCGCCTCGGCGTCAACGTCACGACGATCGAACAGACGCTCTACGACGCCTTTGGCCAGCCTTTCATCGCACAGCTCTATGGACCGCTGAACACCTTCCATATTCTCCTCGAGGTCGCGCCGCAGTATCAACAGGACCTGTCGGCGCTCTCGCGCCTCTATGTGCGCGGCGGCGCCGGCAAGATGATCTCCATTAGCCAATTCGCCAAGCTCATGCCGCGACCGGGAACGGTGTCGGTCAATCATCAAGGACAATTTCCGTCGGTCACTCTGTCATTCAACCTCAAGCCCGGCGTTTCGCTCGGACAGGCCGTCGAAGGCGTCCAACAGGCGGAGAAGGAGATCGGCCTGCCTCCGACCTTGCAGACTTCATTTCAAGGAACCGCTCAAGAATTCCAGAATTCGCTGTCGACGCAGCCGCTGCTCATCGCCACAGCTCTTTTCGCTGTCTATGTCGTGCTCGGCGTTCTCTATGAGAGCTTTATCCATCCTTTCACGATTTTACTCAGCCTTCCCTCGGCGGCGGTCGGCGCACTTTTCTTTCTCCGCCTCTTTGGCTTCGATTTGACGATGATGGCGATCATCGGGCTCATCATGCTGATCGGCATCGTCAAGAAGAACGCGATTATGATGATCGATTTCGCGCTGGAGCGCCTGCGGGTCGAGCAAAAATCAGCCGAGGAGGCGATCTACGAGGCTGCGGTTCTGCGCTTCAGGCCTATTATGATGACGACGATGGCCGCGATCCTAGGGGCGCTTCCCATCGCCATTGGAATCGGCGCGGGCGCAGATCTTCGTCAACCGCTCGGCGTCGCCGTGGTCGGCGGCCTCCTCGTTTCGCAGGTCCTGACGCTCTTCACGACGCCGGTCACCTATCTCTACATGGAGGCGTTCAGCGCATATGCCGGACGTCAACTGACGAAAATGCGGCCGCCCAAAGCTGAGCCGCAAGCGGCCGAAGAAGGACGAAAAGCGGCCTGAGGCGACGCCCAAACGGCTGAGGCTGTGGATCCTTTGCCGGCGCGACGCCGTTCTAGCGTTGCAGGAGCCGCGCTCAAGACGGCTCCGCTGGAGGAAGGAAGGCGTCATCATGACAGGTTCTTGTCCGAAGGCCGCAGCGGGGCCGCGCTCGATCGCTCTCGTTGGCCCATATGGCAGCGGCAAGTCGACCTTGTTCGAGGCGCTCCTCGCCGCGGCCGGCGCGCCGCTCAAGCGGTCAAGCAATGCGCGAAATCGAACGATGAGCACGGAGCTCCGCCTTGGCCATTGCACCTATTTGGGCGATCGCTGGTCCATCCTCGATTGTCCCGGCTCGGTGGAGTTCGCCTACGACGCATCCTGCGCCCTGACCGCTGCCGATCTCGCGGTCGTCGTCTGCGAGCCCACCGTCGAGCGTGCGTCTCTGCTGCCCGTGATTTTACGGACGCTTGAAGAGAGCGGAATTCCTCATTTTATCTTCGTCAATAAGATCGATGCGCTCGCAACCTCCGTCCACGAGATGTTGGCGGCGCTTCAAGCCCATTCAAAGCGGCCTCTCCTGCTACGCCAAATCCCGATCCGCGAAGGCGACTCCGTCACCGGGTTCGTGGATGTCGTCGCCGAACGCGCCTACCGCTACCGTCCGAAGCAAGCCTCCGAGTTGATCGAACTTCCGCCCGACATGCGCGAACCCGAGAAGGAGGCGCTGGCGGGCATAGCCGAGACTCTCGCGGACCAGGACGACGAGCTCATGGAGCAAATCCTCGAAGACATCGCGCCTACGCCGGCCGAACTCTACCAGCATTTACGCAAGGATCAGGCGAAGGATTCGATCGTCGAGGTCTTGTTCGGCGCCGCAGCGCAAGGGCATGGCGTGGCGCGTTTGTGGAAAGCCCTGCGCCATGATGCGCCAGGTCCGCGCGTCGCCGCCGCCCGCCATGGGATCGCCGAGGGCGACGAGCCGCTGCTACAAATCTTCAAGACCGTTCAAGCCGGCAAGCTCGCCTATGGACGAATCTGGCGCGGCGCGCTCCGCGACGGCGCCACATTCGACGGCGTCCGCGTCGGAGGAATTTCCCGCTTCGTCAGCGGCGAGGCGGTCCGAACGCAAGAAGCCGAAGCCGGAGAACTCGTCGCGCTCGGACGGCTGGAAGGCGTCTCGACGGGAACGGTGCTCGGAGCGGCGGGCCCCGCGGCGGCCCTCCCCTTCCCGGCGCCCCCGCCCCCGCTCTACGCCTTGGCGATCGCGGCGAAAGACCGCAAGGACGACGTGAAGCTCTCAGGGGCCTTGCACAAGCTCGTCGAGGAAGATCCGTCCCTCACTTTGGAACATAATCTCGAGACCGGCGAAACGCTTCTGAAGGGCCGCGGCGAGATCCATCTCAATGTCGCTCTCGAACGATTGGCTGCATTCTACAACCTTCAAGTCGCGGTCAGCTCTCCGAAGGTCGCCTATAAGGAAACGATCAAGAGCGCCGTCACCCAACATGGCCGCTTGAAGCGCCAGACCGGAGGCCATGGCCAGTTCGCCGACGTCAAGCTGGAGATCGAGCCCCGCCCGCGCGGCGCGGGCTTCCTGTTCACCGATAAGATCGTCGGCGGCGCGGTGCCGAAGCAATATATTCCGGCGGTGCGCGAGGCCGCCGAGGAGGCGATGCAGAAAGGCCCGTTCGGCTATCCGGTGGTCGACGTAGGCGTAACCCTGGTCGACGGCTCCTTCCACACCGTGGATAGTTCGGAGATGGCGTTCAAGACGGCGACGCGCATCGCCATCGGAGAAGCCCTCGCCAAGGCCGATCCCGTCCTGCTCGAGCCGATCGAGCATGTCACGGCGAGCGTCCCCAACGTCTTTACCGCCGCGACGCAGCGTCTGCTCTCCGGCCGGCGTGGCCAGATCCTCGGCTATATGGAGAGGCCGGGCTGGGCCGGCTGGGACGAGGTCGAAGCCCTGGCGCCGGCTTCAGAGCTTCACGACCTCATCATCGAGCTGCGCTCCGATACGATGGGGCTCGGAAGCTTTCGGCGTCGCTTCGATCACCTCGCCGAAGCGCGCGGCGCCGCGCCCGAACGGACCATGCGCTGACGCCTGTAGTCATTTTGCAAATGTGTTCGCGAGGGGCGAGGCCTTTAACGATCCTCAGCCTTCAGCCGTGATTGTAGCGCATCCTTCAAGTCTCGCGAGAAGGATGCGCCATCAAAGGCCAAGGCTAACAGCTAGAGCCCGGCGAGATATTGCGTCGGATCGACCGGCGTCGCGCCCTTGCGCAGCTCGAAATGAAGCTGCGGCGAGGCGACATTGCCGCTTTGCCCGGATTTGGCGATGGTCTGGCCGCGCTTGACCGTATCTCCACGTTTGACTTCGATGTCGCCATTATTCGCATAGGCGGTGACGAAGCCGTTCGGATGCCGAATCAGGATCAGGTTGCCGTAGCCTTTCAATTCGTTTCCGGCATAAGCGACGACGCCGCTTTCCGCCGCCTTCACCGAGGTTCCCTCTGGCACGGCGATGTTGATGCCGTCATTGCCGCCCGGCTTGAAAGCCTGGATGATGCGACCCCGCGCCGGCCAGCGGAATTCCGGATTGGCGGCGTCAGCGCCAGATTTGCTTGTATCCATGGAAGCGGTCTGGACCGGCTCGACCACGGCTTTTTTCGCCTCGGCCGGCGCGGGCTCGGCTTTCGCGACGCTCGCCGGCTCTGGCTTAGCCGCCTTGGGCTGCGCGACGACGGTTTCAGTTTTGATGGATTGCGCCAGCTTGGGGGTCGGCTTGATCGGCGCGGGAGCGGGACTGGGCGCCGCCGCCGCAATTTTCGCCGTCGCCGCCTTGGGTTCCGACGCAACTTTCACCGGGCTCGACGGGACGGCCGGCGCCGCGGCTGCGAGCTTGGTCGCGCCGACGCCGCCTTTCAGAAGCTTGGCTTTTTCGGCATAGCGGCTTTTGCCTTGCTGCGCCGTCGTCGCGGTTGCTGCGCTCGCGCTTGTTGGGACATGCGCGCCGCTCGAGGCCGCCAGCGCCGCGTTATAGACAGGAATGACGACGCGCGAGCCAGGCTGAACTTGCGTCGCCGAGGCGAAACCATTTGCCCGCACGATCGCTTCGGCCGGCACGCCGTAACGACGCGCCAGAACCTCGACATTTTCCCCTTGTGCGACGACGACCGGCGACCCGCCTTCCACGGACCATCCGCTGGCCGATTGCGCAGGGCGCGACGGCGCCGCAGCGGCGAGCTTGGAAGTCGGCTGAGCCAGGATCGGCGCGCTCGCCGCAGGGGCTGCAAGCGGACGCGACTGAACGGGAGACACCGGAGCGGAAGCCGCTGGAGCGGGGCTCGCGGCGGACGCGGCGTCCCCACCGGACGAGGTCTGGAAAGGGTTGCTGAAAGGATCGCCCAAGCGTTCGGAGCTCGAGCAACCGGCGAGCATGCCGGCCGCAGCTCCTGTCACGGCGAGCCGAAATGCGAGACGCGAGCAAAAAATGGATAAGAAATGGCCCATGACGCAACCCACTGACGCTGTACCCTTTGGTCGCATTAGATGGGCCGTGGGTTAAGGGAGAGTTTAGATGAACGAATATTCAAGAAATTCGTTCTGAGTAGCTTTTCTGTCCTCGGACGGCAGGTCGCTCAGCGCGCCTGAACCCGAAAAGCGGCGGAGCGTTTCATCCCATTTGAGCGAAAATGGCTGGACAAGCTCTTCGCCGCCGCCCTGCTGAGTCTGCGCGCCGGCCGCTGGCGGCTCGGCGCGGGCGGAACATTGCCGAACCTGGAGTGTTTAGTGCTCAGGCCGGCGAGAGCGACCCTCGCGCCAAGAGGAGACGACCATCCACCTCGGATCCGGCTTTCCCACAATCTTCGAATGTGTCACTTTGATGCCAACGGGAGGACGCCATGCAGCGTCGTGAGATTATTGCGGCCGCTGTTTGCGCGCTGGCCGCGGTGGCGTTGGGGCTTATTTCTCAAGCAGCCCTGGCCATAGAGAGGGCCGAACACCCAGACCGCAGCATCGGCGCCTGCCAATGGACCGCGACGACGGCGCGCGGAGTCGATACGGTCCAGCTCACGGTGAAGGGAATTTGCCAAGAGCCGACGCCCGGCTATAGTCTGACCCTCACTCGCGTGGATTCGCAGGGAGGCGACCGCTCCACGCTGGCCCTGGTCCTTACCGCAGTGGCTCCGACGGGAATTGAGCCGCATCACGTCGCCGCGACCGCCGTGGAATATCAGCAAACATTTGTTTTGCCGAAAGACCTTGTTCCGACGAAGGTGACAATGTCTCACGGCGGCGCAATAGACCAAATAGTCGTGCAGTAGCGCTGCGATATTCGAAAATCGTCCCTGTCGGATGGATGGCGAGAGGGACCTGATTTTCCTTATCCGCCCATTGAACCGTCCGGCAGAAGCGCCCGCTTCGAATCACGACGCGAAGCGCTGTCTGGACAAGGCCGGCGACGCCATCCACACCCTTTCGATGACTGGCCCTCATCGGGCGACGAGGGCCGTCTTCATTCATCAAATAAGACTCTTCCGAATCGCGTCGCCGATCACCGCTGATAAGTCGACGCCTCTATTTTTATTCTTCAGTCACGATGAAAAACCGAGGCCAAGGCAACGCTCAGGTCGGGCGGTTCCGCGCTGACCGATCAAAGCCCCATCGGCGTATGTGGAGTGCCGACGCCCGTGCAAAAGTCCCACCCGGCAACCGCCGAATAGGCGCTGCCAATGCCGCAGAGTCCGAGCGTAATATCATTGAATCGATTCGACCCGAGCAATGCGTAAAGCGATTTCAGCTCGGCAAATGTCGAAACACCGAAATGCCCGGCTGCATTGGTCAGCGCCGCGACGAGGGGCGACGACACGCTTGTTCCTCCTATGCCGAACCAACTATTGATCGGCGCATTGCCGCAACCCGTGCTGCAATAAACCCACACGCCGGTGCTCGGGTTAGCGACAGCCGAGACATCCGGCACGCCCCGCGCGGTTCCGACGACGCCGGCGATGCCATTTTGATATGTCGGACGCGCCACATATGTGCTGGGGCCGCCGCCGCCACTCGCCCAAGTCGTCTCCCCGAGGAATGCGCCTGAGGCCGAACGCACGACAGTCGTCCCTCCCACCGCGACGATATTCGCCGAAACCGACGGCCATTGCGTGCCGGGATCATCCCCGGTCGAAGCGAAATAGACAACCTTGGGGGTCGTAAAGTGAGAATCGAGCGTCGTTTCGCCGACAAACTCGCCCTGCCCCCAGCTATTCGAAACCTGCCCCCCTCCGGCCGCCGCCACGAGCCCACTGGCGACATCCTCGGCGAGCAAAAGATCAGCATTGGAATTCGACGCAGCTTCCACCAGGATGATCTTTGCGTTGGGCGCCAGCGCGTGAGCCATGTCGAGGTCGAGCGCCTCTTCCCCGGCCCAGTTAAAATCCACAGGCGGCTGAACGCCCGTCGCATAGACGATCTGAAGATTAGGCGCCGGCAGGCCAAATTGAGTAGAATATGTTTGTAGATCAGCCAAAGCCGATGAATTGTGGTAGGCGTCGACGATGGCTATCACCTTGCTGCCATAAGTCGAAACTTTCGTGACTATGTTCGGGTCGCATCCCGAACTCGCCGAGACCACGGAATAGATGCAGGCGAGAGAAGCCGGCGTATTGAAAAAAAAGCCGGCCAAGGGCGGGCCGAGCTTCGGAGTAGCGGCCTGGGTCTGGGACTGGGCCTGCGTTTCTTGGTAAGGAACGAAGAAGCGGTAATTCGTATGCGCAATCTTGCCGCGATCTCCGGGATTCGGAACGCTCGATGTTGGAACGACGACATAACCACCAGCCGTCGGCGAACTTTGTCGCGTAATTGCCGCTACTGATCCTGGAGCAGTTTGCTGCGTATTAACATTAGTGCTGACTTGGGCCTGGGCCGCGCCGATCATCAAAGTGGTCGCGACGAGGACCTTTTCTGAGCTTAAACGCATGCTTCTCTCCATGCTCGCTTGCTGCAAAATCAAAAATCAATCAACGAACGCAAACTCACACGCGACGCTCACATATTTTCAAAACTCCAGAGCGATTCACAATCGATAAAGAAGCGCTCAGAAGAAAAAAGTGAAAGCGTGATTCCGTCGAAAAAGAGAACTCTCCTTTTTCGGAACACGCTTTCACTTTGCAAACGCTTCAGCTTCGCAGTTAGTTCCCGTTGACGCAAACCAGAAAAAGGCTAGCCCCAACTGTAGAAAAACCAACTGGGTTTATCAGAAATCAGATTCGCCAAAGTTACAATCAATATTTGGCGACAACCGGAGCGGGCTGGAAGGTGTCGAACTTATAGCTGAAGCCGACCTGAACCCTATTTTCGGTGAGATGACGATGCACCCATGCGCCAACGCTCACATCGCCAGGATAGACTGGGAAGGCGTTGACCAGGTAATTGGAGGTGTGTCCAAAATCGGTATAGCGATATTCGCCCCGGACAGACCAATTGTTGGTGATGGCGTATTCGAGGCCCCCGCCGACCGTCCAGCCAACGCGCGTTTGCGAGAAGCTGTCATTCCCCGAGAAGGGAAAATTCGAGAGAATCCCCTGCGGATTCGCATAGGAAGTTGAAACATAGCTCGTGAAGCCGCCGAAGGCGACGCCGCCGGTGGCGTAAAGCAACGCGCGGTCCCATGCGATGCCGACCCGACCGCGGATCGACCCCTGAATGCCAAGGTTAGAGTGGAAGGTGGTCGGGATATAGTCCGCGTAGTAGCTGGAGTAAGGCGAGACGGAGACTGTCTTGCTGATGCTGGAGCCGTCAACATCGCCTTCGAGGCCTAACACCCACTGGCCCAACTGCAGATTGTAGCCGACATGAGCGCCGCCAATCACGCCATTGGCGTTGCCGCCGACATTATAGGAGTCGGCATAGCCGAGCGGAAAGCCCCCGACCGTATAGCCGGCGTCGCCATATGTGACATTTGGATTGGTCCAGGCGTAACCGATCTGGCCGCCGATATAAACGCCGGTCCAAGTGAAGATCGGCGCGGGCGGAACATAGGCCGGCGGCGGGGCGCGGGATGGGAGATCGGCCGCAAAGGCGGAACCCGCGAGCGCGACGGCGCCAGCAGACGCCAAAAGAAATGTGCGCAACATATGTATTCCCCATAATTCAGAGCATCAAACGTTATGCAAGTTACGCCATTCTCTTCTCTGAGCAATTGCTACTCGATACATTGTTGGGCGCCAAATGTACTATTTTGGACGCTGTAGCATTTACGAGACACCGCGGGAGCGTACATTTGCGTACAGATTATGACATTCGGCATCGCCGGACGCCAAACGCCTTTGGAAACCGATTGGAATAGCTGCACTTTAGCTCGGCGCGTGAGCCCGGCCTCGGATGTGAACCCGATCGAAACGCGCTCCGACGGCCGACATTGAGCCGTCATTGCGCGTGGGCAAGCCGCCCGCGCGCAGAATAACGCTGCATTTTCAGCTTTTGACCCGGGGCAGTTTGTGAACGCCCTTTGTCAAAAACTTTCGCTCCTCAGGCCGCGCGCGGCCTTTTTGACCTCTACGCCCGAATTCGTCAGCGCCGGACGGTCGCCAAATCGGCACGAGCTGGTCCACGCCCGACCCGATCAGGTCGGCGCGACCCATGGCTTTCAAAGCTTCGCGCAGGACCGGCCAATTTTCGGGATCGTGATAACGCAGAAAAGCCTTATGCAGGCGGCGTTGGCGTAGCCCTTTCACGGCGTCCACCTTTTCGGATGCGTCGCGCCGCACCGGTTTCAGCGGATTGAAACCGCTATGATACATGGCTGTAGATAGCGCCATTGGCGAGGGCAAATAGGTTTGGACCTGATCGGCGCGGTATTTGTTGCGCTTGAGCCAGAGCGCCAGATTCAACATATCTTCGTCTGTAGTGCCCGGATGGGCCGCGATAAAATACGGAATGAGAAAGTAGTTCTTCTTCGCCGTCTTGGCCGCCGCGTCGAATAATCGCTTAAAGCGATCATAAGCGCCGATGCCCGGCTTCATCATTTTCGACAACGGTCCTGCTTCGGTATGTTCGGGCGCGATTTTCAGATAGCCGCCGACATGATGCTCGACGAGCTCGCGCACATAGGCCGGGCTTTGCACCGCCAAATCATAACGCACGCCGGACGCAACCATGACTTTCTTCACGCCCGGGACCGCCCGCGCCTTGCGGTAGAGCTGAATTAGCGAGTCGTGGCTGGTATCGAGATTTTTGCAGATGTCCGGATAGACACAGGCCGCACGTCGGCAGAGCGCCTCGGTCTCCTTATCCTTGCAGGCCATGCGGTACATGTTGGCGGTCGGACCGCCGATGTCGGAAATGACTCCGGTAAAGCCTTCGGTCTTGTCGCGGATGGTTTCGATTTCTCTCAGAATCGACTCTTCGGAGCGCGATTGGATGATGCGGCCTTCATGTTCCGTGATTGAGCAGAAGGAGCAGCCGCCGAAACAACCGCGCATGATCGTCACCGAATGGCGAATCATTTCCCAAGCGGGGATTTTCGCGCCCGCATAGGCTGGATGCGGCGCGCGCGCGAAGGGCAGATCGTAGACGCCGTCCATTTCTTGCGTCGTTAAGGGAATAGGCGGCGCTGTCAGCCAGACGTCCCTGTCCCCGTGTTTTTGCGTCAGCGGGCGCGCGTTGCCCGGATTGCTCTCCTTGTGCAGCACGCGCGAGGCGCGGGCGTAAGATTCCGGATCGTCGGACACCTGCTCGAAGGATGGCAGCCTGATGACGATGTCATCGCCATTTCGCCGCTCCGCTATTCGCTGCCGGCCTTCATTTGGATCGTCGAGATCGTCGGCCGCCGCTTCGAGCCAGCCTTCGGGCGTCGCCGTCCGCGCAAAGGCGAGGCCGCGTATGTCGGAGAAATCCTGGCCGATTCCGCCTTGGGCGATGCGATGGGCGGCTTCGACAAGCGCCCGTTCGGCATTGCCATAGAGCAACAGATTGGCCTTGGCGTCGAGGAGGACAGACCGACGCACCTTGTCGGACCAGTAATCATAATGGGCGATGCGGCGCAGCGAGGCCTCGATGCCGCCCAGTATGACGGGCGCATTCGGAAAGGCCTCGCGGCAACGCTGGGCATAGACGATGACGGCTCGGTCCGGCCTTTTGCCGCCTTCTCCGTCCGGCGTGTAGGAATCATTGCGCCGCAACCGTCGGTCCGAGGTGTAGCGGTTGACCATCGAGTCCATATTGCCGCTGGTCACTCCGAAAAACAGGTTCGGTCGGCCCAACGCGGCAAAAGCGGAAGCGTCACGCCAGTCGGGCTGGGCGATAATCCCAACGCGAAAACCCTGCGCTTCCAGAAGTCGGCCGATGATCGCCATCCCAAAGCTCGGGTGGTCGACATAGGCGTCGCCCGTCACGAGAATCACATCGCAGGAGTCCCAGCCGAGCGCCTCCATCTCCGCCCGCGACATAGGCAGGAAAGGGGCCGCGCCGCAGCCGTGCGCCCAATATTTCCGGTAGGAAAAAAGGGGCTTCGCGCTTGCCGGATGAGAGACGGGCGAAAACATGATCCTACTCGATCCTGACGCGCTCCCTTCGGAAACGCATTTGACTTCTTTGGACATCTCGGGATTTTCCGAGCCGCCCTGCTTTGTCGCCTTCCGAGCAGCCTTGGTCTTCCATTTAACTTTGACCAATAGGAGCCTTTTCGAAGGGCGTCGATAGGCCCGCCCGATGTTCGGCGGTTTGCCGCCTCGGCGTCGCGGCGAGCGCCGCGCTACAGGTCAAAAAGCGAACCTGCGGCCTTGGGGCGGTCACGCATACGCCATCGTCACGAGCGCGTTTCGGGACCAGCCATGAAGCCGCCAGGCTATTTCCGTCACCCGTTTCGCAACAGCCTGTGAGCCAAGGGTGGCGAAATCCGCTCGATCGCCCGCAGCAGCTGTGTCTTCCCGACCCAAACCTCATCCCGGCCATCCTCGATGCCCTTCAGGGGGGCCTGCGCCGCATCTGCGGCCAACATTTTGCCGGTCCCCCGCCCCTTCGTCATGCCAGTGGCGACGAGAGCCATGACGACGTCGATCACCCTGATCGTCGGCGCGCATCTTCACAGCGATATCGCAAGGCGCGGCTGAAGGTGCAGAGCCCCGCCTTGGTCGCACAATAGACCGGCGCAGTCCGCTTCGGCGCGATGGCGAGGCCCAAGGAGATGTTGACGATGGCGGCTTCCCGCTGGCGGGCGAGGACCGGCGTCAGCCCGAAGCACAAGGCGACCGGGGCGGTCAGGTTCGCCGCGATCTCCGACCGAAACGCCATCCGGCCATGATCCCCAATCCCCGTGGCCGGCATGTCGATCTGCACGCCGGCATTGTTGACGAGGATGGAAAGGTCCGGCCAGCGATCGGTGACCTCGGAAATGATCCTTTTCTGTTCATCCAATCGCGACAGGTCCGCCGACAGGAAGGTCATGCCGTCGGGAGCTCGGGCCATCACCGCCTCGGCGCGCGCCCCGTCTCGCGCACGATGACCAGCTTGGCGCCCCGGGCGGCGAGCCGGCACGCGATTTCCGCGCCGATCCCGGCGCTGCCCCCGGTCACCAGCGCGCGCTTTCCCTCGATCCTCATGGTCGCCTCACGCAGAGGCTGCCGATGCTGGCGCCGGCTCTTTCCGTTCGGCGAAACCGCGATCGTTTCCCTCGAAGAGCGCGTCAAACGCGCGGTCTACGGCTATTTGCGCCCGGTCTGAAGTCGTCTTGCCGCAGAGTGCGCATGCAGGGAGCCAAATCCTAAAATGTGGCAAGGCTGATGCCGGGCAGCTATCCTCGTGAAGCAGGCCATGAGCTGAAATCGCGATTAGCCATAAATGGAAATCAATGAGCACTGTTCGGGCTCACTCGGCAATCGGCGAGAATACCCGAAAGCCAGCGGGAAACCATTCACGGAACTGGCGATTTCGGCCAAATTGGCGCACCCGAGAGGATTCGAACCTCTGGCCTCTGCCTTCGGAGGGCAGCGCTCTATCCAGCTGAGCTACGGGTGCCTGCGCGGCGTCAGCCTGCGCTTATATTTTCACCTTAGCCGATTTCTCGGCGCAGCGCCAAGCGTCATCTTGGCCGCTTTCGAAACCAGCAGTTCCAGCGGTCGCGGAAATCCGCCCCCGCAATTTCTTTCGCTGGCCCGCACGATTCCTGCTTCAAGGAGCTGAACGACGACCCCTTGGGCAGAAAACTACAGAAACTCATGGAAGATCTCCGCCTGCACGCGCCGGCAGCGCTTCGCAACCGCGACGCGATTCTCGACATCGTTCAAGCTCATTTTCCCGCCACGGGGCTCATCCTAGAGATTGCGAGCGGTTCGGGCGAGCATTGCGTTCACTTCGCTGAAAAGCTGCGAAACCATGCGATCCAACCAAGCGACCCGAGCCCACGCGCCCGCGCCAGCATCGACGCGTGGATCGCAACCGCCGGGCTGCCCAACGTCAAAGCCGCGATCGATCTCGACTCATCGCATCGCGATTGGCCGGTGAAAGCGGCCTCGGCGATCATCTGCATCAATATGATTCACATCTCGCCTTGGTCCGCGACCGAAGGCCTCTTTGCCGGCGCCGCGCGGATTCTGCCTCCCGGCGCGCCCCTCCTCCTCTACGGCCCTTATAAGCGCGACGGCGCTCACACCAGCAAAAGCAATGAGGATTTCGATCGCGCGCTGCGCCACGAAAATCCCGAATGGGGCGTGAGGGATCTGGAGCGCGTCGCCGAAATCGCTGGACTCAAGGGATTTTCAGCGCCTGCCGTTTTCGAGATGCCGGCAAATAATCTGACGCTTCTTTTCCACCTGCCGCAGGGCGGCTGAAACGCCTTTCGAGCGCCAAGCCAACAAGAATTTCCCCTCGGCCGCGATCGGCGCTAGAGAAAAGAAAATCCGCCGCTCGATCCGCACCCGAATTCTAGAGCGCTCTCCGATCGCATCGACTCCTGCGATCGACTAGAAGACGCTACAGATTCAAAAGCTCGAGCAAATTCTCTTCGATCGGAGCAAATCCATCCGATCGAAGAGAATTTGCTCTAGGGCGGCGGCCCCGCCGTTTTTGCTCGGAACGCTCATGAAATTCACTCTGTCCTGGCTCAAAGACCACCTCGAAACCGACGCCGGACTCCTCGAGATCGTCGAGACGCTGACCAAGATCGGCCTCGAAGTCGAACGGGTGGAGGACCCCTCGGCCGCCTTGCGCGATTTCGTCACCGCGCTTGTCGTCGAGGCTAAGCCGCATCCCAACGCCGACCGGCTGCAGGTCTGCCTGGTCGACGCCGGCGGCGAGCGCCCGATCCAGGTCGTCTGCGGCGCGCCCAATGCGCGAACCGGCCTCAAGTCGGTTTTCGCTTTGCCCGGCGCCTATATCCCCGGCAAGAAGGTGACGCTCGGCAAAGGCGTCATCCGCGGCGTCGAGTCGAACGGCATGCTCTGCTCGGGGTCGGAGCTCGGATTATCGGACGATCACGACGGCATTCTCGAACTGCCCGAGTCGGCGCCGGTCGGCGCGCCCTATGCGGAATGGGCCGGGCTCGCCGATCCCATGGTCGAGATTAATCTCTTGCCGAACCGGCCGGACGCCATGGGAGTCCAAGGCGTCGCCCGCGACCTCGCGGCGGCGGGCCTCGGCAAGTTTTTGGACCGCACGGTCGCGCCGGTGCCGGAAGGCGCGCGCTTCCCGATCGACGTCAAGCTTGATTTTGCGCCGGAGGACGCCCATCTCGCGCCGGTCGTCGCCTTTCGCCTCGTGCGCGGCGTCCGCAATGGACCAAGCCCCGAGTGGATGCAGAGGCGGCTCAAGGCGATCGGGCTGCGGCCTATCAATGCGCTGGTCGACATCACCAATTATTTCGCCTTCGACCGCGCCCGCCCGCTCCATGTTTTCGACGCCGCGAAGGTCCAGGGCGACATCGTCATCCGGCGCGCGCGGCCGGGAGAGCAATTGCGCGCCCTCGACGGGCGCACCTACGCCCTCGACTCCGATATGGTGGTCATCGCCGATGAGGCGGGCGTGGAATCGCTCGCCGGAATCATGGGCGGAGAGGCCTCGGGCTGCGATGAGGCGACGACATCCGTCCTGATCGAGTCGGCGCTTTGGGACCCGGTGAACATCGCCCGGACAGGACGCAAGCTCGGCATAAATTCCGACGCGCGCTATCGGTTCGAGCGCGGCGTCGATCCGGCCTTCTGCCTGCCGGGGCTCGATCTCGCGACCGCCTTTGTGCTGGAGCTCTGCGGCGGCGTGGCTTCTTTTGTGAAATGCGTCGGCAAGGTTCCGCAGCCCGATACGCGGATCGCCTTTCCGTGGAGTGAAGTCGCCCGCCTTGCGGGGCTCGAGATCGAAGCGTCGGAAATGGCCGCGATCCTCGAAAGGCTCGGCTTCGAGCTCGCTGGCTCGGCTGGCAATAGCGACCGGATCCTCGTCAAGGCCCCCTCCTTCCGCCCCGATATCGAAGGCAAAGCCGATCTCGTCGAGGAAATCGTGCGGATCGCCGGGCTCGAACGGGTCGCGGCTAGGCCCCTGCCCCGCGCCTCGGAACATGTTGCTGATCCCGTGCTCACGCCATTGCAGAAACGCGTCGGCGCCTCCAAGCGCGCGCTCGCCGCCGGCGGCTTGGTCGAAGCGGTGACATGGTCCTTCGTCTCAAACCGACGCGCCGAGCTTTTCGGCGGCGGCGCGCCCGAGCTCGCCCTCGCCAACCCGATCGCGCCGGAATTGTCCGACATGCGGCCGAGCCTGCTGCCAGGGCTTATAGCCGCAGCGCAGCGCAACGCCGACCGCGGCCACGGCGATCTCGCTCTCTTCGAAGTGGGTCAGATCTTCAAAGGCGCCGATGAAGCAGGCCAGCGCATGGCGGCGTGCGGCGTGCGGCGCGGCAGCGCCAAGTCGGCTGGCGTCGGACGCCACTGGTCGGCCGCGACCGGAGACGTCGATTGTTTCGACGCCAAGGCCGACGCCATGGCTCTTCTCGCCGCGCTCGGCGCGCCGGTCGGGGGATTGCAGGTTGTCCTCGGCGGACCGGCCTGGTTCCACCCGGGCCGCTCGGCAATTTTGCAATTCGGGCCGAAGAACCAGATCGGCGCCTTCGGCGAGATCCATCCGCGCGTGCTCGAGGAACTGGACGCGCAGGGCCCCCTGGTCGGCTTCGAGCTAGTTTTGAATGACATACCAACGCCAAAATCTAGGTCGACAAAAGCCAAACCAAAGCTCGAACTCTCGGAGTTCATGCCCGTGCTGCGTGATTTCGCCTTCCTTGTCGATCGCTCCGTGCAGGCTGCCGACATTGTGAAAGCAGCGCTCGCCGGAGAGCGCACGCTCGTATCGGATGTGGGGGTCTTCGACGTCTACGAGGGCAAAGGGGTGCCGGAGGGCAAGAAATCCGTCGCCATATCCGTCGCCTTGCAACCGCGCGAAAAAACCCTGACCGAATCCGAGATCGACGCCGTCGCCGCGAAGATCATCGCCGAAGTCGGCAGGAAGACCGGCGCGACGCTCAGAGGATGAAGCCGTGAAATATGTTTCGACGATGATCTTGGCCGCCGCATTGCTCGCGCCGTCGGCGCTTGCGAGCGCCGCCCCCCGCACAATTGACGATTGCGAGAAGATCGAGGCCGCCGACGCCTATAATCAATGCCTGGCGGCCTTCGGCCCCGTCGCCCATGGCCATAGCGGCGGCGGCGCGCAGGTCCAAGACGTCAGCGATTCCACCGATGGCGACGCCGTCCAGCCCGAGTCGGGCTCGTCCGGCCAGCGCGTCGCCCATGCCTCCGGCCATTCTCGTCATCATGCCGGCCGACATGGCTGGACGCGGCATGCGCATGGCCCGCACGGGCGGCATTCTAGAGCCGCCGATCATGCGCATGGCCACGGCAAGAGGCTCGCCTTCACGATCACGCCAAGCCATACACATTTGCGCTAGATCCGCATGCGCGACCTTTCGAGGAGGCGCAGCCGGTGCTGAAAGCTCATTTCGACGCCTTCGCCGATTATAACGCGTGGGCGAACCAACGGCTTTACGACGCAGCCAGCGCGCTGAGCGACGCCGATTACCGCGCCGATCGCGGGGCCTTCTTCAAATCCGTGCATGGAACATTCAATCATTTGCTGGCGGCGGATCGCATCTGGCTGCGGCGATTCACCGGAGAAGGCGCGGCGCCCGATAGGCTCGACGCGATCCTTTTCGATTCGCTCGGCGCGCTGCGCCAAGCGCGCGAGGCGGAGGATCGGCGGATCATCGCGTTTGTCGAGGGCCTTGACGACGCCCGGCTCAGCAGCGTGATCAAGTATCGCAGCATCTCGGCGCCCGCCACGCCGATTGAGCAACCCCTCGCCTCCGCCCTAAGCCATGTCTTCAATCATCAAACGCATCATCGCGGACAAGTCCACGCCTTGCTGACGGCGCTTGTCGGACGGGCGCCGGAACTCGATCTTCTCTTTTTTCAACGACTCACCATGCCGAAGCCGGCTTGACGCGCCAAGCCGCGCGACGCCCCATGCATGCGAGGCGACAAAATGGGTGAAAACGCGCTTATCGCCCCGCCCGTCAGGTCAATGATACGACTCGGCCTCTGCCTCGCCCTCTGCGCCGCCATCGCCGGGCTAGGCGGGCGCGCGACGGCCTCACAAATTCCGACCTGGTACGCCAGCTTGGCGAAACCACCCTGGACCCCGCCCAATTTCGTCTTCCCTCTCGCCTGGGGAATTCTTTACCTTCTCATCGCCTTGTCGCTTTGGCGCCTTTGGGATCGCGCCGTTCCCTCGCCGGCGCGGACGCGCGCCCTCCGCCTCTTCGTCGGCCAACTGGTACTGAACGCGATCTGGTCGCCTATCTTCTTCGGCCTACACGCGATTTGGTCGGGATTCGCGATCCTCTTGGCCATATGCGCAATTCTGGCGGCGACTATATTTCAAAGCGCCAAAGCGGATCGCGCATCTGCAATGCTGCTCGCCCCTTATTTCGCCTGGCTCTGCTATGCGGGCGCCCTGAACGGCGCGATCCTCATCCTGAATCGGTGAGGCCTGCGCTACGAATAGGCCATGCGCAAATCGAGCGTGCCTCGCTTGCCGATCGCATCATAGTGCGAATCGAGCCATTGCCGAGCGGCGGCGCGGCCGAAGCCATGAAGCTGGCTGATCAGGGACCAAGAGGCGTCGAGCTTCGTCGCGGCCGAGAAAGGCTCGAGCAAACGCCCGCCGTCGATCCGGTGGACGAAGGGCCGCATGTAATTGTCGCGTGACAAAACGCCGGAGTCGACGAGCCGGTCCACGAAATCAATAGCCCGCATCTCGCTCATGAGAGCGCCGTTAAAAGTGATCTCGTTGAGGCGATTCTGAATGTCGCGCGCCGAGCGCGGAGTTTCGTCGCGTTCGATGGGATTGACCTGAATGATGACGATGTCCGGGCACGCCGTCTTGTAGAACAGTGGAAACAACGCGGGATTGCCCATATAGCCGCCGTCCCAATAGGGGACGTCGTCGATCACGACCGCTTGGAACAGATTGGGCAGGCAGGCCGAGGCCATCACATGATCGACGGTGAGCTCATGTCCTTCAAATACCCTGATCTTGCCGTTTTGGACGTTGGTCGCAGCGACGAAGAGCTTGAGCTCGGTCAGGGCTCGAACTTTCTCGAAATCAATCATCTTCGCGAGATGGTCCCGCAAGGGATTGATGTTGAGCGGGTTGAATTCGTAAGGGCTCGCGTAATGGGTCACGAGGTCCGCCCACCAAGTGGCGAATTGCGCCTGCAGCGGCCACCCGAGAAAATAAGCGTGAAGAAACTTGCGCTCGATCGGCGAAAGCGCGCCTTCGTCGCTGATCGAGCGCCAAAATCTCGCGAGGCTCTTGCGCGCGCCTTGGCGGCCATCGGTGAGATAGCCTTCAGCGAGGACGACCGCGTTCATCGCGCCGGCGCTCGTCCCCGTGATCGCCTCGAAATCGAGCCTTTCGTCCTCGAGCAGAAAGTCGAGCACGCCCCAGGTGAAAGCGCCATGCGAGCCGCCGCCCTGCAAGGCCAGGTTGACCTTTTTCTGGCCGCCCCAATCGATTTCGCCTTTACCGCTCGCCATGTCCAGATCAATGCGCTGTTACTCAGCGGTCCAGCCGCCGTCGATGGAAATATTCGCGCCAGTGATTTGCGCCGCCGCATCCGTGCTGAGATAGACGGCGAGCGAGGCGACTTGGTCGGCGGTCACGAATTGCTTCGTCGGCTGGGCGGCCAGAATCACGTCGTTGATGACCTGCTCGCGCGTCAGGTGGCGCGCCGCCATCGTATCGGGAATCTGCTTTTCGACCAGCGGCGTCCAGACATAGCCCGGCGAGATGCAATTGACCGTCACGCCATAGGTGGCGAGTTCCAGAGCTGCAGTCTTGGTGAGCCCGGCCAGTCCGTGCTTGGCCGTCACATAGGCCGACTTGAACGGTGAAGCCACAAGCGAATGCGCTGAGGCCGTGCTGATGATGCGGCCCCATTTGCGCGATTTCATGCCCGGGATCGCAGCGGCGATCGCATGAAAGGCGGCCGAAAGATTGATCGCCAGGATCAGGTTCCAGGTCTCGATGGGAAAGTCCTCGATCGGCGCGACATGCTGAATTCCAGCATTATTGACCAGGATATCGACGCCGCCATGTTTCTCCTCGGCCTCCTTCACCATGCCGCGAATCTCGTCGGGCCGGGTCATGTCGGCCGGCGAGTAAAAAGCCTTGACCCCGAACTCCTTCTCGATGCCGGCGCGCTCGGCCTCGATCGCCGCTGGATCGCCGAGGCCGTTGATCGTGACGTTGACGCCTTCCTTAGCGAAGGCGCGGGCGATGGCGAGGCCGATGCCGCTGGTCGAGCCGGTGACGATGGCGCTGCGGTTTTTAAGGGTCATGGGTTCTCCAAAATCTTGCGTGCGTCAGCAGTTGGAGCATGTCCGAGATCAAAATCGCGTGCATTTTTTGCGCGACATGCTTTCAGATCGGCGAATCGGCTAAGCCGTAGGCTTAAATTACACCCTTGCTTTGGCGAAACGAAGTCTCGGCAAAAGCTTTTCATCGCCAGGTTCGCTTCGGCCCCTTAATCCGGTTATATTGTCTATATGACGATTTCACGCGCACCGCGCCCGCCGGGCGAAGGCGGAGAAGCGCCGGGACGCAGCGGCGATCGCGCCGCGGCGGCCCTGGCGCTTTGCCGCGAGAAAGGCATCGCCTTGACGCCGAGCCGGCGGCGAATCCTCGAGATTCTCGCGATCGAAGGACGCCCGCTCGGCGCCTATGAGATGATCGATCGCGTCGCCCTGGCGACTGGTAAAAGGCCGGCTCCGATCTCGATTTATCGCGCCCTCGATTTCCTGCTCGAGTCCAATCTCATCCATCGCCTCACCTCTCGCAACGCCTATCTCGCTTGCGGCCACGGCCATGCGGCGCGGGAGCCCATCGTATTTTTGATTTGCGAGACCTGCGGCGAGGTCGTCGAGGCGACGTCTCACGAGCTGAACGGGAGCTTGGCCGGCTTGGTCGAAAAGGCGCAGTTTTCGCCGCGCGCCACCGTCATGGAAGTCGCCGGAAGGTGTCGAACTTGCGCAATCGCGTAGAGATTGATTGTCGCACGCTCCTATTTCCAGGCCTGATCATAAGAAAACCTGATGTCTCTCATCCAAATGGGTGATGGTCCCGTAAAAATCACGAACTAAGATTGGGTATTTACATTACCTATCAATTTTTAAGTTCGTCCCCCGCTCTCTGGTGGGCGCGCGCTGAGACGTCGGCTTCAAGCCGCGCCCCCTGGGACAGCGCTCGCGCAAAGTGAAATGGCCCGGCAATGGCGCCTTCTCACCTTTCCTTGTCGTGGGCGGCCAAAACGGCGAGAAAAACCGAACCATAGCGTTCGAGCTTGCCCGGCCCAACCCCGGGAATCGAGCGCATGGCCTCGCCTGTTTGTGGACGGCGCTGCGCCATCGCGATCAAAACGCTGTCATGGAAAATCATGTAAGGTGCAATCTTCTGCGCCCGCGCGAGTTCAAGGCGCTTGCCCTTGAGCGCGGCTAGGCGGCTATGTTCCGCCGCGGTCAGCGCCGGCCCTGCCGCCCGAGGCTCGAAGGCGCTTCCCTCGAGCGTCGGATCGCCGGCCTGAACGGACTCGATGTGGCGCAAACTGTCTCGCCGGTCGGCCTTGCGCCCGCTCGGCAGAGTGATCTCGCCCCGCAAAGTCAAAGGCGCGTCGCCCTTGAGCACGGCGCGCCCCGCCTCGGTGAAAACCCAGCGGTCGCGGTCGTCCTGGTCCTGAGCAATCAAGTTTTCCGCGTGAAGCTGGTGGAAGATGCTTCGCCATTCCGAAGGCTTCAATTCCTTGCCGACGCCGAAGGTCGGCAGAAGGTCATGGCCATGCCGCTTGATCGCCTCGGTCGCGCGGCCGACGAGCAGATTGGCGAGATGACCGGAAAAGAACCGGCCCGAGGTGCGATGAATGGCCGACATGACCTTTTGCGCCGCCACCGCGCCGTTGAAGAATGGCCATCGGCCTTCGCAAATGTCGCAATTTCCGCAAGGCTGCGACGCTTCGCCGAAGGCCGCGAGCAGCGTCTGGCGACGGCAGCGCGGCGTCTCGCAGAGCGCGATCAGCGCCTGCAGCTTGCGCCGCTCCAGGCGCTTGCGCTCCTCCGGGGCGTCGCCCTGGGCGATCTGGCGCTCCCGCAACAGAATGTCGGCGTCGCTAAACAAGGTCAAAGTGTCGGCCGGCAACCCGTCGCGCCCGGCGCGGCCGATCTCCTGGTAATAGGCCTCGACGCTTTGCGGCAAATCGGCATGGCAGACGAACCGGACGTTCGGCTTGTCGACGCCCATGCCGAAGGCGACGGTGGCCACGATGACGACGCCGTCATTGCGCAGAAACTCATCTTGGTTCGCCGATCTGATCTCCGCCTCGAGGCCTGCATGATAAGCGAGCGCCGGAACGCCGCTGGCGCTCAGGCTTCGCGCGAGCTTTTCCACGCCATTGCGCGAGGCGGCATAGACGATGCCGCTTTGGCCCTTATGGCTCTTCACCACCGCTTCGATTTGGCGCGCGGCGTCCGACTTGCGGCGCATGGCGAGGTGGAGATTCGGCCGATCGAAGGAGCTGACGAAGATGCGCGGCTCGGCGGAAAAAAGCCTGCGGACAATGTCTGCGCGCGTCGGCGCGTCGGCCGTGGCGGTCACTGCGACAAACTGGAGATCGCCGATCGCGCGCGCCGCTTGGGCGAGGCCGAGATATTCGGGTCTGAAGTCATGACCCCATTGCGAGACGCAATGGGCCTCGTCGATGGCGAGGACATTCGCGCCCGAATCGCGAAGCAAAGCCACGGCGTCCGGCCGTACGAGACGTTCCGGCGCGACATAAACGAGTCGGTAGCGGCCGTCACGAAGGCCGCGCTCTACCAGAGCGTTATCCTCGCCGCTATTCGATGAGTTCAGGGCGGCGGCGGCAATTCCGACGCGGCGCAATTGCTGAACCTGATCACGCATCAAGGCGATCAGCGGCGAGACGACGATCGTGAGGCCCCGACGGACAAGCGCCGGCAATTGATAGCAAAGCGATTTGCCGGCGCCCGTGGGCATGACAGCGAGGACATTTTCACCCGCAAGCACGGCTTCGAGAATGTCGCGCTGACCCGGCCGGAAGGACGTGAAGCCGAATACGCGTTCGAGCGCCGCCTCCGCCGCTCTGATATCCGCTTGCACAACGCCCCCGATTCGCCTTCCTGAACTCGCAGATTTCTAGGCTGGATCCGGTCGAGACGGAAGCGCGGGCTCGATCGGGAAGCTCCAATCTCACCGATCCGCGCGCGGCGCGGCGAGCGCGGCCAATTCGGCCTTAATCGCCGCGGCCTGCCTAGAGGTCATGGCGAGGCGCGGCGTCTCGATCGCGAGATCGGCGATCAGGCTTCCCGGCGCGCCGGCCAGCACGATGATCCTATCAGCGAGAGAGATCGCCTCTTCCACGTCATGGGTGACGATGAGAGTCGTCGCCTTATGCGTCTCGACCAGCGCCTGAAGCTCGCCGCGCAGGCGTAGCGCAAGGGCGGCGTCGAGCGAGACGAAGGGCTCGTCAAGCAGGAGAAGATCGGGCTTGACTGCGAAAGCCCGCGCGATCGCGACCCGACGGGCGAGGCCGAGAGATAATTCGCCTGGAAAATGATCGAGATGGAGGGCGAGGCCGAGAACCGCAGCGATTTCCGCAAGGCTCTTTGGCTCCGAAGCGCCGGCGAGGCGTAAATTCTCGGCGACGGTGCGCCAGGGCAAGAGCCGCGGCTCCTGGAACACCATTCCGAGCCGATGCGGCGACGGAAGCCAGACTCCACCTTCAAAATCACGATCGAGACCCGCGACGATGCGCAGCAAAGTCGTCTTGCCTGAGCCAGAGGGGCCCAGCAAGGCGCAGACCTCGCCGCGCTTCAACGCGAAGGCGACGTCGCGAAGGGCTGCGCGCGACTCGCCCGACGCGCCGAGATAGGCCTTTTTGGCGATGGCGACTTCAAGTCCGACCCGGTCGCCAGCGGGAGACATGTCGCTCAATGGGTTGGACAATAAAGGTCTCTATCGCCAGCATCAGCCCGACAAAGGGAAGCGCATAGGCCAAAAGCTTTGTCACGTCGAATAATTGAAAGGCCACGCCGATCTCGAAGCCGACTCCGTTCGAGCGACCAAGCAATTCGACGACGAGAACGACCTTCCAAACCAAGGATAGACCGGAACGCATCGCCGCCGCGAGATAGGGCGCAAGCTGCGGCAGGAGCACATGCCTGACCCTCACGCCGAGCGGCATGGCGAAGACCCGCGCCATTTCATCGAGGCTCGCATCCAGCGCGCGCGCGCCTTCGCGCACCGTCGCCGTCGCAATCGGCAATTTATTGAGCGCGACGGCGCCGATCGCGGCGGTCTCGTTGAGCCCAATCCAGATATAGGCGAGCACGATGACGACCAGCGCCGGCAGGTTTAGGAGGATGATGAGCCAGGGATCGCAGAAACGGTCGACGGGCTTGTGCCGGCCCATGGCAAGGCCGAGCGCCGTCCCCAAGGCCATGGCCAAAGTGAAGGACGCGACGACGCGAAGAAGGGTCGCCGCCAAATTGAAGAAAAGCGCGCCGGAACGCGCTTCTGCGTCGATGACGGCGAGCACCGCCAGCGGCGCCGGCAGGGCGCGCGGGCCGGCGAAGACCGAGCCCAGCTGCCACACAAGCAGCAAGACGAGAAGCGACGCCAATCTGGACAGCACGGATTAATTGTCCTGAGGCGGGCGATAATAGATCGCCGCGTCGAGATCCTGGGCGGGGCCGACGAGATCGGCGCCGCCGATCTCGGCGAGGATGCGATAGAGCGCGCGGGCGTCGGCGGCCTCGGCGTCGATCGATCGCCTAGGAACGCCGTCCGCATAGGTCCGGCGGTAAAGCGCAAGCTGGACCGGATCGCTGACCCCGATGCGCGGCGCCAGCGTCGCCCACTCTACCTCCGAATGCACGAGACTGTCCCTCACCTCCGCCGCGATCGCAAAAAATCGCGCCAAAGCCGCCGGGCTTTTTTGCGCGAGAGACTCGTCGAAGACATACCCGACGAGGGCCACTGGCTCCTTGGCGCCGAGGCGCCGCTCGACTTCGTCCATGCCGATGAGCCGTTTGAAGCCGCGCGCTTCCAGGGCGACGCAAAAATTCCAGAAGTTCAGACTTGCGTCGGCCTCTCCGCTCGCCGCTTTTTCATAAAGAAGGGCCGGCGCGCCATAAATGATTTCCGCCTCGCCCTTCAGATCGATGTTGGCGCGGCGCGCGAGCGCCCGGAGCAGGAGCCAGCTTTTGTCCAAAGGCCCCCCGGCGACCGCCAGTTTTCGATTTTTCAGATCGGCCAAATCCCTGATCGGCGAGCCTGCCGGCACCATGAGCGCGCCAAGCGCGCTGGAATAGGGCTTAAAGAGCAGATGCGCGCCGAGGCTTCGCTCGCGCGCAACCCACAGGAGATCGGAGAGGATCATGTCCACGGAGCCCCCGATCAGGGCGATCTTACCGGCCTCGGGGGAAGCGAGTTCAGCGACTTTGAGATCAAGGTCGGCTTTCTTGTCGAGCCCCCTCGCCTTGATGATCGCGAGCTCCCAACCAAGGGTGCCGGTCTTTTGCACGCCGATGCGCAGAGTCTCGGCGGCCGAGGCGCTCCCCAAAGCGAGAGGCGCGCAAATGAAAACTACCGCGACGGCAAGGTAAAAAACCACAACGCCGCGGGATAAAATCCCCCCAGCCGCACCGGCGCGCGTTGATTTTCGGCGGCCTTCGCAACATTTCTGGAAAAGGTCCGGGTTGTCTTGAGGCATGGTGTCAGGATAGATGCAGGGTTGCGCGAGCCCGAAAACGGATCGCCGATTTGGCCATGACGACGGGCGAAGAGCGAGAGTTTTATCCAACGCCCCTCGCATAATGGGAAGGAAACGGGATATGAAATTGAAATATGTCTGCATGGTCGCCTCGGTCGCTTGGGCCGCGTCCGCCGCCGGAGCCATGGCCGCCGACGCCGCCGCCGGCGAAACGATTTACAACCAGAAGTGCAAGGTCTGCCATCAGATCGGCGAAGGCGCCAAGAATTTCGTCGGTCCGGAGCTGAATGGCCTGATCGGGCGCAAGACCGGCGCGGTCGAGGGCTATAGCTATTCCGACGCCAACAAGAATTCCGGCATCACCTGGGACGAGGCGAAGCTGAACGAATATCTCGCCAATCCCAAGGCCGTGGTCCCCGGCACCAAGATGATCTTCGCCGGCCTGCCGAAGGAATCGGATCGGGACAATCTCGTCGCCTATCTCGCGCAGTTCGGCGCCGACGGCAAGAAGAAGTAAGGCCTCGCGACAGCCGATGCTCAAGCTCCTTCGCGCCGCATCAGCATGCCGCGCGAAGGATCATAGGCCGTGATGGCGGCGCCGAGAAAGACGATCGTCGCCCCCATCGTCACCGCCAGCGCCCCTAGATTGAGCTGCTGATAGAAGGCGAAACGAATCAACTCGACCGCATGCGTGAAGGGGTTGAGCTCGCAAAAGAAGGCAAGCCAGGGACTGCCCTCCTTAACGCGCCAGAGCGGATATAGCGCCGAAGATGCGAAGAACATCGGGAAGATGACGAAGTTCATCACCCCTGCGAAATTCTCCAATTGTTTGATCAGCGACGACAAGAGCATCCCGAGCGCGCCGAACATCAGCCCCGACAGGACGAGCGCGGGAAGCACGGTGAGATAGCCCCATAGCGAAGGCGGCTCGATCTCCCACGCATAGGCCACCAGCAGAAACGCATAGACCTGAAGCAGCGAGACCGACGCCCCGGCGACGAGGCGTGAGGTCAATAGAAACCATCGCGGCAAGGGACTGACGAGCAGCGTCCGCATATTCCCCATCTCGCGGTCATAGACCATCGAAAGCGAGCTTTGCATGCCGTTGAAAAGCTGGATCATCGCCATGAGGCCGGGCGTGATGTAAACCTCGTAAAGAACGTAAGTGTCATAGGGCGGAATGATGGAGACGCCCAGCACCGAGCGGAATCCCGCCGCGAAAATGAAGAGCCAAACGAGCGGGCGCACCAGCGCCGAGACGAAACGCTCCCTTTGGTGCAAGAAGCGCAAGGCCTCGCGCCAGACCACGCCATTGAGGCAGATTGCATATTCGGCGAGGCCGAAGCCCTTTTTAGTCGCGCAGGCGCTCACAGCCGGATTGATCATCGACCCGCTTCTCCCGGTGCGCCCGCCTCGGTCAACTTCGCGAAAGCCGCGGCGATGTCATCCGCGCCAGCTCGGGCTACGACCTCGCCGACATTGCCTTTGTCGAGCAGCCTGCCGAGATGCAGCACGACGACGTCGTCGCTCCCCGCGACCTCATCGATGAGATGCGTCGCCCAGAGGACGCCGACGCCCTCCTGCGCGACGAGGCCGCGCACATGGTGGAGAATATCGGCGCGGGCCTTGACGTCGAGTCCGACGGTCGGCTCGTCGAGGAGCAGCATGCTCGGACGATGCAAAAGGGCGCGCGCGATCTCGACGCGACGCATCTGCCCGCCCGAGAGCGAACGCACTTTGTCCCCGGCGCGATCAGCCATGCCGATCTGGGCCAGTAGCGCCTCGGCGCGCGCCCGTCCTTCCCGCGCGCCGACGCCATGCAGCGCCGCGTGATAGGCGAAGTTTTGCGCGATAGAAAGGTCGAGATCGAGCGTGCGCGCCTGAAAGACGACGCCGAGCCGTCGGAGCGCTTCCCCGGAGTCGCGGCTGACGTCCCAACCGAAAATCTTAATTTTCCCTGACTGCGCCGCATAGAGGCGGGTGATCAAGGAAAAAAGGGTGCTCTTGCCCGCGCCGTTGAGCCCGAGCAGGACGCAAAAGCTCGCGGGCCTCACGCTGAGGGAGACGTCGTCTAGAGCCAGGCGCTTGCCGTAACGATGGCTGACGCCGGCGATCTCCAAGGCAGCCGTCAAGGCCGCTAGCGGGGGCTCATCGTCCGGCAATCGCGACGCCCCAGGGAAAGGATCCGACCGCAATCGATTTGACGACCTTGAGCGCGGCGACGTCGATGACCGATACGTCGTTCGAGACGCCATTGGTCGCATAAAGATATTTTCCATCCGGCGTGAAGGCCAATTGCCAAACGCGCTGGCCGACGAGCAGATATTTTTCAACCTGCTTCGTCGCGGCGTTGATGACCGCGACCCGATTGGCCGGACCAAGCGCGACGAAGGCCCGCTGGCCATCTAGCGAGAATTTGATTCCGACCGGCTGGATCGCCTCCTTGGCGAGGCCCGGGATTTCGAAGGCGATCTTCTGCTTGATCTTATGGGTGGAGGCGCCGATCACGCTGACCGTGCCGCCGACCTCGGCCGAGACCCACAACTCACCGCCATCCGCCGTGAATTGCGCAGAGCGCGGCCGCGCGTCGACAAGAACATTCGCGAAGATCTTGCGCGTCTCAGTGTCGATGAGATGCGCCATATTTGTCGTTTCGGACGTGTTGACGAGGACTTTGCCGTCAGGACTCAGCGCCATTCCTTCCGGCTCGACCCCGACCGGAATTTCCGAAACGACCTTGCGCGTGGCGACGTCGATCGCCGTGACGAGATTGTCGTTCTCGTTCGAGGTGTAGAGAAGCTTGCCGTCGGGACTCAGGATGAGGAGCTCGGGATCAGGTCCGGAGGGCAATTCGCCGACGATCGTCAAGCTCTTGGTGTCGAGGATCTGAATGGCGTCGTCGTCGCCGGCGCAAATGAACAATTGGCCGCCGTCCCGGCTCAGGGCGACGCCGCGCGGCCGCTGGCCGACCTTGACGGTCTTCGTGACTTCGAGCTTTTCCGTATCGATGACGGAAATCGAATTGCCCTTCTCATTCGAGACATAGGCGGTGTAGGCGGCGGCGGGCGCGACCGTCGCAACGAGCATCGAGAGGGCGGCCACGCCAAGGCGAGACATCATTGCAGCTTGCATTTCGTTTCCGGCTGGTCGAGGCCGAGCGTGTCGAGCTCGGAATTTTGATGCAGGTAGCCTTCCTGCGGCGAAACCGAGACGATCATGCGCCCGTCGCCGAGCAGGATCGGCTGGCGCAATTGCAGGTTCCACGGCCGCAAGGTCTGCTTTTGCCCCTTGAAGGCGGCGATGGAAAACTCCGGCCCGATCAAATATTCGCGAAGGAGCTTAGGGTCGCTCGAGCCCGTCCGCGTCGCCGCCTCGCCAATCATGCGCATCGCGACCCAAGCCTGATTGTCGCGCGCGTTCATCCGGCGGGCGGCGAGCTTCATAAATCGGTTCTGGAGCTGGATCGCGCCCCATTGCTCATGGGTCGGATCCCAGCTCAGAGGCTTCAGCCCTGCCGAGCCCGCGACCGGGCGCGGATCGAAGGTTCGATAGGGAAGATATTCCGCAAACACCTCGCTCTCGTCCGCCGCGACGAGCACATCATAGGCCGGCGCGCTTTGCGTCGCGACCGGCACGAGCCTTTGGGTCTGGACGCTCCCGGAATCCGAGCGCCGGCCGCCTCCCGTATCTTCGTAAACGCGCTCCTCGACAATCTTGGCGCCGAATTTCCTGGCGGAGCGGCGCAAGGCGTCGGCGAAAAGCTGGTCTTCGGAATGCGACCCCTTCATCAAAAGCCAGCGCTTCCATTGCTTCCAGACAAGATATTGGGCGAGGCCGTCGGCGAGCATGGAATGGGACGGCGCGACATGGATCACGTCAGCTCGGCAATTCTCTTCGCGCAGCGAGTCGTTTGGAGCGCCGACGTTGAAAAGGAGGATGTTCCGGCTTTTCGCCGCATCGGCTAGGGCGAGGATTTGGGCGGCGGGAAGATCGACGAGCAGCAAGGACACCCCGTGCTCAACAAGGCTGTTCATGGCGGCCAACGGATCGTCTCCGGCTTTGAGGAGCCGGTCCTCGATCGAAAAGCTCTGGCCCAGGAAGCGCCCCGTCGTATTATTATCCTCGACGGCGAGCCGCGCGCCGGCGATGGCGTCGTCTTCGGCCGGAATGTCGAGAATCGAGATCGTCTCCCTCACATGGGGCGCGCGAATAAAGCCTACCTTCACCTCGACGGCATCGTCGGCCCGCGCCGCAACCAGCCCCGCCGTTTGGCCCAGGGCGAGCAGCGAAGCGAGAAAAACCAGCCTCCGCATTATAGATCGAAGGGTCGGGCGCCGCCGCATCAAGACCGAGCGCCCCGTCGGGCCGACAAGGTCTCGGCCCTCGCCGCCAGCGCCGCGACAAGCGCGAGCACCGCCTGCTCGTTCGGCTGTTCGGCGACATGCATCTCGTCGAAACCGGCCGCCCTCAGCGGCGCAGCCGCATCGGCTGAAATTGCGACATGCGGCATCTTCGAAACGTCGAGGCCGGCGCGACGCGCGAGGCTAAGGAAAATTTCCGCGCTGCGCCTGGAATAATGCAGCACCGCGCCGATCGTCCCGGCGCCAAGCGCGGCGGCCGCTTCATCGCTCAAGGATTCCGCCGCCTGCGCCGAATAGACTTCGATCGTCTCGATGCGCTTGCCGGCCTCGGCGAGCGTCTTCTCGAGATCAGGCTTGCGGTCGCGGCCGGCGAGATAGAGCAGCCGGCGCGACGCTTCGACGTTCGCCGCGACGCTCGCCGCCAGCTCCTTGGCGTCGGCGGCTATCAGAGCGGCCCCCTCGAAACCGCGCTCGCGCGCCGCGTCCTTCGTGCGCGCGCCGACGAGGTAAAGCGGCAGCAGGCGGCGCGCTTCCGGCGAAGGCCATTCGGGCGCGTCGGAGAAAAGCTCGAAGGCTTGCGAGCTTGTCGCCAGCACGCCGCCGACGACGCCATGCGGCCATTCGGCGCCGGTCGGCACCATATCCAGAACCGGCGACAGAATCGCTCGATGGCCGCTCGACGCGAGCTTGATCGCCGTTCGCGTGCCTTCGTCTAGGGCGCGGGTGAGCAAGACCAGCATCGCTCTCAATCCTCGAAAAAGGCGGCTGGGAGCCTCGCGCGCACATCATCCCCCGCAGCCGCCCCGAGCGCCGCCGCTTCGCGTGCGGACCCGGACAAGACGACCTCGAAAAACTGCGATCCGTCCGGCTTTAGCACGACGCCGTGAAAATTGATCTCATCGCCCGCGAGCCGGGCATGGGCGCCGATCGGCGTCTTGCAGGACCCGTCGAGGACATGAAGAAAGGCGCGCTCCGCCGCAAGCGCCGCGCCGGTCGCCGCATCCAGGACGGGCGCAAGCGCGTCCAGGGCCGCCTGGTCGCCGGCTCGGAGCGTGATGGCGATGGCGCCCTGGCCGGCGGCGGGAACGAATTCGCCCGCATCGAGCACCGCCGTCGCGCGATCTTCAAGACCAAGCCGCTTCAAGCCCGCGAGCGCCAGGAGGGTGGCGTCCACTTCGCCCGCCGCGAGCTTCCCAAGCCGCGTCTCGACATTGCCGCGCAGCAGGACAATCGAGAGGTCGGGACGAAGCCGCTTCACCATGGCGCCGCGCCGCAAGGACGCCGTGCCCACGACGGCGCCGGCCGGCAGCTCAAGCGGATGCGCCGCCTTGGGCGAGATCCAGGCGTCGCGGACATCCTCGCGCGGAAGATAGCCGGCGATGGCGATCTCGCCGGGCAGGCTTGTCGGCAGGTCTTTGGCGGAATGGACGGCGATATCCACCTCGCCCCGCATCAGCGCGAAATCGAGTTCCTTGGTGAAGAGCCCCTTCCCTCCGGCCTCGCTCAGCGCGCGATCCTGGATCACGTCGCCGCTGGTCTTGATGACGACGATCTCGATCGCGTCCCCGTCGATGCGGCTCGACGCCGCAAGCCGGCCCCGGAGTTCATGCGCCTGCGCAAGCGCCAGCGGACTGCCGCGCGTTCCGATCTTGAGCCCGCGGGCGCCGCTGGAAGAAGGTGAAAGGGAGATCGACGTATTTCCTAAAACGATGGGATGGTTCTATAGGTTGGAAAATAACGCGGCCGTTCTTGGACGCCAACATCCATCATCGAAAATCAAGCGCATTTTCGAGCCGGACGGACTTCCGTCAGCCGTTCGAGAGCGCATTACTGTTGAGGTCCCGGCTTTTTTCACGGTGCCGCGCGTCGCGCAAGGGTCCGGGCCCAGCACTGAAAGAGGCCGATGCGCGTTCTTGGCATTGAAACCACCTGCGACGAAACCGCCGCCGCCGTCGTCCGGCTCGAACCGGGCGGCGCCGGGGAAATCCTCTCAAACGAAGTCATGAGCCAAATCGCGGAGCACGCGGCCTATGGCGGCGTCGTGCCGGAGATCGCGGCGCGCGCCCATATCGACATCATTGATCGGCTCGTCCTGCGCGCCCTCGCCCACGCCGGGACGCGATTGGCCGATCTCGATGGCATAGCAGCCGCCGCAGGGCCTGGCCTCATCGGCGGCGTCATCGTCGGCCTCACGACCGCCAAGGCGCTCGCCTTAGCCAGCCGTAAGCCCTTCATCGCTGTCAATCATCTCGAGGCCCATGCGCTGACGGCGCGGCTTACCGACGCCCTCGAATTTCCCTATCTGCTCCTGCTCGTCTCCGGCGGACACACGCAGCTCGTCGCAGTAAGAGGCGTCGGCGATTATCTCCGTCTCGGTTCGACGGTCGACGACGCCGTGGGCGAGGCCTTCGACAAGATCGCAAAAATGCTCGGCCTGCCCTATCCCGGCGGCCCCGAGGTCGAGAAGCGCGCGGCGGAGGGCAATGCGGCGCGCTTCGACTTCCCGAGGCCCATGCTCGGGCGGCCGAAGCCGGACTTCTCCCTCTCCGGCCTCAAGACCGCCGTCAGGCTCGAAATGGAGCGGCTGAATTCCCTCAGCCCGACGGATGTCGCCGATCTCTGCGCCTCGTTCCAGGCGGCGGTCGTCGACATGATCATCGATCGCTCACGCGTCGGCTTGCGCCTGTTTCGCGAAACGGTCGGTCCCTCGAACGCCATGGTCGTCGCCGGCGGGGTCGCCGCCAATGGCGCGATCCGCCGCGCGCTCATGCGCTTTTGCGGCGAGAGCGGCATGCGGCTCGTCCTGCCGCCGCCGCAGCTCTGCACCGATAATGGGGCGATGATCGCCTGGGCCGGGCTCGAGAGGCTGTCGCTTGGCCTCATCGACGATCTGACCTTCGCCGCGCGGGCCCGCTGGCCGCTCGACGCCAATGCGGAAGCCGTGCATCACGGCAAGGCGTGAATCCGTTTCATCATTGCGACAGCTCCTTGAGGCCGCGGCGAATCAATTCGGCGGTTGCCGCGCCCTCCCCCAATGCCGCGACCGAGGCGGCGACCGCCGCCGCCGCCTGCGGCCGGCCATAGCCGAGAGTGACCAGAGCGGAGATCGCATCGGTGACGGCGGTCGGCGCGGCCTGGCCGGACGCGCCTTCGGCAGCCTGGAGATGGACCTCGGCGCCGCCAGCGGCCGGCGCCTTGTCTTTTAGTTCCGCGACGATGCGGGCGGCGAGCTTCGGCCCGACCCCGCTCGCTCGGGCGATCGCCGCCTTGTCCTGAAAAGCGATCGCAGCGGCGAGTTCTGAGGCCTCGAGAATGCCCTGAACGGCCAGCGCCACCTTCGCGCCGACGCCCTGCACTGATTGCAGGAGCTTGAACCAGTCGCGGTCCGCCTCCGTCGAGAAGCCGAACAGACGAAGGGAATCCTCGCGCATTTGGGTCTCGATCGCGAGCGAAGCCAACTCACCGACGCGCGACAACCTTTGCAAGGTGCGGCTGGAGCAATGGACGATATAGCCGACTCCATTGACGTCGAGGATCACGAAATCCTCGCCAAAGGAATCGACGACCCCTCGAAGCTTGCCGATCATCGCCGAAGGACTCCGCCCATTGTCATGGACCGTCGGGTCATGACTGCGCCGTCTCGCCCTTGACGCGCGAGCAGCGCGCCAGCGCCGAACTGATGCGCCCCGCCGCCGCGCGGAGTTGCGCATGGGTGAGCGCCACCGCGAGCGCATCGGCCGCATCGGCGCTCGCGGCGTCGCTCGCGGGCAGCAGAAATTTCACCATCATCGCGACCTGCGCTTTTTCGGCGTGGCCGGCGCCCACGATCGTCTTCTTGATGAGGTTGGCGGCATATTCCGCGACCGGCAGGCCGGCGCGCGCCGGCGCCAGCAGGGCGATCCCACGCGCCTGGCCGAGCTTCAAGGCTGATTGCGGATCGCGGTTGACAAAGGTCTCCTCGACCGCCGCCTCCGCCGGCGCATAGGCGGAAATGACCGCGGCGAGCCCGTCATGCAGCTCGCGCAGACGCTCGGAAAGCGCCGCTTTCTCATTCGAGCGCACTGCGCCGCAGGCGACATAGATCAGCCGCGAGCCGCATGATTCGATGACGCCCCATCCGGTGCGGCGCAAGCCGGGATCAATGCCGATGATGCGAATCGTTTCTTGCGTCATGCTGCGAGACTAGCCCCAATCGGCGCAGACCGGGAGCGCGCGGCTGGAGCCTGTTCAGAAAAAGGTCGAATGAGGCCTTCGAGCAGGAGATTCTACGCCTCGGAACTTTTTCATTCCATGAGCATCCGCTTCAAAAGCTCGATCTCCTCCGACAAGGTCCCATCGGAAGTCGTCAGCGCCTCGATCTTGCGCACAGCATGAAGCACGGTCGTATGATCGCGGCCGCCGAAACGTCGCCCGATTTCGGGCAATGAGCGCAAGGTCAAAATCTTGGAAAGATACATGGCGATCTGGCGCGGCCGCACGACATTCGCGGTTCGCCGCGACGACAAAATATCGGCCCGACTCACATTGAAATGGCTCGCCACCAGCTTCTGAATATCTTCGATTTTGATCCGCTTGGGCTCATGCGTGCGGACGAGGTCGCGGATCGCGAGTTCGGCGGTCTCGACGCCGAGCGGCGCCCCGCTCAACGAAGCATGGGCGAGCAAGCGATTGACCGCCCCATCGAGATCCCGGCCATTGGTTTGGATGACGCTCGCGACATAGGCGATGACGGCGGGGGGAACGTCGAAATTCGAATGGACCGCCTGCGCCGCGGCGATGCGCGTTTCAAGAATCTTGACGCGAAGCGCCTCATCGAGGCCGCCCATCTCGACGCATAGCCCGCCTGCGAGACGCGAACGAACGCGCTCATCGAGGCTTTCGAGATCTCCCGGCGGGCGATCCGCGGCGATGACGATCTGCCGCCTGGCGTCGATCAAGGCGTTCAAGGTGTGACAGAACTCCTGTTGAATCGACTTGCCTTGCAGGAACTGGATGTCGTCGATCACGAGGACGTCGATGCCGCGCAGCCGCTCTTTGAAGGCGATGGCCGTCTGCGCCTTCAGCGCCGAGACGAATCCATACATGAACTTCTCTGCGGTAAGGTAAATGACGCGGCGCGTGACGTCGGACGCCGCATGTGCGACGGCCTGAAGCAAATGCGTTTTGCCGAGGCCGACCGAGGCGTGAAGATAAAGGGGATTGTAGGTCAGCGGCTCGCCGGGTTCCGTCGAGGCGACGCGTTGCGCAGCGGCATGCGCCAGCTGGTTCGACTTGCCGACGAGAAAATTCGAGAAATTCAGGCGTCGATCGAGGGGCGAGCCAACATAGATCTCGGCTTCCGCCCCATCCACCGACGCTTTTGCGAGCCGCTCGGGCGTCTTCGACTCCACGGCAAGTCTTACTTCTGAACGCCCATATGCGGAAGGCGGCGGCGGGGCTTTATCGCCCTCTGTGCGCGCATCGCTTTTATTGGCGCGCTCCATGGGTCCGGGCCGGCGGCCGGGCATCGGCCTTGTCGACGAGCGAACGGCGATCGTCACGCTACTGACCGAGGGAAACTCCCCGATGAGCGCCTTCTGAATCTTCTCCGCGTAATGCGACTGAATCCAGCTCTTCAGAAACTTGGTGGGCACGGAAAGATATGCGCTCGTCTCGGAAAGCTCGTCGAGCTCCAGACGACCGAACCAGGATGAGAAGACATCATCGCCGAGCTCAATCCGCAGTCGGCGGCAGATCCGCATCCAGGCTTCTTCTTTCGTCGCAGTGGTGATCGGAGAGGTCAAATCACCTCGGTCTCGAGGCTCGTTCATCGGTCTACGCCAATCCAGCATCGGTCTTCTTCTGCGCATCGGGACGACGAGGAGAGTCGGCGCTCGGCATGCGGCGCCGGAACGTCTCTCGGGAGATGTGAATGAAAAGAAGCGGAGACTTTAGCTGCGGGAGAGACGACGCCGCGCTGACGCCCAGCGCATCATCCGCTCCGGCGTGGGCGCATGCCGATCCGACCCAACCTGACGATAAAGCTGCAGACAGAGCGCGATCAAATTCACGGTCAAAGATCCCCCTCGCTTCGCCTTGTAACCCAAAGGCATAGCACTCTGATACCAAAACAAAGCTTCAAATCAGCGACAGAATTTGCGGAAATGTGTGAGAGCCCTTCGCGTACCGGAGAGCTCGTTTCAAGAAACCCCATGGTTGAAACATGAGAGATCAAATTTGATACAGGCGTTATACGATCACGCGTAGCGTGTATACGCACTGCACACACAAAAAATTGGAAAGAGCGCGTCGTTTTGCCTTAGGCTCTTTAGCTTGTGCATCCCGAACGCGAAATGACTTTAGCATAGGGCGAGGGCTCTGCAAGGCTCCGCTTTACGAAATATTCACAGTCGTCGAGTGCGGTTCCGCCGCCCGCCGGCTCGCTCGACCGACGCCTGACGTAAACGTCTGATTTCGCGCCGATCCGCCAGCGACAAAATCGTCGACTGGATGACCGCCGTTCATCGCAGCAAGCCGCCGAGAAATTCCGGCCCTGTGCATAAATCTGTCGCATCAAACGTCCGTCGGCGATCTTTGGATACAAGCTGTTGAGTTAGTTGGAAAATAGAT
>NZ_ATYA01000001.1 GCF_000427445.1 Methylocapsa acidiphila B2 | reverse complement strand
AGGACATCTCATGTCGAGCATACTTACAAACACGTCCGCGATGACGGGGTTCGCGGCGCTTATGCACACACAATCGAATTTGGCCAAGATCCAGACACAGATTTCGACCGGCCTGCGCATTTCGACTGCCGCCGACAATTCTTCCTATTGGTCTGTTGCGACAAAAATGAATTCCAACATAGGCGCTCTCGGCGCTGTTTCGGACGCGCTAAGCGAAAGCTCATCGCTTGTATCGACGATGAGTTCGGCATTGACGAGCGCGCTTTCGGTCGTCAGCGTCATCAAGAACGATCTCGTGTCCGCGTCCAATCCTGGCGCCGACTTGACCAAGATCCAGAGCGACATCTCGGCGCAGCAGGCGATCTTGATCAGCATTGGCAGCTCGGCGAGTTTCAACGGCCAGAATTTTCTCCAGACCACTGGTGGGATCGTCAATCTTGTCTCTTCTTACGATCCGACGGCAGGCGTCAGCTTTCTCAGCGTCGACACGTCAAGCACCGCGCTCTTTGACGCGACTAACGGTGCGACGAGCGGCATTCTTGGCGCGAGCGGCGCAAATTTTTCGTCGGCGTCGATCTTAACGCTTAACGTTACCCAAGCGACGTCTGCCGACATCGCCAACATGTTGAAAGATGTCGATGCGGCCTATAGTTCAATTACGACCGCGGCGACCACGCTCGGCGCGATGACGACGAGTCTTTCGACGCAGCAAGCGTTCATCTCCAATTTGACCGATTCGCTGACGACAGGCGTCGGTTCGCTCGTCGACGCCAACATGGATGAAGCTGCGACCAAGCTTGCTGCGCTTCAGGTGCAGCAGCAACTCGGCGTACAGGCTCTGAGCATTTCGAACTCGAACACGCAGCTCATCTTGAAATTGTTTCAGTAGTCTTTCGGCGGCATGGTCTGATTGAAGGTGCGAAACCTGTAATTTTGTCAGCGCGGAGACAAATTGCGCCAAATGCTGGCAAAAAAGTGTGCCCGTCGGTTCTGGTGCAAACGGCACAAGCGCGGGATATTTAGAGTGACCACGCTTTTGGAGGACTGGAGCCCGGATGCTAAACTTTGACGATATTTTCAAAGGGCGCCATTTCGACCGCGAGATCATCGTCCTCTGCATCCGGTAGTATCTAAGGTTCAAGCTTAGCTTTCGGGATCTCGTGGAAATGATGGCCGAACGCGGGGTTTCCGTCGCCCATACGACAATCATGCGCTGGATCTAGCGCGATGTCCCAGAACTCGAAAAGCGGTGGAACCGCTTCGCATGACGAGTTGGCGCCTCTTGCCGCGTCGACGAAATCTACGTGAAGATTAAAGGCGGCCGGACATATCTTTACCGTGCCGTCGGTAAAGAGGGAAAAACTGTCGATTTCCTGCTCCGCGCCCAGCGGGATGTCGCCGCAGCCAAAGCATTCTTCCGGCGGGCGTTCAAGCGCCAGGGTCGGCTGCCGCGCGCCATCACGCTCGACGGCTACTAACCCATCTTATTCATGAGTGCCGAGTTTGAGGCTGGCGAGCGTGGCGCAATACGCTGATATAGCGTAGGATTCGGTTGCTTAGTCCAACCCTTCGCGCAAATCGCGGCAGCCACGCCCGCCATGAATGACACTACGATTCTCCCGTTCTTGTTTCCAGCTGTCGTGCGCAAGAAAGTCACAGCGGATTTCGATGGCGGCCGCCTGACTTCGGACGGCGGCGTCATGCTGCTTGCGATGGCGGAGCGGCGGCTCGGTCTCGCCGAGCGCCTGGCCCGTTGTTTTCCGGATCGGCGCGACCCGACGCGGATCACGCATACGCTGGAGGACATGATCCGCGCCCGCGTCTTCGCCATCGCCTGCGGTTACAAGGACGCCGACGACCTCGACTTTCTCCGCGCCGATCCGGCGTTCAAGCTGGCCTGCGGGCGTCTTCCTGACAGCGGCCGCGACCTGTGCTCGCAGCCGACCTTATCGCGGCTGGAGAACGCGCCGGGGCTGAAAGACGTGATCCGGCTGTCCTACGCCCTCGTCGATCAGTGGATGGATTCCTATGAAAAAGAACCGTCCTCGGTCACGCTCGATATCGACGACACCTGCGACGTCGCGCACGGCCATCAGCAACTCTCGCTGTTCAATGCCCATTATGACGAGCGATGCTTTCTGCCAATCCACGTCTATGACACGGAAAAATCACGACCCGTCGCCGTCGTGTTGCGGCCAGGCGAGACGCCCGGCGGCGTCGAGGTTCGCGCCCATTTGCGCCGCCTGACGCGCCGGATCCGCGCGCGCTGGAAGAAAACCCGCATCCAGTTCCGCGGCGACAGCCATTACGCCCGGCCCGAAGCGATGGCGTGGTGCGAAGACAACAACGTCGATTACGTCTTCGGGCTTGCCGGATCAAAGCCTTTGGCGCGCAAGGTCGAGGAAACGGCCGACGCCGTGCGCACCGACCGCGCGCAAGGCGACAAGCCCGTCGTGCGCGGCTATGCCGAAACCCGCCACAAGGCCAAGTCGTGGAGCAAGGAGCGACGCGCCATCGCCCGCATCGAAGCGACGAAGCTTGGCCTCGACATCCGCTCATCGTCACCAATCTGACCCATGGCTCAGCGAAGTGGCTCTACGACAGCCTTTATTGCGCGCGCGGGCAGGCGGAAAACCTGATCAAGCTGCACAAACGCCAGCTTGCCTCCGACCGCACGTCGTGCCGGTCCGCCGTCGCCAATCAGGTCCGGCTCGTCCTGCACACAGGAGCCTATTGGCTGATGCTCGCCATCCGCGACGCCATTCCCGCAGCGCGCGATTTGGCCCGAGCCGAGTTCAACACTTTGCGGCTGAGGTTGCTGAAAATCGCCGCACGCGTCATCGAAACGGCAAGCCGTGTGCGTCTGGCCTTTGCCGCCTCCTGCCCCGAGGCCGATCTCTTCCGCTCGATGCCCGCCGCGCTCATGCCAGCAGGGCCGTGACTCCCGCAGCCGAAGCCCCGATCGCCCGTCCCACTCTCCTCCAACGCGTAAAAAAAGTGCGATCCGGAAAACGGCCGAAAGCCGAATGATGGCGAGCGCCCAGCATCCCAGAAACGCGAAATCATCCCGTCAAGTTGCCGCCTCGTGAATAGGATGGGCTAAGCATCTCATCGGTCGGCGCGGGAAGTTCTCGGCGAACGTCCGCGCGGCGGACGGACCAAAATACGGTCCTCAAAATACTTGAATAACCTCATTGAACAGGATCATCGATCGATCAAACCTCGCTTGTGCCCGATGCTTGGCTTTAAGCGGTTCCGAAACGCCTCGATCACCATCGCGGGCATCGAACTCATGCATCGGATCAGAATAGGCCAGTTCAAACTCGGAAAGCTTCGCATCAAAGACAACCGGGCGCCCGAAATCTGGAAGGCAGTGCTCGCCGCATGACTTGGTTCATGCCCCTGCCGTGTCGTTGTGCTCTCCCGGAAACTTTGCCCCACAGCCTTCTGGCCGGGTCCGCCTTACGGTGATCGCCGACAACACGGCGGCCTCGATCGAGGCTTTCGTGCGAGCTAACGTAAAACCCGGCGCGACGTTGCTGACGGACGGCCAGGCCTCGCATCCAGGATTGACCGGCCACCAGCGCGATCCGCGCGTGGTTGGCAAGATGGCACGTCGCGCCGCCCTGGATGCATCGGGTCTTCGCCCTGGTGAAGCGTTGGGGATTGGGCACGTATTACGGACTACGCCGCAAGCACGCCGATACATATCTCAACGTGTTCATGTTCCGATACAGCTGCCGCTTTTACCGTCACGCTTCGTTCGAAACAGTGCTCTGCCTTACCGCGCGCCACGCGCCGGCAAGCTATTGGGACATCGTCGGCCGGGCCAACCCGCGAAAGGGAAACGCGGCGCCCCGCGGGGCGCCGAGAAGCAGAAAGACCGCGACCGGAATGCGTAGCGACGGCATCGGCGGCTCGGAAAACACCGGCCAGATCAAGCCGCTGTCATGTCCCGTTACTAAATATGGATGAGCCTGGGACAACGCGATAAGCCTCTTCAAGATCGTGATCATCATGCTCATCGTGATGATCTTCCTTTTTCACCTTCGGCTTGATCAGCGTCTTGGCCAGAAAGGTCTCGCAGCCCATCACGCCGTCGTCATCGATCACATGCCCAATCCCTATACGTGACATGCTTTTGACCGGCGCATCCAAAGCCTTCAAAGCCTCTTTCGTTTTGGTCATGGCGGCGAGCGGCGCGACGGGATCGGCGTCGCCATGAACGAGCAGAATTTGCGGCTTGGCCGCGATCTCGGCGCCCGCGGCTGCGCCGGCGCTATATGTGCCCGAAAAGGCGACGACGCCTCCCATGGTCTTGGGGCGGCGCAGGCCGACATGGAGCGCCATATCCGCACCTTGCGAGAATCCGACCAAGGCTAGATGATTGTCGTCGAGACGGCGTTTGGCCAGCATTTCATCCAGAAATATGTTCAAGGCCGCGGCGGCCTCCTCGATCCCGGCGCGGATCTCGTCAGGGCTTTTGCCTTCGGTTTCGAACCATTTCCAGCTATTGGGCTTTTTTCCAGGCAAGGGAGCCTCGGCCAGGAGAAAATCGGCCTTGAGCATGGTCGGCTGCCAGTTGATCGCTATGTCGACGAGCTTGGCCTCCGCCGCGCCCGGCTCATCGAGCAGCACGACAAGATAAGCAGGCTTGCCGCAGGACATGGCCGCGAGGCAGGTTCCTTCCTTGATTTCCATGTTCTTGATCCTCGCCGAACGCGCTCACAGCTTCTGATAGCGGCGATGGCATCTTTGGCCAATCCGCGTCAAAACCTCATAGCCGCTGACTCCGGCCGCGGCCGCAAAATCGTCGATCGTGATCGACGGGCCAATCAATTCGACAATGTCGCCGCGCTCGACATAGCCGGAATCGCTGGTGTCGACCGCGACGAGATCCATGCCGACCCCGCCTATATAGGGGCAGCGTTTGCCTTGCACGATCGCAGCACCGCCCGCGCCAGTCTTGGTTTTGGTGAGGCTTTGCGGAATGCCGTCGGCGGTTCCCGCGCTGATGGTCGAGATGCGCCTTGGCCCGCGCGCGACCCAACCCTGATCTTCGCCGACCCGCTCGCCAGGCTCCAGAATGCGCACTTGGATCACTTGCGATTGAAGCCTTACGACTGGCTTCATGGGATTGGGCCGTCCAGGCGCCGGATTGCCGCCGTAGAGCGCATAGCCCGGCCGCACCACATCGTAGAGAGAATTGGCTTCGAGAAAGATCGCCCCCGAATGGGCGATTGAGGCGCGCGCATTCGGCAATCTCGCCCGCATGATTTCGAACCTTTTGATCTGCTTGGCGATCATCTCCTCACGCTCGGCGCAGGCGAGCTGCGTCATGACGAGCTTCACATCGAAGAGGTGCGAAAGATGAATTCCATGCTCGAGATCGTAAGGCTTGAGACCAAGCTGATTTAGGCCGGTCTCGAGACGAAAGGCGGCAGGAAGCAAGCCGCCTTCCGGCGTGCGCCGCGCCGTCACCGCGCAATATTGCGCCCAATCCTCGATCTCCGGCACGGAGCAGAGCACTGGCGCGAGCGCGAAATCGGCGTAAAGGGGCGCGGTGTCTGGCCGCAATCCGCTCAGCACGAAGATTGCGGCGTCAGGCGCAATTGCGCGGGCGGCGCGGCCCTCGAAAGCATGAGCGACGAAAAACGTCTTGCAGCCGGCTTCATTGAGCGCCCCGACGACGGGACGCAGCCCGAGGCCATAGGCGTCGGCCTTGACCACGGCGGCACATTCGGCCTCGCCGCAGACGACCCGCAAGGTCCGCCAATTGGCCACGATCGCGGCGAGGTCGACCGTCAGGATCGTGCCGGCTTCGCTGGCGGTGACTTCCGTTGCGATGTCCATTCCTGTCCGCAGTTATGCTTTGGCCGACTGGGCGATACTTTACAGAGCAAAAACTCTGCCGGCTTATTCGTCGGCGCGGCGCCTCGGCCTCCCGAGCCGGCTGAGGACTGCCTGATTACCGGCAACTGAGCTGAGGATTGCTCAGTTTGCGTCCACAGAAACAACCCGACGAGATCGCCATGGTTCATCATCGGCGGTAAACGACGAGCTCCAAGGATCAATGAAGGGTCTCAATGGGAAAGCGCGCATCTGGTAGATCCAGAACGTCGAAGCCGAGCTCTCTCAACGCCGGGACGGGACCATCGAGCGCGCATCTGGGAAGCGGCCCCGAGAGAGAATACTCAGGCCCAAAAGGACGCGGATCACGGACGCGCTCGAAACGAAGGCGAAGCGGCCGAACCAATCGCGCCGGGCTTCGCGCTCTTTCGAGGCGGCGTTCGAGCCATCCGACGACGAGCCAAAGCGCGCCGTCGTGCAAGATCGCGGCGCGAAGCTCCATCTCCGGCGGGTTGTTGTAACGAATGAGCACGTTGAAGATTTTATCCGAACAGGCGCCCTGTGCGCTCATGTGCGCCGTCCTTCCGATAAAGGATAATTGCCGCGCAGCCCGCCGGGCGTTGGCGCGCTGCGCCAACTATGAATTCCCGCGCCCGCTCCCGCAAGAGGGAGGATTACGCTAAATCGCCGGCGGACTCTGCCGACCGCCGCGAGCCCGGCGCCGTTCGGGGCGCTGCCGCGCATAACGTCTTCGCTTATAAGGGAGGATGATTTCCAGCTTTTCGGAAGCCGGATATCTCATTCGTCGCTTGAGACCGTCTCAAACTTAGGGGTTGAACCGCCCCGGTGCTCCTGCACCATTCGAACCGCCCGAGCCCGGACTTCGGGTAAAAATTTGTTCGACGTCTGTTTCTTCGTTTCCATGACGCCATCCTCTCAAGAGTTGGGGCCTCCGGGAATCCCGGGGCGTGTGTGGATGCCCCCGCTTTTGCAAGGCGATATTTCGGCGATATTTCGGCGTGGCGCTTCTATCGGTCGTGTGTCAGGCCTCTCATCGTGGTCTGATATGCGCCGCGGGCCGGCATGCAGTTCGAAGAACAGGGTCCTCATCGGTTCAGAGATCTTGGGTGGCTCGAGCCCCGGGACTGATTTTCCCATTCCGAACATTGAAGTCCTTGCCGCATATATCGTCGGTCGATCTCGTTGCCCGAGCCGGCTCCAAGCCGGCCCTTTCAGCGCTTCTCCGCCTTTCTCCTTTCGGAAGCGAACGGATCACGCCATCCGATAATTCTGTTCGTGCGTCATCATGTCCCAGATGATACGGGCCATCTTGTTCGCCAATGCGACGGCCGCGACCATGCGCGGCTTGCGCCCGAGAATGCGGCCCAGCCAATTGTCGGGCAGCACGCCCTTGCGGACGATCCAGCGGATCCGGCTCATAGCGCCGACAATCAGCAGCTTTCGAATGTCGTGTTGCCCCATTTTGCTGACCGAGCCCAGCCGCGCTTTTCCGCCTGTCGAATGCTGCCGCGGCACGAGGCCGAGCCAGGCGGCGAAATTCCTGCCGCTGGAAAAAGCGCGCAGGTCGGGCGCGAAAGCGAGGACCGCGCCGGCCGTGATGGGACCGACGCCGGGAACCGTGCATAGACGCCGCATCTCGACGGTCTCGCGCACCGCATCGCGTAGGCGCAAGGTGAGCTCGTCGACCTTATGTGTGAGCAATTCGATCTGCTCGAGATAGAGCCGAACGATATCCCGCGCCGTCTCCGGCAAATCTACAGTTGCATCATCCATCATTTCCATGAGGCTCTTCAGGTTCGCTGGTCCCTTGGCGACGACGATCCCGAACTCCGCCAGATGGCGGCGCAGCGAATTGATCAATTGCGTTCGCCGTGTGACGAAACATTGATGCGTCCGAAACGCGACCGCCCGCGCCTGATGTTCGGCGCTTTTGACCGTCACGCAATGCATATTCGGTCGCAGAGCTGCCTCGGCGATAGCCGTTGCGTCCGCCGCGTCATTCTTCTGGCGCTTGACGAACGGCTTTACGTAAATCGGAGGAATAAGGCGGACCTCATGGCCGAAGGCATGCGCTACGCGACCCCAATAATGGCCAGTGGCGCAGGATTCCATCGCGACGATGCAGGGCGTCTGCCCCCGCAAGAGTTGCTCGAGCTTCGAACGCGAAACTGTGCGATTGAATAGTACCGCCCCGCCGCGAGCCGTTCCGGAGACCTGAAAGCTGCGCTTTGCCAAATCGATCGCCAAGACATGGACTTCCGCCATAATGACCTCCTTCCCCGCGCCTCCCTTCAGGGCGCCCTCCGACATCATACGATGCCGGCCGAAGGGGGCATCCACCCCATCAGTTCACTTCGCCTGAACGGCAAGTTTGGCGAAGTCCGCATCCGGGATTGCGGTCTCATCCGGTCCCGGCTGGGAATTGACTTCCGGTGGGCAGCAAAACCAGTTTCAGCGCTCCGATGTTCGCGCCAAAGTAGATTTCCGTTTTACCGCACTTGTCCTGGGTGTCTAGGTCCCGTTGACAAATAGGATTCCCATTAGGGTAAGGTTCTGATTCAAGGTCGCTTTCGGAAGGAGGCGGGCTTGATTCGGGGATTGATGTCGGATGAGGAATGGGCGTGTTTCGAGCCGTTCGTGACGGTTCGCGGCGCGCATAGCGGGCGACGGCCGAAGGACCACCGCCTCGTTCTCGATGGGATTTTCTGGATTGCCCGCACCGGCGCGCAATGGCGGGACCTGCACGAGCATTTCGGCAAATGGTCGTCGGTCTATCGGCAGTTCCGGCGCTGGACTCTCAGTGGGCTGTGGGAGCTCCTTCTGGAAGCCCTGAATGAAACCGAGGGCGTTGGCGAGACCGTCCAGATGATCGACTCGACCATCATCCGGGCGCATCACTGCGCCGCCGGCGCTAAAGGGGGACTCCGCGTCAGGGTCTTGGCCGCTCGAGAGGTGGCTTCACGACAAAGATTCACCTCCGCACGAACGGCGAAGGACTGCCGATAGCCGCAAAGATCACCGCAGGCGAGGTCTCGGATTATTCGGGCTTCGCCCCCTTGATGGAAGCGGAAGGACCTGAGGCCAAAGTCCTGCTCGCCGATCGTGGTTATGATTCCGATCATATTCGCGAAACGCTGGAGAAAACAGGCGCTGCGGCCATCATTCCGACGCGCCGAAACCGCAAGATCCAAATCCAGATCGACAGTCACATCTATGCCTTGCGCAACCGCGTCGAGCGTTGCTTCAACAAGCTCAAAAACTCTCGGCGCCTCGCAACCCGCTACGACAAAACCGCAGCCAGCTATCTCGGGTTCGTCCAAATCGCCGCGATCAGGATCTGGATGCGCATATTTGTCAACAGGACCTAGGCTGCTGCGAACGACATTACAATAAGCGCCACGCTTTGCGTCAAGGGATAAGCCAGCCGGCCGCTCGAAGCGAGAACCATGCGCGCTGGCCTGTTCCGCCGTGAGCTTCTCGCCTGTGGTCTATGCCGCGCGCAAGCGAGGGACGGCATTCTGATGCTTCATCGGCGTTGCAGCTCCGCCGCATCTGTGATTTGTGCGTTGAGGCCGGCGAACATGGCGCGCATCGGCTCGGCAATAGAGGCCGGGGTGGTCTTGAGTGTGCCGCCCGCGAAAGGAGGCTCGGGCCGGTATTCGGCCACGAGCATCTGCGCCTGCGCATTAAGACGCCCGCGCAGCGCCTCCACGACCGTGAGCGCCAAGTCGAGACCGGCGGTAACGCCCGCGCCGGTGATGAAGCGCCCGTCGGCCACGACGCGCGCGTCGACCGGGGTCGCGCCGAAAAGTGGCAGCAGTTCGCGGGTCGCCCAGTGCGACGTCGCCTGCCTGCCGTTGAGCAACCCCGCCTGGCCAAGCAACATCGAGCCGGTGCAGACGCTGGTCACGTACTTCGCCCGCCCGCCGCGATCGGCGAGCCACGTGACAATGTCCGCACGCCTCATCGCGTCGACCGTGCCATGGGAGCCGCCGGGGACGAACAGAAGGTCGAGGTCGGAGGGGACATCCGCCATCGTCACCGTCGGCCGGATTGCCATGCCCTGTTCCGAAGAGACGTCCGCGCCCGCTGTGCCGGCCGTCACCAAATGCACGGTAGCGCCCATCATGCCGGCGAAGAAACCATACGGTCCTACGAGATCGAGCGCAGTGAAACCCGGATAAACCAGCATAGCGATTTGCTCGTTGCCGCGCATGGCGAGGCCAGGCACCGCCGCTAACGCTTCGTGAGCGGCCATGGAACGGGCCTCTGCCTCGGCTACACGGTCGGCTACGGCCGCGGCCGCGCGTTCGAGCGGCAGAAGGGGGGCGAGCAGTGCCGCGGTCCCTAGCTCGGTTAGGTACAGAAAATCGCGGCGGTCCATTATCATATCCTCCATTGGAATTCGAGGTACAGGGTGGCCGGTGTGGGCCGCCGTTTGTCGGGCCTTCAACGTGATGACTTCGGACCCGCCAGCATGCAATGCGGTCCAGCCATGTCGAGAGCGGTGAATTGTGGATAGATGAGGAAGGCGATCTGCTCCCTACCGGTCCACGACGCCGGCAGCGACGACATATCATGCGTTAGGTTTTCTGGGGAGGCCGAGATCCTGCCTTGCACACGCGCATCGCTGGCCCGACCGCCGAGAAAGGCGAGAAGACCAACAAGGCCGAGCGTTCGCCTAGAGATATCCATCACGACCTCCCTATTGAAACTTCCAGGAGACTTTGCCGACAACGCTTCTGGTGTCGCCGGTCCAAACGCGTCCGCCATAGTAATTATACGGGACAAAATAATGCTCGCCGGTCAAATTCTTGACTGTAATCGAAGCTGAAAGATTATCCTTCACATACCCAAGGTTGGCGTCGACAGTGAAATAACCGTTCGTCTTGTACACATTGGCGAGGTCGACATAGGCGCCCGATGCGGCGTAGACGCCGGCGCCAATGCTCCAGCCGTCGAGCGGACCGGGGCCGAAACTATAATTGACCCACAGACGGCCGGAATGGGGCGGCACGATATTGAGCGTGCTTCCGGCAGGGGCCGTGCCCGGAATGTCGTTGAGGAGGATGGCGTTGACGTAGGCGTAACTGGCCAGCACCTTCCAGTGGCTGTCCGGTTGCCACAACAGATCCGTATCGGCTCCGCGTGACCGCTGCTTTCCGATGCCCTCATAGCCCACGCCGGTAAAGACCGGGACGCCGGTGCGGTTGATCTCGTACGCGGCGGCCGAACCGGTAAAGCCGTAACCCAGATCGAACTTGGCGCCCGCCTCGACCTGTTCGGAGTGCTCGGGCGTCGGAGCGCCGACATAGAAAGTGAACGGGTTGCCGTTCAGGCCCTGGCTATAGTCGGCGAAGAGGGAAAAGCCGCCCACGATGTCGATCACAGCTCCGGCCCGCGGAAGAATCGCGCTGGCGTTGGCATTCTGTGAAGTCTGTTGTGAAGTCGGTGTAGCCGGCGAGACATTCTCGATGTCAAGATTTGCGACCCGCAGCCCGCCAAGCAAATGGATGCGCTCCCATGCCGTCGTCTGAAGCTGCACATAGCCACCAGTACTAATATAGGTGTTTTCGCCGCCGATGATCAGATTGGCGTTGTTCACACCCGGTCCGGGATCGACATAAGTTGGAAAGGAGGGATTGAGCAGATTCACATAGCCGAGCGTGGAAAGGTCGTTATAATCGCCATACATATAGCCCGTATCTTCCACCCGGCTATAGTCGGCGCCGAGAAGCAGCTTGTTTTCAGTCGGGCCGAAGCTGAATTTGAAAAGAGAGCTTCCCACCAGCGTGACTTCTTTCGCCTGCTGGTAGAGAGATACATTTAGCAAATTCCAGTAGGCGACTGGCAAAGCCGGCGAATTGCCGGCAAAATCGTATCCGTTTGTGAAGTTCTGCACCAGGTCCTTGAATTGAGTATTGCTGACCCGGGCCTGGACGTTCGTGGACCAGACTTCGTTAAAGCGGTGATCGAAATTGGCTGTGACGCTCTCGACTCGCGAAGTGGACTTTGGAATATCCGAAGGGCCCACAAACAGATCAGGATTGAGCCTGAAAGACCCGGTCACCGTGCCCGTGGCGGGCAGGCCCTGATATTCCTGCTGCTCCCAGTTCGTAACGCGTCCCTGGAGCGTCAGCGTCGTATCCGACTTGTTGGTGAATGTCAGCGTCGGATTGAAAGAATATCGGTTCGTGTTGATAACATCAATGAAGGAATTCGTCGACGTATATTCTCCGGTTATCCGGAATAAAACGGTTCCGTCCTGGGTGACCGGCTCATTAATGTCGAAATAGGGCTGTAGAAAACTAAAGCTGCCGAAACGCATGCCGGTTTCGGCGAAGGCCTTGTCGGTCGGAAGCTTGGAGACCAGATTGATCGCGCCTCCTAGCGGTGTGCCCGAGCCGCCGCCGTAGAGAACGGCGTTCGGCCCCTTTAGCACCTCGATGCGCTCGACGTTTACGAGAGAGTCGCGGTCGCCACCGTTGTAGAAAGTCGTCAGGCCGTCCACCCACTGGTCGGCGGGAAAGCCCCGAATATAGGCGGAGTTATACGACGGGGTCTGCAGCGCGTTGGTGCCGACAACGCCGCTGACGTTGCGAAGCGCTTGCCCAACTGTAAGGCTATCCTGATCGTCAATGAGAGACCGTGGGATCACCTGTACCGACTGCGGAATTTCGTTGATCGGCGTGTTCGTGCGGGTCGCGCTTTCCGCGGATAGCGCGCGATAGCCCTGAACCGGGCCAGCCGTTGTCTGCTCGACCGGGGGGCCGCCTGCGCCGCCAGCCCCTTGCTGCGCGACGGTGACATCAATCGGCTGCAGGGCGACGCTGCCCGCGTCGCTCTGCGCGCCCGTGTCGTTCTGCGCCAGCATGATTGCAACCGATTTTTTGCCGGGCGCAAGCCTGTAGGCGAGGCCAGTTCCGGATAAAAGTTTCTCCAGCGCCTCATAGAGAGGGTGGGCGCCCTTGAGGCCCGCCGTCATCTTGTTCTTTGTGAGGTCTGAATCATAGACAAGGATCGTGCCGCTCTTCTCGGCAAAACGGTTCAGCGCCGCCGCGATCGGGCCCGCCGGAATCTCGTAGCTTTGCGTGGCGGCCGTGGCTTGCGCGGGCGAAGCGTCGAGAGCTGCGGCGCCTGCTCCTGAGCCGAGCGCCAGCAGACCCAGCGCGGTCGCGGCGCCTGCCGGCCTCCGGCCGCGGCGTGGCGCGGTCTTTTTTTCCTTTGTCATTTTAATTTTCCCCCTCGAGTCATCGGTGCGCCGGCGTCGCGCCCTATTTAATAAGACAGGCGTCGCCGAGGATTTTTGAGGTGAGGAAAACGAACTCCGTCTGGCTGTTGTTCTTTTGCCACAGAGTTGGGCGTTAGGCCGCGCAGAAACCGGGCGTTTCGGGTTCGATTTGGCGGAGGCGCGAGTTTCGTCCGTGATGAGAGAAGGCTAACCGCGCAGTAGGATCAAATAATCGCCGAGATAGGTTGCGTTGAGGCCGAGGGACAATTCGATGGTGCGAATGGATTCGAGGGGCTCAGCCGTGCGGAAGACGCCGGTCACCCGGCGGTCTCTGATCGACGGGTCGATGATGAGGCAAAAGCCGTGATGATAATGATCGATGGCCGCGATGACGTCGCCGAGCGGCTTGTCTTGAAAAATCAACAGACCCCGCCGCCAAGCGGTCTCGCTGCCGGCGTCGACGGAATAGGCAGCCAACTGCGGGACGTCGCGGCCGTAGGCGGTCTGTTGCCCGGCCTCGACCGTGACGTTTTGGCCGGCGACTGAGACTATGACGCGATGTTCGGTGACGGTGACCTCCGTCCTCGACCTCCCGATGGAAATGTCGAAACTCGTGCCAACCGCCGTCGTTTTGCCGCCGGCGGCCTCGACGGTGAAGGGCCGGGCGGGTTCGCGGGCGACCTCGAACCAGGCTTCGCCCTTGAGAAGAGTCACATATCTTTGCCGGCTGGAATAGTTCCGCGCGATCGCCGTATCGGCGTTGAGGTGGATGCGCGAGCCGTCCTCCAAGGTCAGGACTTTCACCTCGCCTATGCCTGTGGAAAAATCCGCCCGCCAGAGAAGCGAAAGCCTACCCAAGCCGAAGAAGAGAACCAGCACGGCGAAGAGAGATGCAGCCGCGAGCCGCCATGGGCGCTGCCTCGTGGGCGCGACCGCGGCTCGGATCGCGGGCCGCGAGATGGCTTTCAATTCTCTCCAGAGGGCAGCGGTTTCGGCGAAGGCGGAGCGATTAGCTTCGTCCTCCGCGAGCCAGGATTCGAGCGTTGCCTGCTCCGCGGCGGACAGCGTTCCGACCTTCATCCGCGTCCACCACTCTATCGCGGCGGCGCGGCGCTTCTTGTCGTCTGGAGAAGAGTTTTCCGCAAGCATTCAAGCGCCCGCCATGCTTTCGAAGGATGTGTCGCCCGCCATTCCATATCGGAACGGTGCGTCAAAGAATATGGCGCGCGGCGCTCGGAGAATGGGATGCCGTGACGAAAGATCAGTCCAATGCTTCATGGCAGCGCTTGAGGGCCAATTGCAAATGCTGTTGGACCATATTGCGGGAGATGCCTAGCTGTCGCGCGACTTCTTCGGGCGGAAGTTCGTCGAGGCGGAGCATCGTGAAAACTTGACGGCAGCGAGGAGGAAGAGCTTGGATCGCCTCATCGAGAAGGCGTAATCGCCGCCGAGCGTCGACTTGGTCGTCCTGCAGCGGGCGGGATTCGGGCAAGTCTTGGGGAAGCTCGCCGAATTCCAGATATTTTTGCTCCGTCGCGCGGCGACTACGATGGTTCTTGGCCAGGTTGACCGCGGTCGTAAAGAGAAGCGCTTGGGGTTCCGTAATGGATTTGCTTCCCGCGTGACGGAGAACCCGGAGATAGGTTTCCTGCAGCAAATCCGGCGCGTCCTGGGAGCCGACCCGACGCACAAGAAACCTGAGCAAGTCCGAGTGTCGGCGTGCGAACGCTTGGCTGAGAAGGCTGAACTTAATGTTGGACATAGCCGGTATGGCCTTGACGGACGCAAGGGAGATTGTTTGAACGGCGCGCGCCACGCGTGATGCAACGAGACAGTCGCAAAGCGTACAGTTCAAAAAACTGAAATGAATTGGTCCGGATCGCGCACTAGGAAATGTTCCGAAAAAGTCGGTCGACTTTTTCGATCAGATCAGGCTCCAACTTATCGAATTGGAGCGAGTCCTTTTCGATTGGGCAATCCCACCCAATCGGAACGCGCACTAGAATCCGGCGAACGCAGCGCGATCAGAGTCGGGGAGGGCCGCGCGCAAAAAAATTGAGTCCCAACGCCGGGAAATCGGCTGTCCTCCGCGTCAGGCCCCAATGGATGGTCGAATAGAGTTGAACCGGGAAAATGGCGACGTCTGATTCCGCCGCGACTAAGGCGCAGCCGCAAGACGCGCAAGCGAGGATGCAGCAAGCCCCGTGATGCAGGCGCGCGCCGCTCGCCGGCGCATCGGATTGAGATCCGCTTTGAGAGCAAGCTGCCTCGCCGAGAGAAACGAGCGTGGCTCGCGCTTCGGCTGCGGTGACGAAACCCTGCAGCAAAAGCGCATAAAGCGCGATCAGGCTGATCGCGGCGCGCTTTGCAACCGAGCTGTGACGAAACATTGCCATAAATTGAGGCTATCATGCTCGGCACGCAATGCAAACGACAGCGGCTCCGCGCACGGCTCTGAATTCTCGTTGACGCGGGTTAACGGATTGCCAATGGGTGATTCCATGGAGCGAACTGATTCTGGCGCCGCCGCCATGAGCCTTGCCTGCGACCGACAAAAAAGCATCGAGCTCCACCGCAAAATCGCCGGTTGGGACCCAAAATATTTGGCGCAGCGCTTGAGAGCTTTACCCCTTTAACCCGGATTTGTCGCCCTGACGGCGCTCCCAGATTGAACCGCGCGCTAGGATGCTGTCGTTTCGCGTCTCTACCTGCATCGTTGCGCACCGCCTCCGCGATCGAATCGTGGGCGCATTTTCTGTGGCGGATCGGCAACATGAATAGTGTATTCTTCCCGGGTTCTGATTTCTCGTTGACGGAAATCTCGAGCAACTTTTAATTGAACCCATGTCGAAGCTTTGGACCAGGTCGCAAAGAATACGCAGCGCGCTCGTTTCGAGCGTGGTCATCGGCCTGTTTCTTCTCCAGACTTTTGCTTTCGTGTTCGCGCAATTGGGGAGCGGCGCATTCGCCGCGGGCGGCGCGGGGTCGTTTCTTGCGACCGCTGGAGAAATTTGCGGCGAAAAGCCGAGCGCCGACCGTCAGGCCCCGGCCGTTCCGGATCACTCCGGCCATTGCAATCATTGCATTCTTTGTTCGGGCGGCGGCCACGCCTCGGTCTTGGCCGGCTTCATTGTCTTGGCTGCTGTTTTCGTTTTCCTCGCACCGAGATCGGACGTCGCGCCGGCTCGCATTCGCCCTGAAAGGCCCGCTGCGCGGCCTTCGGGCTTAGCCGGTTCTTGGGCTTCACGAGCGCCGCCGCTCGCCTAAACAAGTCCGTTGCGCGGCGCGCGCAGGCTTCTGCGATCTCACCCCTACGGCAGTCGCCCCATATTCCCGCGCTCGGGACATGGCCAACGAGCTCCAGAGGAGCCGGCGGCCTTGCGTCCCGGCTCATCTCCAACGCGCGAAGCCATCAGATTGCGCAAGCAGGCGAGCGCCGACGGCGAGCATCGCACATGTCTGACAAGAAATCGTCGATCATCCACGAGCTTTTCACGCGCAACAGGCGCGATCTGCTCAAGTTTTTTACCCGTCGGGTGGGTCGGGATGACGCTTCCGACTTGCTTCAGGAGACGTTCGCGCGCGCGCTTCGCTGCAGCGAGTTCGAGGCTGTCGCGAACCCTGCCGCCTATCTGCGCCAGACTGCCGGCAATCTTGCCACCGACTTCGCCCGCCGCCGCAAAATGGAATTCAAATATGTGATTTCCACGGACGCGGCTTGTGACGCGCCGTCGGAGGAGGCGTCGGCCGAACAGGTAGTCGAGGCCGACCAACGGTCGCAGATGCTTCGAGGGGCGATCGAAACGCTGCCGCCGCGCTGCCGGCAGGTCTTCGAGATGCGAATGTACGAGGACATCCCCCAGGACGAAATCGCAAAGCGTCTCGGGATCTCCAAAAACATGGTCGACAGGCATTTGCGCATCGCGATCGAGCGATGCCGGATGGCGGTGACGTAAAAATCACGCGGCGCAACATCCCTTTTTCCGGCCCGCGCTCGTCATATTATGCGAGGGTCGATTTTCTGATTTGCCGGGCGCGAAAGACGATGCGGCGGCGAGCGGACGCTCGCCGCGCCCGGAGGGGCTGCGCCAATGACGATTTTACGCATCGACCAGCAGGCGAAGGGCATATTTCATGCTTTGTAGGCGGCCGCCCGAATGAATGACGATCCAGCGCATTCCGCAAATAGCGACATCCACGCGACGGCGACGGCCTGGTGGGTGAAGGCGGACGCAGGCCCGCTGTCGCGCCAAGACCAAGCGGCCTTCGCGGCCTGGATGGCGGAAGACCCGGCGCATCGGGCAGCTTTCGACCTGGTTTCGGCGCTTTGCGGAGAATTGCGTGGTTTGCGTTCGGCGTCGACCTTGGTCGCCGCGACGCCGAGACCTCCGCGTCGATCTCAGCTTGCGCCGGCCGCCGCGCTCCTCGTTGGTTCTCTCGCGGCTATCCTTGTGATCGGCTATCTGTCAATTCGCCTGCGGACGGACTTCCGCACGAGCACAGGCGAAACCAGGCTCGTCGTCCTGGAGGACGGTTCGCAAGTGCAGATCGGTGCGAGATCGGCGCTCGCCGTCAATGACAAAGGCTCGGAACGCCGCCTGACCCTCATCGAAGGCGAGGCTTGGTTCCACCCCGCGCCGAACGCTTCTCGCCCTTTCGTCGTCGAGGCCGCGGGAGGGACCGTCACGGCGCTCGGCACCAGCTTCGACGTCGCATTGGAGGAGTCTGGCGCGGAAGTCGCCGTCTCCGAGCATCGCGTCGCTGTTTCGAGCGGTGGCCAGAGCGTGATTGTCGAGGAAGGGCGCCGGAGCGGCTTCAGCTGGGGCGCGCCGGCGACATTGCCGGCGCCAATAGACGTCGACAGCATAGCCGCCTGGCGGCGCGGCAAGCTGGCCTTTGTGGACAAGCCGCTGGGCGAAGTCGTCGCAACGCTCGGGCGCTATCATAACGGCTATGTCTTCATCCCCGATCCGGCTGTTCGGCGGCTTCGGGTGACCGGAATTTTCGACTCGGGCCGGCCTCTCGACGCGCTGCGCGCGATCGAAGCGTCTCTTGGCCTGCATGCGACCTATTTCACGAATTATCTTGTCGTCTTGCTGGAGTGATTTGACGCGCGACCTTCCTATTCATCGCCAGCCCCGGTGGGGATAGCCGCCGATCCGAAATCCCGTCCCCGAAAATTTTCAAATTTTTTTGCCGCGGCACGTCCCAGATCGCGCAGCCAGTTCGTCAAGCCTAGTAGAGGGACAATTCGGTCCCCATGAGGATTTGGGGAGCGGCCGATGGCGCCGAAGATTTCTTGTCCCAAGGACAAAGGCATGACTGGGCTTGTTGGAGCGATGGCGTTCAGCCTGCTCGCCTCCGGCGGCGAAGCGCCGGCCGAAGCGCATGTCGCGATTCCTCCTCAGGAACTGGCGGAGGCCGTCAAGGCTTATAAGATCCCAGCGGGCTCGATCGCCGCGGCGCTCAACCGTCTCGCCGAGGCGAACGGCGTCCAGATGGTCTATCGCGCCCAGCTGACGCGAGACGTCGCGACCCAAGGGCTGTCAGGCGCTTATGCGCTGGAGGACGCCCTCCATAGGCTCCTTGCCGGCACTGGCCTCAGCTATCGCTTCGCCAAAAATGGCCGCAGCGTTTCGATCGTGCTCGCGGAAAACGACGCGGGGACGCAGAGCGACGCGGGGAACGTCGTTCTGCCGGAGATCGACGTCGCCGGCGCGGGTACGAACAGGACGGGGTGCGGCCAATATGGCGGCGCGCCGTGCAGCGGCTACGGCGGCGCCGGTCTGGCGCAAGATCCGTTCAACACCACTTATGTCTTGCCCGATTCAAGCGTCGGCACCAAGACCGACACGCCGATCATGGACACGCCGCTGAACGTTCAGGTGATCCCCCAGCAGGTGTTGCGCGACCAGCAGGTCATCACCCTCGACCAGGCTTTGCAGAACGTCAGCGGCGTGACGGTCTCGCAAGGCGCGGCCAGCAATGGCAATCCCTTCGACGCCATCGTCCTGCGCGGATTTCCGGCCACAAATATCTACCGCGACGGGTTCCGGGTGGATGGCGGAAGTAATGCCGTAGCCTCCACCGTCTCCGCCCAGCAATTGGCCAACGTGGCGAGCATCGAGGTGCTCAAAGGCCCGGCAGCTATTCTTTACGGGCTCTCGGAGCCCGGAGGCATCGTCAATATCGTCACCAAGGAGCCGCTGAGCGCACCTTATTATTCCGTTCAGCAGCAGTTCGGCTCTTTCGCCAATTACCGCACAACGATCGACGCCACCGGCCCGGTCACCGAGGACAAGGCGTGGCTCTACCGGATGGACATGTCCTATCAGAACAATGGCGCGCCCTACGGCTCGCCCATTGATTTGACCCATTCGCAGGACGTCTTTTTCGCGCCGGTGCTCAAATGGAATATCGATGAGGCGACCTGGGTGAAGCTCGAAGCCCAATATGATGAGAACCGGTTCAACAATTACTTTCCGGACAACCCTGTCTACAACGGGGTTTTCGTGAACATTCCGCGGAGCACCAATTATCAGGAATCGACCCCCCTTGAACGGAAAACGCTGTTTACCGCGCTCACTTGGTCGCATCAATTCGACAATAACTGGTCGATCAAACACCAAATCGCCTATAACCGGGCGGACCTGGGCGTAAGCCAAACAAATGGCGCCGGCTACATTGATACGACGTCGGCCTCCGTCCCTGTCTATGACCGTGGTTATGGCGTCAACTCCTACAGCCAAAGGACGTATTCGACCAATGTCGACATCACCGGACACATCGACACCTTTGGCGTCAAGCATACCTTGCTGATAGGCGGCGATTTCTATAAATTCGACACGTACAGTCAATATTTCGCCAGCTACGGGACTTCCTTCATCGACGTCTGGAATCCGGTCCATCCCGGCACAACTCCCGCTTTCTTCAACCTTTTGCAACCTGCGTATGAATACACCAATCCACAAGACACCGCCGGCCTTTATGTGCAGGATCAAATCAAGCTGCCGTATAATCTCATCGTTCTGGCGGGGGCGCGATACCAATATATCCGCGAGAACGGCGGGATAAGCGGCAGCCCGACCTTCGTCGCGAATACGACCGTTAATCACGCGAATCAGGACCAGGCCGTAACGCCCCGTTTCGGCCTTTTGTGGCGGCCGGAACAATGGGTGAGCTTTTACGCCAATTACACCGAAGGGTTCGGCGCCAACAGCGGCGTAATTTACCCCAACACCCCCGTTCCTCCCACCAGCGCCCAGGAAAAGGAGGCCGGCGTCAAATTCGATCTTCTGGATGGCAAGCTGCGCATCACCGCGGATTATTACGATCTGACCAAAACTAATATTCCCACGGCCGATCCTCTCCATCCACAGGGCAACTACTATACCGTAACCGGTGCGGCGCGCAGCAAAGGCCCGGAGCTCGATATCCAGGGCACACTTCTGCCGGGTTGGAATGTGATCCTCGCCTATGCCAACCAGGATGTCCGCGTGATCCAGCAAAATCCCGGCGGGTACATTTCTACGGCGTTGGAAGGCCAGCGCGTTCCCGGCGTTCCGCAAAATCTCGGAAGCTTTTGGACAACTTACGAATTCCAGCCGGACAGCGCCTTGAAAGGCTGGAAAGTCGGCGGCGGCGTCGTCTACCATGGTTCACAACCGGCCTATGATTACTCGGGCTCAGGACAATCCTATCTGCTGCCCATGGTGTCCGGCTACGCTATCGTGAATGTGATGGCCGCCTATAGTTTCAAACTCGCCGGAACCGATATGACGGCGCAAGTCAATGTCACAAACCTTCTGAACCATACCTATTACACGGACGCCGGCTATTTGGCCCCGCTCGCATCCGGGCTCCAGGGAGGCTATCGCACCATCGGCGCGCCACTCACCGTCATGGGTTCGCTCAGCGCGCAATTCACCAGCTTTGCCGCCCTCGCCACTGCGGCCGGCTTTGCCCCGCCCGCCGCGCCGCCGCGCGCCTTCACCTGGACTGGCGTCCATATTGGCGGCCAGATCGGCTACGGCTGGGGCGACAATAAGGGCGATGTGACTTACGCAACACCCGGCGGCTTATTCGGGGTAAATTCGCTGAACGGGGATGCGTCAGGCGTGATCGGCGGCGCACATGTCGGCTACAATCTGCAGTTGAATGATTGGGTGGTCGGCCTGGAAAGCTCGGTCGACGGCACGACGTTGCACAAGACAACGACAATCGGCTTTGTTGATCCTTCCGGCGGTTCCGACCCCATCACCTTTCAGCCATACAGCGGTAGCGTGTCGGCCCGCGTGCAGTCCGCCATTCAAGGGTCGATCCGCGGCCGCGTGGGCTATGCCTTCGACCACCTCTTGGTTTACGGGACCGGCGGCGCCGCTTTGGGGAGCTTTTCCACCGGCCTCATCCTCGGCGCGGTCGACGCTACCGGATCTTATTACGCAATCGGCGGCCACCCGGCGGCCCGCGTCGGTTGGACCGGCGGCGGCGGCGTCGAATACGCCATCGACAACAATTGGTCGGTCCAAAGCGAATACCGCTATTCGGATTTCGGCCATCTCACGGATTTGCCCGTCTCGCCCGTCGCCGGCCTCGGCTACTCCGCCAGCCGCCACCTGGCGCAAAATCAGGTGCAGGTTGGCTTCAGCTACAAATTCGACGGATTCGCGCCGGAGCCTGTCATCGCCAAATATTGATGGCGCTCGGGCGTCTCCTCTGCGGGGGCGAACGCGCGAACGACCATCGTCCTGAGCACGAGGGCTTGGGATCGCCCCAAGCAGGTAAATAGGGTTCCAAACCATGACCCGTCATTTCTTCGTCTGGTTGCATCGCTGGACCGGGCTTTTTCTGGCGGGGTTCCTCATTCTCGAGGGCCTCACCGGCAGCCTGCTTGCCTTCAACGGTGAACTCACGCGGCTGCTAAACCCACAAATGCGCGCCGCGCCGCCGACGCCAGACGCGCCGTTGCTCGACCTCGCTGCGCTCGCCGAGCGCGCCGAGGCGCTGGTTCCGGAGGCGCGGGTTGATTATTTCGGCGCCGGCGGGCCCGATCCGGTCCTTATGAGGTGCAGTCCGCGCAAGAACCCGGCGACCGGCAAACCCTATGACATAGGGTTCAAATATCTTGTTCTCGATCCCTGGACCGGGAAGGAGCTCGGCCGCCTGCAAGACGGCCATTATGCGCAGGGCTTCGTCCGAAATATCATGCCCTTCGTCTACGACCTGCACATGTATCTCGCGCTGGGAGGAGCGGGAGCATGGGTTTTGGGCGTAGTTGCGCTGCTATGGACGCTCGATTGTTATGTCGGGTTCTATCTCACTCTGCCCGTCGCGCTCGCCGGCTTTTGGGGGCGCTGGCGGCCGTCTTGGCTCATCAAATGGCCGGCGGGTTTCTTCCGGCTCAATTTCGATCTGCATCGCGCCAGCGGCTTGTGGCTCTGGCCGATGCTATTCGTCTTCGCCTGGTCGAGCGTGATGCTCGAACTGCCTTCGGTCTATGAATGGACCACAAGCGCCCTATTCGACTATCGGTCGCCCATGGACGAATTCATGTCTGTTACGAAGCATCCGAACGACGCGCCGCGCCTCGGCTGGCGCGCGGCGCAGGAAATCGGCGCGCGGCTGATGGACGAGCAGGCTGCGCTCCATGGCTTCACCGTCAAAGGGCCGACTGGCCTCGGCTATATCTCGGAGATCGGGGTCTACACCTATGCCGCGCAGGGCAGCCGCGATGTGAGGGAACGGGGCTGGAACACGAGCCTATGGCTCGACGGGGATACAGGCGTCTTGCGCTCCCTGGATCTGCCGACGGGCGAACATCTCGGCAACACGGTCTCCAGCTGGCTTTGGGCGCTGCACTTCGGCGATGTCTTTGGATTGTTAGCTTACCGCATCTTCGTCTGCGCGCTGGGTCTCGTGATCACGATGCTCTCGGTCACTGGCATCTATATCTGGTGGAAGAAGCGCAGCGCGCGGATATTCTCCGCCGAGCATCGCGGCCTGGCTGCGAAAACCGAAGGCGCCACGGCTTACGTCGAGTCGAGCCGCGCGTGAGATTGAGATGGACTTTAGAGCGTGTTCCGAAAAAGTTGCACGACTTTTTCGATCGGAACATGCTCCAATCTATTGAATTGGAGCGGGTTCTTTTCGATTGGGCGATTCCGCCCAATCGGAACGCGCTCTAGCCTCGAGGAAAAATGAGCGATCCCGCGGCTGAACCCTTGCCCCGCGTTCTTGAACGTGATGCTCCGCGCGCACCGGCATCCGCAGCGCGGCCGCGGCGGTGGTTGGCAGCTCGGCTTCTCGCCGTGGCTTTTATGATCGCCGCGCTTGGGTGGCAGTATTTGAAGCCCACCGCAACGCCGGCTGGCAAGCCCGCCGACGCGCCGCGTCCGGTTCCGGTGAGCATCGTTGCGGTCAGCGGCGGCGACCTCCGCGTCACGTTGGCCGGGCTTGGCACAGTGACGCCGCTCGCGACCGTGTCGGTCAAATCGGAAATCAGCGGCAAGTTGGTGCAAATCGCCTATCAGGAAGGCCAGATGGTCAAGCAAGGCGACTTCCTCGCCGAGATCGATCCGCGCCCCTATCAGAACGCGCTGCATCAGGCCCAGGGCCAGCTCATGCGCGATCAGGCGCTCCTCGAGAATGCAAAACTCGATCTCGAGCGCTACCGCCGTCTGGTCAAGCAGGATTCGGCGCCGCGTCAGCAGCTCGATACGCAGGATTCGCTCGTCCATCAATATGAAGGCGTAGTGAAGATCGATCAGGCGCTGGTCGACAATGCCGAGCTCAATCTTGATTACTGCCGCATCAAGGCGCCGGTCTCGGGCCGGGTAGGGCTGCGCCTCGCCGACCTCGGCGCCTATGTGACGAGCGGCGACGCCAATGGCATTGTCGTCCTCGCGCAGCTGCAGCCGATCAGCGTGGTTTTCCCGGTGGCCGAGGATCATCTGCCGGCGGTCATGAAGCAAATCCAGGCCGGGAAAAAGCCGCCGGTCGAGGCTTATGATCGCAGCGGAGGCGCGCTTCTCGCCAAAGGTTTTTTGGCGACGGTGGACAATCAGGTCGATCCGACCACGGGAACGGTGAAGTTCAAGGCGCAATTCGATAATTCGGACCTTGCGTTGTTCCCCAACCAATTCGTCAATGCACGTCTGCTTGTTGACATGTTGCGCGATAGGATTGTGGTTCCTTCCGCCGCGATCCAATATGGCCCTGCAGGGCCATTCGTTTATGTCGTCGGCGTCGGCGACGCGGCGGCGATGACGCCGGTCAAGGTCGGTCCGAGCGAAGGCGACAGAACCGCCGTTCTGTCGGGGCTGTCGGCTGGAGCCCGCGTGGTGATCGCAGGCGCCGACCGGCTGCGCGACGGCGCCAAAGTGCGGGTTTTGGAGACCAAGGCGGCGGATGGGAAGCCGGCGGCCGAGGCCGCGCCTGGGACATCCGGCGAGCTGAGCGGACGATGAACCCTTCCGCGCTGTTCATCCGTCGGCCGGTCGCGACCACCCTGCTCATGATCGCGCTTTTGCTAACTGGGGCTGTCGGGTTCTTCTTCCTGCCCGTTTCGGCGCTGCCGCAGGTCGATGCGCCGACGATCCAGGTGCGGACTTTCTATCCCGGGACAAGCCCCGAGGTCATGGCCACGGCGGTGACCGCGCCCTTGGAGCGTCAACTTGGGCAGATGGCTGGCCTCGACCAGATGAGCTCGACGAGCTCGGCTGGGGCCTCCGTCGTCACCTTGCAATTTTCCCTCGACCTCGGCCTCGACATTGCCGAGCAGGAGGTTCAGGCGGCGATCAACGCCGCTGCGAGCCTCCTGCCGACCGACCTTCCGGCGCCCCCCGTCTACGCCAAGGTCAACCCCGCCGACGCGCCGGTCCTGACCCTCGCCGTCACCTCAAGAACATTGCCGCTGCCGAGGGTCCAGGAACTTGCCGATTCGCGCCTGGCGCAAAAAATATCGCAAATGCCGGGGGTAGGGCTCGTCGCGCTCGCCGGGGGGCAGCGGCCGGCGGTGCGCATCCGAGTGAATCCACGTGCAATCTCCGCCTATGGCCTCAACCTGGATGATCTTCGCACAACCATCGGCAGCGCCAATGTCAATCTCCCAAAGGGCGGCTTCGAAGGCCCGATGCGCGCTTATTCGATCAACGCCAACGATCAGCTGAAAAGCATAGAGGACTATAAGAAGATCATCATCGCCTATAGGAACGGCGCGCCGGTCCATTTGTCCGATGTCGCTGAAATCGTGGAGGGCACGGAGAACAGCGCGCTCGCCGCCTGGCATGACGCCTCGCCCGCCGTCATCCTCAACATCCAGCGCCAACCAGGCGCCAATATCATTGCGGTGGTGGACGCCATCAAGGAAGTGCTGCCGGCGCTGCAAGCTACAATGCCGGCCGGCGTCGACGTCGCCGCGCTGACCGACGGCGCCGTCACCATCCGCGCCTCCGTGCGCGACGTCGAATTCGAGCTCGCTTTCGCGATTCTGCTGGTCGTCCTGACGATCTTCCTGTTCCTGCGCGATTTCCGCGCGACGCTCATCCCGAGCCTTTCGGCGCCGCTCTCGCTCGTGGGGACCTTCGCGGTCATGCATCTTTTCGGCTTCAGTCTCAACAACCTGACCCTTATGGCGCTCGCCATCGCGACCGGCTTTGTCGTCGACGACGCCATCGTCATGATCGAGAATATCGAGCGGCATGTCGAAGCGGGCGAGGCGCCGCTCGAGGCGGCGCTCGTCGGCTCGAAGCAGATCGGCTTCACCATCGTCTCGTTGACCCTGTCGCTGATCGCCGTGCTGATCCCGCTTTTGTTCATGGCCGACGTGGTCGGCCGGCTATTTCGTGAATTCGCCGTCACACTCGCCGTAACCATACTCATCTCGGCTGTCGTCTCCCTAACCCTCGTCCCGATGCTCTGCGCCAAGCTGCTGCGCCGCCAACGGGTGAGCGAGCAAAACGCATTTGCGCGATCCGCCGGCCGATGGTTCGACGCCGCCATCGCCGTCTATGGCCGGGCGCTCGACGTGGTTCTCGAACATGAAGGGTTCACGCTCGCGATTGCGGCGGCGACCCTCGCGCTGACCGCTTATCTCTATGTAGCCATACCGAAAGGATTCTTCCCGACCCAAGATAATGGCGTCCTCCAGGGCGTCTCGGTCGCGCCGGACGGGATCTCCTTCGCGGCAATGGCTGAGCGCCAGCAGGCTTTGGCGCAAGCCATCCTACACGACACCGACGTTGAAAGCCTCTCCTCCTTCATCGGCGTCGACGGCGTGAACATGACGCTGAATTCGGGGCGCTTCCTCATCAACCTGAAGCCGCGCGCGCAACGCAGGGCGAGCGCCGTAGAGATCGGGCGCCGCCTCACCCGAAAGACGGAGGCGGTCGCCGGCATCTCGCTCTATCTCCAGCCTGCGCAGGATCTCGCCATCGATTCCAGCGCCGGCCGCACGCTATATCAGTTCATCCTGGAGGACGCCGATCCGGCGGAGCTCGACCTAGTCGTCCCCGAGCTGGTCGATCGGCTGCGACGCGAACCCCTGCTCGAGGACGTCAGCAGCGCTTTGGAGTCTCAAGGCCTTGCCGCCTATCTCGACGTCGATCGCGACACGGCCGCGCGGTTCGGGATCACCCTGGCCACGATCGACAACGCTCTTTATGATTCTTTCGGCCAGCGGATCGTCTCGACCATCTTCACCCAATCGAACCAATATCGCGTCATCCTGGAGGCAGACCCGGCATTCACGCCCTCGACCGAAGCGCTGATGCGGCTCTATCTGCCCTCTTCGACATCGAGCGGCGGTCAGGTGCCGCTGTCGGCGATCGCCTCGGTCAAGGTGAAGCCGGCGCCGCTCGAGATCAGCCATTTCGGCCCCTTTCCGGCGACCGCGATCTCCTTCAACCTCGCGCCCGGCGTCTCGCTCGGGCAGGCGGTGGAGGCGGTTCGCGCGGCGGAGCGCGAAGTGGATTTACCGGCCGGCATGATCACCCATTTCCAGGGCGCGGCGCTCGCCTTCGAGGCCTCGCTCGGCAATGAATTGGCGCTAATCCTGGCCGCGCTCGTCACCGTCTATATCGTGCTCGGCATTCTCTACGAGAGCTTCATTCATCCAATTACGATTCTCTCGACGCTGCCCTCGGCTGGGGTCGGCGCGCTCGCAGCCTTGATGCTGGCGGGGATGGATCTCGGATTGATCGGCGTCATCGGCATCGTGCTGTTGATCGGCATCGTGAAGAAGAACGCGATCATGATCATTGATTTCGCACTTGACGCCGAGCGCCGCGAGGGCCTTGCGCCCAAAGAGGCGATCCGCCGCGCCTGCCTGTTGCGGCTGCGGCCGATCCTGATGACGACATTTGCGGCCATGTTCGGCGCCCTGCCTTTGATGCTCGGAACCGGAGTTGGATCAGAGCTCCGCCAGCCGCTCGGCGTCTCGATCATCGGCGGGCTAGCCCTCTCACAAGTTCTGACGCTTTTCACCACGCCGGTCATCTATCTCGCTTTCGACCGCCTCGCCAAACGGTTCGGGCGTAGTCCGGCCGCGGCTCCCGAGCGGCCAGCGCCGGAGCCCAGGCGATGAACGTCTCGGCGCCTTTCATCAGGCGGCCGGTGGCGACGACGCTTTTGACCCTCGCCATCGTGCTGGCGGGCTGCTTCGCCTTCTTCAAGTTGCCTGTCGCTCCTCTGCCTCCGTTGGAGGTCCCTGTGGTCGCCGTAGAGGCTTCCATGCCAGGCGCAAGCCCCGAGCTGATGGCGAGCGCTGTCGCGACGCCGCTTGAGCGGCACTTGAGCGCGATCGCCGACGTGACCGAGATGAGCTCGGAGAGCAGGACAGGGACAACCTCCATCGTTCTCTTGTTCGGCTTCGGCCGAAATCTCGATGGCGCCGCCCGCGACGTGCAGGCGGCGATCAATGCGGCGCGCGCCGATCTGCCCGCGGCCATGAGCGGCAACCCGCAATATTACAAGGACGATAAGGCGGGAGGGCCTATCCTCTATGTCTCGCTGACTTCGGCGACCTTGAGCCCAGAGCGAATTTACGATTTCGCCAGCGCCCTGCTCGAGCAGACGTTGTCGTCGGTCCGAGGCGTCGGCAAGGCCTGGATCTTCGGCTCGTCCAAACCCGCCGTCCGCGTCGAGCTCAATCCGGACGCTCTTTCCAAATATGGCGTCGGCCTCGAGGACGTTCGCGCCGCGCTCGCCGCCGCCAACGCCAATAGCCCAAAGGGGGCTATCGAGGTCGGCGAGAAGCGGCTTCAGATCTACGCCAACGACCAGGCCCGCAGGGCGGCCGACTATCGCGGACTCGTCATCGCCTATCGCAACGGCCTCGCGGTAAAGCTGTCGGATGTCGCCGAGGTCGAGGATTCTGTCGAGACTCTGCGCACCATGGCGACGACCAATGGCGTCGCATCGGTCGTAGCGAAGGTTTACCGCAGGCCTGACGCCAATATTGTCGCCACGGTCGATCGCATCAAGGCGAGGCTGCCGCAGCTGCGCGCCGCCCTGCCGGCCGGCGTCGACCTGACCCTCCTGTCCGACCGAACCGTTGAGATTCGGGCGTCCTTGCGCGATCTCGAGCGGACCCTGCTCATCGCCGGCGCGCTGGTGATCCTGGTGGTTTTCGCCTTCCTGCGCAGCTTGCGCGCCACCCTGATTCCTGCGGTGGTGGTTCCGGTCTCCCTGATCGGCACTTTCACAGTCATGTTTCTCTTGGGCTACAGCCTGAACAACCTGTCCTTGTTGGCGCTCACCATCGTCACCGGACTTGTCGTCGACGACGCCATCATCGTGCTGGAGAATATCTCGCGCCACATCGAGACCGGCATGACGCGCATCGAGGCGGCGCTGCGAGGCGCGCGCGAGGTCGGCTTCACCGTCCTGTCGATGACTCTGTCGCTTATCGCCATTTTCATTCCATTTCTGCTGGCTGGCGGTATTGTCGGCCGCTTCTTCAATGAATTCGCGATGACCTTCACGGTCGCGATCCTGATCTCGCTCGCCGCCTCGCTCGCAACGGCGCCGATGCTTTGCGCGCTCATGCTCAAAGCGCCGTCCAGGCACATGCCCGGGCGGCTCAGCCTTGCGCTTGACCACGCCTATCAGGCGATGCTTCGCGCCTACGACCATACGCTGAGCGCCGCGCTGCGCCATCCCAGGGCTATGCTCCTGATCTTATTCGTTATGATTGGTTTGAATTTCTATCTCTTCGCCATCGTCCCGAAGGGCCTGCTTCCGCAGCAGGACGCCAGTCGCATCTTCGGACTTGTCGAGGCGGATCCGGGCGCAACCTTCGAGGCGACGCGGCGGAAGCTAGTCGAGGCCTCCGCGATCATTCAAGCCGATCCGGCGGTCGAAAGTCTCATCAGCGCGGCCGAAGCCAGCTTGAGTTTCGGCTCGATATATCTCGATCTGAAGCCTATGGCGCAACGAAAGGAAAGCTCGGACGCCGTCAAGCGCCGGCTCAGCCAGTCCGTGAACGACGCGAATGGCGCGTCAATCTCCTTCATCTCACTGGGAGACCTCCCCGATTTTTCCTTTAATCCCGAGGCCAATCGCGGCCAATATCAATATAAGTTGCAGGGCGACAACATAGCCGAGCTTCGCATCTGGTCGCACCGCCTTACGGATGCGCTGAAACACGTCCCGGAAATTCTCGATCCGTCATCCGCCCAAAATGGGGGCGGTCTCGAGACCAATCTCGTCATTGACCGCGCCACGGCGTCCCGACTGGGGATCACCGCTAGCCAGATCGACACGACTCTTTATGACGCCTTCGGCGAGCGGCAGGCGTCGACCATTTCCGCGCCGTTGAACCAATATCACGTCGTCATGGAAGTCGCGCCTCGCTACAGGCAAACGCCCGACACGCTGGATAAAATCTACATCAGCACCTCCGGCGGCGTGGCCGGCGGCGTGCAATCGACCAATGCGCCGGCGGGAACCGTGTCGCGAGGGACTGCGCAGGCGACGCGGTCGAACGCCGCCGCCATCGCGTCCGACGCCGCGCGCAATCGCAATCTTAACGCGCTGGCCAACACCGGTCGAGGTCCGGCCTCAACCGGGGCCGCGGTCAGCACCAAGCAGGAGACCATGATTCCGCTGTCCGCGATCGCGCGATTCGAGCAAGGGAGCGCACCCGTCTCGGTCGATCATAACGGCCGGTTCGTCAGCGCGACCATCTTTTTCAACCTGCCGCCGAAAATCCCGCTGAGCGAAGCCATGGCTGCGATCGAACAGACCGCTGCCGAAATCCATATGCCTGCGACTATCCATGCCGGCTTTTCGGGAGCCGCCAAGATCTTCCAGCAAATGCTGGTCAAGGAGTTGATTCTGATCGGAGCGGCGCTCGCCACGATCTACGTTGTGCTCGGCGTGCTCTATGAGAGCTTCCTGCATCCGCTCACCATCCTATCGACGCTGCCTTCAGCCGGGGTCGGCGCACTTCTGGCGCTGATAGCGTGCGGGGGCGAATTCAGCATCATCGCCTTTATAGGCGTTATTTTGCTCATTGGCATCGTCAAGAAGAACGCGATCATGATGATCGACGTTGCGATCCAATCGGAGCGCAACGAAGGCCTTTCTCCTCGCGACGCGATCCATCAAGCCTGCCTCTTGCGCTTCAGGCCCATCATGATGACGACATTCGCGGCATTGTTCGGGGCCTTGCCGCTCGCTCTTGGTTTGGGCGAGGGTGCGGAGCTCCGCCAGCCGCTCGGGATCGCTATCATCGGCGGCCTCATCGTCAGCCAGGCCCTGACGCTCTACACGACGCCGGTCGTCTACCTCTATCTCGACCGCCTGCGCCATCGGCGGAAACAGCCGTGCGACAACGCTTGAAACGCCGCGATTTCGTGTGATTCCGTTCAACAATTTGTCGCGTAGCTTCGAGTTGAAGCGCTCGCGGTAGCCGTTCTCCCACGGGCTGCCTGACTCGATATATGCGGTCTTTGGCCCCGAGGGCTTCGATCCAGTCTGGCGCCGCCGCGGTGACGAACTCAGGGTGCCGATTCCGACGAATCCGCCCGGACATAACGGGGATTAGCTCCAACACGGATGGTTTGATTTATCGGCGCTTCGCTTGCGCCAGTTTCGAGCGGGCTCATCAAGGGCCAACCCGCCCAGCAAGTCCTGGGCGGGTTGAAGGCCCCGTCCGATGAGCGGCCAGATTGGGAAGAATCGGGCGGGCTACAATTTCAGGTGGACGAAACAATTTGGGGCAGGTCAATCAGCGCGATGCGACAAATTGACCACAAATCGCGAAACATAGAGAATTATTGGCTTTAACTTGGCGGCTTCGGTCCCCGCAACTCGTTCCAATGAGTCGGGAGACTGCGGCGATGGTGCGCTGTGCGTGGGAACCGTCTCCCTCCCAGGCTCCCATGTGTTGGATCGACCAATCGCCGCAGCCTCTTTGCAGGGGCGCGAAGGAGAAAATGAAGCGCCGTGCGTCTCCCGCGTGGCGCGAATATTGATGCGACCTGTGCCATTATAAGTCACGGCGACAAAGTGACGACTGGACCAGCTTGGCGCCATGCCTGACGCGATCAAAAATGTATTCATTCCACAGCTTGAGATTATCGGTAACGCTCACGCTGGTAATCGTGGATGAATTCAAGAAAAGAGGCGGTGGAGAAATTTTGATCGGAATTGTCGGAAGTTTGAAGAACGATCGGCTTTTGTCGCGCCGAGCGTATCGCTTCGGGGTGGCGTATCCGTTATAGGATAGGCTGGAAATGAAGGGACAGGCATATGACGCTCAAGGCGCTGGGACTGGGGATTGGGCTCCTCATGCCGCCATTTTGCATTTTGACTGCGGCGGCAGATGACAATCTTGTGACGATACTCGCGCCGGCCGATGGGGCTACGCTCGAGGCGAAGCGCGCCTCCAAGCTCGAATTTGAAGTGAAGCCCGTCGTGAAGGCGGATCACGTGCATCTCTATGTCGATGGCGACGAGGCCGCCATGTCGCACACGTTGAAGGGCAAGTTCACGCTCGGGCCGCTCAAGCCCGGAGCGCATAAGGTCTGCGTCCGGCCGGTGAGCAAGGGTCATGCGCCGATCGGCGCCGAAAGCTGCATCACGGTGACGGCGCAATAGAAGCATGGAGCTGGAGAACGCGATCTATGCCGGCGTTCAGATCGCCCATAATTTTGGCGCGGCGACCGTCGCCGCGACGCCGCTCGCGGTGCTTTGGTTCGGCGAGGCCGAATCAGCCTTGCTGCGCCCGCTGGCATGGCTGACCTTCGCCGCCTGGCTGGTCCAGGCCGCAAGCGGGCTTGGCTTCGGCACTGTCAGCTATTTCATGGAAGGCGAACTGCCGGAAATTCACCATGTGGCGCTGGCTGCACTGATCGTGAAGATTCTTTGCGCGGGATTGGCGCTGGCGTTGCTTTCGATTCATTTTTTAAGGCGTGGCGGCGCGCCGCCCGGCGCCGCGACATGGCGCGGCCTGAGCGGCCTCGGCCTCACTGCCTTGACAGCCGCGGCCGTGCTGCGCTGGTTTTCATAAATCCGTCGATGCTCCCGCCTTGGGCTTTATCGCTGCACAGCCTGACGCCATAGATGTGCGGCTCAATGAGAACGCCGGCGCCGCCGAGTCACCTGCGCGGTGGCAACATCTTGCAATAAAAAGATCATTCTTCACCGCGCTACGCCCGATGGGCCTCGGCATTTCTGTGTTTGTCGCATCAAGGTTGTCGCGAACCTTTAGTTCGCGGGTCAACGCCATTAATTGCAGCCTGTTTCAGATTTTCCACCGCCAGATGGAATCGAGCGACGACAAATCTGTCAACAGGCTGCTTGGTTTGCAAGGGATCTGCGGCCGATCCAAGTTAATCGTCAGGCTGAGGCTTTCCGGCACTCTTCGGCGCATTTCTTACAGGACTCACCGCAGGCCTTGCATTCGGCGATGTGAGGAAACTTCTCGCATTCCTTCGCGCAGTCGTTGCAGAGCATTTCCACCACTTTGGCGAAATGCCCCGTATGGACCGAATTAACCGCCGCGAGCGTCTGAAGCGCGCCGCAGCCGGCGATGACCTGATAGGCCGCATCCGTGCAGCCCGCCATGCTCGTATCTTTCATGCTGAACATGCCGAAGCAATGCCTCAGGCAGTCCTCGCCGGTCGAGACGCAATGAGCAGCGGCCTCTTCGAGGCTTTTGAATTTCGGCGGATGCATGGGCTCTTCGCCGCCGGCTTGCGCAAAGACCGGCGAAGCCGCGGCGACCGCGGCAGCGGTTCCGACGACGGTGATGAATTCGCGGCGCTGCATGATTTTCTCCTGTATGATGGGAAATATATTCCCGTGAATGCGGAACATCGCTTGGAGGTTCAACTAAATCACGGGACGTGCAGCTAACACTATGCAGTTCTGCGTCCTCATTCAAGGGTAGTCGGTTGATTTATTATAGTGCTACACGTGCCCCATGGTGAGCATATATTTCATCGATTATATAGATATCTGATCTAAAAATGTTGCATCGCTGAAGTATTCCGATATCATCTATATTGGTAGAATATTATTCTTCTCCCATTACTGGCCATCTGGTCAAGCAGCTCGCCCGGCGACTTCGCCTCAACGATCGAACAGATCTCGAAGCGGGCACCCGAGCGCCGCGATCATCGACAGCCAAACCGCCAAGGCGGCTCAACCCTTCGACTTCGCTCAGGAGGGGCTCTGCGCTCAGCCCGCAGTGCAATGACGCGGGCAAGAAGGTCGCGGGCAGCGAAAGAGCGCCACACCCTCGTCGATGCGCTCGGTCTGCTCCTCGGCGTGAGCGGTCCGCCCGCCAAAACCAGGACCGCGTCGTCGCGCGCGGCTTGCTAGCTAAACGCGGCGGCGCTTTGTCCTTCATCGAACGGATTTGCGCCGACGACGGATACCAGGGACCAAAAATGGTGAAGACGATCGCTACGACAGGATGCTGGAAGATCGAGATCATCAAACGCTCTGATTTCCACCGATTTGTCGTCTTGCCAAAGTGATGGGTTGTTGAACGGACCTTCGCCTGGATCAGCCGAAACCGCCGCCTGATGCGAGACTTTGAACGCTACGCAGAAACCGCCGTGGCCTTCTTCCGCCTCGTGCTCAAATGTCTGGCCAAGGCAAGCCCTTGCTCTTGTATCCCTTCTTCTCGGATCGGCTCTAAGATAGCAGACGGATGGGCTCACCTCGCCCCTCCATCAGTTTCACCGCCTTCTTGTCGAACGTGACGAAGGTGTCCGCGCCAAGCCAGCTTCCCTCGTAAGCAATGACGCCATCTGCAAAATCGCCACCCGCGTCAAGTAGAGCCAATCCGGCTTCCGCCGCAGGTCGGTTCACCACGACATTCGCGCCGTTTATCAAACGTCGGATCGTTAACGCAATTTCGGCGGCAGAGATTTTGTAGCCCTGCGATAGTACCCAGACGAGTTCGCACAGCGCTGGTAGCGCCAGTGCAACGACATCTGCCTTCGCCAATTCCGCCTGAGCAATTTTGCTTTGCCGTTCGTCATCGCCCGTGATGGCCCGAACGAGCACGTTGGTGTCGGCCGTGATCTTCATCGCTTGCCGGCCCAGCCCCGGGCGGTGACTTCGTTGATTTCCTCAATCGTCAAGGAAGGGCCATCTTCCTTCTTCAAAAAATCGAAGACATCCGAGATCGTTCCGGTTGGTCGCGCGGCCTTCACCTCGATCCGGCCATCGGGAAGCTTGTCCACTGTGATTTTCTCCCCAGGCTGGACGCCTAAATGTTTCAGGAGATCCTTGCGGAGGGTGATCTGGCCTTTAGCGGTTACGGTGAGCGTATTCATAGCATGGCCCTATATTGAGCCTTATATGTAAGGAAAAAGCGCCTTACCATCAAGAGCTTTCGCATTTTTCCGGCAAGGGCTTCTCCAGCTCCCATCAAGGGTCAAGCGCAGGCACGAAGACAGTAGCGTAGATTTGGGAGGTGTGGGGAAAGGCGGCATCGCTCCTGCGACTCGAACCCCCAAAGCGAAACTCCAGTGCGGACCTTTGCAGTAGGCACTTCGGCGGCTCGCGCCGCCAGCCTATCGTCGCCGCGCGCCAAGGGGGAATGTCGACCGGACCTTTCAATCTGCTCATCCGTTAGGTTCCATAAGATAAATTATGCGAATAACAATATTTCATTTAAGTCAATCATTTAGACCAAAGAGGTTCCGTAATGCCGGGACATCGCAACCGCCGCCGCTGAATTGCCTATAGGCCCGACGACATGAACGCGGTTGAGCGCCCAGCTTGAACCGCGCCGACTCAGGATGGCATTTCACGGTCGCGGGCCGAATGGCATCAGGATGCCGATCTCAATCTTGTTTTTCCTTTCGGCGGACCATTGAAGGTGCTCGATCTCGCGCCTGGAGATCGCGTTCAGGTCGACATCCGGCGCGATCTTCAGAAGCTCACGGGCGCCCCGATGATTAATGTGCGCAAGGCACACGACGCCCTTCGCGAGGTAGTGACGCCGACCCGCCCAGGCGTCGTCGTTTTCGTCCGAAATCACGGTGAAAAGCGCCCAAACGACGTTCTTTGAACCACGGACCGGAATTGGAAGCCCCTTGTCGGCGGCACGCTCGAAATTCCGGACTATAAGTGACGCGGCGTCGAGGGCGCGTGTTGCCACCGGGGGGCCCCGCCGCGGTGCGAAGACCGGGAACAATTCGAGGAAGGTCTCGAAGACGCTCATGCCGCCCCGCGCGCGGCGACGACGCCCTCGAGGAGCAAGTCGACCAGTTCTAGGGCCTTGGTCAAATTGATCGCGTGATAAAATCTCTGCTCGAACAGATGGTCGACCCCGAGGAGTCCACGGCCCGGCTCCTCGGGGTCGACCAGCATCGCAAAGATCGCCGCGTTGCGGCGGAGTAGCGCGACGAAATGTTTTGCTTCGTCACGCGCCCAAACGGCCGGCGTCGCGCTGAAAATGTCAGCCCGCATTTGCTTCTTGCTCTGTTCATGCAGCTTGAAAATGAATTCATCGCTCGCTTTTGCGTGCGATCCGCCGCGCTTGAGACCGGCCGTCCGGGCGGCTTTGAACTCCCACTCGCGGGCGGCGCGTTCTTCATGGGAAAGAAGTTCGCCCCATCGCAACGATTGGATTTGCTTCCGCAGTTCGGCGCGCAACCGGACGCGAGTTGGATCGGATGAGCGCTCAAGCTGTGCATCGCAGGCGACAAAAATGGCGATGCTGTAGGCGTCGATGAAATGAAATACCCGCGCCACGCCGCTGAAGATGTCTTCCGCGATGAGCGACACGCGATGCCGCGAGACGGTGCTATTTAAAATCCACTTGTTCAGCTTGAATGGCAGACCGACGAAAGCGCGCTCAAGCTCGACTTGCGAAAAGCGTTGGCGCGAAAGCGCCAGGACGCGCGCTTGGCGCCGGTCCAAAACAGTATCCGGCATGAGTGCTCTCCTTGCGACTGTAATCAACGAAGCTCACCGAATGGAAGCGGAGTCGCATTAAAACAACACTTACCAATATGGGCTTAATATGCTTGCAACATGCTGTGTCATACATCGTGTGGCTGTGTGGGGCTCTGACGTGTACCGAAATCTTCTCCCATATCGACTTAAATAATTCTGTTAGGTGAGTTTCGATATGTTTCGGCCACGATATTCGCAACGCGTAATTAAACATCATGACCAGATATCAATGCGCCAATTTCCGAATCGATGCGCGCCCTCTAGCGTCGAACGACCTCAGGGAGCGGCAGTCGTCTTCGCGAATGGCTAATTCGCGCCACTTTAGACTTCTCCACAAAAGCGACAAATCTATTCACGGTTCCTTGTGTACCAAGTCACATACTCGCTCGCATGCAGAAACAATTTCTGCGAATTGACGGTTGCGTTCTGGCGCAAAAAGTTCGAACAGTACCGGATCTTGACCGTGGGCTTCGATTGATAGGGTATCCTCCACCGACTCCTTTTGCGAAGGATCCGTGATCAACACAAGTGCTCGATCAATTATTTGGGCCAATTGCTTGTTACCTCCGCTGGCTTCGGGCCAAGTCCGCGATCGCCCCGCTTTAACTAGTTCCTTTGCTTGGAGCAGCGTGAGGCGAGAATCAATATTTCCGGAGCCGCTGATGAGTGCACCTTTGACATAAGTCGCCGCCTGACCGTCCGAAAAAACTGTTGGAAATGCAAAGATGACATGATGAACATCGCACGAATAAGTGTGCATTAGCGCGCTTAGCGACGCCGTGCCTGCTGCACTGATAAGGAAGGGAAGGTCCTGCCGTTCGCGCTTTTCGGGATCATAGTATGCGCTAGCAGAATTGCGTTCTTGTGCGAGTTTGATTGCCCGAATTGCGGCATCAGTATCCATGTTTCTAACTAACATAACCGCATCCCGCCAGGGATCTAAATAAGTGAGATAACCAAACTCCTCCCGATAGCGTGCAGTCTTGATAGATGAATAGTGGAATCCTTGCTCAAGTCGTTCGGTTGGAACTGCGACATTACCGTCTTCACCAATGACCCAATCCATACCGGCCGCTGGGTCGAGATAAAATTCGAAGGGCGTAGTAGAGGGCCACCATGGTATTTTTTTGTACCAGCTGTGCGAGTCCGCCACATATTCAGCGAAAGCTTTCATTTGAGACAATGTAGGCCGCGGTAATTTGCGCGCCACAGAGCGATAATGGCTGACATCAGAATCCATGTGGAAATGCCTCGACTTCGGATGGTTTATTCGACTCTCATAAAGAATTCGACAGTCAATAAAAGAGTTATTTTCGAGGGGGAGTTCAGTTCAGTTCGGCGAGTACCGAACGACGCGTTTGGGTAGAGCTGCCGCTCGCCTGCGGGAGAACGACAAATTATCGATGTTCTTTTTCCGTTTGCGATTTCAACAAGAGACCGTCTCAAACTTGGGGGTGCTATGCGGCACGCCCTTGTAGGCAGCGTGTCGATCGAACGAACGCGATGTGGTCACGTTCGAATGTTCCGTTCATTACGGCGGTCCGAACCTTAAGCATGAAATGCGCTCCCCTCGGCGACCAGCGCATTTGCTGTTTTGCCGTCATCCGCCGATGCAGCAGCCTATGGACAGCGCTCTCGGTTGGGGCCGTCGAGATTGGCTCGGCTGAACGCCGCGCAGCGGCATAATTGATGATCGAGGAGAATTGCCCGGACACGTAAGTCTCACGATCTCGCAGGACGATTGTGAGCTTCTTGAGGTAGGCCACGGTCAGCTGGACTTGGCGCTTTGGCGTCTCGATGTCCTGCAAAATCTCGTCGATCAGGTCCAGAGCCCCTTTGGGGGCGGCCGCGCCATAGCCGCCAACGGATCCGCTCAATCTTTTTCGCCAGCATATCGCCTTGCTGAAGATCCTCTTTGGTCGCGCGCGGCCAGCTTCGGGCAGTTTGTGTCACATGCTGAACCCGCATCGAAAGATGAAACCAGTCCAAAACATGACGCGCCGGACCCGGGCCTGCGGATTCACCCAGTAAAGCGTGGACCGTCGGCGCCGTCGCTCAACACCGTCACCGGCGTCGCGGGCGTTGCGCCAAGGTCGCGCAAGACGGCATTGAGTTGCTGACGCTGCCGATCCGCCTCGACCGGGACGCTGCTGAACAGCTGCTGCTCCCCTCGGTCGTTACTGGCGCAAGCCAGCATGACCTCGAACGATCGCAGCTGATAGCTTCTGATCGACTTCACATGGCCGCCGTACGGCTTGACGGCCAGACTTTGCTGCTCCAATTTCGCGCCCACCTGCAGGGTTCGCCGACGCGCCGTCTCGATCGCAGGCGCTTCGCCCAGAGGAAGGAATTCCGCCATCAGCGCCGCCGCGCGGCCATACGCGGCTAGGCTCCCCATTTTGACGAGAATGCGCTCGTATTCTGGCGTGCATCGATCCGGCATGATTTCGCCCAAAGGGCTGACAATTTGGCGCGAGGCAAGGCCGCAACGGCAAGGATTGAAGCGAGGCGCCTCGATTTGCACGACCCCGAACAAGGTCGTCAGCCGCCGAGCCCGCCAGTCCTTGATGACGCGGCAGGACCCGCAATGCGAACAAATCCGCCTATCATCACAATATTCACCGGCCTGAGCTTGAATCAGCCGGGTCTGCATAGCGGCGAGAACGGATTTGCCTTCGGCCAAGGTCAGCCCAATGGCCTCCGGAGAAATCGCACTTGAAGGTCGCTGGCCGGTCGCCAGCTCGCGCGTCTCCACGTCCCCGTTTGCCTCCGCCAGCTCCAGCAAAACCCGCCACTTCATTACATTCCCCCGGTCTATAACGACCGGAAACCTATAGCACCCCCAAGTTTGAGACGGTCTCTTTGATGGAGGCGCGCGACGAGCGGTGGTTGCTCAAGCTCCAAGCCCAGCTCGCCGCCGTCAAGCTCCTCATTATTGACGAACTCGGCTATGTGCCCCTTTCGCAGACCGGCACGGAACTGCTCTTCGAGATCTTCAGCCAGCGTCACGAACGCGGCTCGACCATCGTTACGTCGAACCTGCCGTTCGAGGAATGGACCAGCGTCTTCGGCAGCCAGCGCCTCACCGACGCGTTGCTCGACCGGCTGACGCATCACGTCTACATTCTGGAATTGAACGGCGAGAGCTATCGGCTCAAGCAATCAAAGGCGAGGCGGTGCCGCGACCCACGCCCTTCCGACGAGACCGACGAAGCCGCCGACCCAGAAACTGACGAAATCGCAACCGCTTCCTGAAAGTTGCGTCCGCCCGGCCGCGAAACCCGACCATCTCCGCCGGAGAGGACGCGGCGGGTCGAGTTCTAAGCCCAGCCGCAAAATGGCCTGGTTTTGCACCGCCCTAATGGCCGGCTTTTACTCCGCCGTTGACATATCTTCGTCTGGTACACCAACGGACACTACGCCTGCGCCAACAGCGAAGTGCTCAAGGTCGCGGGAATCCTGGAGGATATCGGCGACCTGCCGGACGGCGGTCATTTCGGCCGAGGCGCTGACGGCAAGCTCAACGCCATCGTCAACGAGGAAAGCTCCAAATCCGTTGACTTGACGGCACCCCTCCCCTCCTGCGTTGGTGCATGATCATTGAGATAAGTTTTGCCCCAATCGCGCATCATCAACACAATCGGTTCAAGCGTCCTTCCAAATTTCGTCAACGAGTAATCCACTCGCGGTGGGACTTGCGCATAGACTTTGCGCTCGATGACGCCATCCCGCTCCAGCTCGCGCAGCTGCTGCGTCAACATTCGTTGAGTTACATCGGGCACGAGGCGGCGCAACTCCCCGAAACGCAATGTTCCGTTCAGCAAATGATAAAGCAGCACGCCCTTCCACTTGCCGCCAATCACTTCGAGAGTGGCTTCTACGGCGCAGCCGGGGGTTGTGTCATAGCGCGAGTGACGCATGGCGCCTCTTTAGGAACATCCTTGTAAGTATGCCACAAAATGATGCGTAGTTGCAATTATTGACTGTGAGAATGATTATCTGGACGCGAACCGAGCCTGAGTTCGCTCCTCCAGAAAGGGCAATTGATGTTGAATTTTGGAATCTTGGGCACCGGACGCATGGCCGTCCGCCTTGGGGACCTCGCGGCGAAAAGCGGGCATCGAGTCGTCATGGGTTCGCGCGACCCCGCTCGCGCGAGGGAGATAGCTGGAAAGCTTGGAGAACGGGTGACCGGCGGAGCCTACAGCGAAGCCGCGGCCTGCGACATAGTTATGCCGGCGCTTTTCATTCGGGACGGGGCCTTTGAAATCCTCAAGCCTTTCGCCGAAGACGTCGAGGGAAAAATCGCCGTCGACATCTTCAATCCATTCAACGACGCCTATGACGACTTCACCCTCCCTTGGGATACGAGCGCCGCCGAAGAGCTTCAGAGAATTTGGCCCGGCACGCGGATCGTCAGCACGTTCAAGTGGCCGTTCTGGGAAGCTTTCGAGAACCATGAGTTCGAGGGCGGTCCTATGGACGTCATCTACACGGGTAACGATCTGGCGGCGAAGGAAGTCGTGCTCGAACTTTTCCGCGCCTCGCCCTGGCGCTTTCTTGATGGCGGAGGATTGGAGCAAGCACGATTTACTGAACGTATGACCCTTTTTAGCGGACAGCTCGCAGCTCGATACGGCTACCTTCCGCGCGTCGGTTGGCGGCTTTTAGGGGAGCCTTGGGAAGCCGGCGTCAAGGACGCGTACCGTGATATCGTTCAGCGTTGGGACCGCGCCTAGAGCCTCTCGATCGTACAGGCGAAGCATGACCGCGGAGCGGCTTGCGAGGTCCGACCGTTCCGCATCCCGGAAATCGAGTGAACGACTATTCAGTTTGTGTCTCGAATGCGGGCCGGGTGATTTGACACACGTCTAGGGGACAATATCGGACGCAGTGAAAACTCCAGATCGCCACGGCGACATTGCAAAACTAATGGGCGCTGAGTGAGAGAATTCGCTATCCCGCGCAGCAAGACAGCTTTGCTAAGTCCTTATCGAAGGTCTCAGCGGCAAGCTTCAATCGTTCGACGTTTGTTTAGTAGGGGAAGATCGCCTCCGCGAGGTCTTCGATCGACAGCCCGTGCCGGATCGCAAGCGCCGCTGTTTGGAGGCTGTCGGCCCCTTCGGGCGCGAGGAGATGCGCCCCAAGAAGCCGCCGCGTCGTTCCCTCGTCGCGGAGCCCGCGATCGACAATGATGAAATACGGCGGCGCGTGTATCGGGAGAATTTGCTCAGCCTACGTCATGCTGATGAGGAGCTTGCAGCCGGAGGCGAAGAGCTCCTCGGCGACCAGGACCGCGAACGCACCGCCGATGGCGCAGCCGACAACGCCGTAACGTAGCCCCTCGTGCTCGAACGCATTCAGGTCGGTGTGATTGCACGCGCACGAGGTGAGGCGGCGAGCGCGATCGGTGGCTAGGAGGCGGCGCATATTGTCGCCGTCGGGATCGAGGATGCAAGTTTCGGGAACAGGGTCGGCGCCGATGCCCTTCTGCCGGCGCGCCTCCCTGAGCAGGGCGTCCGGCGTGAAGACCGAGGCCGCCCGATGGTTCTTGCGGCCGAGAATCGGTGGCCGTTCCCCTATGTTGTCATCCTTTGGCCCTGTCATCATGCTCGATCCACCCCATCTGCGCGCGCCCAGCGACCGCGGCAATCGGCGGCCCGGTCGTTATTCCGCGCCGGGCGCATCTCAGCGTCGTCAGAGCATGCTGAAGTCACGTTCGAGAGCATTCTATTGCCGGTGTTCGGTCATTACAGCGGCGACTACGGCCCCCGAAGCGAAAGTCAGCGCGCCGATGGCGATGATGGCCCAGGCGGCGCCGAACAGGTCGGCGATGACGCCCGCCGAGAGCGCGCCTATGGCGTAGCCCAGGTCGCGCCAGAACCGATAGACGCTGAGCGAGCGCGCTCGCCACAAGGGGTGGGAAGAATCAGAGACCGAGGCGATGAGCGTCGGGTACACCATGGCGGTGCCGAGTCCGAGCAGCACGCTGGCAAGGAGCCACCAGCCGAACCGGTGGGTGACCGCTGTTAGGAAAAGCGCGCCAGCCTGCACCCACATACCGGCCGCTATTAAGCCCTTGCGGCCCCAGCGGTCGCTCAATGGCCCGGTCGCTGTCTGAAGAACGCCCCAGACGGCGGGATAGATTGCCTTGAGGATGCCGATCCGCTCGACGCCGAGGCCAAAGGACGCAAAGAACAGCGGGAAGATTCCCCAGCTCATTCCGTCGTTCAGATTATTGACTAGTCCGGCTTGGGATGCAGCGAACAAATTGCGGTCGCCGAACGAGGCGCGACGAAAGATCTCCCAAAACCCAACTGCCGGCCCGGCCGACGCGTGACGCGAAACCTCCAAGGCCACGTGACGGCGCGTGTCGCGCACGAGAAGCGTCGAAAGGATGAGCCCAAGAGCCGCGTAGCCGATCCCGAGGTAGAAGGGCTCTGGCCGGAGACCGTAGCGCTCGGCTATGTAGCCGGTGAGAAAGGCTGTGAGACCGACGGAAAGATATCCGGCGAATTCATTGAGGCCCACGGCGAGTCCGCGCGATTTGGGGCCGACGAGGTCCACCTTCATGATGACCGTCATCGACCAGGCGAAGCCCTGGTTAACGCCGAGCAGCGCGTTCGCCGCGATGACCCAGCCCCAGCTCGGCCCCCAGCCGATCATGAAGGGCACTGGCAGCCCGATCAGCCAGCCTAGGACGAGCATGTGCTTGCGGCCGTAGACATCCGCGAAATGCCCCGAGACCAGATTGGCGACAGCCTTTACCACGCCGAAGCTGACGATGAAGGAGACGACGATCGTGGTCGAGGCGATCTTGAACTCTTCGGATCCGATCAGCGGGACTACCGTCCGTTCCAGCCCAACCATGCCGCCGACGAAGGCGTTAATGAGGACGAGCAGCAAAAACTGCCGCCAGTTCTCGCGCAGGCCGAGTTGGATGCTGGATGGAGCAACGGCGTGTGATTGTGCCGGCACGGTCACTCCTTCCGATGTTTGTTTCTCGAGACCGAACAGATCGCGATGAATGCAGCTCCGAGGTATTGTCACATTAAGCAAGCTTGGCATGCTGGCAGGAAACAGTGCAGGATGGTCGAATGAAAGCTTCACCCAATCCCCATTACCGTCACCGCTTCCTGGCCGAGATCATCAGCCATGCTGTTTTGCTCTATCATGCCTTCAGCCTGAGCTTCTTTGACGTCGAGCTAATCCTGGCGGAACGAGGCGCCGTCGTTTCCTAGGAAACGATCCACCGTTGGTGCTTGAAATTCGGCCAAAGCTTTGCCCAGAAACTTCGCCGCCGCCGTCCGCAGCCGGGCGATAAATGGCATTTAGACGAGGTTTTCATCCGAATTCACGGCGAGCTTCATTATCTTTGGCGCACTGTGGATGAGGATGGCGTCGTACTCGATATTTTGGTTCAGAACCGGCGGGACGGCAAGGCCGCTAAGCGCTTTTTCAAGCGCTTGTTGAAAGGCTTGCGTTACGAACCGCGTGTGATCGTGACCGACAAACTGAAGAGTTACGGCGTGGCAAAGCGGGCTCCGTTGGCGAATGTGGAACACGGCCGAAGCCGCTATCTGAACAATCGTGCCGAGAATTCGCTTCGACCTACCCGACGGCGGGAGCGGCAAATGCAGCGGTTCAAATCACCGCACCAGGCGCAGAGGTTCCCTTTTTGCTCATGCTTTCATCCGCGAACATTTTCATCCGCGCCGCCATCACATGTCCGCTACCAAATACCGAGGGGGGCGCACCAACGCGTTCAAGATCTGGGCGGATGAAACGTACGCGCAAAACGCGGCGCGATAACGATTCAACATACCCATAAATCAGAGCCTCGTAGCCATCATCCCTTAAGTTGACAATCCCGGTTCGGCGCTTAGGCCGGAGGCGCCGGCGTCAGGTTGGCGCGGAGCCAGTCGGCAAGGCGCCCAAGCTCGAATGTGCCGGTCGCATATAGGCCACTTATAAAACCATAGGTCGCGTCGGCGTCCGCCGTGATGCGCGCGCCATTGATGGCGAGAAAGGTATAGGTGACGGCAAAGGCCGTGCGCTTATTGCCGTCGATGAAAGGATGGTTCTGCGCCAGGCTTTCCCACAGCGCGGCGGCTTCCTCGATCAGATCGGCGTAATAACCTGTCTGGGGGCGGTATAGAGCCGCTTCCAGCAGGCCGCGATCGCGCATGCCGGCAGAGCCGCCGTAACGGTCAATTTGGTCGTCATGAATGGCAAGGACTTCAACAACGGTCAGATAGTCCGTCATTCAGCCAGCTTCTTGTAAAGTGACCCGAACTTCTCATGGCTCGCCTGATAGGCGGCCATGACATTGGCGCGAGGCTTACCCTGCTTCCGCTTTTCAATCAGATCAGCCAAGGCTTCATCGACAAGCGTCTGAAGCTGCCGACCCTCGCTCTGCGCAAGATTGCGGACAGTGGCCAGAATCTCCGAATTCACCTGGGTTGCGAATTTCTCGCGGGCCTGGGACGCCATGGCACACCTCCATTATCTGTTCTCAGCATTTCATGATATATCATGAAATGTCAAGAAAGCGAGGATGGACAGCTTCTGGCGGCAGCCCCCTGCCCTGTCACATGCCGACCTCGGCGACGGCGGCGAAGGCCATGTTGAGTTTTGCACCGAGGAAATGACGCTCGACGAGGTCGAGCGGATCGTCGTGCAAGGGAGGGGCAAGTTCCATACTGCAAAATTATGCGAACCAATACAATGCGCGTAATATCAATGCGATAATCGCCATCGTCGTAAAGCCTGGTCCGCCTTCCCTCTCTGCGTCTCCCGTCCCCGCTGCGGCGTCGTGGCGCCCTGTTTCATGAACTGAATTGGCGAGTTTGCGGCCGCCGTCGCGGACGGAGTCCGTTCTTCGTGGACTTTTCCGTTGATTGGGACGCGTAATTGTTTTTTGGAGGACGAACATCCTTCTTAGGGATTGCGCGGCGGATGCAGACTCGTATCGAGGGCGAAAGGCTCTTGGGACCTAAGGGCGTAGGCCCCAGCCGCTGTCGTTCCGACGAAAATCAGGCTCCAGCTATAGGTCGATACCGCGCTTGGGATCAGGACGAACTTGTGCCGAACAAGCAGCGCGTCGCCGAAGGCTTGCTGGCCGGCGCTGGGAATGCCCGGCCTCAGCCAATTTGGGTTTGGAACGGCCGCCGACTCCACGATGTGAACACTTGACGGCTCGGTTATGGTCACCGCTGTGAGGACGTGCGGAACCGTGTCCAGCGCCTTGAAGCCCTTGTGCACAGCGACTTCGAGGATCGCCGTCGCCGGGTCGATGGAGCAGTAGACCGCCCGCAGGCCCCTGCTGTTCCAGTGGCCGCCGACCCGATAGGCGCCTTCGCCACTGTCCCAGGCCGCGCGAAATGTCGCCTGTTCCAGCCGCCAGGCTACAAGCTCGCCGCCGCCAAGCGCCGCCGGAAGCGGGGTCACACGTAAACGCCGTACTCGAGACGCTCCAAGAAATCCTCGACCATCTCCACGCCGGCGGGCGTCGCCAAAAGATCAATCGGACGTCGCTGATTCAATCCCATGGCGGGACGCTCGAGCCATTGCTCCGCTTCTTCCTGCGACCCGAGCACCGCCGTCGCCTTGGCGAGGATCTCGGCGAACTTCCAGGTGCGCCCGCTCTGCTCTTGGCTGAGCGGCTTTCCGGGCGCATCCTTGCGGCGCTGAAAGGTGCGCAGGCTCATCCCGACAGCCTTCTCGAAGGCGCCAGTCCTCCCCAGGACCACGAGGTTGTGGATGAGGTGGCTGAGCGCCTTTCCCGGCAGCCCCTGGAGAAGCATCTCGTGGGCGTCGAGCGGGTTCTTCAGCTTGCGCCGAAGGATCCGGGATCCGCCCAGCAGGTCCGCCACACGCTGAAGCTCCACGGCTTCGGACGTGGGCGTCTCATGTTCAATCAGCTCCGCCACGAAAGGTCCTCTGACATCTGTCGTGTTTAATATGACAGATGACGCTGAAAGTTTCAAGGCGGCGCAGAACTTCTGCAACGGGACAGAGACGCAAAACGCGAGCGGTTCTTCAAGCCACGCGAATGAAAAAGATCCATTTTCAGCGCTTCTTCGGGCGTCCGAAGATTTTTCATGCTTGCCTCGACCCCGACCGGAGTGAACCCCGGCGGAGCGCGATGAAGTCCATGCTGCGACGACCCCGGTGGGTTTCCAAGGCGCCAGACCCTAAGCTAGAAGACGACCATGCGAATTCGATGGCGAACGCTGACGGCGAAATCCTGGATCGCGTCCCGATGGGTCTATCGGCTCCATGATTTGGAGCGGGTCGGACGTCCTTCGGATCGAGCGTGGTACTTCGCCTATGGCTCGAACATGCACGAGCGCGTCTTTCTTGATCGCCGCGGAATGCGGCCGCTGGAATCGCGGATCGGCAGGCTCGAGGGTTACCGGCTGCGGTTCAATCTCGACGGAAGGCCCAAAGGAAAAGCGGCTCCGGCGAACATCTGCGCGGATGCGTCCGCGGAAGTATGGGGCGTCCTCTATCAAATTACGGGCCGGGACATGCTTCACCTCAACGCGACGGAAGGCCTGCCGGGCGGGAGATATCATCCGAATTGGCTGAACGTCGAAGACGCCAACGGACGGTTGGTGAAGGCGATGACCTATATAGCCGAGGGAAACGCCAATGACGGACACCCGTCCTTGCGCTATCTTTCGCTCTTACGCGAGGGAGCGCGAGCGCACGGCCTGCCTGAAGCGTGGGTCCGGTACCTCGATAGCGTCGAGCCCGCCGTATGATTTAGGGCGCATTCTCCTTAAGCTGATGGGCCCGCGCCCGCAAAAGCTGCGCGGCCGCTCTCCCCCTCAGGCCTTGGTAAGCGTCTGGTCCTCGCCTTTGATGTCGTGGACGATCGCGGAGCCCGTCCGAGTCAAAAGCGACGCGGCCACGAGGCCAACGTCCTTGCCGGATCGGGGCGGGGCGAAACACAGAATGCGTTCCCGCCCATCATGGCGGAGATAGTTGCGCTTCAAGCTGCCCTGGACGACGCCGTCCAAGCTGAGCAGACCAGACCCTAGCGCACTTCATCTCGCTGGGCGGCGCGCCCATCTCGCCGAAACCTCAGGTCTTGACGTGCTTCGCCTCGCAGGGCGCGCCGGACCGACATTCCGATGGCAGCCATGATTGAGATGAACCAGCCGGATGCGGCGATTTAGGCGCCCTCGACGAAGATCGATGGAGCGTCGGCGTCTTGCCTCCAGAAGAATGCGGCCAGCGGATAAACAGGCGCGCCCCACCTACCTTGCGACCCTGAAGGCGACCTTTTGTCGCGCATTGATCTTGATGGGTTCGCTGGCGGCCGGATTGCGGCCCGTTCGCGCTGCGCTTCTTGACTTGGAGAATTCCTAGTCCGCTCAACCTGACATTGGCGCCCTTCGTCATGTGTGAGATTCACGCCGATCCGATTCTGCTCTTCTTAGATCGCCTTGCGGCGCACAGTTTGCTTCGCGTCATTGAAAGGCCGGCGCGAGGCCGAGGAAAGGCCCGAAGTGAGCCAAGATCAATTTGTTGTCGAAGCGGCCGACGAAACGCTTATTCGCATTTGCGATTTATCGACAAGCGCCCGATTTTTATTCGCGATCAAAGACAGAAAATTTGACTGTGTACCCGGCGTCAAAGCAAATCCGCTTGGCTTTGCGGGACGAAATCAGGCCCGTTCATTTGCTCTGGAAGAGGCTCGCAAACGAGGCCTGATAGATTAAGAGGCGGCGCCAGAGGAGTCCGACCGAAGGGCGCGAGGCTACGTATGATCCAGAGATAGATCAAATGCGCCGGCTCAACGGACGCCACCGCTCGGAATTGTCGGCCCGTGCCTACGCGCGCGGTAAAGCCGCCTATGTGACGTATGAACACGATCCTATAGTCGTTCCCGGTCGCCTGACCCCAGGGGGCGTCCCTATCATCCAAGGAAACTCATGGCCTATGCTGGGGGTAAAATCGTTTCGGACACACGCCCGGAGGACAGCTTCGGTCCCGATGGGGCCTCTGCTACGCAATTTTGTTCTTTCTTCGTTCTCATCAACGGGCTAGGCTGCAATCGGCTTTCGATGCGGCGTGAGCCATGGCGACTTTGATCATTACAGAAAAGGCCAGCCAAGCGCGGGATCTCCGCGCGGCGCTTGGCGCGCGGTTCGGAGAAATCCTTCCCGCCGAAGGCCACCTCCTCCGTCTGGCCGAGCCAGAGGAGGTCAATAGCGCCTGGAAGAGCTGGTCCTGCGACGTGCTCAAGCCCGATGGGCTATATCCTACCCGCCCGTCCAAGGAGGGCAATAAGCCGACGAAACTCAAGGCCATCGCCGCGGCGCTGAGGACCTGCGACGAAGTCATCCTGGCGACAGATTGCGATCGGGAAGGTCAGCTGATCGGGCAGGAAATCCTTGATCATGTCGGTTATCGCGGCCGGGTGCAGCGGGCTCTGTTCACGGCGCAAGATCCGAAGACGCTGCAGCAAGCCTTCGCCCGGCTGAAGCCAAACGCGGAGATGCGACCGCTTTATGAGGCGGCGGTGGCGCGCCAGCAGGCGGACCAGATCTTCAATCTTTCGCTCACCCGGACCGCGACGAAAACTTTGCTCGCGCCTGGGGTGCGCGGCGTGATCGGAATCGGCCGGGTCAAAACGCCGACGCTGGCCATTGTCTGCCTGCGCGAGCAGGAAATCCGCAACTTCCGGCCCGAGGATTATTTTGAGGTTGTCGCTACTGCGACCGTCGCGGGCGGCAGCTTCCTGATGCGCTGCGCCCCTCCCGCCAAAGCGAGGATCAAGGTGCGTCTTCGCGCCGAAGCGATCGCAAAGGCCGCGGCCGGACATCAGGGGCCATTATCGGTTGCGGTTGACGAAAAGCGGCAGGCGCCGCCGCGCCTGTTCGATCTTCCATCCTTGCAGAAGACCTGCGGCCAGCGCTGGGGCTGGACGGCCGACAAGACGCTTTCCGTGGCGCAGGAGCTCTATGACGGCGAGGGCAAGAAGCTGATCACCTATCCGCGCGCGTAAGCGCGCTACCTGACCGAAAATCAGATCAGCGACGCGCCTTCGATTGTCGCCGCGTTGACTCAACTGCGCGGTTTCGCTCACCTCGAAATCGCCCCGCCGGTGATCCGCCGCGGCAAGTCCGGCCACTTCTGCGACAAAGCGCTCGAGGGCGTGTCGCATCATGCCGTCGTTCCCAATGTCAACGTTCTGGACGACCTCGAAACACGCCTGACGCGCCTCAACGATGACGAAAAGCGGTTGTTCGCGCTCATCTGCCGCTCCTACTTGGCCGCCGTGATGCTCGATTACGAATATAGGCAGACGGTCGTCACGTTATCGGTTCCGGTTCCCGAGGGCAGCCCGGCGGAATTCCGGGCTGTGGGGCGCATTCCCTTGCGGCTCGGCTGGAAGGCCGTTTATCAGGCGGCTGATCTGGACAGTGAGGCGGAGGACGAGCAAACTTTGCCATCTCTTAGTGACGGAGAAACTGCCGTCCTGTCCGATGCGCGGGTCGAAGCGAAAAGAACTCAGCCTCCGCCCCGCTACAATGAGGGCACGCTGGTGGACGCCATGCAAAACGCCTGGCGATTTGTCGAAGACCCTGCCCTTCGCGATCGGCTCAAGGAAGCCAAGGGCATTGGCACTCCCGCGACCCGGGCTGAAATCATCAAGGGTTTGAAGCGTCAGAACTTGTTGGCTGCGGAGGGAAAGCTGGTCCTGCCGACCCCTGCGGGACTTCAGCTTTTTGAACTCTTGCGCGGCGCGGCGCCTGCGCTAGTAGATCCTGGGACGACGGCTTTATGGGAGATGCGGCTGGACGAGGTCGTCACCGGGAGAGCTGACTTTCGCGCCGTGATCGACGGCATCGCGGACGCGGCCCTCGAGTTGATTAAGGCATCGCTCGGACCATCGAGCGGAGCGGTCGATTTGACGGTTCCCGCGCCAGCTCTTCGATCGGGCCGTCGACGGCCCGGCGGACAAGGCGCTAGCCCCGCCGCGGTGAAGGAGGCTAAGCCGGTCGGAAGTCGTCTCGCGACGAAGGTTAGACGGCCGCTAACGAGGAAACCCAAGACGTCTCCCATTCCCGTCTCCGATGCGGAAGTTAAGCCGACCGCGGCGGCGCCGACCGCCAAAATGGTCGCCTATGCGCAAAGCCTTGCGCGTAGCAAGAACCTTCCCCTGCCCGCAGGCTATGACCGCGATTTTAAGGCGTGCCGCCGGTTTCTTGACGAGCACGCGCGGGAATAAAGCCATTGCTTCTGGCCTATTGACAGGAATTTGATGTCTGCGTCTGAACGTGGCGTCTTTTGGGCGGACGCTCGTCTGGGCCGTTCGATGGGGCCTAGCGCCTACAGCGCGTTCGCATTAACTTGGCAGCCGAGCCATGTCGTTGGATTGCAGAAGGGGTGACCTATGCCAAATCCAAGCGTCCCGGAAGCTGCTGCGATCGAAGCTGCGTACGAAGATCAGGTGAAGACGTTGTATAAGGTTCTGGTCGCCAACCTCATCGATGAACCGGATTCGCAGGAGAGCGATCAACTGAGCGTCGACAAGTTCAAGGTAGGCCTCAGAATTGCGAAGCGAGCGAGGGAATTGGCTCTGAATGCGCTCGATGGCGCCGCGCCCGTGAAAATTACTTCGACGCGGAAGAAGAAATAAGCGCCGTTCGATCTCGACAAAGTTTGACTCCTGCGAGGCCGAGCGTTTGGCATCATACATATCAAGGCGGCGGGATCAGCCCCAGGTTGTGTCTTGGGTTTGCGCCCAGCTCGTAACGCGTCGGCGAGCGCGCGCTGCATGTGCTGTCGCGCGAGATCGCAGCGCCCTCCAACCAGATTTTGCGCTTCCTGCCGCGCCCAATCCAGCATTCCGATCCGCGCCTCAAGCGCGCCATGTTCGGCCGTGCTGGCATCGAATTGTTGCCAGCGAGGATGATGCCCTCAATTAGTCGCCGCTCCACATAAAATGACGAAGACCCTCATCAAATGCCATCTGGCAAAGACGGCGGGGGATTGAAGATTGCCAGTGACTTGGCGGGGGGTGGGCTGGCATTTGCCATTTCCCGCCAGAATCTGCTCCTGACTTCGCTTGAGCTTGACGGAGCGTTCAGCCCGATTTCCCCTGTGCGTATATTTTGGACGTTTCGTTACTACTGGCCTTTCTCCCGGCAAGACCAGCCAAGTGTCTACCATGCGATCTTTACGCCGCCGGTACCCGCGACGGTCTCTCCTTTTCCTGAGAAATCGCCAATGAAGTTGGTGAATAACGCAAAATTGCTTGTTAGGTCGAGTTTGAGCCCCGCATTGACGCGTGCGGAATCGCGCGGCGCGAGGGCTCCATTTACCGAGAAATAGAAGCCAGGGGCCGCCAGGAACGCCGCCTGGATCGGTCTGTAGACCTCGAATTCGTGCATCCATGAGACCTGAAGCGATGTCGAAAGCGTCATGTTGCTCGGCAAGGCGAAGTCAGTCTCGAACTTTGCGCCGAGGAAGCTGGGCAACGAGGCAATCGTCTTGTCAGCGAAGGTGAGCCCAATCGCGCTTGGCTGGTGGTCCGCTGTTTCCGAGAAGCCGTGCATATTCAAACTGTCGAATTGAAAAGCAAGAAATGGAGTGACGTTCACCGCAGCGAAAGAGGTCTTCCAGCCCGCCTCGATCCGGCCGCTGAACGAGTCGGCGCGAAAATTTCCGATCAGATTCTCGGCGAATCCTGGCACTGGGACGATCGGCGCGTTCGTGCCCGGGATCATCGCGAAACGCCTCTCGTTCACATCGGACCAGTTGTAGGCGAAAACCGCGCTCGTATAGAACGACCCGGCGCGTCCCGCGCCATAAAGGGCGACATGACCGGTCTGCAATGAGCCGCTGGTTGCCCGGTCGGCTACGCCAAAGCCTGACGATCCGGCACCTGCCGCGAAGCCGATAAGGGCTTCAGGACGGAGTTGGTAGTCGAGCCCCGCTGAAATGCCGGATCCATTGTCCCGCAATGTCGCCGACCCAAGCGGAAGCTCCCCGCTGACTCGGGAACCGGCCCCGTAGCCGGCAAACCAAGCGCGCCAGGTCCGTTGCTCACAAGGGCGCGGCGCCTTCAACGTGTCGTAGGGCTCCTGCGCGGTGTCGCCCGACGGATAGGGCCAACTGTGCCGCTCGCACAGGGTGACGCCGCTCGGATCGACCTTATGATCGGAGAGCCAGAAATCCGTCTGTTGCATCACTGAGGACACGAAGAGGTCGTCAGCTTGGAAAGCCGTCTGCTCGAAACCGGAAACGCCTTCGCCTGAAAGGGAATCGTAGACCGCGCCGAGCGCCGCGACCGTGGGTTGGTAGAACAATGCCGCGGCGATCGGCACAAAGGCAGGGGAGCTGCGCGCTGTCTGGATTGCATTGACCGCGTAACCGACCGAATGCTCGTTGAGCGTTAGGCCCGCCGGCGAGAAGTTGATCGCGTAGTCGAGGTTGATGTCGGTTGGTGTATAGGCGAGGCCATAGGTGGCGACCGCCGTCGGCACAGAGGTCAGACCGAGCCCCGGATGAGTTTCCCCGCCTTCAGCATGCAGGATCGTCACGACATGGGAGCCAGGCACCGCCAAGCCGGGATTGAGGATGTTGACGTTGACTGCTCCGCCGACGGTCGCTTGCCCGCCGATTAGCCCGGTCTGCAGCACATTGATCCGATCCGACGTCTGGTCCTTGAATTCGAGATCCAGTCCATAAACCCCGGTCGGCGTTTGAAGGAAGTTGCCGGTCACATTGGTCGTCAACTCATTTAGATAGGCGCCGGGCGAGATCAGCCCGTCGTTCTGGAGCAAATTGGCGCCGCCGAGCCAGACGATGGCGCCCGAATTGAAGATGCCCGTCGTCAGGAAATTATCTGTAGTCGCTTCATTGTGGAAGGAATTGGCGCCGGCCGACAAATCGACCGAGCCATCGACGCGGCCGAAATTATCGACAGCATCGTCGCCGAGGCCGCCGGTGACGGTAAAGCCTGCGACGCCTGAAACGGTCGTCAGATAGCCATGGTTGGTCAGCTTGTTCGCCGCGCCGCCAATGAAGCGCACGGCGTTGGCGGGTTCATCGCCATTGCCGGGCGTGCCGCCCGAGCCGACGCCGCCGGCGACGATAGCGCCGGTCGCGACCGTGACAATGATGGGGCCGCCGCGCCCGGTCGCATCTGTAGAGGCCACGACAATTCCGGTGGAGTTTACGCCTAGCGCCATGATATTCGCGGTGGCGTCGACCTCGACGGCGCCGGCCGTGCCGGCGGCGCCCACGCTGCCGGCAAAGGAGCCGAACGTCGGCAAGGCAGTCGCAAATTCGCCTGCGCCGACCATGCCGCCGCCACCGCCGACCGACTGGGCGATGACGCCATGCGCGCCGGCGCCCGTCGTTTTGATGGCGGCCTGGACCTTAACGGTCACGTCGCCGCCATTGCCGCCGGCGCTGCCCGCGCCAGCCTGCACATTCAGCGCTAGCAGCGGTCCGTCGAACGCCTCGACGAAGCCGCCGCCGCCGCCGATCGACTGCGCCAGAATCGCATGCGCGCCCTCGCCGCTGGTTGTGATCGCAGCGGCGGATGACAGCGTCACCAGCCCGCCATTGCCGCCGGCGCCGCCGCTTGCGCCCAGGATCACCGGACCTACGCCGGACACGCCATAGGCCTGCGCTGTTCCACCGCCGCCGCCGATCGACTGGGCGATGATACCGAGCGCGCCCGCCTTCGTCGTCAGGATCGTGCTTTGATTGCCGAGGACGACGGACGAGCCATTGCCTGCCGCGCCGGCGGCGGCGCCGACAACGAAGCCCGCCAGGGCCGGCTTCTGTGCGCCGTCGCTGACGAAGCCGGCGAGCCCTCCGCCCGCGCCGATCGCCTGAGCGACGATCGCGTCCGAGAGCAGCCCATCCGTGCCTATCGTTCCGCTGTTGATCGCCCAGGTCGATCCGTTCGTGGGATCAGCGTTTCCGCCGACGCCGCCGGTCGAGCCCAGCTGGAACTGCACGCCAGAAGCGCTGATGCCGGACGAGGCGGTCACGGCGCCAAAGCCGCCGCCGCCGCCGATGGTTTGGCCGATGACGGCCGGCGCGAAACGTCCGAGCGTCGTGATCTGGCCGCCGCTCGTCAGCGTCAGCGGGCCGCCATTGGCGACGCCCGTCTCGGAACCGCCGAGCGTAAGCGTGACATGTCCCGCTGTTCCGCTCACGACGCCGAACGCATAAAGCGCACTGCCGCCGCCGCCGCCGATGGATTGGCCAAGCAGGCCGACCGCCGCGTCGCCGCTGGCTGGCGTCGCCGCGTCGCCGCCGGTTTGAATGAGGGACGCGGTGTTGGCGACGACCGCGGATCCGCCGGAACGTCCTCCAGCGCCGCTGGCGCTGCCGCCCACGGTCAGCGAAAGCGGTCCAGCCGCCGTGAAAGTCACGTCGCCTGTGACGCCGGACGTGCCGCCGCCGCCGCCGATCGACTGGCCGGCGAATCCGATCGAACCGGCGCCGGTCGTCCCGATCACATTCGCGTTTTGCGCATTGAGCGGATTGCCGTCGCCGGAAATCGTGCCCGAGGAGCCGACGTTTTGCGCACTGCCCAGAATGCCGATCGTCAGGGGATCGGGGACGGACAGGGCGCCATTGCCGCCGCCGCCGCCAATCGCCTGGGACAAAAGGCCGTAGGAGAGATCGCCGCCAGTCAGGATCGTGCCGCCGGAAATCTGCACGAGCACCGGTCCATTGGCGCCTTGCGTCCCTGCGCCGCCGCCGCCGACCTGAAGCGCCGATCCATCAAGGGAGCCGTCCTGCGCCGAGACGGAGAACGCGCCATTGCCGCCGCCGCCGCCGATGGATTGCGCAATGACCGCGACAGAATCCGCGCTAAGAGTCTGGATCGAGCCGGTGCTGATCACCGTCACCTTGCCGCCGTCTCCGCCCGCGCCGGCGCCGCCGACCGTGTTTGTCAATTGTCCGCCGCTGGTGAAATTCAAAGCGCCGCTGAACCCGCCAGCGCCGCCACCGCCGCCAACCGATTGCGCATAGATGCCGACTGAACCCGCGCCCTTGACGAGGATCGAGCCTGTATTCGTGACCCGGACCTCGCCGCCGTCGCCGCCCGCGCTGCCCGTGCCGCCGACGGTGGAGGTCGCCCCGCCGGAACTGGAATAGGCGCCCGCCACGCTGATGCCGCCGCTGCCGCCGCCGCCGCCGATCGACTGGGCATAAATGCCGTAGGACAAGGCCTTGTCGGTCTGAATGGAGCCGTCGTTGTTCACGATGACGAGGCCGCCCGCCCCGCCCGCCCCGCCATTGCCGCCGACGCTCTGCGCCATGCCATTGCCGCTGCCGGCGACGCCGCCGGAAATCGAAAATGCACCGTCGCCGCCGCCGCCGCCGATCGATTGGGCGAGGATGCCGGTCGAATTGGCCTCGAACGTGTGGATCACGGCGCCAAGGTGATTGGTGACTGTGACCGTGCTGGACGCTGCTCCGACGCCGCCGCTGTCGCCGCCGACCGAATTATTGACCTCGCCGCCGCTTGAGAAGCTGAGTCCGCCGGCAAAGCCGCCCGCGCCGCCGCCGCCGGCAACCGATTGTGCCAGAATGCCGACGCTGCTGGCGCCCTTCGTAACGATCTGATCGAAATTATCGACGGTCACGGCGGACGCCGCGCCGCCTGCGCCGCCCGCGCCGCCGCCAACTGTCGATTTCGCATCGCCGCCAAGGCTCACATTGGCGGCCGCCGAGAAGCCGCCATTGCCGCCGCCGCCGCCGATCGATTGCGCGATGATGCCATGGGCCATCGCGCCGTTGGTGGTGATCGCGCCGCCAAGATTATTGGCGACGATCACGACTCCGCCCTTGCCCGCCGCGCCGCCATTGCCGCCCGTGCCCAGGACTTCCGTGCTCGCCTGCGTGGATAAAGAGCCGGTCAGCGCGAAGGCGCCATTGCCGCCGCCGCCGCCGACCGATTGCGCAAGAATGCCGACGCCCTGATCGCCATTCGCGGTGATCGCCGCGCTATTCGTCACCTGCACCTGATCCGCGTCGCCGCCGCCGGCGCCGCTGCCGCCTACTGAATTGGTGACGGCCTTGCCGCCGGTGCTGATCGAAAGTCCGCCGGCGAAGCCGCCGTTGCCGCCGCCGCCGCCGATCGATTGCGCCAGAATGCCGATCGTGCCCGCCGCGTTGACGAAGATCGCCCCCGAATTGTCGACTGTAACCTTCCCGCCGTTCGATCCCGCGCCGCCCTGACCGCCTGTCGTGTTGGTCGTCGCGTCGCCGTTGAGATTCAGCGTCCCGCCGATCGCGAAACCGCCATTGCCACCGCCGCCGCCGATCGATTGCGCGATGATGCCGTCAGAGAGCAGTCCAAAGGTTGCGATCGTGCCGCGGTTGGTGACCTGAACCTCGCCGCCCGCGCCGCCGCCCGCCCCCGTGCCGCCGACGGAGTCGGTCGAACCCTTGGCGTCCGAGCCATTGGTGAAGCTCGCGCCGATGGTGAAGCCGCCATTCCCGCCGCCGCCGCCGACCGATTGTGCAAGAATGCCCGACGCATTGTCGCCGAAGGTCACGATCTGGCTGCCGATCAACGTGTCAACCGTAACTTTTTGCCCGTCTGATCCCGCGCCGCCCTTGCCACCGATGGTGTTAGTCGCGGCGTCGCCGCCCGTCGACAGAGAGATCGCGCCGGAGACGCCGCCGCTGCCGCCGCCGCCGCCGATCGATTGCGCGAGGATGCCGACGGAACCGGCGCCGCTGAGGGCGTTGACGAAGACGCCTCCAACGAAATTGGCGGTTCCTGTCATGATCAAGCCGCCGCTATTCACCGTGACGTTTCCGGCGAGATTGCCGCCGCCGGCGCCGCCGCCGGTCGCATTGGCCTTCACGTCCTTGTCGATGGAGAGTGCGCCCGAAATTGCGAAGGCGCCATTGCCGCCGCCGCCGCCGACGGACTGGGCGAAGATGCCAACCGACATATCGCCGGTGGTGGTGATCGCGCTGGTCGAATTGTCGACGTAATTGCTGACGACCTTGACGTCTCCGGCGGTGTTGCCCGCGCCGCCGTCGCCGCCAACTGTCTGCGCTTTGGCCGAGCCGCCGGAAATGGAGACTGAGCCCGCAACCGAGAAGCCGCCATTGCCGCCGCCGCCGCCGATCGACTGCGCCAGAATGGCGTCGGAGTTGTTTCCGCCCGTGGAAATGCCGCCGGAATTCGTAACGTTCACGATCCCGCCCTTTCCGCCGGCGCTGCCGGTGCCGCCAACGGTGGAAACGCTGGCGCTGTCATTGATGCTGAGGCTGCCGCCAACGGAGAAGCCGCCATTGCCGCCGCCGCCGCCGATCGACTGCGCCAGAATGCCAATGGAGCTGTCGGCGGTCGTCACAATGGAATAGCCCGGCACGGAAGAGGCCGCTGAGGCAGATGCATTGACGGTGACCTTGCCGCCGTCGTTGCCGGTCCCGCCATTGCCGCCGACCGAGTTGACGTCCGCCGATCCATTATAGGAAAGGCTTGCGCCAACGGAAAATCCGCCATTGCCGCCTCCGCCGCCGACCGATTGCGCCAGGATGCCGTCCGACAGGACGCCATGGGTCGCCACAGTGCCGATGCTAGTTACTGCAACGTCGCCGCCTGGGCTCGATGAGCCGCCATTGCCGCCGACGCTCTTTGGCGTGATCAGATTGGTTGTCGAGTTATAGGTCGCCTGGAGAAGCAACGAGAAAGCGCCATTGCCGCCTCCGCCGCCGACGCTCTGCGCGAAAATACCCGTGGAATTGGCCAGCTGCGTGGTGATGTTGCCGGTGCTCTCCACGTCGACGGCGCCGCCCTTGTTGCCGGATCCGCCATTGCCGCCGATGCTGCGCGCCACCGCCGCCCCGCCGTTTTGCAGCTGGAGAGCACCGCTGAAGCCGCCATTGCCGCCCGAGCCGCCGATCGATTGCGCGATAATGCCCGCCGACGACAAGCCCGCCGTCGAAATGTCGCCGACGCTGCCGACATGCACACTGCCGGAGGTGGCGCCGGTCCCGCCGTCTCCGCCGATGGCAAGGCTGGCGTTCAGCGAAGTGTCCGACGTCGTCAGGGTGCCCGACACGGCGAAGCCACCGTCGCCGCCGCCGCCGCCGAGAGATTGCGCGAATATGCCTGTCGACTGATCGCCTCGCGTCGCGATCACGCCTTGCGAATCGACGCTGACATCCCTGCCCTGGCCGCCATTGGCGCCGGAACCGCCCATCGACAGACTCAAGGCGCCATATTGCGCGCCGCCGGCCGCCACGGAGAATCCGCCGTTGCCGCCGCCGCCCCCAAGCGATTGTGCGAAAATGCCGTCCGACCTGCTGCCGAAGGTCGAAATGCCGCCGAAGCTGACGACCTTGACCACATCGCTATTGCCGCCCGAGCCGCCGCCACCGCCGAAACCGAGATTGACAGACACATAGGAGGAGGCGCCCGCCGCGACGGCGAAGCCGCCGGCGCCGCCGGCGCCGCCTATCGACTGCGCGAAAATGCCGTCCGACAGAGAGCCATAGGTCGTGATCTGATTGCCAAGCGTCGCCGGATTGTTGTTGTTCACGGTCACGGCCTTGCCGTCACCGCCTTTGCCGCCATTGCCGCCAAGGCCGAGGCTCAGATTGCCATAAACGCCGAAGCTGGCGGAAATCGCAAAGCCGCCGCTGCCGCCCGAGCCGCCGACGGACTCAGCGAAAATACCGTCCGAGTTGGCGCTGGCGACGCCGCTTCCCGGCACGCCAGTGGTCAGATTGCCGACGCTGGAGACATTCACCACGCCGCCATCGGCGCCGGCTCCGCCGGCGCCGCCAAACGTCAGGGCGAGACCGGCGCCGGCCGAGCCGGCGACCCCGACCGTGAAGCCGCCATTGCCGCCGCCGCCGCCAATGCTATGCGCTTCAATCGCTGAAGCATAAGCGCCATTGGTCGAAATATTCGTGGTGCTTGCGATAGTGACAGCGCCGCCGATATTTCCGGCGCCGCCGGACCCGCCAAAAGCCAAGGCGAGTGAGGCGTAGGTGGCGCCCCCGGTCGCGGAGATCGCAAAGCCGCCGTTGCCGCCGCCGCCGCCGACGGACGACGCGTCAATGCCGGCGGAATAATCGCCCACCGTCGTGATCTTGCCGGCGGAACCGACAAAGACATTGCCGCCGGTGCCGCCTGAGCCGCCGGTCCCGCCGATCGCGAGGGAAGCGCTCCCGTAGATGCCTACCGAGAATGCGCTCGCCGATCCGCCGGCGCCGCCGCCGCCGCCAACCGATTGCGCAAAGATGCCGGCCGAGCGGAAACCGTTCGTCTGAATGGTGACGGGGGCAAGGCCCGCGATCACCCCGTTGCACGCGCCATTGGCGTTGACGCAAACCGCGCCGCCACTGCCGCCTTTGGCGCCATTGCCGCCGACGGCGGCCGCCAGAAACGCACCCGCTGCGATCGCATAGCCGCCGTTGCCGCCACCGCCGCCGACGCTCTGCGCGAATATGCCGGCTGACATGCCGCCAGAGGCGGTGAGGTTGCCATTGTTATTGACCGTAACGAGATTTCCGAAGCCGCCGCCGCCGCCATTGCCGCCGACCGCAACGAGACCGGCAAACGACTTGCCGCCGTCGCCGCCGCCGCCGCCGATGGATTGCGCGAAAATGGTCGGCGCCTCAGTGCAATCGCCGCACGGGCTATGGATGATGTCGCCGCTGTTTTGAACGAGTACGGATTGACCGTTGCCCGCCTCGCCGCCGGTGCCGCCAACGCCAACCGGAGCAATGCCCAGGCCGAAACCGCCATTGCCGCCGCCGCCGCCAACCGATTGCGCATAGATGCCTGCCGCATCAATCGATTGCCCGCTTGACGGATTGAGCGAACCGCTGCCAGAGAGATTAATACGACCGGTGTTGAAGACCTGAACGACGCCGCCATCGCCGCCCGCGCCGCCCGCGCCGCCAACACCCGCCACGCCAACGCCGACGCCAATGCCGCCCGTGCCGCCGCCGCCGCCAACCGATTGCGCGAAAATACCAGACGAGAGGTCCTTCTCGAGCGTCAAGATCGCGGCATTGCTGACGATCACTTCGCCGCCCGTGCCACCGCTGGAACCTGATCCGCCAAAACCGACGATGCCGCCGCCGCCGCCGCCGGCGCCACCGCCGCCGCCAATGCTCTGGGCGAATATTGCGGTCGACCCGACGCCTGTCGTCGTGATCGCGCCACCCGTCGCCGTTACGGTGACCGGCCCGCCGTTGCCAGCGCTAGACGGGTTTCCACCAAAGGAAAACGCGCCGTACGCGCCGCCGCCCGACCCTGCGAACCCGCCAACGCTTTGCGCGAAGATGCCCACCGCATTTGTATTTTGAGTGAGAATCGTTCCTGAATTGGTGACCTGCACCGGGCTACCGCTGGCCGCGGCGGCGCCGCTCCCGCCATTGTTTACCGCACTACCGGCTGCGGTTCCGCCGTTGCCTCCAGCCCCACCGACGCTTTGCGCCCAAATGCCTGCGGCAGCACCCCCGGAGGTCGTAACATCAAGTGTATTCTTTACGGTCACCGAATTGGACGCCCCGCCATTGCCGCCGTTGCCACCGTTGCCGACAAAGCCAAGCAAAGCGTCGGCGTCGCCACCGGTCCCGCCTGCGCCACCAATGCTCAGCGCAAGAATCCCGTGATGGTTATCACCAGTTGTTGTGATAAGGCCGGATCCGCTGGTGGTAATGTTGACCGCCCCACCACTGCCGCCCGCGCCGCCTGTGCCGCCCGTTCCAAATGCAAAAAAGGGTGGCAGGAGCAGCGACGTGGCGAAATTCGTGCCGCCTGCGCCGCCGGTCCCGCCATGGCTCTCCGCATCGAGGCCGATGGCGTTGCCCGCATTTAGCTGAAAACCCGCCCCAGGGGGTGGGGCCGTGACGTTAATGGTGACGTCTCCGGCATTCGTCCCGCCATCGCCCGTACCCCCATCAATGAAGCCGACACCTATATGTCCAGATCCCGCCGTCCCGAAACTACTGGTGAGCTGCGCGCCGGTCTGGCCTACTATGTTGCTCGTCAGTCCGCTGAGATCCACTTCTGTCACTGGCGGATTAGTGAAAGTCGTGTTGACGCCCGTCAGATTGCCGGCACAATTCACCGTGCCCGTCAAAGGAGCGCACTGCGCCGCCGCGTCGCGCGGCATAAACACGGTTGGGACAAGCAGGAAAGGGGCGAGGCTCCCAGCCAGTTTCAGCATTGACCCAAAGTAGGGAGTTGGCGCCCCACGCGATAATGTTGACATGGAATGCCCCCTACTGCTAACACCCGTCGGGTCGTGATGCCGAAAGCCACATTGTTTCCGAAGGACCGCGAATATTGCCTCCGCTTTCATGGCGGAGACGGTCCATCTGTTCGTCTTATTGGTCGCCCTCGCCCGAACGATACAGGCATTTGTTCTCAGTGCTTGAACAAGGCGTCCAGCGCCTGGTCCAAGCCACGCAGATGAAATCTGTAGTGTGAATGTTTTTCCTGCACGATCTGTTAGAACGATTTGCCCCGAGGTTGTACGCCCACGAAAGGCTTTCAATTGATCGGCGGTGACGTCGTTTTCAGCGAAACAACCGGCGGGCGTACAGGTACGCTAGACCAGCGCTGCCGTACCTTATTCCCCCTTCGGCTTCGACTTTAGCTCCCGGCGTAAGATATCTCTTATAAAGCTGCATAAAGTGAGTTGACTGTTAACAAGTCAGCAAATCCCCTTAGCGGTCAAGAAGGCATGGCTATTTCGACGGCAATAGATCCTAGATGTGATATATTTGGTACACCTTGGGTGAGGGTAGGAAAGCAAGCTGTGGGCAACGCAAATGTGGTGCCCACGTGCCCACCGCAGGAGTAAAAGGCGCAGGCCAGGACTGCATAGTAGGATTTTGGAGAAGATCCTGAGCGGCTAGGGGTTTAACTGAAAATGTAGTTCAAGCGGTCCCGCTCCGGGATGAGATGCCGACTTTTGTCTCACGGCCATCGGCGTAGCGCTTGAGATAGGTGTCCTTGCGCTTCAAGAACCGTCTTTGCCGCTCGATGAAGACGTTGTCCGCATATGCCAGTGTTTTTGACCAGGCGGGGTGGGATAGCGCGCGCGGTGACGCGCTTTCCCCTCTTGCCTTCCGCGTTATCAAGCGCGTCTGTTCCCGAATAGAAAAGACTTTTCGCGGTTCGATGGCTGGCCTATGCGCTCCCCTACCGGCGCTTCGCCAGCCTCCTCGCGGAAATTGGCGCGCGGCTCGGGGCTGATGTGGATCGCTACTCCTTCATCGCGGCGGACTTTCACCCCCTGCTCCTTGCCTCTCGCGCCGTAGTATATGATAATGTCTTTTATTCTATGTTTGGAATAGGTATGATCGACGACGCGGAAATCAGAGGCTGGTTGCTCAAGCACTTTCACAGGTTGCGAGACGCCAACGACGGATGGTGTCAAACGGACGAGATTATTCTAAGCCCGCACCCGGTCAGCCGTCCGGCCATTTCAAACGCGTGCGAACATTTGGCCGACGCCGGGTATATCCGATGGGAGCTTTTCAACCATCCGATTGGGCGGCTTGCGATTGGGAGGGCGAAGATCACGGGCACTGGAATCGATGTCGTCACTGATGCCCGCGCGCCCAGCATAGATATTCGCTTTCCCGGTATGGGAGAGTGTGGCGTGGCCCCCAGCTACTTGGCTTCCGCGCGATCACCGCAAGCCGAAGAGAAGAAGAACGAACTGCTGACCTTGAAGCCTTCTTTCTGGGGCATGAGCCTTGATCTCAAGGAAGCGTGTCGGCGGGTGTTGAGTTGGTGGAAGGAGCAGAAATGAACCAGCTCGTCGCCTTCACCGACCGCGCCCCCGCTCTCATCGCCGCCTCCGGCGACCGCGCCGCCTATCGCTTCTTTGAATTCTTCACCGCCAATATCCGCAACCCAAACACGCGCCGCGCATGAATATTTCGACTGGCTGGCGGCGCATGGTGTGACGCGGCTCGCGGCGATCGAGAGCGTGCATGTCGCCGCTTATGTAGAAGAGCTTCACAAGGCGCGCTCCGCGCCGACCGCGAAGCTGCGTCTCGCCGCCTTGCGGCATTTGTTCGATTGGATGGTCATCGGTCAGATCATGCCGACAATTCCCGCCGCCGCCGTGCGCGGGCCGCGCCATATTGTCCGGCGCGGCAAGACGCCGGTGCTCGACCCCGCCGAGGCGCGCCAGCTCATCGACGCGATCGACGCCTCCACCGTCATCGGCCTGCGCGACCGCGCGCTCATCGGCCTCATGGTCTATTCCTTCGCGCGCATCGGCGCGGCGATCTCCATGCCCGTCGAGGACGCGTACCCGCAGAACCGGCGGCTTTGGGTGCGGCTACATGAGAAGGGCGGCAAGGAGCACGCCATGCCCTGCCATCACAATCTTGAGGCATACCTGCATGAATATCTGGACGGCGCGGGCCTCGCGCGCGACCCGAGGGCGCTTCTGTTCCAGACCTACAGCCGAAGCTCCGGCCAGCTCACCGGCAATGCCCTGCCCCAAGCCAACGCTTATGCAATGATCCAAAGGCGCGCCAAGGCCGCCGGGATCGCCACGCGTGTTGGCAACCACACCTTTCGGGCGACGAGCGTCGCCGCCAATCTGAAGAACGGAGGCACGCTCGAACGCGCCGCGCAGATGGCGGAACCATGCGAGCACGCGAACGACGCAGCTTTACGACCGCCGCGCCGAGAAAGTGACCCTCGACGAGGTCGAACGGATACTTGTTTGAGCCGATAGCTTAATTGCGCGGTGCGTTTTCCTGCTAAGCAGATGCCGAATATTTGAAGTGTGAAAGGTGACTCATGGAAAGCCGGACTATCGTTCTCATCGGCATAGCTTCTGTGTTCGCCATCACCCTGCTCTATATCGCTTTCGGATTTGCCCCTGACATTTACAAGGGCGTTTTGCCATGAGGCCGGAGCGTTTCGTCCGAGGGCGCGGCCCCAGTGGGCGCACTGGCCGCCTTGCGTGATGCGTCTGCCATCGCTCAGGCCACCTTGGGGAATGTTTTTGCATTCATTCTTCGTACAAACGACTCGATCAGTTCGCGGAGGCCTTCGTCTTTTATCATGGACAAGGCTTTACTGGGTTCGAACCACCGCGCTTCTCTTTCATGGGCTTCTGGCCAAGTATCAAGCTGCCGCTTGACCAACATCGGAAACACCCGCACTTCACACGGTACGACGGCGCTATTTTCTTCCAGACGTTTCTCGTAAGAGAAAATTCCAATCGATTTTGCGCCGACTGTGCCCCGGATCCCTGCTTCTTCATAGGCTTCCCGCGCGGCGGATTTCGGCGGCTTTAATCCTTTAATGGGCCAGCCCTTGGGGATGATCCAGCGTCTTGGTTTCTGTAAATCTATACGGTAATGCGCCATATTGTACTCGAATTGCCCGATCCGCTTTCTGGGATGCCCTCTTATTGCCACGCGGCGGGGTTATTTTTCTCTCTGCTTTCAACTCCATTTCCTGAGAGCCTGCTTTCTTGCGCCTCGCACAAGGCTGTTAATACAATATATTTTCGTTTTTTGCTCCACGCATGTCCTAAGCTAAGCAAGATAGGAGTGGAAATGATTATTTCCGGAAAGTCGGAACAGGTTCCGGACGAATTAAGCGAGCTTGACAATCTCTACGCAGAGGTCGCCGTCTTACGCGATGCCAACGCAGCTCTCACAAAAGCACGCGATCAGTTGCTCTCTGAACGTGATGATTTGCGTGCCGCACTGGCACATCAGGCTCGGCCCGCGCTGAACGTGTCCTCAATCGAGCTTTCACTGCAGAGGAGCCGTAATGAATAATTGCCTGCACAACTAGGCTTGCCTTTGCGCGGACATGTCGCATAAGCGCCATTCTATAAGATCGCGCCCAGCCGCAATAATGGCAGTGCGGCAGGTTCCATATTGCCGTGATTTGGCCGGCTCATCGGCATGCTCGGGCTCTTCAATCTGAAACTATTGGTCAGGAAAGCGATCGCGCAAGAGCACCTCTCCAAATACAGCCTCGAAGAATTCGAGGAGGACCTCGCCTATGCCAAAGCCCATCCAGGTCAGCCGCGGAATGACTATAACAACTATGCTCCTGTGACGGACGCTGTTTCCGAAATCGCCGCATGGCCCTGTTACGCTGCTACTTCTTAGGACAATTCCAGCCGAAAATGACGATAAGCTCTGGCGTAGCTCTTCAATGGGCAGACTGTGCAAGGCTCGCCTTCTGCCTACCTCTTACCCGCAGTCGGTTTTTCTGCTAGATTTCCTCGATGAGCGCGCTGCCCAAGATCCCGATCCGAATGACCGTCGCGGAGTTCTTCGCCTGGAACCCGCCCTCGCCCCAGCTCTGGCAGTTGGTCGACGGCGAGCCGCAGGCAATGGCGCCCGCCAGCATCACCCATGGCGCCATCCAAAACGAACTTGGCCGGTTGATTGCTAACCACTTCGGCGAACGAATGAGCCCATGCCGCGTCATTACGACGCCCGGCGTGATCCCCCACGTTCAATCCGAGACAAATGTCCGTATCCCGGACCTCGCTGTGACCTGTTCCGGCTATGACGCTGAAGAGAGCGCTCTTGCCAACCCTGTCTTGCTGATCGAGATCCTCTCCCCGAGCAATCAGGCGGAAACTTGGGCCAATGTCTGGGCCTACACGACCATCCCGAGCGTCCAGGAAATCCTTGTCCTCAAGACCGCCTCGATCGGCGCCGAGCTTCTCCGCCGCAATCAGGACGGATCCTGGCCGAGCAAGCCCTTGACCATCGAGACCGGCGAGCTGACCCTCGAGAGCATCACCTTCAGCATGCCTCTCGCCGCCGCCTATCGGACGACGCGGCTCGCGGCGAAGACATAGCAAAAGCTCCGATCACAGGATTCCCCAAGCTCGATAGCGCCCCCGCCCCGTGATCTCGCGGAGGCCAAGCTCGCCGACCATGTCTTGCGCCGCGCGCGGCGTCACGCCGAGTACGGCTGCGATCATGCCGGCCGAGGCGATCGGCCGCGCGAGAATGAAATCGACCAAAGCGGGCAAGCGGGAGCTGGAACGTTTGCTCTTGAGCTTGTTCTCCAAGCTCCGTCGGGCGAGCAGCCAGCGGTCATGATCCTTCATGCCGGCCTCGACCCGCATCGCAATCGCCTCCAGGAAGGCGTTGAGTCGCGTCAGTCGATCAGGGGACCGACGCTTCTCCCGCCGGATGTGGCGCAGCCCGGAATTCAGGCAAAGGAGATGCGCCCGCGTTTTCCGCCGCTCCCGAAGCAGCGCAGGAACCAGCAGATTGCCGAGCTAAACCTGACCCTCGAGCGGCGGATTGGTCTCCCAGGCGTCCCACAGCAGAGCCGCCGCCAGGAGGGGAGGATCGGATTGGGACGCCGCGGCGCCGCTCCGCCAGGCCGCCAGCTTCTCGCCATCCTCCCAATCCGGATCATAGATGAGCGGATCCCGCACGGGCCTCGCCACGGCTGGGCCTCCGGCGAGGAATCGGTTGTTGCTCTCGAACGCGCGATCCAGCGCTGCGAGCTCTTCTGCGAGTGGGTCTGCGCCGGCAGCGCCGGCTGAGTCCGGCGTTGTCGCTTCTCCACGCTTTGCCGCCTCATCCGCGCGCGTCGCGTCCGCGGACTTGCTATCGCCATCACCGCGAAGAATGGCGAGACCCTCTGCGCTCATGGCCCAATCCGGCGCGCCGCCGGCGATTCGCCGACGGGTCCGCAGCGCCGCCTGGGCGCGGGTCAATTCATGCGTCGGCGAACGGACGTCCATCCGCGCGTCATGCAGGACGAGATCCTCGAGGGTCACGAGCTCGCCGGCGAGCCAAAGGCTGGCGCAGGCGTCCTGGAAATGGGTCCGGCTGATCCAGCCCTCAACGATGGGGCTCGACCGCAGCCGTTCGTCGAGCCGGGCGAGCGCGTCTTCCGCGGCCGCGAGCGGACCCGAAATTTTATCCCAAGGGATCAAATCAGGAATTGCTTGCTCCCCCATCAGCTGCGTGTGCTTCTCGGGCTTCAGCGGCCGAGCGTTGGCGCCGGGTCAGTAGCCTGGGCCTCCGCCATTTGCCTGCGCGAAGTGGAAAGGACCTTCCATAGTCTCGAAAGGCCCCGGCGGACCTCCCCCGCCGCAATCTTCAAGCCACACCCTATCGCGTGGGCGCCTTTGACGCCAATGTTCCGGCAGCCAGATGTTCGAAGAAAGAGGATATCAATATTCGCAAGCTTTCCTCTTCAATCAAAGATATCGCCGCCGCCGGCTCAAACCATTGCGTCTCTCGCTGTTGAGACTCGGGCCAGGTCTTACTCAGCCGCTTTACCAGCAGGGGAAATACGCGCACCTCGCAGGGAATGATAATTCCATCCTCATCCAGGTGCTTGTCGTAGAAGAAAACTCCGATGGCCTTTGTCTTGATCGAGCCCCGCACCCCGGCCTCCTCAAAAGCTTCGCGGGCGGCCGACTTCGCCGGCGTCAGTCCTTTGATGGGCCAGCCTTTGGGAATGATCCACCGCTTTGTCTGCCTTGTGGTGACGAGAAGAATCTCAGGAGCTCCTGATTTGGTCAGGCGGTAAGGCAAAGCGCCATATTGAAGGCGGACCGCCAAGCTGGGCTTCGGAGCAGATTTGCTTCTGGAAATCGGTCTTCCCCTGATTGGGGCGCCACACCGTGGCGCGCCGCGGCGAAAATTTTGGGCTTTCAGATAAAGCCCCAAATGTCCGTCCGCTTCATCGTGACGTCTTCCAAAGCCAGCGGGACCGGAACATCATAGGAAGCGAGCGAGCAAAGTTTTTCTCGGGGCAGATAAGCGCGCCCCGGGTCGCCAATGAGAACCGGGGTTCCGCTCCTTGCGCGATCTTCCAGCCAGATTGTAATTCGCGCGGCCATATCAGGCTGATAGGAAACATCACCCGCCAAAATAAGATCCCATGGCTCCTCGGAGCCGACCAGGTCGCAGAGTCGCGTTTTGATGATCACCGCGTTTTCAATTGCATTCAGCGCAATCGCCGCCCCGGCGAAACAATCGAGATCATTGGCTTCAACTTCACTTGCCCCAGCTTGCGCCGCGGCGATTGCGACAAGGCCGGAGCCCGCCGCCAAATCGAGCACTCTTTTTCCCCTCACCAGTTCGGGATGATCGCAGATATAGCGTGCAAGCGCCTGGCCTCCGGCCCAGGCAAAAGCCCAGAAGGGTGGCGGGCCAAGCCCTCGCTCCATTTCATCCTCGGTCTTTCGCCATAGTTCCGTCCCCTCTTCAGCGAGATAGAGTTTTATACGCGGCGTCAGAGGGACCTGCGAGAGCCTGGTGTTGGCGCGGATGAAAGCGCTGCAATCTTTGTTCAAGCCAGGCCCAACCTAAATTAAATACACCTGGTCGTTATACGGCAGTCATTCGTTGGCCCTGTCAATGTTCACATCCGGGATAGACCTGTTGGAAGAGCGGAAATCGCATTCTGCTGTCCGTCGCCACAACAATATCCGGGTCACCTTAAAGCGCGACGCGCCACCATTATGTTTAGTTCGCTGCGCCACCGCCTTCACGCGACGCGCTGCGTCGCTCCAACACTCATTGCAGCGCCTCGCCAGTCTGAAAGACACGATCGAAATTCCGCCTAAACGCGTCGACCGCTTTGACGCTCTCAATGACCACGAGGTCATTGTCCTGCCGCTTCAGGCCGGACGGCGAGAAATTGGCGGAGCCGGTGCGCAGGACGCGCCCGTCGATCTGGAACGCTTTGAGGTGCATGAGCGGCCCGCCCGATTTCTTTCTCTTGATCACAACGCCAGGCGTCAGCTTCAAGTCATAAAAGGGCTGCTTGGGCTCGCGCGAGCCAAACTGTCCACCGTCCAGATAGACACGAATGGCGACGCCACGGTCAGCGGCTCCCGTAAGCGCCTGGATCACGGCAAAATCGGTCAGCACGTAGGCCGCCATATCGATGCTCGTCCTTGCCTGATCGATCAGGGCCACGTCTATATGCTCCAGGTTTTCGGCCGGCGCATAGTGGAGGGCGGACGCCTCGGCGACAATCTGCGCGGCGCCGTCATAATGCCGGCGCATGGCAGGGCCGGCCGTCGTCAAAGCGAGAAGGCTAGTCGCGGCCGCCATGACATAGAAAATGCGGCGATAAGCCATGTTAAAGGCGTGAATCGCCGCGGAATCGATGCGCGATCGGCTTTCCGCCATTTGGCGATACGCGAAAGCCTTCCGCCCCGCGCGCGTCGTGAATGGAGGGCCAGAGCTGATTTCCTTCGGCAACGGCGTCGTCGAGGCTTTCAAACGCGCCGGCGACAACGTGCAAGACTTCCGGCTCAGTAAATCCGTCCATGTGACGGATGAACTCGATCCGATATTCCGTTCGCGTGGGCTGACGCCACGCGCTTGTGATTATCCTCGCCATGGAATGTCCCCTCCTCGCCCGCGGCGTTTCATTCATGACCTTAAACTGCGCCCTGGACGATGAAATCGATCGCTTGACCTTGCGAGTCCGCACTTCGTGTTCGTTATTTGTTCTACAACTGGTTGGCAGCGGGCGCAAGAGCCGAGCGCTTGGTTGCAATCGTCAGCTCCGATAGGCCCGACTGTGAAGTGTCCCCGCTGTGCGCGCCCGCGTGCAGGGCGTCCGCCGCTATGTCCGGGGCATTCCCGCGTTCGCGCCGAGTCGCTCCGCCCGTAGAACCCGGTCTGAATGCGCCGGCATGCATCTGCCTTCGACACTTCGCCGCTGGACGTCAATGGTCTTGCCTCCAACGCCTTCGCCGCCAAACCGCGGGGCTTTGGCGCATTTGAGGTCTCGGAGCTGCCGGACCCATCAAGCGCTTCCGGGTCTTGTCGTGAGCATTGGTTCTCGGCTATCGATTCAACATGCCCATCCGCCCCCAATTTCGCTGGTTCTATCCGATCGATTGGCGGGAGCTTTCGATCGTGATCCGTTTCGAGCGGGCGAAAGGCCGCTGCGAACATTGCGCGCGGCCGCATGGCCGGATCGTCATCTGCCTCGGCGACGGGCGTTGGTGGGACGCAGAGCGCTCGGCGTGGCGCGACGGCCAAGGCCGGCTTTTGCGGAATGGGCTCGAGACAATCTCGTTGGCTGAAATCCGCTCCACACGCGTGTATTTGGCGACCGCGCATCTCGATCATGATCCAGCAAACAACGGTCCGCGCAATCTGAAGGCTCTCTGCCAGCGCTGCCACCTGCTGCATGATCGGGATGAGCATCGCCGCCAGCGCTGGCTCACGCTGCGCATGCGCAAAGCGCTCGGCGATCTGTTCCTCGGGCCTTACAAATTCGGGTAATCGTCTCAGCGCGCTTGATCATGCCTCCAGTCCGCGCCGGCCGATATGATCAACGCACGAATGCGCTAAAGGCCGAGTGCGTTGGCGGTGGGCGACTCTCGATTGCTATGCAGGTCTCATCATCCAACTGAAGCGCCGCCGCTTGCAGCCAACGACCAAACCCGGGGCATTTTCAGGGAGCCGCAATCCGGGCGCGCGCGGCCATCGAACGCAGCCGTCGCTCCGTAGGCCCGTTATTCAGGAAGCAGTCCGTCAGGTCCTGTGCGCCGTCTTCATCCACTCTTCCAGTTTCGTCCAGCGCCGCCGCCCTGCCCCGCTTCTCACCGCGATCGCCATCGCCCGGCGCTGGCCGACGATGACTACGAGGCGCTTGCCGCGCGTGACGGCTGTATAGACGAGGTTTCGCGCCAGCATCGTGTAATGCTGCGTCGCAAGGGTGATGACGACGGCCGGATATTCGGATCCTTGCAATTTGTGGATTGTCATCGCATAGGCGGGAAACAGCGCATCAAGCTCTCCGAAGGGATATTCCACCTCCCGCCCGTCGAAGCCGGCGATTAGCAGGCCTTCAGCCTCATCAATGCGCAGCACCGTCCCAAGGTCGCCGTTGAAGACGTCGCGGTCGTAATCGTTCTCGGTCTGCATGATCTTGTCGCCGGGGGCGAAGACCGAGCCGAATTTTTCGATGCGGACGGACGGGTTTGGATTGAGCGCCTTCTGGAGGTCGGCGTTGAGCGACCGCGCGCCGAGAACGCCGCGTTGCATGGGACAAAGAACCTGGATGTCGTGGATCGGGTCGAGGCCGAACCGCCTCGGAATGCGCTCGCGGACAAGCTCGACGACCTTGGCCGCGCCGTCCTCGGGATCTTTCGCCTCGACGAACCAGAAGTCCGACTCTTCGCCGCGTTTTGGCCATTCCGGCGTTTCGCTGCGATTGATCCGGTGGGCGTTGACGATGATGCGGCTCTCGGCGGCCTGGCGGAACACTTCGGTCAAGCGGGCGACGGGAATCGCTCCGGAAGCGATAATGTCGGAGAGGACCTGGCCGGGCCCGACCGAAGGAAGCTGGTCGACGTCGCCGACAAGCAGCAGGGCCGCTCTGGATGGGATCGCCTTCATGACGGCGAACATGAGCGAAATGTCGACCATGCTCGTCTCGTCGATCACGAGCAGGTCGCAGTCGAGCGGGTTCTCGGCGTTGCGCTTGAACCCGCCGTGCATGGGATCGATCTCGAGCAGGCGATGGATGGTCTTCGCCTCGAGGCCCGTCTGCTCGGTCATGCGTTTGGCGGCGCGTCCGGTCGGCGCGCCGAGCAGGATTTTCACGCCCTTGGCGGAAAGGATGCGCAGGATGGCGTCGAGCAGCGTCGTCTTGCCGACGCCGGGGCCGCCGGTGACGACCGCCACTTTCGCCTGAAGCGCCAGCCCGATCGCGGCGCGCTGCGAGGCGGCGAGCGTCTTGCCTGTCCTCTTTTCGACCCAGGGGATCGCCTTTTCGGCGTCGATCGGCGGCCATGACGGTGAGCCTTGGGCGAGAGAAAGAAGCCGGTCGGCGACGCCCCTTTCGGCGAGATAGAGGCCGCGCAGAAAAATGCAGGGCTCTCCGCCGATCGCGTCGGCGACGACCTCGTCATGAGCGAGCTCATGCTCCAGCGCCGATCTGACGATGGTCTTGTCGACCTCGAGGAGCTTGATCGCGAGCTCGACGAGCAACTCGATGGGAAGCCCGCAATGGCCTTCGTCAGTCGCCTCCTGCAGAGCGAAGGAGATCCCGGCCCGAACCCGCTGCGGCGCTTCGCGGGTCATGCCCATCTTCATGGCGATGGCGTCGGCTGTCCGAAAGCCGATCCCTTTAATGTCGCGGGCGAGCCGATAGGGATCCTCGGTCATCACCTGGATGGCGTCATGGCCATAGGTTTTGAAGATGCGGACCGCCCGCGACGTTCCGACGCCGTGCGAATGCAGGAAGAGCATGATGTCGCGGACGGCCTTCTGCTCGGCCCAGCCCGCGGCGATTTTCCCGGCGCGGAATTCGCCGATGCCGGACACCTCCCTCAGCTTCTCTGGATTGGCCTCGATGATTTCGAAGGTCCCTTCGCCGAATACGCCGACGATCCTGTTCGCGAGCTTCGGCCCGATGCCGCGGACCATGCCAAAGCCGAGATATTTCTCGATGCCTTCGGCCGTCGTCGGTGGAGTCATCTTAAGAAGATCAGCCTTGAACTGAAGCCCATGCGTGCGATCGGTGAGCCAGACGCCGACCGCGTGGATGAATTCGCCGGCGGAGATCGAAGCCGCATGGCCGACGACCGAGACGAGATCGCGCCGCCCACGCGCCTTCACCCTCAGGACCGCGAAGCCATTCTCCTCATTGTGAAAGGTCACCCGCTCGACCGAGCCGACGAGCGTTTCACGGGGAGGAGCAAACTGGGTGGCTGACTTCAAGGCTCCCTGCCTTTGTTGGAAGGAGATAGATAAATGACATCAAACGACTCTTCCGATCCCCTTGCAATAACGCCCAAGCCGTTGGCGGCGGCCGATGCGCTTCCGCTTCGTCATGGCCAGGGAGATGTTCAGCGCTAGGGATGGACAGCTGTCTCAGGTAGTCCGGGAAATTCCTATGACTGTTTGCGCGGAATTATGGGCTACCGAATAGGCCAGCCGCGAGATACTGCGACGGCGAATGCTCGTTGAGAAGCGGAAGCGGGGACGCCGGCGCCATCTCGCCAGTTTAAGTCGTTTGGCCGGCGCAGGTTGGATATCGCACGTCTAAAATTCTTGTGGACCCGGATCGGCGCGGTCAGCGGAGATCGAGTGGGCGCATCCTAAAGCTGCCGGAAAGTCTCATGTGGGGCGCCGACGTTTCGGCCATCGCCACCGCCCGGCCGACGGTCGCCGGATGAATCCACAGCTCGCGTAGCGTCAAGCAACTGCGCGATTGCGCAGCTGGGACTTCACATCTCAAGCGGCGGTGTTGGAAATCAACTGTTGACTTTTCGGCGTCTATATATTCGAAGACTCATCCGTGCGACTCACCGCGTCCTTTGGAAATGGTTTCCTGAAAGGGGCGCGAACTGGATAATTGATTCAGAGTAGGCGCTTCCCCATTTCATAGTTTGCAGGATCGGCCAACTCGGCTTGATTCGACTGCAAGCGTCCCCATCCCCCGATCAACAGGAGCAAATTGCCGATGGACACCGCACTCGAACGCATCCACGCGAAGATCGCCGAATTGGAGGCGAAGATCGGCGACCTGCGCATCGCCGAGCGGGAGCTCCTAGTTCTCGAAAAGGTTTCGGCGCGCCAGACAAAAACAACGTCGGAGCCGAAGGCGAAACAAAAGCCGGGGCCAAAGGCAGGTCGCCAGCCGAAGCTCAGAGGTAAGCCGGAGGCGAGTGAACCGGGCGAGGCGCGCCAGACCATCGGCGCCGCGATCTCCGCGGTCCTCGCCGAGCATGGCCCCCTTTCGGTCGCCGAGATCGCCGAGCAGGTCAAGGCCACAGGCCGGGACATCAATAATCGGACGGTGTCCTTCGCGCTTCAAGCGTTGAAGAAACGCGGCCTCGCCAAAAACGCCGACGGCAAGTGGGCGGCGCCAAAGGCGCGCGGTCGTCGACCTGCATCAGTGGCTGGCGCCAGCGCCGAGGAGACAAAGGCGGCGGCTTAAAGGCTGTTAGCAGAGTCGCCGGCCCTACCGGAAATCCCGCGCCTTCACCTTGATCGCATCGAGGCATAGAGGTGGGGCGCCGTGGCTTTTAAGTCCGTTGGGCGACGGACCGCCGGGACTTGTGCGATGGAGGTCGTCTCCGCGCCCATGCGGCGGCGGAGCAGCCAAGTCGCGATTGCCGATGCTCGCGAGGAGCCGCGAGAGGTCGGCAAGTCGCTGGGCGACGAGATGGGCGACCTCCCCTTCCCGCTGAATGCGGCCATGAACGGCCAGCATGCCGGCGGAGAGGATCACGCGGCGCTGCTTTTCAAAGAGCTTTGGCCAGATGACGAGATTGGCGACGCCCGTTTCGTCCTCGATGGTGATGAACATGACGCCCTTGGCGGAGCCGGGCATTTGCCGAATGAGGACAAGTCCTGCGGCGCGAACCCAGCGTCCGTCGCGCGCTTGCATCGCTTCGGCGCAGGTCGCGACGCCTTTGCGACGCAATTCTTCGCGGAGGAATGACACAGGGTGCGCGCGGAGCGACAGTCCGACATGGCCGTAGTCCTCGACGACGTCGCCGCCGGCGGTCATCGGGCGGAGCGCCACCGCAGGCTCATTTATTTCGGGCACAGTCTCGGCTTCGCGGGCCGCGGCGGCGGCGAAGAGAGGAAGCGGTTCATCGCGTAGCGCCTTGATCGCCCAGAGCGCCTCGCGCCGGGCGAGTTTTAACGACGGTTGGAAGGCGTCGGCCTCGGCGATTTGCACGAGACAGGCGGCCGGAACGCCGGCGCGACGCCAAAGATCGTCGACCGATGCGTAGGGCCGGTCGGCTCGCGCGCCAATGATGGCGGCCACGTTGGCGTTGGAGAGACCCCGCGCAATGCGCAGGCCAAGCCGCACGGCGAAGCGGTCTTCGTCGCCGGCCGGCTCAAGCGTGCAGTCCCAACGCGAGGCGTTGACGCAGATGGGGCGAACCTCGACGTCATGGTCGCGGGCATCCCTGACGATTTGCGCGGGCGCGTAAAAACCCATGGGCTGCGCGTTCAAGAGCGCCGCGCAGAACACATCCGGGTGATGGCGTTTGAGCCAGGACGATGCGTAGGCGAGCAGCGCGAATGAGGCGGCGTGGCTTTCGGGAAAGCCGTAACTGCCGAAGCCCTCCAGCTGGTTGAAGGTCTTTTCTGCAAATTCGCGTTCGTAGCCCTTGGCGACCATGCCGGAAATGAGCTTGTCGCGGAACTTTGAGACCCCGCCGGTATGTTTGAACGTCGCCATCGACCGGCGAAGCTGGTCGGCCTCGGCGGCTGTGAATCCGGCGCATTCGATCGCAACCCTCATCGCTTGTTCCTGGAACAAGGGCACGCCGAGCGTCTTGCCGAGCACTTTCTCGAGCTCGGGCTTCGGATAGACCACGTCTTCCTTGCCTTCGCGGCGGCGCAGATAGGGATGGACCATGTCGCCCTGAATGGGGCCGGGCCGGACGATCGCCACCTCGATGACCAGATCATAGAAGGTGCGGGGCTTGATCCGCGGCAGCATGGCCATCTGCGCGCGGCTCTCGATCTGGAAAACCCCGATCGTGTCGGCCTTGCGGATCATCGCATAGGTGCTGGGATCCTCGGCCGGGATGGTGGCGAGGTCGAGCGCGACGCCTTTATGCTCAGCCAGCAGATCGAGGCCGCGCTTCATGCAGGACAGCATGCCGAGCGCCAGGCAATCGACCTTCATGAATTTCAGCGCGTCGATGTCGTCCTTGTCCCATTCGATCACCTGCCGGTCTTTCATGGCCGCCGGCTCGATCGGAACGAGCTCGTCGAGCCGGTCATGGGTGAGGACGAAGCCGCCGGGATGTTGCGAGAGATGCCGTGGGGCGCCGATCAACTCGCGGGCGAGGTCCAGAGCAAGGCGTAGGCGTCGATCGCCGAGATTGAGGTTCAGCTCCTCCACGTGCTTTGGCTCGACGCCTTCCCTCGACCAGCCCCAGATCTGGGACGACAGCATTTTGATGAGGTCTTCCGGCAGGCCGAGCGCCTTGCCGACGTCGCGCAACGCGCCTTTGGCGCGATAGCGAATGACGGTCGAGCAAAGGGCGGCGTGATCGCGGCCATAGTGATCAAACACCCACTGCATGACGATCTCGCGCCGCTCGTGCTCGAAATCCACGTCGATGTCGGGCGGCTCACGTCGCGCCTCAGATACGAAGCGCTCGAAGAGAAGGTCGTTGCGCTCAGGATCGATCGAGGTGATCCCGAGCACGTAGCAGACGGCGCTGTTGGCGGCGGAGCCGCGGCCCTGGCAAAGAATGTCCTGACTGCGGGCGAAGCGGACGATTGCGTTCACAGTCAGGAAATAGGGAGCATAATGCAGCGTCTCGATCAGACGCAGTTCATGCTTGAGGAGCGCGGTCACCTTGTCGGGGACGCCCTCGGGGTAACGGTCGGCCGCGCCCTCCCAAACCAGTTTCTCCAAGGCCTGCTGCGGCGTCAGGCCGGGGATCGCAGCCTCGTGCGGATATTGATAAGCAAGCTCACTCAACGAGAAGCGGCAGCGATCGGCGATTTCGAGCGTGCGCGCCAGCGCCTCGGGATAACGGCCGAACAGCCGGGCCATTTCTTCCGGCGGCTTAAGATAGCGGTCCGCGTGCCGCTCGCGCCGGAACCCGGCGTCGTCGATGGCGCAATTGTGCCGGATGCAGGTGACGACATCCTGCAGCATGCGCCGCGCCGGGATATGGAAGAGCACGTCATTGCTGACGACGGTCGCGACCTCTGCCCGCGCCGCCATGTTCGACAGGCGATGCAGCCGCAGGGCGTCGTTGGGCCGGCGGCGGAGGGTCAGCGCCATATAGGCGCGGTCTCCGAACGCTTGCGCGAGCCGGCGCAGGCGCTGCGCGCAGGCCTCATCGGCCCCGTCGGGGACGAGGATCGCGATCAGGCCCTCGGCATAGGCGACGAGATCGGACCAGTCGAGCCGGCATTGGGCCTTGCCGCCGCGCCTTTTGCCGAGCGAAAGCAGCCGGCAAAGCCGGGCGTAGGCGGGTCGATCGATCGGATAGACGAGGACGGACATGCCGTCGGCGAGATCGAGGCGGCAGCCGACGATCAGACGGAGGCCCGTCGCCTTCGCCGCCTCATGGGCGCGAACGATTCCGGCCAGGCTGTTTCGGTCGACGATGGCGAGCGCCTCCATGCCGAGCTTTGCAGCTTGCGCGAACAGTTCATCGCAGGAACTCGCCCCGCGCAGGAAGCTGAAATGCGACGTGCATTGCAGTTCAACATAGCGGGGCGCGCTCATCCAAAAACCCCGTGCAGGAACCAGCGCTGCGAACCGGTTGCGGCGTCTTCGCCGTCGCCGGCGCGATAGATCCAGAACCGTTCGCCGGCCTCGTCCTCGACCTGAAAATAGTCGCGCACCGCAACCAGTTCGGCGTCGCGTTTCCACCATTCGCCAAAGACGCGCTCGGGACCGTCGGCGCGCTTCACCCGGCGGCGAACGCCGCGCCAGGTGAAGCTGACCGGCGGATGATCGGGAAGCAGCGCCATGGCGTCGATGGGTTCGGGGACTGGCAACAGGCGTGAAGGCCGCGGCCAATGGTCCGGCCACGCTTCACCCGTATCGGGCGCCAACGGCGCGATCCGCGTAACGGAGCGTTCCGGCACATCGCTGGCGACCGGGGCGAAGCGATAGATCCTGTCCTCGCCGACGCGGTTGGCGAGCGCATCGATCAGAGCCGAGACGTCGGCCTCCGGCTCCTCCGTCAGCGACGAAATCGTCTGTTTGTCCTCCAGAGGCTCGGCGACGGACGCCGCAAGCCGCATGATCTCGACGCCGAAGGCGGGATCGACGGTCTCGATCTTGTCGCAGAGCATCCGGGTCAGGCGCTTTACGTCGCGAACGGGCAGCGCCGTTCCGATGCGGATGGCCTCGATGCGGTTGTCGACCCGATGAAAGACAAGGTCCAGGCGTCGGGCTCCGAGGCCCTTCGCCTCGAGCGCTTGGCAAAGCTGGACGACAAGTTTGCCCGTGTAGCGGGCAATTGTTTCCGCAGCGCCGATCGGTTCGGCAAAGGCGCGGCGAACCTCGATAAGGTCCGGCGGCCGCAGGGGATCGATCTGCTCGCTGATCCTCCCGAAGGCCTGATCGAGGCGGCGGCCAAGTTCGGAACCAAAGCGCAGGGCGAGCGGCGCGCGGGGCGTCGCCGCCAGTTCCCCGATGCTCTCGAAGCCGAGGACGCGAAGACCGTCCACTATATCCTTCGGCAGGCGCAGGGCGCGAATCGGCAGCTCGAGGATCGCTTTCGCGCTCCCGCCAGGAGGAATGATGATGGCGGGACGCGCGGCGAAACGCGCCAACGCATGAGCGGCGCCCCAACTATCGGCGAGGGCGGCGCGCGCTGCGACGCCGGCGGCGGCGATCCGCTCGACTATCCCCTTTGCCATGGCGTCTTCTCCGCTATGAAGATGCGCCGCGCCGGCGACGTCCATCACGATCCCGTCCGGCAGGTCGGCCGCGGCGATCGGCGCATAGCGCTGCAGCGCCCAGAGGGCGAGGCGCTCAAGCGCTTCGGCGTCGCCCGCCGGATCGGCGTCCATGACGACCAGACCTTTCACCAGCGCCTGCGCCTTGGTCACGGGCATGCGGACGCGCAAGCCCGCGGCTTGAGCGGCTGCGTCGGCAGCCAGCACCACGCGCCGTCTTCCGTCCCTGCCTATGAGCACGAGCGGCGCTTCAGCTGACGGCGCGGCGGCGCCCAGCTTTCTTCTGATCCGGTCCGTGGGCCAGGTCGGAAGGAAGATGGAGACGACCCTTGCCATCGCAGGCCTCCACTTCGAAATCGGCGCTCTCGCCGGCCCGGCACCGGATCAATTCGAGCCGCCACCTTGCGCGTCCAACGCCTGGGACCGGCAAAGGGGCGGAGGGAAGCGCCGTCACGCGCCAGCGGGTGACGGAGGCGGTCGGCTGCCCGAATTCGGCGGCTTCGGCCTGCCTCCGCCAGCGACGGACGGCAAAGCCGATCGTGCCGGAGCTTTCGGCCGCGAGCTGCAGCCGGCGCGAGGCAGTCATGGACAGTCGGGCGACCTCTGCCACGACCCCGCCAAGCCCGCCATGGCGCAGACCTTCCTCGAAGCAGGCGAGAACCGACTTCTCATCGCCGGCCTCGACATAGATCACGCGGTCCGGCGCCAACCCCGCCTGCGCGAGTGCCGGGGCGAAAAGATCCTGGCGGGCGACGCACCACAGGATCTTGCCGCGCGTCCGCGCCGCGATCCCCGCCGCGAAAAGCGCGGCCGCCGCGCCGTCGATCGCGCCATTGCCGCCGCCCGCCGCCTCATGCAGCGCGCCGAACGCCAGCCCTCCGCCCGGCAGACGGCCGTCGATCTCCTTGATCCCGAATGGCAGCACCGTGCGACCGTGCGCGCGTCCGCCTTCGAGGCGCTGAATGCGCGCGCGAAGTTCGGCGACGATGGGGCTGGCGGCGGCTTCCTTCATAGGCAAAAAGGCCCTCTCAGAGGTCTTCCCAGCGGTTTCTTTGAATGTTATGTTCCCTAAATGTTCTTATCTGGCCGCGTGAGTCAATCCGTCGCATCAACCTTCATTGACGCAGCCGTGGAGCTTGAAGTGCGGTATGTAACAGGGGTCGGCGAATCGCTGAGGAATAACAGCAAGATATCGGGGCATTCGTGAGCGCGGCGCATCTGGAGACATTGAACAGCGAACAGCGCCGCGCCGTGGAGCATGGGGTTGGCCTTGCCGACGGAGCGATCGGCGGCCCGCTGCTGATCATTGCAGGTGCGGGTTCCGGCAAGACCAACACGCTGGCGCATCGTGTCGCCCATCTGATCGTCAGCGGCGCCGATCCGCGCCGCATCCTGCTGATGACCTTTTCCCGCCGGGCGGCGGCCGAAATGAGCCGACGCGTCGAGCGCATCTGCGCCAAGGTTCTTGGGAGCAAATCAGGCGTCATGACCAATGCGCTCGCATGGGCGGGGACGTTTCATGGGATCGGCGCAAGGCTTTTGCGCGACTATGCCGAACAGATCGGCCTCGATCCGGCTTTTACGATCCACGACCGGGAAGATAGCGCCGACCTCATGAACTTCGTCCGGCACGAGCTCGGCTTCTCAAAGATGGAAAGCCGGTTTCCGACCAAGGGGACGTGCCTCGCGATCTATTCCCGCGCCGTCAACGCGGAACTGCCGCTGGACGACGTGCTGCGCGGCTCCTACCCGTGGTGCGCCGGATGGAGCGAGCAATTGCGCGAGCTGTTCGCGGCATATGTCGAGGCCAAGCAGGCGCAGAATATTCTCGATTACGATGACCTCCTGCTCTACTGGGCGCAGACGGTCGGCGATCCGCTGCTCGCCGAGGATATCGGCGGCCGGTTTGACCATGTGCTGGTCGATGAATATCAGGACACCAACCGCCTGCAGGCCTCGATCCTGATGGCGCTGAAGCCCAGCGGCAGGGGTCTCACCGTCGTCGGCGACGATGCGCAGTCGATCTATTCCTTCCGCGCCGCATCGGTGCGCAACATCCTCGATTTTCCCGCCGAATTCAGCCCGCCGGCCGACGTCATCACGCTCGATCGCAATTACCGCTCGACCCAGCCGATCCTTGCGGCCGCCAATGGCGTCATCGATCTCGCCGCGGAGCGCTTCACCAAGAACCTCTGGACCGACCGCCCGTCGGCGGATCGCCCTCGGCTCGTCAATGTCCGCGACGAGGCCGATCAGGCGCGCTATGTCGTCGAGACGGTTCTGGAAAACCGGGAGGGCGGCGCGGCGCTGAAGCAGCAGGCCGTCTTGTTCCGCACGTCCCATCATAGCGGCCCGCTCGAGGTCGAACTGACCCGGCGCAACATTCCCTTCGTCAAATTCGGCGGTCTCAAATTCCTCGACAGCGCCCATGTCAAGGACATGCTGGCGCTGCTGCGCTTTGCGCAGAACCCGCGCGACCGGGTCGCTGGCTTCCGCCTCATGCAGCTCCTGCCAGGCGTCGGGCCGACCACGGCGCAGCGCGCGCTCGACCTGATGGCGGATGGGCCGGACCCGCTTGCCGCGCTCGCCGACAGTCCGTCGCCGCCGCGCGCCGGAGCCGCCTGGATGGAGTTCGTGGACATTTTGCTGCGCCTTCGCGCGGGCGAGGCCGGATGGCCCGCGGAGATCGAGCAGGCGCGGCTCTGGTATGAGCCGCATCTCACCCGCATCCATGAAGACGTCTCCATCCGACAGGCCGACCTCCTGCAGCTCGAACAGATCGCGTCCGGCTATCCGTCCCGGGAGCGCTTCTTGACGGAACTGACGCTGGACCCGCCGGACGCCACAAGCGATCAGGCCGGCGCGCCGCATTTGGACGAAGATTATCTGATCCTTTCCACCATCCATTCCGCGAAGGGGCAGGAATGGAAATCGGTGTTTCTGCTCAACACCGTCGACGGCTGCATTCCTTCCGACCTCGGCGCTGGAACGACCGCTGAAATCGAGGAGGAGCGGCGCCTTCTCTACGTCGCCATGACGCGGGCGAAAGACGATCTACATCTCGTCTTGCCGCAGCGTTTCTTCACCCATGGCCAGAACGCGCAGGGCGACCGTCATGTTTATGCCTCGCGCACGCGCTTCATTCCAGCGACGCTTCTTCAGCTCTTCGAGATCTGCGCATGGCCCGTCGCAGCGACTACGGCTGAGGGGCGGCTCGATCCGAGGCAGGTCCGCGTCGATGTCGGCGCGCGCATGCGCGGGATGTGGCGGTAGGAGGATCGCCGATGTGCAACCTTTACGCTTTGACCAAAGGCCAGCAGGCGATCCGCGAATTCGCCCGCGCCATGAGCGACCGCACGGGCAACCTACCGCCCTTTCCTGGGATCTTTCCTGACTATGCGGCCCCGATCGTGCGCAATCAGCCCGATGGACGCGAACTCACGATGGCGCGGTGGGGCATGCCGGCACCTGTCTTCGCGCTAAAGGGGAAGAAGTCCGATCCAGGCGTCACCAACGTCCGCAATGTGAAGTCGCCGCACTGGCGCCGATGGCTCGGCGTCGAGAATCGTTGTGTCGTTCCTTTCACAAGCTTTTCCGAGAACGAAGCGCTTCCTGACGGCACGCATCCGCCAGTCTGGTTTGCATTGAACGAAACCCGGCCTCTCGCTTTCTTCGCCGGAATCTGGACCAATTGGACATCGGTCAGGAAAGTGAAAGAAGGCGAGACGAACAATGACATCTTCGCGTTTCTGACGACCGAGCCCAACGCGGTCGTGGCTCAGATCCATCCGAAAGCCATGCCCGTCATTCTGATGACGCAGGAAGAAATCGACCTTTGGATGACCGCGCCTGCAGTGGAGGCTCTGAAGCTGCAGCGGCCGCTTCCCGACGACGCTCTTATCATCGTCGCAAGGGGCGAAAGGAAAGACGAGGGAGGCCTTGCGGCCTGATCGTCATGCTCGTGTCGGATGCTGATCGAAACCGGAGAACGACTCGGTCCGATCATCAGGATCGGGGCTTGCCGATCGAGCCCGCGCGGCGCCGTAAGATCCTCCATGTCGACATGGACGCCTTTTTCGCTTCCGTTGAGCAGCGCGACAATCCCTGGCTGCGCGGAAAGCCGGTCGCGGTCGGCGGGTCACGCGAACGCGGAGTTGTCGCGGCCGCGAGCTACGAGGCGCGGGAATTCGGCGTCCGATCGGCGATGCCCTCGATCATGGCCAAGCGGAAATGTCCGGACCTGATTTTCGTGAAGCCTCGGTTCGACGTCTACAGGGCAGTCTCCCAACAGATGCGCGCCATCTTCGCCGAATACACGGCCATCATCGAGCCGCTGTCGCTCGACGAAGCCTATTTGGACGTGACGGAAAATCTCAAGGGGATAGTCTCCGCAACCGAGATCGCGGAACAGATCCGGGCGAAGATCCGCGCCGAGACGAGCCTCACCGCCTCCGCTGGCGTGTCATACAACAAGTTTCTGGCGAAGCTCGCATCGGAGCATCGTAAGCCCGACGGAATATTTGTGATCACGCCAAAGATGGGGCCGGCCTTTGTCGAGACCCTGCCCGTCCGAAAATTCCATGGAGTCGGACCTGCGACCGCTGCGAAGATGAACAGGCTTGGGATCGCGACCGGGCTCGACCTGAAGGCCCATCCTCTCGCCTATTTACAGGAACAATTCGGGAAAGCAGGGCCATACTATTACTGGATCGCGCGCGGGATCGACGAACGGCCGGTTCGCTCCGATCGGATTCGGAAGTCGGTCGGTGCCGAAAACACCTTTTCAGCTGACATCTTCACCCTCGAGAGTGCGCGCGATGCGCTGCAGCCGATCGTGGAAAAGGTCTGGCGTCATTGCGAGAGCGCTGGAGCGCGTGGGCGGACGGTGACGCTGAAGGTCAAATACGCCGATTTCCAGCAGATCACGCGAAGCCGGACGAGCGCAGCGCCATTTGAGACGCGCGCCGACCTTGAACGGCAAACCCTCGAACTCCTCGAAAGCCTTTCTCCGCTCGCAAAAGGCATCCGGCTTCTCGGCGCGTCATTGTCGTCGCTGGGCGACGATCAGGCGAACGAGCCGCCCCAATTGAGCCTAGAGCTTTAGTCGATTTGTGAGCCGAAATGTCGCGACCGGCTATCCACTAGGCATATTGGGGCAATATTCAAATCCTCAATCGCCTTTACACCATTGCCGGCGATTCCAATTCCGTATTGAGGAGTTATGCGACAGCATGACATGTCTCTCGCGCAACGCGTGTACGGCAATATTTTCGAGGAGGGGTTGAAGCTCATTGACGTGGGGGCGTCAGGAGAGAACATGCACAATCCTTATGTCGAGATCATCAAATCATAAGAAGATTGTTTTGGAGAGCTTCCATCGCGCTTGGAGTCTTCCCGATTAATTTGGTCGGTTCTGGGTCGGGGAGCGGCGCCCCTGTCCATCGCTAGCGTATGTGATACGAAGCAAATATTTGGATTTTAAAATTGCCGGTACAAGGAGCTAACGCGTCCATGCAGGACGAGACCGAACAATCCCGCCTTGGGAAACTTTATGAGCAGCTTCGCCTGAAACTTCTCGACTTATCGAAAAGAAACCGAATGCTGAATTACAGCTTCGCCACGAGGTCGAAGAAGCATCTGCAAATCATCGATCATGTATTTGAGGATGTTTACCGCAAACTCGTCGCGGAAGAAGCCGCTCTCGAGATCCAGGGCCTCCCTGATCCCGACGACATCCCGGCGGATGAGAGAAGCGAAGAGTTTAAGTCGGCCTTGGAGCATGCCAGGGTGTCAGATGTTGAATACCTCGTTAAGCGCGAGGCCCTCGAGAGCGAGGGCAGGGACGACGAGATCGCCGTCGCAACTCTCGAACGTGAACTACGTGAAAAGGTTCGAAGTCAGCTAGGGCTACCGCCGCGGCCGTCTAGAAAAGAGATTAATCGGGCTGACCACGCGAGATCGATTGGGGTTGACCCCAGTCTCGAGCTCCGACCGAATCGACAAAAGGAAGTTCACCCCGATTCTGCGCTCCAGACTCTCATGTATTCGGACGAACTCGAAAGCATCCTCGAAAAAATCTCGAGCGATGCACGGCTTGCTGATCAAGAGATGGGGCTTTCAACACTGTTTCTCGCTTTCGGTTTCTTGGAATGGTATGAAGCCGACATTTCTGATAAAAAATTCTTCGCCCCATTGCTGCTCCTTCCGGTGCGACTTGAGGAGAAAAAGGTCAAGGGAAAATCCGTCTATTACCTCTCGATCCGTGAAGGTTCCGTCGAGGTAAATCTCAGCCTTCAGAAAGTTGTAGAAAAGGATTTCAACCGCGCCCTTCCCGACTTCGAATGCAGCGAAGACGATCCTGTCGGGTCCATCGAGTCCTATTTAGAGAAGACGCGCGCCGCCGTTAATGGACTGAAGCGATGGGGGATCCGGCGATGGCTCGTGCTTGGACATTTTGCATTCGGCCGGTTCGCGATGTATGCGGACCTCAATCCAGAAAATTGGACCGAGCACCCTTCCGCTCACAGTCTCGTAAACGCGATTTTGAGTGGAGTCGAGCGCACTGGCGAGGGGCCGGGACTGCTTGGCGTCCCAGCGGATTATCCAATTGACGATCCAGAATTCGAGAAGATCGCACCGATCCTGATCCATGACGCAGACGCATCGCAGCACAGCGCGCTTATCGATGTGATGAAAGAAAAAAATTTGGTGATTCAGGGACCGCCTGGCACCGGCAAATCGCAAACGATCACCAATATCGTAGCAAACGCGCTAGGGGCGGGCAAACGCGTCTTGTTCCTTGCTGAAAAGCAGGCTGCTCTCGACGTCGTCAAGCGCCGTCTCGATCAGGCTGGCCTCGGCGACTTTTGTCTTGAGCTCCATTCGGACAAGGCTTCACCAAAGTCGGTGATCGAGAGCCTTCAGGCGCGCGTGCAGCTCGGCCGGGAATCCACTCCAAGCGGCACAGTGACCGCTAAAGACCCAACTTGGGTTGAAAGCCGCGATGAGATTAGTCGCTATGTTGCTGCCCTGCATGCGGAGGACGCAGGTGGATTGACGCCTTTCAACCTCATCTGGAGGGCAGTGCGTGGCCGAAGTCGCAATAGCGATGTGATGGACTCGATGCGACCAATTGTTCTTTCATCCGACGTCCTCGATGACCCAAATCGACTCGCCGAGCTGCGCGGCCAGATCGAAATTTATGCTCACCTCTCGACAAGTTTTGCATCGAGCTTCGGCCATCCAGCCCATTCCCCTTGGGCGTGCGTTCAACTCGGGGATTTCCCAACCTTTGAGATTCCCCGGCTCATCGACACGTTGACGAAGCTGCATGACGCTGCGTCGGAGCTCACTAAGTATTTCGCTCGGAATGATGATCTGGGCGCCGGAACACTCGGGGGCATTGATCATCTTGTCGCGCTTAATGATCAAATCGCCGATGCGCCCGACGATCGCCTCATTGCGGAACTCGTCAATCTCGACCTCGCCGAACTTGAGCACGGTTTTGCATTGCGTCGTGACATTCTCGGCATCGAAGCTGAGTTGAGATCGCTGCCAGACCTTCGTTGCGAACCACTCGGCAGGCTCAACGTCGCAACATCTATCCTAAGACATCCTCTGGCAAATGAATTTCGAACATTGACAGCTCAGGACGCCTACGCGGCTGCCGGAGGACGATTGGCTCAGGCTCTGGCGGTTGTCGAAATCCTAAATGACTTCATGCCTCTTCTCGATCAGATCGGACTGGACCGCTCTCACCCAGCGAACGGTCTTGATGCTGTCGCCGCAGCGGCTATAATCGCTTCCAAGATAGATCCAGAACATCGGCCCTGGATTGGCGAGCTGCCGACTCTCCACGACGCCGCCTTTGGGCCACTATATGCCAGATGGGCAGCCCTCGTATCCTTGGAACAGGACTGGCGCGACAAGCTCCAGCGCTATGGCTCACGAAACTGGCCGCCAGCCGACGAGATCGACGCCGCGGCTCCGTTCTTTCGGAAAAAGGGAATAGGAAAAGGAATCGCTAGCCTGAGGGCAGCAGGGAAGGCGGCGCGCGCACTCGTTGCGAAGCTCTCACTGGACGAAACAAACGATACTGCGGATCATCTCGAGTCGTTAAGCCGACACGTCCAGGAATTATCCGCCTTCGTAAAGGATGTCGGCGCCGCCACGATGTTGGGCGTGCATTGGCGCGGCCTCGACAGCCCATTTGAAAATATCTCAATCGGTCTGAAGCTACGTGGCTTTATCGAAGCGAAAGTTTCGACGCTTCCGACCGGCGCGCGCGTGAGCGCCCGAATATTCTCTCTCAGCCCTAGCCAAATTGAGGCGATCGGCCTCTTTGCCGACCTAGGACAAACGTTGGGGACCCTAAGTCCGGAGATCAAGAGCCGATTAAGCTCAAAATCCATCGATCGCGCACTGGTCGAACTTGACGCCGAAATTGCGACCATACGACAATTCCTCTCACTGGATCCGCAACAAGAGCTCGCGCTGATTCACTTTCCGATCAAGCAAATCGCCGAGACGGCGGAGCGCATCGCCGGACTGGAGGATCTTGGTAAGCGGATCGCAGCTAAGCCGACGCGGGACGTTATTGAAGCGCTGGGGCACAGCGAGGCCGACATAGACTCCGCCTTTGCCGCAATCGCATGGATCCGGGATATTCGCCGATCCAATTGTCCCGAATTCTGGAAAAAACGCCTCGTCTCCCCAAATGCGAGTACCCAGCGCGATATATTACGCGAGGCCGCCCAAGATGGAGCATCGCTCAAATCACGTTACAAAGCGCTGTTGGCTGTTGTCACTGGCGAATTCGGGATGCGTGATTTCGAAACGCTTCCAGCGTCGTCCCTTGCCGAGCAAATCGATCTTTTGATCGAACACCAGGTAGAACTCAACGAATTGATCGCTATAGGCCGTCAACGGCAGATCCTCTCACAGGCCGGCCTTTCCGAATTCCTGACCAGCGCAGACAAGCTCTTGCTAGAAGGCATCCGCTTACAGAACGTGTTCGAAACGTTTGTCTCGGAGCGGCGCGCCGACCGCATACGCCGAACGACGCCAGCCCTCAGTAGCAACGGATCTACTCTTGAAGCGTGGCGGAAAATATTTGCTGAGAGGGATCATCGAAAAATTAAGAGCGATCGAAAGACGGTGAAGGACAAGCTCCTCCACGCTACGCCACCCAATGGTTCAAATTACGGACCGAAGTCAACTTGGACGGATGCGGCGCTTCTCCGCAATGAATTCGCAAAGCAGCGGCGCTTCGCACCAGTGAGGGACCTCCTGTCAAGAGGCGGGCAAGCCATCCAGACATTGAAGCCGTGTTTCATGATGTCGCCGCTCTCTCTTGCCAAGTTTCTCACGCCCGGAAAGCTCGCGTTCGATCTCATCGTGATCGATGAAGCCTCTCAGATGCAGCCTGAGGATGCTCTTGGTGGATTGTTGCGGGCCAAGCAAATTGTTGTGGTCGGTGATCCCAAGCAGTTGCCCCCGACCGATTTCTTTACGCGTTCCGACGACAGACCCTCCTCTGACGATGATTTCGAGGATATCGATGATGAATCGATCCTAGAGGCCTGCCAGAGAAGTTTCCGTGAACTCCGTCGTCTAAAATGGCATTACCGTAGTCGCTGCGAAAGCTTGATCGCATTCTCGAACGCCGAATTCTATGACAATGCCCTCATCACTTTTCCACAAGCAAGGCCCGCATCGTTTTCGGTGGACCTCGTGCGTGTTGATGGCTTCTATCAGGCTCGCAGAAACGTAATCGAAGCGGGCCGGCTCGCGGAAGAAGCCGTCGAATTCATGCGGCGTTTTGCAGAGGAGAGTGAAGAGTCGATCCCTACGCTCGGCATTGTGGCGGTCAACGCGACCCAGTTTGAATTGCTTCGCGAGGAGGTACATCGCCTTTCCGCCAATGATGTGCTGGTCGCCCGCTATCGGGAGAAGGTGAAATCAAAGGGAGAGGAAGTCTTCATAAAGAATCTTGAGAACGTTCAAGGAGACGAGCGAGACTTTATATTCATCTCCCTTACTTATGGCCGTGAGCCAGGCGCGACTGCGATGAAGCAGCGTTTCGGGCCCATAAATGGGAAGCAAGGCCATCGGCGTCTCAACGTCCTTTTTTCGCGAGCGCGCATTCGCGTTTGCATTTTCGCATCATTTGGATCGGCCGATGTGAAGCCGCCCGAAGGGAGCCACCAAGGCGTCCAGATTCTAAAACGCTATCTGGAATACGCTGAGACGCGGGGGCGCGCGGCGGTGCAGACGCTTGGGGGCGAGCCAGACAGCGACTTCGAGATTGAAGTGGCAGATCGTCTGCGCCGTAAGGGTTACGATATCGTCCGGCAGGTCGGCGTTTCCGGTTACAGGATCGATCTCGGTGTTCGCCATCCTGATCACCCCGAAATGTTTCTCGCCGGTGTCGAATGCGACGGCGCAAGCTATCATTCGAGCAAGAGCGCACGAGATCGTGACCGCCTGCGCGAGGAGATACTCCGAGGGCTCGGCTGGGATCTAATCCGCGTTTGGTCGACAGACTGGTTCGACAACCCGGCGCTTGAAACCGAAAAACTCGTAAAGAGGCTCGAGCAGCGTCGGTCACAACCGGTTCGCGGCTTCAACGACTATCGGTGGGTCACTTCGGTATTTCCGAATCCAGAGCAGACTGAAGACATATTACGGGTTGAATAGATTGCTTATCGCATGATATTTCGGGCGCCGCTAAAGATTGATCGCACACGGTATAAGATAATGTCTTTTATCATATAGAATAAGCGACAAGGGGTCGGCATGAATTTCGACGTGGATTTTGCGCGCACTATCTTGCTCAACGTCGAGGCAGACCCAAGCTTCAATGGTTGGCCACAGGATCGGCGCGCTGATGCAGCCCGCCTTGGCATCAGTGGCCACGACGAAGCGGAAGTGACCTATCACTTGGGCCAGTTGGTTGATGCTGGTCTGCTCGAAGGCAACACGAGGTTGGCTTCCTTGAACACGGTGATGATCAGCAAATTGACCCCCAAAGGGCATCAATTCTTGAATGACATTCGTGACGCGGACACGTGGCATAAGACGAAGGAGCGCGCCAAAGGTGTCACTAACATTGGCCTCAGCTTTTTGTGGGAGATCGCGAAGGCTGAAATTAAGGCCAAGCTCGGTTTGCCCTGAACCAGCTCGTACCCGTTACCGACCGCGCCCCCGCCCTCGTCGCCGCCTCCAGCGACCGCGCCTCCTATCGCTTCTTCGAATTCTTCACCGCCAACATCCGCAACTCGAACACGCGTCGCGCCTATGCGCGCGCGGCTGTGGAATTCTTCGACTGGCTTGAGGCGAAGGGCGTGACGCAGCTCACGGCGGTCGAGAGTGTCCATGTCGCCGCCTATATCGAGCAGCTGCAAAAGGCTCGCTCCGCGCCGACCGCGAAGCTGCGCTTGGCGGCCTTGCGGCATTTGTTCGATTGGATGGTGATCGGCCAGATCATGCCGGTCAATCCGGCCAGCGCCGTGCGCGGGCCGCGCCATATCGTCCGGCGCGGCAAGACGCCGGTGCTTGATCCGGCCGAGGCGCGCCAGCTCATCGACGCGATCGACGCCTCGACAGTCATTGGCCTCCGCGACCGCGCCCTCATCGGCCTCATGGTCTATTCCTTCGCCCGCATCGGCGCGGCGATCGCCATGCGGGTCGAGGACGCTTATCCGCAGAACCGGCGGCTCTGTGTGCGGCTGCACGAGAAAGGTGGCAAGGAGCACGCCATGCCGTGCCATCACAATTTAGAGCCCTACCTGCATGAATATCTGGACGGCGCGGGCCGCGCGGCCGACCTGACGGCTCTCCTATTCCAGACCTATCGCCGCACCACCGGCCAGCTGACCGGCAATCCCCTGCCCCAAGCGAACGCCTATGCGATGATCCAAAGGCGCGCCAAGGCCGCCGGCGTCACGACGCAGAGACCGTCTCGAAGTTGGGGGCGCTATGCGGCACGACGTTGCTGGCCGTGTTTTGATTGCGCGAGAGCGATGTGGTCTTGCTCGAATGTTCCGTTCATAACGGACGTCCGCACCTTGAGCATGAAGTGTGCTCCTCTCGGCGACCAGCGCATTTGTTGTTTGGCTGTCATCCTACGATGGAGGAGCCTATGGACCGCGCTCGCGGTTTGCGCGGTCGAGATTGGTTCGCCGGAACGCCGTGCGGCGGCATAATTGATAATCGAATTGAATTGCCCGGAGACATATGTATCAAGCTCCCGCAAAACGCCGGTGAGCTTTTTGGTGTAAACTGCGGTCAGCTGGATTTGGCGATTTGGCATCTCGAGTTCCTCCACAATTTCGTCGATCAGATCGAGAGCCCCTTGGGGGCGGCCGTGCCATAGCCGCCAGCGGATCCGGTCAATCTTTCTCGCGAGCAGATCGCCGTGCTGGAGATCCTCTTTCGTCCCGCGCGGCCAGCTTCGCGCTGTTTGTGTAACGTGCTGAACTCGCATCGAAAGGTGAAACCAATCCAGGACATGACGGGTCGGTCCTGGGCTTGCGGTCTCACCCAGAAAGCGTGGGCCTTCTGCTCCATCGCTCAACACCGTCACCGGCGTCGCGGCCGTTGCGCCAAGGTCGCGCAAGACGCCACTGAGCTGCTGACGCTGTCGATCCGCTTCGACCGGGACGCTGCTGAATAGCTGCTGCTCTCCTCGGTCGTTACTGGCGCAAGCCAACATGACCTCGAACGATCGCATCTGATAGCTTCTGATCGACTTCACATGGCCGCCGTCGAGCGAGACCGCGATCGACTGAGCCGATGGTGGGCCGGCCAACGGCTTGACGGCCAGAATCTCCTGCTCCAATTTCGCGCCCACCCGCAGGGTTCGCCGACGCGTCGTCTCGATCGCAGGCGCTTTGTCCAGAGGAAGGAATTCCGCCATCAGCGCCGCCGCGCGGCCATAAGCGGTCAGGCTCCCCATTTTGACGAGAATGCGCTCGTATTCTCGCGTGCAACGATCCGGCATGATCTCAGCCAGCGGGCTAACGATCCGGCGCGAGGCCACTCCACAGCGGCAGGGATTGAAACGAGGCGCCTCGACTTGCACGACCCCGAACAGGGTCGTCAGCTGCCGAGCGCGCCAGTCCTTAATGGCGCGACGGGAGCCGCAATGCGAACAAATCCGCCGATGATCACAATATTCATCGGCCTGGCCTGTCGATTTCCGCCGAGAATTGACCCGGGATTTCCATTTAGAACTGACCCCAGCTTGATGATGATTTGTGGATCAGGCGTTCGTCAAGTTTCGCGGTTTCTCCTTGGTGGATTTAGCGGGCTTCGCCGAGCTGTTTTTGAAGCGGAAGCTGTCATTTCCGGTTTCGAGGATGTGGCAGCGATGGGTGAGGCGGTCGAGCAGCGCCGTCGTCATCTTGGGATCGCCGAACACGCTCGCCCATTCGCCGAAGCTTAGGTTCGTCGTGATGGTGACGCTGGTTCGCTCGTAGAGCTTGCTCAAGAGATGGAAGAGCAGCGCTCCACCAGAGGCGCTGAACGGCAGGTAACCAAGCTCATCGAGGATGACGAGGTCGGAATAGGCGAGCCGCCCTGCGATCTGGCCATCTTTCCCTTGGCTCTTCTCCTGTTCGAGGGCGTTGACGAGTTCGACGGTGGAGAAGAACCGGACGAGCTTGCGGTGATGTTCGATGGCCTGGACGCCGATGGCCGTGGCCAGATGCGTTTTGCCCGTGCCTGGGCCGCCGACCAGGACGACGTTGTGCGCGTCCTCGAGAAACTCGCAGCGGTGAAGCTGGCGGACGAGCGCCTCGTTGACCTCGCTGCTGGCGAAGTCGAAGCCGGCAAGGTCACGGTAGTTCGGGAAGCGGGCCGCCTTCAATTGGTAGGCGATCGACCGCACCTCCCTGTCGGCGGTCTCCGCCTTCAGGAGTTGCGACAGGATCGGCAGAGCGGCCTCGAAGGCGGGAGAGCCTTGCTCGGTCAGTTCGCCGACCGCTTGAGCCATGCCGTGCATCTTGAGAGCCCGCAGCATGATGACGACGGCGCCGGCGGCGGGATTATGACGCATGACGCGCCTCCCGGGTCTTGCGCAGAGCGTCGTAGCGTTCAACGTTCGCCTGCGGCTCGGTGGTCAAGGTCAAAGCCTGCGGCGCCTTTATTGGAGGCGTGTCCATGGGCTTTCCGTCGACCAGCCTATGGAGCAGGTTCAGAATATGCGTCTTGGTTGGCGCGCCAGCCTCCAGCGCTAGTTCGACAGCCGTGAGCACGGCTTGCTCGTCGTGCTGGAGAACCAAGGCCAGAATTTCGACCATCTCGCGGTCGCCGCCCGGCGTCTTGAGCATGCGCTGTTGCAAAGCCCGGAAGGCAGGCGGGAGTTCGGCGAAGGGCGCGCCGTTACGCAGGGCTCCGGGCTTGCGCTGTATGACCGCCAGATAATGCCGCCAATCGAAAACGGTCGCCGTGCTCTTGCGATCGTGGGAGCGGGCGAAGACGCGGGCGTGCTCGCAGACGATCCGCCCTTCGGCGGCGACGACGATACGCTCGGGATAGACCCGCACGCTGACCGGGCGATTGGCGAAGGACGCCGGCACGCTGTAGCGATTGCGGTCGAGATGGACCAGGCACGTCGGCGAGACGCGCTTGGCGTATTCGACGAAACCGTCAAACGGCCTCGGAAGCTGCATCAGATGCAGCGTCTCTTCGGCCCAGGCGTCGGCTACTGAGCCCGGCTGCGAGCTGTGCGCCGTTTGCGCCCACAGTTCCCGGCAGCGCGTCTCCAGCCAATCGTTCAGCTCCCTCAGGGAGGGAAAGCTGGGCGTCGGCTGCCAAAGTCGATGGCGGGCGTCCTGGACGTTCTTCTCGATCTGCCCTTTCTCCCACCCAGACGCCGGATTGCAGAACTCCGCTTCGAACAGGAAATGGCCGACCATGGCCGAGAAGCGGGCGTTGACCCGCCGCTCCTTCCCGCGTCCGACTTTATCGACGGCCGTTCGCATGTTGTCGTAGATGCCCCGACGCGGCACGCCGCCCAACACGCGGAAGGCGTGATTGTGCGCGTCGAACAGCATCTCGTGGGTCTGCTGAGGATACGCCCGGAGGAAGAAGGCTCGGCTGTAGCTGAGCTTGAAGTGAGCGACCTGGAGCTTGGTCCGCTCGCCCGCGATGACCGCCCAGTCCTCTGACCAGTCGAACTGAAACGCCTCGCCGGCCATGAACGCCAGGGGCACGAAGACGCCGCGGCCCGTGGTCTTCTGCTCCAGCTGCCGCGCGGCCTTCCAGTCACGCGCAAAGGCCGCCACGCGATTGTAGGAGCCGCCATAGCCCAGCGCCGCCAGATCGGCGTGCAACTGCTTGATCGTGCGCTTCTGTGACACACGACAATTATGATGGCCGGTCATCGACAATTAAACTGGCCGGCAGGGGCCATCGTCGAGTAGCGCTGATAGAGGTATCAATCTAATTGTCGTTTGGCAACAGGTTAGCGCAGCGACAACTACATTAACTGTCGCTGATCAAAGCACGGGTTTATGTTGGCAGACGCTCTGTGGCCGGCGATTATGTTTCCATCATGCGAGGGTGTTTGGCCGCGCATGGCTATTCCGATGCGCCGGGTTCTTCCTTCGTTGTTCTGCGGACAGCGGAGCGCTTTCGGTAAGAGTCGCCATTCATCTCGATGATGGTTGCGTGATGGACCAATCGATCGACGGCCGCCGCGGTCATTGCGGCATCTGGAAAAACCTCGCACCAAGCCGAAAATGGCTGATTGGCGGTGATGGCGATGCTGCGGCGTTCGTATCGATGCGCGATGAGTTCGAACAAGACGCTGGTCTCGGCTTGATCTTTTCGAACATACGAGAGGTCGTCGAGCACGATGAGATCATACTTGTCGAGCTTCTCGAGGGCGCTGACCAAGGAGAGGTCACGGCGCGCGATCTGCAGCCGTTGAACGATGTCGATGGTTCGATTGAATAAAACCCGGGTTCCAGCATCAATGAGCGTATGGCATATGGCCGCCAGGGCATGGCTTTTGCCGGTGCCGCTTTGACCAAAAACCAAGAGATTGTCGCCATCCTTGATCCAGTCTCCGCCGGCGCCCAGCGCCAAAAGGTGCTGCTTGCGCACGCCCGGCGCGGCCTTGAAGTCGAAACTGGCGAAGGTTTTTCCGGCTGGCGCTTCGGACTGATCACGATAGCGCTGGATGCGCCGTGACGCCCGCTCGGTGACTTCGATCTCCATCAGCGTGGCAAGCAGCTTCTCGGCCGACCATCCATCTCGATTGGCGACCTCGGTGATCCGCTTCCAATTGCGGGCGATGCTGGGCAGCCGAAGGGTGGCCAGCAAGGAAGGAAGAATGGTCGTGTCGGTCATGGCCGCACCTCGCACGCGGAAGGCAGCAGCAGATTATAGTCATCGAGGTTTGGCGGAGGGATGGTGACGTCGCGGGACTGATGTGGCGCGGTCTGGAATTCCTTTTTGAGCTCGCCGAGGTCGGGTAGCAGGCCTGCGTCAAGGATGGCGTCGAGCCGGGCGGCCAAAGCCGTCTCGCAGGCTTCGCCGGATGCTGCCAGAACGAGCAATCCGACCATGGTTCGGCATGCATGCCTGGGGGCCAAGCCGGCGTCGAGAGCCGCCCACGAACGGGCATATGGGGCGCTCGGGAAGAGAGCTTCTTGATAGACGAGATATCGAAGGGCTTGCGGCTTGCGCCGGAGCGAGCCGATCAGGTGACGATAATTGATGGAGTGGGCGCGCTTGCCGTCCGTTCTCACCCGCGCCATGCGCATGACCGGATCCGGCCCAAGGAAACATTCAAGCCGATCGTCGAAGAGATGCACCTCGATCATGTGTCCGATCAGGCGAGACGGGACGGAGTAGATGACTCGATCGACATTGATGGTGCTATTGCGCGTCGCTTTCACCGTCACCGTAGCAAAGTCGGTCGTCCGGCGCTTGGGCAAGGGCTCGAGCTTCTCGCGCTCGATCGCGACGAGCGTCGCGCAACGGGCGTTGTAACGGCTGCAGACGCCGTCGACAAAGGCGCGGTAGGCTTCAAGGCTGACGAAATCTCGGCTCTCCCGCCGCCGGAGCCTTTGGTCGAGGCGGATCTTGATATGGCCGTTGGCCGCCTCGATGCTCCCGTTCTCATTGGCCACGCCTGGATTATTACGGGTCGCCTTCATGCCGTAATGCCGGCACAGCTCGTCATAACGCTTGGTGAAATCGAGCTGGGCGTCACGGTCAAGATTTTTGAAGGCGGCCGACAGCGAGTCGGTCCGATGCTCTTCCGGGACGCCTCCGAGCTTCCAAAGCGCATCTTGCAGCCCCTCGGCGACGGCTGAAAAGCTCTCGCCTCCAAGGATCACTTGCGCGTGCTCCCAACCGCTGAAGGCCAGCCGGAAATGATAAAGGCGATGCGGCAAGGGCTCGCCGACGATGGTGACCCCGAGGCTGTCGGCGACGGTGAAATCGGACAATGCCTGGCGGCCGGGATCATGGCGTTGAGGGAAGAAAACCTCCTTGTCCGCGCCGTGAAGGGCGCGCCATTTGGCGATGCGGCGTTCAAGCGTCCGGCGGACGCTGTCTGGGAGAACCTCGGCGCCGAGCTCATCCTGGAGCTCTTCGAAAATCGTCACCGCCATGATGCCGGGGATTTTGAGCATCTCCAGAACCCGCGGCCAGACAGTCTCCAGTGGATCCGGGCGGGTTCGCCAAGTTCGCGGCTGCTTCTTCTGGGACGGAAAACGCGGATCTTTGTCAATGCGGCGCGCTGAGCGCTCGCTGATGCCGGCCATTGCCGCGGCGGCTGCCTGATTATGGTGCTGTGAACGCGAAGCCATGTAGCGCATCACCTGTCTGTCGGAAATATGAGGGTTCGGCATCGAGCTCAATCTTTGGTTGATTGAGCCGCGATACCACCCTCGACGCCGAGCGGCAGATGCCCCCAGAAGGGAGTTTAACAGCGCCGTCGTCCGCCAGCGCCGATCTCCGGTCGGGGGCTCGCCCCTCCCTTCAACCGGCGCTGGCGGACGACCTTACCGGCCAAGATAGTTGTCGTTGAACCGGACAGTTTAATTGTCGGCGCGCAGCTTCTGCTTGCGCGACTTCCCTGCCTCTTGTCGCAGCATATGCGACAGCTTGTCGGCGTAGGGGTCAAGCCCGCTCGGCCGGTCAGGAAGATGAAACTTGGGCTCGATCCTGTCAGAGCGCAGGTGCTTGCGCACCGTGTTCCGCGACAGGCCCGTGCGCCGCGATATCTCCCGGATCGAGAAATGGTCTCGATAATGCCAGCGCCGGATGACGCTCAATAACTCCATGTCGATCACTCCGTTGCCCCCCGGCCAGGCCAAAGGGTAAGGTTCGAACATGGGTCAGTTCTCGGCGGAAAAACCCCGGCTGCCCGGGTCAGTTCTCAGTGGAAATCAACACTCCGGAGGATCGATGCCATCTCAACGGGATCGCGATGGAAGGCGGCCGCGCCCATTACGTTACCTGCTGCTCGACCACCGACAGCGTCGAGAGCTGGCGCGGCGGCCGGCGCGATGGCGGCGTGCTGATCGACATCGAGACGGATGCGATCATCGCCGACGGGCTGTCCATGCCGCATTCGCCGCGCGTCATGGGCGAGGCGATCTATTTTCTCGAATCCGGGCGCGGCGCGCTGGTGCGGCTTGATCGCAAATCAGGCCGGCGCGAGGACGTGACCTTCTGCCCGGGCTTTGCCCGCGGCCTGACTTTCGTGGGCCATTATGCGATCTTGACGATCTCCCTGCCGCGCATCGCCGCCTTCAACGGGCTCGCCGTCGCCGAGCAGATGCGCGCGCGGGGGGCGACGCCATGGCGGGGCCTTTTGATCGTCGATTTGCGCAATGGCGATATAGTTGAATGGTGGCGGCTCGAGGGTGACGTGACGGAGTTATTTGACGTGGGCGTTATAGAGAATATCCGCTCCCCGAGGGGGCTTGGGCCACATTCATCGGAACTGGCCGAGGCGATGCGCGGGGAGGAGATGTGATGTCGCCTTCTTCTTGAAAGCAATGGCACTGATGCCAACGAAACCATTTGTAGCGCTCTGTTTAAAGATACGTTAAAGTTAAGATAAAGATGAGACCGTAAATACAAGTCTTTAACATTCGAATAGGCGCGCTAATCAAATTAAGTCGTTCAATATATAGGATATAGGCCACGACATGTTGGTTTCTAAATCAAATTGCAGTAGCGAAATGCTATGCTGTTTCCTGATCATGGAGAGTGAATAAAAATGAAAATAAATATTTACTCTTCATGTATGTTATATCGGCTAATCGCTGATAGATTCCATAGCAGAATGTATTCAATTTATAAGGGGAAAGCGAGGCGGTTATTATACATATATACGATAATACTTATGAGTCACATTTGTAACTATACCGAAACGATTGCGTATGACGGTATTAGTTGTTCGAATAATTTTTATAAATACTACAATTTATGGGGACCGCAGGGTGCCTCAGACACTAAGTGGAATGTTACGAAATGGAAAAAGCCAATTCAATACGTAATCAACGACTTTACCGATGAACCTCAGGCATCATCCCACCTCCAGGAAGAAATAGCCAAAGAAATACAAAAATTCGCAGCCGCAGCTGGATTATCTATTACCTCTGATCCTGAGAATGGAAATGTACTTATTGTTATTTCTAACAATATTACCGAAACAGATTCGATAATATCAGGAGCAGTGAGGAATCTTTTGTTGGCAGCGATGGGATCAGGGGTGAATCTCAACGAGATGCTTGCATTTCACCACAAGCATATAGCGGAAATGACGCCTCGTTGCGGTGCCGCTCTGGCAGCGAATAAGTTTGAAGGTATCGTGGGTGCTTTTGTGTATTTGCAAACAGGCGAGGACGAACGATGCGTTACAATCGCGCTAACAGAAATGTTTGGGATCGGAAATAGCTGGAATGGCCTGCCTGGTCAAAACTTCACCACATCGGATATTCGTAGAATTAAATACGAGGCACTTACAACTGTACATGAGAAATATGACCCATCTGTATTACATGGTATGAAAAACGACGAAGTGATGTCTGTCATGGCGGAGCACTGTAAATGATTATTTTACGAAATATTTCAAGTGTTGGAAATGTCTACGCTCTGAATGTTGTCGATGTCGGGTTTAAATTCACCGCAACGTATGGAAATCCTACCGGTGCTGGTGTGCAAACACAGGTTGATCTGTCCAATGGCGCCGTCCAGGCTGGTGCAGAATATCAGCAAGCGTTCGATTTCGGCTTAGGCTTCGATTTGCAAGCGAGTGCATTGGCAGGTTCTAATGGAATCACAGTCACAGCTCCCGAAATAAGCCTCCATTTAGGTCCCGTAATCCAACTTTTCAATGAGGGAGTCGGAATATACGTATATTATACTGCGGCAAGTAGCGAATTGGGAATTGCGGGTACTTTTTTGGGAGGCACCGTTCAGCTTGGCCACTTTCCAAACGGCGCTTCAACTGAGATACAGGTGACCATTCCGTATAACAACATTTTAGCATCGGCAAATAATGGCGAGGACTCTGTTGCGAATGCGTTGACGTATCAGCCACTTTCCTACCAAACAATGGCGTATGTTGCGGGTATTTCGCTATCGGACACAGGCGGCGGCGTTTCCAGCCTGCAGGGTCCAACCGGCATCAATCCGAGTGTGGGCATCCTTCCCGGTTCGGCCATCATGCCGAATCTGCCGCTCAGCAATCCCTATGGGGTTGTGGTGCAAACTTCGGGAATCAACGTAACGAAACGTCGAGAGCTTGACTCGGCTCATGCGGCGAGAACTGCGTTCCAGATTTCGGGCGCCCTGTTGTCTTTGATGCGAAGCTTTCCGAGTTTGAACTGACCTTTTCTGACCCGATGTACGAGTTCAATACCGGCGATGGTGATAGAGGCGCTCCGAAACCGCTTCAATCCAAGCATTGGACCCAAACGAAGTTTGATCGATCGGTGATCCTGTTCTATCAGGGGCTCTGGTGCAAACGGCAGAAGCGGGGCATATTCGCCGCCAAGTCGGCTTTTGAGGAGGCGCACCGGGATGCTGAGTATGGATGATCTTTTCAAGGGGCGCCATTTCGACCGGGAGATCATCATCCTCTGCGTCCGCTGGTATCTTCGGTTCAAGCTCAGCTTCCGCGATCTTGTGGAAATGATGGCCGAGCGGGGCGTTTCACTGGCTCACACGACGATCATGCGCTGGATAACGCGCTATGTTCCGGAATTTGAAAAGCGTTGGAACCGCTTCGCCTGCCGAGCCGGCGTATCTTGGCGCGTCGACGAAACCTATGTGAAGATCAAAGGCAAGTGGACTTATCTTTACCGCGCTGTCGACAAGCAGGGAAAGACGGTGGATTTTCTGCTCCGCGCCAAGCGGGATGTCGCAGCCGCCAAAGCGTTTTTCCGGCGGGCGTTCAAAAGCCAGGGTCGACTGCCACAAAAGATCACGCTCGACGGTTACCAGGCTTCGCATCGGGCGGCGCGGGAAATACTCAACGAACATCAGCGCGGGAACCGAACCAAAGTTCGATCCTCGAAATATTTGAATAACCTGATAGAACAGGATCACCGATCGATCAAACTTCGTTTGGGTCCAATGCTTGGATTGAAGCGGTTTCGGAGCGCCTCTATCACCATCGCCGGTATTGAACTCGTACATCGGGTCAGAAAAGGTCAGTTCAAACTCGGAAAGCTTCGCATCAAAGACAACAGGGCGCCCGAAATCTGGAACGCAGTTCTCGCCGCATGAGCCGAGTCAAGCTCTCGACGTTTCGTTACGTTGATTCCCGAAGTTTGCACCACAACCCAATTACCGAGGGGTCGGATATTGTCTATCGTGTCATCATTGACGTTAAGCAGTGCAACCTGATAGCGGTATCGCTTAGTCAAACCTGCAAGTTGGACTTCAAAGACAACGCAACCGGCTGAATCGACGCGGTCACTGAATTGATCAACGTCACCACATCATCCCGAGAGACGGCGACTTCGTCGTTCCATCGCGAGACGCTGCCCTCGTAGCCATAGGCATCGCGAAGGGTAGCGGAAAATTTCTTCTCGAAGAGTGGAAAATAGATATCCTCGTTCTTTGGGTCGATCGTTCGCCACGCCTTAACCACTGCGCCGGAAAGGCAATAAGAACAGGCGTCGGCGCTGTTGAGGCCGACGGCGTCGCCACCAGCGCTTCGCGCCATGGCGAACCTGCTCCAGCCCTTCGTCTGAAGCAGCCGGCTCGCCTCGTGAAGCACGTCAACAAGGATCTTGTCGCCAAGGACAATGCCCATGCGACGCAACGGAATATCCATCATAAGTCCGACCTCCGGATCGAGCAAAATTGTTGCGCGCAATATTTCTTATGCGAGGCGCAGTCGTTCGATGACGCCGCATCGCGATTTTCAATTCAGTGTGTGAAAGACTTCAGGACAATGAGAGCCCGCAGGAGCGGCGACCCGAAAGCTGATCGGCGCCTCTGATCAGGTAATATTGGCAGGGCTGTGCGTCAGGATCGGACGTAGCTAGACCCCGAGCATGATTTTCCCATAGTAGAGCGATGACAACCGCGCGCCGCGTTGAGACGCCGCCGGCATGCAGTCCTGTTCAGCTTACTGTTCGATTGAATGAGGGCTGGCGAACCCGCGTTCGTCAGCGCCGATGGCTTCGTCACTGAGGCGTTTGGTGTCGGCCGACGCTGCGTTTCGAGGCATACGTCCTGATCCGTCGTATCGGGGTGGGATTGTCGTTGCATCGAATCAAATCATGCGGAGGCGTTCATGCGCAATGACCACAAGGACAGAAGTTTCCCCGTTGTTCGTTCGACCGACGGCCCGAGCGATGCTCCAGCCGACCTCTGCAAGCGCAAGCTCGAAGAGCTCGCCTCCCGCCTCGACCAGTTTCACGCCTTCGCCAAGGGCCAATTCGTCAAGTGGAAACCTGGCCTGAAAAACCGGAAATTCCCCGACTATGGCGAGCCAGCCATCGTGACCGGCGTTTTACCAATCCCGGTTTTTGACCCGTGTGAGAATGGCGCTGCGAGCCCTTATTTTCAGGAACCGCTGACGCTCATCATCGGAACATATCGGGAGGATGATCTGCTTGAGTTCCACGTCGACGGCCGCAGATTTGAACCGTTCGATCTCTGAACCAGGACGCGCTCGGGTTCTTCATTCAGGCGCGTCCGACCATACCGGCACGAAAATCGAACCTCCTGCTGGCGCAGCTGATAAAATTTGGCGCCGCTGCCGGAGAATGATTGCGAAGAATCACGCGGGCTGTCACGATCATTCAATGCGCTACCAACCCTCGCAACGACTGTTTCGTCTTGCCCTCAGCCTCGCTGCGAGTCGCACCGGGCTGACGCTCGACGAAATGGCGGCCGAGCTCGAAGTCGCGCGCCGGACGGCCGAGCGGCTGCGCGATTCCTTGGCGGCCATGTTCCATCAGATGACATGGTGGGAGGATGAAGAGCGGGTGCGCCGCTGGCGGCTGCCGGGAAGCGCCCTCGTCGGCGTCGTCGAGCCCCGGCCTGAGGCCGTGGCTGCGATCGAAACCGCAGCGCGCGAATGCGCCATGCGGGGCGAAGACGATCGCGCGGCGCTGCTGCGGGAGGCGTCGACCACATTGCGGGCCGTGATGGCGCCGGATGCGCTCCGCCGCGCCGAGCCCGATGTCGCTGCGCTGATGGAGGCCGAGGGCATCGCGATGCGGCCGGGGCCGCGGCCGATCATAGCCGCAGGCGTGCTGCCGACATTGCGCCGCGCGATCCTCGGGATGCAGCTCGTGGTCATTCGATACGATGGCCCAGACGCAGAGGAGCCGGCGACGCGCATCCTGTGCCCCTATGGCATTCTCTATGGGGGACGCGGGTGGCTCGTCGCCCATGCAGACCAGCGACCGGACATGCGTTTGTGGCGGCTGGACCGGATCGTCTCAATCGACTTGCTCGATCGCGGGTTCACGCGCCGCGAGGACTTCGATCTCTCGGCCTATGCGGCGCAATCTTTCGGGGTATTCCAGGAGGAGCCGATCGACGTGATGCTGCGCTTCGAGCCGGAGGCGGCTGATGACGCCGCCGGCTGGATGTTTCATCCGTCGCAAAGCACCGAGCGCGATTCGGACGGCGCCCTGATCGTGCGCTTCCGCGCGGGCGGCGCGCTGGAAACGTGCTGGCATTTGTTCACCTGGGGAACGGCGGTCACCGTCGTGGAGCCAGAGGAGTTGAGAGCGGAACTCGCGGGACAGGCTGCCGCCGTGGCCACGCACCACAGCGGACCAGTCATTCGGCTTGGCGGACCAAAGACTTGAATGACAAATCCCGGAGCAGCGGGAACGATACTGCCGCAAATAAATCGGTCACACGCGAAGCTGCCCCTTCCCTGACAAAAATATGACGATGGACGATAACGTAGGAGCACGTCGTGGTTGACAAGAATTTCGAGGAGTTTGGCCGGGATCGGTGGCCAAATTTTGAAACCTCGACCGACACCGGAAAAACCTCAACCGAGACCAGAAAATTTTCGACTGTCACGGGAATGAATCTGCTCGATTTGGTCGATTGGGTGCGGACATCCAACTGCGTGCTGAAGAAAAGTGAAAATCCGAATGGCATGCCGGTGATCGCCATGCCACCGGTGCAGCGCTCCGCAGTTTGGCGGCCCAAACAAGTACTCGATTTTTGGGATTCACTGATGCGCGGCTTGCCGATCGGGACTTTTTATCTTGTGAAGCAGGCCGAGAAGCGGAAAGTGACAATGGCGGACGGCGATGGAACCGGCGGTAAAACAATTGAAACCCCATTTCCGGGCTTCGATCTGCTGGATGGCCAGCAGCGGGTACGTGCTTTGTGGGTTGGTACCCATGGTTGTGCCGAAGAGGAACGATGCCTATGGGTCGATCTCGGCGAGGAAGCCGCCAAAGACTTTCCGCGTCTTTATCTGACCTCAAAGGCGCAGCCGTTCGGATATGATCCGCAGACCGGCAGAAAGCTTCCTTTGGATGACCGACGTAAGGCGCGGGAGGCTATCGAGCCTGATCCAAAAAGCCATCCGATCATGTTCGACGCGGGGACTTCAGAGGAACGGTTCGCCTACGATCTGGACCTTTTTATGGGCAGTTCGGTTACTCAGGATGGCAAACCAATAGAGCACCCCCCGCGTCCATACAGGGCTACCAAGGGCAAGACTTTCAAACTTCAAAACCTCCTCGCCGCTTGGCGCAAGCGTTCGCCGCGCGATACCGATGGGGGGATTAAAGCGCTCCGCCAGGTGATGGCGTATGGCATCGATCCGGATGCGCCTGTCGCGATCGATCCGGCGGCACTTCAGGTACTCGACAACGCCTTCCGCAAGGTCGAAGAAGCGCAAGTCGCGTTGCTGTGTGTAAATCCTGAAAATTTTCACGACAGCAGCAAAGACCTGCTCGCATTGTTCGGGAGGATCGGCGCAGGCGGTACTGCGCTCACAAACGAAGAGCAGCTATTTTCGATTTACAAATACTACGTGCCGGAGCTTCGCGACGCAGTCGAAAGGATTTATGATACGGCTGGCCGTATACTGCCGCCAACGAAGATCGCGGCGACGGCGTTGCGCATTGCCAACGCGCGTACACACGACGAGCCTGGAAATGGGAATTGGCTCCCAGGCGTTGATGTGTTCGCCAAGGAGATGGCCAAGCAAAAAAAGAGCGACCTCTGGTTCCAGCTTGAACAATTGATTCCCAGGACGTCAGTGCCGGATGGTCCCCGTGAACCAGGGCCCCTCTCCCGCAGCTTCGAGATGGTCAAAGGCCTGTTATCATATGACAAAGACGCCGGTAACTTTTGGATGCCGGATGTTCTGTTGACCGAGCTTCCTGCGGAATTGTGGCAGGTTCTGGTCTTCTGGGCAGCGAAGTGCCCCGATCCTACGAACCTAGAGTTTTGTCGAAAGGAAGCGGTGCGCTTCGCGCTGTTCTGGCATCTCTGCGTCTCGAATAACGACAAAGCGGCGAACTGGGCCTTCGAGTACATCAAGGACAATAAGATTACCAGCCGAGCGGACTTCCCCGGCGCCGCACTCTACCTGCGTCTTATCGAAGCCGGAGATGATGAGAGCTGTGCAACTCCTTTGATGCAGCCCTGCGAATTCAAACGGCTCCTATGCAAGAAAGTTGACCCTAGTTGGCAAACCGATGTTGAGCGGTTTGGGGAAGGCAACAAACGAAATGTCATCGGCTCGCATTGGTGGTGGTACGGCAAAAAAATACTGCCTTGGCTGCAGCGGGATTACATTAGAGACAAGTTCCCGGGATATGCGCCATTGACGAATAACGAAGATGATCTTCCCTACGACGTTGATCATATCTGCCCATGGAGCGACTGGGGGGAGGATTGGAGAAGGGTGACCCAACGCATTGATGTTGGCAATCCCGCAAGACAAAAAATGCGAGACAATAGAAATGCTGTTGGCAACGGAATCGGCAACTTGCGCCTCATCGCTTCTTGGGAAAATCGGCACGATCAGGACGTAGCAATTACCGTCAAGATGCCCTTTGTCGAGGGCCGCGCTGAACCCACTCCGGATGAACTGCGTGCAATGAAAGCATCGGCGTTCCCGCCCGACGACCGGGCCTTATGGCGGCTGGCGGCGGGAAAGGACAAGAGGTGGAACACAGGCAGACTTGCAGCATTCCAGCAGGCCGCAGAGCAGCGCGCCGCGTGGCTGTATGAGTGCTTCCACGATGATCTCGGTTATGAGGCCTGGACTTCCTGACTGCGGGATGGGATCATCTGACCTTGAGTATTCCGTCAAAGGAAGTGTGTCGCCATCGCGTCGGAGTACTCAATTTCGATCTCCGTGCAATTCGGTCGAACACTGAATTGGATTAGAACGATTCTGCCCAACTCAACAGGAAAAAATCTCCCAACGTCTTTGTGGATACGGATTTTGGCGCCGGCAAGGGTCATTGTCACAATTGGACGCGAATTCGTTAAGCTTAATGGTTGCGCCCAGATCTGACGTAGTAGGCCCTGATAATTCTTATTGTTCATTTTCGCGATGCGATTTTCTTTCGGATCAAGCATGACCAATGAGTATTTTGGCGGCGACGCCCGGCAAGGTGGCTACACGGAGCTTTCCTGCGGCGGCGAGATCGGCATCGACCGCGCGATCGGCGCGATGCTGGGCCTCACCGACGGAGACGCACTGGGCGCGACGCTCGAATTCTCGCGGCGGGATAGCAACCCGGAAGTCCGCGATATTCTCGGCGGCGCCCCGTTTCGCCTCCAGCCGGGCGAATGGACCGATGACATCACCATGACGCCCGCCCTTTTCATCACGATTTCTCGGATTGGAGAACGGTAATGCGCCGAACGATCGTCGTTCACACGCGACTGTCTGGCCACATGGCGCGGGTCGGCGCCGCCCGGCGCGGCGAGCATGGCGTTCAGATCCTCACCATGGCGCAGCTGGCGAGCCGGCTCGCCGGCGGCTTCCTGCAGCCGATCGACCCTGATGCTCTCCAGAGCGCCGTTCGAGAGGCGTTGTCTGTCGGCAGCCTCGGCGATCTCGACGCGATCAAGACGCTTCCAGGCATGGTTCGCGCCGTGGTCGATACGCTAGACAAGATCTGGCGCTCCGGGATCGATCTGTCCGCTTCGCTCGAACCTCGTCTTCGGGCGCTGCGCACGCTTGAAGTTGAAACGCTGCGGCGTCTGCCCGCCTCGATGAAGCGCCCGGCCGGACTCGTCGAACTCGCCTGCGCCCGCATCGGTCATGCGCCGGCGGTCATCGGACCCCTGGAGATCCATGGCCATAGCGAAATGTCGCCATGCTGGCGGCCCCTGCTTTTGGCGCTCGCCAACGCGGTTCCGGTCGTTTGGATCGCCGAGGCGAGGTCCGTTCCATCGTGGGTGGAGGAAACGGTGGTCGAGATCCGCCGGGAGATGCCCCCCGCCCCGACCGTGGCGCTGTTTTCATGCGCGACGCCGCAGCATGAGGCGCTCGAGGCGGTTCGGTGGATGCGCGAACTCATCGCCAGCGGCAAGGCTCGTCCCGAAGACATCGCCATCGCCGCCGCGAGCCCGGCCGACTTCGACGATCACATCATGGCGCTCTCGGCGGACGCCAATATTCCGATTCATTTCGTCCACGGCCTACGCGCGGTGACGACGCGGGACGGGCAGACCGCGGCGGCTCTGGCCGAAACGCTGCTGAAAGGCGTATCGCAGGAACGGATCGGCCGTCTGTTCAAGCTCCTGCCTGACACGACGCCGGCACTCGCAGGGCTCCCGAACGACTGGGCGCGAGTCCTGCCGAAGGACGCCCCGCTCACGACCGTCCAGCGCTGGCGGCAGGCGTTCGACCAGGTCCCGACTGAGGATTGGCCGGAGGGAATCGACCGCTCGAACCTCGTGATGGACGTCCTCCAGCTCATCGAGCGGGGACCCGAAGAAGCGGCGGACACAGGCGAAAGACTTCTTTCCGGGAAAGCGCTCGCGCTCTGGCGGAAGGCGCTCGCCGACGGGCCGGCCGCCGCGTTGACGGTGACCCTCGCGCAGCTCCGCATCCCCGATGGGCTCGAGCCGGCGGCGAACGTCATCTGGACGTCGGCGATTTCGCTCGCCTCCGCGACGCGGCCCTTTGTCCGACTGCTGGCGCTTAACTCCGGTCGTTGGCCCCGCCGGATTTCCGAAGACAGGCTGATTCCGGATCACATCATTCCAATCGAAGAGCTCGACCCCCTACCCGTCGCCGACGGCGACCGGCGGGATTTTCTGACAATCCTGAGCAGCGCGCAATCGGCTGCGATGTCCTTCAGCCGGCGCGACGTCGGCGGCCGGCTACTTGGCAAATCGCCTCTGATAAATGCCTTCGATGAGATCTATCTCAGCCGCGGGCGGACGCCCGAGCATGCCGCCAGCGAATCGGACCGGCTGCAGGCGCGGCCAGGCGAATTCAGGGAGACCCCGATCGCAATATCGGGCGCCGCCTGCTGGGAGGACTGGTCGCGGCCGGAGATCACCGCTCATGACGGCCTCGTTGGTCCCGGACGCCCGCGCCTCCAGGACGTGTTTCAGGGGCCGCTGTCGGCCACTTCCCTGAAACTTCTGTTGCGGGACCCGATCCGCTTCGTCTGGCGCTACGCCCTTGGCTGGAAGCAGCCGGACGTCGCTGAAGAGCCCCTGAACCTCGACGCTTTGGCCTTCGGCATTCTCGTCCACAGCATTCTGCAGGAAGCCGTACAATCGCTCGAGGCGTCCGGCGGCTTCGGACACGCGTCTGAGGCGACGTTGAAGCAAGCCGTCGATGAGGCCATTGCTTCGGTCAAACTGGCCTGGGAGCGCGAACAACCAACCCCGCCCCCCGTGATCTGGGGCGCCGCGCTCGAAAACGCGAAAAACCTCACGCTCAAAGCGCTCGCCTATCCGCTCCCGCTACTGCGCGGGCAGAAGAGCTGGACGGAAATACCGTTTGGACGGCAGGATGGGCCGCCGCAGGCCGATATGCCCTGGGATCCGACCCGCAGCGTCGAGATTCCCGGTACGGGGGTCTTCATTCAAGGCAATATCGACCGGCTGGATCTCGCCGGCGATTGCTCCGCGGCCCGGGTCGTCGATTACAAGACAGGGAAGCTGCCCGATGACATGGCGGATGTCGCGATAAGGGGCGGCGATGAGTTGCAGCGCTGTCTCTACGCCTTCGCCGTCAAAACGCTTATCGGGCCCGACATTAGAGTCGACGCCGCGCTGCTCTACCCGCGCGCCGCCGAAGACAAGCAGCCCCTGTGCCCCCTTTCGGACGTCGATGAGGCGCTGTCGCAACTCGCCGCTGCGATCGGCCTTGCGCGGGCGAATATTGAGTCCGGACTGGCCTTGCCGGGCATCGCCGCCGCGGACGCTTACAACGATTTTCTGTTCGCCTTGCCGGCCGGCGCCGCTTATCTGCCGCGAAAGAGCGTGCCGGCGGCGGAAAAACTCGGGCAAGCTACGAAGATTTGGGAGGCGCCGTGATGGATGGCAGGAAAGCAAAGCTCCCCGATCATGCGGCGCGCTTCGCCGCCCTCACCGAACTCGATCGCTCACTTCTCGTCGAGGCGGGGGCCGGATCGGGCAAGACATCAATCATGGCCGGCCGCGTCGCCATGCTACTCGCCCGCGGCGTTGAGCCGAAGCATATCGCGGCGATCACCTTCACCGAATTCGCAGCCAGCGAATTGACGAGCCGCATCTCGCGTTTCGTCACGGCCCTAGTGGACGAAAAGATCCCTGAGGATCTTGCCATCGCCTTTCCGCAAGGCATCTCCCCCGCGCAGAGGAAGAACCTGCACCGGGCGAACACGCTGATCGACCAACTGGTCTGCACGACAATCCATGGTTTTGCGCAGTCGGTGATCAAACCCTATCCGGTCGAAGCCGGGATCGATCCCGGCGCGGAGATCATCGATCCGGTTGAGGGGGACCTCGCCTTCGCCGAAATCTACGACGCCTGGATCCGCGAGCGGCTCTCCGGCGAGGCTGGCGACGACATCGTCGCCGAGCTCGTTCTCGCCGACGAAGATGGAGGGCTTAAGCTCATTCGGGAAGTCGCCGATTTTCGCCGGCGCAATCGCGACGCGCGTCCGGGCTCCATCGACTGGTCAGCAACGCTCATCGAGACATTCACAAAAGCGACGGAAAATTTTTCTGCTGAACTTGCCCGCATCGAGTTTCAGGAAGAGGAAACGGCGTCAAGGGCGCAGCATTTCGTCGATCTCGGTCAAACCGTCGTCGGTTTGGCCCGCGACGCATCTGCGCCCTGCCGCGGTCTGGTCGGGATACTGAACCTCGCCAATCCGTCCGCCTGCTTCACGCAGGCCGGCGGGGCTCGGCAACTTAGGACGCTGGGCCGATGGCAAACGGCCGCCGCTGCGGCGGGTAGACCGAAGGCAGCCGGGACAGAAGCCCATCAGGAAGCCAAATCCCGTTACGACGCGTGTCACGACGCCTTCGCCGCGCTCCGTACGCGGACCGCCGCCGAGGTCCTTGCGCGCGTCGCCCGATCGATGGACGGGCTCATCGCGAATTGGCAGACTTGGAAGCGCGACGCCGCGCTGCTCGATTTCGACGACCTGCTTTACACGGCGCGAGATCTCGTGCGCGAGCGTGAAACCGTCAGACAGGCTCTGGCCGGGCGGTTTCGCCATGTTCTGGTCGATGAGTTTCAGGACACGGACCCTTTGCAGATCGACCTCCTTTGGCGCCTGTGCGGCGAATCCGTCGAAGAGCCCGATGCTGCTCCTCTCAAACGAACGTTGCGGCCGGGGGCGCTGTTTCTCGTTGGCGATCCCAAACAGGCGATCTACCGTTTCCGCGGCGCCGACGTGAACGCCTATATCAGCGCGCGCGACGCCATCGGCGCCGATGCGCTGTTGAAAATCACGGCGAACTTCAGGTCGGTCGAACCGATCCTGACATTCGTAAACGCCGCTTTTGAAACCCCGTTGTCGACGGCCCTCGGCCAGCCGGGTTTCACGGAACTGGCCGCAACGCGCACCGCCGAGCCGAAAACTCTTGCGGTGGCGGCGCTCGAAATCGCGACCGAAGACGATGCGAAAGCCAGCGAAAAGCGCGACGCCGAGGCGGATCGGATCGCCGAACTCTGCCGCCGGCTCGTTGGCAATCGTCTTGTCCGAGATCGTGATGGCGCGCTGCGGCCGGCCCGGCTGGGCGATATCGCCCTGCTTGCGCCCGTGGGGACAGAGCTATGGCGATTCGAGGAGGCGCTCGAGAATTGCGGCATCGCCGTTTCGACCCAGGCGGGAAAGGGCTTCTTCCGGCGTCAGGAAATCAAGGATCTCATCGCTTTGACGCGAACGCTTGCCGATGGCCGCGACACGCTGGCGCTCGGCGCATTGCTGAGAGGGCCCCTGGTCGGGCTGACGGAAGCCGAATTGCTCGAGATCGCCGAAGGCCTGCCTGTCGATCCAGATCAACCGGATCGTCTGCGCCAGCTCAATCTCTGGACCGACCCGGACGAGATCGGCCATGAACTCGCGAGCGGACTTATCCGGTCGTTGCAATCTCTCGCCAGGCAAGCTCGCTCGACGACGCCTTACGCCTTGCTGAGCGACGCCGTCGGCATCCTGAACGTCCGGGCGCAGCTTCAGCGGCGTTTCAAGGCGGGCGCCGATCGCGCGCAAGCCAATATCGATGTTTTCCTCGACATGTCGCGCGCCTATGATGTTCGCGGTCTGCGCGCCTTTGCGCGCGACATGCGCGCGAATTGGGAGGACGCGGTTCGTCAGGTCGAGGGCCGTCCGGACGCCGAAGAGCAGTTCGTCGCCCTCATCACAATCCATGCGTCCAAGGGGCTCGAATGGCCCATCGTGATCCCGATCAACATGACAGGCCGCCCGAAATCGGATTCCGGGCTCATGCACGACCGCAGGGCCGATCTGTTCTCTATCCCCGTTCTCGGAATCGCGCCCGAGGTCTATGCAGATATACAGACCCGCAACGCGGAAGAACTCGATCGCGAACGGGTCCGGCTCTGGTATGTGGCCGCGACGCGGGCGCGCGATCTCCTTGTGATGCCGCGGCATTCACCGGATTTGCCGAACGGCGCCTGGGCGAAGCTTGTCGAATTCGACTTGCCATCGCAGCCAGCGATAGATCCCGAGGAGGTCGGCGACCCGATGCCGTCGCCTTCCCTTCCTCAGGAAAACCCTCAATCGCGCGAAATATTCGCCGAGGAAGCGCAGCGCATCACCGAGAGCCATCGCAAGATCGAATGGCGTCAGCCTAGCCGCAGTGAAACGAGCGAGGCTGCGGAACTCCGGCGCGAACCGGTTTTTGCAACCGTCGAATCTCTTGAGGAATTCCAGGATGCGCGGCAACCCGTCGCCGGTAGCGCGACCCGTGGAACGCTCCTTCACAAACTGATCGAGGAAGTGCTGAACGGAGAGACTCCGGACGACGCGCCTGCTCTCGTCGCGCGCACGAAGGAACTTCTGATACAGCTTGCGATTGCGCCATCTGAATCGGCGAAGGACGGGATTGCGCCCGAGGAGATTGCAGCGACCGTCGTCAGGACGTTGAACCTTCCTGAAATTGCCGAAATGCGTCCGCGGCTTGTCCCCGAACTCGTGGTCCTGGCGAGCCGCCAGGGCGATCAGCGCGAGATTATCATTTCCGGCATCGCCGACGCTGTCGCTTATGATCCCGAGGGGCATATCGAGGCGATCGTAGATTGGAAAAGTGACGTCGAGGTCGACGCCAGCCGACTCGCATCCTACCGCGCACAGATTGAAACCTATCGTCAGGAAACCGGCGCGAAGCAGGCTTTTCTGGTCCTCATGACGCAGGGCAAGGTGTTGCCCGGATAGCTACGGTGATTGCCGTCTCCGGCCGCCCGGCGCTGGCAAGAATGTGGATACGCGCGAAACAGGCGCCTCGCACCGGAAAGGCGCCTGACGCGTGCGCAGGCAAAAAAAAGCGCCCAACGTGGATAGCGAAGGGATTCATCGTGACGCCTTGAGCGGTTTTGAGAGTCCTGAAACATGCGCCGCGAATACGCCGCCAAAACAGATATTGCTTGTTGATTGTGCGCCGTCGGATGCCTTTAAAATGAACAGCGATCCATCCCTGTCCTGGCCGGTGTTCTTCGATTGTGAAGCGTCGAGCCTCGACGGCTATATCATTGAGATCGGCTGGGCTTTCGTCGCCATGGACAGCGAAGAAATCGTTTCCGCCGCTCATCTCGTTCGTCCCGCGCCCGACTGGAAAATCAGAGACGCGTGGAGCGCGAAATCGGAAAGGCTGCACGGCATTTCGCTGGCGCATTTGCGCGAGCATGGTCGGCGGGTCGAAGAAATCGCCCGGATCATGAATGCTGAACTTGCCGGCCGCGAGCTCTTCTCAGACGCCTGCTCCTATGACGAAAGGTGGCTCCGTCAGGTTTTTGATGCGGCCGGCGTCGAGCCGTCTTTCATTATTCGCCGCACCGACCCCGGAATCTTGCTCGAGCGGGCGGCCGCGGATCGAAATTTCGATCAGGTGCGTCTGCATCAGGCCAGGGAAGAGGCGGAGCAAAATCGCCGCCACCGCGCCGAAGCCGACGCCCTCGTCTGGGCGGAGCTGTGGCGGATGGTTGTGACGCAACGCCCCTAACGGCTCGCTCACTGGCGCAATGGACCGTTCCTTCGTGACAAGCGCGCGCTTTTGAGCCAATGCATATTTTAGCGCAAAATGTTTCGCAACTGACTGAAGAGTTATCATTGATTCCCTGGTCCCTGCTCGACAAGGCGCAAATGCCCGGCGGAGGCGGCGAACTCCGCCTGATGCAGCGCGGCGCCGAATTCTCCATCAGGCTGGGCCAAACCGAACTGATGAATAGTCGCCTCAGCGGATCCGAGGAGGCGCTCGCCACCCTCTCTTGCGCGAGAATTCAAACCCGCGAGCGGCCGCGGATACTGATCGGCGGGCTGGGCATGGGCTTCACGCTTCGGGCCGCGCTTGCCGCAGTCGTCGCCGAGGCCGAGATCATCGTCGCGGAACTGGCGCCCGCCGTCGTGGCATGGGCCCGTGGTCCAATGGCGGAGCTCTTCCAAAGCAGCCTGACGGATTCTCGCGTCAGCATCCTGGAATCGGATGTCGGCCGGCTGATACGGTCTGGCCGGTCGACTTACGATGCAATCTTGCTCGATGTCGATAACGGCCCCGAGGGGCTGAGCCGCAAAGCCAATGACGGGCTTTACGACATGGAAGGACTGCGGGCCGCCCGCGCGGCGCTGCGTCCCGGCGGCGTGCTGGCCGTATGGTCTTCGGGACCAGACAGGAATTTCACCCAGCGACTTCGCAAGACCGGTTTTGACGTGGATGAAGTCCGGGTGCGCGCCAACGGAGCGCGTGGCGGAGCACGGCACGTCATCTGGATCGCGTGTTTGGGAAAGGATGCGTCCGTTTCTGACGTATCCGCGGAACAATATTTGTTTCCGACGTAAGCATTCCCCTTAGACTGCCGGCCGTTGGACAAGCGATGCATCACCACTTGTAGGGGGATTTCAGCTCTTTGCGGATTTTGGTCAAATCAACGAAGTTTGCGAGTCCGAAGTCGGTGACGCCCACTGGCGGAAAGACGCCCTTCGAGGGACGATGGACGAAGCTAGTTCGCAACCGAATCAATGGCCGGAACAGCCTGTTCCAGAACTTCGCCAGATTGAAAAATTCGTAATAGATGTCGCGCTGTACGTAATGGTGAGACTGACCCGGTTGGTGAAAACTGCTGCAGTAAATTGTGAGACTCAACAACCATCCAGTCTCAGATATGCTGCAAATGTGAGATTGGAATAGACATTGTCAAGACTACGTCGACGAAGCGTGCTTAGAGGTTAAACGACTTCGCGCCGATGGCCACTATCGTATTTCTGACGCCGTGGTGAACGCGAATATTTCCCAACGTCAATGGCATACAATCTCATATAAACTGCATAAATCCGTTCCTTGTTTCACGATAAACTGCACAGTAGCAAATTATATGCAATCGTAAGCCATTGAAGTCGGGATGAATGGCCGTCTCGCGATTAACTGCAGCGTGACAGTTGACACCCGTCACGGAAAGGTCGAAGAGCCAGGTCAAGTCCATAATTTTTCAACGGGTAACATACGTGGTGAACCCTACAGTGACCTCCGCCATTTCACCCATAGAGGCACTCAGCTGGTCCGCCCCCCGTCTCGACAGCGGTGACTTCACCCCCGAGGATCCTCTCGCTATCGACCACCTTCAACAGCAAATTGGCAATGTCCTCTGGCCAGGATTCACCACCCGCACTAGCCGTGCCTTCTACTACGTGATGGTCTGCTACGGCCTCCGCACCGTTGACGATCTTCTCCACGAACACGGAGTGGTCGCGAACGACGACAACCGGCGCACGTGGTTCGAGCGATGGGAACGGCTCTGGGCGCTCGCCATATGCGCGTTCTTCGACGGCGCAATTCCGAACACTGACGCGATGCGGGGCAAGAACGGCGTGGTACGCGCTTGGCGGTCGCGCGGGGGCGGTCACCTCGCCCTCGACTACCCACTCATTTCCCGCCAGATCGAGCTGGGAGCGATGGGGGCCTACCGGAGTTCCCTGGTACAGCACGGTCTACTCTCGCCGGACGTCCTTCGCCCGACGCCTATCGGTGCCGAGTTGGCGGACTGGATGTGGGCGAAGGGCGAGGCGGGCGACGAGTTCGACAGCTTCGTCCGGGAATGCCTCAAGCCGGGCACGACCCACGCAATCGAAAGCCACGGTCGGACGACGTTGAAATCGCTCGGTCGTCGATGCCGCCTGTCCATGATATGGCAGCGAAAAGACTTGCAGGCGCGGCTCGGCGGGCTCCTGATCGACGAGCATCCGCCGCCGATCGCGCTCCGGGTGTTGCCGGAGATGGCGCGATGGCTGGTGGATGCACGCGCTGACGGCGTCGCCGACACACGCACCTTCATTGACGGGGTAGCATCAGGCCAGTGGGGCAAGCCCTCGCTGGAGGTCGCTCGGAACGCACGTGTCGCGGTCGTGTTTGGTGACCTCGCCTCCGCGCTCCGGGCATGCTTCGACCGCGCGTACCGCGCCGTGCTCGACGGCGGTTATCAGGCGCCGTTCGCTACGGTGGCAGCTGCGTGCCTGCTTGATGTGGATGCTGCTGCCCACGTCGCGAGCTGTTTGGCAGCGTGGCGTGACACACCCGATGCTGCGCGGATGGTGCGGGAAGAGGCGCATGGGGGGGCCTTCGCCGCGGCGGCGGCCAAGCTCGACCCCACTCGGCCGAACGACTTCCTGGTCCACCTCCTAGATCTGCACCGGCAGGTCCAGGTGGCGCGGGGAAAATCCGGGGCGTGGCTCGCCCTCGACGGAGACCGCGTGCTGCTGGAGGCGGGCAACTATCGATCATGGAGCCTCGACGGCCGGGTATGGGTTGTCGGCTACAAGGTCGGAACCATGACGGAGCTTTTGCACGACCTCGGGCGGGTGACCTGATGGGCAACATCGTTACGACGGATGCGCTCGGTCGCCTCGTTGGCGCGGCCGGTGCTTGTCACGGCGCAGTCTTCCTTTCCTATACGTTCGACGCGCGGTTTTTCGAGGAGGAGGTCCTGGCAGCCGTGCTTCAACTCCAAGAGGATCCGACCGAGGCCACTCGGCGCTTCCTCGACGAAGGACGGCGCAAATTGGTCGAGACGCCGGTGCTCGTTATCGCCGATCCGGGGATGCTGCGGGGCGGCCAGCGCCTGCCCTACGACCTGCTACGCGCAGATACCGCGCGGCTATTTCACCCAAAGCTCGCTCTCCTCCTCTACGGCCCATGTGCGCGGATGGTGGTCGGTTCCGGAAACCTCACACCAGGAGGCTATGGCGACAACGCCGAGCTTTCAGCGGTGCTTCCCCTCGACTACGCTCGTGATGCGGGGCTGCTCCGGCGGGTCGTGGCTTTCGTGGAAGCCTCTGGCGCACACGGCGAGGCCTGGAGCCGGTTCCTAGCCGAGCTTCGGCCGCGCCTCGGCCCGGAAGACGACGCGGACACGGCGGCGCCATGGCTGCTTCACACGTACGACAAGATGCCGCTCCTCGATGCGTTTCTCGCGCGGGTGCCTCCCGATGCGAAGGTCGAACGTATTGGCGTGCTCGCTCCTTTCCACCAGGAGGATGGGGCACCACCCGACGGCGCGATATTTGACCGCCTGCTTGACGCTACTGAGGGGCGGCGTGCGCACGGTTTCGTGCTCGACGTGGGCGTATCTTGGGAGGGAAACCCGGTCGCGCCGGGCGGCGACGATTCACGCGATCTGGACACACACATTGGAGATCTGTGGGGCGTCGTCGATGGGGCGCGAGGGAAGGAGACCACTTCGTGGTTCGTGCTCGGGAGACACGTTGGCCACAACTTCGAGTTCAATGACGGACGCGCGGGAGGCCGGCGGAGCACGCGCGAACTCAACGCACTGTGCGCTGAGGGCAAGGCGTGGCCCACCGGGCAGTTGGAAGCCTTCGCACCGGAGGACCTCCTAAACCGGGCCGCGCATCGTGCGTCGTTGCGGGTCTGGCTGTTCCCCGAGATCCACAGGCGCGAGGGGCGCATCTACCGGCAGCCGCTGCATGGCAAGCTCCTTGCGGTAGCCGTTACCGAGGGCAAGAAGAAGCGGACACACGTGATCGTCGGTTCCCCCAACGCCTCCGCGGCCGCGCTCCTACGTACCGGCGCCAACGTGGAATGCGCCTTGCACCTCGTGTTGGATGGGCACTACCACCTCGGCCTTCTTTGCGACGGGCTCGTGTGGGTGCCGCGGCAACAGGTGACCCTGCACGGTCGATCGTACACAGCTCTCGCGCCGTCACCTGCCCGCTGGGTGGACGACGCTGTCTTCGACGCGCGAGAGCGCCGCGTGCGAGTGACTTGGCGACCCGGCGCGCCGCGATTGATGCTCTCCTACCCAACAGCGGACCGTCGCATCCTGCTCGACAGCGTGCCCGCGACAGCATCCGTGTTCGATGAGTTCGACCTCGACCCTGTGTGCTGCGAGCTCGAGGTCACCGACCCCGAAGCCAGAGTGACCGCGCGGGTGCCGCTCCGGATCGAACACGTCCTTGATCTCCCCGTGGCTGGAATCACCGGCGAGCTCGACCTCCAGGAGCTGCTTTTGCTCCACGCGGGCCGGTACACCCCGGCGGGGATAGCGGCGCGGCGCGCGGCCGCAGCCGCCGCACGGGATGTGTCGTCGGATACCGCGTCGGTCTTCGGAACGGCTCTTAGCCCACGAGAGGTGTTCCGGGCGCTCCTGTCCATCGGCGCGGAACTCGTCCGTGCTCCGTCACTCGGCGCATTCCAGGCGCAGCTTCGGGGCCCCTGTGGGGTGTGTCGGCTGGCGGAGCGCATCGTGGAAGCCCCGGAGCGTGGGGAGCTGATGCGCGCAGAGGCCTGGATCTATGCCCAGGAGCTTGCGCGGGTGCTCAAGCGTGTCACCTTCGACGGCGACCCCACGGGAAGTGACAAGGCGACGTTGCGCGACGAAGTCGTGCAATGGATCCGAGAGAGCGTCTCGGTGCCCGCGCCTGGAACGCCGGGCATCACCGACCTGAGTAACTTCTACGAGGGGGGGTTATGACGCGCGACTTGACCTGGCTGCGGGGCTTCCTCCACCTTGATGCGCTGCAGCAACAGGAGCGGATCTCCGACACGGCGATCCGGCTGCAGGAGGACACCGTCCTCGCCGCGCTCAGCATCCTTGACCGCGAGCCGGGCGTCCTACTCGCCGACGAGGTCGGCATGGGGAAGACATACCAGGCGCTCGGGCTATTGGCCTGCGCGTTCGAGATTGCTCGTGGGGAGGACCGTAAGCCCCACGTCCTCGTGGTCACTCCCGGGCCGGACCTCAACCATCAGTGGCTCCGCTCCGCACAGACGTTCCAGCAGAAGGGATTCTACGGCGGCTTCCCGAAGGACACGTTCCATGAGGTTGGGCATATCACCGAACTGCCCGACGCGACGGCGCGGCATCGCGTCGTGTTCGCTCCAATAAACGTCTTCACGAGCGCACGCGGCCATGCCGAGCGCGGCTTCCTACTTGATTTGTGGTTCACACACCTCGAACTGGCCGGACCCACGCGCGCTGCGATCCGGCGCCGGATCGAGGCAAGCGGCGTCCAGGTGTGCGACGGGCACCACTTTCTTGGCCGGACAGCGGTCGATTTCGGGAGGCTGCCGACCGCCGCCTTCAAGGGGGAACGGGGAGGTCACGCGGGCCTCGACGACCTCTACAATTCGGATGGCGTCGACGCCTTCACAAACGCGTGGAGAGTGAAAAAGGCGTTGGATCGGGTAAGGTTCCAACTTGTGCGCAAAGTACTGCCGAAGTTCGACCTCCTCATCGTGGACGAGGCACACAAGCTGAAGAACCCTTGGACCGTCCAGGCGCAGGCGGTGGCGCAGGTACTCGGCGGCCGCTTCAAGGGTGCGACGTTCCTCACAGCCACGCCCTTCCAACTCGGCGTAGAGGAACTCCGGCGCGTGTTCGACTTGTTCGGCTGTGCCAGCGAGGTGCGGCCGGGCTTCCCCGACGACGTGAACGCCCTGTTCCACTCCATCGCAGACTATCAACGCACCTATGAAGCCTTCGAAGAGGCTTGGCGCTTCGCAGATTCGCGCCAGGCGTCGGCCTTTGCCGAATGGTATGCCTGTGCGGCAGTTGCCCCGCTAACCGCTGACCCGCGACAAGCGGTGCCGGGCCTCGAGTGCATCGACGACCCAAACGTGGCGACGCTCGCACGGTACGTCTGGGAGCTTCGGCGTTTGAAGGATCATGGCGTCGAGCACGGCTTCCGCCGGTGGGCGATCCGCAGCCTCAAGCCAGGGAAGCGGGAGCGACGTCACGATCGTCCCCTTCCAATTGCGCCCGAGGAGGGGGCAGTGGTGCCGCTGCTGATGTACCAGCGCTTGATGACGGCGCGCGCACGCAGCGGGGTCCGGTCTCATGTCGAGGCGGCTGAGACGAGCATTGCGTCCTCTTTCGCGGCGGCGCGTAAGGGCGCGATGGTGCAGGAGCAAGGCGCGTCTGATGAAGCCGTCGCGTACCAGAGCGTTTTGCAGAAGCTCCTGGTCGCGGCGGACGACGTACACCCCAAGGTCATTAGTGTCCTCGAAACGGCAATGTCTGCAGCGGACAAGTGGGAGAAATCCCTCCTTTTTTGTGAGCGCAATGCGACAATCGACAGCCTCCACGAGGAGATCGAGAAGCGTTGGATGGACCGACTCCACGCTCAGTGGGAGCGAATGTATCCGGGCTCAGACATGGAGGCGGTGTTCGGTGCCGGATCGGGTGACGAGCGGAAGGTCGGCATCTTCCAACGATGGGCGATGCGGTTCACGCGTGGACAGGATGAACTGTCCGTCGCCTTCCGCGAATCGTACCCGCACACGCTGTTCCTCAGGCCAGACGAATCGGCACTTCCGCTTGAGTTGTGGGGCGATGTCTCCATGCTCGTGGCCGATGCCAACGACGTGTTGCGGTCGCAGCGTTCGAGCGGCACCAACGCAACCCGCCTCGACTATCGGATGGCTGGGCGTTGCGTGGATGTCGCGGTCGCCCGCTGGTTCGAGCGCCGCCGCACGAAGGTTTTCGGTCAGTACGGCGGTCTTCCTCTGCGGATCCTCGACCCGAGCTACCCTCGTCTCGGGATCGGCCTCGTCGAGGATGCCGAAGAAAAAGACATGGCGGGTGCAACCGACCTGTCAATCGAGTGGACACTCTCGGAAGACACTCTCCGCACGCTCCTGGCCCCCTCCCGCCGATCCATCTGGTTCCCATTCCGGGAGCAGATGACGATGTGGGACGCGACGGAGCGCGTTGCCATCGTCGAGGCGGTACGGACCTTCTTTACGCGGCGGCAGGTCCCGTTCGTGGTGGACGTGCTTGAGCGGGCAGGCCGGTCGGAGGCCACGTCCGCTTCGTTCCGGGACGCACTGGAGGCGTGGTGGACGGACCCAACGTGTCCATGGCGCCGCCACCTTGGCGAGTTTCTGGAGTACCTCCCGCAACTCGGCAAGGAGGAACGCGCTGAGGTTCTTCGCTACGCACTGCCCCTCGGCGAGTTCGCGGCGCGAGGCAACCAGGGCGAACGGCGGCAGAAAATCCAGGACGCCTTCAACACGCCGTTCTTCCCGATGATCCTCGTCGGGAACCGGACGATGCAGGAAGGCCTCAACCTTCAGCGCCAGTGCCGACGCGTCGTGCACCACGACCTACGCTGGAACCCCGCAGACATGGAGCAACGCGTCGGGCGCGTTGATCGCCACGGCTCCCTCGCCGAGCGATGGCTGACCGAGACAGGCGGGGCCGATGGACACATCCTCATCGACACTCCGCTACTGGAGCGCACCATCGACCCATCGCGATACCGGCGCGTAAAGGAGCGAGAGAAGTGGCTCGACTTTCTACTCGGCGTGCCGCCGGAGATCGGTCGCGGGAATCTCGATGAGAGTGAGGTGCCTCCGCTACCCTCGGCGCTCACCGAGGACCTGCGCGTGCGGCTTGGACCACTCGTTGACGGCAGATCTGACATCGGCAGGTCCCCAGTGTGACGCGTAGCCGCACCGACCAAATATCTTGGCCAACTCGATGATGTCGACGGTCAGCGCTGCCCTCGTCCTCGTGGGCCTCACGATCTTCCGCTGTGCGGCGCGTGATGACCGAGGCCGGCGCAGGCCCGATGTTCGGAAACGCCCAGCTCGGCTGGTGCCTTCTCCACAGGGTGTTGATTTCCACTGAGAACTGGCTCTGACGCATTTTTGCTGAAGGCGATCAGCTACCCCGCGCCGATCAGTCGGGCTTGAAGCAGATCGATCTTGGCGCGCCCGTACATCTGGCGTTTGATAAGTTTCAGACGTGTGATTTGTCCCTCCGTCTGTCCATTGGACCAGGGCGAGATGATCGCATTTCGGACGGCGGCGCGATCCTTCTCAACACCATTGGCGAAAGATCCAACAAGGGTTCCCTTTCCAGCTTCGAGCCACGCATCCAGCTTGGCGGCCGCCTTTGATCGGATCATGGACTGGAACTCCATGATGGTCTCGCGAGCAGCAACCAGATCCTGGACATTTCCTTCAATGGCCGCCACCAGAATGGCTTCAGACTTTGTCAGGTCGTCACGGGCTGACGTCATTAGACGGGCGATGATCCGAGCTGACGGCGTTCGCGCCAGCGCGTTTCGACCCGCCTTTTCCGCAAGCCGTCGGCGCTGCGCCCATTGCGACACCACGCCGCTCCGCCCGGGAAAGCCCGCCGCCCGCATTTCGCGCCAAAGCGCCAGCGCATTGCGCTCCCCTTGCTCCCAGCGATCATTCAGCCAGGGCGACCAGCTATCCAGCGAACTGGCCTTGTCCGGAAGACATCCGTCCGCCGGTCGCGCAGGACGTCCCGAACAAGCTTGCGGCTGTGTCCCGTCTCCCTCACGATTTGCCTGATGGCGGCGCCTTGCTTCGACATTTTCAGAATGGCCTCATTTGTCTCCTGCCGACGCAGATATCCCTCGTACTGGAGGCGCTCAGCACAGGTGAGAAGCTTGGGGTCGATGACGCTGCTGCCGATGACCCTTCTGATCTGCCGCATAGATTTGCCGACCGCATCGAGAAAGGCTCGGCTCGAGTTCTCCAAGAGACGCCAACGATCCGCGACTTGCTCAGCGTGCGGCAAGGCTTTGGCGATGGCCTCGCCGTAGCCGCCGCCCCGGTCTCGGGCGACCGTAACTATTGAAGGCCGCTCAGCCAGCCACGCCCGAGAGGTATCCAGCGCACGATCTGGCAACAACGTCACGGGGCGACGGCGCTCAAGATCGCAGACGATCGTTCCGTAGGTCTGACCTCGACGAAACGCGAAGTCGTCAATGCCGATGACCGTAAGCTCAGCGCCACCGGTCTGGATGCTGCGGCGACGGACAACGCGTAGAAGCGTGTCGTTGCTGACGGGCATCATCAAGCGAAGGGCGAAAGCCGCTGCAGGTCTGCCACCCAACGCCAGACCGAGATGATGGACGATTGTCTCAAGTCTTCCGGTGCGCCGGCCGTATGGGGAAAGGACGCCAATCTCAAATCGTTCGCAAAAGATGCGTCGACCGCACAAAACCGCGTCGCACCAGAACCGGCGCGCAATAACGATCAGTTCGACTTGGCGGCCGCCAAGGGGAAGGTCGGCGGGGCGGCGCAAATACCGGCTCTGAATCCGGCGGCTTCTTCGACCGCAATCTGGACAATGACCAAACGATTGAAGAGACCGCAACCGGATCTGGACGCGGGCGCCTTCCACCGTGACGCCATCAACTGCAAAGCCGTCTGGCGCCAGGCTGGCCCGTTGAAATTGCTGACCCATTCACGGCTCCTCTGACGAATCAGCAAGAGCGTCCCGGCGAAACGCAGCAAATATGAGTCAGAGCCAGTTCTCAGTGAAAAATTCTGGCCTTCCAGGGTCACATCTCAGTGGAAATCAACACTCTGCGTCTGAATTCCATCGAGATCGCTCGCCCTGCTTCGCATGCCGAGGAAACCCTTCGGCGCCTACTTGCACGCATTTCTCGCGTGCGTCGACGATGGCGCGCGTCGAGATTGCGTCAAATTTAGCGTGGCGTCTAACAATATCTTCGAGTACCTGAAGCGTGGCCGTGGATCTATTTTCCGAAACGGCGAGACCGGCGACAATTCCTGAAGAGGCTCATTGGGATCTAATGTCTGGGCTTGTTCCAAAATCGGCTACCAGAGAGCTCCTTTCCGCTGCCGTTCGCGCCTCTTGTCCTGCGCTTTCACGGGTTCAAGCAAAGGAGATGGTGGACGCGACGCTCGACATTATCGTAGAGGCCTTGGCTCGTGGCGAAACCGTGAAATTGCCTGGCCTAGGGACGTTTACGGTGCGAGAGAAAAGGGCGCGCGCCGGGCGCAATCCGCGCACTGGAGTCGCTGCTCCGATCAGCGCCCGCCGCGTTCTGTCGTTCAAGCCCTCGAAGATTCTCTCCGACGCCGTCAATCATAGCGCCGGACCGAGTAAACGCCGTGCGACGGGCTCGCTAGCGGCGCCTGTCGATAGAAGCGACCATGGCCCAGACCCCTACCGCGGGGGGTAATCTGTCCCACCTTCGGATAAGTCCCTGTAAAGCCCAATAGCGCGTTGGGCCGATTTTTTTCTAATCAGGGCCGTGGCTCGGCGGCGGCGCGTGGCGATCCCAAATTCGCCAGCTTTGCTTTTTGTTGCTGGACCTAACTTGGGGCTAGGTCCTGTTGACAAATTGGTTTGTCCATAAGCGAATGGCGGCGATTTGGACGAAGCCGAGATAGCTGGCTGCGGTTTTGTCGTATCGGGTTGCGAGCCGACGCGCGTTCTTGAGCTTGTTGAAGCAGTGCTCGATGCGGTTGCGCAAGGCATAGATATAGCCGTCGACAGGGATTTGAGCTTTGCGGTTCCGGCGCGTCGGAATGACCGCCGCGGCGCCCTTTTCCTCCAGAGTTTCGCGAATATGATCAGAGTCGTAGCCGCGATCTGCGAGAAGGACTTTGGGCTGCGGCCCCTCCGCTTCCATCAATGGGCCGAAGCCGGAATAGTCCGAGACCTCGCCCGCGCTGATCTCGGCGGCTATCGGCAACCCTTCGCCGTTCGTGCGGAGGTGAATTTTTGTCGTGAAGCCACCTCTTGAGCGCCCAAGACCCTGAGGCGGAGTCCCCCTTTAGCGCCGGCGGCGCAGTGATGCGCCCGGATAATGGTCGAGTCGATCATCTGGACGCTCTCGCCGACGCCTTCGGTCTCGTTCAGGGCTTCCAGCAGGAGTTCCCATAATCCGGCGAGCGTCCAGCGCCGGAACTGTCGATAGACCGACGACCACTTGCCGAAATGCTCGTGCAGGTCCCGCCACTGCGCCCCGGTGCGGGCAATCCAGAAAATTCCATCCAGAACAAGCCGGTGATCTTTTGGGCGGCGTCCGCTGTGTGCGCCGCGAACCATCACGAAGGGTTCAAAGCAGGCCCATTCCTCATCCGACATCAATCCCCGAATCAAGCCCGCCTCCTTCCGAAAGCGAACTTGAATCAGAACCTTGCCCCAAGGGGAATCCTATTTGTCAACGCGGCCTAGATACATAGGAAACATAGCGGTTCAGGAACTCAACCTCTCCTTCGAGGGATTGGCGGGTGATTTCAGAAGACCTTAGAGCATCTCCTATTGCTGTAAGACCACGCTTAAGATCGGTGATCTGACCGGAAAGCTCATTAATTCTAGTGTTGGCATCGGTGAGCGCTCTGGCCTGAACGGCAGCACGTTCTTCGTCTCGGCCGCTTTGTATGTATGCCCCAAAACCACCAGCACCTCCGATCAGGGCAAGGATACCAGTGCCAAGAGCGACCGCTTGGCCGATCTTTAGGCGGCCCAAGAAGGCCGAGATCGTGATCGTCTCCGGGTTTGGCTTGGACCGAGGCGGCATGGGTCCTGTTGTCTCCGCGCTAGGCGTTCTATCCGGCGAGGATAGGTGACGTAGTGGCTTTCGTCAAAAGCCTTGGGTCTGTCTCAGAAATCAAGAATTATGCTAAAAAAATTAGAGTGTTGTTTGTAAAGGCCATTTCTGTTGAATAAATCATGAGCAGAAGTATGCCAATATTTGGGCTGTGCGCTCTACGGGTAGAACAGCTTGATAAGCCGTCGGACTTCCACGAACACAAACAATTCGTCTTCAGGCATCAACGGACGCGCGTGCATGGTGGCATTTCGCGGTAGATATAGCCGTTGTAATGATTCCCGAACATGTTCCTGGCGCTTGAAATACTTCCCGAATATTTTGTTCCAGTTGTCCCTCTTGCAGATAACAAGCTCATATTCGGTGAAATCGGCATAATAAACGAGTGGCCAATCGCGCCCTGATTTATCTTTCACCTGCTTTTCCACCCACGTGTCATACAGCCCATTCGGTAGCTGATGGCGCGGCCAATCGCTTCCGTAATGCTCCGTCATTAGCATATCGATGAAGCGGCGAATTTGACTCTCAAACCGCTGAAGCCAATCGTGAATGACGTTGTTCCGAAAGAATGACTCTTCTTCCTCATCATCGTCAGACCGCGGCACTGGATCGCCATAGGCCGCGACAAGCGGAGGCAGACCACTGCGCAGCCCGGCGATACCTTCCTCGAAAGTTTCGGAGGGAAACGTGGTAAGGGCCGGGTTGAAGCCGCGTTCGGCGTAAAGTGCGGTGCGGACGGTAACATCCGTTGCTGCGGTAATTGGCCAATTGATCCGATCCCGCCAATCGCCGAGATCGATCCTGAGGGCCGAGACTGCGTCCAGATCGAAGGGGGGCTTCGTGGCGATCAGGTGCCCGATGCCTTGCAGTTTTGCGACGCCTGTCAGTGAGCCTAGCTGATCCCGAACATCCAGCCATGGCTGACGAAACCCGCTGAGAATCGTTTCAAAGTGCGATTTTGGCAGGCCATATTGCAGCCAGATAGAATTCTGCACCTTTGGTAACAACCTCGACATTTCATCGAATTCAGGGACACGAAAGCGCTTGGCGAACTCGCTGAGGGATTGCGTGGCAAGATCATAAGCACTGCCCGGACCGGTTATCTTCCCGATCGCTGCCGCCGCATGGGCCATAGCCGAATGTGACTCCATTGCTTGTGCTTTTGCTGCCATGAGGGCGCTGCCCGGACCGGTTACTCCCCTGATCACTGCCGCCACATCGGCGATAGCCGGATTTGACTGCATTACTTTAAGAAAATTCGCCTGCTCCCGCATTTTGGCGATTGAGCGCAGCGTTTCGCTATCAAGGCCAAATGGTCGGGTCGACGCGGCGAATTCCCTTAGGCGTCGCATTTGCTCTTCATGTTCGCGCACGAAGCTGTTTGCCTCCGTCAGCCGCCGCTGCCAATCGTTCTCCATGTATCCCTCGTCGTCGCGCCCTGCTGGATATATAAACACAGATGGCCGCGCGTAACCTTGCCCGTCCTTTGCTGGACACCAAGAACATACGCAAACACGCGCCGAGAGGGTGGAAGCTGATTCGTGCCGCTTCCATTCTCTGTCTGGGCTCGCGTTCCCGATCCGGGAACGTCGCCGGAGGCGGTCCGGTAAGGAAGCCATAACCTTCGCGGTTGTCCGTCCCCATTAGTATATGATAATGTCTTTTATCAAATACTAAGGAGGGGCGCATGGGCTCGCTTATCAGCAAAGCAAGATGGCTTGAGCCCGTTGGTCAAACATTCGCCGTCCTGGCTTTCAGCGTGCAGTTCTTCGTCGTCGACCCTGCCTCAGCCGATCTCATGCGCGCTTATTTCAATTGGGAGCATGACAGCCTGAGCCGGATTGAAGGGCTCGTGTCAGGCCCGCAAAAAAAGACGTTGACTGAAACTCTCCTCAGGCCCGTGCGCGAGCAATTGGAAGAGCTGCCGGTCGTGATTGCAGACGAACGCAAGCGGCGCTGGCGGCCTTGGCTTTTCGCCTTGTTCGCCATTGGCGGTGCTCTGACTATCGCCGGAAAGGCTGCATCCGTGAGGTGTTCAACTCGATGACACCACTTCCAACTCTTGCTGCCTCGCATGCCCCCACTCTCGTTGCCGCCTCCGGCGAACGCGCCGCCTATCGCTTCCTTGAATTCTTCACCGCCAACATCCGCAACCAGAACACGCGCCGCGCCTATGCGCGTGCGGCGCATGAATTCTTTGACTGGCTGGCGGCCAAGGGCGTGACGCGGATTGCGGCCATCGAGAGCGTGCATGTCGCCGCCTATGTCGAAGAGCTTCAGAAGGCCCGCTCCGCGCCGACCGCGAAGCTGCGCCTCGCCGCCTTGCGGCATTTGTTCGACTGGATGGTGATCGGCCAGATCATGCCGGTCAATCCCGCCGCCGCCGTGCGCGGGCCGCGCCACATCGTCCGGCGCGGCAAGACGCCAGTGCTCGATCCGCAGGAGGCGCGCCAGCTCATCGACGCGATTAATGTCGCGACCGTCATCGGCCTCCGCGACCGCGCCCTCATCGGGCTTATGGTCTATTCCTTCGCCCGCATCGGCGCGGCCATCGCCATGCGCGTCGAGGACGCTTATCCGCAGAACCGGCGGCTTTGGGTGCGGCTTCACGAGAAGGGCGGCAAGGAGCACGCCATGCCGTGCCATCACAATTTAGAGGCTTATCTGCACGCGTATATCGAGGGCGCGGGCCTCGCGGCCGATCTCAAGGCGCTCTTGTTCCAGACCTATAACCGCGCAAGTCGCCAGCTCAGCGGCGCGCCCCTGCCCCAAGCGAACGCCTATGCGATGATCCAGAGGCGGGCCAAGGCCGCAGGCATCACCACGCATGTCGGCAACCACACCCTTCGGGCGACGGGCGTCTCCGCTTACCTGAAGAACGGCGGCACGCTCGAACGCGCCGCGCTGATGGCGAACCACGCCTCGACGCGCACGACGCAGCTCTATGACCGGCGCGCTGAGGAAGTCACGCTCGACGAGGTCGAGCGGATTCTTGTCTGAGCCCCGCAGATCCAGGACAAGGACCGCGCCTCAGCCGAGCTTGGTTTGAGGGTGATCGCTATATGAGCTGGAATTCGGCAATAGAATGCCGGCGTCAATCAATATTTCTACCTTGAACTTAGCTATGACATAACGAAAGCCAAGATCTGTCAGTCGAAGAACTTCGCGTGTAGTAGTGTTGTCGGCGAGTGTTATCATCCCGTTTGAGATCATATCCCTTCCTGCCCCATTCTCAATAATATACTCAACATTATCGATGTGAAGGCGCCGGGGAAGCAACGCGCCTGGTTCAAGCAGCACGCGGTTCGCGATCGCACTGGCAAGCAGAGCTCCGGCCTGCCGCGGTTTCATCCCGATAGTGTCATCGTTCTTCCAAAGACCGGCGGCTCTCTTGAATGTGTTGACCGGCTTAATAGGGACGGAACGGACAGGCGTCAGCTGCTGAAAGTAGCGGTTGGCAATCTGACGCTCTGGATCGGCGGCGTCGTTACCCCAGAGCGAATCCCGTCTGCGCTGCCTGCTCTCCTCCGATGGATTCGACGTGCCTTCGCCTCCATCGGTTTGATTTGTGAGGGGGCCCGCTTTTAGGTCATGCCGACCGATGCTCGCGATGAGATGCCGTTCTCTGGCCAAAGCGTCTGTCTCATCATCGAAAAAGCTGTCGATGCGATATCCAATGGAATGGCCGCGTGAATGCAGACTGCGGATGAGATTCAATTTGTGCGTAAGTAGCTTGGTATTGCGTGCCTCGGCCTCATGATCGAATACGCGTAGCCTCACGCCCTTGCCGACGTAGAATGGCGTCCCATCTGGCCGAATGAGGATATAGACGTAAAATGGTTTGCCGTTTCCGAGCGCACGTCTGACACCTGCGGCATCGAGCATCTGCAATGTCGTGAAGTCGAGTTCTTCAACAAGCGTTGGCCGTAGGTCTTGAAGTTGTTCATTCATCGCTGATGTCCTGTTCATCGCGGAGGAGTGCTTCGGCGGCCCGGAGATCGGATTCAAATTCCGAAATTTGATCAGCCGTTTGCGCTTGCATAGAAGACCTCCAATTTGCTTCGTATTTATCGAAGGATGAGCGGATATGTTCGATTGCGTCGCGGAGAGCTGACTCCAACCGCCCGTCGTTGACCGCAACCTCTACGTGATTTCCAATATATGGTCTGGGAAACCAAGTTCCGTATTTCGGGTTCTTTAGAGGAGCAACGTCTGGCATGGGTTCAATTGGTTGTGCATCTCCGCTAATCCGCTCCAGCCAGTGTTGGACATACGATCCATCAACTGCCGTCCATGAAATATAGTAATGCTCAACGCAATTTTTATCATCGGACAAAGGCTGAGTTGACCAATACTCCCAATCAGCAACGTCTTCGCCCACAATTACCGAAGTCACGCTTTTTATGACATCGCCTTTTTCGATCGTCGGGAGAGGCGTGAAGCGGTGCCAATTATTATCAAAGGATACAGCGAATGACTTTGTCTCCGTAAGTTGACCTGCATCATAAACATTCCTGACAACGCTTGACCTAACCGGTTCGCCCTCGCTGTTCAGAGTTGTGATTTCGAGGCATGGCCGGCTTTCGAACATCGGGGCGATGGTCGTTGCGTTAACGGTAGGTCCGAGCGCAAGCCTGATTTCACGAAAAAGAATGACCTCGGCACGACATTCGACGCCCTCAGTTTCGCTCACGGGATTGTCTAAAACGTCATCGTCATAAGGATGGCCGCTACCCTCGCGCGTCAGCCGCACAGGCCAGAGCCAGGTCCTATGTGGAATCCTTACAAGCGGAACAGATGGCAGTGGCGGCGCTTCCCCGTAGAACGCAAACCACGCTTGGTATGCGGTTTGGAACAATGCGGCCATACTGCTGTTCTCGAACTCTCGGGTGGAGATATTGTATTGTGCTGGTACGCGGCGCATGCGCGCGAGGAGTTCGTCGAGCCTTGTATCTCTGACAACGCGCTTTGCCATCGCCTCAAGCAGCCAAGCAACATGGTCCGATCCGTAACTTGCAGGAGACGCCTTTTCTCGCTTGGCTGTGGAGGAGTTCCAATGTTGCCAAAGGGCAGTTCCGCGTAAGCAGCGCATTTGACATTCGTCTGGAGCTGCATTGCCAGCTTTGGCGATGGCTTTTGCGGCATCAAGATATCCGCCGACTTTCTGGGTCATCGTCTTGGCCTTCGCGGCCATCTCCTCGGCAGTTGGGAAATCATCGGAAACAATAAACCGATGGAGTTTCTCGAAGTGTTTTTTCGCCTCCGCCACCTGCCCCCGCCGGGTCAGGAACTCTTCTTTGAGTTCGTAGAGAGCCTTTCCTGCTCGCGCGGCGTCATCACCCGCGAAGCGAAGTTGTGCCTTTTCCTTTTTGCACGCCTCTACAATCTGCTTCAAACGAAGCCGATCGCGATTTTGGTGCATGCGCTCGGCGGCAAGAGCGTCGGGGCGTTTGGACTGAGGACGAAAAGGAATAATATTGTCGTTCATAGTAAGCCTCAGCGGCGAGCGCGATAACGGCGGCCAGATTTGGCCTTATGAAGGTGCATCACAGACACAATTCTGGCGTTGCCATCGCTCCATATGACGGCGACGCGTTCAAGTCCGCGCGCTTCATCGAGATGTTTTGCGGTCCTTCGGCTGACCCGCAATACCGTGCAATTGTCGCCGATCTGTTTCTCGACGTCCGCGTATTCAAGAAGCCGCTTCCACCGCGTTGGAGTGATGCTCCGCTGTTGGCATCGCAACTCTGCATGTCTTGATAATTCGATCATTTGAACTTCTCCGTCGGATGATCATCATGCAGGCGGCGAAGGCTTTCGAGGCCAATCTGGCACTTTTAACTAAGATATTTTGGTACTATTTCTGGCGCCATTTTGGGTGCCTACGCCTTGTGTTGGAGGTCCAACCAGGGGGCGTGCGACGCAGATGAGACGTGACTTGAGTCGAAGAAGCGAACGCTATCGGGGGGATTTGGACGAATCGTGTGGCATGGCCACTAGGCCGGAGGCGCCGGCGTCACGTTGGCGCGGAGCCAGTCGTCTACTAATCGGCCAAACTCGAATGTGCCGGTCTCATAAAGGCCGTTGATGAAATCATAGATCGCGTCGGCGTCCGCCGTGATGCGCGCGCCATTGATGGCGAGAAAGGTATAGGTGACGGCAAAGGCCGTGCGCTTGTTGCCGTCGATGAAAGGATGGTTCTGCGCCAGGCTTTCCCAAAGCGCGGCGGCTTCCTCGATCAGATCGGCGTAATAACCTGTCTGGGGGCGGTATAGGGCCGCTTCCAGCAGGCCGCGATCGCGCATGCCGGCAGAGCCGCCGTAACGGTCAATTTGGTCGTCATGAATGGCAAGGACTTCAACAACGGTCAGATAGTCCGTCATTCAGCCAGCTTCTTGTAAAGTGACCCGAACTTCTTATGGCTCGCCTGATAGGCGGCCATGACATTGGCGCGAGGCTTACCCTGCTTCCGCTTTTCAATCAGATCAGCCAAGGCTTCATCGACAAGCGCCTGAAGCTGCCGACCCTCGCTCTGCGCAAGATTGCGGACAGTGGCCAGAATCTCCGAATTCACCTGGGTTGCGAATTTCTCGCGGGCCTGGGACGCCATGGCACACCTCCATTATCTGTTCTCAGCATTTCATGATATATCATGAAATGTCAAGAAAGCGAGGACGGACTGCTTCTGGCGGCAGCCCCCTGCCCTGTCACATGCCGACCTCGACGACGGCGGCGAACGCCATGTTGAGTGTCGCACGGAGGGAATGACACTCGACGAGGTCGAGCGGATGGTCGTGCAGGCTCTGATGGGGTGGACGCCCCCCGACGGCATCGATGTGCCAAAGTGGAGGTGTTGAACACCACTTGAGGGAGGCGTCCATGGAAAAAGCTAGCACTATCGGATTGGATCTGGCGAAGAATGTTTTTCAGGCGCATGGGGCGGATGCATCTGGCGCCGTCACGTTCCGCAAGAAGCTGCGGCGCGCGCAAGTGCTGGAGTTTTTCTCAAGCCAGCCGCCATGCACGGTGGCGATGGAGGCCTGCGGAGGGGCGCATTTCTGGGGTCGCGAACTCGGCAAGCTCGGCCATGCCGTGCGATTGATCCCACCGGCCTATGTCAAGCCTTTTGTAAAGCGGCAGAAGAACGACGCCGCTGACGCCGAGGCGATTTGTGAAGCCGTCCAGCGCCCGACTATGCGCTTCGTGGCGATCAAAAGCGAGGCCGCGCAAGCCGCGGCGGTGGTGTTTCGCACCCGTGATGTCCTGGTGCGTCAGCGTACGCAGATCATCAACGCCCTGCGGGGGCATCTTACCGAGTTCGGGCTGGTCGTCGCCCAAGGTCCGGCCCACGTCGCCAAGCTCGTTATGGCGGTGCAGGATCCGGAACATTCTCTCCCGGAGGCGGCGCGCCCAATTCTTTGCGTCTTGGTCGATATGCTGGGTTTGCTGGACCAACGGATCAAGCTCCTGGACGTCGAGATCGCTCGGCGCGCCAAAGAAGACGACCTGGCGCGCCGCCTGATGAGCGTCCCCGGCGTGGGGCCGGTGATCGCGACGGCGGTCGCGGCGCTGGCGCCGCCGGCTGACACGTTCAAACGGGGTCGCGACTTTGCGGCCTGGCTGGGGCTCACGCCGCTGCAACACTCCACAGGCGGGAAACAGAAACTCGGCGGAACCTCGAAGATGGGCGACCGAACGCTGCGGCGTCTGCTCATCATCGGCGCGAGCGCTGTCGTGCGTTGGGCGGCGCGAAAGGGGCCTCCGGCGGGATCGTGGCTTGCGGGCATGCTCGCGCGCAAGCCGCCAATGCTGGTGAGGGTTGCATTGGCGAACAAGATGGCCCGCATCATTTGGGCTTTGATGGCCAAGGGCGGGATTTACCGGGCTCCGGTCGCGGCGGCGTAACCGCGCTCGCGGTCGTGGGCAGTCGTAGGCGTAGGAAGGTCAAACGGAAAGTATGGCGCAACGGTCGGCGAGACGGGATCGGGAAAACCAGTTTGCACCGGCGTGCATAAAGCACGTGGCTCTGATTTGGACCCGATCCGCGAACTCCCATACGGGCCCGCGGCGCGTGAAGAGCTGCATTAGAGGCCGGACACATGTCAGCACCCGACGACGCGCTGCAGCTATCCAGAAGATTCTCCTTGCGCCGATGGGGGCGTCCACACATGGTGCAAATTTTCCATGAGAGCACAACGAAACGACAGGGGCCTGTGCGAGGTCATGCAGCGAGCACCGCATTCCAGATTTCGGGCGCCCGGTTATCTTTGATGCGAAGCCTTCCGAGTTTGAATTGACCTTTTCTGATCCGATGCATCAGTTCGATGCCGGCTATGGTGATTGAGGCGCTCCGGAAGCGCTTCAATCCAAGCATTGGACCCAATCGAAGTTTGATCGAACGATGGTCCCGCTCGATCAGATTGTTGAGATATTTCGAGGACCTGATTTTGGTTCGCTTGCCACGATGATGTTCGCCAAGGATTTCCCGGGCCGCCCGATGCGAAGCCTGATAGCCATCAAGCGTGATGGCGCGCGGCAGCCGCCCCTGGCTCTTGAACGCCCGACGGAAAAACGCCTTGGCGGCTGCGACATCCCGCTTGGCGCGGAGGAGGAAATCCACCGTCTTTCCTTGCTTGTCGACAGCGCGATAGAGGTAGGTCCAGCAGCCTTTGATCTTCACATAGGTCTCGTCGACGCGCCACGAGGCTCCGGCCCGGCAGGCGAAGCGGTTCCAGCGCTTTTCGAATTCCGGAACATAGCGCTGGATCCAGCGCATGATGGTCGTATGCGCCAGGGTCATTCCCCGCTCAGCCATCATTTCTACGAGATCTCGAAAGCTAAGCTTGAACCGAAGATACCACCGGACGCAGAGGATGATGATCTCCCGGTCGAAATGGCGGCCCTTGAAAAGATCATCCATGCTCAGCATCGGGGTTCGCTTGCTCCAAAGGCCAGTTTGCGGCGAATATGACCCGTCTCAGCGGTTCGCACCAGAGCCTCATTAACCAGTCGCTGACACATTGGCGATTCCATCGACGTGGCTGTGCGCATTGGAGCGTTGAGCGATAGCACCGCCGTCGCCCGCAAGGTCGGCGCAGTCCATCGGGTTCTTGTCGCCGCTCCCGCTTACCTCGCCCAAGTGGAAACGCCGCTCACGCCGTCCGATTTGTTGGGACACACGCTCATCATTGGGCCGGCGGGCCGCAGTTCTGAAGGCTGGTCATTCCGCAAAGGTGGAAAGACGACATCGGTTCGCGTTCAGGGGCGCCTTGTCATTGATGCCGCGGAAGCGGCGACGGCGGCAGCGATCGCAGGCTTGGGGGTGCTCTCCACCGGACAGGGAGGCGTCCAGGCCGAGCTTGAAGCGGGCTCTCTCGTGAGGCTTTTACCGGACTGGGAGATTGGGACATCCGATATCAATTTGATCCTGCCCGCCGGTCGCGCTGCGAGGGCGTCCGCGCGGGCCTTCGCGGATTTCATCGCCGCGCAGCTTCGCGAGATTAAGGCGACCGTACCTTGACGGAAAGCTAAGGGATCTGCGCTTCAATAACCATCGACGTTTTGACATCTGCGATCGCGCCCGATCCTCATGCGTCCGTCCCGTCGACGGCGGTCTCGTCCGCTTCGGGCCGATCGTCGCCTTCGTCGGCGTCGCCCGCCGCGGCGAATCCGCTCGGAAAATCCCCCGCCAAGAGATTCTCCTTGGCGAGCAGGCCGGCGTCCTCGAGGGCCTCCATATCCGGCAGGTCGCGCAGGCTCTCGAACCCGAATTGCGCCAGAAAGGTTTTCGTCGTCACCAAGGCGTAGGGCGCGCCGGGACGCGGGCTCCGCGGTCCCGGGGCGATGAAATTTTGCGCGCGCAGGCGGCCGATCAAGTCACGGCTTACTTCCTTCCCGAAAAATTCCGAAAGCTCGGCGCGGGCGATCGGCTGATAATAGGCGATCGCGGCGAGCACGAGCGCCTCGGCCTGGGACAGCGCCTTCCCCTCCTCGCTTATGCCTGAAGCGGCGCGAATGGCGTCAGCGAAACCTTTCCGAGTTTGGAGTCGCCAGCCGCCGGCGACGGAAGCGAGCTCATAGGGCCGCCCGGAGAGCTCGTCGCTGATGTCCGCGATGATGAGATCGAGGTTGCAGGCGCGGCCGACGAGCCGGGCCAGCATTTCCCGCGCGACGGGTTCCGCGGAAGCGAAGATGACGGCCTCGACGCGGCCCATCCAGGTCCGCCAGCGCAGCTCCGACGGGAGGTCCGCCAGCTCCGCATCGAACGCAGCTTCGCGTTTGGCGCGCCGGACCATCGCGTCACAACCCGTAGAGCCGGAACGTCGCCCGGCCGGTGAGCTCGCGCACGGCGCCAAGGGCGACGAGCCGCTCGAACAGCCGCCGGCTCGAGCGGTCGCTCGTCGTCTTCCCCGGTCCGCCGCAATTGGCGGCTTGCGCGTCTTCGCCGATCAGGATGGCCGCCATGATGTCGGCGTCCTTGCCGCGCAGCTTGGGCGCGACCGCCAAAAGCCGCTCGGCGCGGCGGGCGAGATCGGCGTAAAGATCCGCCGCGGCGGCCGCCGCCCGGGCGTAGCCGACGCAGCAGGCGGTCAGCCGGGCGTCGTCGTCGCCCTGCCGCTTCGCCGCGCGGAAAAAATCGCCGCGGCGGCGCTGGCCGGCCAGAACTTGGCCCGCCAGAACTTGGCCCGCCAGAACTTGGCCCGCCAGAACTTGGCCCGCCAGGACTTGGCCCGCCAGGACTTGGCCCGCCAGGACTTGGCCCGCCAGGACTTGGCCCGCCAGGACTTGGCCCGCCAGGACTTGGCCCGCCAGGACTTGGCCCGCAAGGAGCGGAACGGGCGCCGGCCAATTCAGGCGATGGGCGAGCACGGCGTCGGCGAGCCAGAGCGCGAGGGCGTCCGAATCCGGCCGGAAGCGCAGGCTGACCGCGGCGATCTCGGCCGCCGCCGCGACGGCGCTCCCCTGCCCTTTTGCGAGCTTGGCCGCGACGGAGAGGACGTCTTGCAGACCGTCATCGAGCCGCAACTCCAGCATGGCGGCGAGATGGAGCGTCCAGTCCTCCGATCGCAAGGCGGCGCGCTGGCTTAAGGCGCGCCAGGCTTCGAGGATCCGCCCGGCGGGGCCGGGATCGTCGCCGGCGCGGCGGAGATACCAGGCGTCGCGCAGCGCCGCCTCGTCTTCCGTGCGGCCGCCCCGCCTTGCGACGGCCGCGGCGCAGGCGAGCGCCAGGCGTTGGCGCCAGAGCGAAGCGAGGGGATGCTCGGCGCGGGCGATCGGATGGAGGGCGGCGAGCGCCGCGCCGGCGAGGAATGCGGCCTCCCCGGGCGATTCCGGCGGGGCGCCGACTCTCGCCCAGCTCGGAAAGGGCGGGAAGGCGGGCGGGTTTGGCGGAAGGGTCCGGCGGCGCGGAGGCATGGCGAAGCTTAGCTCGATGCGGCGCTTAATGCTACCTAAAATGGCAAAAACCGCCGCGCCTGTCCTTGCGTTATCATGTCCGATAAGATTGCATTATCGGACATAGATTCGCGGCGCAGGAAGGCGAGCTCGAAATGCGGGAAAATCCGCCCAAAAGCCCGGAAATCGGCCCGAATGCCGCGGGGAGCCCCGGCGAAATGACCGAAAATTCCCCCCGAGAAGCGCCTTTCGCGCCGCAGCCCCGCCCCGCCGCCGGGCCGCCAAAGGCCCCGGACCCCGCCAAGGAGGCGCGAAAGGACGATGCGCTTAAGACTTTGGCGCCCGCGCCCGAACACGCTTCGCGGCTTTCAACCCCTCTCGAAAAGCTCGCCGAGACGGCGAAGGATTACGCCCGCGGCGCCAAGGCGGAGAACACCAACCGCGCCTACGCCGCCGATTGGCGTCATTTTTCCGCCTGGGCGCGGCGCCGCGGCTTTTCTCCCCTGCCCCCGGACTCGCAAGTCGTTGGCCTCTATCTCGCCGCCTGCGCCTCCGACGCCGCCTTGGGCGCGCGCGGACAGGCCCTTGCCGTGCGGTCGATCGAGCGACGGCTTTCGGCGCTAGCCTGGCAGTTCGCCCAGCGCGGCCTAAAGCTGGACCGGCACGACCGACATATCGCCGAGGTCATGGCCGGGATTCGCCGCAAGCATGGTCGCCCGCCCGACCAGAAGGAGGCGGTGCTCGCCGTGGATCTCTTGGCCATGCTGGCGACGCTCGATCATGAGCTGCGCGGCTTGCGCGATCGCGCCATCCTCCTCGTCGGCTTCGCCGGCGGCTTGCGGCGGAGCGAGATCGTCGGCCTCGATTGCGGCCCAGGCCAGACGGAGGACGCTTCGGGCTGGGCGGCGATCGAGAAAAAGGGCCTTCTCGTCCAGATCAAAGGGAAGACCGGCTGGCGCGAGGTCGAGATCGGCCGCGGTTCGTCCGAGGCGACCTGTCCGGTCGCCGCCCTCGAACGCTGGCTCAAGTTCGCCCGGATCAGCCACGGGCCCCTCTTCCGCCGGGTCGGCGGGGCCAAAGTCGGCGCCGACCGCCTGACCGACAAACATGTCGCACGGCTCGTGCAGCGGACGGCGCTCGCCGCCGGCGTGCGCGGCGACCTCTCAGAGGGCGAGCGCAAGCGCAAATTCGCTGGCCACTCCCTGCGCGCCGGGCTCGCGAGCTCGGCCGAGGTCGACGAGCGCTATGTCCAAAAGCAGCTTGGCCACGCCTCCGCCGAGATGACGCGCCGCTATCAGCGGCGACGGGATAAGTTCCGGGTCAATCTCACCAAGGCTGCCGGGCTATGAGGCAAAAAAACTGATGAAGTCAAAGTGATCTTGAGCATGACGTCGAATCGCTAAGACAAAATCGAACACAGCGTTTTTAACTAAACGATTCAAATTGCCGTTTTTAAGCAAAAGCGACAGACAATGACGTCACCGCGGTCATCGCCGAGATTAAGGCCGGACGGAACGCCTTCGCGCTGGCTCCGGTCAGCCTGGACGAGATTCTGGACTGGAAAGCCGAGGGGCAGTGCTAAATGGCGTTCGTCGCTGACGCGTCGATGGTCGCCGCCAGGCTGATGCCGGACGAACAGGCGCCGGAGAGGGACGCGCTCCTGGATTTTTTGCGCGAGAGTCCGGCTTTGGTCCCTGATCTTTTGCGCCACGAGAACCGCAGCCTGTTTCTGGCGCCGTGAAGCGACAGGGCGTGCGCGAGAGTTTTTTGCCTCAGGCGATCGAGCGGTTCAACCTTTTGCCCCTGCGGCATTCGGGACGGGCGAAGATCATGCGGTTCTGACCTTGGCCAGAGTGCATCAGCTCAGCGCCTATGACGCCGCCTATCTCGCTCTGGCGATTGGCGAGGCCGCTCCGCTTGCGACCCTCGACCGCATCTCAAAGGCCCCGGCCGCTCGCGGCGACCGGAGGCCCTGCCCTGGCCGACGCCCCGAGGCGGCGCTCGCCTTGAAATTTCTAGCACATCATCTCTGGTACTCGGCCCAGCGCGAAACCAATCCGAACCATGGCATGCCAGCCGAGATCGCTGCGTTTTTGCGCGCGGAAGATCTGTTGCGGGTCGAGAGTCCGCATGCGCCTGCGACCGTGTGGCCGCCCGGTCGATCTGGACGGCGCTGCATCATTGGAAGGGGGCGAAGGGACCTTTCGCCTGGCCGGCGGTGCGGCCGGCAATCAGGCTCGCGGTCAGGGCGGCGGCGCGGCGGATGACGCGGAAGTGCAAAACCAAAAGCAAAACGGTAGTTACGGCGGACATGTTCGAGAAGCTCCTTGCGATCGGCAAGTTGGTTGCCTCGTTGACGCAGTGCCGCGGCGCTCATGGTTGTGGCCTTGACCTCGGGCGGAGGGAGCAGCCGTGAAACCCCGTGGCGATCTTCCGGAGAATCGATCGACGGAGCGCCCTCAAGGATAGAGGGCCCCCCCGCAGGCAGGCAACATGACCCTGAAGCCGTGGATCGGGATGGCTTGGCGCAATTCGAATGAGTTTTCTTATGGTTCGCAGACCGGCGGTCTCACTGAGGCGGCTCGGCGCGGAGCCGCGTTTCCTGAGGCGAAGCAGCAGTCACAACAGCGCGCGGCCCGAGATGCGCTAGCTATTACAAAGACACCGAGCAGCAGTCGGGCAAGGCCATATGGATGGTTTAATAGGGCAGGAGCTCAAGTCGAAGGATTTTCTGTGCTCCCGGTGCGCTTTGGGGCTCATTTGCGCAATGTCACGGCGTTACGCTAACTTTGCTAGTATCGGCGAACAAGGCCGAGTCTGAGGCTGAAGAGATTAGCGTGCTTCGGTGATCGGCGGAGCCCCAATTTAGCTCCCCCCAAAGGGCTGGTCTTAAGGACTAGGGTGAGGTGTCATGTACGTTACATCGCGTACGCTTGGAATGGACTGACGGTGTGTTTGGTTTGGGCGTTTTGGCGACGGACGTTGTCTGCTGACAACATTCGCATCGTGCGGGCGGGGGCTTTATCGATCCCACGCCATAATAGAGCCCTCCGCTGACCTTCGGGGATGAAAAGTGGTGTTTGTGACTGCGCATAGCCCCGATCGCCGCCGCTTACTTCTCGGTCAAAAGCCGACTTCACACGAAGCCAGAAGCAGTCACAATGAATGCTTTTCAAAGTACATTTGTTTCAGCAAAGTTGCCGAATTGAAAGTATGCGGGCAATTGTAGTCTGCTAAACGTCTGCTTGTTAACCTTTCGTAAACACATAATCGCTTGCCACGAACGCCGAATCGTGCGTCTCTTTCACGAGACGGAAACTAGGCGTCTGACGCCAGTCTACCGTCTGGCAAGGATACCGGCGGTGTTACCAGCTCAAGCAGAACGGCCCATAGAAACGTCTTCGACACATGTCGCCAGACATGCTGCTATTTTGTCCGGCCAGCTGCGGTCGCTTCGCTCAGCAATGTTCCCGCCATCTTCGGTCAAGAGCCTGCGCTCCTTTACTTCTGGTGAAGTAGCTCGCGTTCTCGGTGTTTCAGACGGCTATTTACGTCAACTCTCTCTCGATGGACTTGGCCCAAAGCCGGTCTTGTCGTCGGGCGGCCGCCGATCCTATAGTTTGGCACAGATTAACGATCTTCGCACATATTTAGCACGAGCTAGACCGAAGGAAGCGCTTCATTTTCAGCCTGGTCGACGGTCGGGCGATAAGCTTCAGGTGCTCGCTGTAGCGAACTTTAAAGGCGGTTCAGCTAAGACCACGACCAGTCTCTACCTGACGCAATACCTTGCTTTGCACGGGTTTCGTGTTCTGGCGATTGATCTTGATCCACAAGCCTCCTTGTCGGCAATGTTTGGCTATCAGCCCGAGTTTGAGATCGGAGAAAACGAGACCCTGTACGGCGCGATACGGTATGACGCGAGTCGAAGATCGATGCGAGACGTTATCCGCGCGACTTATTTTGATGGGGTCAGTTTGGTCCCGGGTAACCTGGAACTTATGGAGTTCGAGCACGATACCCCAAGGGCTATCGCAGATGGCAAGGCGCGGGGCTCCCAGATGTTTTTTCGGCGCGTCGCCGCTGCAATTGAGGAAGTTGCAGATGAGTTCGATGTCGTCGTAATCGACTGCCCGCCGCAGCTTGGGTATCTGACTCTCGGGGCGCTCAATGCTGCTACGGCAATGGTCGTTACGATCCATCCACAGATGGTCGATGTAGCGTCAATGAGCCAATTCCTGCTTATGACGGCCGATCTGATGTCAGTGATCGAAGACGCTGGCGGCCATATAGACCACGATTTTCTGCGATACGTCGTGACGCGCCATGACCCGAACGACGTGCCTGAAGCGCAGATTGTTGCTCTTTTGAGAGGTCTTTTTGTCAACGATGTATTGAGGGCGACGGCATGGAAATCGACGGCGATTGCTAACGCCGGACTTACTAAGCAGTCACTCTATGAACTTGATCGGGGTTCAGTTGGCAGGGCCGCTTACGATCGCGCTTTGGAATCGATCGATGCTGTCAATGCAGAGATCGTTGATCTTGTAAAAAGGGTTTGGGGTCGATGAGTAAGCGCACTGACACCATCCGGTCCCTGTTCACGGCCCCGCAGGCGGAGACGTTGTCAGCCGACAACAATGCCGCATTCCGGCCCAAGGTCTCTCCAGGTTCGGTTCGGTCAATGAAGGATTCGTTGACGGGGATCGAGCGAGAGAACGATGCGCTCCGTGAGGCCTTGGCGGGAGGGGCGGCGATCCTCGACATCGATCCGACACTGATCGATCCGTCTCCTGTTGCCGACCGGTTCGCCGACGTCGACGATCCGTCATTGGAGGCCCTCAAAGCCTCAATCAAAGCCAATGGGCAAGAAGTGCCAATTTTGGTTCGCCAGCATCCGGCGTCGCCGGGCCGATACCAAGTTGCGTATGGACATCGACGGGTTCGAGTTCTTCGCGAACTCGGCCAGCTGGTCAAAGCAGCCATTAGAACATTATCGGATCAAGATCTCGTCATCGCGCAGGGTATCGAAAATTCGGCCCGGCAAGATCTTTCCTTCATTGAGCGCGCAGTCTTCGCTATGCGCCTCGAAGATGCTGGTCACGACCGGTCCGTAATCCAAGAAGCTTTGTCTGTCGATCGTGCTGAGGCATCGAAGCTTGTCTCTGTGGCGCGAACGATTCCAGACGATCTAATAGCTGCTATTGGGCGGGCTCCGAAGGTGGGACGAGGTAGGTGGCAAGCACTTGCGGATGCCGCAAAGAACTTAGATTCCATTAAGAGAATGCGAGCAGCGATTAGAAATCCGGGCTTTAATGAAAATGATTCTGATACACGATTTTTAGTCTTGTTATCGGCCTCCAACTCGGAAGTAGAAGTCCGCAAAGAGCCGAATTGGACAGTCGCCACGATATCGGGTCATCAAGTTGCTCGGGTGACGCAATCAGAGAATGAAGTGAAAATCTTAATTGATCGCAAGGCGGACGCTGGATTTGCGGCCTATTTGATCAATCAACTTCCGGGCCTGTTCGAAACGTTCCAACAAACGAGCCCCGAGGATCGCCGGGAAGAGTAATCTTCTTACGAATCAACCACAAACCGAGGGATATAGCAAAGAAAAGGCCCCCGAAACATCAGCTCCGGAAGCCCTTCTCTTCAACTAGCACTTAAGAGAATCCCACTTCCGCGAATCGTAGTCAAGAGCTTTTAGCGCCGTTTCGGCGGGCGGATTTTCTTTGCCTGAAATAAGGTGAAGAAGATGCAACTAGAATTTTCAACGACGCTGTTTGAGCGGCGGCCACTGACTCGTGCCACTGATAATCAAGTTGGGGGCCGGTCGAACGACCTGTTGCCATTCACCTTCCACCGCTGTCCGGTGGCAGTGGCCAACGGGGGCTTGATGATCCTCCTCCGTGGCACCCCAAAAGGCATGCGCTACCTAGGAAAAGGGCAGGCCAGCGTGCCCGAGATCGTGCTCGGCTCCGATCCGCAGACGATCCTGGCAAAGACGGGCGAAGCCACGACATTGGTCGTAGTGGTGCAGAGGGAGCATCGCGCTTGGGCAGTGCCTCCGGAGAGGGCTATGCGTAGCCGACGTGACATCATCAAAATAGTCGGAACGCGGATTGGGGAGTGCTTCCTTAAACATGCACTCGTCAATTGCGGCTTGGTCACCCGACGCAAAGGCCCAAACGGGAAGCACCGCCGACAGATTGGGCAGGGGATGCAATTAACTCCCGACCCAACATTGTTTGTGCAAGCGCGAGGTTTGCTTTCATGCGCTAACCCAGCAACCACTCCGATTAGGCGGGAACGCCATCATCACATTCCAACTCTTTCGCGAGAGAATGACACTCCTGCCATAATTCGCAGTGTGTTCTGGTCGTGCTCGCCGCTGCTCAACAGTAGGCGATAGCAACGCTGTAATCCCGTCGTGGGGAAATTAGGGAGACACAAAGCAGTCCAAGGACTGAGATTCTGCCATAGTCGTCATCTCAAATCAGAGTTCCGCTTGGCCGTTGAAAGCCCTGAGGAAGAGTGAACCGCGTACCCAGTCGATCCAGGAGAAACAAAGGCAAAAGAAAAAGGCCCCCGAAACGTCACCGCCCAGGAAGCCCTAATCTCAAGAATTCGCAATCGAGAGATTCCACTTCCGGCCATTGTTGTCAAGACTAGCAACGCCGTTTCAGCGAGCGATTTTTCTTTGCCTAAAACAGGGTGAAGAACATGCAGCCAGATCTATCAACGACGCCCTTTGGGCGGCGGCCGCTGACGCTCGCCATGGTGGCGAGTCAGGCGGCAGCGAAAGCATGCCCGTCTGAAGCGGCTGTGCATAAATGGCAAGTCTTCCGCTCTATCTGCGAGGGCAAAGCTGCGATCGGGGTTTCCGACCGCGCGCTCGCGGTCCTCAACGCGCTTTTGACCTTTCATCCAGAGACTACTTTGACCGGGGAGAGGGGCGTCGTCGTCTTTCCGTCCAACGATCAGTTGATGCTTCGGGCGCATGGCATGGCGCCGACCACGCTCCGCCGCTATCTGGCTGCGTTGGTCGACTGTGGCCTGATCATTCGTCGCGATAGCCCCAACGGCAAGCGCTACGCCCGGAAAGGGCAGGGGGGAGTGATCGAAACCGCCTTCGGCTTTGACCTCACGCCTCTAGTGGCCCGTGCGGACGAGTTCGAGCGAATGGCCGAAGCGGCCAGGGTAGAGAGGCGCGCCCTTCTTCTCGTTCGTGAACGGATCACCCTTTGCCGCCGGGACATCGTGAAAATGATCGCGGCTGGCGTTGAAGAAGGCGCGCCGGGAGACTGGGCTGGCTTCCACAAGGCCTATGCGGCAATCGCAGCAAACATCCCTCGAACGGCAAGCGTGGCCCAACTCAAACCGCTGGCGGAGGATCTGGAGAGGCTCGCGGCGGAAATCCGTAAGCTCTTGGAGGACTATCTCGATTCAATAAAAAAAGACGCCAATGAGTCCCAAAGTGGACGGCACATACAAAATTCAAATCCAAACATCCAAATTGAATCTGAACATGGCTTACCAATAAGCCACGGGCCGACCATCCAGCCTTGTCCGGAACCTACGAGGCCTCCCCAACGATCCTATCCGCTTGGTATGGTCCTTGAGGCTTGCCCCGACATGATCGATTACGCCAAGCAAGGCATTGCGTCTTGGCGTGACTTTGTCGCCACGGCGACGCTGGTCCGATCCATGCTCGGGATCAGTCCAAGCGCCTTCGAGGAGGCTAGCAATGTTCTCGGCGCCGAAGATGCTGCCGTTGTGGTCGCGGCGATTCTGCAGCGCTCCGACTCGATCAAGAGTCCTGGCGGCTATTTGCGCAATTTGACTGAGAAGGCGAGGGCAGGGGAGTTCTCGCTTGGTCCCGTCCTCATGGCTTTGATCCGGACGAAATTGCGCGATGGCGCGCGAAAGCGAGGTTAATTCGTGTGTCCGCTTGATCAGCAAAGGTTTTGCATGCGCGCGTCGCTTAACTCGTTCATGATCATAGACAACCGCAAAACATCGTGCCTCTCGCCAAAAGCGAATGCCCAGGCGAAGTCTTTCGCGGCTGGATCGATAAGGGCAGCGCGCTTTTTCGTAGGACGTTTCCTTTTTTCGATCCGCACGCCCATGGAACGTCGCGACGAAAAAGGCGTCCTAGTCGCGCTGAGCGCGTTTCATGCTGAGCCAGCGATCCCATTCCGCTCTAAATTGGCGATGGCACTCGTCGCCAAGACGAGGATAGCGCCGTTCGATCGCGTCATAAATCTCTCTGCGAACGATGATGCGGGCGGCCATTCCGATATTTCCCTGCGGATACTGGGACCAACCAAGCCTCTCTTCGCAATCTTCGACTAGCAACATGACTCCCGCGCCAAACGCATCAAGAGGTCTTTCGGCGAGGCTTCGGCCGCTCCGCTCTTCCCATTGGCTCCACAACTTGAATGCAAGCCGCTCAAACTCTTCGAACGGCATTTCAACGACGTTTGCCAATGTGTTCCGCGCACGCTTCACCGTTTCAGACGCTAGATCCTCCTCCGAGGCTAGACCGGCGGCTAAGGTCATTAATTCGATCGATACCCTGTCGACTTCGTCCGTCCGCGACCAAGCCCCCTGAATTTCCTCAGGTCCAAATCCAACCTCTCGCAAGTCTTTCTCAAACGAGAGCCTGGCGGATTGCTGGGAAGCGAGACCCCTGTGCGCCGCTGACCGCGATGCACTTCTTTCATTTTGATTTTGCCGCGCCATCAAAGCCCTTCCACGAACCTGACCCAGTCCAATCAAACATAATATAGTGAGCAGAAATGGCGCGGAACTCGATGCAGGCTTGGTTTTTCATGAATTTTTGGATCTCGCGGTTGCTCTGACACAAAAAGGCTCATGCAGTTGCGGCGAGCTAAAGCCGAGACGAGACCGTCTCAGAGTTGGGAGTGCTATGCCGCAGTCAGTTAGTTTCACTGGAGATGGAGACGACGACTTCATCGAGCTGCCATTTATCGCCGCGCGCTGGAGCACGCCCGTAGTAGCGACGGCCAGCCGATTATCAGCGCGGCGGGATTTTCTCGCGGCATGCGTCTCGCCGCTTTCTCACAGCGCGTCTATGTCGGGACCGCGCGCGAAGTCTGGCGGCTCGAGATTGTGCTCGGGCCGGATGAACTCGCCAATGATCTGTTCGATCGCCTCTACGTCCGGCGCAATGCGCAGGTCACCGGGGAGCTCGACATTCATGAGATCGCCGTCGAGCCCTCGGGCCGCATCGTCTTCGCCAACACGAAATATTCCTGCCTCGCCATGCTCAGCGCGACACGCTCCTTCAAGCCGCTGTGTGTCGCGTTGCGCTTAATCATGAGATTCTATCGAATTTTGCAATTTATCGCACTTAATTGCGAGATAAAAGCTCGTTGGCGTCTCAGAATTGCAGCAATTGTGAGACAGTCCGGCGGGCGCGAATTTCGGCCTGCATTTGCGAAACGATCTTTTCGAACTGCAGGCGATGGCCAAAGATTGTCGCCTCCGACAGCGCTGAGATCGCAGGTGGGCCTTGGTCGATGACGATTGACACGGCGGCGAGGAGAGCCGGCCGAATAGGCAGGGGAACTATGGGTCGACCACCTCGGGGCGGCTCGATGCCGAGCTGCTGGACGGTCTCATCGAAGCCTGGAACTAAGAGATTGGCTGTTCTGCCGTGGTCAAACCCATTGTCCAGCTCGGTGCGACTGCAATGCCGTCGCACAAGGAGCATGCGGAAAACGTGAATGGGCGACGCCCACGGCCATTCATTGTGGATGATGGCGTTGTCAAAGAGCTGTTGTCCGTGAAGCGCCTTGTTCCATATTTCTGCGAACGGCGTCGACGGTACTTGAGGACATGGCGCCTTGTGCTGTTCAACTTCGACGAGTTTCGATCCGCAGACGGCGCAGGTGAACCGCCAGCCTTCAAGAGAACTTCGCAAAATTGCCGCGGCGGCGTCCCGTTGTTCATTCTTCTGGGCGCATGCAAGGCAAATCTGGATAGGCTTTGGCGTCAGGAACCGGACGGCGCTCTGCGGAACATCGGCGTGGGTCATGCGCCGGATGGTCTGCGCCCCTTGAAGTGATCCATCCGGTATGTTGGTCTGCGGACCATTTGGAAGGATGGAGCGATGGGAATAAAGCGCCACAAGCCGGAGGAGATTGTCGCCAAGCTGCGTCAGGTTGATGTCCTGACAGCACAAGGCAAGTCGATCGCCGAGGTGGTGAAAACGATCGCTGTGACGGAGACGACGTACTTCCGCTGGCGTGCGGAGTACGGCGGCCTGAAGAGCGACCAGGTCAAGCGGCTGAAGGACCTGGAGCTGGAGAACGCCCGGTTGCGGCGGGTGGCATCGGACCTGACCCTGGACAAGCTGATCCTGACCGAAGCCGCCCGGGGAAATGTATGGTCCGCTCCGTCTTTGCAAGGCTTTGGTTCCTGACGGCGTCGACAGTTTGCTTAAATGTATCCGGCCTCTCGCGAGCGAGCTGCGGTTGCAGCCAGGCCGTGATGAGATCCGCGCGCTTCGTTCCCAAATACTTTCGGCGGGCGCGAGGCCCTGTTTCCCCGAAGGGCTTACGAAGCGCCGATCGACTGTCTCGTCATCATTCCTCGAACCTCGCAAACTCGGCCTGGGTCGTCTCAGGCGGCGCTGAGGGAGCGCGGCTGGTAAATCGACCCCGGCCTATTCATAATGACCCATGCGACGCGCGCGATCTTGGCGGCGAGCGCCACAACGACCTTGTTGATGTGCATCCGACGCTCAAGCTGGTCGATCCATTGCCCCAATCGGTCTCTCGATCGATCCAGGTGCATGGCGCATGATCGCGCGCCGTGGATCAATAATCGGCGAACATACGAGTTTCCCCGCTTGCTAATGCCCAGGAGCGTCGGCTTTCCTCCGGTGGAATGCTGACGCGGAACAAGCCCAAGCCACGCCGCGAGGTCTCGGGCTTTCTGGAATTGCCTCGCATCGCCTGCGGCTGCCCGAAGCGCGCTGGCCCCCAGAGGCCCAATGCCGGGAACGCTCATCAGTCGTCTGGCGACTTCATCTTGTCCGACGGCCGCCTCGTTCTCCTTCGTGACGGCGGCGATCCGCTCTTCCAAGCGGCGTAAGTCGTCGAAGAGATCGCCAAGAAGACGTCGCATCGTTGGCGTGAGGTCATTTTGCTCGTCCGCCAAAACGCGGGGAAGATCGAGTTTGAAGACGCCGACGCCCTGACGGATGGCGACGCCGTATTCCAAACAAAACGCGCGCATCTGGCAGACCAAGCCGGTTCGGGCCGCAACCAATTGATCACGAATGCGATGCAGCGCCTGCATGTCCATCTGGTCGGGGGTCTTGATCTCCACGAACCGCATTGTCGGTCGCGTGACCGCCTCGGCGATCGCGGCGGCGTCGATCGCGTCGTTCTTGTTCGATTTGACATACGGCTTGACGAATTGCGCCGGCAGGATGCGAACCGTGTGGCCCATCGCACGGATTTTGCGGGCCAACCATTGTGAGCCGGGGCACGCCTCCATTCCGACGATCGCCTGCTTCGCTTGCGCGAAAAATTGCAACAACGTCTCGCGCCGAAACTTCACCTTCTGAATAGGCATGCCTGCGGCGTCGAGCCCGACCACGTGGAAGATGTTCTTGCCGAGGTCGACGCCGTAAACGGCGGCGTCGCGCGGTTTGTTCCGAATCATGGCGGTCCTCCTTGTCCAGACGCCCCATTCTGCGGCGGGGGAGCGGAGCGGACCATCCCATTACTTCTAAGCCCCGCCCGTCGCCGGGCCTGCGTCGATAAGGTTCGGTCGGAACTGAAGGTGTCGGAGCGTCGCGCCTGCGCGGTGCTCCGGCAGCCCCGGTCCACTCAGCGCGAGCCCGCCCGCGGCCGCGACGATGAGGCGGCTCTGACGGCCGACATCGTCGAACTCGCCAAGGCTTATGGCCGCTACGGCTATCGGCGGATCACGGCTTTGCTGCGCCACGCGGGCTGGATGGTGAACGCCAAGCGGGTGCAGCGGATCTGGCGACGGGAGGGGCTGAAAGTCCCACAAAAGCAACCGAAACGCGGCCGGCTGTGGCTGAACGACGGCTCCTGCGTGCGCCTGCGCGCCGAGCGGCCCAACCATGTATCGGCCTATGACTTCGTCGAGGATCGGACCCATGATGGACGGAAGTTCCGCATGCTCTGCATCATCGACGAGTTCACCCGCGAGGCCCTGGCGATCCGGGTCAAGCGGCGCCTCAACTCCACCGACGTGCTGGAGACCTTGGCCGATCTGATGATCCTGCGCGGGCCGCCAGCCTATGTCAGGTCGGACAATGGCCCGGAGTTCATCGCCAAGACCTTGCGCGAATGGATCGCCGCCATCGGGTCCCAGACGGCCTATATTGAGCCAGGCAGCCCGTGGGAGAATGGCCATTGCGAGAGCTTCAATTCGAAGCTCCGCGACGAGCTGCTTAACGGTGAGATGTTCTTCAGCCTGGCCGAGGCTCAGGTGATGATCGAGGCCTGGCGGCGGCATTTCAACGCCGTGCGCCCACACAGCTCTCTCAGCTATCGGCCGCCAGCGCCCGAGACAATTATCCCCCGAGGTGGAACCATCGCGCCATGGGCGAGCGCGCCAGCTATTGGAGGCGCGCGCTCGCCCAGCCCCAGCATAGCGTCAGCGGGTCAAATGCACTAACATTGAACCTGGATCACCCGCCAGGGGCAGGCCAACAGCCTTGTCGCTTCATTTGCCAACGGCATCGCGCGACGAGCTAGCTGTCCGCGCCGCCATCTCGTCAACCTGGTCAAACGGCCAGACCGAAGGCTAGGTCACTAAACTCAAGCTCGTTAAGCGACAGATGTATGGACGCGCAAAGATCGATCTTCTCCAGGCTCGCCGGATCGGCGCAGATTCAAACAGCCATCATCAAATTTGCGTCAGGCCCACATTTGCACGCCGAATAACAAGCTATCTCAGAAATCACTGCCATCGTGATTTGGACCCGCACAGTTGTCAGACGGACTAAAGAGGCTGTGCCTTTTTCGCAACTATGCTGATAATTGATTTCGCATAATCATATAGCGACTATGATTATGGCGAATTTGTGCTGAAATGCGTCTCAACAATTTAATTGCTCCTAAAAGGGCCTCATCGTCTGTCTCCGGCGCAAATCGTCTATATCAAGACAATCAAACGGGACATCCATGTCCAAACCAGTGTACGCCTTCTTAACATCGTTGTCTCAAGGCCGTCATAGGTGCTCAAATGAGCCAATAGATTGCTGCCTTTAAATGCAGAATATGCATTACTATATTACATTAAATAGTTATAGCTCTCCCATAGAAGCTTACTACAATGAAAACGACAATAGGCAACGCGGATGATATAATCGCTGTCGCGGCAGTATTATTTACAGAAATTGGCTATAGAACTACTTCGTTGAGCGATATATCAGACAGATGCCTTATTGGAACATGCAAGCAAAGCGAATTATTTAAAGATAAAGAAGCGCTAGCCCTCGAAGTGTTGGCGGCGGCCCAATTGCGTTTAGATACATTAGTATTTTGTCATGCATATTCCAACACTACCGTAATACAATCAAAACTAGTTGAAATGTATAACGCAAGTCGGTTACTATTTGTTAACGATAAAAGCAATTATGTTTTTGTAACCTTCATAATTGAGAATTTGCACCGCGTTTCCCCATTTGCAACCCCAATTAATAATTATATAGACTCATGCAACGCTGCATATTATGCTGTGTTTTCAGCAATATATGCAGACGTAAAAGCGCAGTCATTGGCCTGTGATTTCGTATCTGATCTGCAAGGCGCACTGATCATGATGCGAGTCTCCGGCTCCGTTGAGCCTCTACGTCAACTTTTTAAACGATCACTTCGGATGTTGGACAAAACTTCTGGCAAGCTGAATGCTCATGACAAAAATCCCGCGTGGTGACGGAACAGACGGACCGTGGCCAACTTCCTGACGAATGCGTCGATATCGTCGACTTGAGGAGCGACGATTCGGTTAGGTTAGGAACCCATACCGACAGTTGATTCTATGATATCTTTTTGCAATGATTTGAGTCGTGGGGGCGAATGTCATGGCGAGACCTTTGTTCTGGCTGTCAGATACGGCATGGGAAGCGCTGGAGCCGCACCTGCCGCGCAGCAAGCCGGAAAGGCCCACGCGTTGACGATCGGACAGTCATTTCCAGCATCCTGCATGTGTTGAAAACAGAATGTCGCTGGCGCAATGTTCCACCGGCCTATGGGCCGCGACGATTATCTACAATCACTACAATCGTTCGTCACAGCGCCGCGTCTGGCAGCCCACCTTCGAAACAGTAGCGGCCGCCGGTCCCGTATCGAACGAACTTTCAATCGACTCTCGCCATATTAAGGCGCATCGCGCGGCCGAAGAACAGGCAAAAATGCATGAGTTGGACGATGATCGTGGCAGACCGGGCGCTTTTGCGTTGACCCCAGGAAATGTCGCCGACATCTCGATGGTTATTCCGCTGTCTGGAGCCATCGCAAGGCCAAAGCGGCTGTGGCGGACAAAGCTTACAACGCTGCCAGCCTGCGCACATGGCTCAAGCACAGGAAGGCTAAGGCGGTCATTCTATCGACCGACTAAAGACTGACGCCTTACCCGCTCGACGCCAAAGCCTACAAACGCAGAAACTTTATCAAACGCATGTTCTGGAAGCTGAAGAAATTGCGACGCGTCGCAACAGGACATGATCACCACACACAAAACGATCTCCCCGGCCACGCACTTGCCGCCATAATGACTTCATGGATCTGAATGAGTCGCCAACCTAGATCTTAACGCTTTTAGCGATCGCGCAGACAGTCGTAACAAAGGCTCATTCGTGCCGACGACCCGCATCATTATGAGAGCTCCCTGAAGGTCAGAAACAAAATCGTTAGCTAATAAAGCAGCCTCATCAGTATCATAAACATTTGCAAAGATCACCTCGTATGCATTAGTCCAAGTATCAAAATAGTATTGTATTGGCGCTATAAAACGAGGTGTAGTGTCTAGCGCTTCTACCGCGAGCATCCCAAACACGCAACAAGGGTTATCGGTTGAAAAAAATTTCATGACTGCGCTATTAAAATTCAACAGCCGCATGTCAGGAGACTGCTTGTTTTCGTAGGCATAAATGAATATATTTCTATCGAAATACAATTGGAGTTTTTGCATGACGGCAAGTGCGATTTCTTGCGTCCCTCCGAATTGAAGTAAAATCTCCTCTTCTGGGATGTGGCATAGTTCGGCGATATCCTTAGACGTTGTCGCATGATACCCCTTAGCTCTGAACAATAATTCAGCCGTATTTAAAATATCATCGATATAATTCTGCTGTGATTGCATAGCGATGAATTTCTTTCCGCTTGTCTGCGTCTGCACACTACAATTCATATGCGTAAACAAATATTAAAAACCTACATTTGAGGTGCAGCACCGTATTGATATCTTCTAAATCAGCTATCAATCCTTGCTTATTTCAAAACACATTGACGCCCGCCTATCGGACTGCTGTATGCGTAAGACGCGGTTGAGCGCAAATGCGCTAGAGAATAAAAATGCCGCCCATTTGCTTACAAAGAAAACGATTTTCTGCAAAATCACGTATTATATAATTATAATTTACTATGTCATTTAAACATAAAACACGGCCAAGATAACAAAAGAAGCAAGATGTGTCTACATCCTTTTCGTCGAAACCTCGATAAGGTAACTGATTAAGACGCATATTAACACTCGTCACCCACTGAGGCTCATAAATTCAAAGATTTGGTTACGGGGCGTTGACAAATAAGAGACCATTTCACGTACTTCTCTCAAGTAGCGCCTAGCGGGAGCGCGCCCAAAGTCACGGATTTGCTTCAAATCGGATTTTCTGGATCGCCCGCACCACCGCGCAGTCATCGGACCTCAATGCCCCTTTTCGGCGAGATTGTACCGAAAGGATCCTTACACATGATCATGGCGGGCGCAGGGCATTAGAGACCGTTGGAAAGCTCCGCTCGCTTCATCCAAACGGTTGACCCCCGACGGCATCATCGTGCCAAACCTTACCGGTCGAATGAGTCGGACCAAGCAAGGAGGCCGCCTGCCGCGGAGCGGATCACGATCTGATTGTATATTGCGAAGAACGCTTTCCAATTTTAAGGGGCGCCGCCTCGATGAAGGAAGTCGTTTCGCCTCGCCTGCGGCACGAGCTAGAGCGGATTCGTCTTAAGCCGGCTCCTATCCTGCGGCGGCGAAGAAATTTGCGGATTCGGTGGGGGAGAACTCCTTCAGCAATGCGCCGATCCTGTTCCGTAGGGCGTCGATGGTCCGCTCGGCGGCTTTGCGGAGCAGCGCTTTGAGCTTGGAGAAGGCCTTCTCGATCGGATTGAAGTCTGGGCTGTAGGGCGGAAGATAGAGCGGCGTCGCGCCGACTGCTTCGATGGCCTTGCGCACGCGAGCGCCCTTGTGGCTTCCGAGATTGTCCATCACCACTATGTCGCCCGGCGAGAGCGTCGGAACGAGAATCTGATCGACATAGGCCTGGAACCATTGACCGTTGATCGGGCCGTCGAGAACCATCGGCGCCGTCATTCTGGTCAGTCGCAGGCCGGCGACGAATGTCGTTGTCTTCCAATGCCCATGCGGAACCCCGGCGCGCGGCCGTTCTTGCGCGCCATATTGGTCGTGGTCCAGGTCTCGTCGATGAAGACGAGCTTTTCGGGATCGAGATCGAGCTGGCTGTCGAATCAAGCCTCCCGCCGCTCCTTCACGTCCTCCCGATCCTGCTCGCTCGCATGGGGGGTCTCTTTTTGCAAGTCAGACCGCAACGGTCGAGAAAACTCCATAGTGTCGCGTGGCCGGCCTTTATCCCGCGTTCGGCGAGAAGACGCTCCGACAGCTCGCTGATGGTCAGGTCCGGCGTCGTCTCGATCAGCGTCAGCAGGAAACCACTATGCGGGTCGAGCTTGCAGCGCTTCGGTTGTCCCTGTTTGCTCGCCCCGCGCTCGCCGGTCTGACGCGCGCGGCGAACCCAGACGATCGCTGTCGCGTCGCCGAACCCGAAACGCGCCGCCGCCTGGCGCGCTGAAAAGCCCTTCAGCGCGACGTCGATCACTCGGTCACGCAAATCCTGGCTGTAATCTCCACCGCTTTGTCGTCTTGCCAAAGCGATGGGTAATCCAGCCGACCTTCACATGGATCAGTCGAATCCGCCGCTTGGTTCGAGACTTCGTACGCCGTTCTGGAGGCTTCCAAGCCATCATCCGCCTTTCCATGATCTGCCTCATGCTTAAGCCCCTGACCAAACCAAGCCCTTGCTCTCGAATCCGTTCTTCTTGGATCGGCTCTAACGAAATGATCGCTTCCGCACGCCCTTTTTGGCGACAAATTGAGTATCTCTACATCAATTTTATCCACCGTTCGGTTGCTAGATGTGTCTACAGCTGGCCGGCCGTTCGCCTAAGACAAAAGCACTGTGAAATAAAACCAATAAATTCGAGTTGCCGCGTCAACATAACTTACAAGGATCGGTGCTTCCCTTAGCGTCACCTCATCGTCGAGATCGCGTCTACAAAAGTAAGCCGACGCGTTGACTTGTAAGAAGGTCAAGAGTGAATGGAGGCGTTGATGCAAACACAAAACAACAGGCCGAGTAAGTTAGTGAAGTGGCCAACGCAGAGGATTGCGCGATGGATCAGTGGCGTCTGCGTTGCGCCACTGTTGCTTCTCGTTTCGTCCCACGCGGCCTCGGCGACGCCGATCATTTTCAACCAGCCCTTCTCGGCCAGTCCTGGCGACGTCATCAGCGTCACTGGAACCGGCTTCGGCGCGGCGCCGCAGGTCTTTTTCAAGTCGGTCCACGAATCCAAAACCGCACAGCTTGCGATCTTGCGCGGGCAGAGCACCGTCGCAGTGTTTCAAGTGCCCGCGACCCAATCCATCGACACTTACGAGTTTTGGATCTCAGACGGCGCGACCTCGAGCGCTCACGCCTACATCAATATGCCGCGCGCCATGCAGTTCAGCGGGCCGGACATCGCTCCCGGCCAAGTCTTCCGAATCTGGGGCCGAAACCTCTATTTGAACGGCGCAACGCCGCGAATCTACTTCATCGACGTCGCGACCAATTCCTGGCTCGCGCCCGTCACGCCGGACTTCACCGGACCCAACGACGCCTATCAGCTCTACTTCAAGGCGCCGAACGGCATAGCTGCCGGAAAGACCTATCAGGTCGTGGTGACCAACACCTTTGGCTCGGCGACCGCCGACAGCACGCTTCTCGGCCACGCCGCCGGAACCGACGCCTATGGCGTGGGGCAAGCCTGGGGGAGCGAATTCATCACCCAGAATGGACCAGGCTACAAGGCCGGCGTCGCCGGAACCAATGAGAACGACCACCACGTTTATGACGTGACCGGCGATCCGTCCCTAAGCGTCCACGCCAAGGGCGACGGCGTCACCGACGCGACTTGGGCGATCCAGCTCGCGATCAACACCGCCGCCTCGCATGGCGGCGGCCTCGTCTATCTTCCGGCCGGGACCTATCGCCTCGCCTCTCCGATTGGGGTTGGGCTCACCTTGAAATCCGGCGTGATGTTGAGGGGCCACAGCGCCGCCGACACCAAGATCGTCTATGGTCCGACGACGCCGCAAGGCTCCTCCTATCAATTCTTCGCCATCTACTGGCCGCCCGGAACCAGCCTCTCCGGGATCGCCGATCTTTCGCTTCAAAATGTCGACAAGACGAGCCAGGTCGTCGTCAGCACCACCGTCAACCATGGCTCGGTGAGCAAGATCGCCCTTTTGCGCGTCAATTGGGATGAAGGCAGCGGCCAGCCCATTTTTATGCAAGGCGACAGGGTCATGATCCGCGACTGCACGATCACCCAATCGCCTAACAATCAGGCCCGCTATTCCAACGGCGCAAGCGGTTTGGGTCCGATCAATTTCGGGCAAGTGAGCAATCTCTCCTTTCTGCACAATACTGTGTCCTGGTTCAGCGGCCAGAATTTGATGAACGATATGACCAATGCCGTGATCGACGGCAACCATTTCACCCGCAACGCCGACCAGATGGTCGCGACGGCGGCGCAGACGAGCTGGCCCTATGTCACCTGGCCCTGGCCCGGAACGCCGATCGCCGTCGGCGACGTCATCGAGCGGACGCCCGGCCGGCAGATGAGCATCAATTTCGGCAACAGAGTTGTGATTGAGAACAATATTTTCGACACCGCCGGCGCCGTGATGAAATTCAATTGGGACGACGGGGAGACTTTCCTTAGCGAGGGCGGCGGCGCCTCGCCGAGATCGGACGCTGGGACGGCGACCTCGGCGACCTCGCTGACCATCACGGACGACTCGCGTGGCTCGAGCGGCGCCTGGAATTATAATCCGAATTCGGTCGTGAGCGTCGTCAGCGGCGCGGGCGCGGGACAGATCCGAAATATCGTGTCCCGCAACAACAATACCTTCACGATCGATCGGTCATGGGACGTTATTCCGTCGTCGGGAGATCATTTCGCAATCGACGTGCCCTCGTTGCAAAATGCTCTTATCACCTACAATAACATGAGCGGCAATCGACGTGGGATCGTCCTGTATACAGGCACCTTTCTTAATACGTCCATCATCGAAAACTCGATGACCGACAATGGCGGAGTCCTGCTGCGCCCAGATCAATATGTAATGAATGGGCCCAATGGCGGCCAATTTCATTTCGGCAGAATGCGCAACATAGAAGTCAACCGCAATAAGCTGACAAATTCTTCCGGCCTATTCGACTCTTATATTTTCCTCAATTTCGCGCTCATTTCGCCGACCGCGCTTTGGGGCGCCAGCGTAGACGGCGTCGAGATGCGCGGCAATTCCATCGCCGGCTTTTCCGGAACCCCGATCGACGACGCGCCCGCGGATGGATATTTCAACTATGTCGCTTATCAAAATCCCAACGCCGATTTTGTCGACCAAGGGGTGAATGCGATCGTCGGCACTGTCATGCAAAGCAATGTCTGCGCGAGTTGCTCGCCAAGCTACACTCTGAGCACGGGCGATCTCGATACAGTGATTTGGAATTCCTCTGTAACGAAGAGCGGCGTGACGGCGGCTCTAAATTCGGTGTTGGCCTCGCAATTTGTGACCGATATAAAGATCTGGAAGACGACGACCAAAGCATCAACTGGTAGCGTTGTAGGCCCTTAATCTTGTTCGGTTACTTTTCCTCGACGCTTCGGTAGGCGTCGAGGAAATTGCGAGGCTATTGTGTTGATTTCCACTGAGATGTGACCCTGGAAGGCCAGAATTTTTCATTGAGAACTAACCCATGTTTTGACCTCCCCCTGGCTGATTGGTCGGGGGATCCAGGAGTGATCGACATGGCGTTATTGAGCGTAATCCGGCGCTGGCATTTCCGGCAGGACGTCCCGATCCGAGAGATCGAGCGGCGGACGGGATTGTCCCGGAACACGATCCGCAAATACCTGCGGGGGGACGCGGTGGAGCCAAAGTCCAAGGTTCCCGATCGGCCAAGCAAATTGGACCCATTCGCCGAGAAGCTGGCGGGTTGGCTGCGGCAGGAAGCAGTCAAATCGCGCAAGCAGAAGCGGACGGTGAAGCGCCTGCACGCCGACCTTGTCGCGCTCGGCTATGACGGCTCCTATGGCCGCGTCGCCGCCTTTGTTCGTCACTGGAAGACCGACCGACAGCGCGAGGAGCAGACCAGCGGTCGCGGAACATTCGTGCTGCTGGTCTTCCAGCCTGGGGAAGCGTTTCAGTTCGATTGGAGCGAGGACTGGGCCATTGTCGCCGGCGAGCGAACCAAGCTGCAGGTCGCCCATACCAAACTGTCTCACAGCCGGGTGTTTATCGTACGGGCCTATTTGCTTCAGACCCACGAGATGCTGTTCGACGTGCTGGCCGAGGCATTCCGGGTTCTGGGCGGCGTTCCTCAGCGCGGGATCTTTGATAATATGAAGACCGCGGTCGATCGCATCGGGTCGGGCAAAGCCCGGCAGTTCAATGCCGGGTTCGCCGCCATGGCCAGCCATTACCTGTTCGAGACGGATTTTTGCAATCCGGCCTCTGGCTGGGAGAAAGGGCAAGTCGAGAAGAACGTGCAGGATGCAAGGCGCCGGCTATGGCAGCCGATGCCCAGCTTCCCCGATCTGGAGGCGCTGAACGCCTGGCTCGAGGAGCGCTGCATCGAGTAATGGCGGCAAATCCAGCATGGCGTCCTGCCCGGCGCGATCGCCGATGTTCATGCCGAGGAAGTCGGGCGCATGATGCCGCTGGGGCGCCCCTTCGATGGCTTCGTGGAGCATACCAAGCGCGTATCGCCGACATGCCTCGTGACCTTCGAACGCAATCGCTATAGCGTGCCGGCCTCTTTCGCCAATCGGCCCGTCAGTTTGCGCATCTATCCGGAACGGATCGTGGCCGCCGCGGGAGGGCAAATCCTGTGCGAACACCCGCGGATCATCGATCGCTCCCATCAGAAGCCGGGGCGGACGGTTGACTGGCGTCATTATCTGGCGGTGATCCAGCGCAAGCCCGGCGCCCTGCGGAATGGCGCGCCGTTCGCCGAACTGCCGGAAGCCTTCAGGCAGTTGCAGAGCCAGCTCCTCAAGCGTCCTGGCGGGGACAGGGAAATGGCCGAGATCCTGGCCCTGGTCCTTTGCCATGACGAGCAGGCCGTACTCTGCGCGGTCGAACTGGCGATCGAGGCTGGCGTCGCTGCCAAGACCCATGTCCTCAATGTGCTGCACCGCCTGACCCGACGGCAAGGCGCCTGCGGCATCCCCGATCGACGCGCCTCAGGCTCTGGGCCTGAACCGGGAGCCGCGTGCCAATGTCGAGCGTTATGACGCCCTTCGCGACAGGGGGCTGCCCCATGCGTCATGATCCCGCCCGCGCCGCCGTCGTGGTCATGTTTGCGCGGCCTCAAGATGTATGGCATGGCGCAGGCCGTGGGCGACCTGATCGAGCAAGGGGCCCCGGCCTTCGAGGCCGCCGTGCCGATACTCGCTCAATTGCTCAAGGCGGAAATGGCCGAGCGCGAGGTCAGGTCCATCGCCTATCAGATCAAATCGGCCCGGTTCCTAGCCTACAAGGACCTCGCCGGCTTCGACTTCGCTGCCAGCAAAGTGAATGAAGCTCAGGTCCGGCAACGGCGCCGCGGCGAGTTTATGGGCGGCGCCGACAATGTCGTGCTGATCGGCGGGCCCGGAACCGGCAAATCTCACATCGCCACCGCCCTTGGCGTTCAGGCCGCCGAACATCACCGCAAAAAGGTCCGCTTCTTCGCCACGGTCGACCTCGTCAATGCGCTTGAGCAGGAAAAAGCCATGAACAAGGCGGGCCAGTTGGCCGAACGCCTGCTTCGGCTCGACCTCATTATCCTCGACGAGCTCGGCTATCAGCGGTTCAGCCCGTCAGGGGGCGCACTCTTGTTCCACCTGCTCAGCAAACTTTACGAGCGCGCCAGCGTCGTCATCACCACCAATCTCAGCTTCAGCGAGTGGGCTGGGGTGTTCGGCGACGCCAAGATGACCACCGCACTGCTGGACCGGCTTACCCACCATTGCCATATCCTTGAGAAAGGCAATGACAGCTACCAGTTCACAGCAAGCGCCGCAGCTCCCAAAACACGAAAGGGAAAATCCGCCGCTTGACCCTCGCCCACAACGCGGGACACAACTTCCACCCGGGTCACTTCTCAATGAAAATCCCGGGTCAGTTCGAAGCGGAAATCAACAGAACAATTTCTTTCACCGCGATGAAGCTCGCTTTCGCCTCCTCGCTCAATTTTTGCCAAGATTCCGCTTGACGGACTACCGATCGGTAGGTACCGTAACAATACATGATATAGGAACGCGGCATCTGAATATAACTATAACAATAGTTAATAGCGATGGCAATGATTCTATATTATCCACTAATAGCAATCTCGTACCTGAGGGTTACGCAATGTCGGCAGAATTAAGCGGTCAGAAACGTAGAAATGATGCTTGCGTTGATTCACATATCAATTATATCTCCGCAGAAGAGACGGCATCATATATTGCAGATATGTCCGCTGATTTAGCCCGCTTAGCGAAATCAAGCGGCCTTGAGCTTCTATGTAATTGTCTAAATAGTGCAAAGCTACAGGCTGAGATCGTCTGCTTTCACAGCAGCTCTCGACGGCAATCAAGAGATAATATTTAGTTACTATGATCTGGCTACAGCGTATTTGTCGCGCCTTATACGCCGAGCTGTCGTGATTTAGGCATGTGGGCTAATGCGTTAGGTCCTGTGGGTAAGTTTAAAATTGAAGCGTCATTTGAGTGTCGTAGACTGAATCGGGAGAGTGTCACAGACATCCGACCCAATTCGGGGTGCAGAAATCATTGTCGACGAGGTTGGATGAAGATGACGGAGCGCGTATACTTGCGGTATTTAACGTCTGTCTTCGTCGCCGTGGCTGCAAAGCGTAGACGGCGAGGCTGCGCGCCACTTCGAAACCGTGCTCGACATTGGACCAGACCATAAGACCTCGGGCTGTCGTTCGCGACTAAGGCTACGCCAGCAAGGTGGACCACGAAGCTGCGCGAAAGCTTTGCATCGCTTCCGTGATGTGTCGCGCATGCCTAACCAAAAGAATAGGCCTGCCTTCTTCGCGAAAGGCCTCTACAAGGCCGATGCCCGAATCGAACACGGCTTCAGCCGATTGAAGCACGTCAATAGAATTGCTCTACGACGCGAAAGTATAGAACTTGACTTCAGATCGGTCGTCGGTTTCGGCGCTGGACTATGCTTGATTAAAGCCGTCTGCACGATCTAAATGCCGGAGGGGGCCGGCCTTCTCGAGCATTGCCAAGTTGGGCGGCTGTCTCTCAAAATGATGTTATTGAAACGGAGTCCTAGCGATCGGCTCGAAGCATCATGTGAAGAACAGCTATGAAATATTATACGGGAATCGATATGTCTTTGAAAAAAGTGCAGCGTGTGCGTTGGGGACGGGACTGACAAGATCGTCCACGAGATGAAGGTCCCCTGCGAGCCTGAGGTGCTTGTTCGCTATTTCGGCGAGCTGGAATTGCCTGTCAGCCGCATCGGGCTTGAGGCCGGACCATTGTCGCAGTGGCTGTATGGCCCGGCTTGTGGCCTCCGGACGTGATGCGGTTTTGCTTGAGACGCGTCACGTGAATGCAGCGCTCTACAGATGAGCAGGACCAACCTCGTCTACAACATGCGCCGCTCGTCTGCCTCAAAAGAACGTCGGCCGCGACCGGGTGAACCAGCGCGCCGCGCGTTTGGGCCGCGTGAGCTGAGCGGACAAAGTCGCCACACCCGCCTGAGAAACCGGGGGGCGATTTCAGGCAGCCTCGACGAGAGGCCAAGGATTGAGCGATCAGCCCCGCAGCGAACTCGAACGCCAATCATCACATAATAAGTCAAATTTTGTAGAGGCGCTCCATAGCCGGCATCGAATTGATGCACAGAGTCAGGAAAAGTCAGTTCAAACTCGGCAAGTTTGGCGTCAAAGGCAAGACTGCGCTCGAGATCTGGAGCGCTGTTCTCGCTTCGTGTACCGACTCACGCCTTCGACGTTTCGTCGCGTCGATTCCAAAAGTTTGCACCATAGCCTTCGAAAGGATGCCGGCCGCCCTTCGAATGGTCGCCACGTGGAACAGCCGTTTCGAGCGGCGCCTGGAACATCTCGAATTCGACCAGCGCCTTCACACGCTCCAGATCGTCGCCTTTGGCCGACAATTCCGCCCATCGTTTAACTACGTCAAAAAATCCGGGCGTCCCCTTCGCCATAGCCCTACTTTGATCGCGACTTGACCGAGTGAAGCAAGTCAACGACGATTTGGCCAGCGGTTTTTGGAGGCGTCCAGCCATGCTCCAAATCCGGGGTCGCTCTCTCCAAACGGCGCGTGCCCCGCCTCAACCGCTTGCATCAGAGCCAAAATTGACCCGTTTACAGATGGCGATAGCAATGTATTTTCAAATGTGGTTTTATAATTATGATAAAAACATGTTCGAAATTCGGGCGATGAAGGATCCGAAATATGACTCAAGCGCGCATATGCCGCGTACTTCAATTTTTAGCTGCACTCGACGCTGCAATTGGCAGATTTGATTTTGACGAGACAGCCGACTTCAGGATCTCCCGCACGATCGCAATCACGTAATTTAGCGTACGTGGTTTCCTCTCTCTTTCGAACTCTCCCAGTCTCTATGGTGTTTCGCGCAGATCTAATGAGGCGACCGAGACTTAGAGTTACCAAGTCTTCACCCATAGCAAAAGCACAAACGATAGATCGCCGACAATGGAAAACGAACCAATTACATTAGATGAAATTTTATCGGTCGCGGCGGTCTTATTCCGGGCAAGAGGCTATCACGAGACGTCAATGAATGACGTTGCAAAGATGTGTAAGATAAGTGTGCCCTATTTATATAGGCATTTTCTCGACAAAGAAGAGCTTGCAATTGCGGTAATGAATAAGGTGCAGACCTATTTTGATAGAAATATATTTGAGCATGCCTGCAACGAAGCGATTGAATCAGAGGTACGTCTCGCGAAATTGAATGAGGCTGTTGAGAGGTACTTCTCTATTGAAAATAGCGGGTGTGTGTTTGTAAATTTTGTTATTGAAACCATAGATTATGTCCCTGCATTCGCGGCTTCAATTAACGGCTATTTTCGTTCTTTCTCAAATGCATATAGAGCAATTTTCGCCTCCGCCTACGAGCCCAGCGTAGCCCAGTCTCTGGCGGATGACTTCGTGTCGGATTTGCAGGGTGCGCTCATTATGACGCGCGTCACGGGAACAACTTTGCCGCTCCGTAGATTATCTGCGCGCCTATTCCAAGTGCTAAACGCTAATCAAATGGCGTTGCCGTTGTGATGTTAAAGAGCCTGTAGTCGTCTGGGGCCGATTGCTTCGATCGAGACGAGATGAACGCGGGAGGAGCGAATATCCTCGAGCAGGCTTTGGCGCCAACGGCTAAGGCGTGGCGTATTGGATGCAAACTCGTCGTTTGGAGATAGCGAACCCGGATGCAGAGCATAGCTGACCTTTTCAAGGGTTGTCATGTCGACCGGGAGATCATTGTCCTCTGTGTCCACCGGCATCTCCGGTTCAAGCTCAGCTTTCGCAATTTCGTGGAGATGATGGCGAGCGGGGCGTTGTGCTCGCCCATACGACGATCATGCGCTGGGTCCAGCGCCATGTTCCGGAGTTTGAACGGCGCTGCGACCGCTTCGAGCGCCCGAGCCGGCTCCTCTTGGCGCGTCGACGAAACCTGCGCGAAGATCGAGGGCCTCTGGACCTACCTCTATCGCGCGGTCGACAGCGCGGGAAAGACGGTCGATTTCCGGCTCCGCGCCAAACGGGATGTCGTGGCGAAGCGGTAAGCGATTTTCCTGAGCGCAAGTCTCAGACTCGCACGCCGCATCCATCCAGGGAACGCCTTCAGGAATTCAAAAGTCAGGTGCAATCCACCGGTTGTCCAGAATATCCCCAATCTGGGGGGTATCCTTAATCAACCGGAGGTGGCAGATTGCATCGAATGCTGCGACTCGGTAGGTAGGTCAAATAGGTGCTTTTGGCACGTTTCTCGAAGCTTAAAACGCTTAGCTTTCGGCGGCATACTTTTTTATCGGAGCGCATTTTGAACATTGATGCCAGCAAGAGTCCTAGAATATGGTAATAGATGTTAGGCGAACCGATGATATTGTGTCGGTTGCGGCTTCACTCTTTAGAGCAAAAGGATATCATGCGACGTCAATGAGTGACGTCGCAGAAGCTTGCCGTATCCAGAAGCCTAGTTTATACTATCACTTTGCGAGTAAGGAGGATCTTGCGATTGCTGTTATGAAAAGGACTCAAGAGTTTTTCGACAGCCACATATTTATTTATGCATATGACGAATCCTTGTCGTCGCAAAGTCGTCTTCTAAAACTTAACAAGGCACTTGAGCAATACTTTTCAATTAAGGATAGTGGTTGTGTGTTCGCTAATTTTGCGATTGAGACAATGGAGTCGATCCCAGACTTTTCAGATCCTATTCGACATTATTTTAACTGTTGGTCGAAGGCATATCAGGCAATTTTCCATAAACTATATAAAAAGGACGAGCTTGAAGCGCTTGCCGACGGCTTTGTGTCAGACTTACAAGGTGCGCTTATCATGATGAGGGTTACGGGGAAGGATGCTCCTCTCCGTAGATTATCAGCCCGCCTACTCGAGGCGTCACACTTCGATGCATCGGCTAAAAAGAAGGCTTCTTTGAAGCTTTCCGTATGATGCATATACAGGGTGTCGACCAGTGACTATCAGGATACATTGAATTGGATCTGCGGTACTTTGAGCGACTATGGTGCAAACAGTGGAGGTGGGGCATACCGGGCGAAAACTCGCCGTTTGGAGAGAGCGACCGAGCTGCTGCCGGTTTCGTGGACAGGCAGTTAAGCTAATCCCACCTTCCTTTCGAACTCAACCGGGCTGAGGCAGCCGATCGTCGAATGTCTGCGGACCGTGCTGTAGAAGCGCTCAATGTAGTCGAAGTCGTCGGCCCTGGCGGCATCGCGCGTGCGGGAGACCTTCCTGCCGAACCGCTCGGTTTTGAGCAACGAAAAGACGCTTTCCATCGCGGCGTCGTCGGCCATCAGGCGCTGGAACTGTTCGCTCGTATATTGGCTGCCGCGATCCGAGTGATATAGCAGGGCGTCCGGCTTGCCGCGACGCCAGATCGCCATCATACGGGCGTCGGTGACGAGTTGGGCGGTCATCTCGGCCTTCATCGACCAGCTGACGACCTTTCGCGAGAAGAGATCGATGACGGCCGCCACGTAGAGCGAGCCCTCGGCCGTCCAGACATATGTGAAGTCGGCAATCTATTTGCGGTTCGGCTGATCGGCCGTGAACTGCCGGTCGAGCGCGTTCGGCCCCGCGACCGAATACGAACGTTCGCCCTCGTCCTTCGGCAAGCCCCGGCGGCGCGGCCGCGCCCGCAAGGCGTTCGCCCGCATCAGCCGCTCGATCGTATAGCAGGCCGCAAGAAACGCCTTCCGCCAGCGCGTCGCGCCAGACGCGGCGAGCGCCGTAGGTCCGGGCGCTGCCGACAAAGCTCGCGCGGATCTTCGGCGTCAGCTCTTCGTCGGCTTTCGTCCGCGCGCTCGGCCCGCGTCGCAGCCAGGCGTGAAAGCCCGAGCGGGATACGTCCAGCGATTCGCAGAGCCACGCCACCGGCCAGACATTCCGGTGCTTCGCGATGAAAACGAACCTTGTCTCGCCTCCCTCGCAAAGAAGGCTGCGGCCTTTTTTAGGATGTCGCGCTCCGCCCGCAGTTTGGCGACTTCACATCGCAGGCGCTCGATCTCGATCTGTTCGGGCTTCGCCTGACCGTGGCCCGGGAAGGCCTGCGCGGGATCGGCGCTCGGCGCCTTCGCCCAACGGCGCAACATGTTCTCGTGAATGTCCAGATCGCGGGCCTCCTGCGCAACGCTCACAACCCGTTCGCGAACGAGACGAACCGCCTCGACCTTGAACTCTCGAATGAACTGGCGCCGCTCCATACTCCACCTCCGGCTTCGTAAAACACCTCATCTCAGTGTCCACGAAGCCGGCAGCAGCTCAGTCGCCGTCTGCAGAAGCCCGACGACGGATCCGACTGGAAAATGAGTGGCCGAACAAGCTGGCCAATCGACACAGGGCATTGCGCTTGCGAAAGCGCTCTGCACTTCCAGCATCTCCTCGGCCATCCGGTGGCGCAACGGAAACAGAATAAAGCCAGCTCCCCATATCGCCGATTTTAGGCGGACAGCGATCGCGGCGATAATCGAAGCGCGAGCAGTTTAAATTTAGCGCCCTACCAGACTTTGCGCGTCTTTCCTGTTAAGGTGACTCGGCCTGTCGTCAAAGCCAATTATTTCGAATTTGATGATGGTGAATTATGGATCAGGGACGGCTGAATTGACGGAGATAGATGAACAAAAGAAATTTTTACGAGCGCAGATCCACAGCCTTTTGACGCGCTGTTCCAAGTGGAGCAGGGGGGGCAAGATTGGCCTTGTGTTCGGCGGTTTATTTGTCGCGGCCATTGCGGAGGCCGCAACGACTCTGCTCGACCCAGCTGAAAAATGGGTAGTTTACATCTTCCAAATTATTGTCTTCGCCCCGGTCTTCGCGGGCGGCTTCCTGATGGGCTTCCCGAATGAAGGCCACACACCCGTTATCAAAAGCGCCCGAAAACTTGTCGGCGCAATCAATGACCGCGACGAAAGTACTTCTTCGGTGGGAGAGAACTCTGAACGTGTTGCACATATCTACGCGATTGCAGCTGCATTGCGCATGGTAGTTGAGGGTGTCGCTGCATCAGGGTCCGACAGGGAGAATGAGCAGGAACGCCGTTTCGCAGCAATGTTTGACACGATCGTCGCCGACAAGGCCACCCTTGTCGTGGCTAGCGAGGTACGGGACCGGTCCCGCTTCCGCGACTGCGGCGAAGAGACCGCTCGATGCCCAGAGGAGTCCCTGATAGCTTTGGCCAAAGCCCTTGCTTTGGTTATCAGAACCGCCGATCAATTAAAGGAAGAGGCGGGACCCTCGGATCATTCTCAGCTAATCCTTAAGGAGTGACCAAAATCAGCCGATCGAAGTGCGGCCGCTGAACATCACCACAAAAAAGTCTGCATCTTCGCCTGGGTCGACCTCATCAACGCACTCGAGCAGGAAAAAGCCCTGAACAAGGCAGGCCAGTTGGTCGAACGCCTGCTGCGCCTCGACCTCATTATCCTCGACGAGCTCAGATATCTCCCGTTCAGTCCATCTGGGGACGCCCTCCTGTTCCACCTGCTCAGAAAACCGGGCACCTCCAAGAACCGATGCTTTCAAGCGATCGAAGGAGGTCAGCGGCTTCCTGCGCCGATCGGATTGATGCGGGTTGGTTTACTCGAAGCGGCCTTGGCCGCCCGCCTTCGGGCAAGGCCGAGGCGATTTTGCTTTGCAGCCAGACCGCGCGGCGCATGTTGTTGGAGATATCGGCGAGCCCGATCTTCACCTGGGCTCTGGCGATGCCAATGGTTCGCACGACGAGCCTCATAGGTCTCTTCCGATGCGCAAAGACGTGCTCGACCTTGGAGCGGACTTTCGATTTCTGCGCTTTGGCGATGTGCTGCGATCCGGCATCTGCTTGCCCTGGGGCTTCTTGGGGCGGAACAAGGCCGTCGATCGCAGCAGCCTGCATCGGCGCCTCGCGAAAGGCCCAGATCGTGTTGGCGCTCGGCACCGCATCGGCCAGGCCCATGCCCGACAAACGTATAAACGACAGCCGGTCCTAGTTCAAATACTCGGCGCGCTCATCAGAAAGCGAATGCGGCGCCGGCAGGATCAGTACTTTCAACATCAGGACGTGATCGAACGGCAGGAGTCCGCCTTTCGAGCGATCGGCGCGGGGCATTGCCGCTTTCGACTCGGGCCAAAACGTGGGGAAGATCGAGTTTGAAGACGCCGACGCCTTGACGGATGGCGACGCCGTATTCGAAACAAAACGCGCACGTCTGGCAGAGCAAGCCGGTTCGGGCAGCAACCAATTGATCACGAATGCGATGCAGCGTCCGCATGTCCACCTGCTCTGGGGTCTTGATCTCGACGAACCGCTTTGTCGGTCGCGTCGTTCTTGTTCGATTTTACATACGGCTTGACGAATTGCTCCGGCAGGATGCGAACCGTGTGGCCCATCGCACGGATTTTGCGGGCCAACCATTGCAAGCCCCCACATGCCTCCATTCCGACGATCGTCTGCTTCGTTCGCGCAAAAAATTGCAACAAGGTCTCGCGCCGAAATTTCGCCTTTTGAATAGGCATGCGTGCGGTGTCGACCCCAAGGACGTAGAAGATATTCTTGCCAAGGTCGACGCGGTAAACGGCGGCGTCGCGCGGCTTGTTCCGAATCATGCCGGTCCTTCTCGTCCAGACGCCTCATTCTGCGGCGGGGGAACAAAGCGGACGATCCCATTACATCTAAGCCCCGTCCGACGCCGGGCCTGCGTCGTTAAGGTGGGGTCGGAACTGAAGGTGTCGGAGCGTCGCGCCTGCGCGGTGCTCCGGCGGCCCCGGTCCGCTCAGCGCAAGCCCGCGCGCGGCCGCGACGCCGAGGCGACCTGACCGCCGACATCGTCGAATTCGCTAAGCCTTATGGCCGCTACGGCTATCGGCGGATCACGGCTTTGCTGCGCTGCGCGAGCTGGACGGTGAACGCCGACAATGGCCCGGAATTCATCGACGAGACCTTGCGTGAATGGATCGCCGCCGTCGGCTCCCAGATGGCCTATATCGAGCCTGGGAGCCCGTGGAAAACGGCTACTGCGAGAGCTTCAACAGCAAGCTGTGGGACGAACTGCTCAATAACGAATTGTTCTTCAGGCTCTCCGAAGCACAAGTCCTGATCGAAGCCTGGCGGCGCCACTACTACGCCTTCCGCCCGCGCAGCTCGCTCAACTATCGACCTCCGACGCCCGAGACAATCGTCCCCCGGCGCTGCGCGCTCAAGCCATGGGCGAGCGCGCCAGCTATTGAAGGCGCGCTCTCGCCCAGCCCAACTATCGTGTCAGCTAGCCCAATGCACTAACGTTGTGCCTGAATCATCCGCCGGGGGCGGACCACCCGAATTCCGTCCCCTACGCTTTCGAACTGATTCCTATAACTGGGCCTTCCACCTCAAAGCAAGGCACACCGAAATTATTTATACCTTCTTCGGAAAGGAAACGCCGCAGCACAATCAGACAGTCAGCTGCTTGTGTTAGCTCGCGTAGATCGAGCGAAGCACGGATATCCGCAATGATCGCTTCGCAAACAGACTTCCGCCCCCGCTTACTATGAAGCATGTAGCTAGCATAGAGGGATTCATGCACGATGGTTGGAGTGACGCCCAATATCATTTCATTCGAATCCAAACCGCAAAGAGCTGCGCATTCCGCGATCGTGATTTGGTTATAGGTCGTGACCGACCGTTCGATGGCGACAGGTTGCATTGAAATCTCTCGTGTGCTGGAATTGCGAACGGCCGTAGCGTGGGATTGGGCCATTGCGTTTGCTATCCTACCACTCCCCAAAGCGAGTTTGGCAGAGCATTTTCTTGCAAAATTAACACGCATAGATGACCCGATGTAAAAATGCCCCTCAATTAGTGAAGCATACATCGTTCGAGAACGGCAAATGAGCCTGGAGCTGGAAACAAAGTCAGGGAACGAAGGGCTAAATATAATTTAGCGATGTCTCAGGCCAGCGGGCAACAGTCTATAATTGTCGTCCGCTAGGCCGACGCCTCCGCGCTGTATCAGTGAGGTGGCGAGCTAATCAAAGATCCATCAAGATTGAAACGTGGATGATAATCAACGCCAATCCAGGAATGAATCATATCAGCCCAAAGGGCTATCCCTTCCAGCGCTTTGGCAAGAATATGCCGCGCCCGCACAGAAGATGGGTCTTGAACCTGAATGAAGTCAAGGCCCATGATGCTATGATGTTCATCTGCTTCAACGTGTATATCGAAATAGGCATCGCCGGCGCCGATCTCACGCATTTTGGGGGCAACCGCCTTAAAGAAATCATTCGAGCAGCGTTCAATTCCGCTGTTGATTGCAGCCAACCATTTGTCGCGATCCTGCTCGGCAGCCAGTCGATAGGCGAGATTTATGCAGGCGTTAGTTTCCAGACCAATAATAGTTGCATCAATTTCGTCTGGACTTGCAATTATTTTGTGCCGCAACATCCATCGCAGAAGCATCTGATGATGATCCGCTTCTCCAAATGCATGTTTTGCATAAAACGGCATCATGTAGTTTTCAGAAATTGGAGTTAGGCCGAGCATCAAACCCATCACCTTCGGAAAGGTTGCCGAATGGAAATACAATTGGGTTGCAATCGGCTTAAATTCCATTGGCGACCGCATCCGGGAGATATGATCGTAAAATGGCATTTTGCTCACTAAGGCGCTTGCCCGGAAAATGGGTGCCACTATCCATTCATGGCGCGCTTCCAATTCACTAATCTTCGTGAAATCGGCATTCTGATAGATTGCGAGTTCTCTATTTCCAACTTGCATATTTGTGCTTCCTTGCGCTTAATCATATGTCTGAAGTGTTAAAGCCAATGTTTAGGATATGCGCGGTTCACAATAAAATTATTGTAGACAAATGCCACGGTGACTAGCGCGCATGCTCCAAGCAGAGTCGGGATTATTAAGAACGACCAATTGGGAGTGCTCAACATTACGATAGCGGCATTTGAACCCGCTGGAGGGTGCGCTGTGCGCGTGAGCTGCATCAGCGCAATCGAAGCAGCGACGGCCAAAGCCATGCTCCACCAATGAGCGCCAAATAGCGATAGAACGATAAGTCCGGTCGCCGACGCGAGAAAGTGGCCGCCGATAACGCAGCGCGGTTGTGCGAACGGTGAGTCTGGAAACCCGAAAAGGATAAAACAGGATGCACCAAAGGAACCTAATACCCAAGGGAGCTGGCTAGCTGCCGCCGCGAACGCGACAACAGAAATTGCGATGAAGGCGCCGAGGAAGGCGATTGCCACCTGCCGCAGAGGAGGTCTCGATGGGTAGGCCTCATTTCCGATTGGAACCTTTGCGTTCACTGGAAATGTGCTCCAACCTCTACTATCTATACCCGTTAGTATGCCTTTGTTTAGCATGGTTATTATATTCCTCACTACGTAGGGGCCGAATGAGAATAGGTTCGTTTAGAAAGCCTGCGCGAACCTTGCCACGTCAAAGCATCCATGAGGCAGTACAAGCGGGATTGAAAGGGTGCATGAGGGGAAGATCGGTTTCGGTGGCCAATCTTTTTGCTCCATGACTTCTAACCGACGCAATGTACCGATTGGTACATTACAAATTGAAGCTCATCTCGAGACGCCATTACGGCTCAGACCAATAAGGTAGTAGCCATGCAGCGCTTGCGCGATGCATGGCATTCTAAAGGGAGCGCCGACAATTCCGGTCGGCGCCCATTGAAGCAATTCATCCAGTATGTCTGACCGCGGATCATTTGGAATGATGGAGCGATGGGAATAAAGAGCCACAAGCCCGAGGAGATTGTCGCCGAGCTCCGTCAGGTTGATGTCCTTACGGCGCAGGGCAACTCGATCGCCGGGGCAGTGAAGGCGATCGCAGTGACGGAGATGACCTATTTCCGTTGGCGTCCGGATACGGAGGCCTGAAGAGGGAGCAGGTCACGCCGCAATGGTAGCCACGCCTTACGCTTGAGCAATCAACTCCGACCCATGATAGTAAGCGTTGGCGCTAAGCGGCCTGCCGTAGTGAAACTGAACGAACGGCAGATCTCAGGAAATTCGTGAGCGCTCATAAACGGCCGGGATGGTGAAGGTTTTCGGCTGCCTTCAGGCGTACGAAAACCGCCCAAGCACGAACCCGCGGGCCTGCGGCAACGGTCTATGGGGATTTCAGGTTTTGCCTGAGGGCGATGACCGCGCCGCCGAGGCGGTGACGACGCGGACGAGGACGCGGCGAGTGAGACTTTGCGCCGGACGGTCGCTGGATTGGGAGCTGGCCGCATGCGAGGTTCAAGTCTTTTGTCACGGAGTTGGCGAAGGGCGTGCAGATGGCGGTCGCCGGAACAAGGGACGTTGCGGCGGGAGGTAAGCGTAGGCCGTGCCGGGTCACGACGGGGGCCCGGGCGCCGCGGGAGCGCGGGGCGGCGCGCGCGGCTGCATCCAGCGCTCGAAGGTCTCGATGATGCGCATTCGCCCGCCGCAGCAGGGACACGGCAGGAGCCAATCGAGCGGTTCTGGCGCTTCGACAGGTTCTGGTGGCGCCGGCGCCACGGTAAGGAGATCGCGGGCGCACGCTATATTGGCCTTCCGTGCGGAGCTGGCGAGCAAGCCGTAATGGCGGATGCGGTGGAAGCCATGTGGCAGGACATGGAGCAGGAAACGGCGGATGAACTCGTGCGGCGCGAGCGTCATCACGCGCTGCCGCTCCGGACCATCGCGGCGGTAGTCCTTGTAGCGGAAGGTGACGCCGGTCTCATCGTAGGCGATCAGACGTTGATTAGAAATGGCGACCCGGTGGGTGTAGCGCGAGAGATAGGCGAGCACAGCCTCGGGGCCGGCGAACGGCGCCTTGGCATAGACCACCCATCGCTTCTTCCAGACTGGCGCAAGATGGCGCAGGAAGCGGCGCTGGTCGGCTAGATCGGCGTGAGCGCCGAAGAAGACGAGCTTGCCGGCATCGTGCAACTCGATCAGCCGGGTGAGAAAAAGGCGGCGGAAGAGCGCGCCCAGCACCCGCACCGGCAGGAGGAAGGCCGGACGCGACGATATCCATCGCCGCCCATCGAGTGAGATGCCGCCGCCTGGCACGATCATGTGGATATGGGGATGATGCGTCATCGCCGATCCCCAGGTGTGGAGCACGGCGGTGATGCCGATCCGGGCGCCAAGATGTCTGGGATCGGCCGCGATCGTCATCATCGTCTCCGACGCCGCCCGGAACAGCAGGTCGTAGACGACCGCCTTGTTCTGCCAAGCGATGTCGACGATCTCGGCCGGCAGCGTGAAGACGACGTGGAAATAGCCGACCGGCAACAGGTCGGCCTCGCGCTCGGCGAGCCAGGCTCGCGCGGCGGCGCCTTGGCACTTGGGGCAATGCCGGTTGCGACAACTGTTATAGGCGACCCGAAGGTAGCCGCAGTCGTCGCAGCCCTCGACATGGCCGCCAAGCGCCGCCGTCCGGCAGTTCTCGATCGCCGACATGACCTTGAGCTGGGTAAGGCTCAGGTGACCGGCCTGAACGGCGCGATAGCCGGCCCCTTCCGCTCGGAAGATATCGGCGACCTCAAGCGAGGCGCCCAAGCCGGTTCAGTCGCTATGCTCCTCGCCCTGCATCAGCGCCGCCAAATGTTCGAGAGGACTGGTCACTGAGTGGATCGTCTTGGTCGCGACGCGAGCGTAGAGCGCGGTCGTATCGAGCTTGCTGTGCCCCAACAGGACTTGGATCACACGGATATCGACATCCTGTTCCAGCAGATGGGTGGCGAAGCTATGGCGCAGCGTATGGGGCGACACCCGTTTCCTGATGCCAGCCGCTTCGGCCGCCTCGTGGATCGCGCGGTTGATCTGCCGGGTTGAGATCGGATCGCCGTGACTGCGTCCAGGGAACAGCCAGCCATGCGGCAGCATGACGCCGCGTCGTTTGCCTTCCTTCCACCACAGCCGCAACAGCGTGAGTAGCTGGGGTGAAAGCATGGCGTTGCGGTCCTTGCGTCCCTTGCCCCGTTCGACCCGGATCAGCATGCGCGTGCTGTCGATATCGTCGACCTTGAGGGTGGCCACTTCGGACACACGCAGGCCCGCGCCGTAGGCGGCGCCGAGTATGGCCTTGTATTTTATCCCTGGCGCCGACTCGAGTAGTTGGCCGACTTCCTCGACGCTCAGCACCGCTGGCAACTTCCGCGGATAGCGCGCCAGGACCAGGCGCCGCGACAGATCCGGCCGATCGAGCGTCACGGTGAAGAAGAAGCGCAGCGCCGAAACGGAGCAGTTGATGGTTGGCGGCTGCACCCCGCTCTCACGCTGGTGAACCTGAAACCGGCGAATATCCCCGGCCGTCGCGGTATCCGGCGCCTGTCCGAGGAAGGCTGCGAAGCTGCGCACAAAGCGAATATAGTCGCGCTGCGTATCCGATTGCGCGCCGACAATTAAACTGTCCGGTTCAACGACAACTATCTTGGCCGGTAAGGTCGTCCGCCAGCGCCGGTTGAAGGGAGGGGCGAGCCCCCGACCGGAGATCGGCGCTGGCGGACGACGGCGCTGTTAAACTCCCTTCTGGGGGCATCTGCCGCTCGGCGTCGAGGGTGGTATCGCGGCTCAATCAACCAAAGATTGAGCTCGATGCCGAACCCTCATATTTCCGACAGACAGGTGATGCGCTACATGGCTTCGCGTTCACAGCACCATAATCAGGCAGCCGCCGCGGCAATGGCCGGCATCAGCGAGCGCTCAGCGCGCCGCATTGACAAAGATCCGCGTTTTCCGTCCCAGAAGAAGCAGCCGCGAACTTGGCGAACCCGCCCGGATCCACTGGAGACTGTCTGGCCGCGGGTTCTGGAGATGCTCAAAATCCCCGGCATCATGGCGGTGACGATTTTCGAAGAGCTCCAGGATGAGCTCGGCGCCGAGGTTCTCCCAGACAGCGTCCGCCGGACGCTTGAACGCCGCATCGCCAAATGGCGCGCCCTTCACGGCGCGGACAAGGAGGTTTTCTTCCCTCAACGCCATGATCCCGGCCGCCAGGCATTGTCCGATTTCACCGTCGCCGACAGCCTCGGGGTCACCATCGTCGGCGAGCCCTTGCCGCATCGCCTTTATCATTTCCGGCTGGCCTTCAGCGGTTGGGAGCACGCGCAAGTGATCCTTGGAGGCGAGAGCTTTTCAGCCGTCGCCGAGGGGCTGCAAGATGCGCTTTGGAAGCTCGGAGGCGTCCCGGAAGAGCATCGGACCGACTCGCTGTCGGCCGCCTTCAAAAATCTTGACCGTGACGCCCAGCTCGATTTCACCAAGCGTTATGACGAGCTGTGCCGGCATTACGGCATGAAGGCGACCCGTAATAATCCAGGCGTGGCCAATGAGAACGGGAGCATCGAGGCGGCCAACGGCCATATCAAGATCCGCCTCGACCAAAGGCTCCGGCGGCGGGAGAGCCGAGATTTCGTCAGCCTTGAAGCCTACCGCGCCTTTGTCGACGGCGTCTGCAGCCGTTACAACGCCCGTTGCGCGACGCTCGTCGCGATCGAGCGCGAGAAGCTCGAGCCCTTGCCCAAGCGCCGGACGACCGACTTTGCTACGGTGACGGTGAAAGCGACGCGCAATAGCACCATCAATGTCGATCGAGTCATCTACTCCGTCCCGTCTCGCCTGATCGGACACATGATCGAGGTGCATCTCTTCGACGATCGGCTTGAATGTTTCCTTGGGCCGGATCCGGTCATGCGCATGGCGCGGGTGAGAACGGACGGCAAGCGCGCCCACTCCATCAATTATCGTCACCTGATCGGCTCGCTCCGGCGCAAGCCGCAAGCCCTTCGATATCTCGTCTATCAAGAAGCTCTCTTCCCGAGCGCCCCATATGCCCGTTCGTGGGCGGCTCTCGACGCCGGCTTGGCCCCCAGGCATGCATGCCGAACCATGGTCGGATTGCTCGTTCTGGCAGCATCCGGCGAAGCCTGCGAGACGGCTTTGGCCGCCCGGCTCGACGCCATCCTTGACGCAGGCCTGCTACCCGACCTCGGCGAGCTCAAAAAGGAATTCCAGACCGCGCCACATCAGTCCCGCGACGTCACCATCCCTCCGCCAAACCTCGATGACTATAATCTGCTGCTGCCTTCCGCGTGCGAGGTGCGGCCATGACCGACACGACCATTCTTCCTTCCTTGCTGGCCACCCTTCGGCTGCCCAGCATCGCCCGCAATTGGAAGCGGATCACCGAGGTCGCCAATCGAGATGGATGGTCGGCCGAGAAGCTGCTTGCCACGCTGATGGAGATCGAAGTCACCGAGCGGGCGTCACGGCGCATCCAGCGCTATCGTGATCAGTCCGAAGCGCCAGCCGGAAAAACCTTCGCCAGTTTCGACTTCAAGGCCGCGCCGGGCGTGCGCAAGCAGCACCTTTTGGCGCTGGGCGCCGGCGGAGACTGGATCAAGGATGGCGACAATCTCTTGGTTTTTGGTCAAAGCGGCACCGGCAAAAGCCATGCCCTGGCGGCCATATGCCATACGCTCATTGATGCTGGAACCCGGGTTTTATTCAATCGAACCATCGACATCGTTCAACGGCTGCAGATCGCGCGCCGTGACCTCTCCTTGGTCAGCGCCCTCGAGAAGCTCGACAAGTATGATCTCATCGTGCTCGACGACCTCTCGTATGTTCGAAAAGATCAAGCCGAGACCAGCGTCTTGTTCGAACTCATCGCGCATCGATACGAACGCCGCAGCATCGCCATCACCGCCAATCAGCCATTTTCGGCTTGGTGCGAGGTTTTTCCAGATGCCGCAATGACCGCGGCGGCCGTCGATCGATTGGTCCATCACGCAACCATCATCGAGATGAATGGCGACTCTTACCGAAAGCGCTCCGCTGTCCGCAGAACAACGAAGGAAGAACCCGGCGCATCGGAATAGCCATGCGCGGCCAAACACCCTCGCATGATGGAAACATAATCGCCGGCCACAGAGCGTCTGCCAACATAAACCCGTGCTTTGATCAGCGACAGTTAATGTAGTTGTCGCTGCGCTAACCTGTTGCCAAACGACAATTAGATTGATACCTCTATCAGCGCTACTCGACGATGGCCCCTGCCGGCCAGTTTAATTGTCGATGACCGGCCATCATAATTGTCGTGTGTCAATCCGATCGCAGGCCGCGCATCGCCATATCTTCGAGCATGCGCTGCCGCAGCGCGCTGACGGGGCGTTCGACAGATGAAACGGACATCGGAAGTTCCTTTCATGATGAAGGGAACTCCATGCTCAAGGCGCCGCCACGCCTCGCTCAAGATCTTATGGAAAACGCGCTACCTTGCCAGCTCGGGCAATCCCGCGAAGCGGGTTCGTGCATGGGCGCAATCGCGACGTCATTCACGTCGCCCCCGTGCTTAGCCAGGCGCATCGTCGTTCTTGCATCCAAAGCCCGGGAGCTTTGACGTGTAAAGTCGCATCGTCCGGCAAAGCCGGCCTCACCGTTTAGATTTGCGAATATGAGCTCTGCGATAGCTTGTTTGCCTTGCAAATGTGTGATGGGTCGTATGCGACGCAGTTCGGACAGTCCCAGAATGAGTGGATCTGTTTGAAATTATCCCACGTCGTCACTAGATTTTCATCTGCGGTCGTGGTCTTTCGCCCACACCAATCGAGAATTACGCCAGCGGCTCGCGCGACCTGGGGATCGCGAATTTCATCAATATCTTGCAGCGGGCGCGTAGCGCTCGCTGCGTCATTATATGCACCAAGAAGATCCTGAAGCTGGGTGATTTCTCGGATGTAAGTTCGAGCGCCAAAAAAATGAGCTGAAGAATCCCACGGCATAGCGGAGGTTCTTCAGGACCAATCGGAGCCCGTGTCGTTCTTCGGGCGACTTCAGCGCCAAGTGCCTACCTCGTTTGAGAATACGCCTGTGAAGTCGCTCCAAGGCCTTACAAGCGAAAGGTGCTGCCGTCCCGCCAGGCTACTGTTGGCCAGCGCCCGACAAGCCGCGCGGCCGAGAACAGCGCACCATGGCCGCTTGCAAGTTCAGCACGAATCGGGTCGTGTCCGAGTCATTAATTGCATCTCGGGTGTTAGCGTATGCAGCTGAGCGCCGGCTGTCGACATTGCTCAACAAGGCTTTGAAACTATTCGCTAGCGCATGCTGAGCGAGGGGGCGGTCTTCGATCAACTCTCGACGCGCGTCCAAAACGCGGGCAGGCCCCAGGCCCGAAGCGATGTGCTGTGCCGCGGCCCGGAAAATGTCGAATTCAGCCCAAGTCAGAACCCGATCGAAAAACCGCGGAGCAGTGCGCGATCGACGACAGCCACGTGCATTTGGTGGATTGACTCAGGGTGAGAGGTTTCCGTCATCGCGGGCCAGTTTGCGACAAACTGCCCAAGTGCGTTCGCGATGACCGTCTGGATGACCTCGCCGAGCGTTGCGTCGGTGGAAAACTGAACATTTTCCTCCCGGACAGGTGGTGGGTTGTCGCCCGTCGCGAGCATAAAGCTGCGGGCAGACTTGCTCATGATTTCAAGTCAGACCGGCAACGAGTCCGCAAGACGGTCCGCCAACTCATAGAGCGCCGTCGCTTCACCGGACTTCAGCTCCAGTTCGATTACCGTCAATTTCTGCCGGCGACCGTCTTGGTCCGCTTGCGAATTCAAAATCTCGTATTCGGCCGAAAATCACATTCATTGAATTTCACTCGGCCAAGCTTTGCATTGTTGCAAACACATTCAAATCCGGATAGCCGAAAGAAAGGCGTCTTTATTCCTCGCACTCCGATCGAGAGGCAAGCGACAAGCAGGTTGCTTCTTTCTCTATCCGGTTTCGTAGGCCAGCCGCTCTTTCCGCGCGCCGTCATGCCGCCCAGTCCGTCACCACGAGGCCCTGCACGCGCTCGAATTCGCGCCCATTCGCCGTGACGAGCGTCGCGCCGCGCCTGCGTGCCTGCGCCGCGATCAGCACATCGTAGGGGCCAATCGGCGTGCCGGCGCGCTTCAAATAGGCCCGGATGTCTCCGGCATGTCCGGCGTCGTCGGCGTCGAAGGATAGGATCTCGATGCCGCTTGCGACCAGCATCGCGATCTTCTCTTCATTGCCTTGGCGCCGCTGGCTCGCCGCCGCGCCGAACATGAGCTCATGGAGCACGATGCTGGACATGAAGAGCGCGGCGCCATCGGAACGCGCAGCGTCGAATCTGTCGCGCACGACCGGCGGCTGGGCATTGAGGAGCGCGATGGCGACATTGGCGTCAAGATGAATCATTGGTCGAAGACGCGCCGCTCATCGGCCGGCAAGGCCGGTTGTTCGCGTCCTCCGGGCATGAATTGCTGGTCGCCGAGCGAGTCGATGATGGTCCATGGCGTCGCCTTGCTCTCCGGCGTTATCGGCTCGAGCACGACGCGGTTGCCGATTTTCGTCACGCGGACCTCGTTGCCCGGCATGCGGAATTCTTTTGGTAAGCGCACGGCCTGGCTGCGGCCATGCATGAACAGCTTTGCGGTGTCGGCCATAGGGTCTCGCCTCACGAAATATCTATCATTTGATAGATACCATTCCGCGGGGGCGTCGGTCAATGCAAATCGTTCATGAGTGGGGGGCTCCTTGAAGGGGAGAGATCCTCTGCAGCCGTCTATGATGCAAGCCGTGCCGAGAGCTCGCCAGCTCACCGCAGAACGGGCAGGGGAGCTCCCCAGCGCCACGCGCCGAAAGGATCCAGCGGCCCGCGCGCAACTCGACGACTCCGACTTCAATTTCAGGACCAAAGGCCAGCTTGATTTTCTTTCGCATGCCTTCCTCTGCACGGAAGACACGACCTTAGCAATTCGCTCCGCAGAAAGTGACGAAGACCCTCATTAACTGCCATCTGACATGCGCCTCCGCATGCTCCTTGAATCGTTTTCAGGGGAAGGCGTTGAAAGCGAAAAATATGTCGCTCAAGCGAACGAAAGCGCAATGTTCGGCCAATGAGCAAACTATTCTCATTTTGTCGGTTGGAAGAACTAACGAAAAGTCAAATTGCACCGCTTTAGTTACTGCAGCGTAAATCACAAATCGTTTTGGACATAGATCACATCAATTTCATAATCGTCGGCGATTTCCGAGGCTTTTCGTATAGCGACATCTGGCGCCAAGTGCCTGTCCGTTATTGTTTTTACAGGCGTGTCGTCTTTGATACAAATTATGTCCGTGACGACGCTATTATTGGGGGCAAGTCGCGTGTTGACGACGACGCGGTCTCCAGTTGGATACTCGTCATCGCGCGAAAGTATTTTAATTTCCGGCACGATATATTGCTCCGACAAAAGCCAAACTTGGCGATAGCTGATCGTTGCGATAACCGCCTTAATTTCATTCTTTGCTATCGCCGTTAAATTTGGCGCGATCGTCGACCTTCAGCAACATATTACCGTAGCAAGCCTGAAGCCATTCGGCGAACATGGATCGTGTCAAATAATTGGGGCTGGCGCATCGCGGTTGGCGCGAAGGTTCCGGCCAATAGGAAGCCTTAACGTAAATCTGCCGGCGAGGTTCATATGGCCACAATTGGAAATCAAACCAATGCCCGAAGCCCGTTTCCAACACGCCGTGCCCGCTATGCGGAATGAAAGACACGTCGTATCCGAGCAATAATGTAGATCCGGCGCAATGTCGTCCAAACCGTCCCCCGATGATCGACGGGGCGGGGTCGACCGCCGAAACGATCGCCTTTGCGAAGAGACGGGGAGGAATCAGGGACGTCAAGTCGCGGCCGGGATATGATTGCGATCTCGCGGCAGCCGCCGTTTTATCGATCAAGGTCCTCGACGAGAGGAGGATTGCCCAGTTCGGCGGCCGCCTCTGGTAAAGCGATTGCGGTTGCCATCGACCTCGCCGTTGCGGGCGTTCGGATTCGCGACTTGAGTTTCAATGTGGAACTCATGGACGCGGCCCGCGGGCTTCCCGCCGCCAGACGCTCGCAAGCCAGGGTTGTCTTTCCCGCGGCTGGCCGGTCGGGCGGTAATAATGGGTCAGTTCAGCGAAGCCGGCCGCCGACAGGTACCGGCGCCAAGCCTCCAGGTCATGATATGCGCCATAGCTCCCACGGCTCCAGCCTTCTTCATTTCGTCCGTGCGGATTCGAGCTAAACAGCACGCCGCCGGGTTTCAGACAGGCATGCAGCTCCAGCAAGACGCGCGGCAACTCCTGGCTGGGGACGTGAAAAAGCGTCGCGTTGGCGAATACGCCATCGAAATGGTTCTCTGGCAAATCGAGCTTGAGAAAATCTTGCCGCCAAACTTCGCAGCCGCTGTGGGCGCGCGCCATGGCGGCGAAGCGTGGGGCGCCTTCCAAACCTATCGCGATATGGCCGAGTTTGGCGAAGACCATCAGGTCGCGCCCGGGCCCGCAGCCAAAATCGAGGAGCCTGAAGGGCCGTTCGCCCTCGATATATTGCAACATTGTCGCGACGTTCTGGCTGACGTCGTGACCGCGCGTGCCTTCCCAGAAATCTTCGGCGCGTCGGTCGTAATCCTCCAGCGTGAAGGCGGCAATCTTTTCCAGGTCTTGAGGCGTTTGCTTCATGTTGGGTTCGGACCCGTCATCTTGAATGGGCCTTGATGATAGGCTTGGCGCGTCCTCATGGCTATTTTGTTCGCTCCTGACGGGCCACTTGTCCGGAAGCGCTGGCCGAAGGCGCCGGCCATTTAGCGGTGAGCCAAAAATCTGGTGCGGTCGAGCGGCTGTCTCGAAGACGAATGGCATCGCAACGTTGAGGTCATCTGGCTGTTGCGGAGCTTTAAGCCGAATTTCACGACCATCGCCGATTTCAGGAACAACAATCGCGCCGCATTCAAGAAGATTTTCCGGCAGTTCGTGATCCTGTGCGGACGGCTCGATCTGTTCCGACGTGAGTTGCGGGCGGTTGACGGCACGCGCATCAAGGAGGTCAACAATATAGACCGGAGCTTCCCGACGAAATCGCTGCAAAAATTCATTGAGACCGCCGATAAGAAGCTAGCGGACTATCTGAAACGGCTCGACGCGGACGACGCCCGGGAGCGCGCGACTGGCGGTTCGCGGGGCAAGAATCTGGGGGAAAAGATCGAGACGCCGAGAAAGAAGCAGTCAGCTTGATTTTTGCTAGCGTCCATTCCATTGCAGGCAATCCATGAAGCCTTGATTTGCGAGTATCGAAATGGCGGCGACGGCAGTAGAGGCAATCAATCATTTCATCAAAGCCAGAGGCTTTCGAGAAGGGGAAACCTTTTTATTCGCGTCTCTGCAAATCCGCTATCCTCACCCAGACGAGTTGCGCGCCGTTTTGAAGCAGATGGGCGAAGAGGGTGTGATCGTAAACACCTCTGAAGGCTCTTACAAAATGACGATGGCTGGATATGTCAAATTCTTTGGCGCGCCGCCGTCGGAAGACGATACGATCCAAGCGATCATGACCGAAATCGGTACGCGCGGCATAAAAATCGGAAAATCGTTCATTTGGGCGCCCGTGCAAGAGAGCCTGGTCCTCAAACGCTTTCGCGACGGCGACCTCAAACCAGCTTTGGAAAAAATCTTGACGAACCGCTGGCTGGAAAACGCCTCAATGCCCGGTTTCTACCGGCTGACGGACGCTGGTTTTACGGCACTCAACACGGGCAACGCCGAGTAGCGAAGATCTTACCCTGAGGTGACAAAGCCATCGTTTCGAAGGGCGATTGGCGCTCGGCGTCATGAATCGCTCAAATCGCGCGTACTTCGAGACGGGCTCGGCGGGACGGGTCGAGGCGGAAGAGTTCAGTGTGCTCTTTTGCAAAGCCGCTTCATAGCAAAAATCTTGCAGCCCGGGTGAGAGTGGCGTCGGGTTGACAATCGCCAGTGGCTTGGTCGGGATTTTGGCTTGGGTTCGTGATTTCCCGCCAAAATCTGCTTCTGACCTCGCTTGAACTTCGAGGACCGACCTGAAGCGGCCCATGCCTCCCGATCTGGCGCTAGTCAAGGCTTTTTCACACCGCCGCGACCGCCCTCACCATGCCCTAGACGCTGATAATATTCAGCGCTGGTCGTAGATTGTAGGCGAGCGCCCTTTTGCAGGCCGTGCATGAGGAAGGCTCTCTGATTCATCCATTGCTTGATTGCGCCGAAGGGATGCTCGCTGATCTCGCGGCGCCGGCAGAGAATCCTCGGCCTCGCCTTCAGCCGCTCCGCCATGCGATCGTGCGCCTCCTCGTTTTCGAGGCGCGAGACAGCGCGAACATCCTTGGTGCAGCGCGGACGCAGGGCGCAGGCGCGGCGGGGTTTGGCATTGCCGTAGGCGACCTTTTCAATTCGCGCAGCTTGCCTTCGCGGATCGGCGTCAGCGCCTGCCCGGTCGGACAAATGTAGGCATTCTGTTGCGCGTCGTAATGGAATTCGTGCTTGGGGAAAAGCCGGTCTTCACTACCGGCCCGCGTTGCGGGCGCGGCACATGCGGCATCAGGCCGGCTTGCTCGCCATACATGAACAGCTTTGCGGTGTCGGCCATGGGGGCTCGCCTCAGGAAATATCTATCATCCGATAGAGATCATTCCACGGCCGCGTCGGTCAATTCAACGAACAACCCATCGAGCTTCGCGCCGAAAAGGACTGGGAGAGGTGGCCGTAATGCCGCATGGCGACAAATTGGACGCAACCCGCCGGAAGCGATCTGCTCGGACGCGAGAACGCCACGGCCTCTTTTTTCCTCGCTCCTTCGAAAATCACTGGATTCTCGCGCTTCACCGTGACGTCGGCCCGTCAAGGCGGCCCCTTCAAAAATGGTCGCCGCCGCCGATCGCGGCGACTGCGGAAAGCCGCCGTAGGCGGCGACGACGATCTCGCGAAACGGCGCGCCGTCGGGAACTCCGAGGATGGCCTTCGCAGGTGGCGGAGTTGGTCGAAGAGATTGCCGCCGCCCGGAATGACCGGGAGGTAGCCGATCTCATCGACGATGAGCAGGCGAGGCGGCAGAAGAACCTGATTTTCTCGCGCAGAACTCCCTCGCGCTCCGCCTTGGCGGGCGCGCCGATGATGTCGGCGAGGCTGCCGAAGTAGACGCTGCGTCCGGCCTTCACGGCTTCGACGCCGAGCGCCAGGCTCAAGTGGCTTTTGCCGGTTCCAGGCGGCCCGATTAGATGCAGGGCCTCGGCGCGATCGATGAACTGCAGCTCGGCGATCGCCATGATGCGGTTCCTGTCGAGCGAGGGCTGGAACGAGAAGTCGAAGCCGGCGAGGGTCTTGATGGCGGAGAGCCGGGCCATGACGAGGGCCATTTTCACGCGCCGGTTCTCACGCAGAGTGAGCTCCTCGGCGAGCAAGGCGTCGATGGCTTCGAGCGCGTTCATTTCGCCGCGCTCGATCCGGCGCAAGGTGGCGTCGAGGATTTCGATGGCGCGCGGCATTTTCAGGCCGACCAGGCTCCGTTTGATGCGGTCGACGACGGAGGGGACGATCTCGGCATGCGCGGTCATCGCGTCCTCCCCTGGCCGGCGAGGCGGCGGCCGACCGCCTCATAGAAGTCGAGGGAGCGTCGAGCGACGCGATCGCCGGCGCGGCGGCAAGGGCTTGCGGTGGGCGGGATCGAGGCGCCTCTGGTCGCGCCCCTCGAGCGGCGCGTGGCTGGCGATGAGAACGCCGGCCACGAAGATGCGGATCTCGTCAGCTAGGACATGAATGTCGAGGACGCCGCGGCGCGTCGTATTCGGCACGCTGTACAGATTGCCGCCGGCGCTCACCGTGCCCTCGTGCGAGACCCGCCTTTCGAGCTTGAGGACAGTTCGATAAGGGGCGAGCGGCAAGGGCTTTAGGGCCGCCTTCTCCCCGGCGAAGGCCTCGTTGACGACGCGCTACGTGGTCGCATGCACGCGCGGATTGGCGACCGCATCGAGCCAATGCCCGCAATAGGGCGTTGAGATCGTCGAGATTGCGAAAGGAGCCGCCGAGGAAGAAGTCTTCGCGAATATAACGGAACGGCCGTTCCACCTTCCCTTTGTTTTCGGCCGGTAAGGCTGGCAAGCGCGGGGCTGGAAACCATAATGGCGGGCGAGATCGACAAGCGCGCGATTATAGACGACGAGGCCGTCAGCGTCTTCGCCGATGACCGCTGTCTTCATCCGATCGTAGAGGATTTCGTGCGGCGCGCCGCCGATCGCCTCGAGAGCGGCGATATGACAGCGCAGGACGCTCTGCGTAGCGAGCGCCGCCCTCTCTTTACGGACAATGTAGGAGAATTCCGCCGCGCCCGCGGCCTGAGAGTGGAGAATTGGCTCAGTTGAGGCAAACGTTTCGTAAATTCCAAAACCCGTATGTGAGGGGGACCCTTTCTTAGGGGCTGTCAGGACCTATCTTCCAAAATACAAATTTAGTTGGGGCGCGTTGCTCCAGTTTAGCTTAAGCATAGGCATTCCAATACGCGTAGCGATTTAGATCCATTTTAGGTGTAAGAAATTACAATATGAAATAATATTAACTTGAATGCGTACTTTTGCGAATCCATATGGATATGATATATTTCTTCCCGAAAAGGGTGATTGTTTTTTCATTTAAGTTTTTGAGATGGACATCATGAAGGCGTTAAGCGCTCAGAGAGAAGTCAGTACGCAACTCAATATAGTTGAGGTGGCTGAGCGCCTCTTTCGCCAGATCGGCTTTCAAAAAACCACGGTAGCCGACATCGCTGGCGAGCTCCAGATGTCGCCAGCCAATATTTATCGCTTTTTTTCAGCAAAAAACGCAATCAACGAGGCGGTAGGCCGCAACATCCTGCGCGAGATCGAAAGAGCCGTCGCGGAAATCGCAAGACGGCCGGGTCCTGCCAGCAAGAAATTGCGGGATGTCGTCTTAGCGATCGAAAATCTCAACGCGCAGCGCTTCCATTCGGATCACAAGCTTCATAAATTGGTCGAGACGGCCTATAATGAAAACTGGGCGATCTTACGCGAACACTTCGACGCTCTCGATGAGGCTATAACGCAAATTGTTCGTCAGGGCATGTCGGCGGGGGAGTTCCTACCCGGAGACGGCGAGCTCGCCGCAATTCTTATCCGCAGCGTCTGCATTCAATTCTTCCATCCGAGCTTGCTGGCGAACGCCGCGCAAGTTCCTAAGCCAACGGTTGATCAGATGGTCGATTTTTGCCTCAGGGCGCTTTCGAGGGACGAATGAACCGAAATGACATTTAGTGCAATATATCAGGCAATATAGGACTCATATAACAAAGTCTGATTTGATCGCGAGCGTCTCATAGTCAGCAACGCCTGTCACTCTGCTAAGCTGAGACGGAAGACTGCGGGGACGTTATGGCGAGCACACTTCATGGCGGCTTCCGAACAACGCCGGGAGTTCGAGCCTAACTGCAAGCGTCGAAAGAGGTGGCGAGCGTCCTCGCCAAACGGTATAGGCGTGAGCGTGTTTTCACCGCCGCAAGATTTTATACTGCTTGATGCTGAGAGCTTTGGCTCCGCCTTCATGGCATGAGTTCGTCTATGCGGGTGTTTGCCCATCCTCTGGCAATTTTTTCATGACACCGGTAATGTAGGCGAATGGCTCGATGCCTTTCAGCTTGCAGCGCTCGATGATGGAATAGATGGCCGCGGCACGTTGGCTGCCGGCTCGTGATCTGGCGAACAGCCAGTTGCGTGGCCCGATGGCGACGTCTCGCAACGCTCGTTCGGCGATGGCCTGCGCGCGGATGCGCGTCGACCCAAAGGTAGTATACTACTTGGCCGAGAGATCGCGCTTGAGCCCCCGCTCAAGTTCGTTGGCAAAAATTTCTTTCAAATCAAATGGGCGTTGGTCGATGCCGACAGACCCGTGGCGTCGCGACCGACGAGTGCGGGGAGGCCGCGGCGAAAGTGCCCTTAGAAATGTCCTTCAGATGCAAGGCCGGGATCAGCACCTCGAGACTCTTCGAGCGGCGGACGTAGGACGACTGGATTGATGGCAAGAAGCGAATGCACTCTGCCCGTCGCGCGCGCCGGTCGCGGACACGCGGTTGAGCACGCCAACCCGGCCGATGCCGGTTGAGATCATGCGCTCAAGCAAATCGCTGTGGCGGACTAGCCGCCGCTGCCCGTCCTTGATCAGTTTGTCGGCACGGATTTCGAAGAAAACTCGCGACCTCAACGTCGACGGTATGGACGATTAAGTTTTGTGTAGCCCCGCTGCAACATCTCGTTCAGCGCATCACAGAAGGCTCCTGGCTGAGCCAGCTTGAGGACATTATCCTGGAACACGGCGTAGCGCTCCTTCGGTGGAGAAGTGGCGGCTGGCCCCCCATGATACGCGGCCTTTCTCCTACGCCGTCACCAACTTCCGCGCATAGCTCTGACGGGTCGGCAACTTGGGTCTGCTGAAACTTGGAGATGTGCCCATAGTAAAGCCGCTGCTTCCTCGTAAGCGCTAGCAATGCACTCAAATGCGCGCCGCTCTGCAGTTGGTCTCGGCTCTTGCCCGTCATATTGAATTATCGCCGCTCGCTCCTCCCAAGCGTCCCGAAGATCATCAGGAAATTTGGCAAGAACCTTACGCCAATCCGCAGGAATGGCGTGTCGCTCTTCCGCTTCAATCGTTTTGAAGGTCACGGTTGCGCCTCCGCGTCATAGAAGATGTTCTTATTGTGTTCTCAATCTCTTGTCAAATCTCAGATGGGCGCTAACCGATCCTTTTTGGTCAAATTGTCTTTGGCTGCCATTTGGGAGCAAAGAACCCGACAATCGCGTCGAGACGAATCGCATTGGGGGCGAACTCGACTGAGGTACGGCTTTTTTTGGGAGATCAACCCGGCAATCTGAGTGCGTCTGGTGAGCAGCACCTAATTGATGCGGTCTTCCGCCATGAGCTGCCTCCATCTCGGACAAATTCAAATTGATCATCCCCGGGTGGCCTAGGACTTTTCAGTCCGACGATAGGTGTGTTGGCGCCACGAAGTCGGACGAACGAGCGAGTTGGCATGCTCTCAACGAAGGTCCTCAAGGCCTGCGCAAGGGCGCTTTGGTAGCGAAGAGGCGACGATAGGTTGGAGGCGATAGCGATCCAAAGGCATGATGGCGCCCTGCAGCCCTGGCGCGAAGTCGGTTCGCTTGGGCGTCTATCATTCAATCAA